>CAWFRL010000018.1:0-151824 GCA_963818215.1 Vicinamibacteria bacterium | reverse complement strand
CTTGGGCCGTCGCGTGAAAGACGGTGTCTATGGTCTCGGGGGAGTCCGGCTGTGGAATTCCGACATTTCGTGCAACTCATCGCCATCGGGTTGCAGGCCCGTATCCCGATGCACATGACCGGCTTTCCAGGCGTCGGCAAAACGGAGTTCACCAAGAGCCTCGAGGCGGGATTCGATCGCGTCGGGATCAAATGCAAGGTGGTGGTCCTGGTCGGATCGATTCGGGAACCACAGGACTTCGGCGGCTTTCCGGTGTCGACGCCGGACGGCGTGCGCCTGCTGCCCATGGCCTGGGCGCGCGACGCGCAGCGCCTCGCCGAGGACGGCTACCTGGTGGTGGTCTTCCTGGACGAGCTCACCACCGTTCCGCCGACGACGCAGGCGGCGATGCTGCGCCTGCTGACCGAGAACGTCTGCGGTGAGCTGCGGCTGCCGGACTACGAGCCGGGGAGAGGCGGCGTCGTGTATCTGTGCGCCAGCAATGCGGTGGAATGGGCCGCCGGCGGACAGGAAATCCAGGCGCCGATGGCGAACCGGTTGTGGCACGGCGAGTTCCCGATGGATCACGAGACCTGGTGCGATTTGATGGTGAGCGATTTTCCGGCGCCGGGCGGCATGCCCGTGCTGCCGGCCGACTATCTGGGCCGATACCATCACGGCCAACGGGCGACGATTGCCGCGTATGTGAGGGCTGCCGGTCGTGACGCCTGGCTGGCGCCTCCCACCGATCCGGCCCGGCGGAGCGGTCCGTGGCCGTCGGGCCGGACCTGGTATCTGGCGTCACGGTTCCTCGCGGCGATCGACGCCGTGTCGCCGGGCAATCGCGTGCTGCAAGGCGCGGCGCTCGCCGGCCTGGTGGGCGACCAGGCGCTGCCGTTCCTGGAGTACCGCGAGACCCTGAACCTGCCGGATCCGGAGGACATCCTGAAGGATCCCCGCCGCTTCGTGCTGCCCGATCGCGTCGATCGCGCCTATGCCGTGTGCTACGCGCTCGCCGGTGCCGTCATCAACAACAACACGCCGCCGCGGTGGGAAGCGGCGATGATCGCGCTCGGCGTCGCGTGCCGAAAGAACGCAGACATCCCGGCATCTGCGGCGCGCACGTTGTGCGACCAACGGAACCGTCCCGAGGGCCTGATGAAGCTGCCCGAGGAGTGCCGTCCGTTCTACGAGCTGATGCAGATGGCGAAGCTCGTGCCGCGGGACTGACGGTGAAGTTCACATTCCGCGATCTGATTCGCCGCTCGGATCGAGAAGCCGACGGGTATTCCCGTGCGCTGCAGGCGGCTCGCGTGCGGGCGGCCTATCAACGCAGTTATTTCGCGCCGGCGCTCTTCAGCTTGATTCCGGTCGCCACGGACCTGATCGACAGCATGGCCGTCGACGCGCAGTGGCGCCTGTACTACAACGACACGTGGGTGGCGCGGCACACGGTCGAAGAGAACGCGACGCTGCTCATTCACGAGGTGGGGCACCTGCTGCGCGACCACGAGGCGCGAAAGAAGGCCGCCGGCATCACGGATCATCGGCGCTGGAACACTGCCGGCGACTGCGAGATCAACGACGATCTCCACGCCGAGGGCCTGCCGCTGCCAGGCGATCCGCCGTTACCCGCCAAGTACGGACTGGAGAGTGGGGACACTGCCGAGGTTTACTACAAGCAGCTGCCGGCACCACCCCGTGCAGATAGACGCCAGGCGGCTGGTGAAAGCGGGCACGCCGGGCAGGACTGCGGGTCGGGCGCACACGGCGAACGGCGATTCTGGGAGTTGCCGGCAGACGATGAGCGCGAGGGAGGGACACCTGGTGTCGACCGCTTGAAGGCCGAGCTCGTGCGGCGCGAGGTGGCCCGGCGCATCGACGAGATCTCGCCCTACGCTGGCGAGGTCTCACCTGCGTGGCGCCGGTGGGCCCACGCCACCCTCGCACCGAAGGTCGACTACCTGGCCACGATCCGTCATGTGGTCCGCAGAGCCTTGCGCGAGAGTACGCTGGGCCGGTACGACCGCACCTACAGGCGGCCGCATCGACGGCAGGCGTGCTACGGCGAGTTCCTCATGCCCAGCTTCCACCAGCCGCGGCCGCGGCCGGGATTTCTGATCGATACCTCCAGCTCGATGGAAGACTCACAGTTGGCGCGAGCCCTGGCGGAACTGGCGGGCCTGACCCGCCAGCTCGGGTACGGCGCAGACGTCGTCGTCGCGTGCTGCGATGCCGCGGTACGCGACGTGCGGAAGGTCTTTGGAGCCGGGCAGGTCGAACTGTACGGCGGCGGCGGCACGGACCTGGATGTCGGGCTGCGCGCGTTCATCGAGAGGACGCACGATCCGATTGACCTGCTGGTGATTGTGAGCGACTGCCACACGACATGGTCGAACGATGTGCCTCCGTTTCCCGTGATCACCATCCGCGTCGGCGACGGCGCACCGCCGCCATGGGGAAATCGCCGCGGCAATACGGTGATTTCAATCGAGGACAGACGTGGCTAACCGGAGACTGCAAGAGGTCAGCCCGTGGCGGCCCCGCGGGCTGGAGATTCCACCGGACTCGTTTCACGCGTGGGTCAGGCTGGGCACATGGGAATTCGCCATGGGCGTGCTCTTGTACGTGGTCTTTGGCTTCGGCACGCAACTGATCGCCTCGGCGCCTCACAGCATCGTCACCGTGTTCGACTTCACGAACTGCTATGCCGCTCCGCCCGTCGCGCTGCCATGCGAACGCGTCGCGTACCGAGCGGGCGCCCTGAACGCGGCGCTCAACGCGTGGTGTGGTCTGCTGCTGATGGCCGTCGCGGCGTGGCTCGTGTGGGACCTGTGGAGCGCGGCGGCGCCCAGGCCGATCACCGACGACTTCCTGAAGCTGCTCGAAGACTCGTTCGCGCGGGACTGGCGCAAGCCGCGCACCTGGCCATGGACACGAGTGGCGTGGGCCTACGGCTTCGCGCTCGTTGGCGTCACATCGGGAGTGGGCATGTCGCTGCTGATTTCAGCGTTCTCCGACTCACCGCCAGCCAGGGCGCCGACCGTTCTTGTTGAAACGTCCCAGCAGTTCAGAGTGATTCAGTAACGTTGCTCGATGAACCGCAGTTGCCTGTTCGCAGTCCGGGTTTACGTCCAGGCCTGAGACCGTGTCCAGAATCTCCAAAACGGCGGGTGAACAGAGAGAAATCGCGCGAACGCCAGTACACGTTTGCGCAGCGTCAACACTTTGAGGATCAAGCGCTTGCCACCAGAAGCCGCGCGCCATCACCAAGTTAAGAAAACCCGCTAATCTGTTTCGGTTCCCGTAGCCCGCTCCAGCTTTCGCGCTCCCGTATCCGACATTGGCGAAGGCAAAGTGTCGATAATCGATGAAAACGCCGGCCTGATGCTCCCATCCCGCATGCTCGTCGCCCGCCAGAAGTTCCCACACCTCGGCCTTGCCGATGTCCGTGGCGAGGCGCGTCAGCAGCTCGAGCGCAGCGAGTTCGCGGCGCGGCTTCGGCCCGGCGCCCGCGTGGCAATCGGCGTCGGGAGTCGCGGCATCGCCAATCTCGCGACCATCGTCCAGAGCGTCGTGCAGTACCTGGCGCGCGCGGGGGATGTCGCCATTTGTCTTTCCCGCGATGGGAAGTCATGGTGCTGCGACTCCGGACGGCCAGGCCGACGTCCTCGCTCATTTCGGGATTACCGACCAGTCGATGGGCTGTCCCGTCGTCAGTCGCGCCGATGTCGTATCGCTCGGCAAGACCGACGATGGGATCGAAGTCTTCATGGATGCCGAAGCCCATGCGGCCGACGCCGTGATGATCGTCGCGCGCGTGAAGTGGCATACGACGTTCAGCGGCCGAATCGAAAGCGGGCTCATGAAGATGATGGCCATCGGCCTGGGGAAGTATGCGGGCGCACAGAAGTACCCACACGCACGCTCAGCGGCTCGGCCTCGAGCACATCATCCGCACGGTGGGCCGCCACGTGCTGCAATCGGGAAAGATGATCGGCGGATTGGCAATCCTCGAGGATGCGCACCACGACACCGCACGGCTCGATGCCGTTCCAGCTGACTGCATGGAACAGCGCGATGAAGAGAACCTCGCACTGGCAAAGTCCTGGATGCCCATGCTGCCATGCGATCTCGACGTCCTCATCGTCGACGAGATGGGCAAGCCGATCAGCGGCACGGGGATGGACGCGAGAGTCGTCAATCGGGGACCCGCCTGCGAATACAACCCGTGGCCCGGATTGCCGTCCATCGGACGGATCTTCGTCCGCGAGCTCGCCGCGCAGAGCTATGGCAACGCGATGGGAATCGGGATGGCAGACGTCACAACCGACCGCCTCGTGCGCCAGATCGATTGGGAACCGACACGGGTCAACGCGCTCAGCGCGAGCATACCTTCGCGCATTCGCGTCCCCGCGCACTTTGCCAGCGATCGCGAGTGCCTGCACTGGGTTGGGGCAACGGCAGGGAAAGTCGATCCTGCGGAAGTGACGTTTGGTTGGATTCGTAACACGCTCGAACTCGATCGTGTAGTGATCAGTCCCAACCTGCGCGCGCGGATCGATGGGCAGCTGCAGGTCGAAGTGGAGGGCGAGATCGACGTGCAGTGGGATGAAGCGGAGAATCTCGTCAGTCCGTTTCGTGTGGATGAGGGACGTGTGTCAGGTCTGCAGGTGTCGGGGAGGCTCGATTAGCCGGGAGGGGAGCGCCAAGGCGGACGTCAGCACCTCCGGCACTCAGTCACCGCACCCGGCACCCGGCACCCGGCACTCACAACTACCTCTTCCCCGCCTTCCGATCCGCCCAGTACTTCCGCATCCGTTCGGAAACCGCCTTCTTCTCCGCGGCCGACATCGGACGCTTGCGGCCAGGCTTCTTGCGCTTGAGAAGTGAGCCGTCGGCCGCCGACAACCTTGGCGCCGCGCAACTCGGGGAAGGTCGCCAGCAGCGACGCCAGCTCCCCCTGAAGCGCAGCCAGGCGCGCCCGCGCGCCAACCAGCGCCAGGCTTCTCAACTCGATGTCCGCAATCTTCTTCGCCACGGCGTTCTCCTGAGGACACGTTCAAACACAGGAACTAAGAATAGGCAACGAATCATCCTAGTCCAGCCACAAGCACGCTGGCGAAGATTCCTGCTATCAACACGCCCGCGGCCCCGGCGCCCGCCACGGCGGCAACGATCGATGCCAGTACGGGAATCAATGCCGCCGGGCCAGTCAGACCTTCCCGGCCAGCGTGAGCGTGACGGCGATGACGATCGCGACCGAGGCAACCGAGGTCAGCCGCACGGCGCGCCGCACAACCGCCGAGCGGCGCAGCCATGGCGTCAGTGGGCCGAGCAGCGCGTGAAGACGAAGGCCGGCAGGAAGATCGCCAGCGTCGCGACGACGGCGCCGGCCGGACCGAGCACGACGTATCCGACAAAGTCGCCGTCGTGAGGACCGGGCCGGGCGTGACCTGGCCGGCGGCGACCGCATCGAACAGCTGTCGTTGGGTGAGCCAGCCCTGATGGTCCACCAGGCCCTGCAGAAACGCCACCAGCACGTACCCGCCGCCGTACAGCACGGCGCCAACTTCAAGGAAGTACACGCCAAGGTTCTCGAGCGTGGCCGTTGGCTGCACGGTGGCAGCCAGTAGTGGCACGCCCGCCGAGCACGACGGCGATCGCGGCGACGCCCTCGCGTGTGAAACGGCAGCAGCGCGCCGACCACCGCGGCGCCGACCAGCAGCGCCATCTCGCCGACGCCATACAACGCGAGCCCGCAGACGACGACCATCGTGGCGACGTCCATGGCAGACCGTCACGGCGTCACGGCCAAGGCGGAATGCCCCTTGGGCCATCACCACGATGACCGCGGGCGCCAGGCCGGCAAGCGCCGGCTGCAGCCACGGCAACTCGCGTAGCGCACGTACAGCCACGCCAGCAGCGTCGTCAACAGGGCGCGGGCAGGATGAAGCAGACGCCAGCCACCAGCAAGCCGGGCATTCCAGCGCGCTTGTAGCCGATGGCCATCGCCATCTCGGTGGAGTTGGGACCGGGAATCAGGTTGGTCAGGCCGAGCAGCTCGAGGAACTCATCCGCGGTCAGCCATCGCCGCACCCGAACCGCGTGCTCTTCGAGCAGGGCCAGGTGCACGACCGGCCCGCCGAAGCCCACCGCGCCCAGCCACAGAAAGAATCGCGCGAGTTCAGTCAGCGTTCAGTAACCCGCTGGCGCAGGCGTGGTCGCGGTGCCGCCGCCGGCTTGTTGGACGATGCGCACGCCCGCGCTGGCGCCGACCCGCGTGGCCCCGGCAGCCACCATGGCTTCGAGCGACGCGAAGTCCTTGACGCCGCCGGCCGCCTTCACGCCCATCTCGGCCCCGACGACGCGCCGCATCAGCGCGACGTCGGCCACGGTGGCGCCGCCTGGGCCAAAGCCGGTGGAGGTCTTCACGAAATCCGCGCCGGCAGCCTTCGTCAGCGTGGATGCGGTGACCTTTTCCTCATCGGTCAGCAGCGCCGCTTCGATGATGACCTTGCTCGTCACGCCGGCGTCGCGGCAGGGCGCGACGACGGCCTCGATGTCGCGCTCGACCAGCCGCAGATCGCCGGACTTGAGCGCGCCGATGTTGATCACCATGTCGACCTCGCGCGCGCCGTCGAAGATCGCGCGACGGGTCTCGTAGTGCTTCACGTCCGGCGTCGTCGCGCCCAGGGGAAACCCGACGACCGAGCAGACTCCCGAACGGCTGCCCGCCAGCAAGCGGGCGGCAGAGCGCCACCCACGTGGGGTTCACGCAGACGGTCGCGAACCCGAACTCGGCGGCCTCGCGGCAGAGCTTTTCGATCTCCGCGCGCGTGGCGTCGGCCTTGAGCAGCGTGTGATCGATGAGCGAGGCCACCTGGCCGGCGGGGCCCCCGCTGGCGTGCAGGCCCAGGCGCGTCGCCCCCGCATCCAGCACACCGCGCACGCGGTCCGGACAGCAGTCGTACAGCACGCCGTGGCATCGGCACGGTCCGCTGGCCGCCTGCCGGCGCGGTCTGGCCGAGTTCCTCGACGATGATCTCGACGAGCCGCCGGAGTTGGGAGGGATCCATGTGGATACTCACCTTCAGCCTCACGACTTTCACGAGTTCTCCAACCGCGCGATCTTCTCGAGGCGCGCGATGTAGCGGGGCTCGCGCATCGGGCGTCTCGATGAAGCGCAGGACGATGGCGACGGCCTCGTCGGGATTGAGCAGCGTCGCGCCCAGGGTGAGGACGTTGGCGCCGTTGTGCTCGCGGCTGTAGCGCGCCAGGGTCTCGTTCAGGCACATGGCGGCGCGGATGCCCGCGCACCTTGTTGGCGGCAATGGCCGAGCCCAGGCCCGCGCCGTCGATCACGATGCCGGCGTCGGCCTCCTGGCGCGCGACGATCTTCGACACGGCGGCCGCGACGTCCGGATAGTCGACCGGCGTCTTCTCGAGCGTGCCGGCATCCTGCACCTGCAGCCCGCGGCTGCGCAGCACGCCAATCAGATGCGCCTTGAGGTCGAAGCCTGCGTGGTCGCTGCCGATCGCGATCCGTCGCACGTCGGCCACCGGCACAAGCGACATCCCGGGAGGCGTGGCGCGCATGTCCTCGCCGATCACCGTGATGCGCCGCTCCCTGAGCGTGTCGGCCGCCAGCGGCGTGATGTGGCCGCGCGCGGCAAGCCGCACCGTCGAGCCCGGCTCGAGCACGCGGGCATCGGCCTCGGTGATGATGTCGAACCGCTTCGTCTCCATCCAGCCTTGTGGTAGCCTCGCTCCCTGATGAGCGCGCCCCCTATCTTACTGTCAACGGAACAGATACAGGAACGAGTCCGCTGGCCTGGCCGCCGAAATCGAGAGGGATCATCCCGACGCCGAGACCCTGCATCTGGTCTGCGTGCTCAAGGGCGCGTTCGTGTTTCTGGCCGATCTGGTGCGCGCCCTGCGCATCCCGTCGACGCTGGACTTCATGGCCGTGTCGAGCTATGCCAAGGGCACGACGACCACCGGCGAGGTGCGCCTGCTGAAGGATCTGGACATGGCGCTCGACGGCCGTCACGTCGTGATCGTCGAAGACATCGTCGATACCGGGCTGACCCTCACCTACCTGCAGGACATCCTGCGCGCCCGCGGGCCGAAGACGCTGCGCACGGCGTGCCTGCTGAGCAAGCCGTCGCGCCGCAAGGTGAACGTCCCGGTGGAGTACATCGGTTTCACGATCGAGGACCGGTTCGTCGTCGGCTACGGCCTGGACTACGCCGGGCAACACCGCAATCTCCCCTACATCGGCGTATTGGACTGAACCTCGACGTTCACGGGTTCACAGGTTCACGGGTTCACAGGTTCACGAGTTCACGGGTTCACAGGTTCACGGGTTCCGCGCAACCGCCGCGCGCACCTTCTCGGCAAACGCCTCCGCCTCGCGCAGCACGGTCGCCTCATCGAGCGTCAACATCTTGCGCTCGTGCATCAGCACCTGCCCGTTGACGATGGTCGTCTCGACGTCGTCGCCGTGGGTGGCGTAGACCAGATGTGACAGCGCGTCGTAGCGCGGCGTCTGCCGGGCGCGGCGCATGCCGACGACGATCAGATCGGCGCGCTTGCCGGTCTCGAGCGATCCGATCTCGCGCTCCATGCCGAGCGCGCGCGCGCCGCCGAGGGTCGCCATCTCGAGGGCGGTCGAGGCAGGCACGGCGCGCGGGTCGCGGCTCTGCAGCTTGTGCAGGAACGCCGCCTGCCGCATCGCCTCGAACATGTCGAGGTCGTTGTTGCTGGCCGCGCCATCGGTGCCCAGGCCCAGGGCGACGCCGGCCGCCAGATACTTCGGCACGGGCGCCGTGCCGCTGGCCAGCTTCATGTTGCTTTCCGGGTTGTGCGAGACGCCGACGCCGCGGCGCTTGAGAATCGCGATGTCCTCGTCGTTTACCCACACCGCCGTGCGCCGCGATCGTGCGCGGCGCCCAGAAACCGATCGATTCGAGATAGCCGGCCGGCGTCAGCCCCGCCTGCTCCTTCAGGATCCGCACCTCGTCTTCCGTCTCCGCCAGGTGAATCACCAGCGGCACGCCGTACTTCAACGCCAGGTCGCGGCGGCCAGCAGCGTGGATTTCTCCAGCGTGTACGCCGAGTGCGGCGCCACGGCCGGCGTGATGAGCGCATCGCCCTTGAAGGCGTTGATGAACGCCTCGGTCCGGGCCAGCTCCTCTTCGGGAGTCTTCGCGTCGGCGACCGGAAATCGGATGATCGTCTGGCCGAGCACCGCGCGCAGGCCGGCGGCCCTGGTCGCCTTCGCGATCTCCTCCTCGAAGTAGTACATGTCGGTGAATGTCGTCGTGCCGCTCTGGATCATCTCGAGCGCGGCCAGGCGCGTGCCGACGCGCACCATCTCGGGCGAGACCGTCTTTGCCTCCGCCGGGAAGATGTACTTCTCGAGCCACTCCATCAGCGCCAGGTCGTCGGCCAGGCCCCGATACAGCACCATCGGGGCATGGCCGTGGGTGTTGACCAGCCCGGGCAGCACGATCTTGCCGGTCGCGTCGATGGCGTGCTTCGAGGAGAACGCCCGGCCGATCTCGTCGGGCGTGCCGACGCCGACGATCCGCTCGCCGTCAATCGCCACCGCGCCAGGCGACAGCACGCGGCGGCTGCCGTCCATCGTGACCACCGTGCCCCCGGTGACCACGAGCGCCACATCCCGCACGACCGCCTGATCCGCCGTAGCCGAAGGCCGACGGCGGACAGGGCGGTGACGACGCTCGTCAGCGCCACCCACGACGCGATATTCAGTCTCGACATCTGCGAAATCTACCCCAATCCCCGAATTCATCTGCAATCGTGCAATCGTGCAATCGTCAATTCTTCAATGTATAGTTCCACCGTGCCGGTCCATCTCGTCACCCACCCGCTCGTCCAGGACGCGCTGGTCACCCTGCGCGACGCGCGCACCCCGGCCGAGGAGTTCCGCCGGGCGGCGCGACGCATCAGCGTGCTGCTGGCCACCGAGGCCCTGCGCGACGTCCCGACGTGCGACGTGGCCGTCCAGACGCCGCTGGAGCTGGCGCCCGGACGCCAGGTGGCCGGCGACGTCGTCGTCGTGCCCGTGTTGCGGGCGGGGCTGGGCATGCTGGACGCGGTATTGGAGCTGGTGCCCAACGCGCGGGTCGGCCATCTGGGATTGCAGCGCGACGAGACGACGGCGGTGGCCTCGCAGTACTACGCGAAGCTTCCCGCCGGGACTGGCCGACAGCTTCGTGCTGATGATCGATCCCATGCTCGCCACCGGCGGCAGCGCCGTGTCGGGCCTCGATCGGCTGGCCAAGGCCGGTGCGCGGGCGGTCCGCATCGCCTGCATCGTCGCGGCGCCGGAAGGCATCGCCGTGGTCGCCGCCCGGTATCCCGACGTGCACATCTACACGCCCGTTGTCGACCGCGCGCTCAACGAGCACAAGTTCATCCTGCCCGGTCTCGGCGATTTCGGAGACCGGCTCTATGGGACGCTGGAATCATGAGGCCACGACCGACCGCAAACCCGGCGACCTCCAAGTCCGACGAAGCCTGGCGCACCTCGATCACCTACATCGAGCCGAACCGCATCCTGGTGCGGGGATACGCCCTCGACGAGCTGATGGGGCGTGTCAGCTTCGGCGACGCGATTTACCTGCTGCTCCAGGGCGAGCTGCCGCCGCCGGCCATCAGCCGCATCATCACGGCGATCCTGGTCTCGTCGGTCGACCACGGCGCGATGCCGCCCTCGACGCTGGTGGCGCGCAACGTCGCCACCACCGGCGCGCCGCTGCGGGCCGCGGTGGCGGCCGGCGTGCTGGGGTTCGGGGCGTATCACGGCGGCGACGTCGAGGCCTGCATGCAGGTGCTGGACCGCGGCCTCGAGCTGGTGCGCGGCGGCACGCCCTACACCGAGGCGGCCGAGGCCGTCGTTCACGGCATGCTGGCCGAGGGCAAGCGCGTGCCCGGCTTCGGCCACCGCCTGCACACCCGCGATCCGCGGGCGAACAAGCTCCTGCAGATGTCCTACGAGCTGGACGTCGAGGGCGAGCACGTCCGCCTGCTTCGGGTGATGGAGCGCGTGCTGGGCAAGGCCAAGCGCACCGAGGCCGACCCGATTCCCATCAACGTCGACGGCGCGATTGCGGCCATCTGCGGCGACATCGGCCTGGATCACGAGTTCGGCGCGGCGCTGTTCATCATCTCGCGCGTGCCGGGCCTGATCGCGCACGCCCACGAAGAGCGGCTGCGGGAGCGGCCGATGCGGCAAATCGACCCGAAAGACGCGGTGTACGACGGCCCCGGCGAACGTCGTCTGCCGGAAGGCCGGAAGTAGCGCGGACGGCCACGTAGGGCGGAACTTTAGTTCCGCCACCTGGCCCACCTCATCTGTACGGTATCCACTCGGACCCTGCTAAGATTGCGTTTCTTGCGGTCAGCATGATTGGTCAAGTCATTCTCACATTACCGGGTCATCGACCAGATTGGCGCCGGCGGGATGGGCGTCGTCTATCGCGCCGAAGACACCCGCCTGGGCCGCACGCTGGTCCTGAAGTTCCTGCCGGCCGCGCTGTCGCGCGACCCGATGGCGCTCGAACGCTTCGAACGCGAAGCCAAGGCCGCCTCGTCGATGAACCACCCGGGCATCTGCACGGTGTACGACATCGGCGAGTTCGAGGGCCAGCGCTACATCGCGATGGAGTACCTGGAAGGCCAGCCGCTCGATCGGTTCATCGGCGGCAAGCCGCTGCCGCTGCCGACGATGCTCGACCTGGGCGTGCAGATCACCGACGCGATAGAGCTGGCGCACACCCAGGGCATCCTGCACCGCGACATCAAGCCCGCCAACATCTTCATCACCAAGCGCGGGCACGCCAAGGTGCTCGACTTCGGGCTGGCCAAGCTGGCCGCCGGCGGCTCGGGCGCGTCGGCGCTGGACGCAACGGCGCAGACCGTCGCGGCGCAGATTCTGACCACGGTCGGGATGGCGGTCGGCACCGTGGCCTACATGTCGCCCGAGCAGGCGCGCGGCGAGGATCTGGACACGCAGGTCGGACCTGTTCTCGCTGGGCGTCGTGCTGCACGAGATGGCTACGGGACGCCAGGCGTTTGCCGGCCCGACCGCCGCGGTGGTGTTCGACGCGATCCTCAACCGCACGCCGCCGCCGATTGTCTCGGTGAACCCGGAAGTGCCGCTGGAGCTCGAGCGCATCATCGACAAGGCGATCGAGAAGGATCGGATGTTGCGGTATCAGCACGCGGCCGATCTGAAGTCGGACCTCGCGCGGCTCAAGCGCGACCGCGAGTCCGGGCGCGTGTCGATTGGCGGCCTCAGCGAATCGCGCTCGGGCGTACGGCCGGCGGCCGTCGGCCAGCAGCGGGTCCACGCCAGGCGTGCCGCGGCGGCGCCGCCGGCTCGGCGGAGTCCGTGCCGGCCGCGGCCTCGAGTCGCAGCGGCCGTCCCGGCGCCCTGGTCTCGCCAGGCCGCCGCCGGTTCCGGCGCAGGCGAAGCCGGCGAAGAAGTCGAACACGACCGCCATCGCGGCCGCGGTCGTGGGCGTGCTGGCCGTCGGCGGCGCGGCCGTGGGCTACGTGCTGACGCGTCCGACGGTCGAGTCTCAGGCGCCGGTGAGCGAACCAGCCGCAGCCGCGGCGGCCGACGCCAGAGCCCGTCGCTCCGCCGGTGACCGAGCCGCCGCCGGCACCGGAGCCGAGTCCGATCCGCCGAGCCTGTCGTCCCGGCACCGCCGGAGCCAGCGCCTCCCCCGGCACCGGCACAAGCCGACACCCGCGCCCGACGCGCCGGACGCCTGCCGCTCGCGGCTCCGGTCGCCTCCGCGCCCGCGGCGACGCCGCCGGCCGCCGCGCCCGCGCCGGCGCCCGCACCTCCGCCGGTTGCCGAACCCGACCCGGTCGCCAAGGCCGTAGAAGCCGCGCTGCCCGCCATGGAGCGCGGGCAGTTCGACGCCGCGCTCACCGGCCTGCAGAGCGCGCTTGGCCAGCGGCCCACGAGCCCGAACGCATCGCAGGCCAGGTTGCTCATCGCGCGCATCTACGATCGCCAGGGACGCATCGACGCGGCGCTGGCGGCCTATGCGGACCTGCGCGCGACCTATCCGAAGGACCCTGCGTCGGCCGACGCGCTTGTTGCGCATGGCCGACCTCGTCCAGAAGACCAAGCAGCCTGATCGGACCAAGCTCGCGCGGTCGTATCTCGACCAGATCGTCGCGAACTTCCCCACCACCAACGTCGCTCCGCGCGCTCTGGCGCAACGCGCCGCCATCGAGGAGCGCGAGGACGTGAAGGTCACCGATCCGGTCCTGCAGCGCGTCGTGCCTGCCGCGCTGGTGTCGTATCGCCAGCTGACCGAGGCGTATCCGCACACCGCCCCGGCCGAGGCCGCGTTCATTCGCCTGGCGCAGTTCTACGACGACATGAAGCGGTACGACCTGCAGGCCCAGGCGCTGACCGGCCCTGGGCTCGTACTTCCCGAAGACACGGCACGACGCGTGGTGGGAGGCCGGCGAGATCTTCGAGCGGCGGCTGCGCGACGTCGCCAAGGCGAAAGACGCCTACTCGCGCGTGCCGACGACGTCGCGGCGGTATCGCGACGCGCAGAAGAAGGTGTCGGAGCTGTAGGACGAGGACTGCCGAATTCGGTCAATCCGGCAGCGCGTTCGAGTCGTTCCGCCACGCACCACATGGCCGGTGGAGGGAGCTGGGCTCCTCGCGGGCTGCAAACCCGTTGGGCGCGGCCTCGCGGTCGTGCCGCTGGGTTCGATTCCCAGACCGGCCTCGCCGCCCCTGCCCGGGACTCGGCCGCTGGGCCAGGGCTCCTCATACTCTCCGGCAACCCCGAATAACCTTGTCTTTCGAGTCATTTCGGTCGTAGACTTGCCGCGAACAAGCTCAACCGCAAGATTCAAGCACGGCTCCATTGACCCGGCGGGCGAGAACGCGTGAGTTCGCCGACCTGTGGAGAGCGAATTCGAGGTGTAGCGATACGCCCGCACCGCATGTCGCGGAAAACTTCAGCAGAGGAGTTCTCATGAATCCTGACCGTCGAAGGCTCCATCGCGTCGTCGTGGGCCTACTCGTCGCCGGAACCGTGGTTTCGATGCGCGGCAGCGCCGATTGGGCTTCGGCCGGGGCGCTCGGTGACGTCGCCGTTGCGTTCGACAACCAGGTGCAACTGTTCGCCAACGCGGACGGCGCACTGAAGGAAACAATCGATATCGACGAGCTCACGGGCACCAACACCGGGCTTGCGTTCGATGCAGCGCTGAACCTGTTGGTGACCAACACCGACGGTCAAGGCAACGGGCGCCTTGTGACGCTCGCCTCGGTCGATCCGCACGGGTCTGTCGGGACGCCAATCTCGACCTCAGCCCCGCCGCGATCGCTGGCGATTGCCGCCGACGGCACCATCTATGTAGCAAGTCGCCGGCGGCACGATCCACCGGTACACCAAGACAGGAACGCTCTCTCG
This sequence comes from Vicinamibacteria bacterium, assembly GCA_963818215.1. Classification (GTDB taxonomy): domain Bacteria; phylum Acidobacteriota; class Vicinamibacteria; order Vicinamibacterales; family JAENWD01; genus JAENWD01. The sequence continues at coordinate 137,359 of CAWFRL010000018.1, read as the reverse complement.
GACGTTCAACATCGCAACAGATTCCACGGCATGCATCGGCATCGACCTCAGCCCCGATCAGAGCACGCTGTACGTGGTGTCCGGTGGCAGAAAGATCCGAACGATAACCGGAGTGGAGAAGCCCGGCGGTCCCGCGCCGGTCGCAATCTTCAAGGCGCTGCCAAATCCCGGCACGGCATGTGGGCTGCGACTGCTGGCGCCGGTTGATGTGCGTTCAACCCCCCCACCGCCCGTGACGCCGTCGGCGGCGGTCGGCGGGCTTCTCATCGCCGACAAGCGCGAGATCAAGCGCCTCAACTCGCTCGGCGCAGTCGTCGAGACGTTCAACGCCGGTCCGGAATCTGAATCGCAGAAGAACTGGAGTGAGGTCGCCGTCGATCCCGATACCCAGGCGTTCTGGGGCATTGACTGCGCGCAATGGCGATTGGCGAAATTCCGGATGGGTGCGCGCGGAACGCCGTTGTCGTCGCCAGTCTCACGAGTGCGCCGAGAGGCGTCGCGGTAAACGGCGAGCTGCGCGCAGCCCAGACCGTCCGACTCCTGAACCTCACGGCGGGCGTGGAGGGCACGGCCAAATTTCTTGAATCGACCGTTCGACCACACGCGTGGAGGGGTATTGTGTCCGCTGCGACGTCGCTTGCGATTCAAGCGATCGAGGTGACGTACGACCCAAACGGCACCGTGTCTCGCGGTCTGTGCTCCGTCACTGGATGTGCGCTGCCGGCTGCAGAACTTCGACTCCCCTTCGGGAAACCCGACGCCGAAGACCTACTCGAGGGGCCGCTCGGTCTTCTACCGGGAAATTCTGCGGTCCGCCGTTCCAGACACGACGGAAGTCACAGTGACCGTCACCTTCCCTGGCAACGTCACCGACACCATCGCGGGGAGCCCGTGCGTTGTGGGAATCGACTCCCCAGGGCGCCAGCGCACTGCTTCGTGATCCCTTCCCGCACGATCTGTTTTCCTCGATCCGTCGCTCGTCTTCTACGGCGGCGACGATGGAGTTACGACGAAGTGATCAGGTTCAATGACAGCATCGTCGTCGATCGTGCGGACGGCCAATTCAACATGCAGATCATCAAGCCGGTGTCCGGCGCGGTCGGCCAGCTCGGAAGCTCACTTCCCATTACCGTCGAGTCACCGATCCGGCGACCTGCAACGCCGTACCAGGTCTGGAGTCGGTCCTCGTGCTCTCGGTCGTGGACATCACCAACGGCCTGACGCGATCATCGGCGATAGCCGAGGGGATCCATGGCACCCTCAACGCCAACGGCATCATTTGGGCGAAGCGTCGCGAACCAATATCGTAACGAATCTGGCCCTTTCGAAGGCGAAGTTCACGAAGGGCCAGACCTATCGCCTCTGTGTGTTGGCCGGCGCCGCAGAAACGGCTGACGAACAGTTCACGCCGCCGCCGGCGGGAGAGGTCTGTCAGGATGTGCATGACGAAGTAGCGCTTGTCGCTCGCGAGCGGGTCGGCGCCGCCGGCCCGCTCAGCGAACGGTATCCTGGAGAATTGGCTTCAAGTCCGATCGCTGCAGGATCTGATCGTCCCGCACGTCTTTCTCTCGGGCGTCTTTCCGGATCGCTTCGAGCGCTTGCCGTGCGGTCGTCGCGTGACGCCGTGCTTCAGCCTGGTCGCCGTTGGCGGCACAGGCGACTGCGAGAAGTTGGTGCGCCTGCGCCAGAAGCGTGCGAGCGCCCAGTTGTTCTGCCCGGCTTGCGGCTCGAGTCGAGCTGCGCCCTCGCCTGCTCGTATCGCTTCGACGCGGAGCTCCGCCTCGCCCGCCAGCAGCGAGTACTCCGCCGACTCGAATTTCAGTCCTCGCCGCTCCGGGTCCGCGCCCATTTGGCTCAGCATTTCTGCCCGACAGGCCGACTTTCCGTCCTTCATCGCGATCTTCGCGAGATTCAGCCGGGTCGGCGATCTCCTCCTGCTGCAGCTTCGCGCGAACGCTGGCGGCCACGCATCCTGGTATTCCTTCGGCGCGCCTGCCGAAATCGCCCTTGTAGTAGAGGACGTCGCCCTGACTCGTGACGATCTGCGCGATGAGCCCTTCGTTCTTCATCGCCCGGGCAATCGGCAGCGCTTCGGCCGAGCATCCTCTGCGCCTCCTCGAATCGGCCGGCCTGGGCCAGCGCGCTGCCATACGCATGCCAGCACCTTCGGGAGCCATTCGCCACGATCGTCGAGCTCTCGGAAGGTCTTGACGGCCTCGGCCTTCGACTGGACCGCCGCGCCGTACCGGCCCTGTACTCGAACAGCGTGCCCAGGTTGTAGGACTCGATGGCCGCGCCCGCCTGTCTCCGACTTTCCGCCGAACCTCCAGCGCCTTCAGATACTGCCCGAGCGCGGTCTCGATACTCGCCGGTCTTGACGGAGACTTCCGCGAGGTTGTGCAACGTGTCGGCCCTCTCGCTCGGAGCGTTGATCCGCTCCCTCACCGTCACGGCCTGCTGAAGTAGGTCTTGGCTTCATCGTAGGCTGCCGAGCGAGAGTACATGATGCCGATGTTGTTGAACGCTCCGCTTCGGACGCCTGGTTCCGCACCTCGCGCTGCACCTGGAGCGCTTCCTTGAACTGGGTCAGCGCGTCGTTGTACCTGCCGCGCGACGCGAAATAGGTGCCGAGGTCGTTCAGCACATCGCCAATGCCCTGCTTGTCCCCGAGCGGCCGTCGCAATGCTCGAGCGCTTCGAGATAGTTCTTCAGCGCCGATTCGGACTCCCCTGCCTCGTCCTGGATTTGCGCGATGGTCTGGACGCTGTCGGCGATGCCGAGCGTTCGGCCGAGCCGCCGTTCGATCTCCAGCGACTCCGATAGTAGCGAAGCGCGTCCGCAGGCTTGTTGAGGACCCGTAGTTGACGCCCAGCGCGCGCAGGATGCTCGCCCGTGCCTCGTCGTTGCCGCGCTGGACCGCCAGCGTCTGGGCGCGACCTGAGATAGTCGAGCGCATCTTCCGGCTTTGCCGTTTCGAATCTCCACCCGCGCCGGCGCCGAGCAGCGCGTCGATGTACTTCGGGTCGCGCGAGAGGAGCTGGGCGAATCCGGCGCGTGCCTTTTCGTACAGCGCCCGTGTCCTCGTACAAGCTGGCCAGCGCATAGAGGACTTCGTCGTTGCCCGGCATCATTTTGTTGCAGGTTCTCGTCAGTACTCGATCGCCTTCGTGTCGTCGTGCTGGATACGTGACGCGATTGGCGAGGATCAGGTATTTCTCCTGTGATGGAAGCCCTCGCTGAGACCCGACCGCCTTGCCCGAATACGTCTCCGCGTCGTTGCTGTGCCCCAGCGCAGCATAGGACTCGGCGAGCTTCGAATACGCCAGGGCGAACTGCGGGTCTTCGTCGGTGGCGGCGCTGAAACTTCTTCACGGCGTCGAGATGGGTGCCGCGCCGGCCCAGCTCCAGGCCCTCCGTGTAGTAACGCAGTGCCTGCACCGAGTGCGACGACGGCTTGAAGGCGCTGGCGGCGAGCTCTTTGACGACACTCGACGGAGCGAAAGGTTCTCACGGACCGATGCCGGCGAGCCGCTGAATCGCAGCGGGCAGGTCGCTCTCGTTGGCTGCCTGCGCCTTCAGCGCGCATGGTGCGTTGCCGGTGACGTCCTGTAACGTCGCGTCGATGCGAATCTCGTGCCGAACTTCACGTATTGGCCCCAGAGCGCGGTGTCGGCGCTGCCTAACCGGGCAGACGTGTCGAGCGTCGCCGGATCCAGGCTGGCGTCTGGCGGCGATGCGCATGTCGGTCAGAATTGGGCGACACGGTCGCCCGACACCGTTCGCAGCGACGCCGATTGGCCGACCTCGGTCCGCAGCATGTTGGCGCCGTTGGGCCCAGCCAGTCGAGCGACGAGTCGCCCGAGGCATTCCGAAACGGCAGGATGAAGAGCGAGGCCGAGCGAGTGGGAACCGACGCCGATCGGCGCCGGCGAGCGCCAGTCGACACGGTCGCGCAGAAGGAATCCGACCGCGCCGGCGGCAATGACGACGGCAATCGACCGCGCCGGCAAGCCAGCGCCGCGAGGGCGCGCGGCGCGGCGAGACAGTGGTCGACCGTCGGTTGAACGGCAGTCGGCAGAACGACCGCTGGTTGAGCGACCGTCAGCGGGTCAGGCGCAGCCATGCGCCTGCGGCATCGGGCAGTCTCGCAGTGACGACGGTCTGGCGCATCGCCGCTGAATCGCGTCGAGGTCTGCCGCGAGGTCCTGGTCTTCTGATACCGGCGGGCTGGGTCCGGGTCGACACAGCGCGCCGACGACTCGCTCGAGCGCCTCCGGGATGCTGGCATCGACCGTACCTCACCGGGGGCGGGCCTTCGTCATGCGCGCGAAGAGCTCGCGCCATCGCGCTTTCGGTGTGCGCCGCTGGCGACGGCCCATCAGCATGTCCGATCAGAATCAGCCCGAACGCGTAGATGTCGGCCCGATGATCGACCGTCAGCGCCCTGCGCCTGCTCGGGCGCCATGTACTCGAGCGTGCCGACGACCGTGCCCGCAATCGTGCCTCCGCCCGGTCCCGTGACCGAGCGCGCGATACCGAAGTCGGTGATGAGAGCGTGGTCCTCCTCGTCGAGCAGGATGTTTCCAGGCTTGAGATCGCGATGCACGATGCCGGCTTCGTGCGCGGCAACGAGACCGGCAGCGATCTGGCGCGCAATGTTCGAGCGCGCGGGGGACCGGGAGCCTGCCTTCACGTCTGATCACCTTGGCCAGGTCCGACCCGTGGACGTACGGCATCGTGATGTACTTGATGCCGTCGACCTCGCCGAGATCGTGAATGCGAACGACATTCTTGTGGGTGACGTTTCTGGCGAGCAGCAATTCGCGTTTGAAGCGCCGCTCGAAGTCGCGCACCGCGGCCGCATCCTTGAGGGTCTCGGGGCGAATGACCTTGATCGCCACGACCACCGCGAGCTCTTCGTCCCATGCCTGGTACACGGCACCCATCCCGCCCTCACCAAGAGAGCGAATGAGGTGATACCGGCGCCCGAACCGCATCCCCGGTTCAGCGTTGCGGCCGCGGGGCGTGTCGGCGGGACGTCGCTGCCTGCCCGCGCGCCAGCGACGTTGGAGCTGTCTGCCGCGGTTGACGGCGGAGGCGAGGTGACCGCGGGATCGTCGGGTCGTCGGGGTGGCTGGGGTCCGCTCGGCGCGCGGTTCTGAGGGGACCGCCGCGTCGGCGACCGATTCGAGCGCCAACAGGGGAGGGGTCAGCGTCGTGACGTACGTCATCGTTGACGGCCGCAGAGACCGCCTCCACACATGCCGCACAAACGCGCTGCGAGGCGTGTCACGCTGGCCACCGCAGTGCGGACACATCATCCGTGATTTTCTCCGGGGCCCTCGGTTAGGAAGCGTCTCATTATGGGCGCAAGCGCCGGGATAGACAACCTGCTGGCCCTGGCGGACGGCAACTCCTCTCGGGCTGCAAACCCGTTGGGTGCGGCCCCGGGTCGTGCCGCTGGGTTCGATTCTCAGACCGGCCTCGCCACCCTTGCCGGGACTCGGCCGCTGGACTAAGATCGAAAGTCTCACCTGACGCGCGCTTGGCTCAGCGGTAGAGCATCGCCTTCACACGGCGGGGGTCCCAGGTTCGAATCCTGGAGCGCGCACCAAGTAAGTACAATATAATCAGTAACTTACAAGGCATCGTCTCTTGAATCGAGGCGTCGCTTACACCCGTCGTGCATCCCTCGTGCAGCGTCGCCGGAACCCTCGGATCATCCTTGTCATTCCCTGCGCTTCAAAACGGGCCGCGGGGCCGATAGCGGTTCCAGACGAAGAGAACCGCGAGCCCAAAGAACACCAACTCCGGAAGTCCAAGCGTGCCCATGCGCCGGTGATGATCCGGCAACCGGCCAGCCAGCGCAACATGTGGCTGCTGGAGTGGTCGCCCAGGCGTATCATTTTTAAGGGGGTTGTCATGAGACAAGCACCCGACACGATGGACCTCGCGGATCAGGTGGATCGTCGCGGCCGTCGGCGCCGCGCTTGCGGTGGTCGGTTGGTTCCGATACTTCGCTCTCTAGGATCCAATGTCAGCCGCGGCACCAGATCCGCCCGCGCCGCAGCTCTCGTGGCCATCGTCGGGCTGGCCACATTGATCGGCGCGCCCGCGCGGTTGCCGGCCTCCCGGCTGACCGACGCCCTGACGTTTCACGCGCCGTTTGACGGAAAGCTCGACGCGTCCTTCGCCCTCGGCGACCCGAGGCTGTACTCGGCCGAGTCCCGGAAAGACGCCGCGCGCGCGGTCGCGGGCGCCCCGGCCGATGCGATTCGGCTCGCGCCGGGGGAAGGTCGCCATGGCGATGCAGCTCCGCATCACCCTGAAGTCGTCGCCGTTTGTGTTCTTCAAGGGCGAACGCAACATCGCATACCGGCCCCGCGACTGGAGCGGCACGGTCTCGGTCTGGATGCGGCTCGACCCGGATCGCGATCTGGCGCCCGGCTACTCGGACCCGCTCATCATCACGCCCCGGGCCTGGAATGACGCGGCGATGTTCGTCGACTTCACCCGCGACGACGTGCCGCGGCGGTTCCGGTTCGCCGGATTTGCCGACCGCGACGTCTGGGACCCGGGGCGCCGCGAGTGGGAGGCGGTGCCGGTTTCAGAGCGCCCGATGGTCGAGATCACGGGCCCGCGGTTTTCGAGCGACCGCTGGACCCACGTCGCCTGGACGTGGTCGCACTTCAACACGGAGGGCAACGACGGGACGCTCGCCTGTTACATCGACGGCCAACCGGTCGGGACGCTTGCCGGCCGTCGCCAGACCTACACGTGGGACGCGCGCGAGGTCACCATCGCGCTGGGCGTGGAGTTCAGGGGCTTGATGGACGAACTCGCGATCTTCGACCGCGAGCTCACGCCGGCCGAGATACAGACGCTGCGTCGATCGCGGTTGACGCGCTGAGCCAGGCCCGAGGCGGCATGAGATTGGCACTTGGACCATGGCGGAGGACCCGTCATGCCAGAGCCGCAGATCACGAGAGCCCAGCTCATCGATCGTCTGAACGAGGATCTCGCCCGCGAGTACCAGGCCATCATCGCCTACGTCGTGTATTCACAGGTGTTGAAGGGCGCCGAATACATGAGCATCGCGGAAGAGCTCGAAGTACACGCCGGGGAAGAACTACACCATGCCATCACGATCGCCAAGCAGATCGACTACCTCGGCGGCATGCCGACGGCGACTCCCAAGGCGGTGAAGCTCTCCGACGATGCCAGGACGATGCTGCGCGCGGACCTGGACAACGAGAACGAGACGATCCGCAACTACCGCGAGCGGGTGCGGCAGTGCGAGGCGCTGGGCGAGTACGCGATGGCCGAAGACATCCGCGAGATTCTCCGGCAGGAGCAGGAGCACCAGATCGACCTCGCGACGGCGCTCGGGATCGACGTCCCGGACGTCAGCAAGGTCAGCGCGTCAGGAAAGAAGCGCCGCTAGCGCCGACTGAGGGACAGATTGACGACCGCGTCAATCGTCAATCTGCAATCGTCAATTACTTCTTGGCTTGCTCGATGAGGGCGACCAGGATCTTCTCGTACGCGCCTTCGAAGTCGGCGTAGGTCCGGCGGTACTCGTCTTCCGAGATCTTCTTCTTCTTGTGGTCGCCGTCGCACGTGAAGGCGGCGCCGACTCCCTTGGTGACGATGTCGAAGGGGGTCTCGCCGACGCGCTCGGCCCGCAACCCGTCGGCCTGCATGTCCTCGATGAACAGCTTCGAGTCGGGGACCGAGGCGCTGGCGAGGTCCAGATAGACGTCGCGGTACTGGCGGCTCGAGGATCTTCTCGTTCAGCAGCGCCGGCGCGGTGTAGCGGGCCGACACCACCAGCATCTGCACGCCGGGGATGAAGAGGATCGCCGCGAAGTGGTCCTCGCCGGTCCTGGTGGCAATGGCGTCGAGTTTCTGCGCCTGCAGCAAGTCGGTGAGTTGCTTGGCCATCGCCTGCGTCTTGTTGGACTCCTGCGGCGCGGCCAGGGGCGTGGCGGTGCCGGCAGACAAGCGTCAGGACCAGGGCGAAAGCCGAGAGGGAGCGCGTCATGCGGCTAAGGATGTCCTACCCGCCCGCGCGAGTCAACGTGCGAAACGGCAGCGGCCCGCCGCTATCCGATAAACAGCGGGTCGTCTTCGTCGGGCGCCGAGGCGTGGGCCGGCGTGCCGGCGTGCCGCATGCCGCGGAGCGCGTCGAAGGCCGCCCGCACGCCGGTCAGCAGGGCCAACCCTTCGCGGGCGGGCGCGACGATGGCCGATTGGACGGCTGTCGCGGTCTCCTCGACGCGCAGGCTGACGTCGGCAAAGAGGCGGTCGACGCGCTCGACCTGCGCGGCCGCCAGCGATCGTCGCGCGCGCGGCCTCCTCGCCGATTGCATTCAGGTGCGTCAACAGGGGCTTGATCTCCCGGTCGACCTGCGTTGGCCAGCGCGTCGACGCGGCGCGCCAGGCGGGCGCCGTACACGACGATGCCCACCTGGATGGCCGCCATCACGCTGACCGACAGGGCGATGATGCCGAGGAAGATCGCGCTCCAGTCGGTCACGCCGTCTCCTCGCCCGCGCGCGCCTTCGACGTAGGCATCGCGCCCCCGGTCGATGGCCGTGGCGATCTGATCCTTCTGCCGCTTCAAGGTCTCGCGGCCTTCGCGCGCCGCCTGCAGGGCCCGCTCGCGACTTTCGCGCGCCTTGTCGGTCAGGAACTGCCGCGTCTCTTCTCCGGCCGCCGGCGCAAACAGCAGCGCCACCGCCGCGCCGGTCACGGCGCCTGCCAGAAAGGCCAACAGCACGGTGCCGCCGCCGAATCGCTTCTCGACATGATGCAACGCCTCCAAAGCCGCGAGGGTCCGCCCTCGCGTGTGTTCCACCCTACTCTAGAAAAGACTGACTTTCACACGCAAGTACTTCTGCGGGTCCTTGCGGATGTCGGCCACCAGCCCGCGCAGCTCGCTGGCGGCGGCATTCAGGTTGTCGTACAGCTTCTGATCCTTGAGCAACGCGCCGGCCGTGCCCTTGCCGTCGTTCAGATCCGTGGTCAACGTGTCGATCCGCGCCGGTCAGCGCGTCCAGATCCGCTTGTACAGGCCGTCGTCGGTCAGGAGCTTGCCGGCGGTGCCCTCGCCCTTGTTCAGCCGCGCGGTCAACGTGTCGAGGTTCCTGGCGGTCGAGCCGAGCGAATCGGCAAGCGCGGGGTCCTGCATCAACTTGCCGAGGCTGCCCTCGCCGCGGTTCAGCTTGTCGGTCAGCGTCTGCAGGTTGACCAGCGCGCCCTCGAGCTCGTCGTAGATCTTGTCGTCGGTCAGGAGCTTGCCTGCCGTGCCGCGACCCTTTTCGAGATTGGTGGCCACGCGTCTCGGCCGCGTTCACGAACCCCTGAATCTCGCTGTACAGCTGCTCGTCGGTGAACAGCTTGCCGACGGTGCCCTTGCCTTCGCGGATGTCCTTGATGAGCAGCGTCGCTTCCTTCAGGCTCTGCGTGGCCGACTCGGCGACGTCGGCCAGTTGCCCGGGCGTGCGCTTGGTCTTGACGTAGCCGCCCTCGGGAATCGGCGTGCCGCCCAGCGCCGGCGAGATGTCGAGCGCGCCTTCGCCCAGCAGCGACACCGAGCCGATGTAGGCCACGGACTGATCGGTGACACGCGACTGCATGTCCTTGGTCAGGTAGAAGCGCACCTCGACGTCGGCGCCGTTGAACTCCATGTCGGTGACGGCGCCCACCGCGACGCCGGCGACGCGGACCGGCGCGCCGGCCTTGAGCATCGCGACGTCGTTGAACTTCGCGCGCAGCTCGTAGCGCTGCCAGAAGAATCCGCCCTCGCCGCTCAGCAGGAAGATCACCGTCGGCGGCGACCGCCACGGCGATCAGCGTGAGCAGTCCGATCTTGAGCTCCGACCAGGCGAGTGAACGTGTGCGTGGCATGGATTGTGTCCTACGACAGAAACGTCTTCAAGTACGGGTCCGTCGAACGCCGCAGATCGCCGGCCGGGCCCTCGAAGCAGACGCAGGCCGTCGCGCAGCATGATGAACTCGGCCTCTTCGGACTTGTCCTGGTCGGCCTGGCACGATCCGGACCGACCCGTCGTCGCGCTCGGCGTTGTGCGTGGCGATGTAGAAGGCGTCGCGCAGCTGGTGCGTGACGACGATCGAGCTGACGCCCTCGAGATCCCGCAGCTTGACGATCTCCTCGTCCACCGTGGTCGCCGTGATCGGATCGAGCCCGGTGGTCGGCTCGTCGTACAGCAGCACGCGCGGCTTGGCCGCCATCGCGCGGGCGATGGCCACGCGCCGGCGCTGGCCGCCCGACAGGTCCGACGGCATCTTGTCGATGTGCTCGGACAGCGCCACGAAGCCCAGGATCTCCTCGACCCGCGCGTTGACCTTCTCGTCGGGCCAGCGCAGCTCTTCCCACAGCTTGTAGCCGACGTTCTCGCGCACGGTCAGCGAGTCAAACAGCGCGCCCTCCTGGAACACCATGCCCAGGTCCGCGCGCACGCGCATCAGGTCGAGCTCGCTCATCTGGTCGACGCGCTCGCCGTTCACCCAGACGACGCCGCCGTCGGCCTTCAGCAGGCCGAGAATCAGCTTCAGGATCGTCGACTTGCCGGCGCCGCTGGCGCCCAGGATGATCTTGGTGTGCCCCTTGATCAGCGTGAAGCTGACCTCGCGAAGAATCACCTTGTCGTCAAACGCCAGCGACACCTTGTCGAAGACGACAATCGGGCGCGCCGGTGGCGTCGAGGATCTCCTGGCGGATCGAGAGGTTGCTCGACCGGCATATCAATACATCAACGGTGAACAGCAACCGCGTGATGAAGAAGTCCACGGCCAGCACGGCAACCGAGGCCGCCACGACGGCGTTGGTCGTCGCGCGGCCGACGCCCTGCGTGCCGCCCCGCGTGCGCAGGCCGACGTGACAGCCGATGCTGACGATGGCGAAGCCGAGGAAGAACGGCTTGATGAGCCCCATCCACGGGTCCTGCCAGAACAGCCCGTCGAGCACCGACGTCCAGTACACGCTCGACTCCACGCGCAGCTGGAAGACCGCAATCACCCAGCCGCCGAGGATGCCGACAAAGTCGGCCACCACCGTGAGCACCGGGCACATCAGCGTCCCGGCCAGGATTCGGGGCACGACCAGCTTGCGGATCGGATCGGTGCCCAGCGCGCGCAGCGCGTTGATCTGCTCGGCCACCATCATCGATCCGAGCTCGGCCGCGATGCCCGACCCCACGCGTCCCGTGAGCATCAGCGCCGTCAGCACCGGCCCGAGCTCCTTGATCATCGACGCGCTCACCAGGCGGCCGACAAACGGCCGCGCGCCGAACTGGTCGAGCGTGAGGCCGCTTTGCAGGGCCAGCACCGCGCCGGTGAACAACCCGGTCAGCAGCACGACGGTGAGCGAGCCGATCCCGATCTGCTCGAACTGCTCGACCAGATCGCGATAGTAGAACGGGCGGCTCACCATGCCGCGGCCGGCCGCCGCGCACAGGCGGACGTACTCCTGCACTTCGAGGACGGCGGCCTTGAGCCACTCGTTGATGCCGTCCAGCATGCGCGGTCAGCGCTCCACCGCCGTGGACGCCAGACCCAGGTCGGCCACCCGCAGTGTCCGGATCTCGTCGCGCAGCGCCGCCGCCTTCTCGAAGTCGAGGTCGGCGGCCGCCTGCTTCATCTGCCGCTCGAGATCCGCCACGTACGCGGCCCTCTCGGCCGTGGTACGGAAGCGCGGTCGCACGTCGGCCTCGGGCACCCCCAGGTAGTCGCGCTCCTCGAGGCTCGACATCACGCTGTCGATGGACTTGACGATCGAGGTGGGCGTGATGCCGTGCTCGACGTTGTACGCCGCTTGAATCGTCCGGCGGCGCGCGGTCTCCGACAGGCACTGCCGCATCGAATCGGTCACGCTTGTCGGCGTACATGATGACGCGGCCGTTCACGTTGCGCGCGGCGCGCCCGGAGGTCTGGATGAGCGACCCGCCCGAGCGCAGGAACCCTTCCTTGTCGGCGTCGAGAATCGCGACCAGCGAGACTTCCGGCAGGTCCAGCCCCTCGCGCAACAGGTTGATGCCCACCAGCACGTCGAAGACGCCGCGCCGCAGGTCGCGCAGGATCTCGATCCGCTCGAGCGTGTCGATGTCCGAGTGCAGGTAGCGGACCTTCACGCCGAGCTCGTGGTAGTACGACGTGAGGTCCTCGGCCATCTTCTTGGTGAGCGTCGTCACCAGCACGCGCTCGCGCTTGTCGGCGCGCACCCGGATCTCCTGCAGCAGGTCGTCGACCTGGCCGCGCACGGGCCGCACGTCGATGGGCGGGTCCATCAGCCCGGTCGGCCGGATGATCTGCTCGACGACGACGCCGCCGGACTTGTGCAGCTCGTACGGCCCGGGCGTCGCCGAGACGTAGACGACCTGGCCGACCCGCTGCTCCCATTCCTCGAAACTCAGCGGCCGGTTGTCGAGCGCCGACGGCAGCCGGAAGCCGTAGGACACCAGCACTTCCTTGCGGGACCGGTCGCCGGCGTACATCCCGCGCACCTGCGGCACCGTCTGGTGGCTCTCGTCGACGACGATCACGGCGTCTTTGGGCAGGTAGTCGAGCAGCGTCGGCGGCGGCTCGCCGGCGGCGCGGCCGGTGAGGTGCCGCGAGTAGTTCTCGATGCCGTGGCAGTAGCCGATCTCGCGGATCATCTCGAGGTCGAACATCGTGCGCTGGTGGAGGCGCTGCGCTTCGAGCAGCTTGCCCTCGCGTTCGAGGTCGCCGCGGCGTTCCTCCAGCTCGGCCTTGATCGTCTCGACGGCGCGCTTGGTGTTGTCGCGCGACGTCACGTAGATCGACTTCGGGAAGATCGAGATGCGATCGTGGTGCCGCAGCGTCTTGCCGGTGAGCGGGTCGATCGCCACCAGCTCGTCGATCTCGTCGCCGAACAGGTCGATCCGCAGCGCGTGCTCTTCGTAGGACGGATGGACCTCGATGGTGTCGCCGCGCACGCGAAAGGTGCCGCGGCCGAACTCGACGTCGTTGCGCTCGTACTGGATCTCCACCAGCTTGCGCAGCACGTCCTGCCGGCTGATCCGCTGGCCGCGCGTCAGCGGCAGCACCATCCCGTAGTACGCCTCCGGCGATCCGAGGCCGTAGATGCACGACACGCTGGCGACGATGATGACGTCGCGCCGCTCGAAGAGCGACCGCGTGGCCGACAGGCGCATGCGGTCGATCTCGTCGTTGATCGTCGATTCCTTCTCGATGTAGGTGTCGCTGGCCGGGACGTACGCCTCCGGCTGGTAGTAGTCGTAGTAGCTGACGAAGTACTCGACGGCGTTGCGGGGGAAGAAGCGCCTGAACTCCTGGTAGAGCTGCGCGGCCAGCGTCTTGTTGTGGGCCATCACCAGCGTCGGCCGGTTGGTCTCGGCGATGACCCGCGCCATGGTGAAGGTCTTGCCCGACCCGGTCACGCCGAGCAGCACCTGGTGCTTGTCGCCGCGGTTGAGCGCCGCGACCAGTTCGGCCTGCGCGCGCGCCTGATCGCCGCGCAGCTGGAAGTCGGTGACGAGCTCGAAGTGGTCGGTCAGGGAGGCCATGTGACGTCGGGGATATTACGGGCTAGCCCGAATCCCCAATCGTACCACACGGCGGCGGAACTGACAGTTCCGCCCTGACGTACGGCTTCGGCTTACTGCGACCGGGGCACGGATCGGGAACGCCGTGGGCGGCAGTTCCTTGAGCGGCGCGTAGTAGCCCTTGCGCGACCGGACGCGCAGGGCCTGCAGGTGCGACGGCGTCAGCCTCACCTCGACCCGCCGCCACGTGCCGTCGCGCACGATGTTGGACGAGACGAACCCCAGGCTGTACTGCGCGCGCACCTGGGACACGATCTGGTCGAACACCTGCGTGAGCGCCTTCGACGAGGTGGGGAAAAACGTCTGGCCGCCGGTGACGTCCGCCAGTTGCTGGAGCCGCAACTTCTGCTCGTTGCGCACCGAGGTCGGCTGGTGCTGCAGAAAGCCGATGCCGTAGACGATGACGTCGGACGCCTTGAGCATTTCGACGATGTCGGTGAACGTCTGCGCGCTGCGCGTGTCGCCGCCATCGGTGTAGACGACCAGGATCTTCCGGCCGTCCAGTCCGTGCATGCCGTCCAGGTAGATGCCCATCGCGTCGTAGAGCGCCGTCCAGCCGTCGGTCTTGCGGGTCCGGATGCGCTCGATGAGGCGCGGCAGATCGGCCAGCCCGTACCGCGCGACGCGGACTTCGGTGTCGAAGTCCACCAGCGTGATGTCGTGGGCCTCGGGCAGCTCCTTGAGGAAGCGAATGGCCGCCGTGCGGGCCAGCGCGATGTCGTCCTGCATGCTCCCGCTGGTGTCGAGCAGCAGGCCGAGGCGCAGGTTCAACGCGTCGGCGTCGGTGTCGCCGCGCAGGAAATGGGTGACGTGCTGCTGCGCGCCGTCTTCAAACAGCGCGAAATCGTCTGGCTTGAGGTCGCTGATGAAGTTGCCCTGCCGGTCCATCACCATCACGGAGACGTTGACGAGGTCCACTTCGGCGCGAAATCGGCCCTGCTGGCCCCAGAACGCCGGTGGCCGCCGCCGCAACGATCGCCGTGCCCAGGATGACCGACCGCACACGCCACTCCCTCGGGGAAGAAGGAACCGCTCGTTCGGCGGATGATAGCACCGTCGAGCCCCGTCCGAACCTCGTCCGTCCCGCCTGGTATCTGCTGCGGTCGGCCGGGGGCGGGCCGGCCGCCGGCTCAAAACCCCACGATCAGATTCAGCCGCGCGGTGCGCGGCAGCGTCGCGTGGAAATGCACATCGTCGATCCCGCCGGCCGGCTCGCCCGGCAGGCGCGACGTGTAGAAGTAGTCGACGTCGCTGTGCCGGGCGTTGAGCAGGTTGAAGACGTCCAGCGCGAGCCGCACCGAGCGGGAGAGGCGGTAGCCCGCCTCGAGATTGACCAGGCTCGTCGACCGCCGAGCGCACCGAGCCGTCCTCGAGCAGCGGGCGCGGCCCGAAGTAGCGCCAGCGGACGCTCCCGAACACGTTTCGAAGGCTGTCGACGGTGACGCCGGCCGACGCCACCGTCTCGACGGCGCCGGGGATGCGGTTGCCGCCCGGGCCGTCGTCGGTGAAGCGCCCGCGCGAGACCGACAGGTCGCCGTCGACGATCAGCCACGGCCGCGGCGTGTAGTAGTTCGCCCACTCGATGCCGTAGCGCCGGCTGGGACGGCCCGCCTCGGTCGTGCCCGCGTCGCCCACAAACAGCAGCTCGGACTCGAGCCCCAGCGTCCAGAGCGCCACGGTGCTCTGCAGCCCCTTCAGGCGCACCGTGCGGAGGCCCACCTCGGCGCCGGTGGCGCGCGCCAGCGGCGTGACGCGCTCGGCAGCGGCTCCGGTGACGGGATCGACCGCGATCGTCGCGCCCCGCGCGTCGTTGCTGTGGAACCCGCGCCCGACGTTCGCGTAGATCTCGGTCCCCTTCCACGGCCCCAGCACCACGCCGGCCTTCGGGCTCACGCGCGAGGCGTACGCCGTGCCGCTGTTGGCCGCCTGGCCCGCCTCGACGTCAAACCGGTACCCGTCGACGCGAACCCCAGCCAGGCTCCGCAGCCACGGCGTCCACTCCATCTCGTTCTGCGCGAACGCGCCGAGGCTGGTCTGCAACGACGCTGTCTTCTCGCACCGTCGCCAGGCGCTGGCGGCCGACGGTGTGATACAGCCCCACGCGGCTGATGTCGTCGTGCCGCAACTGGACGCCGACGCTGTTCTGCAGGGCCCTGCCGGCCCACGTCCCATCCGCCGGTGAGCTGATCCTGGCGCCGCTGACGACGCGGCGGTCGGTCTGCTGAAACTGGTCGCCGTTGACCGGATCGTCGAGGAAGTACGTGAAGTTCGAGAACAGGTCGAGGCCGTACGCGAGGCCGAAGGCCGCGACCTTCGTGGCCGCGGCGCCGCGCGTGCGCTGCCACTCGAAGGCCGCGCTGTAGCGCGACGACTCGCCGCCGTCGGTCGGGTCGATGTCGCCGAAGCGCCCGATGGCGCCGCTGGTCAACGGCGCGCTCCGGGATCTGGTCGGTCGAGTTCCAGGTGCCCCGATACCCCATCGCCGTGATCGCGAACCCGTTGACGCCATCGCCCTGGCTGTAGCGCAGCAGCGCCGTTGACCTTCTCGAAGTCGTCGGGCCGCTCCCACGGCCCGTCGCTGTGCTGCAGTTCGATCGCGCCAAGGAACCGCCCGGCGCCGACGACCGGAGACGCGGCCGCCAGCACCCGGCCAAACCCCAGCCCGCCGCCGCCAAGCCGCACCAGCGGCCGCTCGAGCGCGTTGGCGTAGTTGATGTTGGCCGACGCCCGCCGTCGTGAAGTCGCCCTGCTCGGCGAAGTACGGGCCCTTCGAGAACTGCACGCCGCTCACGAGCTCGGGAATCAGGAAGTTCAGGTCCGAGTACCCGTGGCCGTGCCCGTGCGAGGGCATGTTGACGGGCATGCCGGCGACCGTGGTCGAAAAGTCCGTGCCGTGATCGAGATTGAATCCGCGCAGGTAGTACTGGTTCGCCTTGCCCTCGCCGCTGTGCTGGCTGATGACGACGCCGGGCACCGTCTCGAGCACCTCGCCGGTGCGCATCATCGGCCGGGTGTCGAGTTGACGGCCGGTGATGGCGCCCTGGCTGGCAGACTGGGCGATCCCGACCAGGTTGGCGGCCGGATCGATCGCGTCGGCCAGGTTGGTGAAGGTGCGCTTGCCGGTGACCGTGACATCGGCGCTGAACATCAAGTGGAGCGTGGCGTCGGCGGCGACGGCGCCGGAGGCGGGCACAGCGAGGTCCCGCCGCACGCTTGCGAAGTTGGCAAGCGCGAAGGAGAGCTGGACGGCTCCGGGCGCGGCCGATTCGAACACGTAGTGCCCTGACGCGTCGGTCTGCGACACGCGCGGCGCGGAATCCCCGGCCCGGAGTTCGACCACGACTCCTGGCAGCGCTCTGCCGGTTTCGTCGGTCACGGTGCCTGTAGATCCTGGCGTTCTGCGCCCAGGCGGACGCCTCCATTGCCAGCATGGCGATGAGCAGACCGAGGAGCCGACCGAGGAGCGGCATTCTCCCCGACTCTACGTGCCGTTGGTGAAGTCAGATGTCGAGGGATTGATGCCGACTATGCGCACCGGGCCAGGGTCTGCCGGCACCGGCTCCAGCACCTGCAGCGTCGTCTTGATGACCAGGTCTTTGACCCGCGCGCGGTAGGCGGTCATGTGCGGGGCGGCCAGGTGCGCCACCAGCGCAGGCAGGTCGCGCCACTTCTCGACGACGACCACCACGTGGTCCCTCAGCGGGAGTTGGGCGACCAGGCCCGTGAACACATCCACCGCGGCGCCGTATTCGAGACAGCCATCCTCGGCCCGCACCGTTGGGACGATCTGCTGAAATTCCCCAAGAAATCGTGTTCTGGCCCCGGAATGCAGCTCGATGGTCGCGACGACGTGAACCATGCAGGCATCCTACCTGAAGCGGCGCTATAATTGGAGTTTCCAGCGATGGTCGACGCGTTCGTCTCGTTCGTACAGGTCCCGGCAGCCCGATGAGGTGTCTTGCCATCTGCCAGGACGAGCTGCTCATCAAGGTTCTCGACGAGATCCTGCTGGCGAGCTTCGAAATCGAATTCCTCGTCGACAGCCCGACCCTCGCCCGCCGGCTCGGTGACGCCGGCGTCCACATCACCGCCGCCGACCTCAAACGCAAAGACACCTACCTCAAGGCCGACATCTCGCCCAGCACCTGCGTGATCGTGCAGGACACGGGCAAGCGCGGCTTGAAGAAGGTCCTCGACAACATCCGCGATGCCGGCGGCACGCTGATCTACGTGCTGGGCGTGGGCATCAGCGCGTCGGCCGAACGCGAGGAGGAGATCAAGTCGGCGTTCCCCGACGTCTCGTACCTCGCGATGGCGGAGCTGTTTGGCGGGCCGCTGCTCACCGAGTTCGGCCGCTCGCTCACGCGCGCCCGCGTGCAGCAGTACCAGCGCTACTTCGCCGACGCGGATCGCGTGCTGATCCTGCTGCACAACGACCCCGATCCGGACGCGATGGCCAGCGGGCTGGCGCTGCGCAACCTGCTGCGCCGGACCAAGGCGACCGCCATCATCGGCGCCCTGCAGAACGTGACGCGGCCGGAGAACCTCCGGATGGCGAACCTGCTCGACATCCACGTCGAGACCATCGCCGCCGCGGATCTCGAGACGTTCGACCGCATCGCGATGGTCGACGTCCAGCCGCACTACTTCACCGGGTTGATCGACCGCGTCGACCTCGTGATCGATCACCACCCGGAGCAGCAGGGGTACAGCGCCGTCTACAAGGACATCCGGTCCGACTACGGCTCGACGTGCACGATCCTCACCGAGCACCTCCGGGCCGTGGACGCCAACATCTCCGAGCGCACGGCCACGGCGATGCTCTACGCGATCAAGAGCGACACCCTCTTCTTCAACCGCCAGGCCAACCGGGTCGATCTGGAAGCGTTCTCGTTCCTCTATCCCCTGTCCGACGCCGCCCTGATCCGCAAGATGGAAGGCGCCGAGATCACGATGGAGCGGCTGGCCTTCGTGATGAGGGCCACCGAGCACGGGCGCCTCGAGGAGCAGGTGTTCTGCGCGTTCCTCGGCGACCTGCCTCGCGAGGACTTCATCCCCTACGTCGCCGACTTCTTCCTGCAGCTCGAAGACGTCAAGTGGACGATCATCGCCGGCCTGGTCAACGGGTCGTTTGTCGTCTCGGTGCGCAACCTGGGCTACTCGCGCAACGCGGGCGAGTTCGTCAGGAAGGTGTTCGGCTCGCTTGGCAGCGCCGGCGGCCACCGCGCGATGGCCAAGGCGGTCGTGCCGCTGGCGTCGTACCAGAAGAAGTTCGGCCCGCCGACCGGCGAGGCCGTGACGGCGCAGATCCTCGAGCAGGCGCTGCAGTTCCTGCACGAGGGCAACGCCAACGAACGGACAAGAAGGGCCGCGAGCGGGAGAAGGAACCCGCTACTCCGCGGACCTGACGATGTCGGGCGATACGGCGATCTGCTCGCCGCTGGCCCCGACGACCGGATCGATGAACTGGCGATAGGCGTCTTCGTAGCCGCGGTCCACCAGTTCGCCCACCACCTGCACGCGGTCCGACCGCTCGTCAAACGCACCCGAGGTATCGAGCGGCGTCACCGGGTTGTGCGACGGCCGCACCACGAACAACGCGTCGAACCACGGAGCGGCGACGCCAAGCGCGTCGCGAACCGCGGCGGCCTCGGCCGATGCGAGAAACTCGCCCAGCCGCGCCCGCGGCGCGGCGCGCCGGCGGCTGAGCTCGTGCGGCCCGCCGAGCTCTTCGGCCGCCGTGACGACGATCACCTGGCGCACGCCGGCGCTGGCCACTTCCTCGAGCACGCGGACCAGCGCCGCCGGACGATCGGTGAGCCGATGTGTTTCGCCGCGCCAGTAGCTCTCCGCTGCAAATCCGATGAGCTGCGCGTCGGTCGCCACCGGCAAGGTGAGCGCGCCGGCCACGGCGTCGAGCACGTGGTCGCGCGCCGCTCCGGCCAGATCGACCGCTTCGGCGGATCGACGGTCGAGCCCGGTGGTCTGCCGCCGCAGGAAGAACGGCCGTCGCCAGTCGCGGCCCAGCAGCGCGAACACCAGGTCCTGGCGCGCGTCGAGGTCGTGGGCGACGATCAGCAGCTCGCGAAAACCCGGCTGGCCCAGGTTATCGGCCAGCAGCTCCGCGTAACGCCGGCTCAGGTCCGCGCGCGGCGGCTGCGTGACGCGGGCGCCGCCGCGGAGCAAATCCCACAGCCCGGTGATGAAGAAGTCGATGGCGGGCGTCGCGGTGAGCGGCGCGCCGAGCACCGTCCACCAGACGCTGCCCCTGAGGTCGCGCCGCGCGGGCGCCGATGCGCGTGCGCGTAACGCGGCCACGGTGACGGCGAGCACGACGACGGCGAGCACCGCCGCCACGATTTGCGGGACACGGGTGGGCAGCCCGTCGTGTGCGAAGGCCACCAGCCGCACCGCTTCCCACTGCTGCGCCAGCCGTGCCCCGGCGCCGCTGCCCACCACGTCGAGCAGGACTGCGATCTGGTACACCGCCGCACCGAGCGCCAGCACCAGCGGCGGCACGACCAGCACAGCGGCCGCCAGGCACAGTCCGGCCACGACGCGGCGCAGCGAGTTGCGCCACGGGTACAGGCCCCTGACGGCCTGGCGGCGCCACAGCCCCGTCGGCTCCCACAACCGCGACGCGCCGTCGATGGCGGCAAACAGCGCCGCCACCGCGCCCACTCCGCGGCCGGCGACCAGATCTATTCGGACGCCAGCCTCGTTCAGCGCGCGGACGGCGCCGGCGTGATACGCGCCGTCGACGCCGCTGCCCGTGAGGACCAGCGCGGTTCGCCGGTCGGGCGCGTATTGGGGTGAACGGGCGCTGGGCTCAGCCACGCGAGGCGTCAGGCGAGGTCGTGGACCGTGAGGAGCTTGGTGATCTCGAACGACCGCTTGCCGTTGGGCGTCACGACGAGGACCTCGTCGCCTTCTTCCTTGCCCACGATGGCGCGGCCGATCGGTGAGGAGGTGGAGATGAGGCCCTTGTCGACGTCGGCGTCCTCCGGCATCACGAGCTGAAACACGACGTCGGATCCGGTGTCCTCGCGAAGGTGCACGGTGGAGCCGAAGGCCGCCTTGCCGTGCGGAATCTTGTCCAGGTTGATGAGTTGAATGTCCGCCACGCGCTTCTGCAGCATCGAGATCCGCGCCTGCACGTAGGTCTGACGCTCCTTGGCGGCATGATATTCCGCGTTCTCGCGCAGGTCCCCGAGCTCGCGCGCGCGCTTGATCTCGAGCGGCAGCTCGAGTTTCAACTCGCGATCGAGCGCGCTGATCTCGTCGTGGAGCTTCTTGAGAAGTTGTTCCTTCATCAGTCTTCGGAGTTTGTCGAGTCGGAGTGAGGAGCCCGAATGGGCGACTTCTGAGGGGATGGTAACACGGGGCCGGGTGCCTGTAAGCTGAGATCGGACCCCGTGCCAGGACCGACCATTACCAGCCGACAAAACCCGCTCGTGGCGCGGTTCAAGGCCGCCGCGGACCACGACGCGCACTGGATGCTGCTCGACGGCGGGCACCTGTTGTCCGAGGCGCTCGAAGCTGGGCTGGCCGTCGAGTGCGTCGCGGTGGATCCGGATCGGCTGGCTGCCGGCGACCTCGATGCCCTCGCGCGATCGCTGCCCGTCGATCGGCTGGTCACGGTCAGCCGCTCGGTGCTCGACGCGATCAGCCCCGTCCGCACTCCCAGCGGCATTGTCGCGCTGGCGGCGCGGCCGCGCCATGCGGCCGCCGGCGTCGTCAACAGCAGGACCGCATTGCTCGTCGGCGCCGCCGACATTCAAGACCCCGGAAACCTCGGCGCCGTCATCCGCGCGGCCGAGGCAGGCGGCGCCACCGGCGTCGTCACGACGCCAGGCGGGGCCGACCCGTTTGGATGGAAGGCGGCGCGCGGTTCCATGGGCAGCGCGTTTCGGCTGCCCATCGTGCGGGCAGCCTCGGCCGCCGCGATGGTCGACGAGGCAAGAGCCGCGGGCCTGCAGGTGGTGGCCGCCGTCGGGCACGGGCACACGCCGATGCACGCAGCCGACTTCACCAGGGCAACGCTGATCGTGCTGGGCAGTGAGGGACAGGGCCTTCCGCCGGCGCTGGTGGAATCGGCAGACATCCGTGTCTCGATTCCGATGACGCCGCCGGTCGAGTCGCTCAACGTCGCGGTGGCGGCGGCGCTCCTGGTCTACGAGGCGCGACGGCAGCGCGAGTCACAATCACGAAGGCACGAAGGCACGAAGGCACGATGACGACCGACAGCTGCCGGCGACGACGCCATGCTTCCAGTCCTCGTGCCTTCGTGCCATCGTGCCATCGTGATTGTTCGCGGTGACTGGCTCATCGCGCCATGACCGGTCCCGGCCTCTTCGACGACGACGCCCCCTCCCCCACGGCCACCGCCGGCCCGGATGCGCCGCTGGCCGAGCGGATGCGGCCCCGCACCCTCGACGAGGTCATCGGACAGGAGGCCGTGCTCGCGCCGGGGGCGCCCCTGCGCCAGGCGATCGAGGGCGACGTGCTGCAGTCGCTGATCTTCTGGGGCCCGCCCGGCACCGGCAAGACGACCATCGCGCGGTTGATCGCCGAACGCACCAGCGCGCGCTTCGTGGCCTTCAGCGCCGTGCTCGCAGGCATCAAGGAAATCAAGGAGCTGATGGCCCGGGCCGAGGCGGCACGGCGCCGCTCCGGCCAGCGGACGATCCTCTTCATCGACGAGATTCACCGATTCAACAAGGCGCAGCAGGACGCGTTTCTCCCCTACGTCGAGGCGGGCACCATCGTCCTCATCGGCGCCACCACGGAGAACCCGTCGTTCGAGGTCAACGCGGCGCTGCTGTCCCGGTCCAAGGTTTCGTCCTCGAGCCGCTGACGGTCGAGCAGGTAATCGCGATCCTGCGCCGTGCGCTCACCGACGAGGTTCGCGGCCTGGGGGCCGAGTTGGTCGACGGTCGACGACGACGCGCTGTCGGCGATGGCCGTGATTGCCAGCGGCGACGCGCGCGCGGCGCTGAACATGCTGGAACTGGCGGCACGCTCCGCGCCGGTCGAGCAGAACCGGCGACACATCACCCGCGCCTGGCTGGAGCGCGCGCTGCAGCGGCGCATCCTGCGCTACGACAAGGGCGGCGAGGAGCACTACAACCTCATCTCGGCGCTGCACAAGTCCATGCGCAACAGCGATCCGGACGCGGCCGTGTACTGGCTCGCCCGCATGCTCGAAGCCGGCGAGGACCCGCTCTACGTCGCCCGGCGCCTCGTGCGCTTTGCGTCGGAGGACATCGGCAACGCCGACCCGCAGGCGTTGACCGTCGCCGTCGCCGCGCAGCAGGCGGCGCATTTCATCGGCATGCCCGAGGGCAACACCGCCCTGGCCCAGGCGGCCATCTACCTGGCCACTGCGCCGAAGAGCAACGCCGTGTTGGTGGCGTACGGCCGCGCTGCCGACGACGCCGAGCGCCAGGTCGCCGAGCCAGTTCCGCTGCACCTGCGCAACGCGCCGACGAAGCTGATGAAGCAACTGGACTACGGCAAGGACTACCAGTACGCCCACGATCAGCCCGACGCGGTGGCCGACATGGACTGCCTGCCGGCGTCACTGAAGAACCGGGTCGTACACGAGCCGAAGGAGCGGGGGTTCGAGAAGGAGATCAAGAGGCGGCTGGAGGGATGGAAAGAACTGAAACGGCGGCGCCGAGAGGAGTGAATTGACGATTGCAGATTGACGATTGACGATCACGGACTGTCGCTGAAGTGCTGAGTGCCCATGTGCCGGGTGCCGGAGTACAGGCGGTGCCGGGTGCTCAAGTGCTGGCGTCAGCCAGCGGCGCCGAGCGTCCGAAGACGTTTTCTGACTCTGCCAGCTTACAAAGGCAGCCCCGACAGTTCGCGGTTGGCTCCCACCGGGAGATCACATTCCGCGCTCCGCACTTCCGCACTCCAGGACTCCGGCACTTCAGCACTCGGGCACTCGGCATCTCAGCACCTTGGCCACTCGAGCACTTCAGTTACACCTACGGCAACCTCCACAGCACATACGCCGTCACAACCGCTCCCACCAGCGCCCCGCCGTAGCACAGGACGTTGATCACCTCGTCGAGATGCTTCACCTGCAGGCCATCGTACAGGGTGTAACGGAAACGGTGCGCCCAGTGCAGCAGCGACAGGACCGCGAAGACCCAGAACGCCAGCTTCACGACGACCGGCTGCACCAGCGCCAGCAGATGCGCGTAGCTGGGCGCCGGGAGCCATCCGAGCGGAAACGCGAGGCCGAAGAGGAGCACGAGCACGGGCAGGGCCATCGCGGCCAGGACTCCGCCTGCGCTGAAGAGCAGCCACGCCAGCGGTTCGAGACGTCGCGTCGCCATCTACGTCTCCAGTACCAGCCACGCGAGGGCCGCCGAGACCACCGCCCAGGCGGCGTAGTTGGCGCCGGCGACGACCGCCGGGGGCAGGCGACGGCCGCCCACGTCGACGACCATGGCCTTGGGCGCCAGGTTGAACCAGGTCACGGCATGGAACGTCACGAAGAAGAACGTGACGGCATTCAGCGCGACGACGGCCGGGTGACTCGACCAGCGCTGGAACGCCGCGTACCATCCTGGGCCGTGGGCGAGCGCCCACAGCAGCTTCACGAGATACACGACGAACCACGCCACAAAAACGCTGCTCACCTCGCGCAGGATGAAGGCGAAGTAAGCCGGTCGCTCCAGCCACCAGTAGGTGGACGGCCGCGTGCGGTGCCACTGCGGGTGGTACGGCGTGTGCGCCGGCCGATCGCTCATCGCGCCCCCCACGGCATCACGAACCCCTTGACCCAGTCGAGCGCGGCGTCGAGCTTGTACCGCTGGATGGCCCCGGCCGGGTCGACGTTCTTCGGACACACCTTCGTGCACTCGCCGACAAACGTGCAGCCCCAGATCCCTTCATGCGCCGAGAGCACCTCGAGCCGCTCCTTGGCTCCCTCGTCGCGCGAGTCCAGGTTGTAGCGCTGCGCCAGCGCGATGGCCGCCGGGCCGACGAACTTGGGGTCGAGGCTGTAAATCGGGCACGCCGAATAGCAGAGCATGCAGTTGATGCACATGCTGAAGGGCTTGAAGGCCTCCAGTTCCTGCGGCGTCTGGAGGTACTCGCCCTCGGCAATCGGCTTCTCCTCGCTTCGGACAATCCACGGCTTGACCGTCGTCAGCTTGCGCATGAAATCGCCGATGTCGACGATGAGGTCGCGGATGACCGGAAAATTCCTGAGCGGCTCCACGCGAATCGGCCCGGGGGCATAGTCGGCGAGGAAGGTCGCACAGGTCAGCTTGGGCTCGCCGTTGACGCTCATGCCGCAGCTGCCGCACACCCCCATGCGGCACGACCAGCGGTACGAGAGCGTGCCGTCAATCCGGTCCTTCACGTAGTTGAGGGCATCGAGGACGACCCAGTCCCTGGGGCACGGCACCTCGTACTCGTCAAACGTCGGCGCCGCCTCCTCCTCCGGCCGGTACCGCGCCACTTGAAGCGTGATGAGATCCGCCATGCGCGCTACCTCCCGTAGACACGCTCGCCCGGGGGCCAGCGCGTGATCGTGACCGGCATGTACTCGACCCGGCACGAGCCGTCGGCGTTTTGCGACACCAGCGAGTGCGCAAGGAACCGCGCGTCGTCGCGGGACGGGAAATCCAGGCGCTGGTGCGCCCCGCGAGACTCCTTCCTTTGCGACGCCGCATTCGACGATGGCCTCGGCCACGTCGAGCATGAAGGCCAGCTCGAGCGCCGCGATGCGTTCGGTGTTGAAGGTCTGGCTGTGATCCGCGATGGCGATGTCGGCGGCGCGCAGCTGGAGGGACCGCAGCGCGTCGACGGCGCGCACGAGCGAGTCGCCCGATCGGTAGATGCCCGCGCCCTGCTCCATCGCCTTGTGCATCTCGTCGCGAATGGCGGCGATGCGCTCGCCGCCGCTGGCCGGGCGCGCGACGGCCTGGGCCAGCCGCCGCTGCTCGTCACGTGCCTGGGCCAGGATGGCCCCGCTCGAGCCGTTCCCCGGCTGCCGCGAGGCGTAGTCGGCCGCCGCGCGGCCGGCGCGCGCGCCGAAGACGAGCAGCTCGGGCAGCGAGTTGGACCCGAGCCGGTTCGCGCCGTTGATGCTGACGCAGGCGGCCTCGCCGGCCGCATACAACCCGGCGATCGGCGTGGCGCCGTTGATGTCGGTGTGCACGCCGCCCATCATGTAGTGCACGACGGGACGCACGGGAATCATCTCCGTCACCGGGTCGACGTTCTGGTACTTGAGGCACAGCTCGCGCACGAACGGGATCTTCGACTCGATGGCGGCCTTTCCCAGATGCCGCACGTCCAGGTGCACGACGGGTCCGTACGGCGTGTCGATGGTGCGGCCCTTCTCGACTTCCTTGACGAACGCCTGCGACAGCCGGTCGCGCGGCCCGAGTTCCATGCTGCGGAGGACCGGTTTGGGCTGGGGCGTACCCAGGTCGTAGTCCTGGAGGTAGCGATAGCCGTCCTTGTTGACGAGGTACCCGCCCTCGGCGCGCGCGGCCTCGGTGATGAGGATCCCGGTGAACGGCAGCCCGGTCGGGTGGTACTGCACGAACTCCATGTCCTTCAGCGGAGCCCCCGCGCGGTACGCCAGCGCCATCCCGTCGCCGTTCTTGATGCTCGCGTTGGTGGTGAAGGGGTAGACGCGCCCGCAGCCGCCGGTGCAGATGATGACCGCGCGGGCGCCAATCGACTCGACGCGCCCCGACTGCAAGTCGATGGCCACCACGCCGTGGACGCGGCCGTCGTCGACCAGCAGCCGCGTGACGAACCACTCGTCGTACCGGACGACCGCCGTGTACTTGAGGGAGGTCTGGAAGAGCGTGTGGAGCATGTGGAAGCCGGTCTTGTCCGCGGCGAACCACGTCCGCATCTTCTTCATGCCGCCAAACGGGCGGACCGCCACGCGGCCGTCCGGCTCGCGGCTCCACGGGCATCCCCAGTGCTCCAGCCGCATCAGCTCTTCCGACGCCTCCCGGACGAAGGCTTCGACGGCATCCTGATCGGGCAGCCAGTCGCCGCCCGAGATGGTGTCGTACGCGTGCTCGTCGAAGCTGTCGTCGGCGCGAATCACGCCGGCGGCGCCGCCTTCGGCCGACACCGTGTGACTCCGCATCGGATAGACCTTCGACACGACGGCGATGCTGAGGCGGGGTTGGCCTCGGCAATCGCAATCGCGGCGCGCAGGCCGGCACCACCGCCGCCGACCAGGATCACGTCGTGCGCAGGCGTCATGTCGCGCTCCTGGCCAGGGGTGCCGGGAACATCTCGCGCTATTCCGCGGAGAGCATTTCGTCCAGCAGGACCTTCCCGCTGTGGTGGATGACCTTCTCGGCGACGCCGCCGTCGTGATACTCGTGCCGGATGCTGCGGCATCCGCAGTCGTAGTCCCGCTCGCAGGTGACGACCGCCTGCTCGTCCTCATCCTGAAACACTTCGCCGTCCACGATACGGCCGCACGGCGCCTTGGCGCCGGTGAAACGAGTGGTCGTGCAGGCCACGTCGCCCTCCTTCATGAGAGACGCTACCAAGGGATCACACGAACCGGTTCGATGTCGGGGGATTGGACGCCGGGGAGAGGCCAGACAGACCGACAGTTCCGGGGGGCGGGTGGAACATCCGCTCCTGGCCCGTCAGGACCCGGGCGGGCGCCTGAGGTCGAGAGCATGGCTGGTCGGTCGCGGTGATTATGCACGGAGGCGCACGGACGGCGCAACGCGAGGAGCTTGCCGGATGGGATTGTCGCGGGATCTCGACAGGCGAACTTTCGGCCTTGTTATATCGTTTAATATAACAACGCCATGCCACCCCGATCTTCTCTCAAGCCACGGCTTTACTACATCCTGCTCGCGCTGGCCGCGGCAGACCGTCACGGCCTCTCGATCGCGCGCGATGTCAATGCGCTCAGCGACGGCCAGGTGCGGCTCTGGCCGGCGACCCTTTACGGCTCGCTCGACGAACTGCACGACTCGGCTGGATTGACGAAATCGACGATCCGGGCGAGCGCCCGCCCGAGGAAAGCGAAAAGCGCCGCATCTTCCGGCTCACAGCCGCGGGCCGCCGGGTGCTCGCCAGCGAGACCAGCCGTCTGGGCGACCTCGTCAACCTCGCAAAGGCGCGCCTCAAGCCGCGCGCGAGGCCCGCGTCATGACCCGCCGGCAACGCCGGCTCGCCGCCCGTCTCTATCGCGTCCTGATCGGCGCGCTGCCGGGGGACCTCGTCCAACGGCACGGCGACGAGATGAAGTCGATGTTCCTCGAGTCGCTCGACCAGGCGTCGGTCGTCGAGCCGGCGGCCAGGCACATCGCGTCTGGGCCGCAGCGACGCTTCGACATCGCGCAAACCGTCGTGGCGCCAGATCCGCCTGCCGTACGGCTCGGCAGCCGCGCGTCGGTCGGTCCTCGTCCCAACAGGCAGGCATGCCATGATCACCTCCGACATTCGCGCCGCCTGGCGTTCGCTCATCCGCCAGAAGTTTGCGACGGGCCTTGCCATCGGCATGCTCGCCCTGGGCATTGCCGCCAGCGTGGCGGTCTTCACGCTGGTCAACGGCATCTTCCTGCGCCCGTTCCCGGTGCCCGAGCCGGATCGGCTCGTCTACATCAACGAGAGGGCGCCGAAGTGGAACCTCGAGTACGTCGGGGTCAACTTTCCCGACTTCGATCAGTGGCGGAAGGGCCAGCGGCTGTTCGAGGCTATCGCGCTGCACGACACGGCGACGTTCAACCTGGCCGAGCGGCTCGTCGGTCGAGCGCGTGCAGGGCGCGCAGATCACCCGCGACTTCTTCGACGTGCTGCGCATGCCCCCGCTTGTCGGCCGCACGTTCACGGCGGAGGAAGACCGCCCGAACGGCACACCCGCGGTGATGATCAGCGAGGCCTTGTGGCGCGAGCGCTTCGGCGCGGACCCGGCGGTGATTGGGCGCACGCTGCGCCTCGACAGCGCGCCGCGCACGATCGTGGGCGTCGTCGCGGCGCGCGCCGACTTCGGGTTCCGCGCCAGTGTCTGGGTGCCCCTGGCCGGCGATCCGGCGCAGACGTATCAGAACTACTCGTGGACCGGCATCGGCCGCCTGAAGCCCGGCGTCACCGTCGCCGACGCCGACAAGGACCTGCGACGGGCGCATCAGCCCATCTGGGACACGAAGGACAAGGACCGCATCGTCAGCCCATTCGTTCGCGACATGCGGGCCGAGCTCACGCGCGATTTCGACACGATCGCCCTTGCACTCGGCGCCGCCGTCGGCATCCTGCTGCTGGTGGCGTGCGCCAACGTCGCCAGCGTGATGCTGGCGCGCGCGCTCAATCGCAGGCGCGAGATGGGCATCCGCCTGGCGATCGGCGCCAGTCGCACGCGACTGCTCCGCCAGTTGTTCGTCGAAAACGTCTTGCTGGCCATTGCCGGCGGCGCGTTGGGGCTGCTGCTGGGCAGCTGGGCGCTCGACGCCCTGATCCGCGCGGCCGCCGACCAGGTGCCGCGCTGGGCGGCCTTCGACCTGGACTGGCGCGTCATGGCGTTCTCGGTCGGCCTGGCCGCCATGACCGTCATTCTCTTCGGCTGGGCGCCCGCATTTCACGCGCTCCGCGGCGATCTCCGCGCGGCCATGCAGACCACGACCGCCGGGACGACGGCCGCGCCGGCGGGCCGGCGGACGCTGGGACTGCTGGTCGCCTCCGAGTTCGCGTTGGCCGCGTTGCTGCTGGTGTGCGGTGGGCTGCTCTATCGCGCCTACGATCGCGTCCGCAACGTCGACCCGGGCTTCGAGCCCGAGCACGTGCTGACGTTCTCCGTCTTCCTGCCCGAAGCCAAGTATCCCGACGACAAGGCACGCGAGCGCGTTCTGGGATCGGCTTGCGCCGCAGATGGCGGCGCTGCCGGGTGTCGAGGCCGCAGGCCTGGTGAACTGCCCGCCGCTCGGGGTGTCACTGGGGGACTTCTTCGAGGTCGAGGGGCGCGTGAAGCGCGCCAAGCGAAGACAACCCCGTCACGATCGTGCGCGTCGCCATCGCCCTGATACGCCGAGGCGATGGGCCTTCGCGTCGACGCGCGGACGGTTCTTCGAGCCGGCCGACGACCGTCCATACGACCCCAAGGACGGCGGGGTGGTGGTCGTCAACGAGATGTTCGCGCGGACGTTCTGGCCCAACGTCGCCGATCCCGTCGGCCGCCGTATTCGCGGCACCTACGACGAAGACCCCCTGGATCACGGTGGTCGGGGTCGTCGCCGACGTCAAGCACTACGGGCTCGAGCGTCCGATGCGGCCCGGGCTGTACTTCCCGCTGAAGCGGCAGCCCGCTCGACAACATCACGCGTCGCCCTGCGGACCTCCGGCGATCCGCTGGCGGTCAGCGGCCTCGGCACGCGCGGCGGTCGACGCGCTCGATCCCGAGCTGCCGCTCTACCGCGTGCGGTCGATGCGGCAGGCGCTGGCGCACTCGATGGAAATGCGCCTGGCGTACTCGTGGCTCCTCGGCGTGTTCGCGATGCTCGCGGTGTTGCTGGCGGTCGGCGGCGGCTATGGCGTGACGTCGTTTCTGGCGGCGCAGCGGACGCGCGAGATGGGCATCCGCGTCGCCCTGGGCGCACAGGGCGCCGACATCCTGCGTGCGGTGCTGGGTGGGAGCGTGGTGCTGGCCTCCGTCGGCGTCGGCGTGGGCCTGCTGGCCTCGCTCGGCGCCTCGAAGATGCTCGCCAGCCTGCTCTTCGGCGTGTCGCCACGCGACGTCGGGGTCCTCGGCGCCACGGCGGCGGTGCTGGTGCTGGCCGCGGTCGTGGCCAACCTCTGGCCGGCGCGGCGGGCGGCGAGGGTGGATCCGGTGGGGTTGTTGCGATCGGAATGACCTGTAGGGGCGCACGGCGTGCGCCCCGCACGGGTTCAGCCGGGAGCGGGAACAAAGTCGGGCATCCGGCGGGACCCGCGCGGGGCGCGCGCAGCGCGCCCCTACAGGACCGTCAGATTCTCTGAAAGTTCTTCTCGATCTCCCGTCCGCGTCAGCCGCAGCATCACCGGGCGGCCGTGGGGGCAGATGGTCGAGTAGGCCGTCGCGGCCAGCTCCTCGAGGATGTGCGTCATCTTCTCGTAGGTGAGCGGGTAGTTCGCCTTCACCGCCGCGTGGCACGCGATGGTGGCGGCCATCAGCTTCAGCGCGGCCTCGGCCGGGCTGCCGCGGTCGAAGCCCTCGAGGTCGTCGGCCAGCGTGCGCAGCGTCGCGGCCGCCTCCTCCACGCCGAGCAGCGCCGGCAGCGCCGACACCTTCACCGCCTCGCCGCCGAATTCCTCGACCTCGAAACCGAGCCGCTCGAGGTCCGGCGCGCGCGCAACCAGCGCCTGGCGCGCGGCAGCCGCCAGGTCCACCAGGATCGGCGTGAGCAGCCGCTGGCTCTCGAGACGCCCGCTCGTCAGCTTCTCGAGGGTCCGCTCGTAGAGCACGCGCTCGTGCGCGACGTGCTGATCGATGATCGCCACGCCCTCGTGATCGACCGCGATGATGAAGGTGTCGCGGAACTGGCCGAGGGGGATCAGAGAGGTGCTGAGTGCCGGGTGCCCAGTGCCGGGTGCGGTGCCAGGTGCCTGGTGCTGGGTGCCGGGTGCGCCGTCCG
Source organism: Vicinamibacteria bacterium (assembly GCA_963818215.1). GTDB lineage: Bacteria > Acidobacteriota > Vicinamibacteria > Vicinamibacterales > JAENWD01 > JAENWD01. The sequence goes on along the minus strand of CAWFRL010000018.1, from coordinate 106,122 downwards.
AGCTGCCCGAGGCCTGAGGCCCGAGGCCCGAGGCCTGATCAGGGCCGCCACCGGCTCGGGTACAGTCCGCCGGCAAGCACGCCAGGAATGGGCAGCGTCTCGCCCGCCGGCTAGGCCGACGCCGGCGCGGTGGGCGTGAGCGACAGCGTGGGCGCGGGGCCCTGGCCAAGGGCATCGCCGACCGCGCGGCGAATCACCTGGTGCATCAGCGACTGCTCGCGGAAGCGCACTTCGGCCTTGGTCGGATGCACGTTCACGTCGAGCGCGTCGAGCGGCATCTCGATGAACAGGTGCACTTCCGGGCTGCGCTCCTTGATCGACGCCACGCTGTAGGCGTCGCCAATCGCGTGCGCGATGGTCTTGTCGCGCACCAGCCGGCCGTTGATGAAGACATTCTGCGGACCCCGGCGAGGACCGGTATCGGCCAGCGGCGCGATGTAGCCTTCAACGCGAATGCCGGCGGTCTCCTTGTAGACCTCGATGAGATCGCCCGGATCGCCGTAGATCTGAAACAGCCGCTCACGCCGGCTGCCGGCAGGCGGGCATTCCAGGAGCCGCCGTCCCGCGCTGACAAGCGAGAAGCCCACTCCATGGGCGCCCAGCGCCAGTTGCGTGACGATGCGCGAGACCTGTGCGGACTCGGCCTGGTCCGACTTGAGGAACTTTCGCCGTGCGGGCAGGTTGTAGAACAGGTCCTCGACGTCGATGCGCGTGCCTTCGGGCGCCCCGGCCTCGGTGATCGACGCGATGACGCCGCCGTGTGCCACGATCTCGGTGCCGCTCATCGCGCCGCGGGCTCGAGTGCGCAGCGTCAGGTGCGACACCGATGCGATCGACGGCAGCGCCTCGCCGCGGAAGCCCAGCGTCGCGATGGCCGCCAGGTCGCCGCTCGTCCGGATCTTGCTCGTCGCGTGCCGCTCCAGGGCCAGCTGCGCATCGTCTGGCTCCATCCCCTCGCCGTCGTCTTCGACGCGGACCAGGCGCTTGCCGCCGTACTCGACCGTCACCGTCACACGCCGCGCGCCGGCGTCGAGAGCGTTTTCGACGAGCTCCTTGACGACCGACGCCGGCCGCTCGACGACCTCGCCGGCAGCGATCTGATTGGCAAGCGCAACGGGGAGGCGGTGGATCTTCGGCACGACGCTAGCGACACGGCGGAACTGAAGCCGGTGACGTAGCTACGATGCGTCGCGCGTCAGTCGAACGTGAGTTCGGCGCAGCCGTTCAGAGCCAGTGCTTCTTCCTGAAGAACCCCAGCATGATGACGACCGTCGCGACCATGCCGCCGACCAGCCACCAGAACGGCCGCGGATCCGACTCGGTCCCGACCAGCGGCAGCCTCATGTTCATGCCGTAGATGCCGGCCACCAGCGTGAGCGGCGAGACGATCACGGTGATGACCGTGAGCACGCGCATGATCTCGTTCAGGCGGTTCGAGACATTCGAGTAGTGCGCGTCGAGCAGGCTGGTGATCCGATCCTGGAAGATCAGCCCCTCGTCGGCGATCCGGACGAGGTTGTCGTAGACGTCGCGGAACCGGAAGGTCAGCTCCTCCGGGATGATCGGGAACTCGCGGCGCGCGAGCCGTGCCGATGGCGTCGCGCTGCGGCGTCGAGATGCGGCGCAGCGCAGTGACGTCCTGCTTCACCGAGAGGATCTCGCGCACGGTCTCCTTCTTCGGCACGTCGAAGACCTCGCGTTCCAGCTCGTCCAGCCACTTTTCCAGCTGCTCGATCTCGGGCCGGTAGTTGTCGACCATCCGATCGATGATCCGGTGCATCAACGCGCCAGGCCCTTCGCCGAGCACGTGGTCGTTGCGTCCGCAGACGTCCTGGATGCCGGTGATGCTGCGCGTCTGCCCGTCGTGGATCGTGACCAGGTAGTTGGGCCCGAGGAAGAAGTCGGTGTCGTGCGTGATGAACGACTCCTCGTCGCGCGACTTCTGGTAGTCGATGCCGTGCAGAATCAGGTAGAGATAGCCGTTGTAGGCTTCGATCTTCGGGTGGTGGAGCGCGGCGACCGCGTCTTCCACCGCCAGAGGGTGGAAGTGGAAGACGTCGGACAGGATCCGCAGCTCGGACTGGCTCGCGCCGGCCAGATCCACCCACACCTTCGCCCCGCTGCCCGGCTGCAGGAGCGCCGGGTCGAGCTCCTGCAGCGCTTCGGTTCTGCCGTTGCGATGGACGAAGACGGTGATCACGAGTTGGCCAGGTTGCGGCCAGGTTGCGGTCCGGTTCGGCCAGGTTGGAGCTCGGTTCGGACAGGTTGCGAGCAACCCGACCGCAACCCGACCCAACCCGACCGAACCCGACTCGAACCGGCTTAGTCTCCTACCTTCACTGACATGCGCGGCGTGCGCCGCGGCCAGCCGCGCCACCGGCACGCGGTACGGCGAGGCGCTCACGTAGTCGAGCCCCACCGTGTGGAAGAAGTGCACCGACGACGGGTCGCCGCCGTGCTCGCCGCAGATCCCCAGCTTCAGGTCCGGGCGTGTCTTGCGGCCCTTCTCGCACGCCATCGCCACCAGCTGGCCGACGCCGACGGTGTCGATCGACTGGAACGGATCGCGCTCCAGGATCTTCCGCTCCTGGTAGACCCCCAGGAACTTGCCCGCGTCGTCGCGGGAGAAGCCGAAGGTCAGCTGCGTCAGGTCGTTGGTGCCGAACGAGAAGAACTGCGCCTCGGTCGCGATCTGGTCGGCGGTGACCGCGCCGCGCGGCACCTCGATCATCGTCCCCACCAGGTACTTGAACTTGACGCCCTGCTCCTTCATCACCGCGCCGGCGACGCGGTCGACGATGGTCTTCTGGTCCTTCAGCTCCTTGACCAGGCCGACCAGCGGGATCATGACCTCGGGAACGACCTTCAGCCCTTCCTTGTTGAGCTGCGCGGCCGCCTCGAAGATGGCGCGCGCCTGCATCTCGGTGATCTCGGGATACGTGATGCCGAGACGCACGCCGCGATGGCCGAGCATCGGGTTGAACTCGTGGAGCTGCTCGACGCGCGCCAGCAGCGTCTTCTTCTCCTTGAGCTCGGCGCCGCCCTTGCCCGCCGTCTTCGAGCTTCGCGACCTCCACCATGAGGTCCTCGCGCTTGGGCAGGAACTCGTGGAGCGGCGGGTCGATGGTGCGGATGGTCACCGGCTCGCCGTGCATCGCCTTGAACACGCCGTAGAAGTCGGCGCGCTGCAGCGGCAGCAGCGCGTCGAGCGCCTTGCGGCGGTCGGCCTCGTTGTCGGCGAGGATCATCTGCTGCACCTTCTCGATGCGGCCCTCGCCGAAGAACATGTGCTCGGTGCGGCACAGCCCGATGCCGCGGGCGCCGAAGGCGTAGGCCAGCTCCGCCTGGTCCGGCAGGTCGGCGTTGGCGCGGATGCCCAGCGTCCGCACCTTGTCGGCCCACGTCAGCAGCTGGTTGAAGCGCTGGTAGATGTCGGAGTCCTTCGGCTTCATCTTGCCCGTCCAGCACCTGCAGGATCTCGCTCGGCTTGGTCGCGACCTGGCCGACCTTCACCTCGCCGGTCAGGCCGTCGAACGACGCCCAGTCGCCTTCCTTCACCGTCGTGCCGCCCACCGAGAACTGCTTGTCCTTCTCGTTGACGACCAGCGCGCCGGCGCCGACCACCGAGGGCTTCCCCATCTGGCGGCCGACGACCGCCGCGTGCGAGGTCATGCCGCCGGTCGCCGTGAGCACGCCTTCGGCGACTTCCATGCCGTGGATGTCGTCGGGCACCGTCTCCTTGCGGACCAGCAGCACCTTCTTGCCCTGCTGCGCCCACTCGACCGCGTGGTCGGCGGTGAAGACCACCTGGCCCGACGCCGCGCCCGGCGAGGCCGGCAGCCCCTTGGTCAGCGCCGGCAGCTTCTTCCACTCGGCCGGGTCGAACACCGGCGAGAGCAGCTGCGACAGCGCGGCCGGCTCGACCAGCAGCAAGCGCGTCCTTGGGCGAGACGCAGCTTCTCCTTCACGAAGTCGGTGGCGATGACCACCGACGCGTACCCGGTCCGCTTGCCGTTCCGGGTCTGCAGCATGTAGAGCTTGTCTTCCTCGATCGTGAACTCGAAGTCCTGGATGTCGCGATAGGTCTTCTCGAGCCGCGTCGTGATCTTGTGCAGCTCCTTGTAGGCCTTCGGCATCACCTTCGCGAGCTCGGCGATCGGCAGCGGCGTGCGGACGCCGGCCACCACGTCTTCGCCCTGGGCGTTGACGAGGAACTCGCCGAAGAACTCGTTGGCGCCGGTCGCCGGGTTGCGCGTGAAGCCGACGCCGGTGGCCGATCGGTCGCCCGTGTTGCCGAACACCATCTGCTGCACGTTGACGGCCGTGCCGATGTGGTCCGGGATCTCGTACAGGCGGCGGTAGGTCTTCGCGCGGTCGTTGTTCCACGAGCGGAACACCGCGTCACGCGCGCCGCGCAGCTGGATGAACGGATCCTGCGGGAACGGCTTGCCGGTCTCGGTCTTGACCAGCGCCTTGTAGCGCTCGACGGTCTCCTTCAGGCCGTCCTCGCCCAGGTCGGTGTCGGTGGCCGCGCCGTGCGCGTGCTTGACCGCCTCGAACTCGTGCTCGAACTTGTCCTTGCCGATCTCCAGCACGACGCTGCCGAACATCTGGATGAAGCGGCGGTAGCTGTCGTAGGCGAAGCGGCCGTTGCCGGTCTTGCTTCTTCAGGCCCTCGACGGCCTGCGTCGTTGAGCCCGAGGTTGAGGATCGTGTCCATCATGCCCGGCATCGAGAACTTCGCGCCCGAGCGCACCGACACCAGCAGCGGGTTGGTCGTGGAGCCGAACGTCAGGCCCGCGGTCTTCTCCAGCTTGCGGACGTTGGCTTCCATCTCGGCTTCGATCGCCGGCGTCAGCTTGCGGCCGTTGTCGTACCACAGCATGCACGCGGCAGTCGTGATGGTGAACCCGGGCGGGACCGGCAGGCCGGCGTTGGCCATCTCGGCCAGGTTGGCGCCCTTGCCGCCGAGCAGGTCGCTGCATCGTGCGGTCGCCGTCGGACTTGGCGCCGCCGAAGAAGTACACGTGACTTCTTCGTGGCCTTGCCGGCCGACTTGCTCGGCGCCGGCCTCGACGCCTTCTTCGCCGCCTTCTTCACTGCCTTCTTCGCCGTCTTCTTCGCTTGCTTCTTTGCCATGGTCGGTTAGGACTCCGATTGAGGAACGATCTCCGAGATATCCGCGAGCCGAAGGATGAGTCGCGACAAGCGACGCCATCAGGTGGAGCCGCGCCTGCCGCAGCGCGGGGTCCTCCACCATCACGAACACATCCGTGAAGAACCGGTCCACGAAGGGACCGAAGCCGGCAGCCTCGGCGAAGGCCTGCCGGTAGTGGTCGCCGGAGTCGAGCACGCGCTCGATGACCGGCTGCCGACGCGTGAGCTCGGCCACCAGGGCGAGCTCGGCGGGTTCGGTGCAGGAGCGCGGCGTAAGGGGTCTGGCCCCCGTGCGCTCGGCAGGGGGCCAGGCCCCAACTCGGTCCCCAGCTCCTTCGCGATGTTCTTCACGCGCTTGAACGCCGTCGCGAGCTGCTGGAACTCGGGCGTGCCGGTGAACTCGGGCAGCACCTCCAGCATGCGCCGCGCTTCGAGCGGGCTGATCTCGGCAAGCGGCCGGCCGGCCAGCACCGCGCGCACGTTGCGCACGTCGTACCCGCGCTGTTCGAGGACGTAGGTCAAGACGCTCGGCGAGAAACGCGGTGAGCGCCGCGCGCGCGGCCTCGTCGAGCGGCCGATCGCGCTCGGCGGCGCCGATGAGCGCGCCCACGGTCGGCCGCACCGTCAGGCCCGTGAGCTCGGGCAGGTCCACCAGCGTGCGGAACAGGCCGTGCGCCTGACGCCGCAGGCCGTAGGGGTCGCGCGATCCGGTCGGGCGCTCGCCCGCGGAAAACAGCCCGACCAGCGTGTCGAGCTTGTCGGCAATCGACACCGCCGCCCACGAAATCGCGCCGGCGCCCAGCTGCGCGCGCGTCGGCGGCGGCCTCCGGCTCGACGGCCACCGGCAGGTAGTGGTAGTAGATCGCCTTCCACACCGCCTCGGGCAGGCCTTCCTCCCGGGCGTAGATGCCGCCCATCGTGCCCTGCAGCTCGGTGAACTCGCGCACCAGGTCGGTGCCCAGGTCCGCCTTGCACAGCCGGCCCGCCTTCGCGGCGTGACGCGGCGTCGGCGGGGCTGTGCCAGCGCCTCGCGCGCGACCCACTCGGCCAGCTGCTCGACGCGCTCGGCCTTGGCCTTGTAGCTGCCCAGCTTCTTGTGGAACAGGATCGTGTCCAGCCGTTCGATGCGGGACTCGAGCGGCACCTTGCGATCGGCGTTCCAGAAGAACTGCGCGTCGCGCAGCCGCGCCGTGAGCACGCGCTCCGAGTTCCGGCTGATGAGCTCGGGCCTGTCCACTTCGACGTTGGTCACCGCGAGGAACGCCGCCTTCAGCTTGCCGTGTTCGTCCACCACCGGGAAGTAGTGCTGGTGATGGATCATCGTCGTCGTCAGCACTTCTTCGGGCAGCGCCAGGAACTCGGCGGGAAACACGCCGGCGACCACCGACGGCCACTCCACCAGGTCCGGCACCTCGTCGAGGAGCCCCGCCTGACCTGCAGCCGCGCGGTGCACGCGTCCACCCAGCCGGCCGGCGTGCACGTCGAGGTCGCGCGCGATCCGCTCCCGGCGATCTTCACGTTCGAGAACGACGAAGTTCTCGAGCAGCCGCGCCTTGTAGTCGTCGAAGGTCTTGACCTTGACCGCGCGGCCGGCCCGGCCGCTCGTGGTGAGAAAGCGGTGGCCGTAGGTCGTCGCGCCCGACCGCACGTCCTGCACCAGCGGCGACTGGGCGCCCTCGGCCCGGCGGATGTCGAAGGGCACGACGCGGCCGCCATAGAGGAACAGCAGCCAGCGCACCGGGCGCCCGAACCGCAAATCTCCCTTGCCGTCGTCGAGCCACGCGTCCCAGTTCATCGACTTCGGGAACGCCAGCCCGCGGAGCAACCCGGTCATGACGTCGGGCAGCGCATCGACTGACGCCCGCCCGCGCTGACGCTTGCGCACCGCGAGGTACCGGCCCTTGGGCGTCTCGATCTCCTCGAGCGCGTCCGGTTCGACGCCGTTCTTCCGCGCAAACCCGATGGCCGCCTGGGTGAACTGGCCGTCGGCGCCGCGTGCGGCCGAAACGGGCGGACCGCTGACGACCTCCTCGAGGTCGGTCTGCCGCTCGGCCACGCGGTGCACGCGCACGGCCAGCCGGCGAGGCGTCGTCCACGACTCCACGGGGCCATCGACGTCCAGGCGCGCCGCCTTCAACTGCGCGGTGGTCACCTCGGTCAGCTGCGTCGTCAGCGATGGCAGCCAGCTGGCCGGGACTTCTTCGACGCCGATCTCGATCAGAAGTTCGCGGTCCATGGTCTACGTCTACGACCGGCTCACAATCACGAAGGCACGATGGCACGATGGCACGATGACGACGGAGATGGCACTGAGAGCTGCGACGCATCAGGTTCCGATCCCCACGACCTTCGTGCCTTCGTGTCTTCGTGCCTTCGTGATTGTGAGCTCCATCACGCCTGCTCCACTTCTCGGCCGGCTTCACGCTCTCGTAATACGCCTTGGCAATCGGCACCGCCAGTTGCCTCACCCGCAGGATGTACGCGGTCCGCTCGGTGACGCCGATGCTGCCGCTGCTGTCGAGGATGTTGAACAGGTGCGAGCACTTGAGGCATTCCTCCAGCGCCGGCAGCAACAGGCCCGAGGCCAGCAGCTTCTGGCAGAACGCGTAGTGTCGCTCGAAGAGGTCACGATGATGTGCCGCGAACTCTTCGCCGCTGACGCCGTCGACCTGACCGAAGACGTACTTCGACTGCTCGACCTCCTCGCGCAGCCGCACCTCGCGATACGGGACGCCGGGGGCCCAGACCAGGTCGTAGACGTTGTCCACCTTCTGCAGCGCCATCGCGATGCGCTCGAGCCCGTAGGTGATCTCGCACGAGATGGGCGCCAGGTCGACGCCGCCGACCTGCTGGAAGTACGTGAACTGCGTGATCTCGAGGCCGTCGAAGAGCACCTGCCAGCCGATGCCCCACGCGCCCAGCGTCGGCGATTCCCAGTTGTCCTCTTCGAAGCGGATGTCGTGCTGCCGCGGGTTGATGCCGCACGCCTCGAGGGATTGCAGATAGAGGTCCTGCACCTCGTCGGGCGAGGGCTTGAGGATCACCTGGAACTGGTGGTGCTTGAACAGGCGATTCGGGTTCTCGCCAAACCGTCCGTCGTCGGGCCGCCGCGACGGCTGAACGTAGGCGACGCTCCAATGCGCCGGACCGAGCACGCGCAACAGCGTCTCGGGATGCGAGGTGCCGGCGCCGACTTCGAGGTCCAGGGGCTGCTGAATCAGGCAGCCATTGGCGGCCCAGAACTGCTGCAGCTTGAAGATGAGGTCTTGGAAGGTCAAAGAATTGAAGACTGACGATTGACGATTTCAGTGTCCGCGCTTTATCGCTCGCAACACACGAGGCGATCGCAATTCCCGTTCGAGGTGCCGCACCATCAGCGCGCGGTGCAGCGTTTCAAGTTCGGCCAGCACGCCACCCGCCCTCGACAGGTCGCCCAGGTCGCGCGGCCCGCGCGCCCGCGCGTGGGCCAGAAACGCCAGCGCGCCCGGCGACAGCGACGTGCCAAGCCGGTGCCCCGCCAGCCCATCGGCGCACGTCGCGCACGTGAGCACGCTGTCGAGCGGCGACAGCCAGGCGCCGTCCTCGCCCTCGCCGGTAAACCGGCGGCTGCACCGGTGACACACCAGGTGCGGCGGATACACGCCCTGCAGGCGCAGCAGCCAGTACTCGAAGTACCGCGCCAGACCGTCGATGTGCACTCCACCCGCCAGCGCGTCGAGCACCGATGTTCCCAGCCGGAACAGCGTCTCGTTGGGGTCGTCGGCCTGCGCCCACTCGTCGAGCAGCTCGGCGAAGTAGCTGGCGTGACCCACCGATTCGCCCGGGCCCGACAGCGGCGATCGCACCGGCTCGGCGTAGTTCAGGCCCACCAGCTCGCGGGTCTCCTTCTCGAAATACGCCACCCGCACGTGCGTCAGCGGCTCGAGCGCGCCCACAAAGCGCGACCTGGGCCGCCGCGCGCTCTTGGCCACGCCGCGCTTCTTGCCCCGATCCGCGGTCAGAAAGACCACGATCCGATCGGCCTCGCCGAGCTTGTAGGTGCGCAGCACCAACGCGTCGGCTGTGTAGAGTGGCATGGCCCGAGGCGCAAAATCCCCTTATTTTACCCGGTCTTGAGGTACTTCAGGAACACCGTCGCCAGTCCCAGGAACGAGGCGAACCCGGCCACGTCGGTGAACGTCGTGATGAACACCGAGCTGGCCAGGGCGGGATCGACCTTCATCGCCCGCAACCCCAGCGGAATCAGCGTTCCGGCCGTGGCGGCGATGAACATGTTGATCACCATCGCCAGGCCGAGCACCCCGCCCAGCACCGGGTTGCCCTTCATCAGCCACACGACCAGCGCGCCCACCGCGCCAAGCACCAGGCCGTTGCCCAGGCCGACCAGCGCTTCCTTCAGCAGCGCCTTGCGCGTGTTGCCCCAGTTCAACTCGCCAAGCGCGATGCCCCGGACGATGACGGTCAGCGTCTGGGTGCCGGCGTTGCCGCCCATGCCCGCCACGATGGGCATGAAGACGGCGAGCGCGACGACCTGATCGATGGTGTGCTCGAAGAGGCTGACCACCGACGCGGCGATGAACGCCGTCACCAGGTTCACGGCCAGCCACGGCAACCGCTTGCTGAGCGACTCGCCCGGCGGCGTGGAGACGCGCTCGTCCGAGGTGACGCCGGCCAGCCGATAGATGTCCTCGGTCGCCTCGTCCTTGATGACGTCGATGACGTCGTCGACGGTGATGACGCCGACCAGCTTGTTCTCCTCGTCGACGACCGGGATGGCGAGCAGGTTGTACGAGGCGACCAGGCGCGCGGCTTCTTCCTGGTCGGTGTCCACGCGGACGCTGATCACGTCCGGCGTCATGATCCGCTTCAGCGGCGTCTCGGGCGACACCAGCAGCAGGCGCCGCAGCGACGTGACGCCGACCAGGTGACGCCGCGCGTCGACGATGTAGAGATAGAAGACCATCTCGACGTCGCGCGACGACTGCAGCTGGCTGATGCCCTCGCCCACCGTCAGGTCTTCGGTCAGCGCGAAGACGTTCGGGTTCATGATGCGCCCGGCGGTCTTCTCGGGGAACTCGAGCAGGTTGCCGACCTGTCCGGATTCCTTCGGGCGCATCAACTCCAGCACCGCCGTCGACAGCTCCTCCGGCAGGTAGTCCACCAGGGCCGCCGCGTCGTCGGACGGGATCTCCTGAATCAGCTTGGCGATCTCTTCGGCGGGCCGGTCCGCCAGCAGCTGCGCCGCCATTTCGGGTCCGAGCTCGGCCGCCGACTCCATCGCCAGCTTGGGACTGCGCTCGACGACGACCGCGAAGGCGGCCTTGCGGTCGCGCTCCTGCAGCTCGCCGTAGACGGCGGCCAGATCGGCCGGATGCTGTTTCTGGAGCAGATTGAAGAGGTTGGCGGTCGCACCAATGCGCAGCAGTCGTCTCACTGAGTCGAGCACGACGTCGATTCTGCGTTGCGGCGCCATCAGGGACCTTGTTACGGGCTACGGTGCGACGGCCACAGGCCCTGCGCGAGGCGGTTGGGCTGCGGAAAACTCCTAAAGGTAACACACGCTATAGGTTCCGGGATACCCCTAATTGGCGCGGGTACTGCGTCATGGCCGTGCTACCGTGACGTTCGTGCGGGGACTGTGGCTGTTGGCCGGGCTGGCATTCCACGGAATGCTCACGTCAGGATCTGCGCCGTCGCAGAAAGCAGTGCTCGCACGGGCCGGCGCGCTTGTCGCGCGCTACACCGACGAACTCCCGCGCCTGGTCGCAACCGAGACACTCGTCCAGGAACTGACGCACCAACGGGATGACGAAGTCGGGGTGCCGACCAGACGACGCTCGGTCGCGGAGTTTGCGTGGGTGGCGCTGCCCGGCGAAGTCGATCCGATCGGCTTTCGCGACGTGATCGAGGTGGACGGCCAGCCGGCCGGGCCCGAGCGCAGGCGTCTGGTGGAGCTGCTGCACGGCTCGCGCCAGGCCAGTTGGGCGCAGGCGCGCGCCATTCTCGAGGAGGGCGCGCGGCACAACCTGTCGCCGGGCGCGCGCAACTTCAACCTGCCGACGGTCGCGCTGTTCTTCCTGCTGCCCGAGCGCCAGCAGCGATTCAGCTGGAAGCGCCGAACCGAACCAGACGCGCCGGTGTGGGAGCTCGAGTTCCGCGAACGCAGCCGCCCCACGGTCATCCGCCAGAGCGACGGCAGGCCGGCTTTCTCGCGCGGTCGCGTGTGGGTGGACGCCGCCACGGGCGTGGTCCTGCGCACCGACCTCGTCCTCGAGATCGAGCAGGTCAGCTACACGCTGACCACCAGATTCGAACGGGTCGCCGCGATGGATCTCGTGCTGCCGGTGCGGCTCGAAGAGCGCTACACGACGCCGGACGAGCTCGTCACTGGCATCGCGACCTACACGAACTATCGCCGGTTCCAGACCGGCGCACGGCTGATTCAGTAACGGTGCCAGGTCCTGTTAAGAGCTCCTCGCGAATTACTACGTGTGATTCCGTCAGGTGCTCTTGACAGGCACCGAAACAAGCGGCTTGATGGCCGCCATCAACAACAGCACGATGCCGAACGTGCAGACGATCGTCGCGCCGGTCGGCAGGTCGAGCTGCAGCGACAGAAACACGCCAAGCGCCGAGACGACGGTGCCCATGTCCAGCCGATGGCCAGCCGCGGCCCGACGCGGTCGGCGTACAGCATGGCGGCGACCGACGGCACGATGAGGTAGCAGAACACCAGCAGCACGCCGGCAATCGACACCGACGAGGTGACGACGAAACCAAACGACGCGTAGAACAGAAAATCCCAGAAGCGCACCGACAGGCCCTCGGCGGCGGCCCGGTTGCGGTCCATCGAGATCAGCAGGAACTTCTGGCGGAAGATGTAGTGAAACGCGCCTACCACGCCGTACAGGATTGCGGTCTTCGCCACTTCCGGCCACGACACGGCGAGGATGTTGCCCACCAGCATGTGCTGGAGGTGTTCGGCCTGCGAAGCCGACGTGCTCATCGCGACGATCGAGGCGGCCGAGGCGACGGCGTAGCAGATTCCGATGATGGCTTCCTGCGGGATGCGCGCCTTCTGGCTGTGCAGCAGCGAGAACACGGCCGCGCCGATGAAGGTGAACCCGAGGCTGACCCAGTACACGCCCGAGTGGTGCGGATCGCCGCCGGTGAACGGCATCAGCACGGCCATCGTGGCGCCCAGGGCGGCGATCTGCGCCAGCGAGAGGTCCACGAAGATCACGCCGCGCTCGACGACGTGCACGCCGAGATAGGCGTGAATGCCGGTCAGGATGAGGCTGGCCGCAAACGGCGCGGCAAGAAACTGCAGGACGGTCGTGTCCATGACCTACTTCACACCCAGCTTCTTGAAGGTCTGCACCAGGAGGTTGACGTTGTAGTCGAACAGCCGCAGGTAATCGGTGGCCTCCTTGACCCCGTTCACCGACGGCGCCAGCACCAGGACCACGGCCCCGGTATCGCGTGCGACGGCGTTGGGCGTCTTCAGGTCGAAATAGGGCTCAACGGCGATGACCTTGATGTTCTCGCGCTTCATCTCGTTCACCAGGTCGAGCGTGTGCCCGGGCGAAGGCGGGATGCCCGGCTTGGGCTCGACGTAGCCCACCACGTCGAGGCCGAACCGATCGGCGAAGTTGGGCCACGAGCGGTGATAGGTGACGATCTTGACGCCCTTGTAGGGGGCCATCGCGGCATCCCAGCGTTTCTCGGCCTCGGACAGACGCTTGTCGAAATCCGCGAAGCGCTGGGCGAAGTATGCGGCGTCGGCCGGCGAGAGCTCCGTGAGTTTCCCCTGCAGGGCCTTGGCGATGCGCCGGCCGTTGCCGGGATCGAGCCAGTAGTGCGGGTTGCCCTGCGGATGCACGTCGCCCATGGCGCGCGTGATCTGGCCGGTGGGGATTTCGAGGATCTTCACCGTCAGCGAGGCGTCCAGATAGCCGCGGGCGCCCGGCTGGATGTTGGCGTTGCGGCTTTGCTGCACGAGCGGCGGCAACCAGCCAATCTCGAGCTCGCGGCCGACCAGAACCAGCAGATCGGCGGCGTGGAGCTTGAGGATGAAGCTGGGTTTGGGCTCGACGAAATGCGGGTCCTGATACCCGCGCGCCATCGTCTCGACACTGACCTTGTCGCCGCCCACCTCGCTGGTGAGCGCCGCGAGATCTTCGGTCGTCGCGACGACCTTGAGCGCGGCAACCGCGGGGTGCGCGCCCGCGAGCCACAGCAGACCGACCGATGCGCAACGCACCAGCAATCGCATACCGGCTCCTCGGAAATCAGAAGACGTGGGCGCCGTGAGCGCCGATGGCGAAGAGGAACTGGAACAGGAACTCGTTGGCCGTGACGTCGTCGGCATACCGCGTCAGGCGATATTCGCCACGGACCTGGCTGAACTCGCTCGGCCAATACGTCATCGTGAAAGCGCCGCCGTTGTCGATGGCGTCGCCGTTGAGCGCGCGCCCGGATCGGTCGAAGCGGAGCCCGCCAACCCAGCGCCGTGCGAACTGATATTCGGCGCTGCCGTACATCCCGAAGGCGCGGGACCGCTCGTCATCTTCCAGGTCCTGCCGGCTCCAGACCAGCTCGGTGCGCGCCTGGAAGCGGCTGTAGATCGCCCGTCGCAGCGGCCGGTAGCGGAATGTCGCGTCGACGCCAACCAGCTGCGCCGTGTGTCGGCGCCGGTGGCCGTGTTGCCGTATGCAAACGACGTCCCGATGTCGAGGTTGCTGCCCTCTGTCAGATCGCGGTAGCCGCGCAGGCGCGCCACATAGGTGAGCTGCGAGCGCTCGTTGCCCTCGAACAGCTCGGAGCGTCCGCCGAAGACCTCGCCGGTTGCCTCGAGGAAGAACCAGGGATTCATCACCAGGCGCGACAGCGACAGCCCGCTGTCTGCCAGGCCTTCTTCGCCGCCCGACGAGGTTGCGCGTCACCAGCGGCCGGTCCGTCCACGCGAGTGCATGAGAGTGCTGCGTGTTGACCTTGCCGAAGTTCGCGCGGAGCTTGCCGGCCTTGAGGAGAAACCGGCCGGGCAAGGTGTTGAAGGTGATGAAGCCCTCTTCGAGTTCCGCGCCGTCGGGGCCGACGGCGATGAAGAAGTCCGCCTTGGCGTACGGGTCGACGACAGCCTGGAACGAGGCCTCGGCTTCGCTCATCTCGAGCGCCGGTCCGTCCTCGACGGGATTGTGGCCGGCTGCGCCGAGCATGTTGCCGATGACGGCGATGTCGGGGTTGAAGACCTTCGCGAACGCCGATGTGGCGCCAGCGGTCGAGACGGGCGCGGCCGGCGGCGCGACGTCGGGTGGCGGTGCCGGAGGCGGGGCGGGTGCTGCCTGCGCGTCGGCCGGCGTGCCGGTCAACTGCGCCAGCTTCTGCTCGAGGGCAGCCAGGCGCTGCTCGTACTGCTGACGGACGGCCTCGAACTCCAGGCGCGCCTTCTCGAGCTCCGCCTTGAGCGCCTGCACCTCGGCCTGATCCGGCGCCGGCGTCTGCGAGACCGCCGGACGCGCCGGCAGCCATGTCGCGAGTGTCATCGCGACGAGCACGAGACGGAGACGCACGTGGGTCATGAGATCCTCGCGCAGGTGGCGCCGTAAACAGTGTAATCGGTCACGGTCGTCGGCCTCATTGAAGCACGAGCCGGACGCCGCCGTTGACGACGACCCCATCGAGCGGCGCCCAGGCATCGACGGTCCAGCGCCCGTCGGCCCGCCGGTCCGGCCGCACCAGCGGCGCGTACCTGGTCTGCCTGACGTTGAGGAGGTTCTCGGCGTTGACGAACAGGCGCATGCGGCCAAAACGGCGCTCGGCGAGCACGCCGACCAGCAGGTAACGGCGGCTCACCTGCCGGTACGGGTCATCGTCGAGCTCCTGCAGGCCGGTGTAGTACGCCTCGACGCCGATGCGTCCACGGGTCTCGCTTTCCCGGACCGCCGTGAAGGTGAAGGCGTGCCGCGGCGTGAGCGGCGTCTCGCGCCGGCCGCCGCGCTCGACATCGAGTTCCGTCGCGCGCGTCCAGGAATACGTGCCGACCAGGCTCATGCCCTCGACGCGATACCGCGCGATGGCCTCGGCGCCCCAGACCCATTGCGGCTCGAACGCGTTGAGCAGCGCGAACTGATCTTCGCTGACGTCGGCCGACATCACGGGATCGCTGATGCGCGAGGCAAACCCGGTCGCGGTAAGCTCGAACGAGCTCACCACTCGCGTGACGTCGGCCGACGCGGCCCACCCGCGCTCGACCTCCAGGTCGTCCCGAAACAGCAGACGAGAGAACCCCACCTCCTCGGTCTCTTCGGTGAACGGCGTCGGCGCGTAGGTCCCCAGCCCCGTCGACACGCGCATCGTCCACACGTCTGACGGCCGCGCCAGCAGAGACACGCGCGGGTTGACCAGCACGCCGTACTTGCTGTGGACGTCGAGCCGCGCGGAGATCGATCCGCTCAGCCTGTCGTTGATGCGCACGTCGTCTTGCGCGAACACTGCCGGCGCGGTGAACGTGAAGTCCACGTCGCTGAAGTCGTCGTTGCGGTAGCGGTCCTGCGACACGGCCGTCCCCAGCACCCAGGAGTGCCGGCCGAAGACTCCTGCCAGCGATGCCTCGCCGAACCACACGAGGCGGCGCCCATGTTCATGCGCGTCGCCGAACTCGCGCTGCTGATCCGTGTAGGCGACCGAGCCGCGCAACGCCACGACGCGTCCGCCTGCGGTCACCCAGCGGCCCACCACGCCGCTGTCCGCACGGCGGGTGTCCAGCGCCTCGATGAACGGCTGGCCATCGGGTGCGGCGGCGTCCCACAGCGTGCCGCCCTGCCGGTTCTCCGCGCTTGCGCCGACTGTCGCAAACACGGTTCCCCCGCGGCCGTTGTCGTAGAAGAGGCGTGGGCGCACGACGCCACGGGCGTACTCGGCCACGTCGCTCCAGCCGTCGTCGTCCAGATCGCCGGGGCGTTGTGCGTGGTATCCCCCAAGCAGCGTCCAGCCCCAGCCGCGGCGAGGCCGGCGCGCGAGAAACGCCGTCGCGTCGACGCCTGCCTGCGACGTGACGTTGAGCAGCATGTCCGCCGCGTCGCCCGCCGGGCGCCGCGCGACGAGGTTCACGACGCCGCCGAGCGCGGTCGGGCCGTAGAGCGCCGAGGCGGCGCCCTTGATGATCTCGACGCGGCCCAGGTCGAGCGGCGGGACCTGCAGCAGGCTGAGCGAGTCTCCCTGAGTGCCGTAGAGGGGCAGGCCATCGGCCAGCAGTTGCGTGTAACGGCCTCGCAAGCCGTTCACGCGCACGTTGGCCGCGCCCAGCGAAGGCGCGGTCGTCTGCACTCTGAGGCCGGTCGTCTCGGCGAGGAGCATCGCGACGCTGCCAGGCGTCATCAGCGCCTTCTCTTCGATCTCTTCGGCATCGACCACCTCGACGCGCAACGGCTGATCGGCAAGCCGCGTGGCGGTGCGAGTGGCGTCGGCGACGACTTCTGCTTCGAGGTGGGGAACCGGATCGAGCGTGACGTCCAGCGACGCCGGCATCGGGTCGGTCAGCGCCACTGAAGCGGGGAGAAAGCCGTCGGCCTGGACCGTCAGCGTGCCGGCCGACACACCCGTGAGGGTCAGGTGCCCCTGGTCGTCAGTGGTGCCTTGTACGGCTCCGAGCTCCACACGGGCGCCCGCCACGGGTCCCGTCGCCGAGCGCACGGTCACCGTCAGCGTCGCCGGCGCCTGGGCACGTCAAGAGGAACGCAAGAACGGCTGCTCGGATCACGCGTGACGGCCATCCTGCCCCATCGGGCTTTCGCGCCTTCGCGCCTTCGCGATTGGCATCGCCGTCAGGACGGCTTGTTGAACAGCTCGTCGAGAATCCGCTCGTCCTCGCGCCACTCCGACTTCACCTTGACGTGCAGATCCAGGAACACCTTGGTGTCGAAGAACTGCTCGAGCTGCTCGCGCGCAGCGGTGCCAATGGTCTTGATCATGTCTCCGTGGCGCCCGATGATGATCGGCTTCTGCGACTCGCGCTCGACCAGGATCGAGCAGTAGAGCCGCATCAGCCCCTTCTCGCGCTCGGGCTCCTCGAACTTGTCGACGATGACCGCCGTGGAAAACGGCAGCTCGGCATGCGTGTGCTGCAGCACCTGCTCGCGCACGATCTCGGCGACGAAGAAGCGCTCGGGCTGATCGGTCAGGTAATCCTCGGGGTACAGCGGCTCGCCCTCGGGCACGTGCGACGAGGAACACCTGCTCGAGCCGCTCGACGTTGTGACCGGACAGCGCCGACACGGGGACGATGTCGGCGAACTCGCGCTCCTGCCGCAGCCGGTCGATGATGGGCAGCAGCTTCATCTTGGCGACCAGATCGACCTTGTTCAGCACCAGCACGACCGGCGTCGGCAGGTGCCGGACCATCTCGAACAGGTGCTGCTGCCCGGTGCCAGGCTTCTGGCTCACGTCGAGCACGACGCCGACGACGTCCACGTCGCGCATGGCGTCGCGCGCGGTGTCCAGCATCCGCACGTTCATGCGGTGCGTCGGGCGATGGATGCCGGGGGTGTCGACGTAGACGATCTGGCCCTCGGGATAGGTGCGCACGCCGAGGATCCGCGTGCGGGTGGTCTGCGGCTTGTCCGACACGATCGCCAGCTTGGTGCCGACGAGGCGATTGAGCAGCGTGGACTTGCCTGCGTTGGGCAGGCCGACGAGCGAGACCAGCCCGGCCTTCACACCGGTTCTCCGGCGGTCTCGGGAGCCGGGGTCGAGGCCACGCGCTGCACGCGCACCCGTCCCACCCGCCGACGCTCGGCTTCGAGCACCTGGACGCGCAGACCGCCGACCTCGAAGGTCTCCCCCACCGCCGGCACGCGTCCGAGGTGCGACAACAGGTAGCCGCCGACCGTGCCGAATCCGTCGCGCGGGATGTCGACGCCGAGCCGCTCGGCCAGCTCGTCGATGTCCACCTTGCCGCTGAAGACGAAGGCGCCGTTGCCCTCGTCGAGCACCGGTTCGGCCTCGACGTCGTACTCGTCGCGAATCTCGCCGACGATCTCCTCGAGCAGGTCCTCGAGCGTGACCAGCCCCGCGGTGCCGCCGTACTCGTCGACGACCACCGCCGACTGCACCTGCTGACGCTGGAACTCCTTCAGCAGGTCCGAGACACGCTTGGTCTCGGGGACGTAGTAGGCCGGCCGCAGCAGCTTGGGCACCACCTGGTCGCCAGGCTGCGCGTCGGTCATCCGGATCAGATCCTTGATGAAGACGAACCCCTGGATGTGGTCGAGCGTGTCCTTGAAGACGGGCACGCGCGAGTACTGCTGCTCGAGAAACACCTGCCGCAGCTCGGCCAGCGTGGCCTCGAGCGGCACGGCCACCACATCGGGACGCGGCGTCATGACGTCGCGGACCTCGGTGTCGCCGAAGTCCACGATCGACTGGATGAGCCGGCGGTCCTCGCGCTCGATCAGGCCTTCCTGCTCGCCGGCTTCGAGGTACGCATGCGCGACCTCGCCCGTGTCGTCCTGGCCGTCCGTCGGCCGGCTCGGTCTCGACCGCGCCGGTGTGCCGCGCCGGGCGCAGCGTCGCGATCAGGCCGACCAGGCTCAGCGTAATCGGGCGGATGGGCCGCTCGAGCAGCTTGAACGTCGGCAGCAGCCGGATCAGCACCTGCTCGGGATCGCGCCGCACGATCAGCAGCGGCAGCAGGTGCTCGAACACGATGAAGAACCCGGCCATCGACAGCAGCAGCACGCCGGGATCCTTCGCGTCGTCGACTCCGGTCAGCGTCGCGAAGATGATGGCGGTGATCGCGATGATCAGCCCGAGCAGCAGGCGGACCGGGACAAACAGCAGCACCGGGTCGTCGAGGTAGGGCCCCAGGCCCGCCGCGCGGCCGTTGCGCTCGACGGTGAGCCGAAGCGACAGCCGCATCAGCGCGCTGAAGGCGGCTTCGATCGTCCCGACGTACGTCGTGGCCAGCGCGAGGACGAGCGAGCGACAGCGAGTGTCATCGCCCGGCCCCCCGGCGACGCCTGGGCGCGGGCGGCTGGCGTTCGATGAGCCCGCGTTCGAGGCCGCCGCGACGCCGCAGCCGCTGCTCGAGCCGCCGCATCGCGCCGGTATCGGCCTCGTGATCGTAGCCAAGCAGGTGGAGCAAGCCGTGCAGCGCGAGCACGCGCCACTCGGTCGCCTCCGCGTGCGCCAGCGCCCTGGCCTGGCGCCGGGCGACGCCGCGAGCGATGACGATGTCGCCCAGGAAGGCAGGGGCCTGGCCCCCGTACGCCGTGGCACCGCGGCCTGGGGCCAGGCCCCGGGAACGACAACACGTCGGTGGCCTTGTCCACGCCGCGATAGGTGCGGTTCAGCGCGCGCACGCGCGCGTCGGACGCAAATGCCACGGTGAGCTCACCGCGCGCGCGGGCCGGCGCGGCGCCCTGGAGCCAGCGCCCGAGGCCGGGCGCGCGAAACGGCCTGCCCTGTCCGTCGACGACGGAGACGACGAGCTTCGAGGAACGTTGGCCGTCGCCTGGCATGACGATCAGGACGTTCGCGGGACTTTGCCCGACTGAAACGCCTCGTACGCCTTGACGATCTGCTGGACGAGCTTGTGCCGCACGACGTCGCGATCGTCGAAGTGGACAAACGCGATGCCCTCCACCGCCGACACGACCTTCATCGCCTCGACCAGCCCCGACACCCGCCCCGTGGGCAGGTCGATCTGGGTCACGTCGCCGGTGACCACGGCCTTGGACCCGAATCCGAGCCGGGTGAGGAACATCTTCATCTGCTCGGCGGTGGTGTTCTGCGCCTCGTCGAGGATCACGAACGAGTCGTTGAGCGTCCGCCCGCGCATGAACGCCAGCGGCGCGATCTCGACCGTGCCGCGCTCGAGCAGACGCTCCACGCGATCGGTGTCGAGCATGTCGTAGAGCGCGTCGTACAGCGGGCGCAGGTACGGGTTCACCTTCTCCTGCAGGTCGCCGGGCAGAAAGCCGAGCTTCTCGCCGGCCTCGACCGCGGGCCGCGCCAGGATGATGCGGCTCACCTTCTTCTGCAGCAGGTTCGTCACGGCCTGCGCCATGGCGAGATAGGTCTTGCCGGTGCCGGCCGGACCGATGCCGAACACGATGTCGTGCTTGTCGATCGCTTCCAGGTAGCGACGCTGATTGACGCTCTTGGGAGCGACCTGGCGCTTGCCGGCCGACACCACGGCGCCGCGCACCAGGAAGTCCCGCAGTTCGACGTCGCTGTCTTCCGCCACCAGCTGCGCGGCCGTCTTCACTTCGCCGTTTGACACCCGATACCCCTCTCGCAGCAGCGCGCCCAACTGGCTGACCGTACGCGCGACCTTCTCTTCATTGGCCGGCGCGCCGTCGACCAGCAGGTCGTGTCCCTGCGTACGGATCTGTACATCAAAGGTGGATTCGAGCTGTCGGAGATTCTCGTCGTACGACCCGAACAGGGTCTCGATGTGGTCTTCGGGGACCGAAATCTTGCGCATCGGCTGCGGCGTGGCCGCGCGTAACTCCTTGTATCAGTGAGAGTTAGGTAGCGATTCTACCACAGCCTCCATGGCCGGTCAAACGTCCCGTGGACAGTCCCGCACAATCCGGACTCGCCAGCCGGCCGTAACCCCCACAGGCAATGACGTCGCTCCCCACGCTTTGCGGAGGTTGCCGTGTCACACCTGATGCGATCTGCCGCGTGTAGTTGTCTTCTTGCCGGTCTGCTGTTGCCGCCGTCAGCGTTCGCGCAGTCGGTCGATCAGGAGCTGATCGCGCTCACCACATCCAATCGGCTGGTGCGCTTGTCGACGGTCGATACCTGCGCCACCGAGCCAGCCGTCAAGGTCACAGGCCTGCAGCCTGATGAGTCCCTGCTCGGCATCGACGTGCGGCCGGCCACCGGCGAGTTGTACGGGCTGGGCAGTTCGAGCCGGATCTATCGCCTCGACCCGTTCACAGGCCAGGCGGCCGCGGTAGGCGCAGCGCCCTTCGTCGTCGCGCTCTCGGGCACGGCCTTCGGATTCGACTTCAACCCGACGGTCGATCGCATCCGGATCGTCAGCAACACGGGACAGAACCTGCGCGCCCATCCGGATCTCGGAACCGTTGTTGACTTCGACCCGATCGCGCCGGGCGTGCAGCCCGACGGCTCGCTTGCCTACGATGCCACGACGGCCGACGGCGACCCCGTCGACGTCA
Source organism: Vicinamibacteria bacterium (assembly GCA_963818215.1). GTDB lineage: Bacteria > Acidobacteriota > Vicinamibacteria > Vicinamibacterales > JAENWD01 > JAENWD01. The sequence continues at coordinate 84,775 of CAWFRL010000018.1, read as the reverse complement.
ACGCGGGCGTGCCGCCGCTTGCCGCCGGTGCCGCTTACACGAACCCGGATAACGACCCGGCAACCGGCACCACGCTCTACGTGGTCGACGCGGACCTCAACGGGCTCGCGATTCAGGCGCCGCCAAACAACGGCGTGCTGAACACGGTCGGCACGCTCGGAGCGAACACGACCCAGTTGGCCGGCTTCGACATCGCCGCGACCAACCAGGCTTTTGCCGCGCTGAAACTTGTCGGGGGCGACAAGGTGAAAGGCTGCGGGAACTCCGCCCTGGTCTCGATCGACCTGGCGACGGGCGCCACCAGCGTGATCGGCGTCATCGGCACGCCGAACCCCATCGTTGGCCTCGCGGTCGATCTGTGGAACTAGTGCTCGCCCGCAGAGCGATGAATGGCGCAGATCGCTCCGCATTGCAGGGCGTCTATCAAAGTCTCACGGAGTGACGAGTTCCAGCGACACGGCCGCGCAGCGGCCGGTCGAGACGAGAATGCCGCAGATGAGACCCCGTAGGGTTCATCTCCGGCTCGTCTCGCTGCCAAGGCTTCGCCGCGGTCGCGAGTTCCGGTCATTCGTAGTCTGCGTAATCTGGTCATCTGCGGATAGATCATCCGGGCTGCCAGCGCTACCTACTGCGGAGGCTTCGGTCGCCGCCAGGCGCAGCTTCAGCTCGTCGAGCTGCTTCTGGTCCACGGCCGACGGCGCGCCGGTCATCAGGTCGACGGCGGCAGCGGTCTTCGGGAACGCGATCACCTCGCGGATGGAGCTCTCCCCCGCCAGGAGCGCGACCATGCGGTCCAGGCCCAGCGCGATGCCGCCGTGCGGCGGCGTGCCGTACTGCAGCGCGTCGACGAAGAAGCCGAAACGCAGCGCCGCGTCCTCGTCGCTGATGTTCAGCAGCTGGAAGATGCGGCTCTGCATCGCCGAGTCGTGGATGCGGATGCTGCCGCCGCCGATCTCGCTGCCGTTGAGCACGAGGTCGTAGGCCTTGGCGCGCGCCTTCGACGGGTCGCCGTCCAGCATCGCGCGGTCCTCGTCGAGCGGCGCGGTGAACGGATGGTGCATCGCCACCCAGCGCCTGGCCTCGGCGTCCCAGTCGAACATCGGGAAGTCCACGATCCACGCGAACTCGAACCGGTCGGCCGGAATCAGGTTCTCCTTCTTCGCCAGCGACAACCGGAACGCCCCAAGCAGCTTCGACGCGTCGTCGGGCTTGCCGCCGGCGAGCAGGATCAGGTCCTGGTCGCCGCAGCCGGCAGCCGCCATGCTGGCCAGCAGCTTGTCCTCGCCAGCCGCCTTGACGTTGGTGTTGACGGCGCCGTCGACCTTTCGCGCCCACATGATGCCGACCGCGCCCAGCTGCTTGGCCTGGTCGACCAGCGCGTCGAGCTCCGAGCGCGAGTAGCGAGCCGCGCCCGGAACCACCAGCGCCCGGACGACGCCGCCGTCGGCGACGATCTTGCGGAAGGCGTTGAACGCGGCGTCGGTCCAGACGTGCGACACGTCCGCGATCTCGAGGCCGAAGCGCAGGTCGGGCTTGTCCGATCCGTACCTGGCCATGGCCTCGGCGTACGGCATGCGGCGGAACGGGCGTCGGCACGTGGACGCCGATCTCCTTGAACACCTCGACGATCAACGGCTCGATGAGGCCGAACACCAGGTCGACGTGCGCAAACGAGATCTCGACGTCCACCTGCGTGAACTCGGGCTGGCGGTCGGCGCGCAGGTCCTCGTCGCGGAAGCACTTCACGATCTGGAAGTACCGATCGGTGCCGGCGATCATCAGGATCTGCTTGAACAGCTGCGGCGACTGCGGCAGCGCGAAGAACTCGCCCGGATGCACGCGGCTGGGCACCAGGTAGTCGCGCGCGCCCTCGGGCGTGGACTTGCCCAGAATCGGCGTCTCGATCTCCCAGAAGCCGTTGGCGTCGAAATACTTCCGGATCGCCATCGTCACGCGGTGCCGCAGGCCCAGGTTGTTCTGCAGGCGCGGGCGGCGCAAGTCGAGGTAGCGATAGCGCAGCCGCACGTCTTCGCTGACCGGCGAGTCGTCGGCGATGGGAAACGCCGGCGTCTTCGCCTCGTTCAGCAGCCGAATCTCGTGCGCGACGACTTCCACCTCACCGGTGTCGAGCTTCGCGTTCACCGTGTCGGCGTCGCGCCGCCGCACCGGCCCCAGCACCGCGACGACGTACTCGGAGCGGAGCCTCTTGGCGTCGGCCATCAGCGGGCTGTCGTTGGGGACCATCACCTGCGTGACGCCGTGACGGTCGCGCACGTCGAGGAACAGCAGGCCGCCGAGATCGCGCACGCGATGGATCCACCCGAGGAGCACGACGTCGGCGCCGACGTCGGCCAGGCGCAGCGCGCCGCAGGTGTGGGTGCGGGAGAGGGAGCCGAGGGACTCTGACATATTGACGATTGCAGATTGACGATTGACGATTGCGACGAATTACGCGGATTGCAGGCGGCCCTGAGCCAGGCGGCGGCCTCGCCGCGCGGCACGGGCGTCTGCTCGCCGGTCGTGAGGTCCTTGACCATCACCGTCCCGGCGGCGCGCTCGTCGTCGCCCACAATGGTAGCGAAGCGGACGCCGCGGCTGGAAGCGTACTTCATCTGCTTGCCGATCTTGTCGGCTTCGGGATAGACCTCGACGCGCAAGCCCGCCGGCGCGCAGCAGCCTGCGCCAGCGCCAGCGTGTCGGCCAGCGCCTCGGCATTCCAGATCGTCGCCAGCACGTCGGCGCCGGCGCGCGTCGACCTCGGGCGGGAACATCCCGCGCTCGCCCATCACGACCAGGATGCGCTCGAGGCCCAGCGAGAACCCGCACGCCGGCACCGACTCGCTGGAGAACATCCCCACCAGGTTGTCGTAGCGCCCGCCGCCGCCGAGGCTGCCGATGCCCTCCACGGCGACCTCGAAAATCGCGCCGGTGTAGTACGACAGGCCGCGGGCCAGCGACGGGTCCAGACGCAGGTGCGCCGCCGGCGGATGTCTACTGGCGGACAGCTCGCAGAATTGCGCGCAGCGTCTGCGAGGCCCGCGACGCCGCGGCGTGCGCCGCCAAGCCGCGACGCGACGGCTCACCAGCGTCCTCGGTGGCGCTTCGCCGAACGCCTGAACGATCACGGCCTGGTGGCGCCGCGTCGGATCGACGCCGCGCGCCGACCAATTCGTCGATGACGCCGCCGCCGCCAATCTTGTCCAGCTTGTCGATGGCGACCAGCGCGGTGTCGTGCAGGCCGGCCGGCACGCCGGCGCCGTCGAGCAACCCGCGCAGGACCTCGCGATGGTTCAGGCGGATCGTGAAGTCGGTGAAGCCCAGGCGCTCGAGCACGTCGCTGACGGCCGCACAGACCTCGGCCTCGACCACCGGCGAGGTCGAACCGATGGCGTCCACGTCGCACTGATAGAACTCGCGGAAGCGCCCGCGCGCGGGACGATCGGCCCGCCACACCGGCTGAATCTGGTAGCGCTTGAAGAACTTCGGCAGCGTGCCGCGATGCTCGGCGACGACGCGCGCCAGCGGCACCGTCAGGTCGTAGCGCAGCGCCAGGTCGGCCTGACCGGTCTGCTCGTGCTCGCCGCGCTTGAGGATCTTGAAGATGAGGCGGTTGCCCTCTTCGCCGTACTTGCCCAGCAGCGTCTCGATGTTCTCGACCGCTGGCGTCTCGAGCGGCTCGAACCCGTACCGCTCGTAGACGTCGGTGATGACGTCGAGCACGTACGCGCGGCGGCGCACGTCCTCCGGGAGGAAGTCGCGCATGCCTCGGGCGGGTTGAGTGTTGAGTTCACGGTTCACGGGTTCACAGGTTCACGGGTTCACAGGTAGTCGAGCCGGTATGCCACGTAGTTCTGCGCCGACTGCCGGATGAACGCGTACTCGTCGTCGGTCACCTGCGCGCCTCACCTTGCCAGGGCTGCCCATCACCAGCGACCGCGGCGGGATCACGCACCCCTCGGGCAGCAGCGTCCCGGCGGCGACGATCGAGCCGTGGCCCACGTGCGCGCCGTTGAGCAGGATCGCGCCCATGCCGATGAGGCACACGTCCTCGACCGTGCAGCCGTGCACCACGGCCCCGTGCCCGACGGTGATGTCGTCGCCGAGAATCGTCGGGTGCGAGGGCTCGCGCATCACGTGCACGACGACGCCGTCCTGGATGTTCGTGCGCCGCCCGAGGCGGATGTGATTCACGTCGCCGCGCACCACCGCGTTCATCCAGACGCTGCTCTCGTCGCCGATGTGGACGTCGCCGATGATCTGCGCGGACGCGTCGACGTAGGCGCCCGGCGCGATGGTCGGCGACACTCCCTTGAACGCTCTGATCATGGCGCGATGCTCGTCACAATCACGAAGGCACGAAGGCACGAAGGCACGAAGATCAGCAGAACGGACGTCCTCGTTTCGCATCGTGCCATCGTGCCATCGTGCCATCGTGGTTGTCTCTCGTCGCGTCATATCTTCGGCAACGTCACCCCGCGCTGCGCCTGGTACTTGCCCTTCTTGTCCTTGTACGAGACCTCGCACACCTCGTCGCTCTGGAAGAACAGCACCTGCGCGATGCCCTCGTTGGAGTAGATCTTGGCCGGCAGCGGCGTCGTGTTCGAGATCTCGATGGTGACGTGGCCCTCCCACTCGGGCTCGAAGGGCGTGACGTTGACGATGATGCCGCAGCGTGCGTAGGTGGACTTGCCCAGGCAGACCGTGAGCACGTCGCGCGGCACGCGGAAGTACTCGATGGTCCGCGCCAGCGCGAACGAGTTGGGCGGGATGATGCAGACATCCGCCTTCATGTCGACGAACGACCGCGGGTCGAACGACTTCGGGTCGATGACGCTGCCGTAGACGTTGGTGAACACCTTGTATTCGTCGGCCACGCGGATGTCGTAGCCGTACGACGACAGCCCGTAGGAGACGACGTGCTCGCGCACCTGGCCCTTCGACAAACGGCTCGATCATGCCGTGCTCGAGCGCCATGCGTTTGATCCAGCGGTCAGCTTTTATCGCCATCAATCACCGATCTCGGGTTCACAGGTTCACGGGTTCACAGGTTCACGGGTTCACAGGTTCACGGTTCACGTCGCAGCAGATACAGGACGACCGTCAGCACCACGCTCACCAGGATCGAGCTCGCCAGCGGGAAGTAGAACGTGAACGCGCCGCGGCGGACGGTGAAGTCACCTGGCAGGCGGCCCAGGGGAAAGCCGGCCATCATCACCAGGCCGACGGCCGCGATGACGAGGCCGATGATGACGAGGGGCTTTCCCATTGCAGATTGCAGATTGACGATTGCAGATTACGAATTACGCGATGGCCAGGTGCCGCGCCGGCACCCGTAATCTGCAATCGTCAATCTGCAATCGTCAATGTCACCGCATCTCCATGCCGCGAAAGAAGTATCCCAGCTCGAATGCCGCGGTCTCCGGCGCATCCGATCCGTGCGTCGCGTTGAACTCGATGGACTGGCCGAAGTCCTTGCGCAGCGTGCCGGCGTCCGCCTTGGCGGGGTCGGTCGCGCCCATCAGCGTGCGCCACTGCTTGATCGCGTCGGGAGCTTCGAGCGCCAGCAGCACGCAGGGGCCCGACGACATGAAGGTCGTGAGCGATCCGAAAAACGGCCGCGCCGCGTGGACGGCGTAGAAGCCCTCGGCCTCGGCCTTGGTCAGGTGCTGCAGGCGCATCGCGACGAGGCGGAAGCCGGCCTGCTCGATACGGGACAGAATCGCGCCGGCGTGCTTGGCCTTGACGGCGTCGGGTTTGATGATGGCGAACGTGCGTTCCATAAGCAGGTTTGGTCAGGTTGGGTCGGGTTGGGTCGGGTTGACGACGGGTTGATCGGGTTGGTCAGGTTGATCAGGTCGGTTACCGCTGGCGCTCCATGAGTTGCTCCAGGACGGCGCGTGACGGGCGCGTGCGCTCCACCGGCAACGACGCCAGGGGCTCGTCCACCAGGTTGAGCGTCGTGCAGAAGTCCTTCTTGGTCGGGTCGATGAAGAGGAGCCCCGTCGCGTACTCGCCCTGATCGGCCGTCTCGTGCAGCACCTTCAGCGCCTCGGCCTTGTTGGTCGGGTCGTAGTCGCGGTCGAGCTTCTTCAGCACGATCTTCGACCCGTCGTGCAGCGCCACTTCGCGCGTCGTGCCTTCTTCGTGCTCGATCGTGATGTCCTCGAAAAACGGCACGAAGCTGACGTCGGCCAGCGGCTCCTCGTGATCCTTCACGTAGCTGTAGCTCTTGGTCGAGCCTTCGTGGTCGTTGAAGGTCACGCACGGCGACAGCACGTCGAGCATCGCCGTGCCCTTGTGCGACAGCGCCGCCTTGAGCAGCGCCGACAACTGCTTCTTGTCGCCCGAGAACGAGCGGGCCACGAAGGTCGCGCCCAGCTCGATGGCCAGGATGCAGGTGTCAATCGGCGGCAGGTCGTTGACGACGCCGTTCTTGAGCGTCGAGCCCACGTCGGCCGTCGGCGAGAACTGGCCCTTGGTCAGCCCGTAGCAGCCGTTGTCTTCGATGATGTAGACCATCGGCAGGTTGCGCCGCATCAGGTGCACGAACTGGCCGATGCCGATCGCGCCGGTATCGCCGTCGCCGCTGACGCCGATGGCCGCCATGGTCTTGTTGGCCAGCAGCGCGCCGGTGGCCACCGACGGCATCCGGCCGTGCACCGAGTTGAACCCGTGCGACTGGCTCAGGAAGTACGCCGGGCTCTTGCTCGAGCACCCGATGCCCGACAGCTTCAGGACCTTCTTGGCGTCCACGCCCAGGTCGAAGCACGCCTCGATGATGCGCTCGGAAATCGCGTTGTGTCCGCACCCCGCGCAGAGCGTCGTCTTGCCGCCGCGGTACTGCGAGACCTCGAGGCCGATGCGGTTCAGTTTCTTGCCGGGTGAAGGCGCGGCGCCTGTGGATGTCGTCACTATTCTCCTCCCACGCCCGCCGCGTGCGGGGCGTCGGCGGCCTCGGTGGCGGAGTGCGCCACGGCCAGGCCCTCCTGTGCCAGCACCGCATCGCTGATGCTGCGTGCGTCGATGGGCAGACCGCTGTAGTGCAGCACGCTGCGCACCTTGGCAAGGCGGGCCGGGTCGAGTTCCATCCGCATCAGCGCCACCATCTGCGCGTCGCGGTTCTGCTCGACGACGTAGACGCGGTCGTGCTGGTCGATGAACGCCAGCAGTTCCGTGGGTGAACGGGTATGCCTTCAAGCGCAGATACGACGTGGCCAGGCCGGCCTCGTGGCGCAGCTGATCGCGGCCTTCGACGATGGCCCAGTGCGTCGACCCGAAGGCGATGAAGCCGATGCGCGCGTCGGCGTCGACTTCGACATCGGGCTTGGGCACCAGCGTCCTGGCCGTGTCGAACTTCTTCGACAGCCGATCGAGGTTGCGCTGGTAGTCGTCGCCGCGCTCGCTGTACTGGCCCTTCTCGTTGTGGCCCGAGCCGCGCGTGAAGTACGCGGGCATGTCGGTGTCCGGCAGCGTGCGCCACGGGATGCCGTCGCCGTCCACGTCCTTGTAGCGGCCCCATTCGCCCAGCCGCGCGAGCGACGCCGCGTCGAGCACCTTGCCGCGGTCCAGCGGCTGCTCGGGATAGGCAAACGGCTCGGACATCCAGATGTTCATGCCCAGGTCGAGGTCCGACATCACGAACACCGGCGTCTGCAGGCGCTCGGACAGGTCGAAGGCATCCATCGCCATCGAGTAGCACTCGCTCATCGACGAGGGCAGCAGCATCGGGTGGCGCGTGTCGCCGTGCGAGAGCACCGCCGTCGACAGCAGGTCGCCCTGCGCGGTGCGCGTCGGCAGGCCCGTGGACGGCCCCACGCGCTGGATGTCGAAGATCACCGCCGGCACTTCGGCGTAGTAGCCCAGGCCGGTGAACTCGCCCATCAGCGAGATGCCGGGCCCCGAGGTCGACGTCATCGCGCGCGCGCCGACCCAGCTGGCGCCGATGACCATGCCGACGGCCGCGATCTCGTCTTCGGCCTGCACGATGGCGAAGGTCGCCTTGCCGGTTTCCTTGTCGATGCGGTGCCGGCGCATCAGGTCGATGAGCGACTCGCACAGCGACGAGGACGGCGTGATGGGATACCACGCGACGACGGTGACGCCGGCCATCATGCAGCCGATGGCGGCGGCCTGGTTGCCTTCGATCAGGATCTTGCCGGCGTTGGCGTTCATGCGCTCGGCGCCGAAGCTCGCCTTCTGGCCGAACGTCGCCTCGGCGTAGTCGAACCCGGCCTTGAGCGCGGCCATGTTCAGGGCCAGCGCCTTCTGCTTCTTCGCCAGCTGCTTGGTGAGCGCCTTCTCCATCTCGCCCAGCTCGATGTCGAGCAGGTACGACAGGACGCCGTCGTAGATCATGTTGCGCACCAGGCGGCGCAACTTGGCATCGGGACACACCGCCGCGACCAGCTTGTCGAACGGCACCGGGTAGAACGCCAGGTCCGCTCGAAGCGCCTTCAGGTTCAACGGCTCGTCGTAGACCACCGCCGCGCCCGGTTCGAGCGTCAGCACGTCTTCGCGCGCCGTCTCGGCGTTCATCGCGACCAGGAAGTCGATCTCCTTCTTGCGGGCGATGTAGCCGTGCTTGTTGGCGCGGATGGTGTACCAGGTCGGCAGGCCCGCGATGTTGGACGGAAACAGGTTCTTGCCGGAGACCGGGATCCCCATCTGGAACAGCGACCGGATGAGGATGAGGTTTGCCGTCTGGCTGCCCGAGCCGTTGACGGTGGCGACCTGGATGCTGAACTCGTTGATCGTGCGTCCGGTGGTCGTGGCGGCAGGCTGAAGCGCTGGGTCGGTCGTGGCCATTGAGCAACAGGGGGCGCGGCGTCACGCGCTCCACCCGGACGGTCGCGCGCCCTAACCTGTGAGTATACCGCAGGGGCGCAGCGTGCGCGCCTGCGATCTGCTGGCGGGTATGACGCGTAGGCGGCTCGCACCAGCGGGACCCCGCGCGCGCGAGCGCGCCCCTACTTCAGCCGCTTCTTCAGCGCCGCGCCCATGTCGGCCGGGCTCTTCACCACCGTGACCCCGGCGGCGGTCGAGCGCCTGCATCTTCTCCTCGGCCGTGCCCTGGCCGCCGGCGATGATGGCGCCGGCGTGGCCCATCCGGCGCCCCGGCGGCGCCGTCTGGCCGGCGATGAAGCCGACGACGGGCTTCCTGAAGTGCGACTTGATCCACGCCGCGGCTTCCTGCTCGGCGCTGCCGCCGATCTCGCCGATCATGATCACCGCGTCGGTGTCCGGGTCGCCCGCAAACAGGCTCAGCACGTCGATGAACGAGGTGCCGATCAGCGGGTCGCCGCCGATGCCCACGCACGTCGACTGCCCGAGCCCGAGGCCCGACAACTGGTGGATGGCTTCGTAGGTCAGCGTGCCGCTCTTGGACACGATCCCGATGCGGCCTTCCTTGCAGATGTGCCCGGGGATGATGCCCGCCTTGCTCTTGCCCGGCGAGATCACGCCCGGGCAGTTCGGCCCGACCAGCCGCGTCGGCCGGTCCTTGAGGAACGTCAGCACCCGCATCATGTCGAGCGTCGGAATGCCTTCGGTGATGCAGACCACCAGCGGGATGCCCGCATCGGCCGCTTCCATGATCGCGTCGGCGGCGCCGGCCGGCGGCACGAAGATCACCGACGCGTTGGCGCCGGTGGCCGTCACCGCGTCCTGGCACGTGTTGAAGATCGGCCAGCCTTCGTGCGTCGGTGCCGCCCTTGCCTGGCGTCACGCCGCCGACGACGGTGGTGCCGTAGGCCGCGGCCTGCTTGGCGTGGAACGTCCCCTCGCGGCCGGTGAGGCCCTGGACGAGCAGACGCGTGGACTTGTCGAGAAGAATGGCCATTAGTGCGCTTTCGCCAGTGCCACGACCTTCGTGGCCGCATCGCCCATCGCGTCGGCGGCCGCGAAGTTCAGACCGCTGTCCTTCAGCATCGCTTGCCCTGCTCCACGTTGGTGCCTTCCATCCGCACGACGATGGGCACCTTGACGTCGAGCTCCTTGACGGCGGCAATCACGCCGGCCGCCAGGACGTCGCAGCGCAGGATGCCGCCGAAGATGTTGATCAGCACGGCCTTCACGTTCTTGTCGGCCATCAGGATCTTGAAGGCGTTGCGGATCTGCTCGGCGTTGGCGCCGCCGCCGACGTCGAGGAAGTTGGCCGGCTCGCCGCCGGCCAGCTTGATGATGTCCATCGTCGCCATCGCCAGGCCGGCGCCGTTGACCATGCAGCCGATGGAGCCGTCGAGCCGGATGTAGTTCAGCGAGAACTTCGACGCCTCGATCTCGAGCGGGTCTTCCTCGCCGAGGTCGCGCAGCTCGCGGATGTCGGGATGCCGGTAGAGCGCGTTGTCGTCGAAGTTCATCTTGGCGTCGAGCGCCAGCAGCTCGCCGTCGGTGGTCACGACGAGCGGGTTGATCTCGACCATCGACGCGTCGGTGCCCTTGAACGCCTCGTAGAGCGCGAGCATCAACTTGGTGGCCTTGCCGGCCTGCGCGGCGTCGAGGCCCAGCTGCGAACGACAGCTTGCGCGCCTGAAACGGCACGAGCCCCGCGCCCGGGCTGATGTACTCCTTGAAGATCCGCTCCGGCGTCTTCGCGGCGACCTCTTCGATGTCCATGCCGCCGTCGGGGCTGGCCATCAGGATGGGCCGGGCCGCGGCGCGGTCGAGGATGAGCGCCAGGTACAGCTCGCGGGCGATGCCCAGCCCCTGTTCGATGAAGACGCGCGACACCAGGCGGCCTTCCGGTCCGGTCTGGTGCGTCTTGAGCGTTCATGCCGATCATCTCGCGCGCGATCCGCTCGGCCTCCTCGGCGTTCTTGGCCAGCTTCACGCCGCCGCCCTTGCCGCGGCCGCCCGCGTGGATCTGCGCCTTGACGACGACGGTGCCGCCCAGCCGCTTGGCGACTTCGCCGGCCTCGGCCGGGTTGAACGCCACCTCGCCCTTGGGAATCGGCACGCCGTAGCGCGCGAGGATGGTCTTGGCCTGGTATTCGTGGATTTTCACAGGGTATGTCCGGGTCTGGTGGAGGCCGAGGCAGCCACGGCCGCGACCGCCGATGGTAGCGGGCGGACCGACGAGGGGTCAAGAACGGGTTAGGCCAGGTTCGGCTACCGCAGAACCCAGATGCCACCGGCGAGGCGCTGGACGAGTAGTGCCATTCGCGACCCTCCGACGCTGAGTTCAGCCGATCCGACCTGGTCCGAGATTGTCTCGGCCACTTCCCCGTATCGAGTCACCTGGAATGGCTGGCCAATAACGGTGCCGTCTCGTGCATCCACTTTGACCGCCCATACGTTGATATCGCCGCCGCGCAGGGAGATGAAATACAGCAGGCGGCCATCGGCGGACCATCGCGGCTTGTCATCCCACGACGTGCCATCCAGCAGTCGAAGCGGTTCTCCACCGCCGGACGGAACGAGGTAGAGCACCGAGGACTCGTTGCCGGGCAGGGGCGTCTGGTTGTAGGACACCCACCGGCCGTCTGGCGACTCGAAGCCTTGAAAGAGACCGACGCCGGCCTTGGCGGCCACCAGGATTCGAGCGGCTGTTTCCGCTCCCGGCGCCGCCGACAGCGGCAGACGCGCCCAGGGCGTACACGCCGGGCCGGTACCGAGTTCTGCCGACGATCAGTGAAGTCCCGTCAGCAGCCCAGCCCCAGGGATTCTCCAGCGCGACGGTGCCGTCGGACCAGGGCGACGTCACGAATGATTCCTGCAGCGATCGGACGTCTAGGATCTTGATCGCGGAGGCGAAGCCGTCCTTCCCAGCGTCCTTCCCAAAATGCACCCACCTGTACGCTAGCCGCGTGCCGTCCGGCGACCACCTCGGAAAATTGACTTCCTCGCGCTCCTGATCGATGGTCCGCAGGACACGCTCGGACGAATCCTCCAGCGAGAACTCGCGCAACTCCGGCCGGCGGTCTCCTCCGGGATGATCGATGCGCACGACCAGCCGTCGGCCATCGGGCGTGAGCACCGGCTCTGACGCCGTAACCGATTCGGAGGCGACCGGCTTCGCGCTCCCTTGCACGGGCCACTCATGCGCATCGAGATCCATCACCCACGCGCGACTCGTCCTGGTCGCGGCGTTGAATGCCAGGCCGCCGCCGGGCGCAATCGCCAACGCAGATTCGGTTTCGGCACCGGTCGTGACTCTAACCGGACCGTCAACCACTCGAAGCGCGCTCGGCTCGACCGATAGTCGCCAGATGTCGGTCGCGTCATGAATGCGACCGACGAAGTGCAGCGTTCGTCCGTTAGGCGACCACACCAACCGCTGGTTGTCTTCGACCGCCAATTCCAACTCTTCGAACCGCCGGCGGACGCCGTCGGCGAGCGTGGACTCGACGGGCGGCTCGGCTGGGGAGCGCCTGGACACCATCGAGATTTCCTCGCGGCTGCCGCTGAGCCACACGAGCCGGCCGCTCGAGATGCCAGCCGATCGCCCGGTTGAGCTGCCCCGGTATGTTCTGGTATGCCACGGGCGAGAGGTTGGCGCCGTCGGCTGACGCGATGAACGTAGTGCCCGACGCGTGCACGCTACGACCCGAACGCAAACGACTTTCCGTCCGGGGACCAGCGCGGGTTGTACCCGGACGACGTCAGCCGTGTCACGTGCCGATCCTGCGGAGAGATGACAAACAAGCCCCCGCCATCGCGCTCGGAGCGGAAAAGGATGGATCGGCCGTCGGGTGACCAATCCGGCTGGGTGTCATGCCTCGGATCGTCGGTCAGCCTCGTGGGGGCACCGCCAGCGAGGTCCTGGATCCAGATATCGAAGTTCCCGGAGACATTGGACGCATAAGCCATGAACCGCCCGTCCGGCGAAAACGCTGGATCGGTCTGCAGCCGCGCATCAAAGGTCAGCCGGCGGAGCCGCGATGAGGTCGGTGCGGTTGTTGGGTCCTCCCCGTGAGCCAGCAACCACCACCCGACGCCACCAGCGATCAGAAGCAGGAAAGCGGCGGCGCCGGCCCGGACGCGGCGTTTTGCGCCATGTCCATTCGTCCCGATAGTGTCGGCGACGTCGCTGTCAATCGGCGCGATGAACCGATACCCCCGCTTCGGGACGGTCTCGATGAACTGCGGCTGGTCTGCCGAGTCCCCCAACGCATCGCGCAGCCGCTTCACCGCGGCGTTCAGGCCGTGCTCGAAGTCCACGAACGTGTCGGCGGCCCAGAGCCGCTCGCGCAGTTGCTCGCGCGAGACGACGACGCCCGGGTGCGCGATGAGCACTTCGAGTAACCGCAGCGGCTGTTCGGGAAGGGAGACGCGATTGCCGCCCCGTCGAAGCTCGCCGGCGTCCAGCTGGAGCTCGAAGTCACCGAACCGGATCGATGAGGCCGATCGAGCGGGGGTGGGCATGGCCTGCCGTGCGGCGAATGATAGCACCCGTCCCGGATCCTGTGCCGTTGTCGACTCACCGCAAACACCTGTAAACGCAGGCATTTGTTCCGGTCACCTTCCCGTCACCTTCGTTTTACCGAACCGGGTCCTCCGCCGGCATTGAGGTAGCGCCGCTCCACAGCCAGTCTCGCCACCCAAGCGAGGTGGCATGTGACGCGAGTGATTGCGGCGATGGCGCTCTGGATCGCGATTGGATCGTCTGTCGCCGCGGCAGCGACGGACTGGGAGTGGCTGATCGTGGCCGACGGGCCGACCGCGCCTGGCGAGCGGCGGGCGCTGGCGGAGGCATTGCGGCTGTTGCCACGGCTGCCGGCGCGCGTCGCCGTCATCGACGCCACCGAAGCCAGGCCCGACGTGCGGCAAACGCTGCTTGCGCTCGACGCCTTCGTGGTCCGCGGGAGCCAGGTCGTATATGTGACCCGACAGAGCCGCCTGCTTCAAGGCGCGGTCGGAGGCTCCCTGCTTCACGTGCACGCCTTGGCAACTGTGTTGTGGCACGAGATAGCGCATGCGGAAGGCGCCGACGAGCGTCAGGCCCGCCAACGCGAGCAGGCCTTGTGGGCGACCTTCATCAGGGACCAGCGCGTCGACGGCGTCACCGCTCTGCGCTACATGAAAGCCCTGGAGGCCCGGCCGGATGATCTGCTCGTGGCAACGCGCTAGGCCGGCCGCGCGCTTCCCCGAGTACGAAGGCTGGGTCGCCGAGCCGCCGCTCGCCGACACCTGACCCGACCGCTGATAGAATCGTGGCGCGGTCGTATGTCATCGCGCTATTCCTTCCTCAACTCCTCGGTCGGCTCCAAATACCTCATCGCGTTCACCGGACTTTCGCTGGTTGGGTTCCTCATCGTGCCATCTGGCCGGCAACCTCCTGGTCTACGTCTCGCCCGACGCCTTCAACCACTACGGCGACAAACTGATCAAGAACCCGCTGGTCATTCCGGCCGAACTGGGCCTGGTCGCGCTGTTCCTGCTGCACGCCTACAAGGCAGTGCGGATGTTCTTTGGCGCGCAGCACGCGCGGCCGGTCGGCTACGCGAAGAAGGAGCGGGCCGGGCACACCAGCCGCAAGAGCTGGGCCTCGACGACGATGATCCTGTCGGGGACGTTCCTGCTGTTGTTCGTGCCGTTTCACTTGAAGACGTTCAAGTACGGGCCGCACTACCAGTCGGCCGAGCCGGGCGTGCGCGACCTGTGGCGCGCTGGTCGCGGAGGTCTTCAGCCACCCCGGCTACGTCGTCTTCTACCTCGCGGGCATGGTCGTCGTCGGGCTTCCATCTGTGGCACGGCGTGTCGAGCGCGCTGCAGTCGCTGGGCATCGACAGACTCGGGCTGGTCGCCCGTGCTGCGCAGGATCGGGTGGACTGTCGCCGCGGTGCTGGCGGCCGGCTTCCTGAGCATCCCGATCTACTTCTTCCTTCTCGCGGGGCGGCCATGAAGCTCGATTCGAAGATCCCGGGCGGGCCGCTGGCCGACAAGTGGGACCGGCACAAGTTCGAAGTGAAGCTGGTGAACCCCGCCAACAAGCGCAAGTTCACCGTGATCGTCGTCGGCACGGGCCTGGCCGGCGCGTCGGCGGCCGCGAGTCTGGGCGAGCTGGGCTACAACGTGCTCAGCCTGTGCATCCACGACAGCCCGCGCCGCGCGCACAGCATCGCCGCGCAGGGGGGCATCAACGCCGCGAAGAACTACAAGAACGACGGCGACAGCGTCTATCGCCTGTTCTACGACACGATCAAGGGCGGCGACTATCGCGCGCGCGAGGCCAACGTGCACCGGCTCGCGCAGCTGTCGGTGAACATCATCGACCAGTGCGTCGCGCAGGGCGTGCCCTTCGCGCGGGAGTACGGCGGCCTGCTCGACAATCGCTCGTTCGGCGGCGCACAGGTGTCGCGCACGTTCTACGCGCGGGGTCAGACGGGCCAGCAGCTGCTGCTCGGCGCCTATCAGGCGCTGATGCGGCAGGTCGAGGCCGGATCGGTGACGCTGCTGCCGCGCCGCGAGATGCTCGACCTGGTCGTGGTCAACGGCAAGGCGCGCGGCATCGTCTGCCGGAACCTCACGACGGGCGAGATCGAGAAGTACGCCGGGCACGCGGTGCTGCTGGCAACCGGCGGCTACGGCACGGCGTACTACCTGTCGACCAACGCGGTGAACTCGAACGTCACGGCGGCCTGGCGCGCGCACAAGCGCGGGGCGCTGTTTGCCAACCCCTGCTACACGCAGATCCATCCGACCTGCATTCCGGTCAGCGGCGACCATCAGAGCAAGCTGACGCTGATGAGCGAGTCGCTGCGAAACGACGGACGCGTCTGGGTGCCGAAGAACCCTGGCGACAGCCGGCCGCCCGACAGGATTCCCGAGGCCGATCGCGACTACTACCTCGAACGGAAGTACCCGAGCTTCGGCAATCTCGTGCCTCGCGACGTCGCCTCCCGCAACGCCAAGTCGGTGTGCGACGAGGGCCGCGGCGTCGGCGACACGCGCCTGTCGGTCTACCTCGATTTCGCCGACGCGATCACGCGCCTCGGAGCCGACACGATCAAGGCGCGGTACGGCAACCTGTTCGACATGTACAAGCGCATCACCGACGAGGACCCCTACAAGGTCCCGATGCGCATCTACCCTGCCATCCACTACACGATGGGCGGCCTGTGGGTGGACTACAACCTGATGAGCAACGTGCCGGGCCTGCACGTGCTGGGCGAGGCCAACTTCTCGGACCACGGCGCCAACCGCCTCGGCGCCAGCGCGCTGATGCAGGGGCTGTGCGACGGCTACTTCGTGATTCCGTACACGCTGGGCCACTACCTGGCCGGCACGTCGCTCGAGCCGGTGACCACGGCGCACGACGCCTTCGGCGAGGCCGCCGGTTCGGCGACCGCACACCTGGATCGCCTGCTGGCGGTGAAGGGCACGCCGCTCGATCCGCGACTTCCACCGCGAGACCGGGCGCGATCCTCTGGGACAAAGTCGGCATGTCGCGCACCGACGGCGGCCTGCGACAGGCGGTCGCCGAGATTCGCACCCTGCGCGACGAGTTCTGGCAGGACGTCTCGGTGCCCGGCGACAAGACCTACGTGAACCAGGCGCTCGACTACGCCGGGCCGCGTGGCCGACTACCTGGAGTTCGGCGAGCTGCTGGCGCTCGACGCGCTGCACCGCACCGAGTCGTGCGGCGGGCATTTCCGCGAGGAGAGCCAGACGCCGGACGGCGAGGCGCTGCGCGACGACGAGCACTTCTCGTATGTGGCGGCGTGGGAGTTCGGCGGCGTCGGCCAGGCGCCGACGCTGCACCAGGAACACCTGGTGTGGGAGAACGTGAAGCCCTCGCAGCGCAGCTACAAGTAGCATGCGTGCGGAGCTTGCCGTGAGTGCCGATCTGGTCGAGTGCCAGCAGCACGAAGCTTCGCACGGCATTGCAGCACGCAGCACTCACGCACCGGCACTGTCATGTCGACGATCACGGTAAACCTGAAAGTCTGGCGGCAAGCCGGTCCGCAGGCCGCCGGGCGGCTGGTGGACTATCGCGCCGAGGGCGTCTCGCAGGACATGTCCTTCCTCGAGATGCTCGACGTGGTCAACGACGGGCTGATCCGCAAGGGCGACGAGCCCATCGCGTTTGACTCGGATTGCCGCGAGGGCATCTGCGGCGCGTGCGGCGTGATGGTCAACGGCGTCGCCCACGGACCCGAGCCGGGCGGCACGGTGTGCCAGCTGCACATGCGCCGATTCTCGGACGGCGAGACGATCACCGTCGAGCCCTGGCGCGCCAGGGCCTTCCCCGTCGTCAAGGACCTGGTCGTCGATCGCAGCGCCTTCGACCGCGTGATTGCCGCCGGCGGCTACGTCTCGGTGAACACCGGCGCGGCGCCCGAGGCCAACGCCATCCCCGTCGCTCGCGACCTGGCCGAGCAGGCGATGGACTCGGCGCAGTGCATCGGCTGCGGCGCGTGCGTGGCGGCGTGCAAGAACGCGTCGGCGGCGCTCTTCACGTCGGCCAAGATCACCCACCTGGCGCTGCTGCCCCAGGGGCAGGTCGAACGCGGGCGGCGGGTCGTGCGCATGGTCGGGCAGATGGACGCCGAGGGCTTCGGCATGTGCTCGAACGAAGGGCGAGTGCGAGGCCGTGTGCCCGAAGGGGATCTCCATCGCCAACATCGCGAAGATGAACCGCGAGTACTTCCGTGCGAGCGTGCTGAAAGCCGGGTAAGCTCCACGTACGACAGGGGCTTGTCGGCCAACGGCGGGAAGGGTGGACGCGTATGACCTGTATTGGTTCAGCGGTTCTCTGCTCCTCACGCTTGCCCAGGCGGCGCCGGCGCCGCCGGCAGCGCCGACTCGACCAGGCGGCGGCCACGGCATTCCTCCTCACCGGCAAAGATCGCCAAGATCAAGACGCTCTCGAAAGGCGTCACCCGGCCGCGGCGCGTGACGCTGACCGACGGCACCCTCACCCACGACGCCGTCTTCCAGAGCGTCGACGAGTCCAAGGCCATCGAGCGGTTCCCCACCGGCCGCGTCGAGCTCGACTTCCGCGACTCGTGGCACTTCAACATCGCGGCGTTCGAGCTGGCGCGCGCCGTGGGCCTCGACGGCATGGTGCCGCCGTGCGTCGAGCGCATCATCCAGAGCGAGCGCGGCTCGCTGTGCTGGTGGGTGATCTGGAAGTGGGACGAGCAGATGCGGGTCGCAGCAGAAGATCCGGCCGCCCGACACGGTGGACTGGCAGAAGCAGTGGGACGTGATGCGGGTCTTCCGCGAGCTGGTGGACGACACCGACCGCAACCAGACCAACATGCTGATCACCGAGGACTGGAAGGTCTGGATGGTGGACTTCACGCGCGCGTTCCGCAAGACCCACGCGCTGCGCAAGCCGGAGCAACTCCGGCGCTGCCCGAAGACGCTGCTGGAACGGATCCGCACGCTCGACGACGCCACCGTGCGCGCCGCGGTCGGCGACCACCTGCGCCCCGGCTGAGATCGAGGCGGTGCTCGTCCGCCGGAAACTGATCGTCGAGCACTTCGACAAGCTGGTCGCCGAAAAAGGCGCCGACGCGGTCCTGTTCTGTGACGGTGCGACCGTCCAGCGCCGACAGACGGCGCGAAGCGCATGCGGCGCGATACCCATCGCGTTATCGTTGAGCAGTCGTCGATGCGGACGCCGCGGAGCCAAACCACGCGAGCGTGCGCTGCAGAAACGCGGCACAGGCGGGCACATCGGCGCTGGTCAGCACCTCTGCATAGGTGAGCCTCGTAGCATCATCGATCGCCACGTGCAGATACTCCCAGCCCACACGCCGAGCGCGCCGTCGTCGATCCCCGTGGATGCGTTTGCCAATGCTCGCCGACGCGGCCCGAGGCGCTTGAGATCGACGTGCAGCAGGTCGCCTACATGCGGCCACTCATACCGCTGCACCGTCGTCAGCAGCTCTAGCAGCGCCAGGCGATTGAGCCCCGCGCGAGCCAAGTACGCGCGTGACCGTCGAGCGTTGCATGCCTCAGCGCGACGCTGATCTGCCACTCCGTCGCGCAGGTCCGGCGCAGCGCCACGATCGCGGCTTCGAGTCGGGCCAGTTGGTGACCAGCGCCAGCGGGCGCCGCCCTTCGTCGCCAAGCGAGTTGCTACGACGAAGCGCTGGCCGTCGGGCATGACATCGAAGACCCACCCCACCGGCTTCGGGTTCAGCGAGAACAGTGGCGCGACGCTTCTGCACGTCGATGCTTCGTGCCCTTCTCGCGTCGACGCGTCGCCGCCATCAGCCTGCAGGTCCGGCGACAGGTAGAACAGCTCGCGGCCGTCGCGCCGCCAGCGCGGCAGCACGCCGCCGGCCGTCGAGATCGCGGACGCGATCGCCGGCGGCCACCGGCGCCGTCGACGCCGGCTGCGGGCATCGACAAACGGCATCACGTACACCTCGTCGCGGCCCGACTCGTTCGAGACGTAGCTCGACCCACTCGCATGTCTGGCGAGAAGCGGGCGTGAAATTCCGCAAACGGCGTCTGCAGCAGCGCCCGTGCGCGCGCCGTCCAGCGGCCTGCGCCCAGATGTCGCCCGGGCTCATCGATCAGCTCGCCCTGCCGCATCAGCATCACGCGGCCGTCGCGCGACCAGTCGGTCATCTGCCAGGTCGCCTGGCGGAATCAGCTCCCGTGGCGCGCCGCCGGCGGCCGGTATCTCGTAGCACCGCCGTTCGTCGCGTCTCTCTGCGTCTGGTTGAACGCGAGCCGCTTGCTGTCGGGCGACCACACCGGCAGCGTCTCGTTGCGCACGTCGAAGGTGAGGCGCAGGCTCGTGCCGCGCCCCAGTTCGTAGCACCCAGATGTCGGCGGGCTCGCCGCGGTTCACCGCGACGCGCGTGCCGTCGGGCGAGATGTTGACGTCGAAGATGATGCCGCGCTCGCCGATCGGGTCCGATCTCGTGCCCGTCGCGATCGTAGATCGTCAGCGACGTGCCGGCCTGACGCCGCCCTCGTAGATCGAGCGTCCCGGTGTCCGACGTGCTGAAGATGCCGCGCCAGATCGTCGGGTCCTCCAGCACGTCGCGCGCGACGGCCACCGGCGCGCCGCCAAGCGCCTCGCGCTCGACGTCGAACGGCTGCGCCCAGAGTGTGCGATCGCGCATGAACAGCAGGTGGCCGTCTGGCGTAGGTCGGCCTGGCTGCGCGATCGCAGCACCAGCTGCGGCGCGCGGCCGCCGAGCGAGCCGAGGAACACCGCGCTCTGATCGCGGCCCTTCCTCCTGCTGCACACCCAGGTAGAGGAAGTGCCGGCCGTCGGGCAGGAACTGCGGCCACCGATGGCTCGTGTAGGGCGTGCCCGTCGGTCGACGTGACTGCCGTCGGGCTGCCGCCGCTGGCCGTGACCTGCTGCATGCCGCCAATGCACCGCTCGGCGTGAACAGAATCACGCCTTGCGCGTTCCAGGTTCCGCCGCGCCCGCTGGGCGCGTCGCACAGCGTGAGCGCCGAGCCCGGCGTTCGATGTCGATGCGCTTCAGCTTGCCGTCGGCGAAGAACGCCGATCGCGCGGCTGTCGGGCGCCCAGAACGGGAACGTCGCGTCTTCGGTCCCCGGCAGCGGCTCGGCCGTGAGCGAGTCCAGGCGCCGCAGCCAGAGCTGTCGCCGTCCGACGCGCGTCGATGGCCGCAAACACGACCGCCGTGCCCATCCGGCGAGATCGACGGGTGGGCCCGCGTAGTCGCCGGTGAGCTGGATACAGCATCCGGTCCGGCGGCGGCGATCATCGCGCCGGATCACCGGCGCCGTAGCGTCGGACCGGCGCATCCAGCTCGACACCAGCGAGCCGCCCACGACCGCCAGCAGGCCCAGGCCGGCGATCAGCCAGCCGGTCGGCGACCGCGGCTGGCGGCGTCGTCGAGCGGCGCCGGTGCGATGCCCCGCGATACGCAGCTCGAGGTAGACGTCGCGCGCCGTCTGCCAGCGATTGTCGGGGTCCTTGGCGAGCGCACGCCAGACGATGTGGTCCACCGCCGGCGGCGACAGCGGCTGTCGCGTCGACGGCGGCGGCGGCTGGCGATTCAGGATCGAGGCGATGATGCTCGCCTGGTTCGTCGCCGGGAAACGCGCGCTCGCCCGTGCACATCTCGTACAGCAGCGCGCCGAGCGCGAAGATGTCGGTGCGCGCGTCCACCGCACGTCCTTCGAGCTGCTCGGGCGCCATGTACTGCAGCGTGCCGACCGAGCACGCCCTCCGCCGTGATCGGCGTGTCGCCCGGCGCGCGGGTCTCGCTGCTGAAGATGCTTTCCACCGGCGGGCGCGCGAGGCCGAAGTCCAGCAGCTTGGCGCCCGAGCGCGTCAGCATCACGTTGGCCGGCTTGAGGTCGCGATGGATCACCCCGTGGCGATGCGCGCGGTCGAGCGCGTCGGCGATTTCGGTGCCGTAGCGTATGACCTCGTCAGGCGGCAGCGGCCCGCGCGACAGGCGGCTGGCCAGCGTCTCGCCCTCGAGGTACTCCATGACGAGGAAGGCGATGCCGTCCTGCTCCCCGATGTCGTGCAGCACGCAGATGTGGGGGTGGTTCAGCGCGGCGACCGTGCGGGCCTCGCGGTCGAACCTCTGCCGCAGCTGCGGGTCGTGGGCGAAGACGGGGGGAAGGATCTTGACGGCGACGGTCCGGTCGAGCCGGGTGTCGCGAGCCTCGTACACCTGCCCCATGCCGCCGGCGCCAATCGAGGCAACTATCTCGTACGGGCCCAGCCTGGCCCCTGGCGCGAGCGACATCACGACCGGCGATTATAGCGTGCGCGATTTCAGGCACGCGGATTGCTGCACACAATGGCATCGCTCCGACGTTCGGAACCCGTGCCCCGGCCCGGATGTGGCCGATTGCCAGGTTCCGGACGGACGGACGAGGCCTGAAGTGGACGAATCGCCGACAGCTGGTCGGGAATGCGGACACCCCAATCGTCAATCGTCAATCTGCAATCTGCAATTTGAAGTGGTGGGTCCCCTGGGGATCGAACCCAGGACAGCCTGCTTAAAAGGCAGGTGCTCTACCACTGAGCTAGGGACCCGTGCGGGCAGGCCGAACCAAAATCGTAGCACGGCGCTGGCCGCCGAGCACTCGGCACTGCACTGCACCCGGCACCGCACTCCCGGCACACGGCACCCAGCACTTCTATAATGCCCCACCCTATCCCAGCGAGGAGACGCACAATGCGACCCACGTCGATTGTCGGCCTGCTGCTCATCGTCGGTGGCCTGGCCGTCCTGCTGATGGGCGGCTTCTCGTACACGAAATCCGACAAGGTCCTCGACATCGGCCCGCTCGAGGCGACGGTGCAGACACGCGAGCGAGTGCCCCTGCCGCCAATCGCCGGTGGCCTGGCGCTCGCCGCCGGCGTGGCGCTGCTGCTGGTCGGCAACAAGAAGAAGGTCTGAGGCCGTTTCGGCGCTCGAAATGCCTGCGCGGCGCTTGACAGTGCGTCGCGTCATGATATATCGTGACACGACGCATTGAGGCGCGACGCATGGCCGACTCCCCTCTCACTCCGCCCCTTTTCCACGTGCTGATCTCGCTGGCCGACGGCGACCGGCACGGCTACGCGATCCTGAAAGACGTCGAGGATCGCACCGGCGGCGCCGTCAGGCTCAGCACCGGCACCCTCTACGGCATCATCAAGCGCCTGCTCGCCGACGGCTGGATTGTCGAGGCGCGCACGCGGCGCGCCGATGACGACGAGCGCCGGCGCTACTACCGGCTCACGCCGGAAGGCCGCGAGGCCGCCCTCGCTGAGACCGCGCGGCTCGAGCGCGCCGCTGTCGCAGGCGCGCGCCGCGCTGCGGCCGCGCCGGGCGCAGACCACCTGAAGGAGCACCCGACATGCGCACAGCAAAGCCGTCGATCGCGCAGCGCGCCTATCGGATGCTCCTGCGGCTGCTGCCAGCGCGACTTCCGCGCCGAGTTCGGACACGAGATGGAGGGCGTCTTCCTCGACGAACAACGCGAAGCGGCGCGCGCGGCCCGGACCGGGCGCGTCGTGGCGGCTGTGGCTTCGCACGCTGGGCGGCATCCTCGCCACCGCCCCGGCGCAACACGCCGACGTGCTGAAGCAGGACCTCACCTACGCCGGCCGCACGCTGGCGCGGACGCCGGTCTTTGCCGGCACCGCCGTGCTCGCGCTCGCCCTCGGCATCGGCGGCATGTGCGCCGTCTTCACGCTCGTCGATCAGGTCGTGCTGCGCCAGTTGCCCGTGCCGCAGCCCGAGCGCCTCGTCTACTTCGACTCGCCCTCGTTCTCCTATCCCGTCGTGCGCGAAGTGCAGCGGCAGGTGCCGTCGCTGCACGGCGTGTTCGGCTGGACGATCGAGCGGCTGCCACGTGACCTTCGACGCCGACCCCGAAGCGGTTGACGTGATGCAAGCGTCCGGCGGGATCCACGACACGCTGGGCATCACTGCCGGCGGCCGGCCGGCTGCTGCGGCCCGCTGACGACGACGGGGAGGCGGTCGCGGTGTTGAGCTACAGCGCGTGGCAGCAGCGATTCGGCGGCGACGCCGGCGTGATCGGCCGCGTCGCTCCTTGTCGAGCACATGCCGGTCACGATCGTCGGCGTCACGCCACGAGGGCTTCTTCGGCGTCGCGCCAGGCCTGGCGCCCGAGCTGACCGTGCCCGTCACGCTGGCGGCGCGCCTGCGGCCCGAGGACGCGGGAATCCTCGAGGAGGTCGGACCAGTCCTGGCTGCACATCATGGGGCGCATCAGGGATCACGCTGACGCTTGCGGAGGCGGACGCGGCCCTCCAGGCGACATGGCCGCGCGTGCTCGAGACCTCCACGCCGATGACGGAGCCGGCCAAGGATCGGATGCGGCTATCTGAGGCGCCGACGAAGCTGATGGAGGCCGACACTGGCTTTTCGCGCGTGCGGCGCCGGTTCGAGCAGCCGCTGTGGCTGCTGACCGCGCTGGTGGCCTGCTGCTGACGATTGGCTGCGGCACCATCGCCAACATGATGTTCAGCCGGACGTTGGCCCGCGGCCACGAGCTGTCGCTGCGCCGCGCGATTGGCGCGGGACGCGGACGCCTGCTCCGCCAGATGCTGACCGAAGGGCTGTTGCTGACCTCGGCGGGCGCCGTGCTTGGCGTGCTGTTCGGCGATCTGGGGCAGCCAGGCGCTGGTGCGGCTGCTGTCGACGACCGACAGCCTCATCACCGTGGACAGCACGCCGACGTTCTGGACGCTGGCCGCGGCAGGCGGGCTGGCGCTCACGATGGCGCTGGTCGATGACCGCCTGCACGGCGATGTGCGCGCTGCGCGCCGAGGCCGGCGACGCCCTGCGGGCAGCGCCGCGGACGGCCGGCGCCAGCGCCGCCGAACGGCGGATGGGCGCGCTGCTCGTCTCGGTGCAGGTCGCCTTGTCGCTTGACGCTGGTCGTCGGCGCCAGCGTGTTCGCGCTCAACCTGCATCGGCTCTTGACCGCGCCGATTGGTCTCGATCGCGCGCGCGTGCTCGCTCGTCCAGGCCGATGCGCTTGTTTGCGGGGCACACCGAGGAGAAGCTGCCGAGGTATTACGAGAGCGCGCTCGAACGGCTGGCGGCCTTGCCTGGCATCGTGTCGGCAAGCTATTCACGCAAGCCGCCCGTGAGCAGCAGCGAGGGCTCGTGGTGGGACGCCGGTCGGCGTCGACGACCGCCCGGCCGACGCCCGCGGCGAACGCACCTACTTGAACGCCGTGTCCGAGGACTACTTCACGACGACAGGCGTGCGAGCTGCTCGCCGGTCGCACGTTCGATCGGCGCGATGGCCCCGGCGCGCCGCCGGTCGTCGTCGTCAACGCGCGGCTGACCGAGCGGCTGTTCGGCACGGAATCGCCCCTGGGTCGCCGGCTCAACATCGAGCGACGACCAGCAGCGCGAGCACCTCGAGATCGTCGGGGTCGTGGACAACGCGGCCTATCAGTACGTGCACGAAGACGTCCGCGCCATCGCGTATTTCCCATATCGGCAGGCCGCCGGCGACGCTCGAGAACCGCAACCTCTTCTTCGAAGTGAGGACGAGCGGGCCGCCGGCGGCGGCAATCGGCGCCGTGCGCGAGGCATTGAGACAGCGAAGACGCGCGCGTGCCGGTCCGCCTCGAGACGCTCGAGGCGCGAATCGCCGAGTCGCTGGTGCAGGAGCGCGCGCTGGCGCTGCTGGCCACGTCGCTGGGCGGCACCGCGCTGCTGCTGGCCGCCGCGGCGCTTGTATGGCCTGATGGCCTACGCGGCCACCGCACGCACGCGCGAGTTTGGCGTGCGGGTCGCGCTCGGCGCCACGCCTGGCGCGATCGGCGGGCTCGTGCTGCGCGACGCCGCGCGAATCACGGTCGTCGGCATTGCCGTCGGGCTCGGGCTCACGCTGGCGCTGGGAAAGTTTGCCGAATCGCTGCTGGTCGCCGTGACGCCGGGCGATCCACGCGCGCTCGGCGCCGCCGTGGGCGTGGTCGCCGTGGTTGCGCTGGGCGCCGCGTTTGTGCCGGCGTGGCGCAGCAGCCGGGTGCAGCCCACCGAGCGCGCTGCGGGCCGAGTGATCCGGCACCCGGCACCCGGCACGCAGGCACTCGCACCGCACCGGCACCGGGCACCGGGCACGCGGCACTATCACCCAGCTATCTCCCCCACCGCCGCAATCAACCGCTCCACCTCGTCCTCGGTCGTGTAGCACGCGCAACCCGCCCTCACGACCCCGTCTGCGGCGTGGCCGAGCCGCTCGACGATGGTCTGGGCGTAGAAGTCGCCGTTTGAGAGGAACAGCCCGCGCGAAACCAGTTCGCGTGCGACCTCGTCGGACGGCCGGTCCCGCACGACGAAGGCCACCGTCGGCGTCCGCGGCGCCGAAGGCGGCGGGCCGTACACAGTGACGCCCGGCAGCGCCTGCAGACCGGTGTAGAGCCGCGTGACGAGCGCGTGGCCGCGGGCGTGCAGTTCGGCGAACACCCGCTCGAGCGCGGCGCGCCGCGACAGCGACTCGCCTGGCGCAGCAGTCGCCAGCGACGCCAGGAACTTCACCGCTGCGCCCGCGCCGACGATGCCTTCGTGATTCTGCGTGCCCGTCTCGAGCCGTTCAGGCGCCGTGTCCGGCGCCGGCTGCAGCTTGGGGACGTCGAGCGAGGCCAGCAGGTCGTGCCGGCCATAGAGCACGCCGACGTGCGGGCCGTAGAACTTGTAGGCCGAGCAGGCGAGCAGATCGCACCCCAGGGCACGGACGTCGACCAGCGCGTGCGGCGCGTAGTGCACCGCGTCGACGAAGGCGAGCGCGCCCACGCCGTGGGCCAGCGCGGCGGCGCGTGCGACGTCGTTGATGGTGCCGATGGCGTTGCTGGCGGCGCCGATGGCGACCAGTCGCGTCCGCGGCGTCACCGCCCGTTCGAAGTCGTCCCAGTCGAGTTGCCCCTTCACCGCGTCGCACCGCACCCAGCGCAGGGTGACACCCCGCTCCTTTGCCACGGCCTGCCAGGGCGCCACGTTGGCGTGGTGGTCGAGCTCGGTGACGACGATTTCATCGCCGGGTCCCCAGCCGCGGCCGAGCGCTCGCCCGACGTGGAACGCCAGGGTCGTCATGTTGTTGCCGAAAACAATCTCGGACGGCGCGGCGTTGAGAAAATCGGCCAGCGCCCGCCGCGCGTCGTCGAGCAACTGGTCGGTCTCGAGACTGGTCGGAAAGTGCCAGTGGGTGTTGGCGTTGTGCTGCAGCAGGTACTCGGTCATCGCGTCGACGACGGCCTGCGGCACCTGCGTGCCGCCGGGACCATCGAAGTAGGCCACGGGCTGGCCTTCGTAGACGCGCGCTCAGCGCGGGGAACATGCGAGGCAATCGCGGTCACCGGAAGCACCTGCCCGGCAGGAGCCACTGAAGAGGGCGTGCGCGTCATGGGGCGGCAGTGTACACCTTGCCGCCGGCCCGATGCAGGAGTACCGATGGCGGTTCGAGTGCCCAAGGAGGCAGATGTCATGCGGGTGATGCGGATTGCGGCGGTTGCGGCGGCCCTCGCGATGGCCGGTTGTGGTGGCGGAGGCTCGGCGCCCAGGCCCCGGCGGCCGATGCCGGGCCGATCGAAGATCGGGCTGCTGCTCGACAGTCTGGAGAACGAACGCTGGCGCCACGATCGCGACTTGTTCGTCGCGCGTGTCGAGGAGCTGCACGCGAAGGTCGAAGTGCGCGACGGCGCAGGCGACCACGCCAAGCAGCTCGACGCCGCCAGACAGCTGCTCGACGCCGGCGTCAAGACGCTGGTCGTCGTGCCGCACGACCTCGACAAGGCCAAGGAGATCGTGGCGCTGGCGGCCGAGCGGAAAGTGCCGGTGATCAGCTACGACCGGTTGATCCGCGACGCCGACGTCGCGCTGTACGTGTCGTTTGACAACGTCAAGGTGGGCCGGATGCAGGCCGAGGCGTTGCTGGCGGCCGCGCCGCGCGGCAACTACGTGCTGCTGGGCGGCTCGCCCACCGACAACAACGCGAAGCTGGTGCGCGACGGCCAGCTCGAAGTGCTCAAGCCGGCGATTGCCAGCGGCGCCGTGAAGGTCATCGCCGAGCCCTTCGTCCTCAACTGGGACGCGGCGCTGGCCAAGCAGGAGATGGCCGCGGCGCTGAAGAAGACGCGCAGCATCGCCGCCGTCGTGGCCTCCAACGACGCCATGGCCACCGGCGCCGCCGACGCGCTGGCGACGGCCAAGCTCTCCGGCAAAGTCGCGCTCTCGGGACAGGATGCCGACCTGGCGGCGTGCCAGCGCATCGTCGCGGGCACGCAGACGATGACGGTCTACAAGCCGCTGAAGGCGCTGGCGCGGATGGCGGCGGGTTCGGCGGTGACACTCGCCAGGGGCGAGGCCGTGGACAGCCTGGTGAAGGTGAACAACGGCCTCAAGGACGTGCCGGCGCGGCTGCTCGAACCGATCGCGGTCGACAAGAGCAACATCGACGCCACGGTGATCAGCGACGGCTACCAGCAGAAGGACGCGGTGTATCCGAAGTAGGGGCGCGCATGCGCGCCCCTACTCTTCACAGTCCTTGGCGATAATCTCGATCTCGTCCACCTCGATGGTCGGCGTGTACGGCGTCTGCTGATCCATCGACGAGCTGCCCGGCGCGACGCCGATGCCGACCGATGGTCCCGCCCATCTTTTTCCCCTTCACGACGGCCTGCGGACCCGGCTTCACCCGTCCCGTCACTTCGACCAGTGCCTTGTTCGCCTTCTTGATCTCGGCCTTGATGGCCTTCGACCCGATCATCCGGTAGCGATCGCCGGTCGCGAAGGAACCCGCGGCCGTGCCGGGATCGGCCCGCACGGACTTGAGCAGCGATCCCGAGACGCACCCGCGCATCGAGACCACCTCTCCGTCTCCCGCGCGGGCGCTGTCGGTCTTCTGCGACGCCGAGGCCACGGCGATGGCCGAGGCCAGCAGGGCCAGTGTGGTGCGCGCAACGGCTCGCCGCATGGGAAGGTCCTTTCGAACTGGCAGGCTTCCCCAGCATAATACTCGCTTGTCCGGCCGCGCTGGGCGGCCTTCGGTGGAGTCTCGACCGTGTCCCGAATCACGCTGCCGATCCTCGACGCCGTCACGCTGACGGCCGCCTGCACGCAAATCGTCGCCGACGCCCGCGCCGCCTTCGAGCGGCTGGCCGCGTTGCCGCTGGCCGAGGTGACGCCATCGACGGTCCTCGACGAATGGGATCGGATCGGGCTGCTCGTCGAAAACATCGAAGGCCCGGTGTCGATCCTCAACAACGTGCACCCGGACAAGGCCGTCCGCGACGCGGCCGACGAGGCGATTCGCCAGCTGGCCTCGTTTCAGGTCGAGGTCTTCCAGAACGAGGCGCTCTACGCCCGCGTTCAGGCCGTGGAGCCGGCGACGCCCGCCGAAGCGCAGCTGCGCAAGGACCTGGTCGAGTCGTTCGAGGACACCGGCGTCACGCTGCCACCCGATCGACGCGCGCGCGCCAAGGCGATCGCGGAGCGCATCACGGCGCTCTACCAGGAGTTCTCGCGCAACCTGCGCGACAACCAGTCGCGGATGGCGTTCACCGCCGACGAGATGCGCGGGCTGCCCGAGCCGTTTCTCTCGCGCCAGCCGCGCGACGAGCAGGGGCACTACCTGCTGTCGTTCGACTACCCCGACTTCAACCCGTTCATGGCCAACGCCGAAGACGAGGACGCGCGGCGACGCTACTACGTCGCGTACCTCAATCGCGGCACCGGCCGCAACGTCGAGATCCTCGACGAGGTGATGGCGCTGCGCCACGAGCTGGCCGGCCTGTACGGGCTGCCCAGCTTCGCGCATTTCGTCCTGCGCCGCCGCATGGCGGCAACGCCCGAGGCCGTGGACCGGTTCCTCGACGAGGTGCGGGCGGCGGTCGAGGAGGCCGAGCGCCACGACATCGACGAGCTGCGCGCGCTCAAGGCCGCGCGGCTGGGCCGTGGCGACCGAGCCGACGTCGCCGTGACGCGCTGGGACATCGCGTTTCTCAGCGAGCGGCTGCGCGAGCAGCGGTACAGCGTGGACCAGGAATCGCTGCAGGAAGTACTTCCCGCCGCAGGCCACGCTGGACTGGCTGCTCGACGTCAGCGGCGAGGTGTTCGGCCTGCGCTTCGTGCCCGTCAAAGTCCCGGTGTGGCACGACGACGTGATCTACGTCGACGTGCTCGACAGCGACGACGGGCGCTTCATCGGCGGCATCTACTTCGACCTCTACCCGCGCGAGGGCAAGTTCCCGCATGCCGCCGCCTGGCCGGTGCGCGGCGTCAGCACGCGCGCCGGCCGCACGCCGGTCAGCGTGCTGGTGACCAACTTCGATCGGCGCGGCCTGACGCACGACGAGGTCGAGACGCTGTTCCACGAGTTCGGCCACATCCTGCACGGCGTGCTGTCGGAGACCGAGTTCAACTTCCACGCCGGCACGAGCGTGCAGCGCGACTTCGTCGAGACGCCCTCGCAGATTTACGAGGAGTGGACGCGCCGGCTCGAGAGCCTCGACCGCATGCGGCTGGTCTCGCCCGACACGCCGGTGATGGATGCCAGCCTGGTCGAGCGGCTCAACCAGGCGCGGCGCTTCGGCCAGGGCCTCCGCTACGCGCGGCAGTGGCTGTACGCGTCGTACGACCTGGCGCTCACCGGCCCGACGCCGGGTGCGTCGATGGAGGTGTGGGAGCGCATGGAGGGCGCCACCGCGCTCGGCCACGTCAGCGGCACCGCCTTTCCGGGCACCTTCGCGCACATCGTCGGCGGCTACGCGGCCGGGTACTACGGCTACATGTGGGCCGAGGTCATCGCCCTCGACATGCTGTCGGCGTTCGGCGACAGCCTGATCAACCCGGCGGTCGGGCGCCGGTTCCGCCGCGACATCCTGAGCCGCGGCGCCGAGGAGCCCGCCTCGGTGCTGGTCGAGCGGTTTCTGGGCCGCCCCGTCAAGGCCGACGCATTTTTCCAGGAGATCGTCGGCGCCCGGGCGTGACGTTTGTCACCCGCGGGCGCTGACGCCCCGCACTGCCGCCACTCCGCAACGTCCTGCACCATGCGTGTGCAGCCCTCGCGCCGTCGTACCTTCGCGACCTTCGTGATTGTGGCTGCCCATGGAAGGTTCGCGTGGCAACTCCCGTCGCTGAACTCCTCAACGTCTCTCACCGCTACGGCAGCGTCACCGCGCTGACCGATGTCTCGCTGACGCTGGAAGCCGGGCAGGTCACGGCGCTGCTGGGTCCCAACGGCGCGGGCAAGACCACAGCCGTCAGCCTGCTCACCGGGCTGGCGCGACCCACCGAAGGACAGGCTCGCCTGTTTGGCGGAGACCCGCAGTCGGTGGCCGCGCGCCGGCGCATCGGCGTGATGCTGCAAGTGTCGAAGGTGCCCGAGACGCTGACCGTGCGCGAGCACCTCACGCTGTTTTCCAGCTACTACGCAGCGCCGCTGCCCCTGAAGACGCTGCTCGATCTCGCCGGGCTCGACCGAGGTCGCCGACCGCCGATACGGACGCCTGTCGGGCGGGCAGCAACAGCGCGTGCTGTTTGCGCTGGCCGTCTGCGGCAATCCCGAGTTGCTCTTCCTCGACGAGCCGACCGTCGGCATGGACGTCGAGTCGCGCCGCACGTTCTGGGCCGCCGTGAGGACCTTCACCGCCGCCGGCCGCTCCGTGCTGCTGACGACGCACTACCTCGAGGAGGCCGACGCGCTGGCCACACCGCGTCGTCCTGCTGGGACGCGGGCGCATCGTCGCCGACGGCACGCCGGCCGCGATCAAGCAGCAGGCCGCCGGGCGCCAGGTCCGCTGCCGGTCGACGCTCTCCATCAGCGCGCTCCGGGCGTTGCCGGGCGTCGTCTCGGTGGCGCCCGACGGCGGCGGCATGCTGTTGACGACCACCGATGCGGACCCAGCACTCTGCGCGCGCTGGTAGTCGCCGACCCCGGCGCGTGCGATCTCGACGTGCGAGGCGCC
The DNA here is from genome assembly GCA_963818215.1 of Vicinamibacteria bacterium. Lineage (GTDB taxonomy): Bacteria > Acidobacteriota > Vicinamibacteria > Vicinamibacterales > JAENWD01 > JAENWD01. Next base: position 53,434 of record CAWFRL010000018.1, on the reverse strand, counting down.
GGGCTCGAAGACGCCTTTGTCGCGCTGACCTCGGCCTCGTCCACGGAGCTTCCTCATGACCGGTTCCGCGCTCACGCTTCCCGTTGTGTCCCTCCCAGCGGGCGCCGTCGATGCTTGCGCATCTACCGCCTCGAGATCGTGGTACGAGTTCGTGAAGATGCTGCGCCAGCCGGCGTACGCCGTGCCGACGCTCGGCTTCCCCGTGATGTTCTACCTGCTGTTCGGCATCCTGCTGGGCGGCCGCGGGCCACGGGGCCTGAACCTGGAGGAGTACCTGATCGCCTCCTATGGAGCCTTCGGCGTCGTCGGAGCGGCGATGTTCGGCTTCGGCGTCGGCATCGCGAGCGAGCGCGCGCAGGGCTGGCTGCTGCTCAAGCGCGTGTCGCCGATGCCGCCGGCGGCGCTCCTGACCGCCAAGGTGATCATGAGCGCGATCTTCGGCCTGCTGATCATCCTGCTGATGGGCATCTGCGGCGTCGTGCTCGGCGGCGTCTCTCTGACGCCCGCGAGCTGGCTGAACTGGGGGCGGTGCTGGTCGCCGGCTCGGTGCCGTTCTGCCTGGTCGGTCTGACGATCGGGTATCTCGTCGGCCCCGCGTCGGCCCGGCATCGTCAACCTCATACACCTGCCGCTGGCGTTTCTCGCCGGGGCTGGCCATGCCCATCGAGGTCATGCCGGCGCTGTGCGCAGCTTCGCGCAGGTCCTGCCGCAGTATCATCTTGGGCAGCTGGCCCTCGGCGCCATCGGGCGCGCCAGCGACGCGGACCCGCTGCGCCATGGCTGGCGCTTGCCGGCTTCACGGTGCTGGCCGGTCTCGCCGCGGCGTGGGCGCATCGACGGGCGGCGTAACGATGCGACTGCTTCCCTCGGAACACCGGGCTCGGGTGGACGCCATTTCTGTGGCTGATCTACCTGTCCTACCTCGTCATCTTTCCCGTTCGTCGGCGGACAAGAGCCGTGGGTCTGGGCGCTGACCGCGGCGTCGGCCGCGTTTTCCTGCCGCTGTACTTCTACGGCCACTGGGTGTCGGGGACGCGGCTGCTGCTGGTCATCGCCGCCATCGCGCTGCTGGGCGCGATCGTGACGCCGTGGAATCCGGGCGCCACCGTGTTCTTCATCTACGCGCGCGGCGTTTCTCGGCGACACCGGCGCCCCGCGCGAGGCCGCACGGCGTCTGGCCATCCTGCTCGCCGTCATGATGGTCGAGGCGTGGTGGCTGGGCTGGCCGGTGCGCGTGTGGCTGGCGCCGCTGGTCGTGGGCGCCGCCATCGGCGGCGCCAACATCCACTTCGCCGAGGTCCGGCGCAAGGACGCGAACCTGCGCGTGGCGCAGCAGGCCGTCGAGGAGATGGCCCGCATCGCCGAACGCGAGCGGATCGGCCGGGACCTGCACGACCTGCTCGGCCACACGCTGTCGGTGATCGTGCTGAAGTCGGAGCTGGCGTCCAAGCTGGCGGACCGGGACCCGGCGCGCGCCGCCGCGGAGATCCGCGACGTCGAACGCATCTCGCGCGAGGCGCTGATGGAGGTGCGAAAGGCCGTGCGCGGCTACCGGTCCGAGGGGCTCCTCGACGAGGTCGCCAACGCCGAGCGCGTGCTGGTCGCCGCGGGCATCACGCCCGAGATCGCCGTGATCCCCGCCAACCTGCCGCCCGAAGAAGACCGCGCCCTCGCCTACGCGCTGCGCGAGGCCGTGACCAACGTGGTCCGCCACGCAGATGCGACGCGATGCTGGATTCGCCTGGCCGAAGACGGCGCGCGCACGACGCTTGAAGTGCGCGACAACGGCCGCGGCGGCCTTGCGCCCGAAGGCAGCGGGCTGTCGGGCATGCGCGAGCGGCTGCGACAGGTCGCCGGCACGCTCGAACGCGACGGCCATCAGGGCACGCGGCTGGTGATGTCGCTGCGCGACCACGGGAGCACCTCGTGATCCGGGTCCTGCTGGCCGAGGACCAGGCGATGGTGCTCGGCGCGTTGAGCGCGCTGCTCGACATCGAAAGCGATCTCGAAGTCGTGGCGCAGGCGCGATCGGGGACCGAGGCGCTGGACCTGGCGATGACCGCGCGGCCCGACGTCGTGGTCACCGACATCGAGATGCCCGGCATGTCGGGGCTCGAGCTGGCCGCCGAACTGAAACGGCGCGGCAGCACGGCGCGCATCGTGATCCTCACGACGTTTGCCAGGCCTGGCTACCTGCGGCGGGCGCTCGATGCGGGCGCCAGCGGCTACTTGCTGAAGGACGCGCCGTCACATCGGCTGGCCGACGCGATTCGCCGCGTGCGCAACGGCGGCCGCGCGGTCGATCCGGAACTGGCGAGCGAAGCCTGGTCCGACGAGGACCCGCTCACCGACCGCGAGCGCCAGGTCCTGCGCCTGGCGGCTGACGGCCAGTCCGGCGCCGACATCGCCGAGGCCCTGCACCTGTCGGAAGGCACCGTGCGCAACTACCTGTCGGAGGCCGTGGGCAAACTCGGGGGAAGGAACAAGGTCGACGCGGCGCGGATCGCGCGAGCCAAGGGGTGGTTGTGAATTGCAGATTGCAGATTGCAGATTGCAGATTACGATGCGAATTACGCGGATTCAGAATTCCCACAATAAGCCCGCAGATGGGACAAACGGCACGAGCGGATCGAGCAACCCGACGATCTCGCCGTCTGGACGAATCCCGCCGTTGCCGGTCCTCCAGTTCGTCTTTCCGAACACGTTCATCAGCTCGACATAGAGCGTCAGCCGGCTGCGCTGCACGGTCCACGTGCGGTTGGCGCGCAGGTCGAGGCGCTGGTAGACGGGCAGCCGCGCGCCGTTGCGCGTGTCGGACAACCCGTACCGGGCCGGCTGGTCGTCGGGCACGGGGTGTTCGGGCGAGGCGGGCAGCTCCTGGATGTAGCCGCGCACCGGGAAGTTCGACGAGGCGCGGAGTTTCAACGCGACGCTCGTGCGGTCGTTGAGCCGGTAGACGCCGTAAGATGCTCACGGCATGCCGCTGATCGAAGTCGCCGTCGAAGCGCTCGCCGGTCACGACGTCGTGTTGCCGGTAACGCCCCAGCGAGTAGCTCGCCCAGCCCGAGAGCCCGTTCGGGCTGCGCCGCTGGAGCATGCAGCTCGACGCCGCGCGCGGTGCCGTCGAGGCGCGCGTCGTAGGCGGTGTCGGCAAGCGGCGGGCGTGGCCGCCCATCGACGAGCTGCCACTCGTCGCCGGGCAGGCGAAGGCCGTCGCGCTCGACGCGATGAAACCAGACGGCCTGCGCGCGCAGATGCGGCGCCAAATCGGCGGCCGACGCCGATATCCGCGTGCCACGCGCGTTCCGCGGGCAACCCCGGCGTGCCGCGCAGCCCGACGATGGCGTTGAACCCGGGGAACTGCCGGAACAAGCCCGTGCCGCCGATCACGTCGAATTCGCCCACGCGGACCTGCGCGTTGAGCCACGGCGACGCCGTCGTCTCGCCGGTGCCGTCCCAGTGGTCGACGCGCGCGCCGGCGCCCAGGATGGCTCCGCGCGGCAACGTCCATCGCGCCAGCGCGTAGCCGCCGACCCACCGCGAATCGAGCGACGCGTCTTCGCGAATATCGGGCGGACGCGTCGGATTGACGACGCGGCGCTTGGTGACCTGCTCGTCCTGCCAGTGCGCCGAGGCGCCGGCTTCGACCGCAAGCGACGGGTGCACCGCAATCGTCGCATCCGAGCGCACCGAGACATCGGTGGACCGTCCCTCGTCGAGCACCACGCGCGCGAGGCTGCGATTGGAGAATTCGCCGCCGGTGACGCCGACGCGCTGCGTCCAGGTGACCCGCGGCCCCGGAGTGTAGCGCCACGCGAGCGCGCCCAGCCAGCCTCGATTGGTCGCGACCAGCGGGTCGTTTGGCCCGATGTCGAGCTGATCCGCGTCGAGCGCGGCGCGGCCCGCCAGCGCGCTCACCTGCACGCTGATGGCGCGCGCGTGACGTCGACGGCCACCTTGGCGGCCACGTCGGTGAAGCCGAACGCGAACGTCTCGTTGTCGGCGATCTGCTTGATGAGCAGATCGAGATAGCTCTTGCGCGCCGACAGCAGCCACGAGGCCTTGCGGCCGCGTCCGATCGGCCCCTCGCCGACCACCGAAGCGCTCGATCCGCTGAGCGCGACGCGCGCCTGCGTGCGGTCGCGGCTGCCTTCGCGCAGCGTCATCTCGATCTGCGCGCCGGTGCGGTTGCCGAAGCGTTGCGGGTAGCTGCCGTTTTGCAGCGACACCGATTCGAGGACGTCGCTGTTGATCATGCCGATCGACCCGCCGTCCTCGACGCCCTGCACGCTGTGGCTGAGAAACCGGCTCGGCACGCCGTCCACGGCAAGGCCGATGCGGCCGAAGTCGCTGCCGCGCACCGAGAACTCCGAGTAGAGGTCGTCGGTGGCGGCGACGCCGGGCAGGATGTGCATCGCGCGCACCGGGTCGTCGAGCACCAGGCCGCGCAGGTTCTGCAGTTCGGCGCTGCCCAGGACCTGCTGGGCGGGCACGGCGGCCTCGCCTTGCCGGAACAGATCGCCGGTCACTTCGACGCGCTCGGTGTACGTGCCCGTGCCTTCGGTGAGCGGAATGACGAGGTAGATGGACCCGCCGTCGCCGACGGCGAGCTCGCGCCGGACCATGACGAAGCCGACGACCGATACCGTGAGGACATGCGTGCCCGGCGGGACGCCACGGAGCGTGAACTGACCGCGCGCGTCGGTGAGGACCGATCCAGGCTGCCCCTGAATCTGCACGCGCACGTCGGAGAGCTCCAGGCCGGAGACTCCGTCGACGACCTGGCCGGTGACCGTCGCCCCGTCCTGCGCCTGCGCGCTGCAGACCGTCGCCAGCAGCACGGTCATCGCACCGTGCCGTCAGGGCCAGCGCTCGTCTCATTCCGTCCAGACGAGCACGCGGTCGCCGTCCGGCTTGCGGTCGTCGATGAGCAGACCCGGCCCGAGCGCCTCCAGATCCTTCACGGTCAGCTTCTCGGCGCCGCGCACGCCGTCGAGCGCGCCGTCGCCGAGCGTGATCTGGCCGTCGGTGCCCATCCGGATCAGCCAGAACGGCACCGTGAAGCGCACGAGCTTGCCGGCGCTGCGAATCGTACGCCGCGAAATGAAGGGATTGCGAGCTGACCGGTGAAGCGGCGCGCGCCCCTCGGTGCGCAACTGCGCGCCGTGGCCATCCGGGTCCGGCGTGATGAGCGGCGTCGCGTCCTTGAAGCGCGCCCGGATCTGCGTCGAACTGCTGTTCGGCCTTCGTCGGGTTCACAAACTCGGCGGAGGGCGCAAAGCTCTGATACGCCCAGTACCCGGCCCCGGCGACGACCGCTACCACCACCATGCCACCGGCGATGGCGATGCCCAGGCCGATCCAGAGCCAGCCCTTGGTGCGTTTTTCCATAGGCGACGGGCTACCGGCTGCGGAAGCCAGGAGCCTACAAGGTTCTCAAGTACTGATAGCTCTGCTTCAGGGCCGCAAGCGGGTCGCCCTGCGTGTGATCCTGTTCGACGAAGTAGTGCTCGACGCCGGCTGCGGCGGCCGCCTTCAGCACCGCCGGGAAGTCCACGGCGCCGGCGCCGACCGGCGTGAAGGTCGTGGGCGCGACCTTGGATTCCTGCGTCTCGGGCGCAGTGCCCTTCGCCTTGTCCTTCAGGTGCAGCAACGGGATGCGTCCGGCGTACTGCTTGATGAGCGCCACGGGATCGGCGCCGGTGACGCTGACCCAGAAGACATCGAGTTCGAGCTTCACCAGTTCGGGCTTCGTCGCACCCATCAGGACGTCGAGCGGCCGCCGGCCGTCGGCCAGCGGCTCGAACTCGAAGCCGTGGTTGTGGTAGCAGAGCTGCAGGCCCGCCTTCTTCACCTGCTCGCCCACGGTGTTGAGCCGGTCGGCCAGCTGCAGGTAGTAGGCTGCGCCGCCCCCGCGCTCGGCGGCCATCAGATACGGCAGCACCAGGTACTTCACGCCCTGCGATTTCGCGTCGGCGACCAGTTCGGTGACGCCGTACCCCTCCGGCACCGCGCCACGCATGAACTTCCACGCGTCCCACTGGCCGGTAATGAGCGGCGGGTCGACGTGAACGCTGATCGGCGAGAGGCCGAGCCCCCGCGCCAGCGGTCCGACCTTCGCGAGCGTGCTGCGCGAGACCTCGACTTCCTTGTAGCCGAGATCGGCGATGGCCTTCAGGGTCGCCTCGGCGTTGGCGTCGATCTCCTTGCGCACGGTGTAGAGCTGCACGCCCAGGTTCTTCGGCGCCGCGGCCACGTCGCGGCCCATCAGCGCGCCCACGCCGCCCAATGCCGCCAGCCGCATCACGTCCCGTCGCGTCATCGCCTCCATGCCCTGCCTCCAGCCCCCGATGCTATCACCATCGCACAGAGCCGCGGAGTCGAGTCGAGCCACGAGGCACAGAGTGCACAGAGCCCGAGTGCAGGGTGTAGGCCACGGAGGCGGCACCGAGTCCAAGCGAGTGCCGCACGTGTCAGCACTCAGGTGGCAAGGATAGCACGTGCCTCTCTGTGCTCTCTGTGCTTCGGCACTTAGGACTCAGATTCCTCCGTGCACTCTGTGCCTCTGTGGCACTCGCATCGCACTTCGTGGCTCAGTGGCCTACCCGGCCACGCGATCGAGGATCGCCCGCACGTGCGCGATCTCGTCGTCGTTCACGGTGTGATCCATGCCGGGATACAGGATCGCGGTCACTTCGGCGCCGCGCGCCCGGAGGACGTCGGCCGACTCGAGCACGCGCTCCTTCGGAATGTGGAAGTCGACGTCGCTGCATCCCAGGAACACGGGCACGCCATCGAGCCGGCCCGCATCCGGCCACACGGTGCCCGGGGGGCCGATGAGCCCGCCGCTGAGCCCGGCGACACCTGCGGCGATGCCCGGCGTTCGAAGCAGGGTCTCGAGCGCGAGGCAGGCGCCCTGCGAGAACCCGATGAGCACGATCCGCGAGCGTGGCGCCCCGGCCTCCTCCGCCTGGGCAACCACGTCGCCCACGGCCGACAGCGCTGAGCTGAGCCACGGTTCGTTGGACTCGATCGGGGCGACGAAGCGGTTCGGATACCACGTGTTGCCCCGCGCCTGCGGCGCCAGCCAGGCGAGGTCGGGCCGATTGATCGCGTCGCCCAGATCGAGGATCGACAACGCCGTCGCGCCGCGCCCATGCAGCAACACGCCAACCGCGCGCGCCGTCGCAAGCGGCGCACCCGAGGCGACGATGGGCTGCCCGTGATGCGGCCCCTCGCTCCGAATCTCCAATCGCATGCGATGAACCCTGCGTGAACCCGTGAACCCGTGAACCTGTGAACCCGTGAACCCGTGAACCTGTGAACCCGTGAACCGTGACCTGTTAGAATACCCCGGTGCGTACCGGACTGACCCGCGGCGAGCGTCTGGCATTGCTTCTGCTGGCGGCCGCATCGGCCGTGCCCGGCCCTTCGCGCGCAACCGCCGGCCGGCCGGTCGTTGGCCGAACGGCTTGGATTTGCGCCGACCTCCATCGTGCTGATCGTCAACGGCGACGATGTCGGGGTGAGCCATGCGGCCAACCAGGCGACCATCACGTCGCTTGAACGCGGGCTGATGACGAGCGCGACCATCATGGTGCCGGCGCCGTGGTTTCCCGAGATCGCACGCTACGCCCGCGAGCATCCCGCGCAGCGACTTTGGCCTGCACCTCGTGCACACCTCCGAGTGGACCGGGATCAAGTGGGGCCCGGTGGCCGGGCGAACCGTCGTCCCGGGGCTGGTGGACCCGCAAGGCTATCTCTGGCCCGACATCGAGCGCGTCTACAAGAACGCGACGCCCGAACAGGCGGCCGTCGAGGCGCGCGCGCAGATCCGGAAGGCCCTCGACGCGGGCATCGATGTCACACACCTGGATTCGCACATGGGCGCGCTCCAGTTCGCCGACCCGTACTTCCAGGTCTATCGCGGGCTGGCCGTCGAGTTCAACGTGCCCATCCGCATGGGCTCCCAGGAGACGCTCGCCGCCTTCGGCGGCGGCCACCAGCGCGGTCAACTCGACGCCGACGGCGTCGTCTACCCCGATTACCTCATTCATGGCGGCCGTCTGAAAGACGAACCGGTGGCGACCTACTGGCGCCGGATGCTCGAGGGGCTGCGCCCGGGAGTCACCGAGCTCTACATCCACGCGGCGCTTCCCGGCGAGGAGATGCAGGCGGTCACCAACTCCTGGAAGGACCGCGCTGCCGAGTTCGAGTTGTTCACTCACGACGCGTCGATTCGCGCGCTGCTCGAGCAGAAGAAGGTCCAGCGCATCGGGTATCGGGCGCTGCGCGATCTGCAGAGGGCCCGCGCGCGGTGACGGCGAGCGTCGCGGGGAACCGCACAAGGTGGTCCCGTCGTGTGCCGGTGCTGGTCGCCGGCGGCTCGCTGCTCGTGCTGCTCGCGCTGGCGCCGCTCGTGTTCCAGCGCCGACTCGTTCACGCTCGATCGACACGGCCATCAAGCTGATTCAAGCCACCGAGCTGACGCGCTCGGGCTTTCAGTCGATGGCGCTGTCGTACCCGGCGCGTGATCTCGATCCGACCGAGCAGTTCCTTCCATTCGAGGATCCGTTCGTGTTCCTCAGCGCCGGCAAGTGGCAGTCGATCTTCTCGTCGTTTTACGCGTTGCTCGCCGCGCCGCTTGTGCCCCACGGCGTCGAGTGGCTCGTCGCGCTCGCGATGCTGGGCGCCGTCGTGGCCGTTACGTCGACCAGTGGGCTTCCAGGCGCTCACCCGGTTGCCGGTCCGATTGTGCTGCTGGCGACGCCGGTCTGGCTCTACGGGCTCACGCCGAACGAGACCGCGCTGGCGCTTGGCTGCGCCATCGCCGCGATGGCCGTTGCTACGCGCGTCGCCGGCCCCCGCGGCGACTGGGTCGCCGGGCTTCTGCTCGGAACGGCGACGCTGCTGCGTGACGAATCGTTGCTGATGGCGCCGGGCCTGGTCTTCGCCAGGCATCTGAGCGGCACGCCGATACGCGAGCTTCCGCGCACGCTCGCGGCGGTCGGCTTCCCCATTCTGGCCATGGCGGTCCTGGACCACTGGTGGTTCGAGCGGCCCGATGCTGGCGCATCTGCGGCATGCGGTGCCGGGCTTCGATGCCCTGCTGCCCAGAAGCCGCGCCCGACTGCCCGAGCTTGACGTGATGGGCTGGCAGGAACGGCTGACGACTCTTGTCGAGTACTGGCTGCTTGGCTTCGCCGGCGTGGCCGTCGCTGCGGCCCTCACCGTGTGGATTGCGCTTGCACACGGCCTGAAGCGACTGACCCCTGTCCTGGTGGCGACGCTGGTCGCGGCGTCAGCGGTGTTGCACGTCGTCGATCTGGCGCTGCTGGTGCCGGCGCCGAGGGTCGTGGCGGGGCTGCTGCGGCTGGCGCCCTTTCTCTTGCTCGCCGTCCTTCCCCGTGCCAATGGCGAGCCGGCGTCGCCCCTGACGCGGCTGGTCTGGGTGACCGCCGGCTGCTACCTCGCGGTCGTGGCGCTGACGCTCAACACCGAGGGCGGCAAGCCCACGGGGCCGCGGCTGATCATCGGCCTGTGGCCACTGCTGGCGGCGGCAGCGATCGACACGCTGTCGAGCTACATCGCGGCGCTCGCGGCGCATGGACCGCGCGCGTCACCGCCATCGCCGGCACGATCCTGGTGATCGGCTCGCTGGTGATGGAGATGGCGGTGGTGCTGCCGGCCCGGCTGGCCCGCAACACCGAGGATGCCGAGGCCGCGCGAATCGTGCGCGCGATCGACGATCAGGTCATCGTCCTGGACAAGATGTTCGAGATCGAGATCGTCGGCACGCTCTACTTCGAGCGCAAGCTGCTGCTGGCGCCGGCAGACGCCAGTGGCGGGATCTTTCGCGGACGCTCGCCGGGCATGGGGTCGATCGGTTCACGCACGTCGCGCGCGACCCCGACCAGCGACGCCACACTTTCCGGAGTACCGTCGGGCCGAGGTGTGGGACTCCGGCCGCTTCATCATCTCGCGCTGGGTGCGCGAGACGTCAGCATCACCGTAAACGTCGTCGGGCCGCCTGCCGGCGCCTCGAGGGCGAACGGGAAGCCGTGGCCCGCCAGGATCTCCTGGACCATCGTGAGCCCGATGCCTTGCCCGCCCTCCTTCGTGCTGAAGAAGGGCGTGAACAAGTGCGTCCGGACTTCCTCGGAGAGGCCCGGGCCCGAATCCTCCACTTCGATCACCGGCACCTCGTCGCGACGGAGCACGCGCACCGTCAGCGTCCCGTCGTGATCGATCGCTTCGAGCCCGTTTTTCATGACGTTGAGCAGCGCCTGCTCGATCTGTGCCCGGTCCAGCCGCACCGCACCCACCGTCGCAAGCCCCTGGCGGACGACCGCGATGCGCCGCTTTTCCGCCTGCGCGCGAATCAGCGCCAGCAACCCATCCACGACAGCCGCCGGCTCGACCGGTTCCAGCTGCGGTGCGGGCAGGCGCACGACGTCGGCGAAGCTGGCCATGAAGCCGCTCAACTGCTCGGTGCGTGCGATGACCACGCCGAGCGCGTGTTCGAAGTCGGTGCGGTCGTGGGGATGGAGCTGCACGCCGTAGGTGAGGCAGGAGTTGAGCAGCGAGTTGGACGCGCCAACGGTGTTGTTCACCTCGTGCGACAGCATTCGAATCAGCTTTTCGTACGCGGCCTTTTCGGAGTGCCGCAGCTCTTCGGTGAGCTCCTCGAGCAGGAAGAAGCTGCGGCGGAAGCCGCGATCGAGAAAAGTCCCGTGCAATGCGCGCACGCGACGTCCGCCCCACACCGCGAACACGCGCCGGTCGCCCGGTGCGAGCGCCATCAGGTCGCGCGCCAGGGCACGGTCGAGTGCGGCGAGCTCGGCGCCAGTCAGCGTCTCACCGGGTGCCTGCAGCAGCCGCTCCGCGGCCGGGTTGGCCAGCGACACCCGGCCGTCGAAGTCGAGCACGACGATGCCGCCGGGCGATTCGTGCAGGACGCTGGCCAGAAAGTGCTGCTGCTCCTGCAGCCGGACGCGCTCTCCGCGCAGCGCGTCCACCATGCGGTTGTAGACGTGAATCAGCCGATCGACGTCTGCCTGCTTCACCTCGCGCACGCGAGACATGAAGTCGCTGTCCTCGAGCAGCTGCGCACTCTGGCGCACGAACTCGAGTGTCCCGAAGAAGCGCCGCGTGAGAGCCAGCCCGGTCAGGAACGACACCGCGAGCACGGCCTCGACGGCGATGAGGTAGAAGCGGCTCTGCGCCACCACGAACCAGGCGACGCCCGCCATCAGCAGGTGGACGGCGACCAGGTAGGCAACAAACCGCGCGCGCAGGCTCACACGGCGATCTCGTACTTCTCGAACCGCCGGTACAACGCGGCGCGGCTGAGACCCAGCGCCTGCGCGACCTTGGAGATGTTGCCGTTGTGGTGCTTGAGCGACTTGACGATCATCGCCTTTTCCAGCTCGTCCATCGTCATGCTGCCGACCGGCGGCAGCACGTCGCGCCCGGCCTCGCGCGGCTCCATCTCGGAGGTCGCCTGGAAGTCCGCGGCTTCGAGCACCGGCTTGTCGGTGACCAGCACCGTGCGCTCGATGCCCTGCTTGAGCTGCCGGACGTTGCCGGGCCACGGCTGGTTCTTCAACCAGGCCAGCGCGTCGGCGCTGAGGCGCACGTCCTCGCGACGATACACCTGCCCCACCGCCTGCAGGAACCGGCTGGCCAGAATCGGGATGTCGTCGCGGCGCTCGCGCAGCGGCGGCAGGTGCAGCGTGATCAGGTTGATGCGGTACAGCAGGTCCTCGCGGAACTCTCCCCGCGTGACCATGTCGCCGAGGTTGCGGTTGGTGGCCGCCACGACGCGGACGTCCACGGTGCGGCGCTGGCTCGAGCCCAGCACCTCGAAGGTCCGGTCCTGGAGCACGCGCAGCAGCTTCACCTGCGATGCCGGGTCGAGGTCGCCGATCTCGTCGAGGAAGATGGTGCCGCCGCTGGCCGTCTCGAAGCGGCCCTTGCGGTCGTGGCGCGCGTCGGTGAACGCGCCGCGCACGTGGCCGAACATCTCGCTTTCAAACAGCGACGACGAGATGCCGCCCAGGTTCACCTTCACAAACGGCGCCAGGCGGCGCCGGCTGTTGCGATGGATGGCGTCGGCGACCAGTTCCTTGCCGGTGCCGCTTTCGCCGGTGATGAGCACCGACGCGTCGGTGGCGCTCACGCGGCCGATCATCTGAAGGATTCGCAGCAGCCGGGGGTCCTCGCCGACCAGGTGGCCGAAGTCGAAGCTCGCGTCCAGCTCCTCGCGCGACGCCACGCGATCGTCGACGGTGGGCGTTGCGGCCAGCCCGAGCACGGTGGCGACCGTCTGCAGGATCTGCTCGTGCGTCCACGGCTTGGTGATGAAGTCGGTGGCGCCGGCCTTCATGCCCTGCACCGCCAGCTGTATCGATCCCCAGGCCGTGATCAGCACCACCGGCACGCCTGGCCGCAGCGCCTTGATGCGCGCCAGCAGGTCCAGCCCTTCCTCGCCGGTGGTGCGGCGGGTGAAGTTCATGTCCTGCACCACCAGCTCGCACGGGTGCGTGTCGAGCCACGCCAGCGCGTCGGCCGGCGACGCCGCCGAGTGGCTGGCATAGCCCGCCTGCTTCAGCAGCAGCGCCAGCGATGCGGTGACCGACGGGTCGTCATCGACGATCAGGATCATCGGAATTGCAGATTGCCGATTGCAGATTACAGAACCATCCTACTCGTAGCGCAGCGCTTCGGCAGGTTCAACCCGCGTCGCCATCCGGCTCGGGTACCACGCGCACGCCAGGGTCAGAAGATAGATGGCGCTCACCGAGATCGCAAGGCCGATCGCGTAGACGTGCGGCTCGACGAAGTAGATGATGTCGAGCAGCGGGAACTGGATCGCCACCAGCACGCCGGCCAGGAGCGCCAGCGTGGTCATCACGCGCGATCTCGCCGAGGATCTGGCGCTGGACGTCGACTTTGGCCGCCCCTTTCGCGCGGCGCAAGCCCATCTCGCGCGTGCGCTGCGTGACGTTCTGCCACAGCACGCCCAGCAGGCCGAGCGCCACCATCAGCATCAGGAAGCCGGCGACCAGGCCGACGGCCGCCAGGGGCGCCATGGCGAATCGGATGGATGTGTCGCGCATCGAGCGCCAGCGTCGAGACCTCGAAGGACCACTCCGGCGCGACGGCCTGCAGCCGCTTGATGAGGCGCTCCTCGAATTCGGCCGTCGTGCCCGGGCGGACCTTGATCAGCAAATTGCGGGGCGGGCGATCCCGATGGCGCGTGTCGGCGCCCGCGCCCTCCATCGTCTTGCGGTACAGGACGTAGTTCCGCTCGCCGTCGAACTCGCCGTCCTCACGGTAGGCCGCGACGACGCCGACGACACGGCGAGGCGTCTCGACCTCCGACTGGTCGGGCGATCGGTCGTTCGAGATGTTCTGGCCGATGGCCGGGCCGTCGCCGAAGAGGTCCCGGCGCATCTCGGCGTTGATGACGACCGGCTCGTAGGTCTGGCCGTCATCCTCTCGGTTGAACCATCGTCCTTCGACCACTTGCAGCCCCATCACGTCCTTGAACCCGTCGGTGACTTCGGCGACGCCGAACTCGATGTCCCGGCCACGCCACTGGTAGCGGCTGTTGGACGAGCCGAACTGGTACGGCGCCAGCATCGCGCCGGCGAACTGCTCGATCTCCGGGAACTCCTTCAACGCCAGCATCAGCTGCCGCACGGTCTCCTGCTGCGCCGTCGTCGAAGTCGTCGTCGCTGACCTGCTTCATGTCGATCGTGATCGCCCAGACGCGGTCGATCGAGAAGCCCAATCGGCCGGCGCCAGTTGTCGGCGGTGTAGACGCCAAGCGCGACGACGGCGAACAGCACCAGGAACGAGACGAAGATCTCGGTCATCATCAGGAAGTTGGTCCGCTTCCTGTTCCAGATCAGCTTGAAGACGTGGCGGATCATCGCGAGGCTCCCTTCAGCGCCAGCACGGGATGCAGCCTCGACATGCGCCAGGCCGGGTAGACGCCCGAGAGGAGGCCGAAGATCACGGCCAGCACGACGCCCCAGCCGAAGATGCGGTAGTTCAGCTGCAGCTGCGCGTACGGGATCATCCCGCTGTGCGTTGATGACCTGGAGCAGCAGCGCCGCGCCGATGAACCCGACGGCGGCGCCGACCAGCGTGAGCACCAGGTTTTCGACGACGAACTGACCGACCAGTGTCCGCGACGAGGCGCCGAAGGCCTTGCGGACGCCAATCTCGGAGGCCCGCTCCATGATGCGGCTGGTGTTGAGGTTGACCAGGTTCACCGCGGGCAGCAGCATGAACAGGCACGCTGCGACTGCTCAGCACGATCTGCAGCCGGCGGCCGTAGCCGGCCCCTTCCCCGCTTCCGTCGCCGGTGAACATCCGGCCGATGGTGTCAAACAGCGTTTCCGGCGTCGCATCGAGCCGTTGGAATCCCTGATCGTCGAGCTTCACGGTGCGCAAGCGCGACCAGAACTCGTCGCGGGTCAGCGCGAGCTTCGACGGATCCTCGAGCAGCAGGATGCCCAGGAAGTCGCCGACGTACTCGCGCGTGTAGCTGTCGGATTTCGCCGTGGTGTGCGGCACCCAGATGTCGGCAAACGGCACGAGGCGCAGGATGGAGACGTCGGGCACGACGCCCACGACGGTGAATCGCTGGCCGTCGGCCTCGATGCGTGCGCCCGAGCGCCGGCTGGCCGCCGAAGAAGCGCTGGCGCGTGGCTGTCGTTGATGACGGCCACCATGCGGTGATCGCGCACGTCGGACTCCGTGTAGGGCCCGCCCTCGAGGAACTGGAAGTCGAGGATCTGCCAGAAGGCGCCATCGGTCCGCTTCAGGTACGACTTGAGCCGCTGTCCGTTCAGATACGAGAACACGCCGTTGGGCATGGAAGCGACGGCCATCTGCTTGACGTTGGGCAGGTCGCGCGCGTACTTGTCGAGCATCGCGTAGCCGGCAAACCCGTTCCGCCGCCAGTGCTCCCCGCGCAGCGACGCGAAGTTGATGCCCACCGTGCTCGCGTGCTTGGTCTCCGGCGGATACGCCGGCGACGACGTTGTCGAGCAGCGCCGTCACCAGCGTCAGCACCACCAGCGTGAACGCGATGCCGAACAGCGAGATGAAGGTGAAGAACTTGCGGCGCAGCAGCACCTTCCAGGCAAGTTTCAGGTAGCTCTTAAGCATGGCATCCGGATCCATGCAATTCAGTTCGACCATCCGGCCGTCGAACAGCCGGACGATGCGTTCGGTCTGTTCGGCCTGATGCGGGTCGTGCGTGACCATCACGACCGTGGTCTTGTCGCGCGCCTGCAGGTCTTTGAGCAGCGCCATGATCTCGTCGCCCATCTGGCTGTCGAGGTTGCCCGTCGGCTCGTCGGCCAGCAGGATGCGCGGGCGGCCGACGATGGCGCGGGCGATGGCGACGCGCTGCTGCTGTCCGCCGGAGAGCTGCGATGGAAAGTGGTGCATGCGCGAGCCCAGGCCCACGCGCTCCAGCGCGGCGTGCGCGAGCTTGCGCCGCTCCGCGCCGGGCATCCGTCGATACAGCAGCGGGATCTCGACGTTGTCGGTGACGCTCAGGTCCGCCACCAGGTGGAACGTCTGGAAGACGAAGCCAATCTCGCGGTTCCGCAGGCGCGCCAGCGCGCGATCCTGGTAGCTGGCGACCTTCTCGCCGCCGATGGCGACCGTGCCGCCGCTGGGCGCGTCGAGCAGCCCGATCAGATTGAGCAGCGTGCTCTTGCCGCAGCCCGAGGGCCCCATGATCGAGATGAACTCGCCTTCGCGCACGTCCAGGTCGATGCCCGACAGCGCGACCGTCTCGATGCGATCGGTGCGATAGACCTTCTCGATTCCCTTCAGTGCAATCATCGTCGGCGCCTCGTGTCCTTCGGAGTCACGGTCAACGCCTCGTCAGCAGTCAATACAGCCATCGGTTCGCTCGTTCTCGGGTTCACGGGTTCACAGGTTCACAGTCCGTTCGCGGCGCAGTGCAGCGCCTTCGCGCCTTCGCGATTCGTGGACGTCACTCCAGCCGCACGTGCGCGAGCCGCAGATAGTCCCGCATGTCGGAAATCACGACCTCGTCGCCGGGCGTCAGGCCGTCGGTGACCTCGAAGAAGTCGACGCTGGCGATGCCGAAGGTGACCGGCTGTCGCTCGCGCGGTTGCCGCGGACGACGAACACCTGCTGCGTGCCTTCGCCGGTGACAAATGGCCCGCGGCGCACGCGCAGCGTCTGGGGCTGGCGGGCCGTGACGATCTCGACATCCACGCGCAGGTTCGAGCGCAGCAGCGGGCTGGACCGCTCGGCCAGTGCGACGGCGACCGTGATCACGCCGTTGGCGACCGTCGGGTTGATGGCGGCGACCGTGCCGGCGAGCCGCTCCTCGCCGACCTTGATCGTCGCCGGCTGTCCGACGATGAGGCGCTTGGCGTGGACGTCCGAGACGCTGGCGTCCACGCGGAAGGAGGCGAAGTCGGCGACGCGGGCCAGCGCCTGCCCCTTGGTGACCGAGACGCCCTCTTCGGTGATCACCCACGTCAGGACGCCGGCGCGATCCGCGCGGGGCGAGGCGAGGTCGAGCTGGCGCCGCGCTTCGACTTCGTCGCCGCGCAGCTTGGCGATCTCCAGGTCGAGGCCGGCCAGTTCCGCGCGCGTGGCTTCCTGCGCGTTGTCGCGTTCGGCGCGCAGCTGCTTCAGCTCGATGGCCGCCTGCGCCGCGGCGAGCTCGGATTTCTTCAGCAGTTCCTGCGACAGCAGCCCCTCGCTCGACAGCTGCCGGTCGCGCTGCAGCTGCGCTTCGAGCGAGGCCAGCTGCAGTGCCTTCACGTCGGCGCTGGCCCTCGATGTCGATCAGGCTCTTCTTCAACGACAGCCGCTTCTGCATCTGCGCGTTGGCCTTGATCGCCAGATCCTGCGCCAGCTTGTCGACCGTGAGCCGCGCCGGCTGACGTCGAGTTGGAGAATCGGCTGGCCGGCGGCCAGCTTCGCGCCCGCGCGTTCGATGACGCGCAGCACGCGGGCCTCGACCGGGCTGGTGATCACCTGCTCGACTTCGGGCACGACCACGCCCGTCGCGCTGATGGTGGCGTCGACCGGCGCCGCGCTCGACGATCGCCGTGCGGATGGCGTCGCGGCGAAGGCTGGGCGACACCAAGCCGGGCAGCCAGAGATAGCCGACGACGGCCAGCGACAGCGCCGTGCCGCCCACCGCGAGGCGGCGGCGGGTCTGGCGGCGGGTGACGTCGGGGTCGAGCGGGCGGTCCACGTCAGGTGTCGTTCGCAAGCGCGGGGCCATGCCGACGCGTGATTTCCGGCCTGTTTCTTCGACGGCCACGGCGGCCGACGTCCGAGGCCGTACGAGGGCTGTTCGGAATCGGACAGCGACCCGGCACGGCACCGTGGCACCCGGCACTGGTAGAATTCGCCCATGCGCCATCTCAGCTGGTTCGTCCTCATGCTCGCCGTCAGCGGCCTCGGTCTCACCGCGCCCACCCGCGCGCAACAGGAAGAAGCGGAACGGCTGAAGGAGGCCACGGCCGTCGTGAAAGAACTGAAGGACGCGCCTGATGTGTCGGTGCCCAGGTGGGTGGCGGAGAAAACCGTCGCGATTGCCGTCTTCCCGTCAGTCAAGAAGGGCGGGCTCGTCGTCGGCGGGCACTTCGGCCGCGGCGTGCTGAGCGCGAAGTCCGCCAAGAGCGGCACGTGGTCCTCGCCGAGCTTCCTGACGCTCACCGGCGGCAGTCTCGGTCTGCAGATTGGCGGGCAGGCCGTCGACCTGGTGCTGGTCGTCATCGACCAGCGCGGGCTGGAGCAGCTGCTGAACAACCAGTTCAAGATTGGCGGCGACGCGTCGGTGGCCGCCGGCCCGGTGGGTCGCGACGCCGAGGCGTCGACCGACATCCAGATGCGCGCGAAGATCCTCTCCTACTCGCGCACGCGCGGGCTGTTTGCGGGCATCACGCTGAAGGGCTCGACCATCCGCCAGGACCGCGACGCCAACGAGCGCTTCTACGGCCGCGCGTACCGGTCGACCGAGTTGGTGATCGACCGCCTCGGCGGCGCCCCCGACCCCGTCCCCGCCTGGCGCGACGAACTCGCCCGCGCCATCCAGTAGCCGCGCCCACCTTCGGGGTCGGGCCTCCCCAACGATCGGGGTCGGGCCTCGAATTGGGCAACATTGCGGCAATAACTGCCACCTTGCCAGGCAGCGCAAACTCTTTGCCGCGCATTAGAGGGGGTTTCTCAAATTGGGACACTTCTCGCGCCGTTTGAACGCTGTAAACGGCAGCTTTACGGCGTGAAGCGCGTGGCGATCAGGCCCGACCCCGGTCGGCGAGGGCGAGGCAGACATCGCGCGGATGCATCACTTCCATCGATTCCCTGAATGGCTGCATGGCCGACGACTTCCATGCATTCTGCGTATTGCATGAATGAAACCTTTGTATTTCCGTTTTGACCCCCCAGATAGCGCATAACTAGAGCACCCAGAACACCTGCTGGCGGTAGCCCTACCCGCCCGCGGTGTCGGCCAAGGACGGCTCGGTATGCAGCTACGGTGAACTGCCTCAGGCGCAAGGACTTTACGACCCGCAGCACGAGAAGGACGCGTGCGGCGTCGGCTTTGTGGTCCACCTCCGCGGACGCAAGTCGCACGACATCGTCCAGAAGGGCCTGCGCCTGCTGTGCAACCTCGAACACCGCGGCGCCAGCGGATCGGAGTCCAATACGGGCGACGGCGCCGGCATCCTCATCCAGATGCCGGACAGCTTCTTCCGCGCCCGGCAGACCGAACTCGGCTTCACGCTCCCGCCCGCCGGCGACTACGGCGCCGGCCTGATCTTCCTGCCGCGCGACCCCGACGAGCGCGCCGCCGTGAAGGCGCTTATCGCGCGCATCGTCGCCGAGCAGGGCCAGACGCTGCTCGGCTGGCGAACGGTGCCGACCGACGACGCCGCGCTCGGCGATGCGGGCGCGCGAAGTCGAGCCGGTCTTCGAGCAGATTGTTCATCGGCAAAGTCGACCGCCGCGCTCGGCCCTGAAGGCGGCAGCGGCGCGTCCGCTTTCGAGCGCGCGCTCTACGTCATCCGCAAGCGCCTCGAGAAGTCCGTCGACGTCGCTCGGCGCGGTCCGAACGCGACCTCTTCTACGTCGTCAGCCTGTCGTCGACGCACGCTGATCTACAAGGGCATGCTCACCGCCGCGCAGATCGCGCCGATGTTCCCGGACCTCGGCGACCCCTCGCTCGAGAGCGCGCTCGCGATGGTGCACCAGCGGTTCAGCACCAACACGTTTCCCTCCTGGCCGCTCGCCCACCCGTACCGCTACGTCGCGCACAACGGCGAGATCAACACGCTGCGCGGCAACATCAACTGGATGCGCGCGCGCGAAGGCCTGCTCCAGTCGGACCTGTTCGGCAAGGAGCTTCCGCGCGTCCTGCCCGTCATCCGCGAAGGGGGCTCGGACACGGCGACCTTCGACAACGTGCTCGAGTTCCTCTACATGGGCGGCCGGTCGCTGCCGCATGCCGTGCTGATGATGATTCCCGAGCCGTGGCAGAACCACGAGGAGATGAGCGCCGAGCGCCGCGCGTTCTACGAGTATCACTCGTCGCTCATGGAGCCGTGGGACGGCCCGGCGGCCATCGCCTTCACCGACGGCAAGGTCATCGGCGCCGTGCTCGATCGCAACGGCCTGCGCCCCTCGCGCTACTACGTCACCAAGGACGACATCGTCGTGATGGCCTCCGAGGTCGGCGTGCTCGACTTCGCGCCGGAGAACGTCGCCGTCAAGGAGCGCCTGCATCCTGGCAAGGTGTTCCTCGTGGACACGGTGAAAGGCCGGATCGTCGACGACGAGGAGCTCAAGGGCGAGCTCGCCGCCGCGCATCCCTACGGCGAGTGGGTCAAGACGCACCTCAAGAACATCGACGAGATCGCCGACGCGCCGGCGCTGCTCCGAGCCCGATCACACGACCGTGCTGCGCCGCCAGCTCGCCTTCGGCTACACGCACGAGGACCTGCGCCTGCTCATCGCGCCGATGGCGCAGAACGCCGAGGAGGCGATCGGGTCGATGGGCACCGACACGGCGCTTGCCGTCCTGTCGAACCGCCCGCGCCTGCTCTACGACTACTTCAAGCAGCTCTTCGCGCAGGTCACCAACCCGCCGCTCGACGCCATCCGCGAGGAGCTGGTCACCTCGATGGGCTCGACGATCGGGCCCGAGGGCAACCTGCTCGACCCGCGGCCGGAGTCGTGCCGTCAGATCACGGTCACCTACCCCGTGATCAACAACGAAGAGGTCGCCAAGCTGCGCCACCTCGACGGCGAGGGCTGCAAGACGACGACGCTGCAGATGCTGTACGACCCGCAGCTTGACGGCCCCGGGCTCGAGCAGGCGATGAACGAGCTGTGTCGCGGCGCCAGCCGCGCGGTCGCCGATGGCGCGACGATCCTCATCCTGTCCGATCGCGGCGTGGACGCGACGCATGCGCCAATCCCGAGCCTGCTGGCGACGGCCGGCGTGCACCACCACCTGGTGCGCGAGGGCACGCGCACGAAGTGCGCGCTGGTCATCGAGTCCGGCGACGCGCGCGAGGTGCACCACTGCGCGCTGCTGCTCGGCTACGGCGCGGGCTGCGTCAACCCGTATCTGGCCTTCGAGACCATCGACGACATGATCCGGCAGGGGCAGCTGCCGGGCCTGACGCACGAGAAGGCGGTGCGCAACTACATCAAGGCGCTCAACAAGGGCATCCTGAAGGTGATGTCCAAGATGGGCATCTCGACGCTGGCCAGCTACTGCGGCGCGCAGATCTTCGAGGCCGTCGGCCTCAACAAGGCGTTTGTCGACAGGTTCTTCACCTGGACGCCGTCGCGCATCGAAGGCGTGGGGCTGGTCGTGGTCTCCGAGGAGGTCAGGCGCCGTCACGACAAGGCGTTCCCGCGCCGCCAGGTCGGCGCGACGGACCTCGACTGGGGCGGCGAGTACCAGTGGCGGCGGGATGGCGAGTACCACCTCTTCAATCCTGAGACGGTCTTCAAGCTGCAGCACGCCACCCGCAGCGGGCAGTACCGCGTCTTCAAGGAGTACACGTCGCTGGTCGACGGCCAGGCGCGCGCGGCTGGCGACGCTGCGCGGGCTGTTTCGAGTTGAAGACCGCCGCAGCGCCGGTGCCGCTCGACGAGGTCGAGTCCGTGGAGTCGATCGTCAAGCGCTTCTCCACCGGCGCGATGTCGTTTGGCTCGATCAGCGCCGAGGCGCACGAGACGCTGGCCATCGCGATGAACCGCATGGGCGCGCGCAGCAACTCGGGCGAGGGCGGCGAGGACTCGGCGCGATACGCGAAGGACGCCGAACGGCGACTGGCGGCGAAGCGCGATCAAGCAGGTCGCCTCGGGCCGCTTCGGCGTCACCAGCGAGTACCTGGTCAACTGCACCGACCTGCAGATCAAGATGGCGCAGGGCGCCAAGCCCGGCGAGGGCGGCCAGCTGCCCGGCCACAAGGTCTACCCGTGGATCGCGCAGGTGCGGCACTCGACGCCCGGCGTCGGCCTGATCTCGCCGCCGCCGCACCACGACATCTACTCGATCGAAGACATCGCGCAGCTGATTCACGACCTGAAGAACGCCAACCCGCAGGCGCGCGTCCACGTGAAGCTGGTGGCCGAAGCCGGCGTCGGCACGGTCGCCGCCGGCGTCTCGAAGGCGCACGCGGATGTCGTGCTCATCTCGGGGCACGACGGCGGCACCGGCGCCTCGCCGCTCACCAGCCTCAAGCACGGCGGCGTGCCCTGGGAGCTCGGCCTGGCCGAAACGCAGCAGGTGCTGCGCCTCAACGGCCTGCGCGACCGCATCGTCGTGCAGGTGGACGGGCAGATGAAGACCGGCCGCGACGTCGTCATCGCCGCGCTGCTCGGCGCCGAGGAGTTCGGCTTTGCCACGGCGCCGCTTGTCGTGTCGGGCTGCGTGATGATGCGCGTGTGCCACCTGAACACGTGCCCGGTCGGCATCGCGACGCAGGACCCCGAGCTGCGCAAGAAGTTCAACGGCAAGCCCGAGTTCGTCGAGAACTTCTTCAAGTTCATCGCGGAAGAAGTCCGCGAGCTGATGGCCGCGCTCGGGTTCAGGTCGATGGAGGAGATGATCGGCCGCGTCGACAAGCTCGACCTGCGCCGCGCGCTCGACCACTGGAAGGCGCACGGGCTCGATCTGTCGACGATCCTCTACGACCCGCCGACGGCTGCCGGGCATCCCCGCCGCCAGACCGTCGGCGCAGGATCACGGCCTCGACAGGGCGCTCGACAACAAGCTGATCGAGCTGTGCCGCGACGCGCTCGAGGGCCGCGGCGGCGCGGACATCCGCCTGCCGATTCGCAACGTCAATCGCACGGTGGGGACGATGCTTGGCTACGAGGTGACGTCGCGCTTTGGCGGGCAGGGACTGCCCGACGACACGATCCGCCTCCGCTTCGAGGGGTCCGCCGGCCAGAGCTTCGGCGCGTTCATCCCGCGCGGCATCACGATGACGCTCGAAGGCGACGCCAACGACCACGTCGGCAAGGGCCTGTCGGGCGGCCGCATCGTCGTGTACCCGCCGAAGAGCGCGACGTTTGCGGCCGAGGAGAACATCATCGTCGGCAACGTCGCGCTGTATGGCGCGACCAGCGGCGAGGCGTTCTTCCGCGGCGTTGCCGGCGAGCGGTTCGCCGTGCGCAACAGCGGCGCGACGGCCGTCGTCGAAGGCGTCGGCGATCACGGCTGCGAGTACATGACCGGCGGGCGCGTGGTCGTGCTCGGCAAGACCGGCCGCAACTTCGCGGCCGGCATGAGCGGCGGCGTGGCCTACGTGCTGGACCTGTCGGAGAAGCTGGCCAAGCGCGCCAACACGGGCATGTGCGATCTCGAGGCCATCGACGACGAGGACGAGGCGTTCCTGCGCCGGATCGTCTGCCGCCACATCGCGTTCACCAACAGCGCGCACGCGTCGCACCTGCTGTTCAAGTGGGCGCAGATCGCGAAGCACTGGGTGAAGGTGATGCCGCGCGACTACAAGCGCGTGCTGCATGGCCGAAGCGGCCGCGAGGAGGTCGGGCCGCGTGGCCGAGTTCCGCGAGCTGGTGGGCGCGGCCAATGGGTAAGCCCACCGGGTTCATCGAGATCGCGCGCAAGAAGCAGCCGACGCGTCCCGTCGCCGAGCGCGTCCGCGACTGGCAGGAAGTGTATCTGCCCTACGGCGTGGAGACGCTGCGCCAGCAGGGCGCGCGCTGCATGGACTGCGGGATCCCCTTCTGCCATCAGGGCTGCCCGCTGGGCAACCTGATTCCGGACTGGAACGACCTGGTCTACCACGATCGCTGGCAGACGGCGATCGAGCGGCTGCTGGCGACCAACAACTTCCCGGAGTTCACCGGGCGCCTGTGCCCGGCGCCGTGTGAAGGATCGTGCGTCCTCGGCATCAACGCCGACCCGGTGACCATCAAGGGCATCGAGAACGCGATCATCGAGCGCGCCTTCGACGAAGGCTGGATCGCGCCGCGTCCGCCGTCGCACCGCACCGGCAAGCGCATCGCGGTCGTCGGGTCGGGCCCGGCGGGACTGGCCGCGGCCGACCAGTTGAACAAGGCCGGCCACCTCGTCACCGTCTTCGAGCGCGCGGACCGCATCGGCGGGCTCCTTCGGTACGGCATCCCCGAGTTCAAGATGGAGAAGCGCGTCCTCGATCGGCGCCTCTCCGTCATGGAAGCCGAGGGCGTGAAGTTCCGGCCGAACGCGCACATCGGCGGCGAGATCCCTGCCGACGAACTGCAGCGGGAGTTCGACGCGATCGTGCTGGCGGGCGGCTCGACGATTCCGCGCGACCTGCCGATTCCAGGCCGGCAGCTCACCGGCGTCTACTTCGCGATGGAGTACCTGACGCAGCAGAACAAGCGCAACCAGGGCGATGCCGTGCCGGAGGCCGACGCTCATCAGCGCCAACGGCAAGCGCGTCGTGATCATCGGCGGCGGCGACACCGGCGCCGACTGCCTCGGCACCGCGCATCGTCAGGGCGCCACGTCGGTGCATCAGTTCGAGCTGCTGCCCAGGCCGCCCGACGAGCGCGCCGACGACAACCCGTGGCCCAGCTGGCCGCAGATCTTCCGCGTGTCGACCGCGCACGAGGAAGGCGGCGAGCGGCTCTACTCCGTGCTGACGACGGAGTTCGAGGGCTCGGACGGACGCCTGGTCGGGCTCAAGGGCCACAGCGTGATGCCCGCGCAGGAGAACGGCCGGATGACGTTCAAGGCCGTGCCCGGCACCGAGTTCACGCTGGAGTGCGACCTCGTGCTGCTGGCGATGGGGTTTGTGGGTCCCGAGAGGGGCGCGGTCGAGCAGCTGGGCGTGAAGCTCACCGACCGCGGCACCGTCTGGCGCGACGAGAACTGGATGACCAACGTCGCCGGCGTCTTCGCCGCCGGCGACATGCAGCGCGGGCAGTCGTTGATCGTCTGGGCCATCGCCGAAGGGCGCAGCGCCGCCCGCGGCGTGGACCAGTGGCTCATGGGTCAGTCGCAGTTGCCGATAGGGGCCTGACGTCCCTGGAGTCCTGCCCGCCGTCGGCCAACTCGCTGCGCTCGGCGGCGCTCGTGTTCGTCGTGCTCGACGGGAGGCTCCGGTTCGTCAATGTGTCTGCGCCGCCAGTCGACGATCAGCGGTCCGTGCTGGAAGAACCATTCTCGGTCCATTACCTGACCTCGGAAGCCAATCTTCTCCGCGCGCCGTGTTCCCGAGCTCGCGGCGGGCTGCAGGCGATCGAATCCCCAATCTTCCTACGCACGGCGTCTTCATCGGCAGGTTGCGGAGCACTGGCCGCCGCCGGGCCGGCGCCGACGCACGTGCCAGCCTGCCGACGCCAGAAATGGCGGCCCTGGTTCATCTCGCCCAGGCGCGAACGACGCTGAAGCGCCGCACCCGAGCGATGGAGCGACCTTCGCGCTGGGCATGACGTGCGATAAGTGTCGCCTGCCGCTCTCCGGCGTCGCTTCGGACTGTGTTTCCGCAGACCGCCCTGTTGAGTGCCGTCCGGAGAGTTGAATTCGGGACCAATCGTGCCAGGCGGCTGACGAGTGCAATACGTGGAGGACGCGGGCACAAACATCACGTCGCGCCCAGCCGTCTAGTGAAGATATGGAGCGCAGGCCGTGAGGCCCGCAACGCCGACAAGGCAGCCCCGATCAGCCTCCGTCAAGCTACGACGGTCCGCCGAAGCAACGCGAAGGCGGAGGGGCTACGCGACAAGAGATTTCACGAGCGGACGTCGCGGGCACGTGCCCAGCCGCGACGCGAGGCGAGACGCCGGGCGGGAGACCAGGGATGGGTTTCCTCAGGGGCCCGACCCGGCCGTCATCGCCACGCTGCCGGAACTGACGTTTCGACCTACGTACGCTGGGCACGCGCGATTCGTGTGACGACCGGGTCCTGGGCCCTCGGTCGCGCGCGATTGCGCGACGGACGAGACGGATGGCCCAGATGCGCGCCAGTTGGATCGCTGCCGCCGTGATGGCGGCCACCGTCGCACACGCAGAACCACCGCGATCGATCGGTGGGCGGCCGCGCGCAGCGCGCACTTCACCGTCATCACCGACGGCAGCCACACGCGAGGCCGTACGGGTCGCCCGTCGCTTCGAGCGGCTCCGTGTGGTGCTTGGCCGGCTCTGGCCCACCGCGCGTGTGGACGCCAAGCAGGTGATCGTCGTTGCGCCCGTGGGCGCCAGAGGGTTGTCCTCTCTGCTTCCCCGGACTGGGCCAGCGACGACACGATCCATCCGGCGGGTCTGATGGTCTCTGGCGTCGACCGGGTGTACCTGGGCGTGCAGGCCGATCCGATCGGCGCACCGGCGACTCGGTCGCCGTCCACGAATACGTGCACCTGCTCGTCGAGACCAACGTGCCCGCCGCGCCGCTGTGGCTGAACGAGGGCTCGCGGAGTTCTTTGCCGCCGGCCGTCTCGACGAAAGCCCGGCGGTGTTTGGCCTTCCGCACACGGGTCACCTGTCCGTCCTGCGTTCTCGCGAATGGCTGCCGCTCGACGCGCTGTTCAGCGCCACGCGGGGCTCGGCGATGCGTGCGCGAACGCTGGACGTCGGCGACCTTCTACGCACAGGCGTGGCTGCTGGTCCACTACCTGAAACTCGCCGACGGGGGACGGCACGCGGCGCAGCTCACATCTTCACCGCCAAGGTCGCGCAGGGCGTCCCGGCGAGCCGGGCGGCAATCGACGCGTTCGGCGACCTCACGCAGCTCGCCCGCGGCTTCACGACTATGCCCGCGGCGAGCGGTTCTTCGACGCGCGACTTCCCGGCGACAGTGCGGAATCCGCCGAAGCCGATCGTGGGAGCGCGCCTTGCGCCCTGGGAGGCGGCGCTGGCGCTGGGCGACTTCCTGACGCACGTGCAGCACTTCGAGGAGGCCGTCGCGCCTGCTCGGCCCAGCGCAGCCGCGCTCGCCCCCGATGAACCCGAAGTGCACGAGCGGCGGGCACTGCTCGCCTTTCAACAACAGCGACCCGGCCGAGGCCCTGCGAGCGGCGGAGCGCGCCTCTAGCGCAGTCGGCGGCCGCGCCCGCTGGCGCGTTTCCTGCGCGGCCGTGGCCCTGATCGCGTCGGGCGACACCCTGACGTCGGCCTCTGATCCGCGAGGCGGAAGGCGAGCTTCGGCGGGCAATCGCCGAGTCCCCGTCGCTGGCGCCGGCCTATGCCACTCTCGGCGGGCTGCTGGCGGCCGCGATGGCGCCAGCCTGGAGGCGCTGGCGCTCATCCAGCGCGCCATCGCACTGGATCCATCGGCCGTCGGACATCAGGTCACCCTGGGCCAGGTCCTGCTCTTGAGCGGCGACGCCGCCGAAGCGCAGCGGGTCGCCGAACGGGCGCGCGCGACCGCACGCACCGCCACCGAGCGCGAAACCGTGGAGCGGCTTCTGGCCGCGTCGCTTGCGCGCAACCGGCCGAACTGAAGTTCGGCCCGCGCTGCCGGCCCGACCCAACCTGACCCAACCTGACCCAACCTGACCCAACCCGACCCCAATCTGCAATCGTCAATCGACCGTCCCGGCGCCGGGCCCCGGGCGCGTGACAAAGGCCTCGGCACGCGCGGCCGCCACGGGATGGCGAGCTGCATAGGCGGCGAGCCAGTCCTCTCGGAACGCATCGGCGCCGGCGGCATCGACCAGCGCCCACACGCTGCCGCCGAAGCCGGCGCCGAACGCCGACGCGGCGTGCGCGCCGAGCTCTCGTGCAAGGCGCGCCAGCGCGACGGTCTCGGGCACCTGGTTGCCGAGCAGGTCCTCCGCGGCCTCGCTGCGACCGATCGACGAGCGCGCCGAAGTCGGCGAGCCGGCCCGGCCGCCAGCGCCTCGACGCGCGGCGGGCAGGATCTGCCGGTCCTCGACGATGAAGTGCTCGAGCCGGCGCTGCAGGTCGGCCGCTCAGACGGCGACGGAGCGCCGGCGATCGCCGCGCGCAGATCGGCAGCGCCTCGGGTGCGGCGTCGAGCGACGTCGGCGAGAGTCGCGGGAGCGCGCCCGAACTGAAGTTCGGCCTGCGTGTCAGCATCCGCGCGCCAGCGACGACGAGCTCGGCGACCAGCGCAGACGCGCGGTTGTATTGCTCGCGCGCGCTGCCGGTCTTGGCGGCCGCGATGCCGCTGGCCGCCACGACGAACACCAGTTCGGGGCCGAGCGCGATGCGGCCCTCGGGCGCCACGGGGTGGTATCGATAGCACGTCAGCTGGCCGGCCTGGCTCACCAGGATCGCCGTGTGGTCCTCGCTGCCGCCCGACGTGCCCGACGCCGTCGTCACCGGCGAGCGCGCCAAACGCACTGCCGTTCTCGATGCAGCCCGAGGTAGCCGGCCAGATGGCAGGTCGTCGGGAATCGCCGCCGGGAACGTCCGGCCGCTCGGCGAGCTCGGTTCACGTCGGCCAGCACGAGGAACACGCCGTGATGAGCGCGCTCGACGTGCTCAGCCCGGCAGCCCTCGGCAGCGTGCCGAAGAAGGCGACGTCGGCGCCGCGGCTCAGCGGCCCGAAGTTGCGCGCCAGCCGTCGCGCCACGGTCATCGGGTAGTTCGACCAGTGGCCGACCTGCGGGCGCAAGCCCGCGTCGATCGCGAAACTGCGACCTCGCGGCCATCCTGCGCGTCCAACAGCGCGCAGCACGTCGTCGTCGCGCGGGACGTAGGCCACCGAGAAGCCGCGCTCGGCCGCGCACGTCAGGCTGCGCCCGCCCGCGTAGTCGGTGTGCTTGCCCAGCACTTCGATGCGCCCCGGCACGAACAGGCGCAGGGCGCCGCGGCCGGCCCGCCAGCCGCGCCAGCGCGGCGTCGGCGCGTTCCTGCGCGGCATCGACGACCGGTTGCGCGGACCGCCGACAGGTGCGCGCGCACGCCGGCGATCACAGGCGGACCTCGACCCCGGCCAGCCGCCGCGGCCACGGCGGCGATGTCGGCGCGCCCCGACAGGTCGAGCACGCCGTCGTCTGACAGCACCGCCTCCACGGGAAAACGGCCGTCGTCGATCGCCTGCTGCACCGCCAGCGGCAACTCGAGCTCGCCGCGCGGCGACAGCGGCACGCGCCGGCAGGCGTCGAAGATCCGCGTGTCGAAGCGCCAGCAGTTCATGCTCACGTAGGAGCCGCGGTTGAAGCGCGCGACGTCCACCTGGTCCGGCTTCTCGACGATGCGGCGCAGCCGGAGGCCGTCCAGATCGAGCAGCGCGAAGCGCAGGATCCGCTCGGGGGCGATCTGGCCGTCGGCGAGCAGCCCCTCGCGGCTGAACGCGACCAGGCCCGGCAGCGTAATGCCGCCAGGGCCGACAGCGCCTCCACCGGGTAGTAGTTGTCGCCGTTGACGACCAGGAACGGCTCGCCGTCGGTCCACGCCTCGGCCGCGAGCACGGCATCGGCGGTGCCGCGCGGTTCTTCCTGCACGACGCAAAGTCCACGCTGATGCGCGTCAGCGTGACCTCCGACGCGTAGTAGCGGCGCACGACGTCGTGCTCGGGCCCGATGACGACGCACAGCCGCGTCAGGCCGGCATCGGCCAGCGCGCTGAGGATGTAGTCCAGAAACGGCCGGCCGATTGGAATGAACGCCTTGAGTCCCTCGTCGGCCGCGGCTGCCTGCGCGGCGTCGAGCTGGGCGCCCGGCGCCTCCTGCCGCATGCGGGTGCCGAGCCCGCGCGCGAGAACCACTGCGCGCTCGGTCATGGTGTCTCGAGGTCATCACTCGTGGAGACGCGCTCGGTCATGTTCGGTCTGGCGTAGGCCCGAACTTGCAGTTCGGGCCGCGTCAGTCGCGGAAGCAACCATACAACAGAAGTGCTTCGGGTTCTGGCCTGCGGTCGCTGCGTCCTCGGCCGCTACAATGGCTGCATGCTTCTTCGGTTCATCCTGGCCGTCATGGCGCTGGTCGTCACGGCGTGGCTCACCGGCATCGTCCTGCGGCGGCTGCGGCGCCGGTCTTGAGGCTTCATCGTCGATGCGCGTCGCGGTTTGCTGCTCTCATGATCCTCCTGGCGCTTGGCCTGGCCGCCGGCTCCACGCCGCGCAAGCTGCTGGTCGCGCACCGCGGCGCCTCGGCCTACGCGCCCGAGCACACGATCGCCGCCTACCGGCTGGCGCTCGAACAGGGCGCGGACTTTGTCGAGCAGGATCTGGGCGTCACGCGCGACGGCGTCCTCGTCTGCCTCCACGATCCGACGCTGGAACGCACGACCGATGTCGAGCAGGTCTTCCCCGATCGATTCAGGCAAGTCGACGGCGCGCGGCGCTGGGTCGTGGCGGACTTCACGCTCGACGAGATCAAGCGCCTGGATGCCGGCGCGTGGTTTGGTCCGGGCTACGCCGGCGAGCGGGTGCCGACGTTTCAGGAAGCGATCGATCTCGTGCGCGGAAAGGCGGGGCTGTTCCCCGAGCTCAAGTCGCCCGACGTCGTATCGCGACCGCGGCATCGACATGGAGCCGCTGGTCGTCGCCGCGCTCCGGAAGAATGGGCTCGACCGCAAGGGCGCCGATTCGCGGACTCCGCTCATCCTGCAGTCGTTCGACCAGCCGGCCCTGCAGGCGCTGGCGCGCGACCTGCCGACGCTCGATCGCACGTTCCTCGCTCGACCCGCGCGGCGCGGCACGCTGGACCTCCGACGCCGGCCTGAAGGAGATCGCGACGTTCGCAACGGGGCTCGGGCCCGTCGAAGATGCTGATCGATGCCGACGCGACGCTGGTCGAACGCGCGCACGCGGCCGGGCTTACCGTGATCCCCTACACGTTCCGCTCCTCGTCGGCCGGGCGCTTCCCCTCGGTTCGCGACGAGATGGCACATTTCCTCGCGGTCGCTCGGCGTCGACGGGTTGTTCACCGACAACCCGGATCTGTTTCCTCGCTGAGCTTGCACTCCGCGCTCCGCAGTGCCAGGTTCGCAGTCCGTGGACTGCCGCCCGGAGTCTGTTAACCTACCTGCCTCCCCATCCCCGGTAGCCGGATGAGCTTCGTTCTGGGCGCGAACTTGCCGTGGGTCCGCTACGGCGGCGACTTCGGCGCCAACGCCTGGTCTCCTCGAAGGCGGCCTCGCCACCAGACCTGCCGATCAACAGCGTGTGCTCGACGTGCTGCTCCGGCTGCGCGAGGCAGGCGTCACGCGCCTGCGGTGGTTCTTCCTGTGCGATGGACGCGCCGGCATCCGGTTTCGCGAGGACGGCTCGCCGCTCGAGATTCAAAGCGAAGCGTGGCGCGA
Source organism: Vicinamibacteria bacterium (assembly GCA_963818215.1). GTDB lineage: Bacteria > Acidobacteriota > Vicinamibacteria > Vicinamibacterales > JAENWD01 > JAENWD01. The sequence continues at coordinate 22,665 of CAWFRL010000018.1, read as the reverse complement.
CTTCGACGTCGCGCTCGATCTCGTACGCAGGGCCGACTTGTCGTTGATGCCCGTGCTGTTCGACTTCCACCTGTGCCGGCCGCGACGCGTCGTCAATGGCGTCCAGACCGGGGGCCGCAGCCGGCTGATCGCGCACGCCGATCTGCGCGCGCACCTGCTGGACAACATCGTCGCGCCCCTGCTTGCCAACTACGGCCACTCGGCGGAGATTGGGGCCTGGGATCTGTTCAACGAGCCGGAGTGGGCGACCTTCGGCGTCGGGACCTGGAACCCGGTCTCGAGCGTCTCGAAGATCGGCCATGCGCGGGTTCCTTCACGCGGCCGCGACGCGGGCGCACGCCGTGACCCGGCAGCAGGTGACGGTCGGCACGGCCAGCGCGACGACGCTGAGCCTGGTCCGCGGACTCGGGCTCGACTTCTACCAGCCGCATTGGTACGACCGCTTCGAAGATCGCGCGCCGCTGGGGCGCCACACGGCGACGCTCGACTGCGACGCGCCGGTCGTGCTGGGCGAGTTTCCGACGTGCAACTCGGCGCGGACGCCGGGCGAGCTGCTCGCCACCGCGGAGCAAAGCGGCTATGCCGGCGCGTATTTCTGGTCGGCGCTGGCCGACGACGGCTTCACGCATCTCGAACAGGCGACCGCCGCCGTGGCGGAGCGCAATCCCTCAACCGCGCGAGCGTAAATGAAACGAGGCAACGACATGGCGGCTCTTGGCGACAAAGTACGCAGACGTGCTCGGACTCTCGAAGGAACTCGGCGTGAAGGACGGCAACTGGAAGGAAGAAGGCGGCAAGATCAAGTTGTGGGGCAAGACCGAGTATCAGCTCGATGCCAACCGCCTGTGGGACAAGATCAAGGAGCACCCGGGCTGGGAGAACGAAGTGGTCGCCGACCTTCAGGCCACACGGACCGACGTCTACGGCTACCACACCGTGAAGTCGGGCGACACGTTGTCGGGCATCGCGAAGAAGCTGCTCGGCAGCGCCAACCGCTACATGGACATCTTCAACGCGAACAAGGATCAGTTGAGCGACCCGGACAAGATCAAGGTCGGACAGAAGCTCGTGATTCCGAAACCGTAGGACTAGGTGCTGGGTCCGAGTGCCAGGTGCGGGTCTGAGTGCAGGTGTGATGCTGGTTGGTCGTGGTTGGCACCACACCGGGTCCAGCACTCAGCACCGCACCAGGCCCAGACCCGGCACGCAGCACGAGGCCTAACCCGCTTCGAGATACAGGAAGAGTCGCGAGCACGATCAGTGCGAGCACGACCAGCCCGAGCACCTTCCACCAGCTGATCGGATACGTCCCGTCCATCTTCCCCGTGTATCCGTTCACCAGCACCTGGTAGGCCGTCGCGCCGATAGTTGTACGTGAGCAGCCACACCGGCAGCAGCACGTGCTTGAACGTGCGGTCCGAGAAGGTCGGTGAGATCTCCAGGTTGCGGTAGGTGTCGCCGGGGACCTGCTGGGCGCACAGCGCCTCGAGCGCCGAGCGCATCTGCTGGATCGACCGCTCCGCGGCGTCGAGCAGGACGATCTGGTAGTGCTCGACGACGAAGCCCGAGAGCATCGCGGCGTCGTACGGCACCAGGTCCGGCGTCGGGAACGGCTCGATCTTCCTCAGCAGGTCGTGCCGCACGCCCTGCGTGCCCGGGCACCGGCTCGTCGTCGAAGAAGTGCGTGACCGTGCCCGCGGCGTTCTCCCACCGCACGTGCTGCACCTGCCGCGTCTGCGTGCGGCCCTGGTTGTCGCGGTAAGACTCGGTCGTGTAGTAGTAGTGCCCCGCCTCGGCCCGCCACGGGCAGACGACGTGGGCGTCAAACGTCCAGTACGGCAGGTAGACGCCGTGCACCGTGTCGACCAGCGCGCGCGACTTGAGCTTGCCCGGCGCCAGCCACTTGCTTGCGTACCATCGGCGAATCTGTTCGCGCACCTGGCTCTGCGCCACCTTGAACGGCAACAGGCTCTGCGGGCGAATGGGCGCCTTGATCTCCTGGTAGTCCACCAGCGCCGGCGAGCCGCAGAACTCGCAGTTCTGCCCGACGCGCGTCGGGTCGAACACCATCACCGCGCGGCAGCTCTGGCACTGCACGCTGCGCTTTTCCGCCTGCCAGCCGCGCTGGTCTTCAGGCAGCTCGCGCAGCGTCTTGACCAGATCCAGCTCCTGGATCTGACCCGTGACGCGATCGATCTGATAGGGCGACTCGGTGCCGCAGAACGGGCACACGAGCTTCTCCTTGCCAGGGTTCCACTCGGCCTGCGCGCCGCAGGCCGGGCAAGGGAACTTGGAGATGGCGGTGACGGAGGGCATGAATAATTGCAGATTGGCGATTGCAGATTGCGAAATTATGCGGATTTCCAATCTGCAATCTGCAATCTGCAATCTGCAATTGCGTCAGCTCTGAGGTACTTCTCGAGAGCTGAGCGCGTCACGCGGTAGCTGCGTCCCGATCTTCTTGGCGCCGAGCTCGCCGGACTCGATGATCGTCATGACGTCGGCTTCGGGCACGCCGATGGCCTTGGCGACGTCGGCGGGCGCCAGCAGTTCGGGCAGACCGTGGCGCCGCAGCGGCCGCGGCGGCCGCCCTGCGGCCGCCGCGGGCGCGGCGCCGGGCACCTGCAGGTTGCCCATGTTGTGCTGCTGCATGATCTGCTGCGCGATGGCAAAGCCGACCGCCAGCTCCGAGGCCGTGCCGGCCGCGCCTCCGCCTCCAGGCTGCTCCATGCCCTTGGCCATCTGGTACTTCACGAAGTCGTTGAGGTTGCCGATGGCCGCCATGCTCGACTTCTTGTCGATCGCGGCTTCCACCTCCGGCGGCACCGACACGTTCTCGACGATGAAGCTGCCGAGCTGAATGCCGTACTTGCTCGAGATCACCGGGTTGATCAGCGGCAGCAGCGCCTCGCCCAGCTCGGTGTACCGCGACGCGACGTCGAGCACCGGGATCTTCGCCGACGCCAGCGCGTCGCTGAAGATGCTGACGACGCGCGACCGCATCGTCTCGGCGAACTCGTCCAGCCGGAAGTTGTGATCCGAGCCGGCGACTTCCTTGAGGAACAGCTTCGGGTCGATGATCTTGAAGTCGTAGGTGCCGAACGCGCGCGCGCGGACGATGCCGAAGTCGTCGTCGCGCAGCATGATGGGGTTCGCGGTGCCCCACTTGTTCGCCGTGAACAGGCGCGTCGTCAGGTAGTAGACGTCGGCCTTGAACGGCGAGTTGAAGCCGTACTTCCACGACTTCAGCCGCGTGAGAATCGGGATGTTGTCGGTGGTCAGCGAGTGCTTGCCGGGTGCGAACGTGTCGCCGAACTCGCCCAGGTAGACGAACTGCACGAGCTGCGACTCACGGACGATGAGTTGCGCGCCGTTCTTGATGGCCTTGTCGTCGTCTGGAAAGCGGTACGACAACGTGTCGCGCGAGTCGTCGGTCCACTCGATGATCTCGAGCAGTTCGCCCTTGATGAAGTCGAAGACACTCATTGCTTGTCGCTCCTCCGGTCGTGGAGATTGTATACGGTCGGCGTGCGCCGATCCTGTTTCGCGCCGCACGGGGGCCAGGCCCCGTTAAGGCGCCGCAATCCTCTTAACGGGGCCTGGCCCCAGGACAGTGGACAGCTCGGCGGTAAGTCCTACTCAGCGGCGAGTCGACCGTGCGGGTCAGATCTTCCGCATCCCACTGCAGCCACGTCACTTCTGGCAGAAGCCATAACGCCGGCCGGATTCGGCACGTGCCTTGCCCCTAACACCCGCAGGAGGCACGACATGAGACGCCTGGTGATGAGCTCTGTCGCAATTCTCTCGGCGGCGCTGCTGACGGCGCCGCTGGTCGGCTCGACCCGCAACGGTCGACGCGGAAGCCGCGCCGGTCGCCGCGCGCGCGTCGCGCGTAGTGACCATCCCCGCCGGCACGACGCTGCGGCTGCGCGTCGATCGCGCGTTCGGCTCGGACATCTCGCGCGTCGAGGACCCGGTGGGCGCGACGCTGGTCCGCGACGTCGTCGTCGACGGCCGCACGGTCCTGCCAAGCGGCAGCGTCGCCAGCGGCTACGTCGCCGACGCCGCGCGACCGGGCAAGGTGAAGGGGCGCGGCCGCGTCGCCGTGCGCTTCACGCGCATCACGCCGGCGGGCGACGACGACCGCTACACGATGCGAACGCGCTCGTGGGTCGCCGTGGCTCCGGCCACCAAGAAGAAGGACGCGCTCACCATCGGGCTGCCCGCGGCGGGCGGCGCGGCCATCGGCGCGTTGATCGACGGCAAGAAGGGCGCCGGCATCGGCGCGCTGGCCGGCGGCGGCGCCGGCACGGCCGTCGTGCTGACGACGCGCGGGCAAGGACGTGCGGGTCAACCGGGGGGCGACGCTCGCGGTCCGGCTTTCGGAGCCGCTGACAGTGCGCGTCGACTAGCGGCGGTAGGCGCGCACGTAGTCGACCTTCATCTCCTGCGGGAACGTGGTCGTGGGGTCGGGGTTGCCGGGCCAGTCCCCACCCACGGCCACGTTCAGCAGGAGGAAGAAGTCGTGGTCGAACACCCAGCGGGCGCCCGCAGGCAGATCGGACGCCTTGCGGCTGAAGTACTGACGGCCGTCGAGGTACCAGCGGATCTCGCCGGGCTCCCACTCGACGGCAAACACGTGGAAGGCGTCGGCAAACGGCTTGCCGTCGGGGCTCGGCGAGGCGCCACTTGGTCCGCTCCCCCCCGAATAGCCCGGCCCGTGCAGCGTCCCGTGAACCGTCGTCGGCTCGCGGCCGATGTTCTCCATGATGTCGATCTCGCCGCACTGCGGCCAGCCGGCCGCGTCGATGTCAGCGCCCAGCATCCAGAAGGCCGGCCAGATCCCCTGCCCGCGCGGCACCTGGATGCGCGCTTCGAACCTGCCGTAGGTCTGCGCGAAGCGATCCTTCGTCTTCAGGCGCGCCGACGTGTAGTCGCGCGCGATGCCGTCGGTGCCCGTGAAGCGCTCGGCCCGCGCCGTGATCACGAGCGCGCCATCGCGCACGCACGGCGTTGTCCGCGCGGCTGGTGTAGGTCTGCAGTTCCTGGTTGCCCCAGCCGCCGCCGCCAAGGTCGTAGACCCATCGCGACTCGTCGGGCCGCGACCCGGCGTCGAACTCGTCGCTCCAGGACAGCGTCCAGGAAGACGGCTGCGGCGAGGGCTGCGGCACAGGCTCGTCGCTGGCGCCCCCGCCGCACACGGCAAGCGACCACGTGGCCAGCCACAACCCGGCCAGACGCAGCGATACGTGCATGCCTATTGGACGGCGAGCAGTTCGATATCGAACACCAGGTTCGAGTTCGGCGGAATGCCCTGATTGCCCTGGGCGCCGTACGCCAGGTCTGGCGGAATCACGAGCCGGCGGACGCCGCCGACCTTCATGCCGACGACTCCCCGATCGAATCCGGGAATGACGCCGCCGCCGCCGAGGGTGAAGTTATAGCGGTCCGCGCCCAGCCGACGAATCAAAGAGCGTGCCCTTGTTGTCGACACCAGTCTGGCTGAAGAGCCATCCCGGCGTAGTTCACGCTGACCGTCTTGCCGTTGACGGCCTCCGCGCCCGTGCCCACGCGCAGGTCCGTGGCGGTGAACGGCTGCGGGGGGATGGTGGTGGGGCCGGGGGCGGCAGGGTTGGAATCGCCTCCACAAGCGGCAAGCAGCACAAGAACGGGAAACACACACAACAGACGGCGCATCAGGACTCCGAGCAGGGAAAGAAGCAGGGCGGCCGGATCAGTTTACAAGGTTGTGGGGTATGGAGGCGTAAGGTCGGACTAAAGTATGGAAAAATGGCAATTCTCGACGTGCGACGGGGACGTCGACCCTGACCCTCCCCGACGACGTCATCGAGCGCCTCAACGGCGGTCGACGGCGCGGCTGAATTTCGCCCGAACTGAAGTTCGGGCCTAACGTACCCCGTGCCACTACTTGCACTTGAAGGCGTCTCGGTCGCCTTCGGCCACCTTCCCCTGTCGATCGCGCGTCGATGCAAATCGACCGCGGAGAACGCGTCTGCCTGATCGGCCGCAATGGCGCCGGCAAGACCACGCTGCTCCGCGTCGCCAGCGGCGAGCAGCCGCCCGATGCCGGCACGCGATGGCTGCAGCCCGGCGTGCGCGTGGCGCGGCTCGAGCAGGACGTGCCGCTCACGACCACGGCGCCGGTCTTCGACGTCGTCGCCGAAGGCCTCGGCGACGTCAGCGCGCTGGTGACGGCCTATCACCACGCGGCCGTCGAGGTCGCGCGCGATCACTCGCCCCGGGCGCTCGAGCGCCTGGCGCAGGCGCAGCACCAGCTCGACGAGCAGGACGGCTGGAACGTCGAGCAGCGGGTCGAGACCGTCCTGGCGCGTCTGAGCCTGCCGGCCGATGCGCCGGTCGACACGCTGTCGGGCGGCTGGCGCCGCCGCACGCTGCTGGCGCGCGCGCTGGTCTCCGAACCCGACCTGCTGCTGCTCGACGAGCCGACCAATCACCTCGACATCGAGGCCATCACCTGGCTCGAGGCGCAGCTGGCCGACTACGCCGGCGCGGTGCTCTTCATCACCCACGACCGCGCGTTCCTGCAGCGTCTGGCCACGCGCATCGTGGAGCTCGATCGCGGGCGCCTGACGTCGTGGCCCGGCGACTACGCGACCTTCCTGCGCCGCAAGGAAGCCGCCCTGGCCGACGAAGCCATCCAGCAGGAGAAGTTCGACAAGAAGCTGGCCGAAGAGGAGGTGTGGCTGCGGCAGGGCATCAAGGCGCGCCGTACGCGGAACGAGGGCCGCGTCCGCGCGTTGATGGCGATGCGTGCCGAGCGCGCCAGCCGCCGCGCCCAGGCGGGCCTGGTGCGGATGCAGGCCAGCACCGCCGAGGCCAGCGGCAAGATGGTGTTCGAGGCGGATCGGATCGCCTTCGGCTACGACGGAGCGCCGGTCGTCCGCGACTTCTCCTGCCGGGTGATGCGCGGCGACCGCATCGGGCTCATCGGTCCCAACGGCAGCGGCAAGACGACGCTGCTGCGGCTGCTGCTGGGCGAGCTGACGCCCGAAAGCGGCACCGTGCGCATCGGCGCCAACGTGCAGGTGGCCTACTTCGATCAGCAGCGCGAGCAGCTCGATCCCGAGCGGACCGTCGCCGAAATCGTCGGCGAAGGCAGCGACACCGTCACCGTCAACGGCCAGCCGCGCCACATCGTCGGCTACCTGAAGGACTTTCTCTTCCCGGCCGAACGCGCACGCTCACCGGTCAAGGCGCTGTCGGGCGGCGAGCGCAACCGCCTGTTGCTGGCGCGCCTGTTCACGCGCCCGGCCAACGTGCTGGTGCTCGACGAGCCCACCAACGACCTGGACATCGAGACGCTCGAGCTGCTCGAAGCGCAGCTGGCCGAGTGGGCCGGCACGCTGCTGCTGGTCAGCCACGACCGCGTCTTCCTCGACAACGTCGTCACCAGCACGCTCGTGTTCGAAGGCGAGGGGCGGGTGCAGGAATACGTCGGGGGGTACGAGGACTGGATCAGACAGACAGGTTCACAGGTTCACGGGTTCACGGGTTCACAGGTTCAGGGGTTCACGGGTTCGTCAGGTTCTGTCGGGTTCGTCGGGTTCGTCAGGTTCGTCGGTTCGACGGGTTCGTCAGGTTCGACGGGTTCTTCAGGTTCGGCGCGGCGCTTGTCCTACAACGAGCAGCGCGAGTTCACCGGGCTGCCGGCAGCAATCGCGGCCCTGGAAGACGAGCAGGCGACGCTCCACGCGCGCGTCCAGGCGCCGGAGTTCTACAAGGAGCCGCCCGACGCGATTGCGGCGACGCTGGCGCGCGTCGAACAGGTCGACGACGAGCTGCTGGCGGCCTACGCCCGCTGGGACGAGCTCGACTCGCGCGCCCGCTGAAACCGGCGCGTTCGGCACCACGTATCCCCTGACATGACCCACGCAGCGAAGAATCCCGGCACCGCCGCGGTCCTGAGCCTGCTCATCCCCGGTGTCGGCCAGTTCTACAACGGCGACTTTCTCCGTGGCCTGTTCTGGCTGATCGTCACGCCCGGCCTCTGGATTGGCAGCGGCGGGCTGCTGGGCTGGATCTGCCACGTCATCGCGTCGATTACCGCCTACCGCCGGGCAAGCCTTCACGCGTTGGGCTTCGCCCGGCTTCGCGCCTCGGCTTCGGCGAGGTAGGCGCCTGTTAACCCCGGCGCCGAAGGCGCGTAGTAACCGTCAGACGCACTTATTCCGACGGAGCCTACGCCATGATTCGACGCCGCCTGACCTTCGCCCTTCTCCCCTTCGCGCTGACCGCGCAGCTGGGCACGGCCGACGCCCAGCCAGCCCGGCCGGCGACGGCCCAGCCGGCGCCTGCCGCGGCCGCGCCTGCCCCGGTGCTGCCCGAGAACCCGGTCGAAGCCCGCGAGACGCGGGACCAGTTGATGGAGGTGCTGCGGCAGTATCCGCCGTCGCTCGCGGAGGTGCTGCGCCTGGACCCGTCGCTGCTCACCAGCGAGCAGTACATCGCGACCTACCCCGGCCTGGCGGCCTTTGTCGCCCGGCACCCGGAGGTCGCGCGCAACCCGGCCTACTTCTTCGGCACCGAGCACGTCCGGTCGTGGGAGGACTACGGCCCGCGCGCCGAGGCGGTCCGCGTCTGGCGCAACGTGATCGAAGGCGTCCAGATCTTCTCGATCTTCGCGGTCGTCACCGGCACGCTCATCTGGCTGGTCAGGATGCTGGTGGACCACCGCCGCTGGCTGCGCCAGTCGAAGGTGCAGACCGAGGTCCACACCAAGCTGCTCGACCGCTTCACGACCAACGACGACCTGCTCGCGTACATCCAGTCGCCGGCCGGCAAGAGGTTCCTCGAGTCGGCGCCCATCGCGCTCGAGCCCGACATGCAGCCGCGCAACGTCGGGGCGCCCTTTGGCCGCATCTTCTGGTCGGTCCAGGCCGGGGCGGTGCTGCTGCTCAGCGGCCTGGGCCTGCAGTTTGTCGGCCAGCGCCAGCAGTGGGAAGAGGTCGGCCAGCCGCTGTCCTCGATGGGCATCCTCGTCGTCGCCATCGGCCTGGGCTTCCTGATTTCCGCGGCGGCCTCGTACTTCCTTTCGCGGCGGCTCGGCCTGCTGCCGGATTACAATGCGAAGCGTGATGTCCCCGCGCCCAATGACTCTCTCTGACGTCAACGGGCTGGTCCTCGACACCGACGAGGCCGCCCAGGCGCTGCACATGACCGAGGAGGCGTTCCGGGCGTTCTACGAACGAACGGCACGCCCCCTCTGGGCGTATCTCGCCCGGGCCACGGGCGAGCCGCACACGGCCGACGACCTGCTGCAGGACGCCTACTACCGCCTGCTCCGCTCGACGGTCGCCTTCGACGACGACGACCACCGCCGCAACTACCTGTTTCGCATCGCGACCAACCTGGTGCGCGACCGCTATCGCCGCCCGACGCGCGAAGTGGCGCTGCCCGACGACGAGAGCGAGCGGCCGCTGGCGTGCGAGGACGCGGCGCCGGGGCGATTTGCGATCAAGCGCGACGTCACGCCGCGCGCTCGACGCGCTTCGGCCGCGGGATCGCGATCTGTTGTGGCTGGCCTACACGCTCGGGCTCTCGCATGCCGAGATGGCGCGGACCCTGGGCGTCAAGACCGGCAGCGTGAAGTTGCTGCTGTTCCGGGCGCGAGCGCGCCTTGCCAGTCGCCTTCGCCCTTCGGGCTTCGGCGAGGCGAACAAGGAGTCCGTGTGATGAGCCGCCTTGCCGAGTGCCGTCACGAAGCCGACCTGGTCGCCGCCGTCACCAGCGGGCGCTGGCCGACCGCCGTCGACCAGGCGCTGCGCGAGCATGTCGCCTCGTGCCCGGTGTGCGCCGACGTGTTGCAGGTGGCCGAGGTCATGACCGCCCTCGAGCAGGAGACGCTGGCCGACACGCGGTTGCCGTCTCCCGGTCAGGTGTGGTGGCGCGCGCAGGTGCGCGCGCGACGCGAGGCCGCTGCCGTCGCGGCCCGGCCGGTGATGGTGGCGCAAGCCGTCGGCGCCGCCGCGGCCCTCGGGCTGGTGGCTGGCGTCATCTCGTGGAAGTGGCCCGCGATTGCGCTCGCGGCTGGCACCTGGGTGAGCCAGCCGCTCGCGTCGTTCGATCTGGGCCTGGTCGCCTGGGTCGGCGTCGCGATGGGAGCCGTGCTGGGCCCGCTGGCAATCTACGCCGCCGTCCGAGAGTAGGGGCGGGTCTTCGACCCGCCCACGGATGCTCGCCCAATCCCTAGCCCTTTCCTCCATCGAGCGCGGCAAGCCACGTGGTTGCGGCTGCGCGGGCGGCGTCCACTGAAGGGCGGCCCGCGCGATAGAGCCGCTTCCAGTACTCGGGCTTGCTCTCGAGCGCCGGGTCGGCAAACACCATCTTGCCGCCGCGGCGCACCAGCGCGGCATCGGCGGGCACGGTGGCAGACAGCGCAAGGAACTCGCGCAGACGTGCGGCGATGAACTTCTCGGGGTTGGCCGGATAGCGCTCGTCGAACTGCTTCGCGTTCAGGCGAGCCTCGGCGACCTTGGCGTCCGACTTCGCCTGCGCAGCCTTCTGCTCCTTCATTGCCGTCTGGCCCTGCTTCTGCACCTCGGCCAGCTGGCTGTCCAGATCGCCGCCGCCGGCGCCGGCCGCCTTCATGGTCTCTTCCATCATCTTCCGCATCTCTGGCGGCATGTTCGCCAGAGCGGCCCTGGTCTCCGCCATTGCCTTGTCCATCTTGGCGGTCTGCTTGTCGACGTCGGTCCTGGCCGCCGTCGTCTCCGGCAGGTCCGGCGGACGCTCGGCCTGGCGCCTGGCGGCATAACCGGTCGCGGAACGCGTCGCTCTCGCAGTACGCACGGATGAACGCCGCCGCCGCGGTCACCGCCGCCGCGCGCGCCTCGGGCGCGAGCGTCCGGAAGATCGAGGGCGCCGGCCCGTGCTGCCCGGCGTGCCACCCCACAGCGAGTCGAAGACGCCCTGCTGCGCTTCCTCCTCGGTCAGGCGAAATTGCGTGAGCACATCGGCGCCAAACGTGACCGAACCAATCATCACGGCGACAGCGACAAGAACCGGCATCAGAAACCTGCGAAAGCGACACGGCATGGACTTCCCCCTTCCCCGGAATACGGACGAGGCCGTGGGAGGGCAAGAGAAGAAAGCAGATTGCAGATTGCAGATTGACGATTGCCGATTGACGATTGACGATTACGGGCATGCGCGCTCCCGCGCCGCATCGTCACGATCTCGTGCACGGCGGGCGCGCTCGCCGGATTTGCGGCCAACTCGCTGCTGGCGCGGGCGGCGGTTGGCCCGCACCTCATCGACGCGGTGACGTTCACCAGCGTGCGGCTGCTGGCCGGGGCGCTCGCGCTGGCAGTTCTGGTCCACCTGGCCGCGCGCCCTGCCACGCCCGATCCTCCCTCTTCAGCCCCGCGGTGGGCGGGCGCCGCTGCCCTGGCCGGCTATGCCTACGCCTTTGCGTTTGCGTACACGCGCATCGACGCCGGCACGGGCGCGCTGATGCTGTTTGGCGCCGTCCAGTTGACGATGACGGGCTGGGGCATCGCTCGCGGGGAGCGGCCGCGGCCGGCGGAGTGGCTCGGGCTGTCGGTCGCCGTCGCCGGGCTGGTGGTCCTGACCCGCCCGGGCCGCACGCCCCGGATCTCGCTGGGCGCGGGGCTCATGGCGGCCGCCGGGGCGTGCTGGGGCTTCTACTCGCTGCTCGGACGGCAGGCGCGCTCGCCGCTTGCGCGCACTTTCACGAACTTCGCGCTGGCGTCGGGTGCTCGGCATGGCGGTGCTGCTGCTGCCCGCTGGCGTTGCACATCACGACACGCGGCGCGATGCTCGCGGCCCTGTCCGGGAGCGGTGGCCTCGGGGCTCGGCTACACGCTGTGGTATCGCGCATTGCCTGCCCTGTCACGATTTCGCGCGGCGCTGGTGCAACTTTCCGTCCCGGCCGTGACGGCCGTGGCGGCCTGGCCGCTGCTGGGCGAGCCGATCACGCCGCGCCTGGTGTGGTCGGCCACTATGATTCTGGGCGGAATTCTGCTCGCCTTCACGGCGCGCCGCCGACGGGGTGAGGTCTACGCCAGAAAAATCAGGGGTCCTTTGACGCCGGGGCGGCGGCGCGCTAGCATCCGCTGCGGTTCCCGTCGCTGACCTCGTCAGTCGCGCCGTTACTGGTGTCCGTGCCCTCGGGCGCCGATAACGACACTCGAGAGGCTTCCCAGCGTGATCGACGACGAACGCCTGCCCGACTTCTACGAGGTGCTGCAGATCAGCCCGAACGCGGATCCGGACACGATCCATCGGATCTATCGCCTGCTGGCGCAGCGCTTCCATCCCGACAATCAGGAGACCGGCGACCCGGCGCGCTTCCGCCAGATCACCGAGGCGTATCACGTCCTGAGCGATCCCGAGCAGCGGGCCTCCTTCGACGTGCGCCACCAGGCCGTCCGCCAGGAACGGATCAAGGTCGTCAATCACGCCGCCCGGGCGAACACCGATTTCGAGATCGAACAGCTGGTGCGGCTCACCGTGCTCGAAGCGCTCTACACGCAGCGCCGCGTCAACCCTAACAACCCCGGGATCTTCGACCTCGACCTGGAGGGGCTCACCGGGCAGTCGCGCGACCACCTCGAGTTCACGTTCTGGTATCTGATCTCGAAGAACATGGTCAAACGCGGCGACTCGTCGCGGCTGCTGATCACCGCCGACGGCGTGGACTACCTCGAACAGCACTACGAGACGCAACCTGCAGCGCAAGCGCTTGAAGGAAGCCAGCGGCGCCACCTAGGTTTCGACTGCTCGCCATAGCCGGTCGCAGCTCGGCAGCACTCGCTGCGTGCAACGACAACCGCCGACAAGTGGCGCGCTTGTTTTTGCCGGAACGTCGAGCTATTTCCTCGAATTCCAGCGCTGAGGGCGGCACGTGGTATACTCGCGGCCTAGCCTTTTCCGCTTCGCTATCTCCGTCCGAGCCGATCGAGCCCTTCCCAAAAAAAGACTCGCTCCCTCCTACTGTGATTCCCAAGCGCGAGTAGATGTCTGCTCAGGCTATTTCGGTAACGAGCCACAGCCGGCGAAACGGCGGTGGCGTCAGGTCCCCTTTGGGACGTCAGGACGTGAGTAATGGGTCGGAAGCTTTACGTAGGCAACATTCCGTACGAAACCGGTGAGGCCGAGCTGCAGGCGCTGTTTGGCGCCATCGGGACGGTCGATTCGGTGCGCGTCATGCGCGACCAGGCAACGGGCCGCGCGCGCGGCTTCGCCTTTGTCGAGATGGCGACGGATGAGGAAGCGCAGCAGGCGATCACGCAGCTGAACGACACCCAGTTCGAGGGTCGTGCGCTTGCGGTGAACGAAGCGCGTCCGAAGCCGGCGTTTGCCGGCGGCGGTGGCGGCGGCGGTTACGATCGCGGCAACGGCGGCGGTCAGCGCCGTCGCTCCGAGCCGCGCTGGTAGCAGCCGACGGGCGGGTTCAACCCACCCACCTACGAAGCGATGGCCGCGGCAGACTCAGTGTCTGCCGCGGCCATTTTTTTTGTGCGCTTGCCTGAACGCCCGATCTCCTGTTTCAGCGCAGCTACGACCTCGTCAGCACGTAGAACACGCCGTCCCACATCGTCAGCATCGCCGTGTCCGACTTCACGACCAGCGTGCTGCCCAGCTCCAGCCCCCCGCTTTCGCAGGTCACATCGATGAGCGCGATCGGATCGCCGCTGAGCGACAGCTGTTGCGGCGTGACCCGGTACGCCTCGACGAAGGTCTCGACCGCCAGCGAGCGGCGCGTGTAGGTGGCGCCGCTGCACGTGCGGTCGCCGACGCGCACGCGACCGGCCTCGAGACTCACGACGGTGCCGACCTGTCGGCCGGCGTCTGCCGGCGACTGTGCCGACACTCCGGGTGCGATCACGGAGCTGACCTTCCAGTCGCCATGAAATGGCTCGGGAGGCCCGGACGGACCGCAGGCCGCAAGGACGCAGAATGGGGAGAAGACGCGCGCGGCGGAACATCGACGTGATTGTAGCGCCGCCGCCCGACAATTTTGAGCAGCTGGCCCGGGATCCGGGCCAGCCGTTCACGACGACTTACTCAGGCATGACCGACGTGCGCCCGCAGTCGGCGCAACGCAGGTAGAGAATCGGCAGTGATTCTGAACGACCGATTATGCGTGCCCCCGCGACGCCGCATCTCGGGCAGAGCACCGCTGGCGGCGGTCGCTTTGCCATTGTTGAGGCTCCTCGGGTTTTTGATGCCACGGGGCGGACTTTGGGCTTGTTGACGACAGTTGAGCTTCCGTTCACTCTCTAATTTTATTACGTAACGCCTCTGCGCGTCATTCAAGGCGCTTTTTGGGCCGAATTTGCAGTGTTTGCGGCGGCCACCCGGCGATCGTCGTCCCTCGCAACCCTGTCGGCGCGCCCACCAGAGGGGCGATCCCAGGCCGTCGTTGACCCGGCCCAGGGTCTTGTCGAAGGCCAGCAACACCGTCACGGCCTCGGTCCGGCACCTGCCGAACAGCGGCCGATCCAGGTCGGCCAGCGCGCCTCCCGAGACCGCAAGGTCAAACGCCCGAACCTGCTGTTCGCGTGGAGGATTGGACGGCCAGCAGCGCGCGGAGCATCTCGACGTCGTTGTCGAGAGCGGCCATCTCCAGCGGGCTGGTGCCCCCTGCCCCGCGAGTGCCGTCGGCGCCGCGCGCCAGCAGCAGCGCTGCCGCGCCATCCTGCTTGACGTGCTGGGCGTGCATCAAGCGGCGTCCAGCCGTGGCGGCTGTCGCGCCGATTCGGGTCCGCGCCCGCGTCGAGCAGCAGCGTCATCACCTCGACCCGGCCTGCCCGGGCCGCCCAGATGAGCGGCGTCCAGCCGTCGGCTGCCGTGTCGGCCGACTGCGTCGTCGAGCAGGGCCTTCACCTGCGCGACATCGCCGCGGAAAGCGGCGCGACGCTAAGCGGCGTAGAGGGCGTGGCGCGGCACGCGGTCAGCAACAGCGCGGTGGCCATCGCGATCGGAAGCGAGCAGAGTGTTGTGCGTGCATGGTGCGAGACGATTGCCGCAACTCGCGCGCGAAGAAATGAGCGAGATGTGAGCGGCGCGTCAGATGACGCTGAGGATCGCGATCAGCCGAGCACTTCGATGACAAACCCGCCGGGCGCCATGAAGTAGAACGTCCACGACCCGTGCTGACGGCTTGGCGGCGGCACGTCGAACCCGTCGGCCTTGAGCCGCTCGTTGATCTGCGTCCACGTGCCGTTCCGACGGCTGGATGAAGCCGATGTGGAACGTCGGCGGATACTTCACGTCCTCGGCCCTGCCCTTGATCAAGGTCAGCACCAGGTCGTTGTCGTCGTAGACGACCTGAAACCCCCGATTGCCGCCCTCCTGGCCGCGAAGGCCGAAGTACTTCTCGAGGAACAGCCGGGTCTCCAGGGCGTCGAACACCGTCAGGTTCACGTGATTGAGTTTCATCTCTACTGATATACCATCTGCCCGCGCCCAAGCTCGGCCGGGCGTCACACCGCTTCCCTATGCCAATCCTGCGCACGCTCCGGCACCTGGCGCTCGGGCTGACGCTCATCGCCGCGGCCTCTGCCCTGCTGCTGCTCTCGGACCGCGAGCGGCGCACCGAGGCCGGCCCGCGCAAGGTCGTGCGCGTCGCGCTGGTCCAGCACGCCTCGACGCCGGTGCTCGACGAGGGCGTGCGCGGCCTGATCCAGGGACTGGCCGAGCAGGGGTTCCGCGACGGCGACGCCATCAGCCTCACCACCTACAACGCGCAGGGCGACCTGGCCACCGGCAACGCCATCGCCCGTCAGGTGACCACCGGCGAATTCGACATGGTGCTCACGACGAGCACGCCGTCGATGCAGGCGGTGGCCAACGCCAACCGCGACGGGCGCGTCATCCACGTCTTCACGCTGGTCGCCGATCCGTTCGGCTCCGGCGTCGGGCTCGATCGCGCCAACCCGCTGAAGCATCCGCCGCACATGATCGGCCACGGCTCGTTCCTGCCCGTGAAGGAGGCCTTCGCAGGTGGCCAAACGCGCGCTGCCCTCGCTGGCGCGTGTCGGCGTCGCCTGGAATCCGGCCGAGTCCAACTCCGAGGCGTTCACGCTGAAGGCGCGCGAAGCCTGTCGCGAGCTGGGCCTCACGCTGCTCGAAGCCAACGTGGACAGCAGCGCCGCGGTGACCGAGGCCGTGCAGTCGCTGGTGGCGCGCGGCGCGCAGGCGCTGTGGGTGGGCGGCGACAACACGATGATGTCGACGCTGGGGTCGGCCATCGCGACGGCCCGCACGGCGCGCATCCCGGTCTTCACGATCATGCCGGGCGCCCCCGATCGCGGGACGCTGTTCGACATCGGGCTCGACTTCCACGAACTGGGGCGCATCAGCGGGCTGCTGGCCGGGCGCGTGCTGCAGGGCCTCGACCCGGCGACGGTGCCCATTCGCGACGTGCAGGACGAGGTGCCGCGCCGCCTGGTGGTGAACACGCTGGCGCTGGCGGGCTTGCGCGACCCCTGGCAGCTGCCCGACGCCGTGCGGGCCGACGCCACCATCGTCGTGGATGCCGACGGGCACGCACGAGCGCGCCGTGCGCGCCGCGGGGCGCTGGCGCGGACGTGGCGCGTGGACCTGATCCAGTACAACCAGGTGCAGGACGTCGAGGAAGCCGAAGCGGGCGTCATCGCCGGGTTCCGCGAGTCGGGCCTGGTCGAGGGACGCGACTACGTCATCACCGTGCGCAACGCCCAGGGCGACATGGCCACGGTGAGCACGCTCATCGATGCGGCGCTGGGCGAGCGCGCCGATCTGCTGGTGACCTTCTCGACGCCGACGCTGCAGGCGGCGCTCGCAGCGGGCGCGGCAGGTGCCGATCGTCTTCACCTACGTGTCGAGCCCGCAGGCCGCCGGCGCCGGCAAGACCGACACCGACCACCTGCCCAACGTCACCGGCGTCTACATGGCGCCGGCGTACGCCGACATGATCGCGCTGATCCGGCGCGTGCATGCCGTCGGTGAAAAGCCTGGGCACGCTGTTTGTGCCGGCCGAAGTGAACTCGGTGTTCAACCGCGACCTGCTCGAAGCCGCGTGCAGGAAGGCCGGCCTCGACGCTCATCGAGGTTCCCGCCAACACGAGCAGCGACGTGCCCGACGCCAGCCTGGCGCTGGCGGCCCGGCGGCCGGACGCGATCTGCCAGATTCCCGGCAACCTCACGGCCGCGGCGTTTCCCGACCGTGCAGCAGGCCGCCGCGCGCGCGCGCCTTCCGATCTTCGCGTTCCAGACCAGCCAGGCACACGGCGGCGCCGTCCTCACCGTCGCGCGCGACTACGCCGACGCCGGACGGCAATCCGCGGCGATGGCCGTGCGCGTGATGCGCGGCGAGCGGCCCGCCGACATGCCGTTTCAGGCCGTGGCCAGGACCCGCCTGATCGTGAACCCCTCGGCGGCACGCCGCATCGGCATCACCATTCCGCCGGATCTCGTCGCGAAGGCCGACGAGGTCGTGGGCCCTCGCTGACGATGGAAATCACCAGGCGCGCCGTTGAAGGCTGGACCGAGCTCGCCATCGTCGGGCGGCTCGACGGCTATTGGGCCGAGCACCTCGACACGGGGCTGGCCGACGCCGTGCGCGAGGGCCACCACAAGCTGCGGCTCGACCTGTCCAACGTGTCGTTTGTCAGCTCGGCCGGCATCGGCGTGCTCGTCAAGTTCTACAAGCGGCTCGAGGCGATTCATGGCGCGCTGGTCATCGTGCGCGCGTCGGGCGCCGGTCCGCACCGTGCTCGACATGACCCGGCTGACGGCGATGCTCGTGGACGACACGCCCGACGATCCGGGCACGCTGACGCTGGGCTCGACCGTCGTGCGCCGGGGCTTGGTGTGCGAGCTGTTCGAGCTCGAGGCCGGCGCGCGCATGCGCGTGCGGGCCATCGGCGGCGAGCACGCGGTCGGCTCGCCGGCGGATCGCCAGGTCGCGCCGGTCGCCCTGCCGTGCCCGGCCTCGACGATCGCGGTGGGCATCGGGCGCGTTCGGGGCCGGTGACGCCGACGGCCTGCACCGCTTCGGCGAGTTCCTTGCGGTCAGCGGCGCGGCGGCGTGCCTGCCCGCCGACGGCACCGAGGTGCCCGACTACCTGGTGGCCTCGGGCGCCGAGGCGCCGACGCGTGCGCGTGCTCGCGCGGCGTGGTGTGCGACGGCGCCTTCGCGCGTCATCTGCGGTTCGAGACGCACCGATCCGCAGCGGCGTCGTCCCGCTGGCCGAAGTCGCGGCGGTGTGCCTGGAGATGTCGCGCAGCGACGCGGCGGCCGTGGTGATGATGGCCGAGACCTCGGCGCTGGTTGGCGCGGCGCTTCGGACGTCGCCGTTTGACGCCGACACCGGCGACCTGTTCGATTTCCCCGACGTGCGCCGGCGCCTGACGTTCACCGCCGAGCCCGCGTTTCGCGGGTCGCTCGCCCTCGTCGTCGGCGTCGTGCAGAAGCCGGACGGTCCGATCCCGGCCG
Organism: Vicinamibacteria bacterium; assembly: GCA_963818215.1. Classification (GTDB taxonomy): domain Bacteria; phylum Acidobacteriota; class Vicinamibacteria; order Vicinamibacterales; family JAENWD01; genus JAENWD01. Next base: position 4,178 of record CAWFRL010000018.1, on the reverse strand, counting down.
CCCAGCTGCGGCCGCTGGCGGCGACGGCCAGCTTGCCGGGCCACTTCCATGCCGCGGCGTTCTCGTTCCGGCCGTTCAAGAAGGGCCGCCTGGTGCTTGGCGACACCGTGCGCACGCTGTTTGAAGACACCGGCGTGCAGGGCGTGCTGCACCTGCTGAACGACAACCGCCCGGTCGTGGGCGTCGGCCAGAGCGAGTTCACGCGCGGCGCGTGCTGGATCGGAGCGATCGAGGCCCGCCGCGCCGAAGGGCGAAGGCGGGCGATGACGCTGCTCATCGGCGCGCTCACCGTCGGCCTGATCCTGTCGCTGCTGGCGCTGGGCGTCTTCATCAGCTTCCGCATCTTCGAGTTCCCGGACATCACCGCGGATGGCTCGATCACGCTCGGCGCGGCGCGTGGCCGCCGTGCTGCTGATTCACGGCGTGCACCCGCTGCTGGCCACGCGGCGGCGTTTCTCGTCGGGGACCGTCGCCGGCGCGCTCACCGGCATCATCCACACACGCTTCGGCATCAACCGGCTGCTGTCGGGCATCCTGGTGATGACCGCGCTCTACTCCATCAACCTGCACGTGATGGGGCGCAGCAACGTGCCGCTGCTCGAGGTGCGGACCCTGGCCACCCAGGCCGAACACGTCGCGCGCGTCGGCTGTTCGGCTCCACCGCCGACCTGCGCGTCTGGGGGTGGGACGTCGCGATGCGCGACGCCGCGATGCTGCTGCTGGCGCTGGCCGCCGTGGCGGTCGTGGGCGCTGCTGATCTACCTGTTCTTCCGCACGAACCTCGGCACGGCGATGCAGGCGGCCGGCGACAACCCGCAGATGATCCGCGCGCTCGGCGTGAACGTCGAGAACATGGTCGTGCTGGGGCTGGCCGTCTCCAACGGCCTGGTGGCGCTGTCGGGCGCGCTGCTGGCGCAGTACCAGGGCTTTGCCGACGTCCAGATGGGCATCGGCATGGTCGTCTGGGGCCTGGCCAGCATCATCATCGGCGAGGCGCTGGTGGGCGTGCGGCAGCTGGGCCTGATCATCACGGGCGCGGTGATGGGCTCGGTGCTGTTCCGCCTGCTGGTGGCCATTGCGCTGCGCGGCGGCCTCAACCCCAACGACCTGAAGCTGGTGACGGCCGTCTTCGTGTTCCTCGCCCTCGTGCTGCCTGGACTGGTCACGCGGCTTGAGCAGCGGCAGGCGCAAGCGCCAGGCGGAGGCGCGGTAGCGCGATGCTCGCGATCAACGCCGATCCGCAAGACCTTCAACCCGGACACGCCCAACGAGGTGCGGGCGCTGCAGGGCGTGAACCTGGCGCTCGACGAGGGCACCTTCGTCGTGGTGATCGGCACCAACGGCTCCGGCAAGTCCACGCTGCTCAACGCCCTCGCCGGCTCGTTCATCGTCGACGAGGGCTCCATCGTGCTCGACGGCACCGACATCACGCGCTGGCCCGAGCACCGGCGCGCGAAGTTCATCGGGCGCGTGTTCCAGAATCCGTTCAGCGGCACGGCGCCGCGCATGACCATCGCCGAGAACCTCGTCCTGGCCGCGCGCCGCGGGCAGCCGCGCGGGCTGGGCTGGGCGCTCAAGGCCAACGTGCGCCAGCAGCTGCGGGATCGCGTCAGCCACCTGCGGCTCGGGCTCGAAGACCGGCTCGACAACTCCATCGGCAGCCTGTCCGGCGGTCAGCGGCAGGCGTTGACGCTGCTGATGGCCTCGTGGCTGAGGCCGCAGGCTGCTGCTGCTCGACGAGCACACCGCCGCGCTCGATCCGCGCATGGCCGATCACGTCATCAACCTGAGCGAGGAGATCGTCTCGCGCGACAAGCTGACCACGCTGATGGTGACGCACTCCATGCAGCAGGCCACCAACCTCGGCGACCGGCTGATCATGATGCACCGCGGATCCGTGCTGCACGACTTCAGCGGCGCCGAGAAGCAGCGGCTGCGGCCCGGCCGATCTGCTGGCGCGGTTCGAGAGCGTCCGGCGCGCCGAACTGCTCGACGAGTCGGCGGCCGAGATGCTCCGGCGAGCCTATGTCTAGCCTAAGGCGGAGTCCAACAGGAGGTCAGAACCAGGTTCATCGTTCACGGCCTGGAACTTCAGTCTCCGGCGTCTCCGATCCGTGACCATGACGCTCTCGCTCACGCTGCGCAACCACTCCTCCGAGATCAGCCGCCTGGTCGATCGGCTCGACGCGTTCGGCGCGGAGGCGGGCCTCCCGCCCGACGTCACCTTCCGCCTGACGCTCGCGCTCGACGAGATCGTCTCCAACGTCATCCGGCACGGGTTCGACGACGACGCCGAGCATCAGATCCTGGTGACGCTCGACGTGGCCGACGGCCTCGTCACGGCAACGGTCGTGGACGACGGCGCGCCGTTCGATCCGCGCGACGCCCCGCTGCCCGACCTCGACGCGCCGCTCGAACAGCGTCAGGCCGGCGGCCTGGGCATGCACCTGGTGCGTGAGACGATGGACGAGATCGAGTATCGGCGCGAGGACGGGCGGAATGTGTTGACCGTGCGGACGTCCCTCGCAGAACGTCCGTGAGCGTGTATCGAGGTCGGGCCCAGGCGTCTCACGGCTTGGGCGGCGCGGAGGGCTGCGCGTTCATTTTCTCGATGACCTGCGAGGTGAGATCGAGCCCGGGCGCGCTCCAGACGACCGAGGTTTCGTTGTTCAGCACCACCTGAACTCCCGTGCCCTTGACCACCTCCTCGAGGGCCGCCTTGACCTTCGTCGCCACTTCCGCCGACACCTGACGCTGCATCGTCTGCAGGTCGGTCTGTGACTGCGCCACCGCCCGCTCCAGTCTCCGTCCGCAGCCGTTGCTCGTCGGCCCGAAGCCGTACACGCGCGGCGTCGTCTGCCGCCAGGGTGATCTGCTGGCGTGTGGTTTCCAGCGCCTGTTGCTTGGTGCGCACATCGGCGGCGCGATCCCGCTGGGCCGCCTGAAGGCGCGCGATTCCGGCCTTTCCGTCGCTCGTCTCGTTGGAGATTCGCTGCGAGCTGACGTGGGCGATCGGCCCGCCGGGCGGAGCCGGGCGCTGTTGCGCCACGCCGACCGCGAGTACGGGGAGGGCTGTCATCGCCAGCCACACGGGACCGATCTTCATGGGAACTCCAATCTGAAACAGCAGTGCCTTCGGCTACGGCACGCGAGAGAAGGGACCGGCGTCCATCAGCAGCCACGTCGCCGGGTCGAGCATGACCGCCGCCGGTTCAGTTTCGGCCGGCACCGACACGGTCGCCTGCCGCCCCGTGAGCTCGACGCGGGCGACGCGTGGCAGCGCGCCGGCCTTGTCCGTCACGCCGACCTCCACGGTGAGCCGGTAGGGATCGGCCGACTGCGTCTGCGAGACCGTGACGTCCATCATCTTACGCGAGGGGTCGTAGCGCCACGTGCCTTCGACGCGGGGAATGCCCGACCGCGTGAGCCACTGCGTGAAAAACCAGTCGAGCGGCTTGCCCGACACCTGCTCCATCACGGCCCGCAGGTCCGGCGTCGAGGCGTTCCGGTCCCGGTAGCGCCGGTAGTAGTCGCGAATGCCCTGCCAGAAGCGCTCGGTTCCGATCTCGGCCGCGCAGCATGTGCAGCACCCAGCCGCCCTTCTCGTAAACGAGCCGGTTCAGCACGCGCCGCATGTCGGCGAGATTGCGGTGGATGACCGGCGCGTCGGGCAGCTTCGGCTCGAGCTCGAGCACTCGCGTGCGGCTGCGCTGCAGGCCGCGCGACGAATGCGTCGCGCCCCTCGTCGTGCTCGGTGAAGAGCAGGGTGAAGTACGTCGCGAATCCCTCGCTCAGCCACACGTCGTCCCAGTCGCGCTCGGTGACGGCGTTGCCGAACCACTGGTGCGCGATCTCGTGCACGACCGGCCGCGCGGCCGGCGGCGACGCCCTTCTCGCCGTAGAAGATCGCGCTGGCGTGCTCGGTGCCGCCGCCATACCGGCCGCCTGCACGTTGGCGAGCTTCTCGTAGGGGTACGGGCCGATCTGCTCGACTGAAAAAGTCATCGCGCGGCGCGACAGGTCCTCGAATAATTCGCAGGCCGTGTCGCGGTCCTGGGGAAACGACCACGTCTGCGAGCTGCGACGCCCTGCACGAGCCGGCGTGGTGCGCGGAGAATCGCGCGATCCCCGAGCGCGTAGAGCCACGAGGCAATCGGCACGGACTGCCTCCAGTGCGT
>CAWFRL010000017.1:0-117352 GCA_963818215.1 Vicinamibacteria bacterium | reverse complement strand
ACTAGAAGAAATTGCAGATTGCAGATTGCAGATTGCAGATTTACGAATTGCGCAGATTTGCGGTATGGAACTACGGATTGGTGACTGAATGACGCGATGGGTCAAGGTCTGTGTGTTTGTCGCTGCGCTCGGACCTTTCGCGTATGTGCTCTACGGCGTCTTTGCCGATACCCTGGGGGCCAATCCGATTGACGCGGTCACCGACGAGACCGGCACGTGGACGCTTCGGTTCCTGGTGCTCACGTTGCTCGTCACGCCGTTGCGGAAATGGACGGGCTGGAACGCGCTGATCCGCTTTCGCCGCATGCTGGGGCTGTTCGCGTTCTTCTACGGCACGCTGCACTTCCTCACCTATCTCGTCCTGGACCAGTTCTTCGCGTTCGACGAGATCGTGGCCGACATCGTCAAGCGGCCGTTCATCACCGTGGGGTTCATGGCGTTCGTGCTGATGATCCCGCTGGCGGCCACGTCCACGGCCGGCTGGATTCGGCGCCTGGGCGGCAGGCGCTGGAACCTGCTGCACAGGCTGGTCTATCTGTCGGCGATCGGCGGCGTCGTGCACTACTTGTGGCTGGTCAAGAGCGACATCTCACGCCCGGCGCGCTATGGCGTGGTTGTCGCGTTCCTGCTCGCGGCGCGCGTCTGGTTCGCCTACAATGCGCGACATGGGGTCTCCTCGCGCCCTGCCGTGCTGTTCTCGCCGCGTTGCTGATGCCGGTGCCACCCTCGACCGCCGCTGACGCGCTGTCCGGCAAGCTGGCCGGCGCCGCGTCAGCCTTTCTTGCCACGCTCGCGCCTGCCGAGCGCGCGAAGGTGCAGCTGGCCTTCGACAGCGACGAGCGGTTCAACTGGTTCTACATCCCGAAGGAGCGCGAGGGCCTGCCGCTCAAGCAGATGTCGCCGGCGCAGCAGAAGGCGGCGCTCCATCTGATCGAGACCGGCCTGAGCCAGAAGGGCTACTCGAAGGCCGAAGCCATCCGGGCGCTGGACCTGGTGCTGGCCGAGATCGAGAAGGACCCGGTGCGCCGGGACCCCGAGAAGTACTACCTGACGCTGTTCGGCGAGCCCTCGCCGACCGGCACGTGGGGCATGCGGTGGGAGGGGCATCACGTCTCGCTGCACTGGACGCTGGTCAACGGCATCGCGATCGCCACCACGCCGCAGTTTTTCGGCAGCAACCCGGCCGAAGTGCGCGACGGCCCACAGAAGGGCACGCGCGTGCTGCGCGCCGAAGAAGACCTCGGGCGTGCGCTGGTCACCGCGCTCACGGCCGAGCAGACGGACGGTGGCCGTCATCGCGGCGAGGCGCCCGAACGACATCCTGACCACCAACACCCGCAAGGCCGCGATTCAGGAGAACGCGGGCCTGGCCTACAAGGACGATGACCCCGGCGCAGCGCGGGATGCTGCTGGCGCTGATCGAGGAGTACGCCAGCGCGCAGCCCAAAGCGCTGGCGGCCGAACGCGTCGCGAAGCTCAAGAAGGCGGGCCTCGACGGGGTGAAGTTCGCCTGGATGGGCGGCATCGAGAAGGGCGCGCCGCACTACTACCGCGTGCAGGGGCCGACGTTCCTCATCGAGTACGACTGCGTCCAGAACGGCGCGAACCACATCCACGCCGTGTGGCGCGACTTCGACGGCGACTTCGGCGTCGACCTGCTGGAGCAGCACTACAAGAAGTCGGCCCATCACCACGGGCAGCAGTAGGCCGGAACTTTAGTTCCGGCAGCGTCGAGGAGAGACGCAAGATGCGCTGGCTCGATCAGGCCTCCAGGATCTCCGGTTTGGCGTGCGCACGCTCGTCGGCGCGCCCGGCTTCGCCGCGCTCGCGATCGTCTCGCTGGCCCTTGGCATCATGGCGACGACGGCGATGTACAGCGTCGTGCGCGCCGTGGTGCTCGACCCGTTCCCCTACAAGGACGTCGACAACCTGATGAGCATCCGCGTCGCCGATCCCGGCGGGCGCGGGCAGCGCACGTACTACACGACCGACCAGTACCTCGAATTCGCCCGGCGCACCACGATCTTCGACGGCGTCATCGCCTCGACCATCAGCGACGTCATCTGGACCGGCGCCGGCGACCCGCAGCGGCTGCGCGGCAACCACATCACGACGACGACCTTCGACGTGATGGGCGTGCCGCCGCTGCTGGGCCGGACCGTGCGGCCCGCCGACGGCCTGCCGGGCGCCGAGCCGGTCGTCGTGCTTGGGTTCAAGTTCTGGCAGCGCCAGTTCGGCGGCGAGGCCTCGGTCCTCGGCCGCCAGCTGCTGCTCAACGGCGTGAACCGCACCGTGGTCGGCGTCATGCCCAAGCGCTTCATGTGGCGCGGCGCCGACGTCTACGTGCCCGTCGTCTTCGAGCAGGGCAAGGTCATCGAGGGCGTGAGGAACGTGCACGTGCTCGGCCGGCTGAAGGCGGGCGTGACCGAGGCGCAGGCCGAGGCCGATCTCCGCCCGATCGTCGCGGACCTGGCGCAGCGGGAGCCCGCGCAGTTTCCGGAAGGCCGCTGGCGGGTCGGCCTGCTCTCGTTCAAGGAGACGTTCCAGAGCGACCTGGGCGAGACGCTGTGGATCCTGTTTGCCGCCGTCGGCCTGCTGCTGCTCATCGCCTGCGTGAACGTCTCGAACCTCCTGCTGTCGCGCGCCGCGACCCGGCAGCGCGAGATGGCCGTGCGCGCCGCGATTGGCGCCGGACGCGCGCGGCTGGTGCGCCAGTTGCTCACCGAGAGCCTCCTGATTGCCGTCGGCGGCGCGTTGTCGGGCGTCCCGCTGGCCTACGCCGGCCTCAACGCCATCATCGCGCTGGTGCCGCCCGACACCATCCCGGACGAATCCGAGATCGTGATCAACGGCGCGGTGCTCGCGTTCACCGTCGGCGTCTCCATGGCGACCGCCGCTCATCTTCGGCCTCGCGCCGGCCTGGCAGGGCTCGTCCATCGATCTCACCGAGTCGCTGAAGGACGGCGCGCGGTCGGTGACCGGCGGCAGGCGCCAGGCCATCATGAGCAACGGCCTGGTCATCGCGGAAGTCGCGCTGTCGGTGATGCTGCTGGTGGGCGCGGCGCTGATGATGCGCACGCTGGTGGCGATGCAGGACGTGGACCTCGGCATCCGGCCGGAGCGCCTGATGACGATGCGGGTGCCGCTGGTCGAGACGCGGTATCCGGACGCGCACGCGACGCGTGGCGTTCTTCCAGTCGCTGCTCGCCCGGCTCGAAACCGCGCCGGGCGTGCGAGGCGCGGCCGTGAGCTCCGGCGTCCACCCGTTTGCCGGCTGGATGGCCCCTATTGAAGTGCCGGGCAGCGGCAACCAAGACACCCGGCCGGCGGTCTTGCACCAGGTGAGCGCCGGCTACACCCGCACGATGGGCATTCCGTTGCTGCCGGCCGAGGCGCTCGAGGCGGGCGATGTCGATCGGCGGCAGATGACGGCGCTGGTCAACCAGGCGCTGGTGACGCGGTACTTCGGCGAGGACAACCCGCTGGGCCAGACCGTGCGGGTCCCCCGGCTGCGCCAGCCTCCGGCCAGCCTCGATAGCGACACCTTCGAGATTGTCGGCGTCGTCGGCGACACGGTGAGCCGCGGCCTCACCGAACCCACGCGCCCCGAGCTGTACGTGCCGTACTCGTTGACGGGCCTTGCGCAGAGCGTCGTCGTGCGCACCGACGGCGAGCCCGAGCCGGCGACGGCGCTGGTGCGCGCGGAGGTGGCCGCCCTCGACCGGGACCAGCCGCTCTCCGACATTCGCAGCCTCGAGTCGGCGCTCAACGACTACATGTTTGCCGGCCCTCGGTTCGGCCTCACGCTGTTTGCCGTCTTCGCGACGCTGGGGCTGACGCTGGCCGTGGTGGGCGTCTACGGCGTCATCGCGCACGCGGTGAGCCGGCGCACGCAGGAGATTGGCGTCCGCATGGCGCTTGGCGCGACGACCGACCGCATCGTCTCGATGGTGCTGGCCGGCGGGGCGAAGCTCATCGCCGCCGGCATCGTCATCGGGCTGGCCGGCTCGGCGCTGGCGGCGCGCGCGATGCGCGAGATGATCTGGAACGTCTCGCCGTGGGACCCGCTGTCGTTTGCCGCCGTCGCGGCGGTGCTGATGGTCGTGGGGCTCCAGGCGACGCTGTGGCCCGCGCTGCGGGCCACGCGCGTCAACCCGGTAGCCGCGCTCCGGAAACAGTAGCGCGAACATGTAGCGCGGACCTTCAGTTCCGCCGTCGCCCTCTCACAGATACTTCTTCAGCCACGCCGGCACTTCGGTGTACCAGAACGCGCTGTTCTGCGGCTTGAGAATCCAGTGCCCTTCGTCGGGAAACACCACCAGCCGCGACGGCACGCCCTGGCGCTGGAGCGCCGTGTAGAACTCCAGGCCCTGTGTGTAGGGCACGCGGAAGTCCAGTTCGCCGTGAATCACCAGTGTCGGCGTCTTGAAGGTGCCGAAGTCGGCCGCCTTCGTATGGGGAGACTGGCGCAGGAAGTTGTCCGGGTTGGCCCACGGCGTGCCCCTGAACGACCACTCCGGGAACCACACCTCCTCGGTCGCGCCGTACATGCTGACCAGGTCGTACACGCCGGCGTGGCACACCAGCGTCTTGAAGCGCCCCTTCGACTGCGACGCCATCCAGCCGATCATGTAGCCGCCGTACGACGCGCCGGCGGCCGCCACGCGCGCGCCGTCGAGGAACGCGTACTTCGCCAGCGCGACGTCCAGGCCCTTCATCAGGTCCTCGTACGCCTTGCCGCCCCAGTCGTTGTTGATGTCGTCGGTGAACTGCAGGCCGAAGCCCGTGGACCCGCGCCGGTTGATCATCAGCACGGCGTAGCCGGGTGAGGCCAGCGTCTGCGTGTTCCACCGGAAGCTCCACGTGTCGCCGAACTGCGTTTCCGGTCCGCCGTGCAGGACCATCAGCAGCGGGTATTTCTTCGACGGATCGAACGACGGCGGCTTCAGCAGCATCGCGTGGACGCTGGTGCCGCCGGCGCCGGCGAACGTGAAGTGCTCGGCTTTCGGCAGGTCGAGCTGCGCCAGCCGCTCGGCGTTGTGCGAAGTCAACGCGCGAATGTCGCCGCCAGTCGGCTGGCAGCGCCGCCAGTTCGGCCGGCCCCTGCTGGCTGCTGCGGGCGACGACCAGCGTCTTGCCGTCGCCCCTGAGCGCGTACTCGGCGGCGAAGGTCGCCGGAGTCACGACGCCTGGCGTGCCGCCGGCGGCGGCCACACGGAACACCGGCATGTACCCCGAATCCTCCCCGTTGAAGTAGATCGTCTGGTTGTCGGGCGTCCATGCCAGCTGGTTCACGCTGCGGTCGAAGCCCGGCGTCACCTCGATGTGCGTCTTCGCCTGGCGGTCGTACTTCATCAGCCGCCATCGGTCGGCTTCGTTGCCGGGACGGCTCTGCGCGCGATACGCGAGCCACTTGCCGTCGGGCGAGTAGGCGGGCGCGCCGTCGAACGCCGGGTTGTCGGTGATCCGCGCCGGCGCTTTCTGGGTGCCGTCGGCCTTCACGACGAAGATGTCGCCGTTGGTGCTGACGGCCTCCATCGCGTCGGTGACCGCGACAAAGGCGATCTCGCTGCCATCCGGCGAGAACGCGATCGGATGCGGCCCCTCACGCTGCACGGGCGGCACGTCGTATCCGGCGCCCGGCGTCAGGTCTCTCGGCGTGCCGCCGCCGACGGCCACCACGAACAGGTGCGCCCGTTGACCGGTGCCCCAGGCGGTCCAGTGGCGGTAGAGCAGGCCGTCGTATGTCCGCGCCTTCACCGGGTCCTTCTCCTTGCCCTCGCTCTTGCGCTTGTTGCACGCGTCGTCGGCGCAGTCGGGCCACACCGACGAGGTGAAGGCCAGCGTCTTGCCATCGGGCGCCCACACGATCTGGTCGGCGCCGCCGTCGAGCGAGGTCAGCTTCGTCGGCTCGCCTCCGGTGAGGTTGAGCAGGTAGATCTGCTGAGCCCCGTCTCGACTCGACAGAAACGCCAGGCGCGATCCGTCCGGCGACCAGCGCGCGCTGCCGTCGCGGCCGGTGAAGGTCAACTGCCGCGGTGTGCCGCCGGCGAGTCGGTACGATCCAGAGATTGCGTGCCACGCGGTTGGCCTGACGGTCGGGCGTGGCGACCGTGTAGGCGACGCGGCTGCCGTCTGGCGCGATTTGCGGATCGCTGACGCGGTGCAGCGCCAGGAGGTCGTCGACGGTGATGGCTCGCCGGCTCTGAGCGGTGGCGACGGCCGGCAGCACCAGGGCGGCGGCCAGGACTACTGACGGAGGGGACAATCTGCGCATCCTGCGTTTGTACAACAGGTTCGCCCTGGTCGGGCCGGAATGGCGTGGGTGAGGCCGGAACTCTAGTTCCGCCTGCGATAGGGCGGTTCCTATTCGTCCGCCGCGCACAATTTACGTTCGCGCGAAGTGCTTGCGCCAGACTGCGAGCGGGTGCTACACTTCGTAGGTTGTTGTGACGCGGGGTGGAGCAGTCCGGTAGCTCGTTGGGCTCATAACCCAAAGGTCGCGGGTTCAAATCCCGCCCCCGCAACCAAAATTAGAAGGGCGGCCTGTACTCAGGCCGCCTTTTTTATTTTGGTTGCGGGGCGCGCGTTCCGGAGAAAAAAATCAGCCCTCGCGGCGGTCTGGTGCGGATTGTCCACCGGGCGACGGCGGCTGTCGGAGATAATCCTCGCCCAGGCGCCGCAGCTTTCCGGCGAGGTCACGGGTGAGATTGCGCTGGAAGACGATCCGGGTCTCGGGATCGGCTTCGAGATACCGCCGCAGCGTTGCCACTTCCCAGCGCAATGCACGCACCGGCTCCACTGTCACCGCGTCCACTTCGGCCGGGGCGCCGCTCAGCACGAGTGCGGAGCCGACGATCTCCCCGGCCCCCATCTCACCCAGGACCTGTCCGTCCTTCGACACACGCACCTTGCCGCGGACGACGAGCGAGATCGCGCCGGCCGGCGTGCCGTGCTCGATCAGACGCTCGCCGGGAGCCGCTGTGGTCCAGGACCCGAGGCTGGCAAGTTGCAGAACCTTGCGAGACGGCAGTTGCGCGAACGCGAGCCGGCGAACCTCCTCCTCGTCGGGCGTCAGCTTGACCGGACGACGTTCGAGGTAGAGACGCCAGGATTGGAAGGAATTGATTCCAGCGAAGACGACACTCCAGGCGATCGGTGCCCATTGCGGTGTGGGCTGAAGGACGAAGTATGGGAGCGAAATCAGCGACGCGGCCACCGCGAACACCCGCAGCCACAGAATGTCGCGCACGCTGTACGCCACCAGCAGCAGGACATTGGCCGCGTGAATGTAATAGTTGGGATTGAATGAGGTCATGATGACTTCCCCATGCCGCACCCTGACGCAACCGGGGTTCTCTCAAGGTCGCCTCTCCGCGGTCCTCCCAGTCTACGCCCGTCCTTTCTGTCAGCAGTCGGGCTGGCTAATCGCGCTCGTCTCCGACGGGAGTAAACTTCGCGTGCCGTGAAACCGATCGTGGAGCGCCGGTGTCAACGCACTGCCGAGCTCGTTCTCACCGTCGTCCTGTTTCAGGCCTCTGCGCAACCCTCTCCGGGCCTGCCAGAGCAACGCGCGGCAGACCTTGCCGCTCTCGACCGGTTCGTTCGCGACTCGCATGCCTTCTTGCCGACGAAGGCGACAGACTGGAATCGCGTAATCAGTGCGCTGATGCCTCGGGCGCGTGCCGCGCGCGACCACGCGGCCTGGCTCCACGTGCTCGAGGAGGCACTGGACTCGCTATACGACGGCCATAGCCAGCTGAACACGAATGCGCCGGATTCGTGGCGGCCGGTCCCGTATGGTGTGTGGGTGCAGCCGGACGCCGCACGCTACATCGTCACAGCAGTACAGCGCGGTTCCCTGCCGGAGCGCACGGGCGTTCGGCCGGGCGACGAACTTGTGGCCATTGATGGCGTATCGGTGTCCGCGTTGTTCGAGTCCCGTCGACCGCGGTTCCTGTCGCGCGCGGACCCGGCTGCAGACGAGTGGGCGCTGGAGAGCGCCGTCGCAGGCCGCCACGATACGCGCTACGAGCTGCTCATCCGACGAGACGGTCGCGAATCGGTCCTGAAGCCCGGGCAAGCGGCGCCGGCACGCGGCGACGTGGAATGGAAGCGCGTGGGAACCGATATCGGGCTGATCGCGATCTCGACGTTTGCGCCGAATCGTGGTGTGGTGGATGCTTTCGATCGCGCGCTGCATGCGCTTCGGAGCACGCGGGGACTGATCGTGGACGTGCGTTCGAACGCGGGCGGGGACACGGCGATTGCCAGGCCCATCATCGGGCGGCTGATCACAGCGCGCAGGCAGTACGCGTGGATGACAAGCCGCGACGGGCCCGGTCTCGGCCCGCGGCGTCCGGAGTTTGTCGATGCGCGCGGACCGTGGACCTATTCGGCGCCTGTGGTGGTTGTGGTCGATCGGTTCTCGGTGAGCATGGCCGAGGGATTCGCGATGGCGCTCTCTGGCCTGGGGCGTGCGCGCATCGTGGGCACACGAATGGCCAGGCTCGGCGCCGCCGTCGGCCGGATTGAGCTTCCACATTCGAAGGTCACCGTGCAGATCTCCACCGAACCGGTCTATGCCCTCGATGGCACGCCACGATGGGAGTTGGAACCCGACGTCGTCGTGAATCCGCAGCGAGAAGCCGACGGCAACGACCCGTTCGTCGCGGCGGCAATCGAAGCGCTCGAACGAGGTCGCCCGCCCCGCTGAGGACCATCCACCGGCTCGAGCGGAAGCGGCAGGGAGGGACGCATGAAACGCGCGCTCATCGTGCTGATCGTATGGGTGATAACAGGCTCTGCGGCCTCGGCGCAGGCTCAGGGTGCGTCCCGGCGCGGCGGCTCCGTTCCTTCTCGCTCGAACATCCACAAACTCGAAGAGCTCACCTGGCCCCAGATCGATGCCCTCGATCGTGAACGGACACTGTTCATCATGCCGGTGGGGATGATCGAGGAACACGGCCCCCATCTGCCCGTCGGTGCCGACACGCTTGGTGTCATGTACGAGGCGAATGCCGCCTCGAGACGGGTGAGTCAGGCTCTGCCAGATTGGAACGTCGTGATGATGCCTCCCATCAACTACGGCCAGAGCGGAGCCAACCAGTTAGGCGACAGGCCGATCCATCCCGGCACTTACGGCATTCGACAATCGACGTTGAGGGCACTTGTGGCCGACCTTGGCGGGCAGATCGCGCAGAACGGCTTCAAATGGATCTTCGTCATGAACGGCCACGGCGCACCGACGCACAACGTCGCCATCAACGAGGCCTGCGACTTCGTCAGCGAGACGTTTCGCGTGACGATGCTGCACCTCACGGGTCTGTTTCGGGGTGATGCGGCGATCCAATCGAAAGGACAGCAGATCAACGCCAAATACTTTTCGGCCGCCGAGCTCTCCTCCTTCGGCATGGATGTTCATGCCGGCGTGAGCGAAACGTCGGGCATGCTCGCCGTCCGGCCCGATCTGGTTCGCTCCAACTACAAGACGCTCCCGAGCCGGGCTGGGCGCTCACTCGAGGAGTTGCGTGAGATCGCGACGGCACCTGGTTGGCAAGGGTATCTCTCCTCCCCTGCGAAGGCGACGGCGGCGCACGGCCGAGCGGTCGAGGCATGGTGGATCGACGGGTTCACGAGCCTGATCCTCCGCGCTGTGCGCGGCGAGAACATGTTCGTGCTTCCGCGTGTTCCCGAGACGGTGCCCGACGCCGTGGCACCGATGCTCGAAAAGGCCCTTACGAACGAAGCCGCATTCGGAGCCGCACTCGAGAAGTGGCTGATGCAACGCAGGAAGCGGTAGGTCGCGATCGCCGGGAATTGGCTACGCGAGGCGCCGGACGCCAATCGGCAACACACGATGCCGCATGTACGCGACAAAGGTCGCCATGGCCAGCAGCAGCAACGTGATGGCCGCTGAGCTGATCTCGCCGCGCATCAGATGGAAGGCCGTCGCCGACACCATCACGATCATGATCCCGCCGGCCGCCCACGTGACCAGCCACGGAAGGATCCGCGTCAGTCCAGGTAGTGTAAGCCCCACCGCGGCCAGCACTTCAGCGACGCCGAGGAAGAGCTGGAACCACCGCGGCAGCGACGCGTTCATCTGCTCGGCGATCGCCGGCGGGGGCGACAGAAAGAGCAAGCCGTGAGCGAGGAACGCAACCGCGAGCAGCACCTGCAAGACCCAGAGCAAGATGTTCATGACCTTTCCGTCCTCTACGAGCACGTCGAACGACACACGCCTCGATCGACATCCGACCACAAAAAGCAGGTTCGTGTGAAGTCTGCGCCCTGGCGCAGCTCGACCGTGATTTGTGATCCATAGCTCGTTAACCTCGGCCCGCCAGCCGCGTAGTACCGAACAACAGGAGTCAGTGTCGGTGCGCTATCTACGACTCGGCGTGGCGTGGTTGTTGTTCGTGTGGATCCTTGGGGCGGGCGACCTCTCGGCGCAGGCTCGTGTCGAGAAGAACGCGGTGCCACGCCACGATTCCATTACCCCGCGCCCGTCAAGGACCTGCAGCGCGTCTGGCCCGCTTCAGAAGCCAAATAGCGCAGGGCCGTCGACTCGGTCACAGGCGAGCTGGCGCGCGATTTGCCATCTCAGCCTGTATGTCGTCGGCAAACAAGCCGTGGGCGGCATTGGAATCGGACACCTCGCGTGAAGGTGTACAAGATCCCGGCATTCCCGACTTCTCGCTCCAGCTCGTCCGCTTGCCGGATCGCCGGAGTGAGCGCCGGCTTCCAACGCCGGCGTGCCCCCGCTGCCTCGGGTCCGACGGTGTGAGCGTTGCCACCCGGTGTGCCCGTGCCTTGCAGTGGCGGTGTGGGCGATGCACCTGGTCGTGGTTGCAGGCGATACCCCCATCGGATCACGAGTCCTGAGCCGTTAGGCAGCCTCAGCGCCGAAGCCTGCCCAGACCTTCCGCCAGCGAGACGAGATCGTGGTGGTTGATCGCTTTCGACGACCGCATACCACTCGCCATTGATGGTTTCGGGGCAGCGCGCGCCGAGAATCGCGCCCGCGATGGAGGCCACCGAATCGCTGTCGCCGCCGACGTTTGCCGCCAGGAGGATGGCCGCTTCAGCCGACTCCAGGATTGTCGCGAGCGCGATCGCCAGCGGCACGACCGTCAGCGGAGTCCTCGGAAAGTACGCCGCCGCCACTTCGTTCGGCTCGAGCGTCGTCCATCGCGACAGCTCGACATGCATGCCGCGTATCGCGCCAGCGACGGAGACGGAACCCGATCGCTGCTGTTCCACGCGCGAAGCCGCCTCCTCAGCGATGCCGACGATGCCTGAGGCCGACGCGCCGTCGATGGCCGCGGACACGGCGGCCGCCGTCGCGGCCGCGGCCGCAAGGGCGAGCGCCCCTCCATGGGTCGAGATGGATGCCTCGTACGCCGCCGCGATGATCTCCTCGAGCCGTTCCGAGCTATACAGTGCGCCAACAGGCGCGACGCGAATGGCGGCGCCGCATCCCTCGTGGCACTGAGCCACCCGCGCGGGGTCGCCCGCCTTATGAAATTCCCAGAGCGACTTGACGCTGGGGTGCACGCTCTTCCTGCAGCTCAGCAGTTCGCGACCCACGGTTGCGTGACAAACCTCGCCGTCCTCGAGAATCGCGCGAGCCACCGCAATCGTTCGCTCGGTGTCGTCGGTGGTCTCGCCGATCAGCCACTCGCGCCTCGCATTTCCGACATACCGCGGGATGGTGGTGCCTGGCGTCCCCTCGAACCCGCGGACCCCATCCGGATACCACCGCACGACGGCCTCACGCGACAATGTCTCGGTCTGCTTGCCGATCGCGTCCCCGGTTGCGACCCCTTTCAGAGAGCCGAGAATCCGGGCGTGTTCGATGCACGCCATGCTACCCGCCAAGATCGCGGTAGTACACCGTCGTGCTGCACAACCCGCCGCGCGGCCACAGGGCATAGCCGGGGATGTCGCCCACACGCACCCAGCCCAGCCGCTCGTACATCCGTGCGGCGTCGCCGCCGGTAACGGCGTCGAGGACCAGCAGTGTCTTGCCGAGGTCGCGTGCCGTTGACTCCGCGGCTTGCAGCAGCGCGGCGCCCAGCCCGGTGCGCCGGGCCCTGCGGTGGACCAGCATCTTCGCGAGATCGGCGCGGTGCGGCTGGTTCTCGGGCAGGCTCAGGACCAATTGCACCGTTCCGCATATCCCGTGACGCATCGTCGGCGACCAGCAGCGCGCGTCCGCCCGCGGCGACGTCCTGGGCGACCTGACGCCAGAACGCCACCGCCCGCTCACGCGTCAGCGGGTGCATGAAGCTCACCGACGCCCCACCTTCGACGCAGTCGATCAGCAGGTCGGCGAGCTCCTCGATCTCTCGCGTGTCGAGCGCGTTCACGCGCCGGGCGGACCAGGCGGATGTGGTCATCTGTGGTGGCGAAAAAGATGCGCTTGACATGATGCGCGAGGCCGTAGTATTTAACTCACAGGTTACTTAACTTATAGGTTTAGCACGAACCAGGGAGGCGTCTCGAAGAGGTCGCGATGGAACTCGCAGCGGCGTGAGCGCAGTCACTCGTACCGAAGGGCGTCGATCGGATTCGTGCGCGAGGCTCGCCGGGCCGGGATGTAGGCCGCCAGCAACGCCGTGATCGACAGCGCGGATGCCGCGGCGAGAAACACGCCGGGGTCGCCGGGCTCGACGCCGAACAACTGGTTGGCGATGAGCGACCCGCCGCCCGCGCCGAGCAACGCGCCAACGACGGCGCCAACGGCGGCGATTCGCATCGCGGCGCCGAGCACTTCCCGGCGCACGGTGCCGGGCGCGCCGCCAAGCGCCAGGCGGATGCCGATCTCTCGCGTCTGCTGGCTGACGGCGTACGCCATCGACGAGTAGAGCCCGACGGCCGACAGCAGCAGCGCGCACACGGCGAAAAAGCCGATGAGCACCGCCTGGAAGCGCGGCTGGGCGAGCGATTCCCGATAGCTCGACTCGAGCGTGTGCAGGCGAACAGGCACGCCGGGATCGAGCGATTCGAAGGCGGCTCGCACCGCGGCGACGAGCGCGGCTGGATTGGCGGTGCGGACGACGAGGTCCGCGTCGCGGGCGCTCGCCGGATCCTGGAAGAAGTGTCCGTAGATTTCGGGAACGGGGTCGACGGTCAGCGCGCTGTGGCGGATGTCGCCGATCACGCCGATCACGGTCAACGGCTCACGCGCTGATTCGCCGCTCGTCTTTGCCGCGCCAGCGCAGTTGCTGCCCGATGGGATCCTGCCCTGGCCAGAACTTGCTGGCCGCTGCCTGGTTGATCACCGCCACGCGCGGAGCCGCAGGGGCGTCGCGCTGGTCGAACAGTCCGGCCCCGGATCAACGGGATGTCGAGCGCTTCGAAGAAGCCGGCCGTCGCGACGCCATACCAGGCGCTGCCCCGGCGCGCGTTCATCGAGCCGCTCGACCGTGCCGTTGGGTTCGCCCCCTTCGAGAGGAGCCGATTCAGCCATCCCGACCGACTCGACGCCCGGCAACGCCGCGACCTGCTCGATGGCGCTCCGCCAGAACGCGTTCATTTCCACAGCCGACGGGTATGGCGTCTCCGGCAGCTCGGTCTCGAGCACGAGCGCGCGGCGATGATCGAAGCCAGCTTCCACCTGGGCCAGCCGCACGAAGCTTTTCGTCAGCAGGCCCGCGCAGCTGAGCAGCGCCAGCGCCAGCGCGAACTGGCCCGCGACCAGCGCCTTGCGCAGCCCGCCGTCGCGGCCCGAGACGGTTCGGCTGGCCGTGTTGAGCTCGGTCGTCAGGTGCTCGGTCGACGTCTGCAGCGCCGGCGCAATCGCGAAGAGCAGGCCGGCGGCGCACGACACCAGCAGACCGAACATCAACGCTGACGCGCCCACCGCGATCTCGGCCCGCCGCGGGATGCTGAAGGGCACCATCGCGACCAGGCCCGTGAAGCTCCAATGTGCAAGCGCGAGCCCCGCGACGGCACTCAACAGGACCAGCGGCACGCTTTCGACGACGAGCTGGCGCACCACGCGGCCGCGGCCCGCGCCCATCACCTGCCGGATCGCGATCTCGCGCCGTCGGCCGACGCCGCGCGCCAGCAGCAGGTTCGCGACGTTCGCGCACGCGATCAGGATCAACAGCCCGCCCGCCGCCAGCAGCGACAGCAACGCCGGCCGGATACCGCGGACCGTGTCGTCGAGCAGGGACGACACGGCCACCGCCGACGTCCTGCTGCCGCTTTCGGCGCGCAGCCGTCCGGCGATCGTCTGCATCTCGCTGCGGGCGGCGGCAAGCGGCGTCCCGGCGTGAAGACGCGCGACGACCTCCCAGTCGTAGTCGGTGCGGCCCGAGGCATCCGGTCCGAATGCGTTGGCGGGAGCGAACACGTCGGAGCGCTGCTCCTGGACGGGCGCCAGCACGCCCACGATCGTCAAGGACGTGCCGGAGACCTCGATCGCTTCGCCAACCGCCCGACGCGCATCGTCGGCGACGCGCTCGGCAAAGCCTTGCGACACGACCGCGACCGACGCGCCGGAGCGGATCTCGTCGGGCGTGATCGGGCGGCCGTGTGCCGTGGCGGATCCGAATACGCGCAGGAGGTCGCCATGAAAACGGACCGCGTGGATTCGATGGCCCTGCCGGCGGGCCACCGCCGTCGTCGAGTCCCCGCGCTGGGCGGCGATGGCCTCGAAGCTCTTCGCCTGGGCGGCCCAATCGCGGAAGTCCGGCAGCGACACGCGGTGCCGCCGCCCGTCGACGTCGACGTCCGCCATCGTCACGATGCGCTCCGAGTCCGGATAGGAAAGGGGCCGGAGCAGGACGCCCTCGACGATGCCGAAGATTGCCGTTGCCGAGCCGACGCCGAGCCCGAGCATCGCGATGGCGGCCGCGGCGAACCCCGGCGATCGCGTCAGCAGGCGCAGGCCGTAGCGCAGGTCGGTGACGAAGTCTTCGAGCGGCCTCGTGCCTCGCGCATCGCGGCACTGCTCCTTGACCCCGTCGAGGCCGCCCATTGCCAGACGCGCGCGCCGCGCGGCCTCCGACGGCGAGAGGCCGGCGTCCATGTACTTCCGGGCCTCGTGCTCGAGATGCTCGCGAAGTTCCTCGTCCAGTTCCTCTTCGACCCTTCGACGGCGGACGAGCGATCGGGCACGAAACAGCAGATCGGTCAGCATGGCGGTCGCTTCTAGGCCAGATCGAGGACGTGTCCGACGACCGCCGACAGCTTGCGCCATGACTCGCTGGCCGCCTGCAGCTGTTTACGCCCGGCCCGCGTCAGCTCGTAGTACTTCGCGCGGCGATTGTTGCCGGTGGTCCGCCAGTCGGCCTTGATCAAGCCTCCGCGCTCCAGGCGGTGCAGCGACGGGATACAGCGAACCCTGGCCGACCTGGAGCGCGTCGCGCGAGATCTGCTGCAGCCGCTCCGAGACGGCCCAGCCGTGCAGCGGCTCGAGCGCGAGCGCCTTCAGGATCAGCAGATCCAGCGTGCCCTGAGGCAGGACCAACCGGTCGTCGCCCATGAACTACGTCCCCCTTGTACTTCGACAGCAGACAGGCTACCGCAGGTGCTGTCGAAGTGCAAGGGGAGAGCAGTTCGAGCCCGGTTCCGTGTCAGAGCACGAGTCGCATCTGCTCCAAGCGCCGCTTGTGGTGTGGAGACAGCGCATACAGTGCGCGGATGCACGGCGACAGGTAGTTGAACGGCGAGGCCCCGTCTTCGTACGCCTTTTCCTGGTACTGGAGCGCTCGCTCGCGCTCGCCCAGGCCCGCGTAGATGAAGACATACGCTTGCGGCGGAACGTACGTATCGGGCGGCTGGTGACCCAGTTCAGCAATCAGGCCGAGGGCCTCCGCGCGCATGCCGAACTCCCCGTAGCATCGGCCGAGGATGGCGAGATAGAACGGCGCGCGACGAGCTCAACGAGGCTGACTGCTCGAGGTCGGCAACCGCCTCGTCACGCATCGACTTGGCCAGGTAGCACAAGCCCCGGACATGGACGGCGAAGACGTACCCGTGGTCGCCGCGCAGGCAGTCACTGCAGATGTCGATGGCTTCGTCGTACCGGCCTGCCACATACAGCGTCTGAGCCCGCGCACCCGCGACCAGCCGTGACGACGGCGCCAGCGCCTGACCGCGTTGGGCTTCGGCCAACGCGGCATCGTAGCGGCCAAGCAGGCTCAGCAGCCACGAATAGTGCACGTGCGCCACGGGATTCGCGGGATCAAGGGCGAGCCCGCGCCTGAAGGCCTGCTCGGCGCCATCCCAATCCCAGTCCCCTCCAAACCTGGCGAGCGCCAACTCGATGAACGCCGAACCAATCGTCGGATCGATCGCCAGTGCGCGTTCGGCCGCGCGTCCTGCTACGGCAAACGCCAGGTTCGGCTTGACCAGGCCGTAGAAGCCCAGGAAGTTGTAGGCGTTGGCGAGCGCCACGTGCGCCAGCGCAAACTGCGGGTCGCGCTCGATCGCGTGCTGGAAATGCTCGATCGCTTGACGCCATCCACCTTCGAAGCAGGATTTCCACTGATGCTGTCCCCGCTTGAACGCGTGATAGGCGTCGGGGTCCTGCGAGTGGGGTCTCGCCGGTGCTCGCGAGAACGCCGCCGCCAGGCCCTCGCACATGTCGCCTGCGATGGTGTCCTGGGTCGGTCAGCGCGTCGTCCAGCGACGCGGTTGATCACCAGCTGACGGCAGCACCGCCGTCTCATTTGCCGCGTCGATCAGATTGGCCGTGACACGCACACTCGCGAGGCTTGACTGAAGCGTCCCTTCGAGGACGAGCGCGACACCGAGCCGTGTGCCAATCTCACGAATCGACTGGCCTTCGAGGGCGCGAGTCGAGGTGCGCGGGGCGACCCGCAGGTCCCTTACATGGCTCAGCCGGCTGCCGAGCTCCACCACGAGGCCATCCCGAAGAGCGATGATGCGCGGATCGGCTGCGCCAATCACATCAAACGGGAGGACCGCCAGCGACGTCGAATCAGACTCTATCGATGGCTCATGTGCCACGGCGTTCAGCGTGGCGTGCAACACGTCCAGCTCGGCGCGGAGAGCGCCGGCCGACGTGTATCGATCGTCGGGCCGCTTGGCAAGCAGCGTGTCGATGATGCGTTCGAGCTGGACAGGGTGGTGCGGCGCCAGCTGTCGCATGGGGAGGTGGGGCTGCGCCTGGATGGCCGTGCTGAGCGCGTTTCTCGGCTGAATGTCGAACGGACGAGCGCCGGTCGCCATCTGGTAGAGCACCGCCCCGAAGGCGAAGAAGTCGCAGCGATAGTCAACCGAGGTGGGCTCTGCCAACTGCTCGGGCGACATGTAGTGAAGGGTTCCCGCAACCGCGCCGGCACTGGTGAGCTCCTCGGTCTCGCCGTCGCCGCCCACGGTCGGGAAGTGCTTCGCAAGCCCGAAATCGAGCAGCTTCACCAATCCGCTCGCGGTGAGGAAGATGTTGGCCGGCGTGATGTCGCGGTGAATGATTCCCTGGGCGTGCGCCGCGCTCAGCGCGTCGGCGACCTGGCGGGCGATCTCGACGATCTCGGCGATGGGCACTGGTCCGCCCAGCAGGCGAGACTTCAGGCTCGTGCCTTCCAGCAGCTCCATCGCGATGAAGGACTGCGACCCTTCATCGCCGACCTCCAGAATCGTGCAGATATTGGGATGGTTCAGCGACGCGGCAAGCCTGGCCTCGCGCTTGAAACGCCTCACGGCGTCGACGTTCCTCGACAGGTCCTCCTTGATGACCTTGATGGCGACAGAACGGGGAAGCCGAGTATCCTGCGCCTCGTAGACCACTCCCATTCCGCCCGTGCCGAGCGTCCGGATCAGGTAGAAGTGGGACAGCTGGCGTCCGATCACATGGCATTGTCGCGTGTTCCCGCGTCCAAGAAGGGCGAAAACGGCGAGCTGACTGGTCGGGATGCACTCGACCGTCCAACCGCTGATTCCTTGTCCGATTCGACCCTGCACATCCTCGAGCGTGCCCAGGCCGGTGACGAGCAGGCCGCGACGATGCTGGTCGAGCGCGCGCTGCCCCCGGTCCGCCGGTGGGCCCGCGGGCGGCTTCCGCGCTACGCACGCGGCGATGGCCGACACCGAGGACGTCATTCAGGATGTATTCCTGCGAACCATCAGAGGCATCAAGCGCTTCCAGCATCGAACCGTCGGGGGGCTGCAGGCGTACCTGCGCCAGGCGGTCGTCAATCGGATTCGCGACCTCATTCGCGGATCGAAGCGGCGCGGGACCGCCGACGGGATGGACCGCGAGCCGCGCGACTGGAAGCCGTCTCCCCTGGAGGCCGCAATCATGCGCGAGCAACTGGACCGCTTTCTCGAGGCCCTGCGCAAGCTCCGCCCCGCTGACCGGCAGGTCATCGTCTGGCGAATCGAGCTCGGATATACGGCCGAGGAGATTGCCACGAAACTCGGAAAGTCCAAGGCGGCCGCGGGGATGACTGTGTCGCGCGCCATGGCCCGTCTTGCCCACGAACTGACCTCGAGACCGACCCAACCGACTAGCGGCTGTTAGCAATCCCGGGCACCGGCGTTTATCCCTATGCGGCTGATTCCGCCGAAGGGACGCCATGTATCGCCACGTGCCCACGATTGTCGTCGCCAGTGTCGGATTTGCTCTGATCCTCGCCTTCACCCTGGCCGGTTGCGGCCGGTCACCGGCGTCGCCCTCGCCGGACTCGCCGCCCGGCTCGGAGCCGGCCCGGATCGAGGTGGAAGGTAGCGTGAGCGACGCCGCCTGGAGACCCCTCGCCGGCGCTCGAGTCGAAGTCGTCGATGGCCCGCACGCCGGGCTGTCCACGACGTCGGACGGCGATGGGGCCTTCCGGTTGGCCGGCGACTTCGACGACACGACCCATTTCCGCGCGACCAAGGACGGTCACGTCGCTTCGACCTGGCCGCTGCCTCCTGCCTGCGCCGGCGTGCAATCCCGATTGGTGGATTCACTTCTCGCTTGGAGGCGCTTGCGCCTCATCCGAACCTTGCGGGTGACTACACCCTCACCGTCATCGCCAATGGTGCCTGCACGCAACCTCCCCGACGAGGTCCGCACGCGAACCTACAACGCAACCGTGAGCTTGAGTTCCGGTCCGGGTGTTCCAGCCAACTCGCGCTACGACGTCTCCCTCAGCGCGCCACCGTTCATGGAGCAACACAGGGTCTTCCAGATTGGCGTCGCCGGCGACTACGTCGCCGGCGCCCTGGGTGACCAGCACGGCACTCCCGGCCTTGCCGAGCGGATCACAACCACGACCTACCTTGCGATTGACGGTTGGGCGGAGGGTTCGGCGGACATGTCCGGGGCAACGGTGTCGGCGTCGCTTGATGGATCCATCGACTATTGCGAAGTGAGATCGGAGATGGCTCAAAGCTACAGCTGCGTGCCAAGCCAGGCCGTCGCACTCAAACAGTGCGCATCGAAACATCAGCTGACCTTGAGGCGGCAGATGACGCGACCAACACTCGCCATGCTCGTGATCGTTCTCGGACTCGCCGGTTGCGGCAACCCTTACCCGCCGTCGGCGCCCTCGCCGCTCGAGCCGCCGGTCGAGGCGCCGCTTCCCATCCCGCAAGCGAGCCCGACGTTCTACCAGTTCACCGAATCGGCCACCGGGTTTTCCACCACGGACCTCCGGGACGCGCAGGATCAAATCGTTCGATTCAACCGTGCAAACGAGCTCATCTGGACCGCCGATGACACGCGCCTGCGGACATATTTTGTCAGGAAGGTGGACTTCTCGCGTGGGCCGGTGTACTTCATCGAAGGCAAGATTTGCCCCGAAGACTGTGAGTTCGAGGTCCGCTTTGGAAGCAAGGACGGCGAGAGACGGGCATACCTGACTGTCGACTACGGACACGACAATCCCGGGACGCTGGTCGACGTCGAGGTCGCCGGCGCCGCGCTGGTCGTGACGCAGACCACCTCGTACCTGCCCGGTACGTTCTCTCTGTCCGGCGTTGTCACCGAAGTCACCCCGCGCGGCAGCGTTCCAGATCGAAGGCGTCGTCGTGTATCGCGGCGTCACGGCCGGATGGCGGGAGGCCACCACCGACGCGAAGGGTTTCTATCGAATCTCCGGGCTCAACGACGGCACCGAGAAGGTGTCAGCCATGAAGACCGGCTACCAGACCATGGATGCCTCGGTGACGGTCAAAGGCGATACGCGATTCGACATTCGACTGCAGCCGACAGTGAGGAGCGACCCGGCTCAACTGCTTCACCCGCGCGAGCTTTGCTGCTATCGTTGGCCTCGTTGGAGTTGACACCCTTACGCGCGACGGCCGTCCTCTCGCTCGTCCTCTTCCTGTCCGGACGTCCCGCCTTCGCCCAGGCGCCGCCGCCTGGCCCGCCGCCGCAAGCGGCCCCGGAAGAAACCAAGAAAGCGGAGCCGAGCTGGCGGATTTCCGGCCTCATGTTCGGCGACTACTACTGGTTCGCTTCCGACCACCGCGACGCGCTCGAAGACCAGAACGGGTTCTGGTTCCGGCGCATCTATCTCACGTACGACCAGAAGTTCAGCGAGTCCTTCTCGATGCGTCTCAGGCTCGAGATGAACAGCCCCGGCGATTTCACGACGAGCCAGCGGCTGACGCCGTACGTCAAGGACGCGTGGGTGAAGTGGACCAGAGGCAACGCACGCGGTGCTGTTCGGCATCGTCCCGACGCCCAGCTTCGAGTTCGTCGAGACGGTCTGGGGATATCGATCCGTCGAGAAGACACCGCTCGACCTCCTGCGCTGGGACAGCTCGCGCGACACGGGCGTCCTGGCGCAAGGCGCGCTCGGCGGCCGCACGCGCTACAGCGTGCAGGTGGGCAACGGCAGCGGCGTCAACGGCGAGACCGATCAGGCCAAGGCGTTCCGTGCCTCTCTCCGACACGAGATCGCCAAGGGCCTGACGGTCGAGGGCTACGGAGACATCCAGGATCGCCCGGGCGAACGCGCATTGGTCCACGTGGCAGGTCTTCGGCGCGTTCGTGCGGCCGGCCGGCCGCGTGGGCGCACACTACACACAGCAACGGCGGCATCCCGCGACCGGCGGCGACCTGACGTTGGATCTCGTATCTGTCTTCGGCGCCCGGCGGCTCCGCGAGCGGTTCTGGGTGTTCGGCCGGGCCGACCACAACTACGATCCCGTGCCCGACGGCGAGCGGATCGAATACCTGCCGCTGAGCGAGGTCGCCACCAACACGCTGTGGATTGGCGGCGTGGACTTCGAACTCGACCGTCACGTGTTCTTCCAGCCACACGTGGAGATCGTGGACTACGGGACGCCGGTCAGTGGTCCGTCGCTGAGGAGTGACGTCGTGGTGAAAGCCACGGTGTTTGTGACCTGGTGAGTGGCCGTTGCAGAGCGGTCTTCGGCCGCGGGTATTCTCGCCGCCGGGCCGTTGGAGCGTGCCGACACGGTCGCCTGACACCGGCCCGCAGCGGTGGAGCCAGCGCGGCTGAGCCCCGACTCGGTGGGGCGAACGGGCAGCGGTGCCATCGGCGTGCCGGGAGAGCGGCGGTATACTGGGAGCGCAGTGGATGAGACGCCAACGACGCCCGCGACCCGTCAGCGCATGATCGACGACTTGCGCGAGCTCATCACGGCGCTGGACCGGCGGGTGCCGCGGCTGGCAGCGACTGGCGAGATCGACATCGCGTCGGACGCCGCGAAGTTACGCGACAAGGCGCTCGAGCGGATCGCCGAGCTCGAGAGCCCGGCGTCCTGACGCCCTCAGCGTCGGGCGCCCCACGTCGTCGCGTCCCGCCGCCGGCCGGCGTTCCAGACTTCTCCACACGCCCCGCATCGCCAGTACGTCGCCTCGTCCACCGTCTTGCTGGTGGTCTTCAGATCGGTCGAACCACAGACGGGACAGGTGGCAGGGACGAGGGGTTTGTCGGGAGCAGTGGTGATGTACGACATGGTTGACCAGGAAGCGTGACCTGTTGGAGTTTCAGCACGCGGCCCGCCACCCACTGCGGATCGAGTGACGCCACCCGGCACCAGTAGCTCAACATGCCCGAGCCGGTGAAGAAGACGCGGGCACTCTCACGATCGGTCGCCGTGCCCGCAGGGTTCGAGAGATCCTGGAGCGCCCGCGCCAGCACGCCCACCGCCAGACGGCGATAGGGACGATAGGCTTCGTCGCCCGCGTCGGCCCCTCCGTCGGACGGACCGAAGCCCCAATTGTCTCTCACCGCTCGATGTTACTCGGTATTCGGTGCGCCAGCGGTGTTGATGCGACATGCGCGGGTCGAAAATGCACGTGGATCTGGCCGGCAACGCGAATTCCCTAGGGTGGCAGGACCGCGGGCCGTACACTGGCTGCATGCAAAAGCACTATCGCAAGGTCGTTCTGGCGGGCGCGTGGATGACGATCGTCGTCGCGGTCAGCCTGGCGGCCGACGTCACCTCGCTCACCGGCCGGTTCGTCCTCGCCGCCTTCGGCCTCGTGCCGATCCTGGTCGTCATGCGGTTCTGGAGCGGTCCGCCGCAGACCATCAGCCAGAGCATCAGCACCGCCCGCTCCTAAGGCGCCTGCCGCGCCACACGTTCGGGATGGGCGTAGATGTTGAAGCGCCCGTCCCGCACAAACCCCAGCAGCGTCATGCCCGCGTGACGGGCCAGGTCGACCGCCAGGCTCGATGGCGCCGAGACCGCGGCGACCAGCGGGATGCCCGCCAGCCAGGCCTTCTGCACGATCTCGAACGACGAGCGTCCGCTCACCAAGCAGCAGCGATCCGCGAAAGCGGCAGGCGTCCTGCCTCGAACATCCGCCCGACGAGCTTGTCGACGGCGTTGTGGCGGCCGACGTCTTCGGCGCTGGCGACGAGCGTCCCGTCGAGATCGAACAGCCCCGCCGCGTGCAGGCCGCCGGTCTGCGCAAAGGCCGGCTGAGCCGCCTGCAGCGTCGCGGGCAGGCCGTCGACAATCGCGGGCTCCACCGACCACTCCCTGGCAAACGGCGGCGCGCTCGATCTCGAGCGACTCCAGGCTCCGCCGGCCGCACAGGCCGCAGGACGAGTTCATCGTGACCTGGCGGCGTTGTCCCAGCGCCTCGGCGACGGCGTCGGCGCGCCCGCGATCGAAGATCACGTTGGCGACGCTCGCCGGCTCGTCGACGTCGACGCGCACGACGTCGCCACGGCCGCGGATCAGCCCTTCGCTGAGCAGGAACCCCAGCGCCAGCTCGCGGTCGGCGCCCGGCGTCCGCATGATGACGGAAAACGGCTGGCCGTTGACGCGCACCTCGAGCGGCGCCTCGACGGCGACCCGATCGGAGGACACGCCAGGCTCACCGCGACGGACCACGTCCACGGCGCGGATTGCGAGCGGTGAGGCCTCGGCGCTTCGGATCATGTGCGGCTGGGCCGTATGATACCGCCAGCGCATGGCCCTGTTTGGATTCGGCGCGCAGAAGCCGCGCCACTACACCGAGATGCTGAAGGTCGCGTGGGAGAACCGCGACCAGCTGCCGTTTGCCTGGCGCATCCTGAGCCGCGGCGTCTGCGACGGCTGCGCGCTGGGCACATCGGGCCTGTCGGACTGGACGCTGCCCGGCACGCACCTCTGCATGGTCCGGCTCGAGCTGATGCGGCTGAACACCGCTCCGGCCCTCGCACCGGACCTGCTGTCCGATGCCGGCCGCGCTCGCGAGCCGTTCCTCGCGCGAGCTGCGCGCGCTGGGACGCCTGCCCGAGCCGATGCTGCGGCGCGCGGGCGAGCGCGGCTTCCGCGTGGTGAGCTGGGACGACGCCCTGGACCGCATCGCGCGAGAAGCGCGAGCGGTCGACCCGCAGCGGATGGCGTTCTACCTGACCAGCCGCGGCGTCACCAACGAGGTGTACTACGCCGCGCAGAAGGCCGCGCGCTTCCTGGGAACGAACCACGTCGACAACTCCGCGCGCCTCTGTCACGCCGCGTCCACCGTGGCGATGAAGTCGACGCTGGGCCATGCCGCCTCCACGTGCAGCTATGCCGACTGGCTGGGCGCCGACCTCATCGTCTTGTTCGGGTCCAACGTCGCCAACAACCAGCCGGTGACGACCAAGTACCTGCACTACGCCAAGCGCAACGGCGCGCAGATTGCCGTCGTGAACCCGTTTCGCGAGCCGGGCCTCGAGCGCTACTGGATCCCGTCCATCGCCGAGAGCGCGCTCAACGGCACTGCGATCGCCGACCACTGGTTCGAGGTGCACACCGGCGGCGACCTGGCGTTCCTGCTCGGCGTGCTGCTGGCGCTGGTCGATCGCGGCGGCATCGACGAGGCGTTTGTGCGCGCGAGCACGACCGGCTTCGAGCAGGCCTGCGCCCGGGCGGCGGAGGTCGGGTGGGACCGCATCGTGCGTGACAGCGGCATGTCCCGCGAGCGGATCGGCGAGTTCGCGGACCTGCTGATCGCACGGCCCAACGCCGTGTTCGTGTGGTCGATGGGGCTCACGCAGCACGCGCACGGCGTCGACACCGTGAAGGCGCTCGTCAACGTCGGCCTGGCCCGCGGCCTTCCGGGGCGGCCGCATCGCGGACTCGTGCCGATCCGCGGCCACTCCGGCGTGCAGGGCGGCGCCGAAGTGGGCTGCGTGCCGCGCCTCGACGCCGAGGCGCGCGGCCGCATGGAACGGGCCTGGCGGTTCCCGATGCCTGTGGCGCACGGGTGGACGGCAGGCGAGATGATCGCGCACGCCGCCGAGGGCGACATCGACCTGTTCTGGATCGTCGGCGGCAATTTCCTCGAGACGCTCGGCGACGAGGGCCGGTCGCGCGCCGCGCTGGGCAGGCCCCGCCTCCGCATCCATCAGGACATCGTCGTGTCGTCATCGATGCTGGCGGCGTGCGACGGCGACGTGCTGCTGCTGCCGGCGACGACGCGGTACGAGTCGCCGGGCGGCGGCACCGAGACGTCCACCGAACGGCGCGTGATCTTCTCGCCGGAGATTCCCGGGCGCCGCATCGGGTCGGCCAGGGCCGAGTGGTGGGTGTTTCGCGAGGTGATGGCCCGCGCGTGGCCCGAGAAGGCGGCGCTGGTGGGCCTCGAGGACGCCGCGGCGATTCGCCGCGAGATCGCCGCGCACGGTGCCGCTCTATGCCGGCATCGAGAGGCTGGCGGCACAGGGCGACCAGGTGCAGTGGGGCGGGCCGACGCTGTTTGCCGATGGCCGCTTCGCCACGCCGGACGGCAAGGCCAGGTTTTCCACGGTGACGCTGACGCGCCCGCAACGGGACCAGGGTCAGCTCACCGTGTCCACGCGCCGCGGCAAGCAGTTCAACTCGATGGTGCAGCGCGACGTCGACCCGCTCACCGGCGCCAGGCGCGACGACATCTTCATCAGCGCCGACGATCTGACGCGACTGGACCTGGCCGATGGCGCGCTGGTCACGCTGCGCTCGGAACGGGGCACCTTCACGGGCCGCCTGCGGCGCGCGCACATCAAGCCGGGCAACCTCGAGGTGCACTGGCCCGAAGGCAACGTGCTGCTCTCCGCCGATCGGCTCGACCCGGAATCGTTCGCGCCGGACTGCAACGCCGAGGTCACCATCGAGCCTGCCCTTCAGGCCCCGCTTCGGCGCGTAGTACCTGCTTGTACATCCCCCGCCGGAAAATCCAGCCTCCGAGCGGTCCCAGCCATTTCAGCACGTAGTACATGTGCCGAAGATCGATCATCTCGATCAAGTTGCCGTCGATGTCCTTCGCGAAGAAGAACCAGTGGCCGCGCGGCGACTGCTCGGGCGCGCTGAGGCACTCCACGCCCTTGCTGACCAGATACGCGTGCCACTTCTGCGTGTTGCGCACGTTGAAGCTGAAATGCGTCAGCCCCACGCGGTTCCACGGGATCGACGCCGAGGCCAGCTGCGGCTGGAACTCGAAGATCTCCAGGATGCCGCCGCCGGGCACGCGGATCCAGCCGATCTTGCAGCGCGGCTCCGGCCCGTCGACGCCGAAGAAGCTGCGCACGCGATCCGGCGGCGTGTCCGAGACGCCCACCAGCGGGCAGCCGAAGACGTCCCAGTAGAACTGCACGAAGCGGTTGAAGTCGGACACGGTGATGCCGACGTGGCTGAACGACTGCGCTCTCATAGAGTCTCCGCCGGAAAGTTACCGCAGATCGGTGGCGATGATGTGGTCGGCCACGCGCAGGGCCTGCGCGGCGATTGTCAGGCCCGGATTCACCGCGGCAGACGACGGGAAGAAGGACGCATCGACGACGAAGAGGTTCGGCGACGTCGTGGGTGCGGCAGAACGGGTCGAGCACCGACTGGCGCGGATCGGCGCCAAACACCAGCGTGCCGCACTGGTGCGTGGTGTTCCTGTCCTTGTGCGAGTGCGTCATCACTTTCCAGAAGCCAAGCCGGCGCAGCATGCGTGTGGCCTCGGTGACCAGCTCCTGGTGCGCCGTGAGATTGTTGGGCGCGTACGACAGCCGGATGCCGCCGTCGGCCTCGACGGTCACCCGGTTGTCGGGATGCGGCAGGTCCTCGGACATCACCAGCCAGTCCACGCCGCGCGCGACCCACCAGTCGTAGGCCCAGCGCGGGATTCCGGGCACCATCGTGTCGCCCACCACCTGCGCCATCACGCCATGCGTGCGTCCCTGTGACTGGATTTGCCCGAGCGGATAGGGCCGGCCGGGCCCGCGAAGGTAGAAGTCGTTGATGGCCACGGTCTTCTGAAACACGGTGTCGTTCACGCGGAACGGATGGAACCCCTGCATCATCGTCGCCAGGTGCGCCATGTAGCGCCGGCCGACGAGGCCCGGACGAGTTGGCCAGCCCATCCGGGTGCGCGTCGGTGGCCGAGCGCAGCAACAGCGCGGCCGAGTTGACCGCGCCGCACGACACCACGACCAGCGGCGCCTCGACGCGTTCGACCTGGCCGCCCCGGACGATCTCCACCGCCTCGACGCGTGCGCCGTCGGCGCTGGTCACCAGGCGCTGGGCCAGGGCGCCGGTCCACAGCGTGACGTTCGGATGCGCCATCGCCGCGCGAATGCCGCAGACCTCGGCGTCGCTTTTCGCCTGGAGCTTGCACGGGAACGAATTGCACGTGTTGCAGAGGATGCAGCCGCCCGGCGCGCCGGGGTTCAGCAGTCCCAGCGGCAACGGCGAGGGATGCAGTCCCTGGGCGCGCAGTTGCTCGACGATGGCGGCCATGCCGCGGGCGTGCGGGATCGGAGCGTGTGGAAACGGACCACGCGGCGGTTCCGTCGGGTCGTCGCCGACCTCGCCGTGCACGTGGTACAGCCGCTCGGCGCGATCGTAGTAGGGCGCCAGCGTCTCGTAGTCGATGGGCCATGCCGGCGACACGCCCTCGGCGTGCGCGACTTCCTGGAAGTCTTCGCGCCGCAGCCGGTACAGCACGCTGCCCCAGAACTTCGTGTTGCCGCCGATGCCGTAGTGCGTGTACGGCACGAACGACTCGCCGCGCTGGTCGAGCCAGCGCTCGGTCGTGCGGTAGCGCAGGTCGCGCCAGACGGCCTCGGGGCTCCAGTTCTGGTCTTCGGTCGCCACGAACTCGCCGCGCTCGACGACCAGGATGCGCCGGCCGGTTCCGGCCAGCGCCCGGGCCATCGTCCCGCCGCCGGCGCCGGTGCCGATGATGACGAGGTCGTAGTGGGGTGCGCGCATCACGACGTGACGTGGGGCCGATCGAGGCTGGCGTAGATCTGATCCATCAGGCGCTGATCCTCCATGGCCCGTTCGAGGCTCATCTCGGGCGCGCGGCCGTCGCGGATCGCGGACAGCCAGTCGCGATACATCGCCTGATAGCCGCGGATGTCGCGCAGGCCCGGCAGGATCACCCGCGGCCAGCCCTTGCCGCGGGCCAGGACGAAGGCGCCGTTGCTTTCGAAGGTGATGATGCCCTCGCGGCCGAACAGCTTCGACAGGCGCGCCCCGCGGAGAAGCGACGGCACTTCACGGGAATAGTAGAGCGAGCCCACGGCGTCGTTGTCGTACTGAAACGCGACCATCAGGCTCTTCGCCCGTCGATCGGGCCCGGTGCGCGAGACCGGCAGGACGATACCCGTGCGCCGTGACGATCGTGGGGCCGAGGCTGCCGGCCAGGTGGAGCCAGTGGATGCCCTCCTCGAAGAACGCATCGCCGCCGGCCAGCGACTCGTCGTTGCGCCAATCCTCGGCCGTCTTCAGGCGATGGACCAGCGTCGTGAAGTGCGCGAAGACCATCTCGCCGATGACGCCTTCGGCCAGCAGCCGCCGCAACACCACCGCCAGCGGCTTGTAGTGGTCGTTTTCGCCGACCAGGACGACGCGCCCGGCGGCCGTCCGGGCCGCGAGGACCCGTCTGGTAGTCATCGAGCGACAGGAAGGCGGGCTTTTCGACCAGCACGTGCTTGCCCGCGGAGAGCGCCTGCAGCGTCAGATCGAGGTGCCACTTTGGAGGGACGGCGATGACGACGGCGTCAATCGCGGGGTCCTCGATGGCGGCCGTGTAGTCGCCGTAGCTGCGTGCGCCGCCAAAACTGCGGCAATACCGGTCGGCCTTGGCCCGGTCGCGGCTGGCGTAGGCGGCGACCACTTCGGCGCCCAGGGCTCTGAGATTCCGACTGTGGACACCGGTGATGAAACCACATCCGATGAACGCAACGCGTAGCGGTCCGGGCATGCGCGCTACGTCACGATGTCGAACATCTGGGGGCCATCTGTCGGTTCCGGCCGTGGCCGATCTTTGGAGTTTATACCGGCTCGAGCCGAGAGCACGACGGCGGCTGGGCTGCGTCGTGCACTTCTTTCCTCATGTGTTCGATCACATGGCGGGCGACGTCCGGGATCTTCACGTCACCGGGGACTTGGGCGTGGCATGGTCCTTGTCATGGTTCCGACTCGAGGAGACCTGCGATGACCCGGATCTTTCTGCTGGCAGCCGGCGCCTTGGTCTTCGTGCTCTCGGCGGCCGTTCTGGCGCTGTCGGTGCTCGATGGACGATTCTCGTCCTACCTCGGCAGCGGTGGCGTCGTGGCGGCGGGTATAGGATTGGTGGTGCTGGCGCTGATTGTCGGCATCGGCATGGGTCGCTGGCGGCACCCCAGGCCGGTGCCGACAAGCAACGCACGTCACCACGAGGGGATGCAGGGCTAGGGTGTCCGATGCGCCGCGCGCGTGCATTTCTTACGCGCCACAGCCGGACCCTGCGGATGCCGGTGGTCCGCACGCCCCGCTCGGAAACCCGCAGAAACTGGCGTCTTTACGTGTTCGGATCGGATTGGCACAACCCTTGGGTCAGGTGCCGTATGAGAACGTCGCGAGCCTGGTGGGCGTGACGTCGAAGGAGGACTTGTGACAAGCGCGTCCGCGTATGAATCACCCGCCGCGTCGTACCACGAGGCAGCGGCGGTCTGAGTCCTTCCGCCACGCTGGCGCTCGGCGCGGTGACCGGGCTCGCGGTCGGCTATCTGTTCTTCACCGAGCACGGCCGTCGGTTTCGCGGACGCGTCGAGCCGATGGTCGACACCTGGCTGCGTGAGCTGAGCCGTCTGCGCGAAACCGCCGACAAGGCGCGCCTGGCCTATACCGAAGGGCGCGATTCTCTGACCGGGATGACACGCATCGGCGACGCGGGCCGCCGGGTCCAGGAGCGATCATGACCCCCGACCTGCAGACGACCAACATGTGGCTCGCGATCCTCGCCGTCGCCGGCGCGCTCCAGACGCTGCTGCTGCGTCGGGGCGGCCGTCGGGCTGTTCCTCGTCTACCGCCGCACCGCGGCCGCACTCGACAGCGCTCGAGGAGCGTCACCTGGCGCCCATCAGCGCCCGCGCCTCGCTCATCATGGACGACCTGCAGGACGTCACCGCGCGCGCACGACGCGTCGACGACGCCTTGCGCGCGAAGCTGCAGGGGCTGGACACCGCGGCCCGGGTCGCCAAAGACGTCGTGAGCGACCGGATCTGGCCGGTCGTCGGCGTCGCGCGCGCCTCGGCGCCGGCCTGCGCGCCTTCACCAACCGAACCCCGCACAATCCGGTCAGGGAGGGCGTCTGACCGCCCACTGCCGCGCGGGTTTGCGACCCGCGCAACACACGTCAAGGAGATCATCAATGAACAACGACTTCGACTACGCTTCGACGGCCAGGGCCGATTCCTGGCAGGCGTGCTCTGCGGCGCTGCCGTCGGCGCGGCGCTGGGTGTGATGTTTGCGCCGCGGGCCGGCGCCGAAACCCGTCGGCAGCTGGCCGAGTCCAGCGGCCGGTTGCGCGAGACGGCCAATCGAACCTACACCAGGCCAGCGAGGGCGTGAGCCAGCTCGTGTCTCGTGGACGCGAGGCGGTCGACAAGGGCCGCGCGGCGTTTGACCGCACGCGCGAGAAGGCGACCAGCGCCGCCAGCGAGACGTACACCGAGACGTTTGGCAACTCGCCGTATCCGACGGCCTGAGCCATCTACGGTGGGGCGCGCCGCATCGGGCGGCGCCGCCCTCTTCACGCCGACGCGCGCGGTTGCGCGACTCACCTCCGCACCTATGCCCGAGCAGCCGCCCCGCCCACGCCCATCGCCGCTCGCCGTCAAGCTCATCGCCGCCTTCGCCGTGCTTGCGGCGCTCTACTGGGGGCGCATCGCTCATCGTGCCGGTGCTGATTGGGGTGCTGGTGAGCTACGCGCTCAACCCGATTGTCGAGACGCTGACCCGCTGGCGCCTGCCGCGCACGCTGGCGTCGATGTTCGTGGTCCTCGGCGTGCTCGGCCTCGCGGGCACGCTCGCCTACCAGCTGTCCGACGAGACAGCGGCCGCCGTGCGCGGCCTGCCCGCCGTGTCCAAACGCCTGCGCGCGATCGTCGAGCGCGGCCATCGGCCGGCGGACCAACGTCGTGCAGGAACTGCAGACGGCCGCCGATTCGATCTCGAAGGCCGCCGAGGGCGAAACGGCGCGACGGCGGGCGGGCGAGCCGATGCCCGTCGAGATCGTCGAGCCCACCATCGACGTCCGGGAGTACCTGTGGATGGGATGGTGGGGCCTGCTCGGCATGGCGGGCCAGGCGCTGCTCATCGTGTTCCTGTCCTTCTTCATGTTGTCGTCAGGCGATCTGTATCGGCGCAAGTTCGTGCGGCTGGCCGGCGCGACGCCTTTCGGATCGCCGCGTCACCGTCGAGATCCTCGACGAGATCGGCTCGCAGATCTCGTCGTTCCTGATCCATCAGGTCCTGACGGGAACCGCTCGTCGGCGTGGCCACGTGGCTGGCGTTCCTGGTGGCTGGGCGTCGAGTACGCCGCGCTCTGGGGCGTCGCCGCGGGCGTCATGAACTCGATTCCCTACTTCGGTCCCACGGTCGTGGCCATCGCGGCGTTTGTCGTCTCGTTCATCCAGTTCGACTCGGCGTGGCAGGCGAGCATGGTGTCGATGGCGTCGCTGGCCATCACGACCGTCGAGGGCATGCTCGATCACGCCGCTGCTGGTGAGCCGCCTGGCGAGCATGAACCCGGTGGCGGTCTTTCTCGGGCTGCTGTTCTGGGGCTGGTTGTGGGGCGTCGTGGGGATGCTGCTGGCCGTGCCGCTGCATGATGGTCGATCAAGGCGGTGGCCGATCGCGTCGAGGATCTCAAGCCGCTGGCCGAACTGCTGGGAGAGTGAGGCGCCGCTTGTCGCGGCGCCTCACGTGGCGTTCCTAGACCACCGATTCCTCCTGGCGTCTCAGGAAGCCATCGACCTCACGCTGCGCCTCCTCGCGGGCGTAGCCATACCGCTCCTGCAGCTTGCCGACCATCTTCTCGGCGTTGCCCTCGATCTGATCGAGGTCGTCGTCGGTCAGCTTGCCCCACTGCCTGCGGGCTTCGCCCTTCATCTGAAGCCACTTGCCCTTGAGCACGTCTGAGTTCATCGCTTGTCTCCTTGTTCGGCGAACCCCGAGCGTAGCGCCGGGTTTGCCGCGCCGAGCCCCTACGGGCGAAGTCGGCCTACTCGGTGTCGGCCTTCGACTTGATGTTGGTCGACACGCGACGCACGCCGCGCACCTTGCTGGCCGTGTCGACGGCCAGGACGTGCGCCTCGAGCGTTTCCACCGTGCCGCCGAGCAGCACGACGCCCTTGTTGACCGACGCCACCGTGACGTCCTTCAACGCCGCGTTCGCCTCGAGCGCCTTCTCGACGTTGCTCTTGACGACGTCGTCGGCGTCTTCGACCGCGTCGCGGTTCGGCTTGGGCACGACCTGCAACAGGTTCTTCACCGACTTGGCGCCTTCGATGCCCGCCGCCACGGTCTCGGCCTTGGCCTTGGCCTCTTCGGTCGCGACCTTGCCGTGAAGCGTCACGGCGCCTTTGCTGGTGTCGACGTTGAGGTCCCACGTGTCGATGCCTTCAGTGGTCATCAGCGCGAGCTTGGTCTTCAACGTCACCCACGAATCGGGGCGATCGGCCGCTTGCGCTGCAGCGGCCGAGCCAAGGGTCATACTCAGCAAGAGCCCTGCAACACCAAGCGCGCGTGTCAACTTCTGCATCACGGTCCTCCCGCGCGCGGAAAAGGTGCGCGCTTACCTGAGTCCAGACGAGTTCAACGGGCGTGCCAGTGGCCCGGATCCTGGGCCGGCATCGCGATTTCACAGCGCTTTGCAGGCGCAAACCGCGCGAACGCGCTGGAGGCGTGGCTGGGGTTGACCGCGCAAGAAGTGCCGAGGTGTCGGAGGAGAGAACTCGACTGTAGACGCACTCGCGGTTGCCAGGTTCTCAGGGTTCTCCGGGTTCTCCAGGTGCGGCAGTTCTTGCAGCGCGCAGTGTGGCGCTCGTGTCGCGCCCAGCAACGAAGGAGTGGACCTGCTATGAACTGTCAGGATGTGATGACGCCGGCGCCGGTGTGCTGCGTGCCCGACGATCTCGTCGTGGATGTCGCGCGGTTGATGCGCACCCAGGACATCGGGTCGATCCCGGTTGTCGCCGACCACGAGAGCCATCGGCTGGTGGGGATGCTCACCGATCGCGATCTGGCCGTACGCGTGATCGCCGAAGGACGCGACCCGCGCGAGACCGCGGTGCGCGACGTCATGTCGATGCAGCCGGTGACGTGCCTGTCAACCGACGTCTACCAGCAGGCGCTGCAGGCGATGGGAGAGCACCAGGTCCGCCGCATCCCCGTCGTCGACGCGGAGGGCCGGCTTGCCGGCATCATCGCGCAGGCCGACGTCGCGACCAGGCTGGCCCAGCCCTCCACGACCGGGGCCGTGGTCGAAGCCATCTCGGAGCCGGCCGCCTCGCTCGTTGAGCCAGTCGCCGTGCGGGACCGGCCCGGGCCCCGCACGGCCGCAATCGGGCCGCCGTTTCTCGCGCCAACAGGCGTCCTCGGAACATTCTTCCCGGTGCTGACGTCTCAGCGGGCGTGAAAGTAAGCACTTGCATTCAAGTCGGTCGGACCGGTAGGCTGGTGAGATGGACGCACGCGAACAACTGCTGCAGGCCGCCATCAAGGTCTACTCGACCTCCGGCGTGCGGGGCGCCACCACCAAGCGCATCGCGCAGGAGGCTGGCGTCAACGAGGTCACCCTTTTCCGCCACTTCGGCTCGAAAGACGCGCTGCTGCACGAGGCGCTGGCGCAAAGCGCCGCGGCGCTCTTCGAGTCGGGCTTGCCGGCCGAGCCGCGTCGACCCGGCGACGGAGCTGCTGGCGTTCGCGCGCAATCACTACCAGCGCGCTCTGGCAGCACCGCGAGCTGATTCGCGTGGCGATGGGGGAGTTTGCCGACCATCCCGAGTCCACGCACGTCGCGTGCGAGGCGTCCGCGCGCTTCGACCGCGAGCTGATGTCCTACCTCACGCAACTCAAGACCATGGGCCTGGCCTCGGGCGACTGGGATCCGGACGCCGCCGCCGTCGATGCTGCTGGGCACGCTGTTTTCCGACGTGATGGGACGCGACTGCATGCCGCAGTGTTACGGCTTCAGCCAGGACGCCGCCGTCGGCTTGTACCTGTCGTTGTTCCTCCGCGCCATCGGCGTGGAGACTGGCGCGCGCGTCCGCGTCGCCCGTTCCCGTTCCTAGGAGTGCGTGGTGTTGTCCGCTGATCGTCGCTCGTTCGCTGTTCGCCTCGGCCGCTTTGTGGCTTGGCGTGTCGCTTGGCACGCCGGCCTTCGCGCCAGGGCCCCACGGCCCCGGCCGCCCCTACCCGCACGCTCACGCTCGACGAGGCGCTGTCGATCGCCGAGAAGACCAGCGAGCGCGTCGCGATTGCCGAAGCCGGCGTCTCGCGGGCCGACGGCAGGCAAGCTGCTGGCGCGCAGCGAGCGGATGCCGCAGCTGTTCGGCGGCGGCGTCGTACGACCGCACGCTGAAGTCGGAGTTCGAAGGGCTCTTCGACAGCGACCCCGCCGACCCGGGCACCGATCCGGGCGGCGACGTCGATTTCTCGAACCTGCCGTTCGGCCAGGCCAACGTCTATCGACTCGGGCTGTCGTTCTCCCAGGTGCTCTACAGCGGCGGCCGCATCAAGGCGCAGGAAGCGCAGGCCTCGATTCGCCGCGACAGCGCGGGGCTGAACCTCGATTCGGCGCAGGCGCAGAACACGCTGGACGTCGCCGAGGCGTACTACGATGCCGCGCTCACCGACTGGCTGGTGTCGATTGCCGAGGCGACCTACGCCCAGGCCGACGGGTCGCTGACCGTCACCAGCGACCAGCGCGCCGCGGGCCGGCTCTCCGAGTTCGAGCTGCTGCGCGCCCGCGTCGCGCGCGACTCGCTGCAGCCGGCCGTCGTCCGCGCGCGCAACAACCGCGAGGTCGCCTACCTGCGGCTGAAGCAGCTGCTGGACCTGCCGCTCGACCAGCCGCTCGCGCTCACCGCCGACCTGGACGGCACGGCGCTGTCGCCGCCCGCCGCGATTTGCCGCGCCGCTGGCGGAGGCCGAGATCGCAGGCGGCCGCGCCGCTGCGCCTGGCGGTCGACGCAGGTCGGCAACGAGGTCAAGGTCGCCGAGCAGGCGATCGCCGTCGCGCGCGCCGAGCGGAAGCCGGCCATCGCGTTCCGGTCCGACTACGGGCTGGTGGACTATCCCGAACTCGGTGCCCAACTTCACGGACTGGCGCCAGAACTGGACGCTGGGCGTCGCCCTGTCGCTGCCCATCCTCGACGGCGGACGCATCAAGGCCAACGAGGCGATCGCGCGGGCAGGCGTCGAGGAAGCGTCGGCCAACCTGCGGCTGGCCCGGGAACTCGACGCGCTCGATCGCGCCAGCACGCGCTCGGACCTGACCGCGGCACGCGCCGAATGGGAGGCCAGCGGCAGCACGATCCAGCAGGCGCAGCGCGCCTACGAGATCGCCGAGCTGCGCTTCAGCGAGGGCCTGTCGACGCAGCTCGAGCTCTCGGACGCGCGGCTGCAGCTGGCCCAGTCGCAGGTGACGCGCGCCGAGGCTGCCCGCAACCTGCAGGTCCGCCGCATCCGGTTCGCGCTGCTGCCGGCGCTGCCCCTGGCTGCGCCACCAGCGCCAGCGCCGTGCAGAACGCCACCAGCACGACCTCGCAGACGCAGAATCGCACGCAAACCGCACCAGCCGCGACTGGTGCCGCCGGCCCCGCCGGCACTTCGGGAGGACGGTAAGTCATGGCTCGGTCGTTGATTGTCTCTTCACGTCTTGCGCTGCTGGCCGCCCTCGGGGCGGCGCTGGGAGGCGCGGCCTGCGGCAGCGCCGAAAGCCCGGCGGCCGCCAACACGGCGCCGGCCGTCATCGACATCGGCCGCGAGAACGTCGTGACGGTGCAGACCGCCGAGATCACCGTGGGTCCGCTGATCTCCGGCGACCTGCGCGCGCAGCGCGAAGCCACGGTCCGCGCGGAACTGGGCGGCTCGGTTCTGCAGGTGGTGCCCGACGAGGGCCAGGCCGTCAAGCAGGGCGCTCTGCTGGCGCGCATCGAGGCGCGCACGCAGGAAGACGCGCTGCGCTCGGCGCAGTCGATGGTCCGCTCGGCCGAGGAGTCGCTGTCGGTGGCCGAACGCGAGCTGGCGCGCACCGAGCGGCTGGTCAAGGGCGGCGCGCTGGCGGAGCGCGAGCTCGAGTCCGCGCGCAACGCCGCCGTGCTCGCCCGCGCGCAGCGCGACGACGCGCAGTCGCGCCTCGCCTCGGCCCGGAAGGCGCTCGACGACGGGACGGTGCGCGCGCCGATCTCGGGCCTGGTCGCGCGCCGCCACGTCAGCCGCGGCGACGTCGTCAGCTCCGGCACCGAGCTCTACACGATCATCGACCCGTCGAGCATGCGGCTGGAAGCCTCGGTGCCGTCGGAGCAGTTGAGCGCGATCACCATCGGCGCGACCGTGAACTTCCAGGTACGCGGCTATCCCGGCCAGACGTTTGCCGGGCGCATCGAGCGCATCAGCCCGATGGCCGACCCGGTGACGCGCCAGGTGCCGATCTTCGTGACCATTCCCAACGCGCAGGGCCGCCTGGTGGCGGGCCTGTTTGCCGAAGGGCGCGTCGTGCAGCAGGTCAAGCGGGCGCTGGTCGTGCCGCTGACGGCCGATCAACGAGCGCACCGGCGCGCCGTGGGTGCTGCGCGTGCGCGACGGCAAGACCGAGAAAGTCGAGGTGACGCTCGGACTGCGCGACACGCAGACCGAACGCGTGGAGATCGCCTCGGGCGTGGCCGAAGGCGACGTGCTGCTGGTTGGGGCCTCGCAGGGCATGACGCCGGGCACGCCCGGTGAAGGTGCGGGCGGCCGCGCCGGCCGGCGCAGGGGACTGACGTGTTCATCTCAGATTTTTCGATCCGGCGCCCGATCATCACCGTCGTCAGCATGCTGGCGCTGGTGGTGTTCGGCATCTTCGCGCTCGTCCAGCTGAAGACCGACGAGTTCCCCGATGTCTCGCCGCCCATCGTGTCGGTGGCGGTGCCGTACCCCGGCGCCTCGCCCGACACCGTGGAGCGCGAGGTCATCGATCCGATCGAAGAGCAGATCTCGGCGATCAGCGGCGTCAAGAAGATCCAGAGCAGCGCGCTCGACAGCTTCGGCGTGATCACGGTCGAGTTCATCTTCGCCAAGGACCTGCAGGAGGCCACGCAGGACATCCGCGACGGCATCTCGCAGATCCGCAACGACCTGCCGCCCGAGATGGAGGAGCCGATCCTCACCAAGTTCGACCCGAACGACTTCCCGATCGTGCAGCTGACGCTGGCGTCCAAGACGCTGACCGGCGGCGACCTGACCCGGATCGCCGACCCGGGCCTGACGCGGCAGTTGCGCGGCGTGACCGGCGTGGCCGAAGTGCGCGTGGTCGGCGGCATCGAGCGCGAGATGACCATCGCGCTCAAGCCGCAGGCCCTGCAGGCGGCCGGCATCGGCGTCGGCGACGTCGTGCAGGCGCTGCAGACGCAGAACCTGGCGGCGCCGGTGGGCCGGCTCAACGGCACGCTCGACGAGCGCACCATCCGCCTGCTCGGCCGGCTCGACACGCCGGCCGATTTCGCGCGCATCGTCATCGCGCAGCGCAGCGGCAAGCTGATTCGGCTGGGCGACGTCGCCGAGGCCATCGACGGCACCGAGGAGCCGCGCACGGCGGCCCTGTTCAACGGGCGCGACGCCGTGGGCATCGACATCATCAAGGCCGACGGCTACAGCGCCACCGAGGTCAGCGAGCGCGTCGGCAAGCGCGTCGACGAGATCCGGAAGACGCTGCCGGCCGGCGTCGAGCTGATCACCGCGCGCGACGCCGGGCCGCGCGTGGCCAACTCGGTGGCCGACGTGCAGTGGCGCGCTCATCGAGGGCGCCGCGCTGACGGTGCTGGTCGTGTTCCTCTTCCTGAACTCGTGGCGGTCGACCGTCATCACGGGCCTGGCGCTGCCGGTGTCGGTGATGGCCTCGTTTGTCGCGGTGTGGGCCTTCGGCTTCACGCTCGACACGATGTCGCTGCTCGGCCTGTCGCTGGCCATCGGCATCCTCATCGACGACGCGATCGTCGTGCGCGAGAACATCGTGCGGCACGTCGAGATGGGGAAGGACCACTACACGGCGTCGCAGGAAGGCACCGACGAGATCGGCCTGGCCGTCGCGGCCACGACGCTGTCGATCGTCGTGGTCTTCGTGCCCGTGGCGTTCATGGGCGACCTGGCGGGCCAGTGGTTCAAGCCGTTTGCGCTGACCATCGCCTGCTCGGTGATGGTGTCGCTGTTCGTGTCGTTCTCGCTCGACCCGATGCTGTCGGCGTACTGGCCCGACCCGCACCTGACGCTCGCACAGCGCTCGTTTCTGGGGCGCTGGCTGGTGCACTTCAACACCTGGTTCGATCGGCAGGCCGAGCGCTACAAGGTCGTCATCGGCTGGGCGCTCGACCATCGCTTCGCGATGACCGCGCTGGCGCTCGCCTCGTTTGTCGGCGCGCTGGCGCTGCCGGCCGTGGGCATCGTCGGCGGCGCGTTCCTGCCGGACTCGGACAAGTCCGAGTTCCTGATCAACATCGAGACGCCGCCCGGGTCCAACATCGACTACACGAGGGTGAAGGCCGAGGAGGCCGCGCGGCTGGCGCGCGCCGTGCCCGAGGTGACCTACACCTACACCACCATCGGCGGACGGACCGAGGCGGTCGACGAAGGGCATCGTCTACGTGCGGCTCACGCCCGAAGCGCGAGCGCCAGCGGCACCAGAAGGCGATCGAGGCCGGGCTGCGCGCGCAGCTGGTGAAGCTGGGCGGCGTCACCGCGGCCATTGGCAGCGGCAACTTCGAGAACAAGAAGCAGATCCAGTTGCAGCTGCAGGGCCCCGACAGCCGCGAGCTGAACCGCCTGGCCAACATCGTGCAGGGCCGAAGTGGCGCAGGTGCCAGGCGCGGTCGACGTCGGGCTGTCGACCCGCGGACAGAAGCCCGAGCTGGAAGTCGCGCTGGACCGCGGGCTGGCCGGCGCCGTGGGCGTGAGCGTCGGCCAGGTGGCGCAGACGCTGCGCGTCGCGTTTGCCGGGCTCGACGCCGGCGACTGGATCGACCCGTCAGGCGAGACGCGCGACGTGTACGTGCGGTTGTCGCCCGAGGCGCGTCAGCGCGTCAGCGACCTGGCCGCGCTGCCGCTGTTCGTCAACGGTCCCGACGGCCGCGGCGTCGCGGTGCCGCTGGGGCAGGTCGCCAGGATCACCACCGGTGTCGGGCCCGGCGCGCATCGACCACCTCGATCGCGAGCGGACGATTGCCGTCGAGGCCAACACGCAGGGCCGCGCGCTGACCGAAGTGCTGAAGGACATCAACACGCGCGTCGGCCGCCAAGGTGACCTTCCCGGCGGGCTACGGGCTGCGGCAGGGCGGCGAGAGCGAGGATCAGGCGCAGGTCTTCGGGCAGATCTTCGCGGCGCTGGGCCTGGCCGTCCTGCTGATGTACTTCGTGCTGGTCGTGCAGTTCGGCTCGTTCCTCGAGCCGCTGGCGATCATGCTGTCGCTGCCGCTGTCGCTCATCGGCGTCATGCTCGCGATGCTGGCCACCAACACGACGCTCAACCTGATGAGCCTCATCGGCGTGATCCTGCTGATGGGCATCGTCGCGAAGAACGCGATCCTGCTGGTGGATTTCGCGAAGTGGTCCGAGGAGGCCGGCATGCGCCGGCGCGAGGCGATCATCGAGGCGGGCCGCGTGCGGCTGCGCCCGATCCTGATGACGACCTTCGCGCTCATCGCCGGCATGATGCCGATCGCCATCGGCGCCGGCGAAGGCGCGGACTTCCGCGCGCCGCTGGGCCGCGCGGTCATC
Source organism: Vicinamibacteria bacterium (assembly GCA_963818215.1). Taxonomy (GTDB): domain Bacteria; phylum Acidobacteriota; class Vicinamibacteria; order Vicinamibacterales; family JAENWD01; genus JAENWD01. The sequence continues at coordinate 77,722 of CAWFRL010000017.1, read as the reverse complement.
GGCGGCGTCATCACCTCGACGGTCCTGACGCTGCTGGTGATCCCGACCTTCTACGAGATCCTCACCGACTGGCGCGACTGGCTGAGCGCCAGGCTGACGGGCAAGGCGCCGGTCGCGCATGGCCACACTGCCTCGCCGGCGCCCGCTACGCGGACGATCGAGGCTCGCAGCAATTGACGATTGCATTTGTAGATTGACGATTAAGGTCGTCCGGATGTACCCCGACGCTACAGCGTTTTTCGTGACGCCGTAGCGACACGATAGCCGCAATGCCGCACGAGGTTCCGGCATCCGACGGTGTGAGGGGTGGCAGGCTCACGATCCGCGGATGATGAGATCCGGGATTTCCGGTCCCTCGAAATTGCTGGCGGCCGTCACCGCAGGCCGACCGGCGCGGCCGCGAAGCGGCCGGCGCGAGAATGGCGCCGTCAGAAGCCGTCAGGCTCGTCGTTGCGCACGGTGGGGGCAGGTTTATTTGTTCGTGATCGGGCCCGTCTCGGCCTCGATGTTCCCCTCGGCCGTCGTCTCCGCGCTAAAGGCGTCTTGAGGAACGTTGGGCCCTGAAGTCCGCCTTGGGTGTTTGCTGCCCGACAAAGCGGCCTCTCGTATAGAGCAGCACGAAGCGCTCTCCCTTCTGCGATTCGGTAAAGGGAAGCCTGGCCTGCAACCGAGCGCCCTTCATCATGCTTGCGGACTTCCACTGCAGCGCTGTTTCGGGCACGGTCCGGGTCACCGCGAAGTCGCCGTCGAGCACCACGGTTGTGGGCACGAAGATTCCAAAGGTGGTGGAGAACGCATGCTTGAACTGGTAGCTCTTGATCGTGAGGGTGTACGGCGCCTGGTAATCGGGCAGCTTCAACAACACGACGCGGCTGGGACCATCAGCCATCGGGTAGGTCTGATCATCCATCTTGATGTCGCGCTTCACCTTACCTTTCACGGTGAGCTCCGCGAAGGCCTTCCGGCCTGCCAGGAGCCGGGCGATTGACGTGGGGGTCTCTTGCCCCGGGGCCGCGCCGGGAGCCTCCTGGGCAATCGCCATCGCCGGCAAGGCGGCCGTGAATATCATGAGCAAGCGCACACCGCGCCAGCCCGGCAGCCGCAGTTGCCGTGTGATGTTGGCCGGCGTGCTCGCGAGATGCATCGTCATCGTTGTCCCCGTGAAGGTGCCTTCAGAACCGAAGGCTGTAGCAAACCCGCACACTCGGTCGTGCCTCGCCGGCGGGCCCGAGGAGTCCGCCGACGCCTATCGATGAACCTCTCACCAGCGTAACTCTGTTAGCTCAGCTTCCCAAGGCTGACACACTACGGGAGAATCACAAGCGGAAACGGGCGGACGGATAGTCTCTGGCTTCCGACAATCCGACGCCAAAATACGGGTCGGACACGGGCGGATATTCACCACCCGTTTTCTTAATCTGTTGGTTGTAGGTTCGATTCCGACCGGGCTCACCAACTTCTCGCTGATTTCCCAAAAAATCTCGCAGGCCGTAGGGCCTCGCTGTCTAGCTGTCCGTCAGGTTGCGGCGACTGATCCCGTTCTTGAGCCTGTTGGTTTCTTGGTGAGCCCTTCGTGCCACCCGCCGGAGTCGATTCCGCGTCGTGCTGTGAGACGAACCGCCATCTCGACTGGCAATCGCACACGCGAGATTCTTACATCCCGGATCCGGCAGTACCGGCGTGACGCATTCGTTCATTCGGCGACCCTCCAGGTGTGCGCGGCCGCACACCGCGTCAGGGACCCGCGTTGGCGGGGTCGGCCGCGCGCGCCACCGATGAATCCTGGCCGATGAACAATGTGAATTCGAAGATCTTCGTGGGCGTGTAGCACGCCGGCGCCGTCAGCCCCGCTCGTTGGGCGGCGTAATTGCGAAAAACCGTGACCTGGTACCGCTCTGGCGCGAGTCCTCCTCGGCGAAGGTAATCGTAGCGCGCGACTCGATACGCAAACGCGTAACCAAGCCCGCCGGGCTGGTGAAAGCGCGCGAGATCGTCGACGCCGATCATCCCGCGCCGCCAGCGCAGGCTGTTGCCGAAGTACAGCAGGTCGCTTCGAAGATAGTCGAGGCGCTCTCCTTCGGGACCGTCAAACGGCACCAGCTCGGAGCGCTCGGCGTCGATCCTGGTCAGCACCGTCCACCGATCTCCCATTGTCAGGTCCATCGTGTTGAACACGTTGGGGGCAACGAGGCCAGCGTAGAAGAGCACAGGGTCCGCAACCCATGCAGGCAGCGAGCGGCCGGCCGCAACGCCGAGCAGGGCATTCGTGAAGAACAGCAACGAGAGCGTGCCATAACCTGCCGTGAACGCCGCCGCTCGGTAGCGCGATCCACCGCATTGCAGCGACCCGGCGGCTGATGCCGGCGCCTGCGCCTTCCCGCCTGCCCACGCCAGCCATGTTGCCGGCACGAAAACCGTCGTCCACATCACCACTTCCACGAACGGAAGCAGCGTCAGCTGCAAATCGACGAGCGATCCGAGAATGAAGATCCAGCCCCACACTCGGACGTACACCGCTCCCCATCCTCTGAGCATGAGCGGAATCATCGCCAGCTGAAAGAGCGTCTGCGCACACCCAACACAAATCGACAACGCGCGCAGCGAGCCAGGACTCACGCGTTCCCAGGCTCGGAACAGGCCATAGAACTCGCTGAGATAGCTGTTGATGAACATGACTTCCGTCGTGCGTCCCTGAATCCAGTACGGATCGTGTACGTGATTGAGCACAGCACCGAAGCTCCAGCCGGCGTACGCGACAAAGAGGACCAGGTAGATGGCGCGGAATTGCTCGGGTGGCGGCGCCAGACTGTACACAGCCGTGCGGCGCAAGCCTGCCGCTGTCCAGAACAGCAATCGCCCCAAGAATCGGGACCAGGAGCATCGGTCCAAGGTTGTAGTACCCGTCCAGATCGAGAAGGCGGCATGCGTCAACATCAGCAACGCGGCGCAGGTTCGAGGCAGGACTCCGAAGACGAGGCCGAGGCTCAACACCCACTGCGTGCCCCCGGCGATCGCCTCCAGGGGCCACGCGCGGCCCAGGATGAACGTGGGGTCGAAGTAATAGAGGGCGTCCCGCGCGATGATGCCGCTGCGCCAGGCGAGCAGCAGTCCGACCACCACGCGCAGGAGCGCGAATTTGCGGGCCTCGGTTTCGGAGTCGACGATGCGCGGGAACCCGGTACGGTCGAGCACGCGGGAAACCGCGAGGAACGACATCATCGTGAACGAATGTCGACGAAGAAGTTGCAGTTGGTCAATGAGGGGCCGGCGGCACACAGTCTGACACATTTACCTCACTGTGCGAGTCGAAGGTTTCGCGGCTCACCATCGTTCGCCGCGAGAATCGACGGTTCTACCGCGCAGGACCGAAGAGCGCGAATGTCGTGCCTGTGTAGCGGAGCGGGTCGGCCGGTCAAACTTGTCTCTTTTTGAGCGTGGCTCGCTCGACGCTGAGCACATCCCCATGAACTCGATGTGCCGTTGGTCCGTCTACACCCCTTTTTCATTGTTGTCGTTGTATCAGAGGCGGCGTCGGAGCGTCTGAATTAGAGCGATCAGAAAGACCACAGCCACCGCGAAGTCGATCGGCTGCCATTCTTTCTTCTTAAGGGTAATTGGCAGAATCGGATTGAAGAGGATCGCGATGCCGCCCATGAGCCACGGCCAATACTGCCGATGGTCGAGCGTCTGATCAACGACGTAGACTGCCGTGCCAGTGACGACAATCCGCAGCAGTTGATAGAACCCATACGGCAAATCGCCTCCCGACGCCAGGAGCATTGCGATCGAGACGCCGAGCGGAATCCAGTTCACGCGGCTCTCAGAGTTCGTTCCTTAGCAGATTGTCGGCTGGATCGGGTGAGGATCTAGCAGCAGAGGCCGAGATGATCCGCGCCGGGACTGAGCCCAGACTGATCCCAGACTGATCCCGAACTGATCCCAGGCCTGCGGTTTCGTGCGGTCGATTGCGGTTCTCATAGATAGCCGCCAACCCAAGACACGTAGCGGCTTCCGGCGAATTGTGGAATGATTTCGGCAGGGGTAGTGGAGGGGCGGAGAACGACTCTTAATCTGTTGGTTGTAGGTTCGATTCCGACCGGGCTCGCCAGCCTTCGCTCTCTCTCGCAGGCGCAGGCAAGTGACCCGACCACCCCGGTACCGCCAGCTAGTGTGCCCGACGGCTCCTCGACCGCGATGGCTTCACCACGGAGATCAAACCCACCTTGACGCTGACCACGGCGAACGCGTCAAATTTTACCCAAGATGAAGACCCTGCTGGTTCTCAGGCACGCCAAGTCGAGCTGAACGGTACGTCGCTTGATGACCACGAACGACCGCTGAACAAGCGTGGCCGGCGGGATGGCCAGCGGATGGGCGAGCTGGTGCTTGAGCACGGACTGACCCCCGACGTCATCATGAGCTCCGACGCGGTCAGGGCGCGTCTGACGGCTGAGGCCGTGGCCGAGGCAGCTCGCTGCGCGGGAGAGATCCTGCTGGACCGGCGTCTTTATATCGCCAGCTCGCCCGGCATCCTCGCGGTGCTGCGCACGGTGCGGGAGGCGAACGCCGGGACTGTGATGATCGTCGGGCACAATCCCGGCCTGGAAGAGCTGGTCGCGCAGCTGACCGGCGAGCAGCAGGACTTGCCGACCGCCGCCCTCGGGCAGATTGGCCTGCCGATCGATCGGTGGCGTGATCTCAAAGTGTCGACCCGCGGGACGCTCCTGGGCCTCTGGCGACCGACGGAACTGACATAGGGCCGTGGAAGCGGCGCCAGGAGCACGACGGGCGTGTCGATCGTGCCCAACACGTCGAGAGTCGCGACGGCGAGGCCGCGGGAGAAGCGTCGCATCAGCCACCAGTGGCGTCGATGGCCGGCACCGGCGGCAACTCCTCGTCGGTCATCGACGACGACTTTCCCGTCCATTGATGACCGCAACGGTCGCATCGATAAGCGTCGACGCCGTCGCTCTGGTTCGAGACGGCCGGCGATTCCTGCCCGCATCGAGGGCAATGGATCGCCTCGCACAACGGCTTCATGTAGGTCCTCCCGCCAACCGAGTCTACGTGTTTCCGGAATTGCCTCGAGTGTCTTCGGCCCTCGGAATCACCGACGATCGTCTCTGGCAATTCTATGGAGTCAACGTCGAACGCCGCAACTCTTTACCCGCTTCGGTCGAGCCGGCCAATATGCCTCTCTGTTTGGCATCAACCGCCAGCTGAAGGCGCCCAGTGGAATGGCGCTCCTAGGTCGCCAGATGCTGAGCCAGCTGGCGCGCAAGGGCGAGGCCCGTGAGCGCTGGGTTCACCGAACCCACCGTTGAAAAGATCGATTGATCGCAGGCATACGCGTTGTCGATGTGATGGAAGCGCCCCACGTCGTTCGTCACCGACGTGGCCGGGTTGTCGCCCATCCACAGTGTGCCCGCTTCGTGATACGTGCTGCCGAGCCCGCGATGCCATTCGGGAAACGGCCGGCTCAGCGGAAACGGTTGCGTCTGCCACGCGTTGTCGTATCGATACTCGATGTTGGCGGGTGTGCCTGCAATCCTCTGTCCGAGGCTTACGATCGCGGCGTCCATCGCTTGCCACGTCTGGAGATCCGCAGCGTCGACCTTGAGGTGCACGAAGGCGCGCGGCGCGGCGAACTCGTCCGATTCGAACGGACTGAGATTGATCCAGCTGGTGATCGCGTTGGGAACGGTGGTGTTGCGATCGCCGTGCATCTCCCCGATGCCGCGGAACGTGATCGGGATCCAGTCGGGGTCGGTGTTCAGCAGTTGCGCTTTCAGCACGTCCAGGTCGGGAATCATGCGAAACAACAGCTCGTCGGACCCCTGCTGATGCGTGGAAGCGGTGATCTGCACATGGAAGCGCCCGGATGGTGCGAGGCCGCGAACCAGCAGCGCCGACGTCTGCACGTGGCCAGGCACCGGTGGCAACGCCGTCCGCCTCACGCGCACTGTGAAGTCGCTTCGGAGGTGAACCATCAGATTACGTCCCATCAGGGACGTCGGAAACGACTGCAGCGCGAGGCGCGTCGTTTCGACGGCGCTGGCGGCCAGCACGACGACAGCGCCCTGCGCCAGGGGCAGGAACCGGCGCTGGCCGCCCGCTTCGACTTCGACTGTGTGCACCGTCCCGCCCGCCGCGTGCAGCCTGACCACGTGCGCGAGCGGCACGAGGAACAGGCGCCTGGCCGCGTCGTTTCCACCCGACGCGCCGACGTCGGCGCGTATCGCATCCACGAGCACGGGAAGGCTACTGTACTTGTCAAAGCTGAAGAGGCCTGACACAGGGGGGCTCCCTTGTACCGCGAGCGGAGCGGTCTCGACCCCGCTGGTTCCAATCGACGTGTCGATACCGGGTGTGGCCGCGGCGGCGCTCACGCATGCATGGCGCAGCACATCCCCAAGCTCGCCGAAGATGAAGTCAGTCGCCGGCACGACGCCTATCTCGCTCTCCACGTCGATGTAGTGAGCGAGGAGATACTGTGCCGTGGTGGCCGGCCAGTGTGCGAGGTCGCCGGCGGTTAACCGGGGGCACCAGCCACCCCAGAAGATCGACTTGCCTCCTGTGCAGTAAGCCAAGCCTGGGAAATCGGTGTTTCCTCGCCACGGAATGCCCCAGACGAGTTCGCGCGCCACGCCGGGATCGCTGGACGGCGGAATAGCGTCGGGCACGTTGAACCCGATGTTGGCGAGGTTCTGCACATGCTCCGAGACGAGGAACCGCCCCGCGTCGAGCAGGAGCACGCGCGCGGTGGGGTCGAGCCGCACGAGTTTCGCGGCGCAGTACGCGCCGTACATGCCAGCGCCAACTACGACCGTTGTCAGGGGCGGTCCACCGTTGAGCGTGGCCTCGTTCCAGGTGCTGCAGGCGTATCGGCCCACCGCATCCACCGAGAACGCGGTCTCCTGCACGTCGACTTGTGGGACGCCCGGGAACAGTTGCGGAAGCGGCATATCGCCTCCTTCGGTATTTCAAAACGACAACCGCGCCAGCTTGCACACTCAACCACACAAAGCGGTGCCAGACGCGAATACAACAGTCCAGCACCCATGGTAGGTCATCGCCAGGGCAGCCGGCAAACAATCGCCAGGCCAGCTCGCTGAGCTGCCCCCCGAACATCCGGCACTTTCACGCAAGAGTTGTCGTCACGCCGGCGGACGCTTCCACTCGTCCTCGCGGAGTTGAACGGCGTGAGGCAACGGCCAACTCGTCCGACGTACCGGGAACGTGACCATCGCCACGGATCTCGGCGTCCCTCGCTCGATGGCCCATGGGTGGGTCGGCAAGGCGTAAGGCCGGCCCCGGCCATGTGACCTGTGCCTACTAGAAATGGCATGCTGCCACGCGCGCGCGACAATCGTGGCTGCACGCCAAGCGTTCGACCGAGCGACTGCGTGGACCAGTGCGAGCGCCCGCGACTTCGAGATCGGCTCGTCGGGAGGTCGTCAGCACCAGCGATGTTCGATGGCATGCGCCGTCATATGACTTACAACTCGTTAGGTACAAGCCACGAGGCTAGGGCGCATCCGGACCCCTCTAATCTGCAATCGTCAATTGGTCCTATCCCTGTTCACCCATGTCGTAACTACCCGCCACCAGCCCAGCCATCTGGCTCTAAGTCTTTGCGCCTCAGTCAACCGCCGCTGGCACATGCCTTGATGATTTCAGGGTGTGCACTGACCTTGAGGAGGGAAGCACACCATGAAACGACAGAACGGATTGATGACCTTCGTGTTTGCGGGCCTTGCCATGGTGGCGACCGCTGCGTGCGACAACACGGCCGCGGGTGCGCGCAAGGATGCGGAGATTGCGGCCGAGGACGCCAAGCGCGCCAGCGAGAAGGCCGCCGAAGCGACGGCTGATGCGGCGCGCGACGCGTCAGACGCCACCAAGCGGGCCGGCGAAGCCGTCGCCGAAGGAACCGCCGACGCCACTCGTGACGCCGCAGCCGCCAGCAGCGCGGCCGCGACGACGACCTCGGTGAAGAGCGCCCTGATGGCCGACAAGTCCGTGGACGCGACAAAGATCGACGTCGACTCGGACGGCACGTCCAGGACCGTCACCCTGCGCGGCAGCGTGCCCAACGAGACGCAGCGCGCCTCGGCCGAGCGCATCGCGCGCGCGAAGGCAGAGGGTTACACGGTCGTCAACCAGCTGACTATCGGTTAACTGGTTGACTGGTCAATTGCAGATTGCAGATTGACGATTGCAGATTAAAGTGTCTGGATGCACCCCGGCGCTGGGGTGCATCCGGACGCCAATCGTAATCTGCAATCTGCAATAGCTCCCGAGTCGTCAGTCTTCGACGAAGTCGAGGTCTCGACCGAAGGTCTCGTCCAGACTCCACAGCGCCACGGCGGCAATGGTCACCGTCAGCAGGCCCACCGTCAGGCCGGCCCACGAGAGCCCAAGCGGCTCGCGCAGCGCCTGGAACAATAGCGTCACCGGCACGACAGCGCCGCGGACGAAATTGGGTGCCGTGGTTGTCGCTGTCGCGCGAAGGTTCGTGCCGAACAGCTCCGAGGCAACGGTCACGAACATCGCCCAGTAGCCGATGGACCAGCCCAGCGCGAAGCAGATCGCGTAGAAGAGCGCTCAGCGACTTCGCAAACGGCGCGAAGTAGACCAGGATGCAGGTCAGCGTCATGCCGAGGAACAGCGCGAGCGCGCGCTTGCGGCTGCGCATCCACTGGCTGATCAACCCGCTGGCCAGGTCGCCCGCCGTCAGGCCGAGATAGGCGAAGAGCACCGCGCGGGCGGCCCTGGGCGCCGGCGAGACGCCGACCGCCGCGCCCAGCTCCGGCGCGAACGTGATCAGGATGCCGATGACGTACCAGATCGGCAGGCCGACCAGGACGGCGCTGAGATAGCGCCGTGTCCGCGCCGGTTTCGCGAACAGCGCGAAGAAGTTGCCGCGCGCGACCGTCGTCTGCTTGATGCCTTCGAACAGCCCCGACTCGAACACGCCGATGCGCAGCACCAGCAGCGCCAGGCCCATCACGCCGCCGACGATGTAGGCGATGCGCCAGTCGAACGCGTCGCCGACCAGCACCGCGACCACGGCGCCCATCACGCCGACGCTGGCCACGACAGTCGTGCCGTAGCCGCGGACCTCCTTCGGAAGGATCTCGCTCACGAGCGTGATGCCGGCCCCCAGCTCGCCGGCCAGGCCGACGCCGGCGATGAAGCGCAGCGCCGCGTAGGTCGACACGTCGTGGACGAAGGCGTTGGCGATGTTGGCAATCGAGTAGAGGACGATCGACCCGAAGAGCACCGACAGCCGCCCGCGCCTGTCGCCCATCACGCCCCAGGCGATGCCGCCGACCAGCATCCCCGCCATCTGCATGTTCAGCAGCAGCACGCCGGACTCGAGCAGCGCGTCGCCCGACAGGCCCAGGGCCGTCAGGCTCGGCACCCGCACGATGCTGAAGAGGATGAGATCGTAGATGTCGACGAAGTACCCGAGCGCGGCGACGAGAATCGGGATGTACGGCCGGCGCTGACGGCCGGCGGCGCTTCCAACCATGGCGCGCACTATATCGCGGGTCCGTACGTAGGCCGGAACTTTAGTTCCGGCGCGCCCGAACTGAAGTTCGGGCCTAGCGGTTCGCCTACTGAGTGCCGCGCGGCCGCGCAGCCGCGGCCGGCGTCAGCGCCTCGACCAGCACGCGACCCGACGAGCCGCTTGGATTCTCGACGCTGACGAGCGTCGCCAGCGTCGGCGCCAGGTCGTTGAGCGCGACGGTGGCGTGATAGCTGCCGGCCGTGATGCCCGGCCCCATCAGCACGAGCGGGATGTGGGCGTCGTAGGAGTAGGGCGTGCCGTGCGTGGTGCCGGCGGTGGCGCGCAGCCAGTAGGCGTCGAGCACGATCTCGAGATCGCCGGAACGCTGCAGGTTGTAGCCGCGCAGGATGCGGCGCCCGATCGTGGTCCGGCGAGACATCCCCGCTCAGCAGCTGTTCCCGCGTGTAGACGCGCGCGACGTGCGGAATCGCGGCGGCGGCGACCGCGGCGACGCGCCGCACCTCGGCCTGGTCGAGCCCCTTTTCGGCGATGAGCGGGTGATTGAAGTAGGGCGACGTGCCGGCGGTGGCCAGAATCCACTTGCCCTCGCCGTACTTGGCTGTGAGGGCCGCGGTGATCGGCCCGAACAGCTCCTCCTGCTTCAGGCGCCCGCCCGGCAGCTTGCGCTTCTGCTGGACTTCGGGCACCGGCGCCACGCCGTGATCGGCGGTGAGGGCCACGATGGTGTGGTCGAGGCCGACAAGCGCGTCCACCCGCGCCAGCAGCTCCCCGATCGTTCGATCGACTCGCACCGCCATGTCCCGCACGTGCGGGCTGTCGGGGCCGAAGGTGTGCCCGACGGCGTCATTCGACGAGAAGCTCACCGTCAGCAGGTCGGTGACACCGCGTTGACCGAGCTTCTCGGCCTCGATGGCTGCCACGGCGAAGTCCTTCAGGAGCTCGTTGCCAAACGGGCTGCCGTAGACCGCCTGGTACAGCTCGGGTCCGGGCGTCGCAGGCATCATGCGCGCCGACCCGGACGCGGCGTCGAGCAACTCCCACTTGCGCCCTGCGTACTTGTCGGCCGGTGCGGCCTGGTTGAACTGGGCCGCCCAGGCATGCAGCTCGGACCGATAGTGCGTGCTCGTCACGAACACGCCCTTCTTGACGTCGAGCCAGTAGGCGGCGTCGGCGCGATGGCCAACCGGCAGAATCGCGGATCGATCCTTCAGCGACAGCCCGAAGACCTTCGGCGCGCTCTCGGCCGGCAGGTGCACGGCGGCGTTCTTCATCTCGTCGCCCAGCGTGCTCACCAGGAGTCGTCGCGGCGACGCGCCCGGGCCCTCGCCCCCAACCAGCAGCGTGTCGGGATCCGAGACGCTGGTCACGCTCGTGCCGAGTCCGCGGTCGAACCAGTCGTTGCCGACGATGCCGCTCACCGCCGGAATCGCGCCGCTCAGCATCGTCGAATGGCCCACCGCGGTGACGGTGGGGTAGTGATCGAGATAGGCCTGCGTGAAGGTCGCCCCGCGCGTGAGCAGCTGGGACAGGCCGCCGGAATACTCCGGCCTGAATCGCGTCAGGTAGTCGTAGCGGAACTGGTCCACCGCGATGAGCAGCACCAGTTTGACTTCGGGCGGCCCACCGGCCCGCGCCCTGTGCGCGGGGCGCATCGGGCAGCGACAGGGTCAGCGCCAACAGGACGGGGGCAAGGGTCAAAAACCGCATGGGGACTATAGTAATTGCAGATTGCAGATTGACGATTGCAGATTAAGAAGGCCGGGATGAACCCCAGCGCCTGGGTTCATCCGCGATGCTCCTTAATCGTCAATCGTCAATCTGCAATCGTCACTACTTTTGCCCTGTCGCGTCCTTGACGATGAAGACGATTTCGCCGGGGGCGAGCAGGCGCAGATCGCGGCGGGCGATTTCTTCGATGGCTTTGGGGTCTTCCCGCAGGCGGCGGGCCCGGCTGCGCAGGGCGGCGTTTTCGGCACGCAGCCGGTCGAGCGACGACTGCATGGCGTGATGCTGCTTGCGGGCCTCGATCATCGCCGTGAACCCGCGCTCGCCGAAGATGGACTCGGCCAGCAGCAGCGCGGCGCCAATCCACATCGCGACCCAAAGCGCACGCCGGCCGCGCCCCGGCTTGGGGGGCAGCATGCGTCGGCCGGGGCCTGTTGTCGGAGCGGTGTCTGTCATCGGCGTCGAATCGAGAATATCCTCAGATGCACGAAAAGTACAAGCCCTGACCGAGCTTGTACCGCATCCGCGCCAAAAGTACAAGAGCCTGTTGTACCGCAGGACGGGGAAAAGTACAAGGGCTTTCGAGCCCCGGGAGTGTCTCGCATGAACGCAGTGATCGTGCTGACGACGGTGGGGGCGGCCTTTGACGTCGCGGCTCTGGCCCGGACGCTGGTCGACGAGCACCTGGCGGCCTGCGTGAACGTGCTGCCGCCCATGCAATCCATCTATCGGTGGCAGGGCCAGGTTCATGTAGACGACGAGCGCCAGCTCGTCATCAAGACCTCGTCGGACCGGCTCGACGCGCTGCAGCTCCGCCTTGCGCGCGCTGCATCCCTACGACGTGCCCGAGTTTCTGGTGATCGATGTCGCCGGCGGCAGTCAGGCCTACCTCGACTGGCTGGGCTCGGTGACGACGCCCTCTGATGACGGACGTTAACCACAGGGACACGGAGACCAGAGAACGCACGGAGCATTCTGGGTGTCGGATGACCCGACGCCGGGGCATCCACGACCCGAACGTCTCTGTGCGTTCTCCGTGCCTCAGTGCCCCTGTGGTTAACGTCCGTCATCGAGCCTACACGGCGTCGAGCGCCTGCGCCAGGTCGGCCTTCAGGTCGTCGATGTCCTCGATCCCGGCCGAGATCCGCACCAGCCCGTCGGTGATGCCGATGGCGGCGCGCCGCTCGGGCGGCACCGAGGCGTGGGTCATCGTGGCCGGATGCCAGATCAGGCTCTCGACGCCGCCGAGGCTTTCGGCCAGCGCCAGCAGGCGCACGCGGTTCAGGAAGCGCCGCGCGTGTTCGAGCGACCCCAGCTCGAACGAGAGCATCCCGCCAAAGCCCTTCATCTGACGCGCGGCCAGCGTCGTGCTGCGGATGCGACGGCAGCCCCGGATAGAACACCTGCCGCACCTTCGGATGCGCCGCCAGGTATTCGGCCAGCGCGAGGCCGTTGATGTTGTGCTGCGCCATGCGGATGGCCAGCGTCTTGGTGCCGCGCAGCACGAGCCACGAATCAAACGGGCTGAGGATCGCGCCGGCGGCGTTCTGGTAGAACCCGCAGCCACTCGATGTCCGCGTCGTGCTGCGCGACGACGAGCCCGCCGACGCTGTCGCTGTGGCCGTTGAGGTACTTCGTCGTGCTGTGCAGCACCAGGTCGGCGCCGAACTCGATCGGCCGCTGGAGCGCCGGGCTGGCAAACGTGTTGTCGACGACCACCGACGCGCCGCGGCCGGTGCGCGAGCGCCGAGGCGGCCGCCAGGTCGGTGAGGCCCAGCACCGGGTTGGTCGGCGTCTCGAGGAACAGCATCCGCGTCTTCGAGGTGAACGCGGCGTCGACCAGGTCGAGCCGCCCCGTGTCGACGTAGGTGAAGTGCAGGTCGTATCGCCTCAGCACCCGCTCGAACAGCCGGAACGTGCCGCCGTAGGTGTTGTCGGTCACCACGACGTGGTCGCCCGGCTCGAGGCGCGAGGTGACGGCGCCGATGGCGGCCATGCCGGAGGCAAACGCGAAGCCGGCGCGCCCGGCCTCGAGGGCGGCGACGTTGGCCTCGAGCGCCGCGCGCGTCGGGTTCTGCGTGCGCGCGTATTCGTAGCCCTTGTGCTGGCCGAGCGCATCCTGGACGTAGGTCGACGTCTGGTAGATCGGCGTGATGATGGCGCCGGTGGCCGGGTCGGGCTCCTGCCCGGCGTGGATGCAGAGCGTGGCGAAGTGCGCGGAAGCGTCGAGTTTCACGTCGTTACGATATCATTGAGCCTCGTCGTCACGGACCCATCTGGTGAGGTTGTTGTCGTCCCGCGCGCCGCGGGCTTCCGTCGCCGAGCGCCCCGGCGCTCGCAACCCGGTTCTGCACGCGCTCGTGGGAACCTGGCCGGGCCGCGCCGTTCTCATCGGCGGCTCGGTCAAGCTTGCCTCGCTCGCCGCTCGCACCGCGATCGGGTCGATCGCGATGGATGGAAGTCGTCGGGCAGCCTGGGCACGCTGGCCCTGCTCATCGGTCTGGCGTACTTCCTCGTGCGCCTCATCAGCCTTGCCCGAAAGCACCTGCTCTGGCGCGTGCGCCGCAAGCTGATCCTCTCCTACATCCTCGTCGGGTCTCGTGCCGGCGCTGCTCATCATCACCTTCGGGCTGGTGAGCGGGCTGATGCTGTTTGGCAGCGTGAGCCAGTACATCGTCACCACGCGCGTGCGCACGGCGGTCGAGCAGGCGCAGTTTCTGGCACGGACGTGCGCGATCGAGCTGGCACGGCTCAGCGGCGATGCCGACGTCGACCGCGTTTCTCGAGCGCAAGCAGACGGCCCTGGCCACGCGCTACCCCGGCGCGTCGCTGGCCATGGTGCCCGTCGGCCGCACGTGCCCCGCCGCCGAGGCCCCCGCGGTCGCCTCGCCGCTGCGTCCCTCGCGCATGGCCAGCGCCGGGCCGTGGCCGCACCTTGAGCCGCCGCGCGAGATTCCCGCGTGGGTCGCCTGCGCCGGCTTTGCCGGGCTTGTCGCCTACGACGTCCCGCGGGCCGCGCGGCGCCGGCGCCCAGACGCAACTGGCGATCCGCGCGGCCGTCTTTGCCGACGGCGCGACGCCGCGCTTTGCCGTCGTCCTCGATCTGCCGGTCGACGAGTCGCACCGCCGCGCGCATGCGCGAGGAGACCGGCATCGAGCTGCGCGACATCTCGGCGACCGATCCGCGGCCGCAGCCGGCGCGCGACGGCGCGCGGCTGGTGGCGCTCTCGACGCGGCGATGCGGCGCAGCAGCGACGGCTGCAGCCGTCGTGGGTGGCGATGCTCGACTTCTCGGACTGGGCGACGGGACGGACGGGGCAGGCGACGCTGTCGATCGGGATGAGCATCGGCGAGATCTACAACCGGCTCTCGCCGGCGCGGCTCGGGCGAGATGAGCTTCGGCCAGCTCCTGATCATCGTGCTTGATCGTCGTCGGCGTCCTGTTCCTGTTCATCCAGTTCGTCGCGCTGATCTTCGGTCTCGCGCTCGCGCGGTCCATCACCGGGTCGATCCACGAGCTGTTTGTCGGCACCGTGCAGGTCCAGAAGGGCGACTTCTCGCACAAGATCGAGGTCAAGGCGCGCGACCAGCTGGGCGAGCTCGCCAACTCGTTCAACACGATGACCAGCCGGCTGACGTCGCTGCTGGCCGAGATGGCCGAGAAGAAGCGCCTGGAAGAGGAGCTGCGCATCGCGCGCGACATCCAGATGTCGCTGCTGCCGCAGGGCCCGCTGCGCATGCCCGGCCTGCAGATGACGGCGCACTGTTCGCCGGCGCGCGAGGTGGGCGGCGACTACTACGACTTTTTCGCCGATCGACGACCGGCGCGTCGGCATCCTCATCGCCGACGTCTCGGGCAAGGGCACCTCCGCGGCGCTCTACATGGCCGAGCTCAAGGGCCTGATGCTGTCGCTGAGCCAGATCCACACCTCGCCGCGCGAGCTGATGGTCGCCGCCAACCGCATCATCGCCGACAACCTCGACGCGCGCAGCTTCATCACGATGACCTACGCCGTGCTCGACATGGGCACAGCGCACGATGACCTACGCGCGCGCCGGCCACACGCCGCTCATCCATCTGACGGGCCGTGGCCTGGGCCGGCGGGCGCGGATCCTGATCCCCGACGGCATGGTCCTCGGGCCTGAAGTTCGATCGCGGCGAGAAGTTCGCCGCGTGCCTGGAAGAAGTGACGCTGCCGCTGACCTCGGGCGACCTCTTCGTCGCTGTTCACCGACGGCATCAGCGAGGCGATGAACGCCGACGAGGATCTGTTCGGCGAGAACCGCTTGAGCACGCTCATCGAGGACCACGCCGAGCTGCCGTTTGACGAGCTGCGCGAGCGGATCCTGCGCGAGGTGCGCGATTTCACCGGCGAGCTGGGCCCGCACGACGACATGACGCTGATCCTGCTGAAGGTCGACGAAATCGGGAGTCGCCGAAGTCGGTACGAGGTTGCACGAGGTCGAGCAGGTTGGCAGCGTCGCGTCGAGTCGGGGTGACGATCGTCGGGTCGGTGTGAACAGGTTGAGCAGGTTGAACAGGTTGATCGGGTTGGTTGGGCGTTGGCGGTGACGGCGCGGCTCGCGGTCCTGGCGACTGGCGGCGTGCGGCGCCGGTGGTCCGGGCGCAGGCCTGTGAACCGGATCTCGTCCTGCACAACGGGCGCATCTACACCGTCGACCCCGCGCAGCCGTGGGCCGAGGCCGTCGCGATCTGCGGCGAGCGCATCGTCGCCGTGGGCACGTCGGCCGACGTGCTCGCGGGGGCCCGCCGCGAGCCGCGCCGCATCGACCTGGCACGGCCGGCTCGTGGTCCCCGGCTTCAACGACAGCCACGTGCACCTGATCGACGGCGCCAACGAGCTCGTCGAGGTCGACCTGCGCGTCGGCCCGAGCGCGCGCCGAGGTCGCCTCGCGCCTGCAGGGCTACGTCGCGACGCAGCCGAAGGGCCGCTGGATTCTCGGCGGCTTCTGGGATCACGAGGCCTGGCCGGGCAGTCAGCTGCCGACCCGCGCCGACATCGACGCGGTGACGCCGGACCATCCCGTGTTCGTCCAGCGGCTGGACGGGCACATGGGCTCGCCAACAGCCTTGCGCTGAAGCTGGCCGGCATCACGCGCGACACCCCGGTGCCCGACGGCGGCGCGATCGTCAAGGACGCCGCCGGCGAGCCGACCGGCGTGCTCAAGGACAACGCGATGGACCTCGTCAAGCGCGTCGTGCCGCCGCCGCGCTGGAGGAGACGTTGACCAAGGCGCGTGCCGGCGCTGGCCCATGCCGCACGGCTCGGCGTCACGACCGTCCAGGACATGACGACCGAGCGCCACGGAGCTGACGGCCTACCAGCGGCTGCGCGAGTCGGGCGAGCTGCCGGTCCGCATCACCTCGCACCAGAACCGGCCGATCGAGGGCCTGGTCGCGGCCGGCATCCACACGGGCTTTGGCGACGACTGGCTGCGCATCGGCGGGATCAAGCTGTTTGCCGACGGCGCGATGGGGTCGGGCACGGCGGCGTTCTTCGCGCCGTACGCCGACGATCCCGTCGACCTCCGGCCTGCTGATTCAGTCGCCCGAGGCGCTCGAGCGGCAGATGCGCGACGCCGACGCCGCCGGCTTCCAGCTGGTCGTGCACGCCATCGGCGACAAGGCCAACGCGTCCGTCCTCGACATCCTCGACGCGGCTGCAGGCAGCCGCCGGTCGCGCCGACTGGCGCCCGCGCATCGAGCACGCGCAGGTCGTGCGGGACGCCGACAAGGCGCGATTGCCGGCGCTGGGCGTCATCGCCTCGATTCAGCCGAGCCACTGCATCGACGACATGCGGTGGGCGGAAAAGCGCATCGGCCAGGCGCGGTCTGCCGAGGCCTACGACTTCAAGTCGTTTGTGACCGCCGGCGCGCGCATTGCGTTTGGCACCGACTGGTTCGTCGAGCCGCTCGACCCGATGCTCGGGCCTCTACGCCGCGGTGACCCGCCAGTTCCCCGACGGCACGCCCGAAGGCGGCTGGTTCCCCGAAGAGCGCCTGACGCTGGCCGCAGGCCATCGAGTTCTACACGGCCGGCTCGGCCTACGCCGAGTTCACCGACACGCGCAAAGGGCGCCTGAAGCCAGGCTACCTCGCCGACCTGGTCGTGTTGTCGAAGAACCTCTTCGAAATCCCGCCGCGCGAGATCCTGACGACAAAGGCGGTGCTGACCGTCGTCGGCGGCCGCATCGTGTACGAGGCTTCGCGCGATGACGATCGACCTGCGTGCCCTCGCCGCCCTCTGTGTCGCGTAATCTGCAATCTGCAATCTGCAATCTGCCAATTTCAGGTGCCGTGATGGACTGGCCCGTCGTGTTTCGCACGCACTCCGAGATCGAGGCCAGCATCGTCCGCGGGCTGCTCGAGACGCACGGCATCGACTCCATTCCGTCGGCCGGCCCGGCGCCCTCCACGTTTCCCTTCAGCGACGGCCTGGTGGAAGTGCGCGTCGCCGTGCCGCCGGAGCTGGCCGACCAGGCGCTGCGCATCATCGCCGAGCATCGCGAGCAGGTGCCGGCCGGCGTCGTGCTGTCGCTGGGGCAGTCGCTGGCGCTGCTCGAGCGCCGCATCGGCTACCGCTTCCGCGACACCGGGCATGCTCGAGCACGCGCTGACCCACAAGTCCAAGGCGCACGAGGACGCCACCGGCGGCGTGGTCGACAACGAGTCGCTCGAGTTCCTCGGCGACGCGGTGCTGGGCTTCGTGATTGCCGACCTGCTCTATCGCGAGTTCCCGCAGTTCCAGGAAGGGCAGAAGTCGAAGGCCAAGGCGGCGATGGTCTCGACGGCGGCGCTGGCGGCGCTGGCCGAGCGCATCGGGCTGGGCGAGTACCTGCTGCTCGGCCGCGGGGAAGAGAAGACCGGCGGGCGCCGCAAGCAGGCGCTGCTGGCCGACGGCTGCGAGGCGCTCATCGCGGCGCTCTATCTCGACGGCGGCATCGAGGCCGCGCGCGAGTTCCTGCTCAACGGAGCTGGCCGACGAGATCGCGCACGTCCGGTCGCCCGACTTCCTGTGCGACTACAAGTCGGCGCTGCAGGAACGGCTGCAGTCATCGGGCCGGCCGCTGCCGGTCTACGTCGTGACCGCCGAAGTCGGCCCGGAACACGACAAGCGCTTCCACGTCACCGTGCGCGTCGGGCGCGGACGTGCTGGCCGAGTCGGAGGGCAAGACGAAGAAGGAAGCGGAGCAGGCGGCGGCGAAGGAGGCGCTCAGAAGTGCTGAGCGTGCTAGTGCGAAGTGCGTGTGCCGCATGCCCATAGCCTGCACTAGTCGATCTCGATAATCCCTGACCGACTCGTCCCGCCCGCTCCGACCAGCGCGGGTTCGGTCTGCGGCAGGCGTGACAGCGCGTAGTGCTGCACCTGGCGGGCGACCTCGCCTTCCTCGGGCGGCTCGGGACGGCAGTGCAGGCGCACCCACAGGCGGAGCAGCGGGTCGGCGAAGCTGTACCGCTTCTGCCGCACCGAGACCAGGTCGACGTCTTCGAGCCACGACAGGTAGTCCTTGGTCGACCCGGGCGTGCGCTGCAGGCGCTGGGCGATCTCGGTGAGCGTCAGCGGCTCCTCCGCGCGCGAGGATGTCGAGGATCCCCTTGAGGGCGCCGTAGCCGCGGGCCCGGTGCAGGCGCAGCTCGTAGGAGTACGTCATCTCGCGGGTGAGCGCGGCCTCCGGCGCCAGCAGCGACGCCAGCGCGCTGATCGGATCGGCGCCGCCCAGGTTGGCCATGGCCTGGCCGATGGCCTGCGCGTAGCCGGCGTGGCCGTCGCTGAGCGCATGGATGGCGCGCAGCAGATCCGGATCGGACGCCTGGCGACGCCGGCACGACGGCGCGCACCTCGTCGGCCGACAACGGCGTCAGCGCGATCAGCTCGATCGCGTCGGACTGATCGCGGAAGAAGCGCAGCGCCCGCGTGACGTACCGCGTCGTCAGGACGAAGCGGTTGGTCGACTGCGACAGGCCCTGCACCAGGTCGTGCAGGACGTGGCGCAGGCCGGGGAAGTTCTCGAAGGTCCGGAACTCGAGCACCTCGTCCAGCAGGAACGTCACCGGCCGGTCGCCCGGGCCGCGCGCGCCCTGGAAGAACGCGAGCAGCGCGTCGAAGGCCGCGCGCGGCGAGTCGGCTTCGGCGCTGACGTCGGGCGCCAGAAACGGCGAGGTCGTCGACCACCGACCGCAGCATGCGCTCGGGCGTGGACGCCGAGCGCTCGACGTCGAGGTACTGGCACCGCATCGAGGCCCAGATGCTCGCGCAGCCCGCGCAGCAGGTGCGTGCGGCCGGTGCCGCAGCCGCCGATGAGCACCGGGATGCGAACCGGCGTCGCGTCCAGGGCCGCGAGCACGCGGCGTTCGAACTGGGGACGGGCGATGGTCATGACGCGCTCACCGAATCCTGATCCGCACAACTGGCGGGCCTAGTGGCCCGGTGCCACGCCGGCGGCGCATCGGCAGCCGCATGCCGCGACGCTCGGCCGTCGCGATCGCCTCGGGATAGCCCGGCATCGGCATGGCGCGCCACGCCGATGCCGGGGTCGCACGTCAGCACGCGCTCCAGCCGCTCGTCGGCCTCGCGCGTGCCGTCGGCGACGATGACCATGCCGGCATGCAGCGAGTAGCCGATGCCGACGCCGCCGCCGTGGTGCACCGACACCCAGGTGGCGCCGGCCGACGCGTTCAGCAACGCGTTGAGAATCGGCCAGTCGGCGATCGCGTCGCTGCCGTCGCGCATCCCCTCGGTCTCGCGGTTGGGCGAGGCCACCGACCCGGTGTCCAGGTGATCGCGCCCGATCACGATCGGCGCCGTCACCTCGCCCGTCCGCACCATCTCGTTGATCCGTCGCCCGAACGCGCGCCCGCTCGCCGTAGCCGAGCCAGCAGATGCGGGCCGGCAGCCCCTGAAACGCCACGCGCTCGCCGGCCAGCCGGATCCACCGCGCCAGCGCGTCGTCGTCGGGAAACAACTCGAGCACCGCGCGATCGGTTGCCGCGATGTCCGCAGCATTACCCGAAAGGGCGACCCAGCGGAAGGGACCCTTGCCTTCGCAAAACAGCGGCCGGACGTACTCCGGGCACGAAGCCCGGAATCGCGAACGCGTCGTCGACGCCGGCGGCCTGCGCCTGCGCGCGCAGGTTGTTGCCGTAGTCGAAGACCACGCTGCCGCGATCCTGCAACGCGCGCATCGCGCGGACGTGCGTCGGCCATGCCGGCCATCGCCCGCGCGATATACGTGTCGGGGTCGCGCTCGCGCAGCGCCGGCGCCTCGCTGCACCGACAGCCCGGGCGGCACGTAGCCGTTGAGCGCGTCGTGGGCCGACGTCTGGTCCGTCACCACGTCGGGCACCACGCCGCGGGCCACCAGCGCCGGCAGCACGTCGGCGGCGTTGCCGATCAGGGCGACCGACCGCGCCTCGCCTCGCCGCGCCCATCGCGACAGCCGTTCCAGCGCGTCGTCGAGCGAGGTGGTGGCTTCATCGACGTACCGCGTGGCCAGCCGGCGCTCGACCCGCGCCGGGTCCACTTCGACCACAAGGGCTGCGGCCCCGTTCATCGTGGCCGCAAGCGGTTGGGCCCCACCCATCCCGCCCAAGCCCGGCGGTGACCACCGTGCGGCCGGTCAGCGACCCGCCGAAATGGCGGCGCGCCAGCGCGGCCAGCGTCTCGTAGGTGCCCTGCAGGATCCCCTGCGTGCCGATGTAGATCCAGCTGCCGGCCGTCATCTGGCCGTACATCGTCAGGCCCTTGCGTTCCAGGTCGCGAAAGATCTCCCAGGTCGCCCAGTGCGGCACCAGCAGCGAGTTGGCGATCAGCACGCGCGGCGCGTTGGCGTGTGTCCTGAAACGCGCCACGGGTTTGCCCGACTGCACGACCAGCGTCTCGTCGTTGCCGAGCGTCGTCAGCTCGTCGACGATGCGCGTCAAACGACGGCCAGTCGCGCGCGGCACGCCCCGAGCCGCCGTAGACCACCAGGTCGTCGGGCCGCTCGGCCACCTCGGGATCGAGGTTGTTCATCAGCATGCGGAGCGCGGCCTCCTGCTGCCACCCCTTGCAGGAAATTGTCGCGCCGCGTGGCGCCCGAATGGTGCGCGTGCCAGAGGTCATCGGTGCAGGCGAAGTCGTGCGCGTCGTGCATGCGGGAGGTTAGACGTTATGGACCGTCTGCCCGCGTTGTCAATCGTGAGAAGAAAGATTTATCAGTTGACGAGCGGGCCGACGATGTGATCGAGCGCGCCGGCGGCGATCATCGCGGCAATTGCTTCGATGTCCGGCGACGGCGGACGGTCGCCGGTGCGGCGCGCGACGCGCGTGCGGACGTGCGCGTGCACCGCCGCAAGCGGCGTCGACGTCGTGAGCGGCGACAGCAGGTCGAGCCCCTCGCACGCGCACAGCAACTCGACCGCGACGACCAGCGTCGCCAGCTGCACGGCCGACGCGGCCTTGAGCGACGCCGCCATGCTCATGCTCACGTGGTCTTCCTTGTTGGCCGAGGTCGGGATCGTGTCGACCGACACCGGGTGCGCCAGCGCCTTGAGCTCCGATGCCAGCGCCGCGGCGGTGACCTGCGCGAGCATCAGCCCGGATTCCAGTCCGCCCTGCACGGTGAGAAATGCCGGCAGGTCGCTCAGCGCCGGGTTCACGAGCCGCTCGGCCCGCCGCTCGCTGATCGTCGCGACGTGCGTCACGGCGGCGGCGAGCAGATCGGCGCCAAGCCCGATCGGCGCGCCGTGAAAGTTGCCGCCCGAGACGATGTCGCCGGTGTCGGCAAACACCATCGGGTTGTCGGTGGAGGCGTTGGCCTCGATCTCGACGGTCTGCGCGATGAACGCCAGGGCGTCGCGGCAGGCGCCGTGCACCTGCGCGGCGCACCGCTCCGAGTAGGCGTCCTGCACGCGCCCGCAGTTGGCGTGCGACTGGTTGATGGCGCTGCCGTCGAGCAGGCGCGAGATGTTCGCGGCCGACACGACCTGCCCGGCATGCGGCCGGGCGGCGTGGATTCTGCGCCTCGAAACGGCCGGGTTGACCCGCGGAGCACGTCGATGGACAAGCGCCGCGACGATGTCGGCGGCGCGGGCGAGCCGTTCGGCGGCGACCAGCGCCAGGGCGAGCACGGCCGTGGACGCCTGCGTGCCGTTGATGAGCGCCAGCCCTTCCTTTGGCGCCAGCCGGACCGGGGCCAGCCCGGCGCGTGCGAGCGCCTCGCCGCCGGAGACCGCGCCCGGCGGCGGTCTGCACCTCGCCTTCGCCGATGAGGACGAGCGCCAGGTGGGCCAGCGGCGCGAGGTCGCCGCTGGCGCCCACCGATCCGCGGCTGGGCACCACCGGGTGCACCGAGGCGTTGAGCATCGCGATGAGCAGGTCGAGCGTCTCGAGCCGGATGCCGGAATGGCCGCGCGCCAGGACGTTGGCGCGCAGCGCCATCATCGCGCGGACCGACGGGAACGGGCAGCAGGTCGCCGACGCCGGCGGCGTGGCTGCGCAGCAGGTTGATCTGCAGCGCGTCGAGCGCGTCGGGCGCGATGCGAACCTCGGCGAAGGATCCAAACCCGGTGTTGATGCCGTAGACCGGCGCGTCGCCGGCGGCCGTGCGATCCACCACGGCGCGCGCCGCGTGCACTCGCGCCTTCGCGTCCTCGGTCAGGACGACCGTGGCGCCCTCATCGGCGATCGCCGCCACGGCAGCGCGCGTCAACGAGGCGCCGTCGAGCAACACCGGCGCGGTCACGACCACGCATCCTATCACCCTGCTGCGAGTGACGGGCGCGGCGGGGTTGGTGTACGATGGCGTGCTTTGACCATGGCCAGAAATCTCACAGTCATCGGCGCGCAGTGGGGAGACGAGGGCAAGGGCAAGATCGTCGACCTGCTGACGCCGCGCTTTTCGATCGTCGCGCGCTATCAGGGCGGCCACAACGCCGGGCACACGGTCTACGTCGCGCGGCCAGAAATTCGTGCTGCACCTGATCCCGTCGGGCATCCTGCATCCGGGCGTGTCGTGCGTGATCGGCAACGGCGTCGTCGTGGACCCGCAGGCGCTGTTTGCCGAGGTCGACGAGCTGGCCGGGCTGGGCATCGACGTCGGCGGCCGGCTGTTCGTGAGCGACCGCGCGCACCTGATCCTGCCGTATCACCGCGAGCTCGACGTGCTGTCGGAAGCCCGCCGCGGCGAGCGGCGCATCGGCACGACCTCGCGCGGCATCGGGCCGGCGTACGAGGACAAGATCGCGCGCCGCGGCATCCGCGTGTGCGACCTGGCCAACCCGTCGGTGCTCGAAGAGGGCGTGCGCGAGAACGTCAAGGCGCGCAACCGCGTCATCAAGGACACCACGCTCGACTGGCAGCAGGTCTACGACCAGCTGGCGGCCTACGGCGAGCGCATCCGGCCGTGGGTCGTCGATGCCTCGGTGATGCTCAACGCCGCGATCGCCGACGGCAAGGCCATCATGTTCGAGGGCGCGCAGGGCACGCTGCTCGACATCGACCACGGCACGTTCCCGTTTGTGACCTCGTCGAACGCGTCGGCCGGCGGCGTGTGCACCGGCCTGGGCGTGCCGCCCAAGGCGGTGGGCACGGTGCTGGGCGTGGTGAAGGCCTACACGACGCGCGTCGGCGAGGGCCCGCTGCCGACCGAGCTGCTCGGCGAGATGGGCAACCGGCTGCGCGAAAGCGGCCAGGAGTACGGCGCCTCGACCGGCCGGCCGCGCCGCTGCGGCTGGTACGACGCGGTGGCCGTGCGCTTTTCCGCGCGCGTCAGCGGCATCGACGCGCTCGCGCTGACCAAGCTCGACGTCCTCGACGGCATCGAGTCCATCAGCCTCTGCACCGGCTATCGCTGCGGCGGCCGCGTCCTCCAGGACTTTCCGGCCGACCTGAAGCTGCTCTCGAGCTGCGAGCCCATCTACGAGCAGATGCCCGGCTGGACCGAGCCCACCCGCGGCGTGCAGTCCTACGATCGACTCCCGAAAGCCGCCCAGGCCTACGTGCGCCGCCTCGAAGAGGTGACCGGCGTGCCCGGCCGCCATCATCTCGACCGGGTTCCGATCGGGAAGAGACGATTGTCAGGGACAGATCATTGACGATTGCAGATTGACGATTGACGATTAAGTCGGGGAACGCGGTGCGGCGTCGATGCGATTGCGATTACGATGACGACGTCGGCCGCCTTGCGCGACGTCTCGCTTCGTTCTCTCGCAGCAGCCGACGACCGTGCGCGTCGACCGGTCGCTCATGCGACGGCGATCGCGGTGCATCTGGCTGAACTCGCCGTTCGAGAGCTCGGCCTCGGATCGCAGGCCGCTCGGCAGGCCTGGCGCCGCGCAGCAAGGCCAGCCACAACGCCGACTCGTCGGCCTCCTCTTCGAGCTTCTTGATCTTGGCGATGAAGTCGCTCGTCGACTGGACGCGCGGCAGGCGGCTCTGTATCTCGAGCCGGACTGACGAACCGCTGTCGATGAGCTGTGCGCCTAGCCGGAACTCGACGACGCCCTTCGGCAGCCCACGGACTATCGCCGATCTGCGCACGGCGAGGTCGAACGTCGGACGACGTACGTCTTCGGCGTCGGACGGGCCACGCGCCGACGCGAGTAGCACGTGCCGTGCCGGCCGAGCGAATGCGTGTATCTTCGAGCGGAATCCGATGTCGACGACTCGACACGTGGCAGAAACGGCAATGCATCGACTAGCCTGACGTGCCGTCTCAGCCACCGTTCGAGGCGATTGCCCCGACTAATCGTCAATCTGGTCAATCTGCAATCGTCAATTCTTCTTCTGGTGCCTCCGCGCATACTCGGCGATCGCCGTCGGCGTCGGCGCCGAGAACTCGAGCCCGGCGCGGTAGCGCGGGCCGAGGTCGCCGCGCGACAGCTCGAAGCGCGCCCAGATGATCGTCGCCTGGCAGCGCAGCGTCACGCGTCCGTCGACCATCGACACGCGCACCCGCTGGTTGGGCTTGAGCACCGCCGCTCGACAACACCTGGCCGCCGACGGCCGACAGGTCCACCAGCCGGGCCGGGCTGCCATCGACCAGCACCTCGACGCCCGTCCTGAATCGCCAGCCGCGCGGCGCGCCGCGTGCCGTGCTGATCGAGCGGCGGCGCGTCGCTGGTCACCGCGTGCGACACCGCCGGCGGCATCGCGTCGCCGGGCGCCGGGCCGCCGCGGCGAGACGCGCCAGTAGTCGCTGTCGTGCGAGACGATGCGGAACTCGGCGTGGGCGAGCGCGGGGTCGGCCTTCAGGCGCGACAGCAGCGCCGCGCCGCGCGAGGTCGCCGCAAACAGCCGCTCGAGCGCGACGCGATCGGGCTTGACGGCCAGCACGCGGTCGATGGCCGCGGGGATGTCGGTGTCGGGGCAGGTGGTGAGCTCGCCGCCGTCCTGCGACCGCAGCCGCTCGACCAGGCGCGGCAACAGATCCGGCGGCGCGATCACCACCGTGCTCTCGGAAGGCATAGGAGGGATAGTTTACATTGCGATTGCAGATTGCGGATTGCCGATTGCAGATTGACGGATTACGAATTGCGCAGATTGCGATCAGCGGCGTGATCGTGCAAATTCCGCGTACTGATCGGTGGCGATGAAGTCGACCTTCGCGTCGATGGCGGCGCGCCAGCGGCGCGACACGGCGTCGAGGCTGCCGAAGTTGTAGCTGGCGGTCCAGCCCTCGCGCTCGCCGGCCACGCCGTTGAGCGTGTAGAACCGAATCCACAGGCCGTGCGCGTGCGCGTCGCCGACAAGCGCCGCCAGGCGCGCGGCGTCCTCCGGCGTCCACTCGCCCGCGGCGCGCTGGCCTTCGGTCTCGACGACGCGCCACGGATGGTTCCACCAGCGGCGGTAGTTGGTGGCCGGCGTCGCGCGTGGCAGCGCCGCCGGCGTCCGACTCGGGCGGCGGCGATGCCGGCGATGGCGCCAAATACCCGCAGCCGGGCGCCGACGGGCACGCGCGTCGTGGAACGTCACCTGCTGGACGTCGGGCGAGCCGGTGAGCACCAGCACCGGCCCGACCTGCAGCGGCGCCACCGCCGCCGCATCGGCGACCCGTGGCGCCGTCGTCAGCCAGCGCTTCGTACTTGCCAAGCAGCGCCCACACGGCCGCGTGGTGTTCGGGCTCGTTGGTCTTGAAGTCGAGGTTGAGGGTGATGAGCGGCCAGTCGGCCGACGGTCCCTTGGCCAGCGCCGCCTCGACGATCGGCCGCACGCGCTCGAAGAAGTACGCCTCGAGCGTCGGCTCGCCGCCCACGCACGTGGATTCGTGCGACACCAGCGGCGCCATCGCGCCGCCGGCCGCGCGCACCACGCCAGGTCCTGCTCGATCGCCACCGGCAGGCCCGTCGCCAGCGCGACGTCGATACGATCCGCAAACCGCCCGCGATCGGGATAGGCGTTGTGGGCGTCGAGCAAGGCGTCGGCGGCCGGGAAGGAATTGCGATTGACGATTGACGATTGACGATTCGTCGGGCAACCTCGGGTCGTGCTGACGATGCCGCGGTGGAGATGGCTGGCGATGACGATCGTGAGAGCGTGACACCACGAGGAGGACGTAGCTGCGCATGATCGAGCTGTCGTATCACATCCTGCCGACAATCGCGAATCCATCAATCCCGCATCGTAATCCGCAATCGTCAATCTGCAATCGTGCAATCTTCAATGTCACCCCTGCCGTCCGCTGCCGAGGCCTCGTCAAGCGCTTCGCCGACGTCGTCGCGGTGGCCGGTCTCGATCTCGAGGTGCGGCGCGGCGAGTGCTTCGGCCTGCTCGGGCCCCAACGGCGCCGGCAAGACGACGACCATCGAGATCCTCGAGGGCCTCACGCCGGCCGATGCAGGCGAGGTCGAGGTGCTCGGCGAGCGCTGGGGCCAGGGACGCGATCGCGCGCTGCGCGGGCGGCTCGGCATCCAGCTCCAGGAAACGCAGCTCAACGACAAGCTGTCGGTCGAGGAGACGGTCCGGCTGTTCCGATCGTTCTACCGACAGCGGCCGCGACCGTCGACGAGGTGCTCGGCGCTGGTCGAGCTCGAGACGAAGCGCCGCAGCTGGGTCGGCAAGCTGTCGGGCGGCCAGAAGCAGCGGCTGGCGCTGGCCTGCGCGCTGGTCGGCCGGCCCGACCTGCTGTTTCTCGACGAGCCCACGACGGGCCTCGATCCGCAATCGCGCCGCCAGCTGTGGGACCTGCTGACGCGGTATCGCGCCGACGGCGGCACGATCCTGCTGACGACGCACTACATGGACGAAGCCGAGCTGCTGTGCGATCGCGTGGCCATCGTCGATCGCGGCAAGGTCATCGCGCTCGACACGCCGCGCGCGCTCATCGCTCGCTCGGCGCCGAACATGTCGTCGAGTTCGCGCGTGGCCGACGGCGCCGCGCTCGACGCCGGCGGCGCTGGCGGCGCTGCCCGGCGTGGGCGAGGCGCGTCTGGAGCACGGCACCTGGTCGCTGGCGACCTCGGAAGTGCACCTGGCGGTGCCGGCGCTGCTGGCGCACCTGGCGGCCGGGGCGCGGCGCTCTCGCATCCTCACCACCCACAGCGCCACGCTCGAGGACGTGTTCGTCGCGCTGACGGGAAGGCACCTGCGCGATGCGTGATCGCGGCGGCGCCTATCCACCGCTGGTGGAGCTCACGCTCGCGCGGCTGCGCGAGTTCCTGCGCGAGCCCGAAGCGCTGTTCTGGGTGTTCGTCTTCCCGATCCTGATGGCGTGCGCGCTCGGCGTGGCCTTCCGCGTCGCGCGGCGACGAGCCGGTCGTCGTCGGCGTCGTCGAGCGCGCCGGCGCGGGCCGATGACGCGACCCTGCAGCGGACGCCGGGGGTCACGGTGCGGCGCCGTCGGCGCGGGCGAGATCGCGCGCGCGCTGCAGCGCGCCGACGGTGCAGGTGGTCGTCGAGCCGGGCACGCCGCCGGCGTATCACCTCGACCCGACGCGCGCGGAAAGCCGGCTGGCGCGGCGCACGGTGGACGACCTGCTGCAGCGCGCCGCCGGCCGCGTGGACGTGTTTACGGCGCGCGAGGCGCCGATCGAGGCCGATCGGCTCGCGCTACATCGACTGGCTGCTGCCCGGCCTGCTGGGCATGAACATCATGAGCACGGGCCTCTGGGGCCTGGGCTTCTCGATCGTCCACGCGCGCACGCGCAAGCTGCTCAAGCGGCTCATCGCCTCGCCCATGCGCCGGCGCGACTACCTGCTGGCGCAGTTGTTCGGGCGACTGGTGTTTCTCGGCATCGAGGTCGGCGCGCTGCTGCTGTTCGGCTACTTCGCGTTCGGCGTGCCGATGCGCGGCTCGCTCGCGCTGCTGCCTGGGCGTCTGCCTGCTGGGCGCGGTGGCGTTTGGCGGGCTCGGCCTGCTGGTCGCCAGCCGCGCGCGGACCATCGAAGCGGTCTCGGGTCTGCTGAACCTGGTGATGCTGCCCATGTGGGTGCTCTCGGGCGTGTTCTTTTCCGCGTCGAACTTTCCCGCGGCGATGCAGCCCTTCATCCAGGCGCTGCCGCTGACCGCGCTCAACGACGCGCTGCGCGCCGTGATGCTCGAAGGCGCGGCCCTCGCCGAGGTCGGCCACGAACTGGGCCTGCTCGCCGGGTGGGGGCTGGTCAGCTTTGGCGTCGCTCTCCGCATCTTCCGCTGGCGCTAGGCACGAAGTCGTGTGACGCGGGAGGCGCGAAAAGCACCTGTTTGATACAGAATCTGCCGACATTGAGGACGACCCGGCTTGCGCGGCTGGGGTAGCCAGCACGATCATGTGGCCAGCCGGGTCCGGGACCCGGCCAGCAAGCAATGGTGTTTCAACGGGATAAGGACGGTCGCCAGACTCGTTCGAGACCGGCCTCCCGCCGGCTCAGTCAGGTGAGGACGTCCCCCGCTGGCTCGTGATTCTCGGGCTGGTCGCCGGCTTGACGCTGCTGGTGGCGCTGCTTCGATACGCCATCGACCTGCTCGGGGTCGTCTTCGTCATCATCCTCGTCGGTTTCGCCATCCGCGCCCTCAGCGACTGGCTCACGGAAGGTGAGTCGGTCTCCGGCTGGGCCATGAGCGCCTTGTCGCTCGGGCTCATGGGCACGGTGCTGGTCGGCCTCTGGCTGTTCAACTCCCGGACCTCGCGTCCGAAGCCTGCAGAACCGGCTGCCCGGTCCCATCCAGCGCACGGTGGCGTGGATGGAGTCGCAGGGATGGGGGCAGCGTGTGCTGTTGCCCGGCAGTTCGGCCTCCGGCGCGCTGGCCGGTGGCGTGGCCTGCGACCCTTAGCCGGCGGCAGTGCGCCGGCCGCCGAGCGCCTCGGATCCGAGCGAGCCCGTGACGATGCCGCTGCCGTCGCGGTCCTCGGCGGTGAGCGCGTGATCGCCGCTGCCACGCGCCCACTCGACCCCGCAGCGCGCCCGGGCTCGGGTCCGGCGAGGCCGAGGCCGCGCCCACTGACGGGCAGGCGGGCCGACGGCGCCCGCCGCCAGTCGAGCCGCCCGCCGTCGTGCCCACCAGCCTCTCGCTCACGGCCTCGCCGGCGCGCGCCGTCGTGGGCCGCTCCGTGCGTTTGACCGCGTCGGTCCGCTCTCGGGGCTCGACTGCAGCCCCCCCGGCACCGTCACCTTCTCAGCCGACGACGTGCTGCTGGGCCGCGCGACCGTGCGCGGCGGCACGGCCGTGCTGGTCACGCTCGACCTGGACATCGGCGACCACGTGCTGTCGGCGGCCTACGAGGGCGACGACGCGCACCTGCCAAGCCAGTCCGCCTCGAATCTCCCAGCCGGTCGCGCGCAAGTAGGGGAACCGTCTTGTCGAATGCCGGATGGGCGGCGCGCCGACCAGCACGCACCTGATGCAGGGCCTGCGGCGCGACGGCAGCGTCGTCGAGCACGCGGACCGAACACGCTGGCAGCGCAACGAAGGAACAGAAGCGGCGCACTACAATCAACGGATGTCGCCCGACACCGCCGTGAGCGGCGAGCGCCCGCTGGCCAATGCCGGCCCATCCTCTTGGTCGCCGGCATTGGGTTGGTCGCGGTCGTCGCGCTGGTGGTGTCGCTGTTCCGCGATCCGGGCCTGCCGGCGTACGTGCAGGACAGCTACATGCGCGTGGCCGGCGGGTTGGTGCGCCCGACTACCCGGTGCGAGCGCCATGGGCCTGGGGCGACGCTGTCGCAGGCGCCGCCCGGTGCGGTGCGCGTGCCAGCGCTCGACACGCAGGACTACAGTCTCGACGGCGGCACGCACGTCACCCTCGGTGGCACGCCGGCCGCCCTGGCGATCTATCACAACGCCCTGCGCGACCTGGTCACGTGGCACGGCGTTGCCGGCACGCTCGACGATCTTCCGCCGACGCCGGACCAGCGGGTCCTGGGAGGCCGGCGCTACGCCCTGCACTACAAGGCCACGACGACCATCGTGTTCTGGCAGGAGGGTCCGATCCTGATGGCCATCACCTCGGCGTTGCCCGCCGAGCACGTGATGGCCATAGCGCTTGCGGCCTCGGCGGCGCGCGACCCTGATACAATCCGCGCGGCGCGCCGCCCCGGAGCGCCACCTGCCATCGATGTCGGCGCGACAGCTTCGGTGGGGCCTGCTCGGCACGGCCCGCATCAACCGCGCACTGATTCCCGCTATCCGTGCGTCCGCCCGCAGCCAGCTTGTGGGCGTGGCCAGCCGTTCGGCCGAGCGCGCGCGCAGCTATGCCGGCGAGTGGGAGA
Organism: Vicinamibacteria bacterium; assembly: GCA_963818215.1. Lineage (GTDB taxonomy): Bacteria > Acidobacteriota > Vicinamibacteria > Vicinamibacterales > JAENWD01 > JAENWD01. The sequence goes on along the minus strand of CAWFRL010000017.1, from coordinate 46,771 downwards.
TCCCGGCCGCCTACGACAGCTACGAGGCGATGCTGGCCGACCCGCAGATCGACGCGGTCTACATCCCGCTGCCGAACCACCTGCACGTGGAGTGGACGCTCCACGCGATTGCCGCGGGCAAGCACGTGCTGTGCGAGAAGCCGATGGCGCTGGTCCCCTCCGACGTCGACCGCGTCGCCGAGGCGGCCGTCGCGCCGCGGCGTCGCCGTGGCCGAAGCGTTCATGTACCGGCACCATCCGCTGACGCTGCGCGTGGTGGAGATGGTCGCCGAGCGGCCGCATCGGACGCCTGCGCGCGGTCCGGGGCACGTTCACCTTCATGCTCACGCGTCCCAACGACGTGCGCCTGGTGCCCGAGTGGGGCGGCGGCAGCCTGTGGGACGTGGGCTGCTATCCGGTGAGCTACGCGCGCCTGCTCGCCGGCGAGCCCCTCGCGGTGACCGCGCAGGCCGTGCGGCACGAGACCGGCATCGACATGGCCGTGGCCGGCACGCTGCTGTTTCCCGATGACGTCGTCGGCGTGTTCGATTGCGGCTTCGGCGCGCACTTCCGGACGTTGGTCGAGATCGCGGGCACCGACGGCGTCATCACGCTCGAGACGCCGTTCAAGCCGGGCGCCGAGGCGCCGCTTCGGCTGACCCGGGGCGACGACGTGCAGACTTCGTCGTGCCTGGCGAGTCGCTGTATCTGGGCGAGGTGCAGGATCTCGAGGCCGCCGCGATCGACGGCCGCCCCACGCGCGTGACCCTCGAGGACAGCCGCGGCAACATCGCGGCGCTGGTCGCGCTACACGAGGCGGCGCGCACCGGGCGTGTCGTCACGCTCGCCGACATCGGATGAGCGCCAGACTTGCAGACTGTGACGTCGACTGAATCTGCACCATGAGTACGTGGGCCGAACTTCAGTTCGGCCGCGCCATCGCGAAGGGCCACTGCGACGTCTTCCACGTCCACAAGCCAAACGCCGCCACACCTGCCAGCAGCGTCACCAGGCCGAACAGGATCACCGTCGCGCCCGAGGTCGAGAACACGAACACCCAGCCGGCCAGCGCGACCAGGGCGGGCAGCGGGTAGAGCCACATCCGGAACGGCCGCGCCAGGTCGGGCCGGTCGCGGCGCAGCAGCACCACGGCCACGATCTGCCCCATGAACTGCACCAGGATGCGCGTCGTGATCAGCGCGTCGATCACCATGCCGAGCGAGAGCGTGCTGGCAGCGATCGCGATGGCGCCGATGAGCAGCAGCGAGACGTGCGGGAAATGCTTTGTCGGGGTGCAGCTTCGCCGAAGACCCGGAAGAAGGTGCCGTCGGTGGCCGCGGCATACGGGATGCGCGAGTAGCCCAGCAGCAGCGCGAAGACGGACCCGAACGCCGTCCACAGCACCAGCAGCGTGAACACCGTGGCCACGCTGGACCCGTAGATCCGCTCCATGAAGATCGAGACGATGAAGTCCGATTGCGGGTGGGCGCGTGTCGGGCACGAACTCGCGCCAGGGCACGACGCCGATGATCGACAGGTTGATGGCGATGTAGATGATCGCCACCGCCAGCACGCTGATGATGATCGAGCGCGGGATGACGCGGCCCGGGTCGCGCACTTCGTCGCCGATGTAGCAGATGTTGTAGTAGCCGAGGTAGTCGTAGATGCCCACGCGCGCCGCGGCGCCCAGGCCGAAGAGGAAGCCGGTCGAGAAGTTGAAGGCGCCCGGCGGGAAAGTCGAACGCGATGGCCGCGTCGAAGTGGAAGGCGCCGGTGACGATCACGGCCAGCGTCGTCAGCAGCGTGCCGACCCAGAGCGTCACCGTGAGCGTGCCGATGGAGTCGATGCGGCGGTAGAGCAGCGCGATGTTGACGCACGCCGACCAGCCGTCGGCCAGCGCGATGGCGCCCGAGCGCGACGAGGTCCGGCCAGATGTAGCGCGCGTAGTTGGCGAAGCCGATGTAGCCCGACGCGATCTCCAGCGGGCCGCTCAGGATGAACTGCCAGATGAACAGGAACGCCATCAGGCGGCCGAACCGCTCGGCCCGAACCCCTCGCGCAGGTACCGGTAGGTGCCGCCCGACCCGGGCAGCGCCGCGCCCAGCTCGCTCCACACCATGCCGTCGGCGATCGACGATCACCAGCGCGACGAGCCAGCCGAGCAGCGCCTGCGGCCCGCCGAGCGCCGTCATCAGCAGCGGGATCGTGATGAACGGCCCGATGCCGATCATGTTGGACATGTTCAGGGCGGTGGCCTGCAGCAGGCCGAAGCGGCGCTCGAGCTGAGGGGTGGACATCGCGCGGCAGTCTGACTGAAGAGGTGGCACCGGTCAAACCCGTGCAGCCGTGTGCACCTCCACGTAGCGTCGGCCTTCGCGCACGGTCGGAACTCGGTCCCGCCTGGAACTTCAGCCGCCGACCGCCGCCCTGCCGCTCAACCCGTCCGGAGTCGATAATCTGACGTAGGCCCGATAAAGGCCGAGACCGACGATGACCGAAACCACGAAGGCAATCACCGTCGGCTGGCCGATGGCCGGAGGCCGTCAGCGCGCGCCTGTCCGAGGCGTTGACCGACGTGCCGGGCGTGGCCTGCGTCGCTGGCCGCCGATGCGGCCGAGGCCGTCCGCCTTGTCCGCGCGCAGCCGGTCGACGTCGTGCTGGTGGACCTTCACCTCGCGCCGGCCGGTGCGCTCGGGCTCCTCGGTCCGCTGCTGCAGGCGTCGCCGGAGACGCGGGCCGGTGATCCTGGTTCCGCCGGGCGGCAGTTCGAGCCGTCGGTTCTGGTGCGCCCACGGCGCCCGGGGCTTCCTGCTCGAGCGATGCTGACGGCCCCCATGGTCCGCAAGTGCGTCAACACCGTCTACGGCGGGGAGTACTGGCTCGCGCGCGATCAGGTTGGCCCGCTGCTCGAAACACCTCCGGACCGAAAGGCCGACCGGCTCGGCCGGTAGCCTGGACGTGCTGACCCCGCGCGAACACGACATCGTCCGCGCCATCCTTCGCGGGGCGAGCAACGGCGCCATCGCCAGCGACTTCGCGCTGAGCCCACAGACCGTCCGGAACCACCTGTCGAGCATCTACCTCAAGCTTGGCGTGTCCACGCGCCTCGAGCTGGCCCTGCTGGTGATGCACCTCCAGCGCTCGACTCGTTGAGCTATCAGCCCGCATCAAGCCCAGCCATGAGACGCGTGTAGCGCTCCGATCGACATCATGGGAACCGAAATGACGACAGAACTGCACAAGCTTGAGTCCTCCCGTCCCATTGCCGGGCTTCCCGGCGCCCAGCCATACTCGCGGCTGGATGAGCCGGAGACTTCACTGCGTCCGCGCCGAGCGATACGCCCTGTCGCTGCCGGCGCGCGTGCGCCCCGTGGGCCACGCCACCTGGCGTGACGGCGATGTCGTCAACGTCAGCCGCAGCGGCGTCCTGCTGTGCCGTGGCCGCTTCCTTCCCCCCGGCCGATCGCTCGATCTCGTGTTTGGCGTCACCGACGGCGCCGCGCGCACCGCCGATGTCCGCTGCGTCGCGCACGTCGTCCGCGAAACTCACGACGGCCACGGTCGCGCGCTCCTGGCGGCGACCATCGATCAATACGTGTTCGCGCCAATGTCCACTGCAGACGCTGATTAGACAAAACCGCCCCGGGCGGAACCAGAGGAACAGCAATGAGTCTCCCCAGACACTCGGCGGTACTGTGCGCCCTTGGTCTCGTGATCTGCCTGACCGGCCACGCGCTTGTCGGGTCCGTGCCCGCCGTGGGCACCAACCAGTGGGCCGCGGGCCCCGCCTTGATCGAGGCGCGCGCCGGCGCGACGGCGACCTCGTCGGCGACGGCAACGTGCTGGTCACCGGCGGCCGTGGGGCGCACGGGCCGCTGGCCAGTGTCGAGTTGCTGACCTCGAACGGCACCGCGGTGCCCGTCGCCGCGATGTCTCTGCGCGCGCCGAGCACACGGCCGCGCTGCTGGGCGACACCGGCAACGTGCTGGTTGCCGGCGGCACGACCGTCGTCGCGACCGAAGAGGGCACGGCGGAAGTCGTGACCGGCAGCGTCGAGGTGTTCGACGCGGCGGCCGCTGCGTGGTATCCGGTCGGGCTCGCTGTCGCATCCGCGCGCGGGCGCCACCGCTGTCGCGCTGCCTGAAGGCCGCATCGCCATTGTCGGCGGCCACGACGCCAGCGGTCCGGTGCTGGAGATCGAAATCTACGACCCGGCCGCCGGCGCGTTCGGCCCCTGGCGGCGCGACCTCGGCGCCGCGTGCCGGCGCTGCCGTCACCTCCACCGCGACGGCCACATCGTTGTCGTCGGCGGTTCCGTCGCCGGCGTCGCGCAGGCGACGGCCGACATCATCGATCCGGTCGGCGGCACCGTCGCGACGGTCGCCCTGACCAGCCCCCGCACGGGCGCGAGCGCGACCACGACGGTCGAGGACCAGGTCCTCATCGCCGGCGGGTCCGACGGCACGACGACGCTTGCGACGACCGAGGTGCTCGATCCGGTCACCGGCAACTCCGCCTCCGGCGCGACGCTGAGCGCCGCGCGCACCGATCACCGCGCGTACCTGCTGCCGCACAACGGCGGCGTGCTGCTCGTCGGCGGCAGCAACGCCGGCGGCCTCGTCGCCGCCTCCGAGCTCGTCATCCCCTGGGTCAACGCCGCGCAGGCGCTCGGACCTGTGGCCGATCCGCGGAGCAAGACCGCCGGCGCGGCCGGCCCGCAGGACGGCGTGTTCGTCGTGGCCGGCGGCAGCACTGCCGCCGGCGCGGCGTCGGCGTCGAGCGACTACTTCGGGTTCGCGACGGTGAAGACGGACAAGGACGACTACGCGCCCGGCCAGTTCGTGACCATCACGGGCAGCGGATGGCAGCCGGGCGAGACGGTCAACCTCACCCTGCATGAAGTCGGCACCGGCGCGGCGGACACGCCGCTGAATGCGGTGGTCGAGGCAGACGGCACGTTCGTCAACGACTTCTGGGCGCCGAACGAGTCGCACCTCGGCGTGCGGTTCTATCTCACGGCCACGGGTGCCGGTCCTCGCTGCCCAAACGACGTTTCAAGGACGGCGTTCCGTGCCCTTTCGATCACGTCACCGACGACAGCGTCCCGCTGAACGTCAACTCGACGTCTGCTTCCAGCTTACCGTCACGATTTCCTTCAACTACACCACGATACAGGCAGCGGCGGAACCGTCGTCGCCAACGCGACGATCTCCGCAAGGCGCGACTTCCTACGCTGCAACTCGAAAAAACCATCGCAAGGGCGAACGGCGGTGGGGGAGCGTCGGAAACCATAGATGTCACGATTCCAGCTGGAGCACCGACAGGTTCCGTACGCCGTCGCAGTGACCATCTCCAACCCGGGCGGGAGCGGGATGCCCACTACCACCAGCTCGACGCAGTCGGCTGCCCGTCGTCATCAGCGACGCCACCGCACCAACGGTGACCATCAATCAGGCCGCCGGCCAGGCCGACCCGACCAACGCGTCGCCGATCAACTTCACCGTTGTCTTCAGCGAGCCGGTCACCGGCTTCGTCGACCGGCGACGTGACGCTCAGCGGCACGGCGGGCGCGACCACCGCGACCGTGACCGGCAGCGGCACGACCTACAACGTGGCGGTCAGCGGCATGACCGGGAACGGCACGGTCATCGCCACGATCGGCGGCGGGCGTCGCGAGCGACGCGGCCGGCAACGCCAACACGGCCTCGACCAGCACCGACAACACGGTCACGTACGACGCCACCGCGCCGACGGTGACGATCAACCAGGCCGGCGGCCAGGCCGATCCGACCAACGGCGTCGCCGATCAACTTCACGGTGGTCTTCAGCGAGGCGGTCACCGGACTTCGCGACCGGCGACGTGACGCTTCAGCGGCACGGCGGGTGCGACGACGGCGGCCGTGACCGGCAGCGGCACGCACCTACACCGTGGCGGTCAGCGGCATGACCGGTGACGGCACCGTCATCGCGACGATCGCGGCCGGCGTGGCGCAGCGACGCGGCCGGCAACGCCAACACGGCGTCGACCAGCACCGACAACACGGTCACGTTCGACGCCACGGCGCCGACGGTGACGATCAACCAGGCCGGCGGGCCAGGCCGACCCGACCAACGGCTCGCCGATCATCTTCACGGTGGTCTTCAGCGAGGCGGTCACCGGGCTTCGCGACCGGGGACGTGTTCGCTGGCAGGCACGGCGGGCGGGACGACGGCGACCGTGACCGGCGGCGGCGACGACCTACACCGTCGCGGTCAGCGGCATGACCGGCGAGCGGCACGGTGGTCGCGACGATCGGCGCCGGGGTGGCGCAGCGATGCGGCCGGCAATCGGCAACACGGCGTCGACCAGCACCGACAACACCGTCACCTTCGACGGCACCGCGCCGACGGTGACGATCAACCAGGCGGCAGGCCAGGCCGACCCGACCAGCGGCGTGCCGATCACCTTCACGGTGGTCTTCAGCGAGGCGGTCACCGGACTTTGCGACGGGCGACGTGACGCTGGGCAGCACGGCGGGCGGGACGACGGCGACGGTGACCGGGCAGCGGCGACGACCTACACCGTGGCGGTCAGCGGCATGACGGGCGACGGCACCGTGATCGCCACGATCGGGGCCGGCGTGGCGCACGATGCCGCCGGCAACGCCAACGTCGCCTCGACCAGCACCGACAACACGGTGACCTACGACGCGACGCCGACCCGACGGTGACGATCAACCAGGCGGTCGGGCCAGGCCGACCCGACCAACGCGTCGCCGATCAACTTCACGGTGGTCTTCAGCGAGCCGGTGACGGGCTTCGCGACGGGCGACGTGACCGCTGGGCGGCACCGCCGGCGGGCGACGACGGCGACGGTGACGGGCAGGGCACGACGTACACCGTCGCGGTCAGCGGCATGACGAGGACGGCACGGTGATCGCCACGATCGCGGCCGGCGTGGCGCACGGACGCGGCAGGCAACAGCAACACCGCGTCGACGAGCACCGACAACACGGTGACGTTCGACAGACGCCGCCGACGGTGACGATCAACCAGGCCGGCGGGCCAGGCCGACCCGACCAACAGCCTCGCCGATCAACTTCACGGTGGTCTTCAGCGAGCCGGTTGACCGGCTTTGCGACCGGGCGACGTGACCCTGGCCGGCACGGCGGGCGCGACAACCGCGCGTCGGTGACGGGCGGCCGCGACGCACCTACAACGTGGCGGTCAGCGGCATGACCGGCGACGGCACGGTGGTCGCGACGCATCGCCGCCGGGGCGGCGCCACGATGCGGCCGGCAACCGCAACGACGCCTCGACGAGCACCGACAACACGGTGACGTTCGACAGCGACGGCCGCCGGACGGTGACGATCAACCAGGCGCGCGGCCAGGCCGATCCGACCAACGCCTGCGCCGATCATCTTCACGGTCGTGTTCAGCGAGCCGGTGACCGGCTTCACCGGCGCGCGACGTGACCCTCACCGGCACGGCGGGCGCGACGACCGCGATCGTCACCGGCAGCGGCACGACGCTACACCGTGGCGGTCAGCGGGATGACCAGCGACGGCACGGTGATCGCGTCGCATCGCCGGCGGGCGCCGCGCACGGACGCGGCGCGGACAACAGCCAACAGCGCCTCGACCAGCACGGACAACACGGTCACGTTCGACACCACGCCGCCGGACGGTGACGATCAACCAGGCGGCCGGGCAGGCCGACCCGACCAACGCGTCGCCGATCAACTTCACGGTGGTCTTCAGCGAGCCGGTGACCGGACTTCGCGACCGGGCGATGTGACGCTCTCCGGCACGGCTGGCGCGACGACCGCGACCGTCACCGGCAGCGGCACGACCTACAACGTGGCGGTCAGCGGGATGACGGCGGCCGGGCACGGTCATCGCGGCCGTCGGCCGCGGGCGTGGCGCACAGGATGCGGCCGGCAACGCGCAACAATGGCCTCGACCAGCACGCGACAACACGGTCACGCTATCGACGACGAGCTCGCCGGACCGTCACGATCAACCAGGCGGCGGGCCAGGCCGATCCGACCAACGCCGTCGCCGATCAACTTCACGGTTGTCTTCAGCGAGCCGGTGACGCGGATTCAGCGACGCGGCGGATGTGACGCTCTGGCGGCACGGCCGGGGCGACGACGGCAGCGGTCACGGGCGGGCCGACGACCTACAACGTGGCGGTCAGCGGGATGACCGTCCGACGGCACGGTCATCGCGATCCATCGCGATGCCGGTGTGGCGCACAGGACGCGGCCGGCAACGGCAACGGCGCCTCGACGAGCACCGACAACACGGTGACTTACGACGCGCACCCCGCCCGACGGTCACGATCAATCAGGCGGCCGGGTCAGGCCGATCCGACCAACGGTCCGCCGATCAACTTCACCGTTGTCTTCAGCGAGCCGGTCACGGACTTTGCGACCGGCGGACGTGACGCTGTCGTGGCACCGCCGGCGCGACGACGGCAGATCGTCACCGGCGGCGGCACCGACGTACAACGTGGCGGTCAGCGGGATGACGGGCGACGGCACCGTCATCGCGTCACGATCGCGGCCGGCGGAGCCGAGCGATGCGGCCGGCAATGGCAACACGCGCCTCGACCAGCACCGACAACACCGTCACCTACGACACGACGCCGCCGACCGTCACGATCAATCAGGCCGCGGGCCAGGCCGATCCGACCAACGCCTCGCCCATCAACTTCACCGTCGTCTTCACTGAGCCGGTTTCCGACTTTGCGACCGGGGACGTCACGTTCGGAGGGACCGCGGAGCGACGACGGCAGTCGTCACCGGCAGCGGCGACGACGCTACAACGTCGCGGTCAGCGGGATGACCGACAGACGGAACGGTCGTCGCATCGGCTCGCAGCCGGCGTCGCGCAACGACGCGGCGACCAACGCCAGCACCGCCTCCACGAGCACCGACAACATCGTTACGTTCGACACGACACCGCCACACGTGACGATCAACCAGGCGTTCTTGGCAGGTCGGACCCGACCAACAGCTCGCCGATTAACTTCACAGTCGTCTTCACGGAGCGGTACGCGGATTTTGCACTGGAGTACGTGACGTTCAGCCGGAACGGCAGGAGCCACAACCGCGCTCGGTAACCGGCAGTCGCGACGACCTGCAACGTGGCTGTGAGCGGCATGACGGCCGATGGGACGGTGATTGCATCCATTGGCGCCGGTGTGGCCCACCGATGCCGCCACGAACGCCGAACACGGCCTCGACGAGCGTTGACCACACGGTCACCTACGACATCACGCCGCCCAGTCATCACAATCGTGGCGCCGGTGCAGCGGCGGCAGCCTACGCGCTCAACCAGGTTGGTCGCGGCCAACTACTCGTGCACCGGACGCGACATCCGGCGTCGCTGACCTGCGCCGGGCTCGGTCGCTGACGGCGCCAACTTCGACACCAGCACAGTTGGCTCGCACAGCTTCACCGTGAATGCGACCGACTTGGCTGGTAACGCAGCCATCACTGGTACACACGTACAGCATCAACTACGTGTTCACCGGCTTCTTCAGTCCTGTGACCAATGGCGGCGTGTGGAACGTCGTCAACGCTGGCCGCGCGATTCCGTTGAAGTGGACGCTGACCGACGCGGCGGGGAACTTCATTCTCGATTCTCGCCACCGTTCAGAGCATCTATTACTTCCAGGTGCCCTGCAGTGTCGGTGACTCCGTCCCCGTGCCGCTGGAAGGTTACGCCGACGACGCCGGCGCCTCGGAACTCCGTATCACCGGGACGGAATACCACTTCAACTGGAAGACTGCGAAGAATTTCGCCAACAAGTGCTTCGAACTGCGGGTTACGTTGAACGACGGCACGCCGCCGCATATCGCGAAGTTCAAGTTCACCAAGTAGCGTACCGACTCGGAGGCGTCGCAGATTCTGCGACGCCTCCGTCGCCCACCCGACGCAATTCCTTAAGCAGCCGCGCCCGCCCGGTGTTCGTCGGTGCCGCATTCCTGAAGAAGTGGCTCACTCACAGCCCCTTCGACGCGAGTGGTCCGCCCCTTGCTCCTCTTCTGCCCACGTGGCTTGGTTGTGATGTGGACATCCCAAGTGTCCACATGCTACGGTGGAGGCATGAAGGTCATGGGCATGGCGCAGTTCAAACAGCAGTGTCTCGCGCTGGTGGATCACCTCGACGCCGACGGCATCGTCCTCACCAAGCGGGGCAAGCCCGTCGCACGGGTCGTCCCGATCGCCCCGTCCAGCCACGAGCTTATCGGCGCGCTCGCCGGCAAGGTGGCTATCCACGGCGACGTCCTCGGCACCGGCGAGGCGTGGGATGCTGAATCTTGATACCCACATCCTCCTGTTCGCCCTCTCCGGGCAGGTGACGCCGGCCGAGCGGAAGATCCTCGTCGGCCGACGACTGGAGTATCTCGGCCATCGTCCTCTGGGAAATCGCACGGCTCGCCGAACTCAAGCGCATCTCGGTGGATCTCGAGGACCGCGAGGTAGCGCGCGTGTTGTCGCGCATTCATACGTGGCCGATCGACCTCGCCGTGTGCCGCCACCTGCGGCTCCTCGACGTGCGCGGCGACCCGGCCGACAATCTGATTGCCGCCACGAGCCTGGCGCACCAGGTGTCCCTCGTCACCAGAGACAAGCGGCTACGACGGTCGAAGAAGGTGCCGCTCGCGCGATAAGATTCCCGGCATGCGCCTGCCGAGAGTCCCGCTCGTTCGCCGCTTGCCTCGCCGCCTCGCTCGTCGTCGGCGCGCTCGCACAACAGCCGCCGCCTCACCCAACTCGCCACCGACTACGTCCCTCCCCCTGGTGACGCCGCCTGGGCGCGGCGCGACCCGGCCGCGGCCGGCTTCGACCCGGCGAAGCTCGAGGCGGCCATCGAGTTCGCGCGCACGCACGAGACCCAGCGCCCGCGCGACTACTCGGACCAGCAGCGCATCTTCGGCAAGCCGCTCGGGCCGCTCCCGGCCAGCCGCGGCGGCACCAACGGCCTCATCCTCCGCGGCGGCGCCATCGTCGCCGAGTTCGGCGACACCTCCGCCGCTGAGCCGTTCTACAGCGCCGCCAAGAGCATGCTGTCGACGCTGCTCGGCCTGGCGCTGGACCGCGGCCTGATCGAGGACATCGACGCCCGCGTTGGAGATCAGGTCAAGGACGGCGGCTACGACTCGCCGCAGAACCAGGCCATCACGTGGCGCCACCATGCCACGCAGTCCAGCGAGTGGGAAGGCACGCTCTTCGGCAAGCCGCACACCTTCCTCGGCGTGGAGGAATTCGGCGAGGGCGCGCGCCAGCCGCGCGCGCTGCAGGCGCCGGGCGCGCACTACGAGTACAACGACGTGCGCGTCAACCGCTTCGCGCATCTCGCTGCTGCGCGTGTGGAAGCGGCCGCTGCCCGAGGTGTTCCGCGACGAGGTGATGACGCCCATCGGCGCCGGCTCCGGGTGGCAGTGGATCCCGTACCGGGACGCGCTCGTGGACGTGGATGGCAGGAAGCTGCCGACGGTGAGCGGCGGGACGCGGTGGGGCGGCGGCGTGTGGATGAACTCGCGCGACGCCGCGCGGTTCGGCCTGCTGTTCCTGCGGCGCGGCCAGTGGGGCAGCCGCACGGTAATCTCGCCGGCGTGGGTGCGCGATGCGACGACGCCCAGCGCGACGGAAGGACGACTACGGGTACCTGTGGTGGCTCAACACGGGGCAGAAGCTGTGGCCGTCGACGCCCGCCTCGTCATTTGCCGCCATCGGCTTTGGCGGCAACACGATCTGGATCGACCCTGAACACGACCTCGTCGTCGTCTGGCGCTGGCACCAGGGCAACGGCGCGGAGTTCTTCGCGCGCGTCGTCGCCGCGCTGGCGCCTTAACGGCGCGCCAGCTTCACGGGCACGTCCACCGAGAACGGCTGCGACTGCGGCGGGAAGCACACCTTGTCGTCGCACGCCTGGTAGTCCACCGTCCCCTTGACCGTCGTCGTCGCGCCCGCGTCGGCGGCACGGCCCTTCGTGAAGGCGGCGGTGGCCGTCACCGGCACGAGGATGACGAACGGCTTCGAGTAGACCTTCACCGATTCCTGCAGCGGCGCGAAGAAGTAGTCGTTGCCGGGAGGGAAGATCGGCGCGCCGATGGTCAGGCCCGTCACCGGAAGCACCGTCACCGACACGGCGATGTACTTGGGGTTGCCGGGGGCGTAGACGTGGACGCCGGGCACCGGCGTCGCGGTCAGCGCGAGGTCCACGGGCTGCGCGGTCCTGGTGATCGGCGCCGAGGCGCGCGCTTCCACGGTGACGCGCGCGGGCTGGTTCTTGCGGAACGATTGCGCGGAGGCGCGCGCCGATCGCAGGGCTGAAGCCCTGCCACCACGACACCACCGCGACGAACGAGCAACGTAGAGCGACTCACGCCATCACCATGGCGCGGCCTACTGCGACGCGGGCCATCGCGCCGGCGGTGATCGTCAGCTGGCGGCGCACCAGGCCGACCGCACGGCCGTCGACCAGCACCTTGGCATGCAGCTCGTAGCTTCCCGGGCTCAGCCGCGCCACCGGCAGCTGGGCGATGGCGACGCTTCGGAACTCGCCTTCGGCCTTGGCGGGCGTGATGCGGGTCGCCGCGCGCGTGGCGCCGTCGAGCCCGCGCACGTCGAACTCCACCGTCGCCCGGTCCAGGCCTGATTGCGGTCCGCCATACAGCTCGACGAGCGCCGAGATCGTGCCCGCATCCGCGGCAAACTGCAGGCGCGGCTGGAAGCGGTCCTCCACGTCCTGTCCGATCAGCAGATCCGAGAAGTAGAGCCGCTCCGGCGTGACCTTGTCGCCCAGCCCGGCATGCGTCATCCGCAGCCCCACCGTGATCGGGTGGTCGACGCTGCCCCGGCGGCCCGCGTTGTCCATCGCGGCAAAGCGCAGCGTGTAGCTGCCGGCGGGCAGGCTCGCCGCCGTCACCAGCATCACGCCGTCAACGGTCGCCGACGAGCCGTGGGGCAGGCCGTGATCGAAGGCATCGGCGATGACGCGCCCCTTGTCGAGGACCTCGAAGCCCCACGCCAGATCCATTGCCTGACCGACCGGCAGGGCGAGCTCGGCCGCGATCACGGTCTTGAGGCGGAAATCGGCGCTGCCGCGCACCGTGTAGGCCGCCACCTTGATGGGCAGTTCCGACGCCATGCGCGGCTGCCGCAGCGTGTAGCCAAGGGCGCGCTTTGGATCGGGCCACGTCGTCAACGGCCGCGGGGGCACCACCTGCTGCGGCGTCCGCACGGTCAGCCCGGGCCGCTTCACCTTGACGCTCAGCGCGAGCGGTTCGGTGGGGAGGCTCCCGGCTTCCGGTTCGACGCCCAGCACGTAGAGGCCGCCGCTTTCGCGCTCGATGCGTTCCCACACGCCCTTACCCTCCGCGACGCCGCGGAACAGCACGCCGCCGGTCATTCCGGTCAACGTGCCCAGGCCTTTCATGCCGGCATCCTGATCGCCCATGAAGGCGGCCGACGAGGCGCGTTCGGACGTGTCGAACGCGAAGCTGTCCACCTCCACGATGTACAGCGTGAGGCGCGCTTCGATGGCGCGCTCGGAGACTTCCTGAAACCGGTTCAGCATCCGGGGCTCGAAGCCGATGCCGGCGGAGAAGAAAATCACGGTCTTCGGCCCGTCGATGCCGATCAACGATTCGAACAGGCCCGACAGGTGCGTAAGCGTCGTAGTCGTGCGCTCGCGCGTCTCGAACAGCACGTCCCGCGCTTCCTGCGCCAGCTGCTCCATGCAGGTCGGGTCGATGGAGCGCGCATGGCACTCGCGGTCGACCACTGCGTCCATGACGATCTGGTTGCGCTGCTCGAAGCCGGTGGCCTCGTCGAAATTCACACGCACGGTGCGCACGCGCGACTGGCGCCGGCCCGTGATCCGGCCCAGGCCTCGCACGACGTCCTGGATGTCGTCGGTGAACTCCACGCGCTGCCCCGGCTGGGGCACGGCGACCAGCGCGACGCGATCGCTCGTTCCCAGGCGGTCGAGCAGCTTGGCCGCCGCCATCATCAACGGCCGCCCCGCGCCCGAGGGAAGGCTTTCGTGATCGACCGCGAACACGAACAAGCGGCCCGCGGCGCCGGCGTCGTTGCCGGTGTAGTCTCGCGTCGAGGCGAGGCTCGTGCCCGAGACGAGGTCGAGGGCCTTCGGCTGCAACGACAGGAACCGCGAGGTGACCACCGGCCTGAGCTTGCCGCCAACCTTGACCTCGAAGTCCTCGGAGTTGAGGTCGGCAACCGGCGAGCCGTCCTTGCCGACGACGGTGACGTCGAGCCGGATCAGGTCGACGCCGCTCTTGAAGGTCGGGCCCTGCACGACTGGGGTCTCCGCCGCCGGCGGGGCGGGCGGCTGCGCCAGCGCGATTGCGGGCGCGGCAACCAGCGCTGCCGGCAGCAACCGCAATCGACGGAATCTGGTGGCGATCATCGTGGACCTCTTCGGTAGCCAGCCCGGGGGACTCGCGAAGTGTAGACCCTGACGGCCTGGTCCGCAAAGGTCTTCCGGGGTCAGCGCAAGGCGGGTTCGGCGTAACATACTGCCCGCCGTGATCGCGCTCGAGTTGGCGTTGATGGTGCAGGTGGTGTGCACCGGCACCGGGCCGGCCGCAGGACGCGAGTTCGTGCTCGACCGTCCCGTGGCCGATCGGCCGTGGCGCCTGTCGTACCGCGACCGCGAGCATCCGCAGTGGATTCGCGTGACGCTCGACAGCGCCGTGCCCGTCATCGGCGAGCGCACCGCGACGCTGAAGTACCGCAACGCCAACGGCGGCCGCCAGGTCGACCTCGACGCCGCGCCCGACCGCTCGCGGCTCGACGTCTACGTCGACTACGGCCTGGACGTGAACATCGAGCCTGATTTGGATCCCGACGTGGATCGCATGAATACCGACGGCCCCTTGACGACGCTGCAATGCCGCGTCGAACCGTGAACCCGTGAACCCGTGAACCTGTGAACCCGTGAACCTGTGAACCCGTGAACCAGTGAACCTGTGAACCCGTGAACCTGTGAAACTGTGAACCCGTGATGAGAACAAAAGTCGCGTTGTTCGGCGCCGGCTTCATCGCCGACATCCACCTCGAGTCCTACAAGCGCTTCGTGCCCGACGCGGAGATCACCGCCATCTACTCGCGGTCGCCCGAGCGCGCCCAGCGCGTCGCGGCGCACTGGGGCATCCCCCAGTGGTTCAGCGACATCGATCGGCTGATTGCCGACGCCGACTACGACGTCGTCGACATCTGCCTGCCCAATTTCCTCCACCACCGCGTGGCGCTGGCGGCCGCGCGCGCCGGCAAGCACGTCATCGTCGAAAAGCCGCTGTGCATGACGCTCGAGGAGGCCGACGAGATGATCGCCGTGTGCCGCGAGCACGGCCGCAAGCTGATGTACGCCGAGGAGCTGCTGCTTCGCGCCCAAGTACGAGCGCGTGCGCAAGCTGGTGGGCGAGGGCGCCGTGGGCGACGTCTACATGCTGAAGCAGCTGGAGAAGCACTCGGGCCCGCACAGCGACTGGTTCTGGGACGTCAAGCAGTCCGGCGGCGGCGTGCTGATGGACATGGGCTGTCACGCGTTCGGGTGGTTCCGCTGGATGCTGGGCGGCAACCCCGTGGTGAAGAGCGTGTGGGCGACGATGGACACCGTGCGCCACAAGGGACGCACGCTCGGCGAAGACAACGCCGTCTGCGTCGTCGAGTTCGAGGGCGGCGTGATCGGGCTGGCCGAAGACGGGTGGGCCAAGCCGGGCGGGATGGACGACCGCATCGAGGTCTACGGCACCACGGGCGTGTCGTTTGCCGATCTGTTCCGCGGCAACGCGGCGCAGACCTACAGCGAGGAGGGCTACGGCTACGCCGCCGAGAAGGCGGGCTCGACGCAGGGCTGGACGTACACGATCTTCGAAGAGGTGTTCAACCAGGGCTACCCGCACGAGCTGCAGCACTTCATCGAGTGCGTGCGCGAGGACAAGACGCCGCTGGTGACCGGCGAGGACGGCCGCGCGGTGCTCGAGATCATCTACGCCGCGTACGCGTCGGCGCGTTCCGGCGCGAAGGTGCCGCTGCCGTTCCACCCGAAGGTCAGCAAGCCGATCGATTTGTGGAAGACGTAGGCCTGAACTCAGTCCGGCATGCCGGGCGATGCCGGCTACTCGGCCACGTCGTCGCACCTGCACGTCGGTGGCGCCCAGCGCTTCGGTGAGCCGCTCGGCCCACGGCCAGTCGCGGCGCGGCCGGCAGCAATACAGGTTCACCGCGGCAAAGCCGCGCTCGGGGAAGGTGTGGCAGGTGAGGTGCGACTCGCTCAACACGACGACGCCGGTGATGCCGCCGGCGTCGGGGAACTGATGCCAGACCGGCTCGGCCACCGGCTGCAGGCGCAGATCGGCGATGAGCTGCTCGAACAGCGCCTTCAGCGCGTCAACCGAACGCAACGCCGACGGGTCGCACCCGTGCGCGTCGACGATCCACTCGCAGCCCGGCTCCACGCACAGTAGTTTACTTCGGACGTCGGGCCAGAGGCCCGAGGCTATCAGCGATCGAGCGCCTGAGGCTATCAGCGATGGCCGTCCGAGGCTGCAGTATCCTTGATCGAGCGATGGTCATCATTGTCATGGGCGTGACCGGGTCCGGCAAGACGACGGTCGGCCAGCGGCTCGCCGAGACACTCGGGTGGCGGTTCCACGACGCCGACGACTTTCATCCGCCGGCCAACAAGACGAAGATGCACGCCGGCATCCCGCTGACCGACGAGGACCGGTGGCCCTGGCTGCGCGCCTTGCGGGCCGTGATCGAAGCAGGCGCTCGCCGACAAGGCCGGCGCGGTCGTGACGTGTTCGGCGCTGAAGCGCGCGTATCGCGACGTGCTCTCCGGCGGCCTGCCGCACGTGCACTACGTGCACCTCACCGGAGACCCGGGCGTGCTGGCCGCGCGCCTGGCCGGCCGCCGCGGCCACTTCATGAACCCCGCGCTGCTCGAAAGCCAGATCGCGACGCTCGAAGCGCCAGCCGATGCGATCGACGTCGACGTCGCGCTGACGCCGGATCAACAGGTGGCCGCCATTCGCCAGGCGCTGTCGACTCTGAACGCTGCGTAATTCGCCCTGCGCTCAATCGTGCAATCGTCAATCTGCAATCGGCAATGACTAATTTCAGAGGCTGGACCCGCCCCGGCCCCATCCCGCCCGGCGCACACGACCTGCCGGATGTGCCGCCGGACGAGACGCTCGATTTCATCTCGGGCCACTTCCGCATCTTCCAGCTGCGCGACGGCCACCGCTTCTCGACCGACGACGTGCTGGCGGCCTGGTATGGCACGACGTGGTGCCCGTCGGCCGGCACGGTGCTGGATCTGGGCAGCGGCATCGGCAGCCTCGCGCTGATCGCCGCGTGGCGCCTGCCGGGCGCGCGCCTGGTGACGGTCGAGGCGCAGGAGATGAGCGTGGCGCTGGCGCGCAAGTCGGTCGCCTTCAACGGCCTGACCGATCGCGTGGACGTCCGCTGCGCGGACCTGCGCGACCCGGCCGCGCTTGCGCCCGACGAGCGCTTCGACCTGGTGATGGGCAGCCCGCCGTACTTCCCGGTGGGCTCCGGCATCGAGGGCGACCACCCGCAGAAGATCGCGTGCCGGTTCGAGCTGCGCGGCGACATCGCCGACTACTGCGAGGTGGCCGTGCGGCACCTGGCGCCCGGCGGCGTCTTCGCGTGCGTCTTTCCGCAGCCCGACGGACAGCGCGAGCGGCTGCTCGAGGCCGCGCGCGCCGCCGGCCTGGCCATCGTCCGCCACCGCCCCGTCGTCTTGCGCGAAGGGTCCGCCGCCGCTGCTGGGCCTGTATGCCATGACGCGGGCCACCGACCTGCCCGAGGCCGTGCGCGAGCAGACCTGGGTGGAGCCCGACCTGGTGATCCGGCGGGCCGATGGGGCCGTACACCCCGAATATCAGGCCATAAAGCTGGCATTTGGGTTCCCGCCCTGAACCGACGCTGCGTCGGTTGGGGGTTTAGACCGATAATTGAGGGCGGAGTTCGGACCCCGGAGCCCGGCCCGGTTACACCGGTCTGTTATCATCCGCGCCCGTCATGCCGCAGAAGACATCCGCGCCCGACGTCGTCATCGAAGCTCCGGCTGCCGCGCCGCCGCCGGTGGACCTCGACCGATCCGTCGCTGTACATCAACCGCGAGTTGAGCTGGCTGGCGTTCAACCAGCGCGTGCTCGATCAGGCCAACGACCTGGAGCACCCGCTGCTCGAGCGCGTGAAATTTCTGGCCATCGTCGCCGACAACCTCGACGAGTTCTACATGGTCCGCGTCGCCACCCTGCTCAAGAAGTTCCGGGCGGGCGTGGACGGCACGTCACCCGACGGCCTGAACACCGAGCAGCAGCTGCACGTCGATCCGCCAGCGCGCGGCGCAGATGCTCGACGACGTCGCGACGTGCTGGCAGGAGCTGCTGCGTCCGCTGCTCGAAAGCGAGGCGATCCGCTTCCTCGAGCCTGCCGACTACACGCCCGAGGTGAAGACGTTTCTGGCGGGCTACTTCAAGACGCACATCTGGCCCGTGCTGACGCCGCTGGCCTTCGATCCCGGCCATCCGTTTCCGTACATCTCGAACCTGAGCAACAGCTTCGCCGTCGTCGTCCGTCACAGCGGGCGCACGAAGTTCGCCCGCGTGAAGGTGCCCGACAAGCTGCCGCGATTCGTGCGCGATTCCCGAGCGGAAGAGCGCGCGCGGTTCGGTGGACCGCCCGACGCACTCCTACGCGTTCATCGAGGACGTCATCCGGCAGAACATCCAGGAGCTGTTCCCGGGCACCCAGGTCAAGAGCGCGCACCTGTTCCGCATCGTCCGCGACACCGACATGGTGATCCAGGAGGACGAGGCCGACGACCTGCTCGAAAGCGTCGACCGCAGCCTGCGCCAGCTGCGCTACGGCGCGCTGTCGCTGCTGCAGGTCGAAGCCAGCATGCCGCGGCGGGTGCTCGACATCCTCGTCGAGAACTTCGAGGTCGACGAGGACGTGGTGTTGCGCACGTCGGACCGGCTCGGGTTTGCCGACTTCATGGAGCTGACCGGGCTGCACCGGCCGGCGCTGAAGGACGCGCCGTTTGTGCCGCGCCATCTGTGGGCCGGGCACGACAACGAGGCGATCTTCGACGAGATCCGGTACGAGGACCACCTGGTCCACAACCCGTTCGAGTCGTTTGCCTCGGTGGAGTCGTTCCTGCGTGCGGCCGTGAAGGACCCGCACGTGCGCGCGATCAAGATGACGCTCTACCGCATCGGCCAGGACTCGCCGCTGGTCGACATGCTGATCGAGGCCGCCGAGGCCGGCAAGCAGGTGGCGGTGCTGGTGGAGCTGAAGGCGCGCTTCGACGAGCGCAACAACATCATCTGGGCCAACCGGCTGGAGCAGGCCGGCATCCACGTCGTCTACGGCCTGGTGAACCTCAAGACCCACTGCAAGCTGTGCCTGGTCGTGCGCCAGGAGCCCGACGGCATCCGCCGGTACGCGCACATCGGCACCGGCAACTACAACGCGGCCACCGCGCAGGTCTACACCGATCTCGGCTTCTTCACCTCGGAGGCCGCGATCCTGGACGATGTGTCGGAGGTGTTCAACTACCTGACGGGCTACTCGAACAAGCGCGCCTACACCGACCTGCTGGTCGCGCCGGTCAGCCTGCGGTCCGGCGTGCGTGCGCTGATCGAGCGCGAGGTCGAGCACGCGAAGGCGGGCCGCCCGGCGCGCGCTGATCTTCAAGAACAACGCGATCACCGACCCGGGCATGATCCGGTGCCTCTACGCGGCGTCGCAGGCCGGCGTGCCCATCGACCTCATCACGCGCGGCGTCTGCTGCCTGCGGCCCGGGATCCCCGGCGTGTCCGAGACCATCGCCGTGCGGTCGATCGTCGGCCGGTTCCTCGAGCACTCGCGGATCTACTATTTCGAGAACGGCGGCAAGCCCGGAGGTCTACATCGGCAGCGCGGACCTGATGGAGCGCAACCTCGACCGGCGCGTCGAGGTGCTGTGCCCGATTCGCGATCCCGACCTGAACCATCACCTTCGCCACGTCGTGCTCGACGCGCTGCTGCGCGACACCGATCGCGCGTGGAGCCTGCAGCCGGACGGCGAGTACGTCCGCGTGCGGCCCGAGGAAGGGCAGCCGCCGGTGAACTCGCAGAAAGTGTTGCTGGAACACTACGCCCAGGACGAGCTGTGACGGTCGCCGCCTCGGTCTCGCTCCCCACGCAGCTCGCCCTCGTCAAAGAGGAGCTGCTTGTACGCGCGCGAGCGCGCGCGCGCCGTGTGCAAGGGGCTCGACGCACGCCACCTGGGCCGCGCGGCCCTCGCCGGACTCGTGGGCCATCGGCGAGTGCCTCACGCACCTGAACATCACGTCGGAGCGCTTCATCCCGCTCATCGACGACGCGATCCGGGACGGCCGGGCGCGCAAGCTGGAAGGCAACGGGCCGTACAGCAAGGGCTTCATCGGCTGGGCGCTGCAGCGGTTCCTGGAACCGCCGTACAAGATGAAGACGAAGACGCCGGACGTCGTTCTCTCCGGCCGCCGTGGACCCGATGGGCGAGACGCTGGAGCGCTTCGACTACCTGCAGCAGGAACTGCAGGTGCGCATCGACCGCTCGGCCGGCCTGGCGCTCGATCGGCTGCGCCTGGTGTCGCCGTTCGACGCGCGCGTGAAGTACAACCTCTACGCGACCTTCTGCATCATCGCCGCGCACCAGCGCCGCCATCTGTGGCAGGCCGAGCAGGTGAAACATCGCATCGTGCGCTGACTGCGGATTGCGATTGCGATTGCGAATTACGCAGATTCTGCAATCGTCAATTGACACCCGAGCCTTTCCACGACTACGTCAGCCGGCAGCGCGAGGCCATCGATCGCGCGCTCGCGCGCGTGGCTGCCGGCGCCGCCGGCGTGCCCGCCGCTGCTGGCCGAGGCGATGAACTACAGCCTCGAGGCCGGCGGCAAGCGGCTGCGTCCCATCCTCGCGCTCGCTGCGGCCGACGCCATCGTCGCCGCCGCCGATCGTCGCCGCCGGCGCGGCGGCGTCGAGCGCAGCAGGCGCAGGCGCTGGCCTTGCCGGCCGCGTGCGCCATCGAGCTGATTCACACCTACTCGCTCATTCACGACGACCTGCCGGCGATGGACGACGACACGCTGCGGCGGGGCCGGCCGACCTTGCACGTGGTGTACGGCGACGGCATCGCCATCCTGGCCGGCGATGGCCTGCTCACCGAGGCCTTTGCGCTGCTGGCGCGCGAGCCGCGCGCCGGCGCCGACGCCGATCTGGCCGCGCGGAAGCTGCGCGTCATCGAGCGGATTGCGACTGCGGCCGGCGCGCTCGGGCATGGTCGGCGGGCAGGCGGTGGATCTCGAGGCGGCCGGCACGACCGAGATTCCCGGGCGCACGCGGCCCTCGCTCGACGCCAGCGGCCTGCAGGCGATGCACGCGATGAAGACCGGCGCGCTGATTCGCGCCTCGGCGGTGTCGGGCGCCATCATGGCCGGCGGCAGCGAGGCGCAGGTCGCCGCCGTGGACCGCTTCGCGTCGGAGGTCGGGCTGGTCTTTCAGATCGTCGACGACATCCTCGACGTGGAGGGCGCCGCCGATCAGCTGGGCAAGACCGCCGGCAAGGACGCCGCCGACGACAAGCCGACGTATCCGTCGCTGTTCGGCCTCGAGCGGTCGAAGGCGCTGGCCGCCGAGGGCATCGCCCGGGCCGAGGCGGCGCTTGCCGACGCCGGCCTCCTCGAAAACCACCTGATGGACATCGCGCAACTGGGTCATCGGCCGGTAAGAACTGACATGCGCACGCGTGGATGCGTTGCCGGATTCCTGCTGCTCGACGGCTGCTGCGCTGGTCCCGGCGAGCTGCGCAGACCGCCGCCGACCTGCGGGCGACGGCGCCGGCGCTCGAGAAGAACCTCACCGAGAACATCCTGACGTTCTGGTATCCGGGCACCATCGACCGCGAGCACGGCGGCTTCCTGATCGACCACGACGCGCAGGGGCGCTTCAAGGGCGAGGCGCCCAAGGCCATCGTCACGCAGGCGCGGATGGTGTGGCTGTCGGCGCGCCTGATGCGCGAGGGGCGCGGCGGCCCGGCGATGGCCGAGGCCGCGCGGCAGGGCTATCGCTTCCTGCTCGACAAGATGTGGGACCGCGAGTTCGGCGGCTTCTACTGGGAAGTGGACCGCACGGGCACGCGCGTCGTGCATGCGAACAAGCACCTGTACGGGCAGGCCTTCGGCCTCTACGCGATCGCCGAGTACGCGCGGGCGACCCGCGACCCGGCGGCCGTGGCCGACGCGCGCCGGTTGTTCGATCTGCTCGAGGCCAGGGCGCACGACGCCACCAACGGCGGCTACCGCGAGTTCTTTGCCCGCGACTGGGGCCCGGCCCCGCCCGAGGCGCGGCCTTACCTCGGCGGCACCGCCGATCTGAAGTTGATGAACACGCACCTCCACCTGATGGAGGCGCTGACCGCGCTCTATCTCGCCGACCCGTCGCCGCGCGTGGCGATGCGGCTCTCGGAGCTCATCACGATTCAAAGCAACGCCGTCGTCCGCAAGGCCATTGGCGCCTGCACCGATCAGTACGCCGCGGACTGGACGCCGAAGCTCGACGGCGCCGCCGCCCGCGCCTCGTACGGCCACGACCTCGAGAACATCTGGCTGCTGGTCGACGCGCTCGAGGCGCTGGGACAGCCGGTGGCGCCGCTCGCGCGACCTGTTCACGCAGCTGTTCGCCTACTCCCTCGCCAACGGCTACGACGAGGCAACGGCGGCTTCTACGACAGCGGCCCGCTGGGCCAACCGGCCGATCGCCGCGACAAGGTGTGGTGGGTGCAGGCCGAGGCGCTGGTCAGCGCGCTGACGATGTACCGGCTGACCGGCGACCCGCAGTACGCGCAGGTGTACCTGAAGACGTGGGCGTTCACCGACACGAAGCAAACGGATTGGACGACAGGCGAGTGGCACCCCACCGTCACCGCCGACGGACGCGGCACCGGCGAGAAGGCGAATCGCTGGAAGGCCGGGCTACCACAACGGGCGGGCGATGCTCGAGGCGCTGCGGATACGTGCGAGCGCTTCAGCAATTGACGATTGCCGATTGAATCGTGCAATCTGGTCTAATCTGCAATCTGTCAATTACGGAAATATGCCCAACTCCAGATACGACCGCCCGACCTTTTCAATCGCGACCAGGAACGCCGCGGTCCGCAGGTCCGGAATCGACGGGTGCTTCTCGCGGACGGCCCGGATCTCGCGATAGGCCGCGCTCATCGTCTCTTCCAGCCCGGAGTTCACCAGCGTCAGCTCGTCGGCGCCCTTGACGACGGCGCTGCGGTCGGCCTCGGTGAAGGTCTTGCCGGTGGCGCGCTCGATGGACGGCGAACATCCGCAACTGCGACGCCTCGCGATACCGGTTCTCCATGCGCCCGAACCGGACGTGCGACAGGTTCTTCAGCCACTCGAAGTACGACACCGTCACGCCGCCGGCGTTGGCGTAGATGTCGGGCACGACCATCACGTCCTTGTCGTTCAGGATGGCCTCGGCCTCCGGCGTCGTCGGGCCGTTGGCGCCTTCGAGCACGATCTTCGCCTTGATGCGCGGCGCGTTGTCGGCGCGAATCTGCGTTCTCGAGCGCGGCCGGAATCAGCACGTCGCAGGCCAGCTCGAGCGCGTCGGTCGACGGCGTGATGTTGGTCGCGCCGGGGAAGTTCAGGATCGAGCTGGTCTCGCGGCGGTGGGCCATCACGGCTTCCAGGTCGAGGCCGTCGGGATTGGCGATGGCGCCTTCGTATTCGGCCAGGCCGACCAGAATCGCGCCGCCCTCCTGGCAGAACTTCGCGACGTGGTAGCCGACGTTGCCCAGGCCCTGCACGACGATGCGCTTGCCGGCCAGGCCGGGCGTGAGCCCCAGCGCGCGCATGTCGTCGTCGATGCGCGCACACCTCGCGCAGCGCGAAGAACAGCCCGCGGCCGGTGGCTTCGCGGCGGCCGCGGATGCCGCCCTGGCTGACGGGCTTGCCCGTCACGCACGCCAGCGAGTCGAGCCCGTTGGGCGCCATCGCCTGGTAGGTGTCGACGATCCACGCCATCTCGCGCTCGCCGGTGCCGTAGTCCGGCGCCGGCACGTCCACGCCCGGACCGATGAAGTTCTTCTTGATCAGCTCGTGCGTGTAGCGCCGCGTCACGCGTTCGAGCTGGTCGGGCGTCAGCTTGTGGGGGTCGACCTGCACGGCGCCCTTGGCGCCGCCAAACGGCACGTCGACGATCGCGCACTTCCACGTCATCAACGACGCCAGCGCCATCACCTCGTCCTCGTTGACGTCGGCGCTGTAGCGGATGCCGCCTTTCACCGGCAGCTTGTGATGGCTGTGCTCGGCACGCCACGCCTGCACGACCGTGATCGAGCCGTCGTTGTGCCGCAGCGGAAACTCGAACCGGTAGAGGCTGTTGCCCGCCTTGATCTCATCGAGCAGCCCCTGCGGAAAGCTCGTGAAGGCGGCCGCGCGATCGAAGCTGCGATTGACGTTGTCGAGAAATCCGGTCGGGCGGTCATCGCTCATGCACGGGTTCTCCGGTTCACAGGTTCACTTGCCGCTGATGCAGCGCCTGAATCGCCGGGTCGGCCAGCGTCTCGGCGGTGACCATCACGACGCCGGTGTCCACGGTCTTCGGCACCGGGCGGCCCTGCAGGTGATCGACCATCGTCTTCACGCTCAGGTATCCCATGTTCACGGGGTTCTGCATGACGAAGCCTTTCAGCTCGCCGCGGCGCAGCGGCTCGAGGAATGCCGAGCTGTAGTCGAAGCCGACGAAGGTGATCGCGCCGGCCTTGCCGATGTCCTGCAGCGCCAGCAGCATGCCGGCCGTCGACGACTCGTTGGGCGTGAAGATGCCGTTGACGGTGGAGGCGAAGCGGTTGAGCAGGTTCTCGGACGTGCGCTTGGCCGTGTCGCGCGTCGCGCCCGCGTACTGATCCGACGAGATCACCTCGATGCCGGGAAACCCGCTCTTCAGCTCGTCGAGAAATCCCTGCTCGCGTTCCTCGGTGGCGGCCGAGCCTTCCTGATATCGCAGCATCAGCACGCGGCCCTTGCCGCCGAGCAGCTCGCCCATGCGGCGGCCGGCCAGGTGGCCGCCGCGCCCGTTGTCGGTCGAGACGTAGCTGACGGCCTTGTCGGGATTGGCCAGCGCCGAGTCGAAGATCACGGTGGGGATGCCGGCACGCGCGGCCTCTTCCACCGGGCGTTCGAGCGCGCGGCTGTCGAGCGGCGCCAGCACCAGGCCGCTGACGCCCTGGCTGATGAAGCCTTCCACCACCTGCACCTGCTGCTCGCGGTCGTCCTCGCGCAGCGGCGCTTTCCAGATCACTTCGACCGCGGTGCCCGAGGCGCTCAGCTCGGCGGCGGCCTTTTCGGCGCCGGCCCTGACGCGCAGCCAGTGCTCGTGCGTCGATCCTTTGGGGACGACGGCGATGCGGAGCGCCGACGGGCTTTGCGGGCGCGCCGGACTGGCAGCCGCTCATCACGGCGGCCAGCGCGAACAGCACCAGCCCGGCAGACTGTTGTGGCGGCAGGGCTTAGCACTGCATTCGCGGAAAACATACGCAAGACGATGACCGCTCGCCGCGCGGAGGTCAAGCCAATCGCGCGCGGACGGCCTCGACGAAGAAGCCCGCGGCGTTGGCCGTCTGCGCCAGCACGACCAGGGCCGCCAGCGGCACGCCCCGCCAGCGGTGCACGCGGATGGGGCACATCAGCAGGTCGCGATAGAACGTCCAGGGCTCGATGCGCAGCGGCGCGCCCGCGCGGGCCGCCCGGGCGCGTCGAAAGCCCCAGCGCGCCTCGCCCGTACTCGAAGTGCTGGCGCACGAAGTCCGCCAGGTGAGCGGATGCGCGTGCAGGACCACGGCCTCGGGCACGGCCACCAGGCGGCCGCCCAGCGCGACCCAGCGGTCGCAGAGCTCCCGGTCTTCGCCGGCCGCGCGCGTGTAGGTGGCGTCGAAGCCGCCGCGCGCCTGCAGCAGCCGCCGCGGGAACGCGAGGTTGTTGCTGGTGAAGAAGCGCCCGGTTGACGGGTCGCGGTAGTAGTCGCAGAGGAACGCGACGATGAGCTGACTCGTCTCGGCAAACGGGTTGTGGCCGAGCTGGTTGACGACGGTGCCGCCCAGACCGCAATCGGGGTGGCGCCTGGCGGCGTCGAGCAGCGCGGCCAGCCAGCCCGGCGCCGGCTCGCAGTCGTCGTCGATGAAGGCCACCAGATCGCCTCGCGCGGCCTCGAGCCCGGCGTTGCGCGCCGCGGCCGGACCTTGTCGCGGCTGACGCAGCAGCACGCACCGCAGTCGTGCCTGCCGTCGCTCGTCGGCAATCTCCACCGGCACGGGACTGCCGTCGTCGACGACGATCACCTCGAACCACTCGCCGTCGGGCAGGCGCTGTGCCTGAAGCGCGCGGACCAGGCGCGCGGCGACTCCGGGCGTCCGTAGGTCGGCACGATGACGGTAATCGCAGGGGCGTCAGTCATCCGTGCTATAGGGCAACGGTGCGGCCGGTGCGGATGGCCTCGGCAATGGCGTCGATGGCTCGCGCGCTGTGCCAGCCCTCGTCGACGCCCGGCACCACCGCGTCGCCGCGGCGCGCGGCCCTGACGAAGTTGTCGAGCGCCGCCGCAAACGACGGGTCGTGCCACGGCGAACGCCGCCTGGCCAGGCCGAAGGCCACCGCCTCGCGGCGTTGGCAGGGCGCGCATCAGCCGCGCGGCCGCGCCGGGCACCGACCGGCCGCGGTGCGTGAGGTCAGATCCTCGTAGCGCGCCAGTCGGACCGCGCCTTCGGTGCCGACCACCTCGACGACCTCGTCGTCGATCGTGCCCGAGGCCCACGTCGCGCTCAGAGGACGCCGCCGTCGATCTCGCCGCTGACGGCGAGCGTCTCGCCGTCAGCCGGAGGTCGCGCGTGTCGCGCTGACGCGCACGATCTCGCGCCCCAGAAGATAGCGCGCCAGGTCCACCTGGTGCGAGGCCAGATCGTACAGCACGCCGCCGCCCTCGCCGCGTGGTGGCGCCACGAGCCGTCGTAGCGGGCCGCGACCGTGAAGGCACAGCGCAGCAGGCGGGGGTCGCCGATGCGGCCGTCGCGCACCTGTTGCCGCATCCGAATGAGCAGGGGATGGAACCGCGAGTTGAACCCGACGGCGACGGTCAGCGCGGTGGCGCGCCAGGCGTCGCGCACCGCGGTGGCCTCCTCGAGCGTCGAGGCCAGCGGCTTTTCGAGGTACATCGCGACGCCGCGCGCGATGGCGGCCAGCGCGGCCGCGCCGTGGAGCGCCGTCGGCAAGGTCACGACCACCGCGTCGAGGT
Organism: Vicinamibacteria bacterium; assembly: GCA_963818215.1. Taxonomy (GTDB): domain Bacteria; phylum Acidobacteriota; class Vicinamibacteria; order Vicinamibacterales; family JAENWD01; genus JAENWD01. The sequence goes on along the minus strand of CAWFRL010000017.1, from coordinate 19,402 downwards.
CGTCGGAGGCCAGCGCCGCGCGCCAGTCGCGCTCGGTGCGAGCGCCCGGCACGCGCGCGCGTGCGCGCGGGTGCGCGCCGGCTCGTCCGGATCGGCGACCACCGTCACGCGGACATCCGGCCGGGCTGCCAGCAGCGGCAGCATCACCTCGCTGCCCAGACGCCCGCACCCGAGCAGGCCTACACGCAGCGCCGCCAGCACGTCAGCCCGCGCGCTCCTCGGTGACTTGCTGCTCCTCGTAGTAGGAGCGCTCGGTGTTGACCTCCCAGAGGTCGTGCTGTTCGCCCATGACGTTGCGCGCCGCCAGCATGCCGGTGAGCATCGAGTGATCCTGGTTGTTGTAGCGGTGCATGCCGTTGCGGCCGATGGTCTGCAGGTTCGCGAAGCCGGACAGTCCCTGGCGAATCCGTTCGACCTGCACGCGGTAGGCGTCGTCGTAGACCGGGTAGGCCTTGCGCTGGCGGATGACGCAGCCGTCGACGACCGCGCCGGCCGGCGCGAGCCCGAGCTGGTCGATCTCGCCGGTGGCCATCGCGATCAGATCGGCATCGGCTCGCTGCCACACGTCGTCGTCGGCCGAGCAGAAGTACTCCATGCCGACGCTGGTGGTGGACGGGTCGGGCACCATCGCCGCGCTCCAGTTCTTGAAGTTCTGGATGCGGCCGACCCTGACGTCCGGCGAGTGGATGTAGAGCCAGTTGTCGGGGAACAGCTCCGGGCGATTGACGATCAGCACCACGATGAGGAAGTCGCGGAAGCGCAGGCGCGAGGCCGCCGCGAGCGTCTCGGGATCGACGGCCGGCGCCAGCGTCCTGGCCAGCGCCGGCAGAGGCATGCTGCTGATGACGTCGGACACGGCGATGGTCTGGCGCTCGCCGCCGCACTCCAGCGTCGCCGAGGTGATGCGGCCGTCGACGTGGTGGAGGCCGACGACGCGGCTGTGCAGCTTCACCGTGCCGCCGGCGGCGGTGATGACCTCGGCGGCGCGCTCCCACATCTGGCCCGGCCCGAGCCGCGGGTAGAGGAACTCGCCGACCAGCGAGGTCGTCTGCCCGCCGCGGAAGATCGCGTGCGAGACGGCGCGGCTGAACGACAGGCCCCGGATGCGCTGCGCCGCCCAGTCGGCGCGGATCACGTTGCAGGGCAGGCCCCAGACCTTCTCGGTGTAGGTCTTGAAGAACGTCTGGTACAGCCGCTGGCCGAAGCGGTTCACGACCCAGTCTTCGAGCGTCTCTTCGGGATCGGACGGCTGCAGCCGCGCGCGCAGGTAACTCGACGTCATGCGCGCGCTTTCGACCAGCCCGAGGTTGCGCACGACGTTGGGCAGCTGCAGCGGATAGGCGTAGTAGCGGCCCTGATAGAAGATGCGCGACAGGCGCGGCACGCGGATCAGCTCGTCGCCCGAGCAGTTCGTGCCACAGCCGCTCGACCTCGGCGACCTTGGTGTAGAAGCGGTGGCCGCCGATGTCGAAGCGATAGCCGCGATAGGTCTCGGTGCGCGCGATGCCGCCGACCGCGTACTCGGCTTCGTGGACGGCGACCGGCACGCCGGCGCGCGACAGCTCGAGCGCCGCGGTCAGGCCAGCCGGGCCCGCGCCGGCGATGAGCACGGGATGGACGTGCATCAGGCGGGCTCCTGCAGACGCGCGCGCCGCGCTGCCGCCGCCAGTCGCCGGTCAGGAGCACCCAGGCGAAAGCGGCGCCGGAATACAGGTAGTAGAGCCACTGCATCGGCACCGCGCGCAGCGCAAACCACCAGCCGCGCTCGGCCACGAAGTAGCGTCCACAGCCGCCAGTCGAGGGCCAGCAGCACGAGGGCGGCGTTGAGCGGCGACCAGCAGCGAACTCCGGGACGAAGGGCGCCGCGACCAGCGCTGGCCAGCAGGACCAGCGTGAGCGCGACCGCCAGCCGTGCGCGGCGGTTCACGTTCAGGTGATTGGGGATGTGGCCATCGGCCAGCAGCAGAGCGCTCCACGGCAGCGCCCGCTGCCGGACGTCGGTCCTGATGAGGCTGACCGAGCGTCCAGCGCTTCAGGTGTGTCACTTCCAGGTCCTTCCGGAGCCGGATGCGCCCGCCGCGGCGGGAAAGGCGAAGGCCCAACTCGATGTCCTCGATGCTCGGCACGTCGAAGCGCTCGTCGAAGCCGCCCAGGGCGAGAAAGGTCGAGCGCCGGATCGCGCCGCACGCGCCCCAGAACGTCACGCCGTCCTCGCTGGCCTGCTGGTGCACGAAGCGGTGCGCCAGGTTCTTGAACTGCGAGATGAAGTTGGGCGCCGCCGGCCTCCGGTCGTACGGACCCGATCACGGCCGCCAGCGCCGGGTCCCTCAGGCAGGCCTGCACGGTCGCCACCGCGGTTTCTGGCAGCACGACGTCGGCATCGACGAACAGCAGCACGTCGCCGCGCGCGATGGCCGCGCCGCGATTGCGCGCGGCGGCCGGTCCGCGGCGCTCGGGCATGCGCACGACCCGCACGTCGGATGCGTAAGCCGGTGCCTCGGCGGCGGCGGCTACCGTCCTCGACCACGATGACTTCCAGCGGTGGCGGCGCCAGGCGCGCCAGCGCGTCGAGGCACTGCGACGAACGCCGCGCCGCCGGCATGCACCGGCACTATCGACCGATACGGTCAGCGCGTCTGGCGCCTCGGAACAACGGTCAGCCAAGCGACCGCGTTCCTTGCACAGCGCGGCGAGGCCGACCGTCATCGACGCGACGGCAGGGCATGGGGATGCTCGGGGAGCCGGGAACACGACGAAACACGTCGCGCCATTGTCTGCCAGACGCGACGACCGGCTCAAGCGCCGAGTGCGCCGGTCTGTGTCCCTTCGGACACTGCTTTCAGGCCTGCTCCCTGGCCGCGTCAGATAGACCGCCGTTGCCGCTGCCGGGAGATGTCGAAAGTCGCCGTGTCGGCGATGGCCATGACGGCCATCACTCCGGCCTGGAGCGGATCGGTCACCACCAGGTCGGCGGCATCGGGCACGCTGCCGGCCATGTTGAGGCTGATGACGATTACCCCGGCCCGCTGCAGGTCGTGCACGGCCTCGGTGATGGCGCCGCCCATCAAGGCGCCGGCCAGCACCAGCACGCGGGCGCGTGGCAGGCGCGCGACGGCGCGGACCGCGGCCGCCAGGGCCTCTTCGCCGACCAGCGGGATGGTGTCCACCGAGATGCGCTCGCCGCGGATGTTGTGCCGGTCGGCTTCGCTGATGGCGCCGACGGCCACCTGGCCGACCTGTGCGCCCGCCGCCCATGATGATCACCCGCTTGCCGTAGATGGCCATCAACGGCGGCGGCTCTTCGATCCGCTGCACCACCGAGAGCGCCAGCAACTGCGTCGCGCAGCACCGGGTAGTCGTCGATCAGGTCGAGCTCGAGATACACGACGAAGCCGTCGCCGCGCGGGCCGCAGGCTTTCGATGGACCGGATGTTGGCCGGGTGCGCGGCGATCACCTGGTGATCTGCGAGAGCACGCCGGGCGAGTCGGCGGTGGTGACAAGCAGCGTGTGGCCGGCGGCGGGCATGGCGTATTATGGCCGAGCCGCGCGGGCCACAGCGCAGCCTCCGGCACGCGGCGGTGGCCACTGAGCGCACGAGGACAGAGGTCTGCTTTGGTAGGATGCCCACCGATGACCACGTCGCGAGTGGCTGTGCAGACCGACCGGCGCGATGCTGTGCTGGGCGTCGGCTTCCACGGCACGGTCGGTGCGCAGGCCGACTGGACGCCGCTGTTTGACGGCACGCAGCTCGGCAAGTGGGAGCAGACGTCGTTCGGGGGCGAAGGCCCCGTCAGCGTCGTCGACGGCGCGATCGTGCTCGGCATGGGCGATCCGCTCACGGGCATCACCTGGACGGGCGCAGCCGCTGCCGCCGGCGTACGAGATCGCGCTCGAGGCCGCGCGGCTGGCGGGCAGCGACTTTTTCTGCGCGCTGACCTTTCCCGTCGGCGCCTCGCACTGCTCGCTGATCCTCGGCGGGTGGGGCGGCACGACCGTGGGGCTGTCGAGCATCGACGGCCTCGACGCGTCGGAGAACGAGACGACGCGCGAGATGCGGTTCGAGGACAAGCGCTGGTACCGGCGTGCGCGTCGCGGTGACTGCCACGCACATCCGCGCCTGGCTCGACGATCGAGCCGATCGTCGAGGTCGCGACCGCCGGCCGGCGCATTGGCATCCGCCCGGAAGTCGACGCCTCGCGCCCGCTTGGCATCGCGTCCTACCGCACACGCGCCGGTGTGAGAGCGATCCGCGTGCGTAAGCTGTGACGCCGAGTTCAGCGCAGATGTCAGTGAGCGATCGCTCGACGCGCGACTTCGTCGCGACCTCCTGCGCCGGCCTTCGTGACTTCGTGCCTCGTGATCGTGGACGGTGTAATCTCACACCGATGACGATGCGACTGGCCATCTTCCTCATCCTCACCGCGCTTCTGCAGCAGCCCGCGGTCCGCCGTTCTCCCCGGCAGCAGGCGCTCGACGACCCTTCGCATCGAACCGGGCTTCCGGATCGAGTTGATGACGAGCGAGCCCGACGTCACCAGCCCGGTGGCGATGGACATCGACGAGGACGGCCGCTGGTTCGTCGTCGAGATGCCGGGGTATCCCCTCGACACCAGTCCGAGCGGCCGGATCAAGCTGCTCGAAGACACCAACGGCGACGGCCGGCCCGACAAGGCGACCGTGTTTGCCGACCAGCTCGTCCTGCCCACCGGCGTGATGCGATGGAAGCGTGGCGTGCTGGTGACGGCCGCGCCCGACCTGCTGTATCTCGAAGACACCGATGGCGACGGCAAGGCCGACAAGCGCACCGTGGTGCTGACGGGATTTGCCGTCACCAACCCGCAGCACAGCGTGAACGGCCCGACCTACACGCTCGACAACTGGATCCAGCTGGCGTACTCGGGCGGCGGCGGCGCGCTGATCTTCCCGGAGCTGTTCGGCGACCGCGGCAAGCCGCTGACGTTCCCTGGCTCGCCCGCGCGTCGCGGGCGTGGACGCGAAGAGCCGGTCCGTGCGGGTCCGGCTCGATCCGCCCCGCGTCGAGCCGCGCTCGAGCGACTCGCAGTACGGCAACACCTTCGACGCGTGGGGCCACTACTTCACGTCCGAGAACAACGACCACATCCGTCACGAGGTCGTCGCCGCGCGGTACCTGGAGCGGAACCCGCAGCTGCGCGGTCTCGGCGGCGTCGCACACGATCTCCGATCACGGCGGCGCCGCGCGGGTGTTTCCGATCACCGCCAACCCGCAGTACGAGCTGCTGACCGAGTCGGGCGAGTTCACCTCGGCCTGCAGCCTGACGCTCTACACCGGCGGGCTGTTCAAGGGCGAGTACGCGCGCAGCTCGTTTGTCGCCGAGCCGGTGCACAACCTCGTGCACCGCGACGTCATCGAGCCGTCGGGCGCCACCTTCGTCGCGCGTCGGGGCGGGGCAGTCGCGCGAGTTCCTGGCCTCCACCGACCCGTGGTTCCGGCCGGTGAACTTCTACGTCGGGCCCGACGGCGCGCTGTACGTCATCGACTACTACCGCGCCCGCATCGAGCACCCGGAGTGGACGGCCAGCGAGTTCCACAAGAACCCCGCGCAGTTCGCCCTCGGGCGCGATCGCGGCCGCATCTACCGGATCGTCCCCGACGGCGCGGCGCGTGACGGCTGCGGCGCCGCGCCTGGGCGCGGCGACCGACGCGGCGCTGGTCGACGCGCTGTCGCACGGCAACCTGTGGTGGCGGCGCACGGCGCAGCGGCTGCTGCTCGATCGGCGGCCGCCGCAGATCGGGCCGATGCTCGAGACGGTCGCGCGCAAGGGCGCATCGCCGCTGGGCCGGCTGCATGCGCTCTGGACGCTCGACGGCCTCGGCCTGCTCGACGATCGAGCTGGTCGCCCGCGCGCTGGGCGACACCGAGGCCGGCGTGCGGGAGAACGCGTTGCGGCTGGCGGAGCCGCGCCTGGCCGGGTCGGCGCGTGCTCCAGGCCGCCGTGCTGGCGCGCGCCGATCGTCGAACAGGACGCGCGCGCGCAGTTCCAGTTGCTGGCGACGCTGGGCGGCCTCGACTCCGCCGAGTCGAAGGCCGCGCAGGAGCAGCTGTTCTTCGCGCACCTCGACGACCCGTGGATGCAGGTGGCGGCGCTGTCGGCCGGGCCCGACCGCGCCGCGGCGTACCTGGAGGCGGCGCTGGCGCCCGACAGCGTCGCGCGCGCGCGGCAAGTCCGACGGGCACGCCGCGTTTTTCACGCTGGCGGGGTCGGCCGTCGCCGCCACGCGCGAGCCGGTTCGCGTGGCCAGCCTGATCGCCGCCGTGGCACGCGGCGGCGCCGACCGACGCGTGGTGGCAGGCGGCGGCGCTCGAGGGCGTGCGCCGCGGGCATGCGCGGCGCCGGCGCCAGCCTGCTCGAGGCCAGCCGCGCCGATCTGCTCGCGCTGGCCCAGGGCCCCGACACCGGCGTGCGACGCGCCTCGCTGGCCCTGCTCGGCATCGCGAAGCTCGGCGACGGGCCCGAGGCGGCGGCTGCCGTGACCAAGGCGATTGCCCTGGCCACCGACCCTGCGACCGACGCGGCTCGTCGCGCCGACGCCATCAGCCTGGCGGCGCTTGGCGGCGTGGCGTCGCGCGAGGCGCAGTTTCAGGCGTGGGTCGATCCGCGCGAGCCCGAAGCCGGTGCAGGTCGCCGCGCTGGCGGCGCTCGCGACGGTGCCCGGCGACGCCGTGGGCCGATTCGTCCTGCGCGTCTGGCCGACGCTGACGCCCGGCGCGCGCTCGGGCGCCGTCGATCTGCTGCTGGCCGACCCGGCGCGCGAGCGCATGCTGGTCGAGGCGCTGCGGCACGGGCGCGGTGCCAGAGCTGGACGATGAACTTCTGGCAGAAGCGCGAGCTCATCATGCATCGCGATCCGGAGCTGCGCGCGGCCGCGCGCGCGCTGCTCGAAGATCGCCCGGAGGCGCGGGCCGCGATCGTCAACCGCTACGCGGCCGCGGTGGAGCGCGGCGGCGACGCCGCACGCGGCGGGGCGGTGTTCGCGAAGGCGTGCGCGGCGTGCCACAAGGTCGGCGACGGCACCCCCACCGACCTGGGCCCCGATCTGTCCGGCATCCGGCATCGTCCGCCGCTGGCGTTGCTGGTGGACGTGCTGTCGCCGAACCAGGCGATCGCGCAGGGCTACGAGACCTATCTCATCGAACGCACCAACGGGCGCTCCGATGCCGGGACGCTGGCCGAACAGACGCCGACCACGGTGACGCTGCGTCAGGCGGGCCAGCCGATCCTGATCCCGCGCAGCGACATCAAGACGATCACGATGCTGCCGCAGTCGTCGATGCCCACCGATCTCGACAAGGTCGTCTCGCCTGCCGAGATGGCGGACCTGCTCGCCTTCCTGACCAGGAGATAGCCGTTGGCGACTCGCATCCTGTCGTTGTCGCTCGCGCTTGGTGTGTCCGTTGCGGCCCAGGCGCCCGCGCGCCCGCCGATCGTGGGGCTGGACCATGTCGCCTTCAAGACCAGCGACGTGGACGCCGCGCAGCGCTTCTACGGCGAGCTGCTCGGCTACCCGGTCGTGCAGCCGCGCATTGCCGGCGCGCCGCTGCTCGTGCGCGTGAACCGGCGACAGGCGATCGTGCTCGAGCCTGGACTCGCTCCCGATGTGGACGACCGGCTGTCGCACATCGCGTTTGCGACGTCCGACCTGCCGGCGCTCAAGACGTACCTCGACGCGCGAGGGGTCGCCACCAACGGGCCCGAGAGCCGGACGTGCGGCCGCGTCGGGCTGCGCGCGAACGATCCGGATGGCAACGTCGTGGAGTTCGTGCAGGAAGACGTCATCGTCGCAGCGCCGCCGGCCTCGCCGTACGTGCCGCTGTCCACGCGGCTCTATCACACCGGCGTGGCCGTGCGAGACGAAGCGAAGGCGCACGCGTTCTATCGCGAAGTGCTCGGCCTCGAGGAGATCTGGCGCGGCGGCGCCGATCCGGCGCGCACCAGCTGGGTCAACATGCGCGTGCCGGATGGCACCGACTACGTGGAGTACATGCTCAACGACAAGCCGCCCACGCGCCAGCAGCTCGGCTCGCAGCACCACGCGTGCCTGCTGGTCGCCGACATCCAGGCGGCGTGGGAAGCCGTCCGCGCGCGCACGCCCGCCGCCGCGCGCGCGCGCCTTGCAGAAGCCGCGCATCGGGCGCAACAACAAGTGGCAGCTGAACCTGTTCGACAAGGACGGCACGCGCGTCGAGCTGATGGAGCCGTTCCCGACGCGGATTCCTGTGCAGCAATAGCGCGACGTTCACGTCACGCCGCGCGCATCGCGCAGAAGTCTCGAGGCTACGCAGATGACGCAGATTTCATGCTGACCTGCAGGCGGCGCCGCTCGCGGGTTGCTCGGGCTCCCGACCAGGAATCCACGTGCATCTCCGTGACTCTGCGGTCACTGTGCCGCGTCGTAATGTCGTCGTCAATCGTCAGTGTATGCCGCCTTCACCGGTCATCGCCTTGACGATGTCGCCGAGCACGGCCTTCGCGTCGCCGAACGCCATCAGGCAGTTGTCGGCGGAGTAGAGCTCGTTGTCGATGCCGGCAAAGCCGGGGTTCATCGAGCGCTTGATGGCGATCACGGTCTTGGCCTTGTCGGCGTTGATGATCGGCATGCCGAAAATCGGGCTCGACTTGTCGTGGCGGGCGGCGGGGTTCACGACGTCGTTGGCGCCGACGACGATCACGACGTCCACCTGCGGCATGTCCGGGTTGATGTCGTCCATCTCGGCCAGCGCCGTGTAGGGCACCTCCGCCTCGGCCAGCAGGACGTTCATGTGGCCGGGCATGCGGCCGGCCACCGGGTGGATCGCGAACCGGCACTCGATGCCGCGCTTCGAGAGCTGCTCGTACAGCTCGCGCACGCGGTGTTGCGCCTGGGCCACGGCCATCCCGTAGCCGGGCACGACGACGACGCTGCTGGCGTTTTCGAGGATGTCGGCGACGTCCTGCGCGCGTGGCGCTCTTGACCGCCTTGGCTTCGGCGGCCGCCGAGGCGGCGGCCACCTGGCCGAAGGCGCCGAACAGCACGTTGGTGAACGAGCGGTTCATCGCCTTGCACATGATCACCGACAGGATGAAGCCCGACGAGCCGTCGAGCGCGCCGGCGACGATCAGCAGCTTGTTGTCGAGCACGAAGCCCATCGCCACCGCCGACAGCCCGGCGTAGGAGTTCAGCAGCGAGATGACCGTCGGCATGTCGGCGCCGCCGATGGGCAGGACCAGCAGCACGCCGAAGGCGAGCGACAGCACGATCACGACCGGGAACAGCTGCCACGTCTCCGGGCGCCACACCATGTAGGCGCCCGAGGCCAGCGCGACCAGCGCCAGCAGCCCGTTGAAGACGTTCTGGTTCTTGAAGGTGATGGGCCGCGTCGGCAGCACTTCCTGGAGCTTGCCGGCGGCCATCAGGCTGCCGGTGAGCGTCAGGTAGCCGAGCAGCACCTCGACGATGATCGCGAACATGCGGAACGAGGTGAGCCCGCCGTCCTCGAGCCACAGCATGTACTTCGCCGTGCCGACCAGGCCCGCCGCCAGGCCGCCGAAGGCGTGCGACAGCGCCGTCCGCTGCGGCACCGCGGTGAGCGGCACCCACGACAGCGGCACGCCGATGATCGTGCCGATCGACCAGCGCGACGACGATCCACGTGTAGTTGACGATCTCGGGATGGAGCAGCGTGCCGAAGACGGCCAGCGTCATGCCGGCCACGCCGGCCACCACGCCCTGCCGCGCCGTCTTGGGGCTGCTCAGCCACCGCAGCGAGAAGACGAACAGCGCCGCGGCGGCCAGGTAACTGGCCTGCGTCAGGTGCTCGACCGCGCTCACGGCTGCTTCCCCTTCTCGCGGAACATCTTGAGCATGCGGTCCGTGATCAGGAAGCCGCTGACGATGTTGGTCATCGAGGCGGCGACGGCGACGCAGCCCAGCACCAGGCTGATCGTGTCCTTCTCCTCGCCGGCGATGATGATCGAGCCGACGATGGCGATGGCCGAGATCGCGTTGGTCAGCGACATCAGCGGCGTGTGCAGCAGGCGCGAGACGTTCTGGATGACCTGGAACCCGACAAACGTCGCCAGCATGAACACGAACAACATGGACCAGAGGTCAAGGGTTGTGTGCACGCGCAGAGTCTACCTGTACGGGCCTTCGACTCCTGCCGGCCCTGTAACTCGTCAATCTGCAATCGTCAATCGACAGGCCTTTGCCGCAGGTGTCGATCGGCAAACGCGAGGTATTGCCCCCAGTCGTAGGCGGTGACGTCGTGGCCGCCGGATCGGACGTGGTAGCCGATCGTCTGGCCCACGGGCGCGTCGACCGCTGGCATCGTCGTCACGCCGAGCCCGGCGTCCCGAGCAGCCGGTAGACGGGATCGGCGCCGAGCGCGCCGAGGAATTCGCCGCGCGGATCGGCCCAGCGGTCCTCGACCGCCGAGGCGACGTAGAGCGGGCGGGGCGCGATGAGCGCCAGCAGTTCGTGCTGGTCGACTGGCAGGTCGGCTTCGCGTCCGGCGTAGCGCGCAAAGCCGGCCGTGAACCAGTGCGGGAAGCTGCTGGTGATGTGGCCGACGGTCTCGCCGAACACTCGCTTGCTGAGCGCGGCGCCGCCACATCCCGAGTTGTTCGAGATGACCATCGCAAAACGCTGGTCCTGCGCGCCGGCCCAGAGCGCCGCCTTGCCCAGCCGCGAGTGGCCCATCACGATCGCGCGGCGCGCATCCACGTCAGCGCCTCGTCTCGAGGTAGTCGAGCATGCGGCTCAGTCCCCACGCCCACGCGCCAATCGCGCCCCACTCGCCGTCGGCCGGCCTGGTCTGCCCGGCGCGATAGAAGAGCGGATGGACGCCGTTCTGGAACCCATCGTCGAAATCAGGATCGAGGTCGCCGTAGTAGGCCGTGGCCAGGGCGTAGCCGCGCGACATCAGCGTCTCGACCTGCCAGCGCGAGGCCTCGACGCCGCGCGTCTTGTCGGTCGCGCGGTTGTCGACGACGCCGGTGGCGCGCGCGGGCAGCCAGGAAGCGGCCAGGGCGATGCCCGGGTCTGCGGCGACGGCCTGGTTGCCGTTGAAGTTCAGCCCGACGACGACGGGCACGGGGCCGCGCGCGGCGGCCGGCGTGTACAGGAGGACGTGGATCGCCGCTTCTCGACCGGCTCTGGAGAAACGCAGCGTGACCTCGGTGCGGATGGCGGCGCCGCCAAGCGCCGTCCGATCCTCGCGAGGGTTCGACGCCACCACCACCGGGACCGGCCCCGGCGTGCTGCCGTAGACGACCGATTCGAACTGGCGCAGCAGCTCGGGACGCCGGCGAGCGCGCCATGAAGCGCCGTCGTTGACCCGTGTGCCGTCGGCCATGACCAGCGGATCGGGCAGCGTGTAAGGCGCTACCTGCGATTCCTCGGTGATCGTGCCCGGCGGCTGCCAGACCGACGCCGTCACCACGGAGGCGGCCACGCCGCACCCCACCAGCGCACACAGGATTCGATTCATCGGGGCCAGCCGTGAAGCTTAATCGTCAATCGTCAATCGTGCAATCGTCAATTGAGCTATCATCACCCCCAATGCTGTTTGCTCAGGCCCTGGTCGAGCGCGGCCTGCTGGATTCGATGGTGTCGAGCATCTGGTCCGCGCTGATGGAGGTCGACTACTACATCGGCGAAGGCAATTCCAAGTGGGTGCTCGCGGCCCTCGCCGTCGTGATGGCCGTGCTCTTCTTCAAGCCCCGGCGCTGACCCGTGCGCGCTGCCGCCCGGTGGTGGGAGATCCTGCGGCCGCCGGCGTGGGGGCTCGCGGTTGCCGTCCTGCTGGCGCTGATTGCCGCGGTGCTGGACGGGCAGCTTGGCGTCTGGCGCAGCGCGGCCGATCATGACGGGCAGGACTTCGGCATCTTCCTGACCTCCGCCCGGCACGACCTCGCCGGGCGTTCCCTCTACGGGCCGCTGCACATTCGCGTCGCGCCCAGCGGGCCCACGACGGCCGTCCTCAACCTGAACCTGCCACACACGATGCTGCTGCTGTGGCCGCTGGCACACCTGCCGGATCGCGTGGCGCTGGCGGTCTGGCTCGGCGTCGGATTGGTGCTGGGCGCGGGGGTCAGCCTGGCGAGCCTGCGCGCGCTCGGCTGGCGGATCCGCCTGCTGCCGGCGCTGATCGTCATCCTGTATCTGCTTGCGTGGGCGCCGTCGGCCGCATTCACGATGACGGCGCAGATCAGCTTCTTCATCATGGCGCCGGTGTGCGCGGCCTGGCTGGCGTACCGGCGCGGCGACAGCACCCGATCCGGGTTGTGGCTCGGCCTGGCGGCGGCGATGAAGCCGTTTCTGCTCCTGTTCGTGCCGTACTTCCTGGTGCGCCGCGATCGCCGAGCGCTGACGGCGATGCTCGGGGTGCTGGCGGCGTCGCGTCGCCGTTGGCCTGGCGGTGTTCGGGGCAGGCGCCTATGCGGAATGGCTGGAGCAGCTGCCGCGGATCAAGTGGAGCGCGCACTTCCTGAACGCGTCGATCATGGGCGTGCTGGAACGCGCGCTCGGACGGTCGAGTTTTGCCGTCATCACGCGCGCGCAGGCCCTCGTGATCCCGGTGGCGGCCTCGCTCGCCCTGATCGTCGGCCTCGTGACGTTGACGCGCGTCGCGCGCTCGCGCCCCGAGCCCGAGCGCTCCGACGGCGACTGGGCGGCGCTGCTGCTGGCCGCGCTGCTGATGTCGCCGCTCGGATGGAACTACTACCTCTGGATCGCCGTCTGGCCCTTCGGGGCGCTGCTGGCACATCACGCGCCGTGGCGGCAGAAGGCGCGCTGGGATCTCTGGCTGCTGCCTGGCCTGGGCGGCTGGCTCTGGTGGGGCAAGATGACCGCGTGGGGACAGCCCCACGTACTCGCCACGCTCACCGCGGCCTCGCTCTATTTCTGGGCGCTGCTGGCGCTCTGGATCTGGACCGATCGGCGCCATCGCCCGTCCCAACGCCGCCACAGGAGATCACGACAGATCCATGAGGCGCGGGATGATCAGATGATCAGGTCGACATCGCATTGGACGATCCAGAGGAGCCTGGCCGGGGATCTGCGCCGCATCATTCCAAGGTCTGCGACTATCCACGCGTCCTGGACCCCTAGGCGACCGCCTGCTTCGACTCCGGACCTCCTCAGTGCGTCCTTTGATCTGCACAGTGACCGCCGGCCCAGTTGACAACGCCCGGGACGAGGCAGACACTGGCGCTTGTACATCCCCACGGCAGGCACTAATCGTTTCCGCCCTTGTCACGGTCAGTTAGGGAGGACGCCATGCCGCACCGGCTCCGGGCGATCAACTATCGGGTGTTCGCCACGCTTCTTGTGGTCGGCATCCCGGTTCTGCTGATTGGTTCGTTCTTCGTCATCGAACGCGGACGGGCGCAGCTGCGCGAAGCCTTTGGGCTCGGCCTCGCGCAACGCGCGGAGCAATCCGCCGCGGCCATCGACGCGTACGTGTATCGCCGCATCGTGGACGTGTCGCTGCTGGCGCGCGTGCCCGACGTGCGCGCGGCCGCGTCGCGCCCGAGGCGCGCGATGAGCGCCAGCCGAGATCGCGGATCTCGACCGGCGGTTCTCGGCCCTCGACCTCAAGGCGCCGATGGTCGTCGAGGTGCTCGGCAACGCGGCCTCCCGGTACTTCACCGACATCACCCGCGAGGACCCCATCTACCGCGAGGTGCTGCTCACCGATCGCGACGGCCGGCTGGTGGCGGCCTCGAACCTGACGAGCGACTACGACCAGTCCGACGAGGAGTGGTGGAAGCGCGTGATGTCGGGCGCCGGTCAGGGCGAGGCGACCGTGAGCGACGTGCGCTGGGACGAAAGCGCGCGCACCTACGCGATGGAGATTGCCGTGCCCGTGCCGGGCGACGACGGGCGGCCCGGCGGCGTGCTCAAGGCCGTGGCCGACATCCGCGAGATGCTGGCGTCGGTGGCCGGCATCGACCTGGGCGGTGGCGGCGACGCGATGGTCGTGCGGCGCAACGGGTCGGTCGTCTTCAGCCGCGGCGCCGTGGACCCGCGTGCGCGGTTCTTCGCGGAGCCGGGGCTGCGCGCGGGGCTCGAGGCGCTGGGACAGACCAACGGCCCGCAGCGGTTCGCGTTCAGCGCCCCGTCGCGCGACGGCGAGAACCAGCTGATTGGCGTGGCCACGAGCCAGTTGGCGGCGACCTACCCGCACCTGCCGTGGGCCGTCGTCACCTGGGAGGCGGAAGACCGCGCCCTGGCGCCGGTGAACTCGCTCTTCAGGTCGCTGTTGCTCGTGCTGGCCGTGACGATGCTGAGCGTGCTGGCGATGGCGTTCTGGTTCTCGATGAAGCTGGCGGCCAAGCCGCTCGAAAACGAGATGGAGCTCGTGCCGCACCCGCACATCGCGAGGGTTGCTGAGGAAGAGACGGTGTAGTAATTGACGATTGCAGATTGACAGATTGCAGATTAGCGAATTACGCAGATTGCGGATCACGGTGCGGCGGCAGTCCATCGGATCGCGTTCAGCATCAGCCGCCTGAACGACGCGTCGCGGTGCGATTCGGGGCCGTGGCCGAGTTGAATCGTGACCACGCGCGAGCGCGGGTAGGCGCTGACCCACGCCACCGGGGGATCGCCGGTGGGGTTGTCCGTCGTGAGCAGGACCGTGTTGGTCGGCGCCAGCCACATGCCTTTGTAGGTCTCGTCGAGCACCGTGAAGGGCGCCAGCCCTGCGGTGACCGGGTGCGCGCCCGTGACGGCGATGCGCATCTGCTCGTCGTGGCGGTAGGTCGAGGCGGGCCGGCCGCCCTGCGGCTGTTCGAGATATCGCGCGCCAATCAGGTCGCGATACCAGTCCCAATCCGGATAGCTGACAATCGCGTGGTGCACGACGACGATGCCCTTGCCAGCCTCGGCAAAGGCCCGCAGGTGCTGCCGGCCCGTCTCGCCGAGCGCCTTCGGCATGTCGTGCAGGACCAGCACGTCGTAGCGCTCCCGCAGGTCGGCGCGATACGCTTCTTCGCTCGACACGGCGTGGTCCCAGGCAATGCCGGGCTGCTCGAACACGGTGTAGAACGAGGTGGGGTAGGTGTGGCCGCCGGTGACGACCAGCACGCGGATCGGCGCGGCGGCTTGAGGGGCCGACAGCGACACCGCCGAGCACGGCCGCGCACATCGAGATCGACAGCGCCATACCGCGAACGATACACCAGCCGTGCGCCTCGACAATGACGGCACGTAAGCCGGCTTCAGTTCGGGCCCTTGCGTCCGGGAGGGCGGAACTGAGGTTCCGCCCTCCGTACGAGATCCGCCAAATTCGGAATCGTCAATTTACAACCGCCAGTGCGATTCGACGCCGTTCTGCCGGCGTGATGAAGTAAAACCTAGGGCGTGTCCGACGCGGTCACATCCCTGTTTCAGCCTCTGACGCCACGGCCCTGGCAGCCGCGGCCGTGGCTTGCCGCGCTGCTGAGCGCGATCGTGCCCGGCACCGGGCAGTCTGTACGCCGGCCGGCCCGTCCGAGCGGCGATCCTCTCGACACTTGCGGTGGCGTGGCCCGCGCTGGTCCTGCTTGCCGTCACGCCGTTGGGATCGGCGCGCGTCACGGATGGCCGGCGTGACGATGGGCATGCTGCTGTTCGTCTTCTGCCCGGCCATCGACGCCTGGCACGTGGCCCACGGCCGTGGCCGCGGTACTTCAGCCCCGCTGACAACCGACGTTCGGGCCTGCCGCCACTGCTGCAGCCGCTGGTACGTGCTCGTCCCGTACGTCGCGACGGTGCTGTTCGGGCTGAGGCCGTTTGTCGTCGTTCCGCTCCTCACTCGCGCCGTGCAGATCTACAGGGTCGAGGGTGTGTCGATGAGCCGGACCCTGCAGGACGACGACCGGGTGATTGCGACGCCGCTTTCGGGTCCCGTGCGGCGGCGCATGGTCGTCGTCTGGCGCACCGACAGCGGCGCCATCGTCACGCATCGCGTCGTGGGCATGCCCGGCGACCGACTGGAGATGCAGAACTTCACGCTGCTGGTGAATGACCTGGACGTCGAAGGCTCGGCCCTTCGGCCTGCAAGCGACGTCCGCGGCGAGCGCGAAGAGTTCGCCTGGCAGCGCGAGTTCCTGATCGACGACGTGTCCCCGGATCGGTATCGTCCGAGCGAGGGCGACTGGGGCCCCATTCGCGTGCCGCCGATCGGCTACTTCGTCCTCGGCGACAATCGCTACGGCAGCCGCGACAGCCGTTGGCGCGGCTTCGTTCGCAGGGAGCAGATCATCGCGCGGCGTGCGGTGGGTGTTTGTGGCCTTCGACCCGAAAACGCACAGCCTCGATTCGATCGGATGGGTCACGATGTGCCGTAGCCGACTGGCAGTCATGCGGCAATGGCGATCTTCGCGGTTGCCGCCGCTGGTCGGCGCCGCCGCCCAACCCGCCTCCACCCCCACGCTCGACGACGCCCGCAAGGCGTTTGACACGCCGCCGGATGACGCGCGCGTGATGATGCGGTGGTGGTGGTTCGGCCCGGCGACCAGCGCGGCGCAGATCGCGCGCGACCTGGAGGCGATGAAGCGCGCCGGCCTGGGCGGCGCCGAGATCCAGCCGGTCTATCCGCTCGCGCTCGACGAGCCTTCAGGCGGCGTCGTCAACATGCGCTTCCTGTCCGACGATACCTCGACGCGCTTCGCGCCGCGAACCAGCGGGCCGAAGCGCTCGGCCTGCGTCTCGACCTCACGCTGGGCAGCGGGTGGCCGTATCGGCGGGCCCACCGTCGGCATCAAGGACGCGGCCAGCCGTTTGCGCGCTCGACAAGATCGTGGTCGGGCCCGGGACGCCGCGCGTGGCGCGGCCGGCGATGACGGCCGGCGAGACGTGGATTGGCGCGTTTGTCGGACCCGAGGGCAACACGCTGGTGACCCCGGCGTCGATGCGGCCACTCGCATGGCCCGACGCCGCCGATGCCGTGACGCTTCCGGCGGCCCCGCACACGCGGCAGGTGTGGTTCTTCATCGCGGGCCGGACCGGGATGCAGGTGAAGCGCCCGGCCATCGGCGCCGAAGGCTACGTGCTGAGCCACTACGACCGCGGCGCGCTGAACCGCTATCTGGACCAGGTGGGCGCGCGGCTGCTGACGCCGTTTGCCGGCCGCCTGCCGTTCGCGATCTTCTGCGACAGCCTGAAGTGTACGACTCGGACTGGTCGCCGGATTTCGCCTCCGAGTTTGCGGCGCGCCGCGGCTACGACGTCACGCCGCTGCTCCCGCTGCTTGCGGCCGATCGCGGCGTGGAGGGCGCCATGGTCCGCGAGGACTGGGGCCGCACGCTCACGGAGCTGCTCGACGAGCGGTTCATCGCGCCGCTTGCGCGACTGGGCGCGCGCCCGCGGCACGCGGCTGCGCATCCAGGGCTACGGCATCCCGCCGGCGACGGTGTCGAGCAATGCCGCCGCCGATCTGCCGGAAGGCGAGGGGCACCAGTGGCGCGAGCTCACCGCGTCGCGCTGGGCGTCCTCGGCGAGCCACCTGTTCGACAAACCCGTGGCGAGCAGCGAGACGTGGACGTGGCTGCACTCGCCGTCGTTTCGCGCGACGCCGCTCGACATCAAGGCCGAAGCCGACCGCCACTTCCTGCAGGGCATCACGCAGCTCATCGGCCACGGATGGCCATCGACGCCCGAAGGCGAGGCGTATCCGGGCTGGCGTTTCTACGCCGCCGGGGTCTTCAACGACCGCAACCCGTGGTGGATTGCGATGCCGGACGTGTCGCGCTACCTGCAGCGGGTGAGCGCCGTGCTTCGGCAGGGCCGGCCCGGCAACGACGTCGCGCTGTACCTGCCGGTGCACGACGGCTACGCGCACGCGTCGCTGGGCAAGATGCACCTGCTCGAGCTGGTGCGAGAGCGGCTGGGGAGTGAAGTCATCGGCTCGATTCTCGACGCGGGCTACGGCTTCGACCTCGTCGACGACAAGGCGCTGGCGCATCACGCCCGCATCGACGGCCAGGCGCTGGCGATTGGCGCGGGCCGCTATCGCGCGGTGGTCGTGCCGCACGTCGAGGCGATGCCGGCCGAGATCGCTGGACGCGCTGGCGCGCTTCGCCGACGCCGGAGGGGTCGTCGTCGCGACGCCGGCACGGCGCCCGCGCGGCCGCCGGGCCGCTCCACCGTTGCCGCGCGCGACGAGTTTCGCAGCGCGAGCCAGGTCGCTGTTTTCTCGCGCCGACGGCCGCGCGACAGTCGCCGCCGACGCCGGCCCGCGCTTCGTCGGGCGCTGAACGAGCGCGTGCCGCCGCCGATTCGCATCAGCGTCCACTGACGCCGCGGCCGGCGACGGCCACGGCCGTCGACCCGGCCATCGGCGTCATCGAGCGGCGGTTCGGCAGCGAGTCCGTGTTCTTCGTCGCCAATACAGTCAACGTCGCTACGGCGCTGACGGTTGGCCTCGGGGCGCCGGGGCGACGGTCGAGTGGTGGAATCCCGCGGGCGGACCACAAGGCGTCGCTCGTCACCGACGCCACCGGCAGCTCACGCTGACGCTCGGCGCCCTACCAGTCGTGCTTTCTCGTGAGGACGACCTGCGCGGGGCAGCCGGAGTGGACGTCAAACGCTGGACGCGGACGCGCGAGAGGCGACCGGATGCCCGCGTGCTGGGCCCCTGGCAGGTGGCGGCCGGGACCGAGACATGGACCGCCAGGCCGGGGCCGCATGGCCGGGTGGGATCAGCGCGAGGCCACGCGCCACTTCTCCGGCGTGGCGACGTACGAGACGACGGTCACGCTGACGCGCTGACGAATTGAAAGGCAAGCGCGTCTGGCTCGACTTCGGCGAAGGCACCCGGGTCGAGGAGTACCCGATGCGCACCGGCTTTCGCACGTGGCTTGATGGGCCCATCCGTGAAGCGGCGCGGTGGATGTCAACGGCGGCCGCGTCGTCGACGCCCTCTGGGCGCCGCCGTACCGCATGGACATCACCGTCGGCGTCCGCGCCGGAGACAACCGCATCAGGATCCGCGTCGGCAACACCGCGATGAACCACATGGCGGGCGAGTCGCTGCCGAACTATCGGCTGCTCAACCTGCGCTACGGCGAACGGTTCGTGCCGCAGGACATGGACCAGGTGAAGGTGCTGCCGTCGGGCCTGACGGCGCCGGTGCGGTTGATTCTGGGAACTGAACGGCCAGCCTCGGCCTTCGGAGCTTCGCACCTGGCCTCGGGCCTCAGGCGTTCGGTTGCTCGCCGTCGCGGACGGCCGCGCCGCGGCGCGCGAGCTCCTCGAACAGCCGGTTGGCGAAGACCTCGAACGACAGTTCCTGCTGAGGCTCGTCGTCGGGCGGCTGTGGCTTCACGAGCTGCAGCGCCGGGTCGAAGGGCAGCGGTGGCTGCTCGCGCTGGTCAGACATAGGCGTCCGACTA
>CAWFRL010000016.1:0-71753 GCA_963818215.1 Vicinamibacteria bacterium | reverse complement strand
GTAGTGCTCCTGTCCCTCGACCGGCTTCCACCCATTCGGCGGCGTCCACCCTCAGCAGCTGCGCAAGCGTCTCGGCGGAGAGCCGCAGGCCGTTGCGATCGAGCGCGTCGGGAGTGGGCACGAGGCCAATCGGCGTCTCGGCGGCAGCGCCGCCTCCCTCGCAGCGTTCGAGAATCCACTTCAGCACGCGCAGGTTGTCGCCAAACCCCGGCCAGAGGAACTTGCCGTCTTCGCCGTGCGGAACCAGTTGACGCGGAAGATCTTCGGCGGCGACGTCAGCCCGCGGCCAATGTCGAGCCAGTGGCCCCAGTAGTCGCCCATGTTGTAGCCGCAGAACGGCAGCATGGCCATCGGGTCGCGGCGCAGGACGCCCACCTTTCCGGTCGCCGCCGCCGTCGTTTCCGACGAGAGCGTAGCGCCCAGGAACGTGCCGTGCTGCCAGGAGCGCGCCTCGTACACCAGCGGGACGCGCCGTTGCCGCCGGGCGCCGAAGAGGATGGCGTCGATCGGCACGCCCTTGGGGTTCGCGAACTCCGGCGACAGCGACGCGCACTCGCTCGGCGGGCGAGGTGAAGCGGCTGTTCGGATGCGCGGCCTTCTCGGGGGACGCCGGCGTCCACGGCCGGCCCTGCCAGTCGAGCGCATCGGCGGGCGGGGGGTCGTCGTGCCCTTCCCACCACGTCGTGCCGTCGGGTCGCAGGGCGACGTTGGTGAAGATCGTGTTGCGCCGCACCATTCGAACGCGGTGGGATTGGTCTTGTTGCTCGTGCCGGGCGCCACGCCGAAAAAGCCGGCCTCCGGGTTCACCGCCCAGAGACGGCCGTCGGGGCCGGGGCGCAGCCACGCGATGTCGTCGCCGACGGTCCAGATCTTCCAGCCCGGCATGGATTTCGGGGGGACCAGCATCGCCATGTTGGTCTTCCCGCAGGCCGACGGGAAGGCGCCGGTGATGTAGTGCACCGGCCGTTGGGCGCCTGCAGGCCGAGGATCAGCATGTGCTCGGCGAGCCAGCCTTCCTTGCGCGCCAGCCAGCTGGCCAGCCGCAACGCGAGGCACTTCTTGCCCAGCAGGGCGTTGCCGCCGTAGCCGGACCCGATTGACCAGACGGCGTTCTCTTCGGGAAAGTGCACGATGAACCGGCGCTCGGGCGACAGGTCGCCGAGCGCGTGCAGGCAGCGCGTGAAGTCGTCGGACCCGTCGAGCGCGTCGAGGGCGACGCGCGCCGACGCGGGTCATCGTCCGCATGTTGAGCACGACGTACCGGCTGTCGGTGATCTCGACGCCGACTTTCGAAAACCGCGAGCCGGGCGGGCCCATCAGGAACGGGACGACATACATCGTCCTGCCCGCCATCGAACCCCGGAAAAGCGGCGTCAGCTTCTCCCGTGCCTGCTCGGGCGCCATCCAGTTGTTGGTTGGCCCGACGGCGTCGGCGTTGGCGGCGCTGATGAACGTGAGGTGCTCCGTGCGGGCGACGTCGTGCGACGCGCTCCGGTGGAGCACGCACCCGGGCAACGCCTGCTGGTTGAGCGCGACCAACTCCCCGGAGGCGAGGCATTCAGCGGTGATTCCGTCGCGCTCGGCCTCGGACCCATCGCAAAAAACGACGCGGTCGGGTGTGGTCAGAGCGCGGACCTGGTCGACCCATTGGTCGACGAAGGTATTACCAGTCGGCATGAATATGATGACTCCCACGCACCATCCTATTAGAAACGGATGGGGTGGGACAAATCAGAGGTGCCGGGTGCGGGTGCCGTGCGGTGCC
Organism: Vicinamibacteria bacterium; assembly: GCA_963818215.1. GTDB lineage: Bacteria > Acidobacteriota > Vicinamibacteria > Vicinamibacterales > JAENWD01 > JAENWD01. The sequence goes on along the minus strand of CAWFRL010000016.1, from coordinate 69,988 downwards.
GAGTGCGTGCTCGGTGCGGACCCGCAGGCTTAGCGGCGGGCCGGGTGCCGCGGCCGGCGCGGCACCCGGCAGCCGCGTGCTGACTACCGCTTCGCCGCTTGCGCCGGCTGATAGCCGAATGCCACGAGGTTCGCGGCGAGCGGAGTGCCGGCGCGCGCTCCGGTGATGGCCTTGCGCACGTGCGCTTGCGAGGAGGCGCCTTCGGTGACGCGGGAGGCGCCAAACTCCATCTCCGGGTCCATCGGACCCATTGCAATGGCCGAGACGATCCACGAGTAGCCGTCGAGGCCCTTCGGCGTCTCGCGCAGCTGCCAGGCGTTCTTCTCAGCGCCGCGCAGCATCTCGTACTTGTAGATCAGATTGGCCTGGCGGTACGACTCGACCAGGTACCCCGCGTCAAACAGCGCCTGCCTGTTGGCCGCGCCGCTTGCGACGCCGTCGAGCGCGCGTCCCAGCACACGCGAGAGCAACTCGCTGGCAACCCGCGCGTCGGTGGACGCGTAGATCGTCGCGCGACGGATCGTCTCCATCCGCGCCAGCACCGGCGTCGCCGGCGTCAGCAACCGCAGCGTGTCGTCGGTGAGCCGCTGCAGATCGTAGGTCGGAACGTTTCGGCGCCAGCCCGATCCTTCCGCCCACGGCAGCGACGGCGCTCCGCCGGTCTGGAATTGATGGCAAATCGCGGGCGGGCCCGCCTCCGCCCGGCGTGGCGTCATCGTCAGCAACGAGAGCGTCAACGTGCCGGCAGCGAGGAGTCGAATCGGTGTTGGCATGTGCATCCCCTCCCAGGGAGTCACACGCTTGGACGGCGATGGCAGCGGCCGGGACGGCTCGAATCAGGCGTTTCCCGGTGAAAACGGCAGGTGTCTCACGGTGACAACCTCGCCGAAGCTCGACGGAGGAAGGTGACGGTCGGCAAGGCGGCGCGTCGTGCAGACGCCGCTGCGCGTGCGGCAAAGGTATTATCCATGAGGGGGACACCCTATGAGCACACGGCACGATCCCGATCCCGAGTTCGAAGGGCGAGTCTCCGCCCTCCTTCTCGAAGTCTTCATTCGCGCCGGCCTCGTCCTGGCCCTGGCCGTGATCTGCTTCCAGGTGTTCTCCCCGTTCCTGAGCCTGATGACCTGGGCTCTGATTCTGGCCGTCACTCTCTACCCCCTGCATCAGTCGGTGGCCGCGAAGATCGGCGGCCGCCAGGGACTGGCCGCGACGCTGCTCGTGCTGCTCGGAATCGTAGTGGTCGTCGTGCCGACCGCGGCGCTGATGAACTCGCTCGGCGACTCGGTGCACCGACTGATCAACGACGTGCAGAACAACACGCTCCGGGTGCCGCCGCCAAGAGAAGGCGTCGCCGAGTGGCCGCTGGTCGGCGAGCGGGTGCACGCATTCTGGACGAAGGCGCACACTGATCTGCCCGCACTGGTGCAGAGCATGCAGCCGAAGGTCGGCAACCTGGCCGCGGCGGCGCTCGGTTTCGTCGCCGGCATCGGTGGCGGGCTGTTACAGTTCCTCGCGTCTCTCGCCGTCGCCGGCATCATGATGGCCTTCGGCGAAGGGGGGGCGCGCGCGATCCGCTCGATCTTCGAGAGAGTCGCCGTCGGGAAGCGCGGAGCGGAATTCTTCGACCTGTCCACCGCGACCATCCGCGCGGTCGCCAAGGGAGTGCTCGGCGTCGCGTTCCTGCAGGCCATCATCGTCGGCATCTGCCTGCTCATCGCCGGCATACCGTGGGCAGGCGTGCTGGCAGTCATCGTCCTCGTGCTCGGCATCGCGCAGGTGCCGGCGCTCGTCGGCACGCTGCCGGCCATCGGCTACCTCTGGTGGAGCGGCAACTACGCCACCGGCGCTGCCATCCTCTACACGGTCCTCCTTGTCGTCTCCGGCATGACCGACAACGTGCTGAAGCCGTTGATGCTCGGCCGCGGCGTGGATGCGCCGATGCCGGTCATCCTTCTCGGCGCGCTCGGCGGTATGGCCGCGGCGGGCATCCTGGGTATGTTCGTCGGCGCCACGCTTCTCGCGCTCGGCTACCAGATCTTCATGGGATGGGTCGCGACGAATCCCGAGGCGCCTCGCGTCCATCCGCAAGGCGGAGTCTCCCAGGCCGGCTGAATCGATGCCGGCGCGGCCCGCAGGCGGGCGAATGTTAGAGTCACGCTAGCGATGCCGACGATCGATCCCGCCGACGTGCGCGCAGCCCTCGAGCACGTGCTGGCCAGCCAGTCCTTCGTCAACGCCGGGCGGCTCAGCCGGATGCTGCGATTCGTCGTCGAGCGCACGCTCGATGGCCAGGGCGACCAGCTCAAGGAGTACTTGCTGGGCGTCGAAGTGTTCGACCGTCCATCGGAGTACGACCCGCGGCTGGACTCGATTGTCCGCGTAGAGGCCCGGCGTCTGCGGGCGAAGCTGGCCGAGTACTACGAGACCGATGGCGCCGGCGACGCCCTGCGAATCCGGCTTGCCAAGGGCGGCTACGCCCCGACTTTCGAGCGCGCGTCCGCATCGCCCGCACCCGGAGCCGCGGCGGGGAGGGTGGGGATGCGTACGATCCCGCTGGTGGCCGATCGTCGCCGTCGCCGTCCTTCTCGCGGCGACGCGTGTACTTCTGGCCCACTTCGGCCCGTGTGGCGTCGCCCGGCCCGGTCGTGACCGTCGCCGTGCTGCCGTTCCACGTGTTTTCCGGGCGTGACGACGACCGGCGGCTGGCGGACCGGCTCGCCGACGGCGTCACGACGGAACTGGCGCGGATCGCCGCGCTGGGCGTGGCCGCCCACACCAGCGCGCTCCAGTATCGCGACCCGCAACGGCCGGTCCGGGAGATCGCACAGGCACTCGGCGTCCGGGTCGTGATGGAAGGCACGGCGCACGTCGATGCCGAGGCCGTTCGCCTCGAAGTCCGGCTCGTGGACTCCACGGTGGGACGCAAGCTCTGGGTCGAGGACTTCACCGGCCGATCCGACGATCTCGACGGGCTCGAACGCACGGTCGCCCAGGCTGCGGCCAGAGTCCTGCTGGAGCGGTATCGGCAAGTGAGTACGCCAGGCCGGAACTTACGACGCCTTCCGGCGCACAAAACTTGCGCCGGCGCTTCCACGTCTAACCCCACGTCTTATGCGAAACCTCAAACTCGCCTTCCGCACGCTGTTCCGCACGCCCTTTGTCACCGTGGTCGCCGTCGTCTCGCTGGCGCTCGGGATCGGGGCGACGGCGGCCATCTTCTCGCTGTTCAACCAGATGCTGCTGCGGCCGCTCCCGGTGCGTGCCCCGGAACAACTGGTGAACCTCTCGGCGCCCGGCCCCAAGCCTGGCAGCAACTCGTGCAACCAGGCGGGCGACTGCGACGAGGTCTTCAGCTACGCGATGTTCCGTGACCTCGAAAAGGCGCAGACCGTCTTCACCGGCCTGGCCGCGCACCGCATTTTCGGGGCCAACCTCGCCTACAAGGGGCAGACCCTGTCGGGCTCGGGCATGCTCGTGTCGGGGAGCTACTTCCCGATGCTTGGCGTGCAGCCTGCCCTCGGCCGGCTGCTCGCGCAAGGCGACGACCGCGTGGTCGGCGAATCGCGCGTCGTCGTGCTCAGCTTCAACTACTGGCAGAAGCGCTTCGGCCTCAACCCGGCGGTCCTGAACGACGCGCTGGTCGTCAACGGACAGAGCCTGACCATCGTCGGCGTCGCGCCGCGCGGGTTCGACGGCACGACGCTGGGCTCGCAGCCCGAGGTGTTCGTGCCGATCACGCTTCGCGCGCTGATGGAGCCGGGCTTCAAGGGCTTCGAGAATCGCCGCAGCTACTGGGCGTACGTCTTCGGACGGCTGAAACCGGGCGTCTCGATCGAGCAGGCCTCGGCCGGCATCAACGCGCCCTACAAGGCACTCATCAACGACGTCGACGCGCCGCTGCAGACGGGGATGAGCGAGCAGACGATGAAGCGCTTCAGGGCGCGCCAGCTGGGCGTGACCGCCGGCCTGCGCGGGCAAAGCTCGGTCAGCCGCGAAGCCAGGGGCCCGTTGACGCTCCTGCTCGGCGTGACCGGCCTGGTGCTGATCATCGCCTGCGCGAACATCGCGAACCTGCTGCTGGCGCGCGCGGCCTCTCGTGCCTCCGAGATGGCGGTGCGGCTGTCGCTTGGCGCGAGCCGGTGGCAGCTCGTCATGCAGTTGCTCACCGAATCGCTGGTCCTGGCGGTGCTCGGCGGCGTCGCCGGCCTGGTGGTCGCGCGATGGACGCTGGATCTGATCGTCTCGATCCTGCCCGACGACGCGCAGCAGTTCATTCAACTGTCGCTCGACACGGAAGTGCTGCTGTTTGCGACTGCGCTGACGATCGGCACGGGCCTGCTCTTCGGCCTGTTCCCGGCCATCCACTCGACGCGGCCCGACCTGTCGGCGGCACTGAAGGGCCAGTCGGGCAAGGCCACCGGCACCAAGGCCGCGGCCCGGTTCCGCACGTCGCTTGCCACCACGCAGATCGCGCTTGTCGATGGCGCTGCTGGTCGCGGCGGGCCTCTTCACTCGCAGCCTGTTCAACATCAGCCGCGTCGACCTCGGGCTGAAGATCGACAACCTGGTCACCTTCGGCATCTCTCCCGAGTTGAACGGCTACACGCCCGAGCGGTCGCTGGCGCTCTTCGAGCGTCTGGAAGACGAACTGGCGGCGGTGCCGGGCGTGACGAGCGTGACCTCGTCGCTGGTGCCCGCGCTGGCCGGCAGCAACTGGGGCAGCAGCGTGCAGGTGCAGGGCTTCAAGTCGGGCCCCGACATCGACAACGACGCCCGCTACAACGAGATCGGCGCCGGCTATTTCAAGACGATGGGCGTGCCGCTGATTGCCGGACGCGAGTTCACCCGCGCCGACAGCCTGAAGGCGCCGAAGGTGGCGATCGTCAACGAGGAGTTTGCGAAGAAGTTCAACCTCGGGCGCGAAGCCGTCGGCAAGCTGATGGGATCGGGCCCCGACGACAAGCTCGACACCGAGATCGTCGGGCTCGTCCAGAACGCCAAGTACAGCGAGGTCAAGGACAAGATTCCGCCGCTCTTCTTCCGTCCGTACGCGCAAGACGACGGCGTCGGAGTCGGTGTCGGTGTACGTGCGCACGGCGCTCGATCCCGAGGAGTTCCTTGCGACGCTGCCGCGCGTCGTGGCGCGGCTGGACCCGAACCTGCCGCTCGAGAACCTGCGCACGATGCCGCAGCAGGTGCGGCAGAACGTGTTCCTCGATCGGTTCATCAGCCTGCTGTCGGCGGCGTTTGCCTGCCTGGCGACGCTGCTTGCGGCGATTGGACTCTACGGCGTGCTGGCGTACACCGTGGCCCAGCGCACGCGCGAGATCGGGCTGCGGATGGCGCTGGGCGCCGCGCCGTCGCGGGTGCGCGGCATGGTGCTGCGCCAGGTGGCGGTGATGACGCTGGTGGGCGGAGTCATCGGTCTTGGCGGCGCGGTGTGGCTGGCGCGGCTGGCCGAATCGCTGCTCTACGAGCTGAAGGGCCACGACCCGCTGGTGCTCGTGGGCGCGGCCATCGTGCTGTCGATCGTCGCGCTGATTGCAGGCTTCATCCCGGCGCACCGCGCGTCGCAGGTGGAGCCCATGCACGCGCTCCGGTATGAGTAATCGGGTTCACGGGTTCACAGGTTCACAGGTTCACGGAGGTTCACAGGTTCACAAGGTTCATTGGTTCACACGTTCCGTGCAACGCACGTGAACCCGTGAACCTGACCCGTGAACCTGTGAACCCGTGAACCCGTGAACTCGTCGTGAACCCGTGAACCCGTGAACCCGTGTGAACCCGTGAACCAGGTTCTACCGTAAGCGCCCCCGTCCGAGCCCGCCGAGTTCCATCCGCGCCATCGTCCACACCGCGCGCGGCCAGCTGAGAGGACGCGAGCGCACGACGACGCGCCCGGCGCGAATCGCCGCGCAGATGGCGTCGGCCTCCGGCGGCGCGTCCACCTCGCTCCATGTCGTGCCGATCTGATCCAGCCGGTGCAGGTCGGTATTGCCGACCAGCGTCTTGTGATGGAGGGCGGCCCAGGCGCGGGCCTTGCGGTTGTAGTCGAGGCCGCTCGTGTACATCGCGTTGACTTCGACTGCGTCGACCAGGTCGACGATCTCGTCCAGGGCTGCACCAAGCGCGCTGGGGATCGGGTAGAACGGGTGCGGCGCCACGACGAGCGCACCTGGCGTCTGCCGCTTCAGCGCCCGCACGTCGTCGAACGACCGCACGTCGCCGGCTTCGCGCGGCACGTTGATCAGCAGGACGTGCCTGCCCTCGATCGTCCGCTCGATGCCGCTCAGCAGCACGATGCCGCGCGCGGCCGCGTACTCGCCAAGCGGCGCCGGATCGAACCATCGGTTGTGCAGCGTGATGGCCAGCGCGCCGTAGCCGAAACGCGCCGCGTGGTCCAGCAGCGCGTGCGTGTCGTGAGGAATGCGGTCGCCCGGATCGTCCGAGGTGTGGGCGTGGAGCTCGACCTTGATCATTCCTCGCGGGTGAGCACCCACAGCAGATCGACCGGTTCGAATCCCAGGCGCCGGGCCAGCCCGTGGCTGGCCTCGTTGCTCTTCACGGCGCTCCAGACCGGCCGCAGCCCGCGAAGCATGCGGTCCACGATCATCCCCATCGCGGCGGCGCGGCCCAGGCCCTGGTTCCGCGCGCCTTCGAGCGTTTCGACGGAGATGTCGAACCAGCTTTCGGTGGTATGCGTGGCATGGGCGAATGCGACGGGCTTGCCCTCCATCGAGGCAGCCCACACGGGCGCGTGGACCACGGCGTCGCGCAACCGCTCGCGAAGCGCCGGCGGCATCTCCTCGACTGCGTCGATCTGCTCGAGGGTCATCGGCGCGGTCGGCCAGTGCGGCACGCGCCAGCCGCGCGCGCGATCCGGCGGCAGCGTGTAGACGGTCGCGGCTTCGGCCTTCCAGTCGGGCAGATGGAAGCGGCCGGCCGGCAGCATCACGTCCTGCAGCAGGATCGACGCGCCAGGCACCTCGCGCGTGGCCGTGGTTTCAAGCAGCGCGGACAACTCGATCGTCGTCGGCACGACGAGACGATCCTTGCGGCTGCATATCAGTCGACAGCCGTCGGCAGTATCGACGACGAACCCGCGGCGAGACATGAGCATGCCGCGCGCCTCCACCCATCGGGGCAGGTCGGGCAGGCTCGCGAGCACGTCGTTGCCGAAGTTGGTGATGGTCATGGCGCGACCGGCAGCGCTCTCATTGCGTCATCGAGCGCCGCCCTGGTCCGAATGATCGTCTTGCCCCGAGCCGCTGGCACCGGGGCCGTCTGGTCCCACGTCGTGCCCGCAGGATACAGCAGCCAGGCATCCCACGCCACTGGCCGCCAGTCGGCCAGTTCGTCGCGGCCCGCCAGCGCCGTTCCCACCAGTTTGCCGGCGTCCCAGAGGTGGCGTGCGCGCTTATCGACGATCTCGTTGCGCGGCCAGCGGTCGCGGGCGTCGGTCCGCACCATGTTGAACCACACCACCGTCACGGCCACGTCGCGATCGGGGTACTTCGCCAGCACGTCATCCTGCACCCACCGGGCGCCAGCCAGGCACTCGGCTCACGTCGGCGACAGCAGGACCAGCAGTCGAGGCCTGTGGGACTCCGCGTTGAAGGTCGCGCGGAACTGATCGAGCGTCGCCAGGTCCGTCAGCGCGTCCGCCGGCAGCGGCGTGACCTGCCGGCACGAGGCGGCGAGCAGGACGAGCAGCGCGAGCGGGAGTAACCGGCTGACGCGACGCATTCTGCCTACTGTAGCCGAAGCTCGCTACAATCAGCGGATGCGCATCGAGACACTTGCCGTTCACGCTGGCGCCAGCATCGACGAGGGCACGCGCGCGGTAACCCCGGCCATCCATCTGTCGACGACGTTCGAACGGCACGAGGACGGCACCTATCCGCGTGGATTCAACTACACGCGATCGGGCAATCCCACGCGCCACGCGCTGGAGACCGCGCTTGCGGCGCTGGAGGGCGGCGCAGCGTCTGCGGCGTTCGCCTCGGGCTCTGCCGCCACGGCGGCGGTCTTTCAGGCGCTCGATCCCGGCGCGCACGTCATCGCGCCCGACGATGCGTACTACGGCACGCCCGCGATGCTGCGCGAGCAGTTCGCGCGGTGGGGGTTGCAGACGACCTTCGTCGACATGACCGACCCCGGCGCGGTCAAGCGGGCGCTCACGCCCTCGACGCGCCTCATCTGGATCGAGACGCCGTCGAACCCCCGCCTGCACGTCACCGACATCGTCGCGATGGTCGCGCTCGCCAAGACCATCGGCGCGCGCACGGTCGTGGACAACACCTGGGCGACGCCGGTGCTGCAGCGGCCGCTCGAGCTTGGCGTGGATTTCGTGATGCACTCGACCACCAAGTACCTCGGCGGGCACTCCGACGTGCTGGGCGGCGTCGTCGTCGCGCGCTCCATGGACGGGGTCTTCGAGCGCATCAGGTCCATCCAGACGACGCTGGGCGCCGTGCCATCGCCGTTTGACTGCTGGCTGGTGCTGCGCGGCCTGAGGTCGCTGCCGTACCGCATGCGCGGACACGTCGAAGGCGCGCAGCGGGTGGCTGGATTTCTCGCGGCGCACCCGGCCGTCGCGCGGGTGTATTACCCGGGATTGTCGACCGACCCCGGCTATGAGGTGGCCAGCCGGCAGATGCGGCAGCCGGGCGGGATGTTGTCGCTTGACGTGCACGGCGGGCGGGCCGAGGCGTTCGCGCTGGTGAACCGGCTGAAGCTCGTCACGCGGGCGACGAGCCTGGGCGGCCCCGAGACGCTCATCGAGCACCGCGCGTCGGTCGAAGGCGAGCACACGCGTGCCCCGGAGAGCCTGCTCCGGGTGTCCATCGGCCTCGAGCATCCGGACGACCTGATTGACGACTTCGCACAGGCTCTGGAGATCAGTGACCTGCGCGACTGCGATTCGATCGCCTTCGCGCCTTCGCGCCTTCGTGCCTTCGTGTTGTGTTCGCAGCGCTGTTGCTGTCGCCGGGGCTTGCGTCCGCCGAACCCCTGCGCCTTCACCCCCAGAACCCCCACTACTTCCTCTTCCGCGGCAAGCCCACCGTGCTCGTCACTTCCGGCGAGCACTACGGCGCGGTCGTCAACCTCGACTTCAAGTACGACGTCTACCTCGACGCTCTCGCCAAAGACGGCCTCAACCTGACGCGCCTGTTCGTCGGCAGCTACCTCGAGAAGCCCGGCGACTTCAACATCCGCTACAACACACTCGCCCCTGCCCGGGCCGCGCCATCACGCCGTGGGCCAGGAGCTCGACCGATGGCTTTGCTGGCGGCGGTCCGAAGTTCGACCTCGATCGCTGGGACCCCGCCTACTTTGCCCGCCTCAAGGACTTCATCGCCAAGGCCGACGCCCGGGGCATCGTCGTCGAGGTCGTGATGTTCTCGAATTGGTACGGCAAGGGCACCATGAGCCCGCTCCACCCGGGCAACAACGTCAACGGACTTGCGCCGGTCGCCCCTGACGACGTGCATACGCTCGACAACGGCGGGCTGCTCGTCCGCCAGGAAGCGATGGTGCGCAAGGTCGTCGCCGAGCTCAACGCGTTCGACAACGTCTACTTCGAGATCCAGAACGAGCCCGACGCCACCAGCCCCGAGACCCGCGAGATCCCGCCGGTCGCGCGACGCGAAGGGGCCCAGCGCGGGTGAAGGTGGCCACGGCGGCCTCGCTGGCGTGGCAGGCGCGGGTCGCCGAGCTGGATCGCCGACCAGGAGCGTCGCCTGCCCAAGCGCCACCTGATCGCGCAAGGCTTCGCCAACACCGGCGTCGTGCTCACCGAGGTCGCTCCGCAGGTGTCGATCGTGAACTTCCACTACGCGCTGCCCGAGAGCGTGACGTGGAATCTGGGGCTCAATCGCCCGCTTGCCTTCGACGAAACGGGGTTTGCCGGGCCCGACGACTCGCTCTATCGCCGGCAGGCCTGGCGTTTCCTGATGGCCGGCGGCGCGGTCTTCAACGGCCTCGACTATTCGTTTGCCGTCGGGTTCGAGAAGGGAACGGCCGAAAACGACGCGCCGGGAGGCGGCAGCGCCGCGCTGCGCTCGCAGCTTGGCGTGCTCAAGCGAACGCTCGAGGCCACGGGGCTCGTCGCGATGCGCCCTGACAGCCACGTCGTCAAGTCCGCGCCCGGCGCGACGACCTTCGCGCTGTCCGAGCCCGGCCGGCAGTACCTGATTCTACGTCGAAGGGCCCGGGAAGACCGAGTTGACCGTGACGCTGCCCGCCGGCCGCTACGACGCCACCTGGTCGAATGCGAGGACGGGTCGAACCGAACGGCAGGAAACGGTGACCGGCGGCGCGGACACGGCTGCTGGAGAGTCCGGAGTATTTGACGGACGTGGTTCTGAGAGTCCGTCGTCATTGACGATTGCAGACGAGCAGATTGACGAGGATCAAGAATGAGCGACAGGTACGAAGCGCCTAGGAGCGAGCTCGACGCGTCGGGCACGGAGCCGTCGCGCTTTGTCCCGTCGTCACTTCTGTCCGTTCGTCGTCACTCGTCGCCGTTGTCCATTGTCACTGGAATTCTGAAGTCAGGACAGCCCCTCCCATCTGGGGCAGCGTCGCGCTGATCTTCACGACCTTGCGCGAGTCGGTGGCGATCCAGACGGTCGACGAGCCTGGTTCCCCTTCGGCGCTGGACACTTCCACCTTCCAGGCCTTGAAGGTGCCCGCCGGCACCGTGACATCTTCGACGCCGGCCACCTTCAGCTGCTTGAGCGCGACTTTCTGCGACTGCACGGTGAAGTTGCGGAACGTCGCCTGGTAGCCATCTGCCAGCGGCAGCGCGGCGAGCACGGCGTGCGTGCCGGCGCCGTCGGCAAAAAGCGCCCCGCCGAGATCGGCGCTCACCGGCTTGCTCTGGCCGTTCATCGTCATGGTGCCGGTGGCCTTGTTGCCGTCGAACTCCAGCGCGACCGAAACGGGCCCCTGTGAGACCGAGCGTTTCTTGACGATGAGCGTGCCCTTCTCGATCGTGGTCGTGTCCAGCATGTCGCCCATCGGCGTCTTGGCGGTATCCGACGCCACCCAGGCGCCGTTTTCGTCCTTCACGGTGCTGGTGATGTCCATCGGGAATCGTCTGGCCGTTGACGGCGATGGTCGCCTTGAAGTTTGCGGTCGACGGCGCCAGATCGACGGCCGGCTTCGGAGTGCCGACGCTGGCCGTGTCGACCTTCTTCGTGAGAACGACGGTCTTGGGGTCGACCGTGATCTCCGTCAATCGCTTGCCGACTTCAGGCGTCATCGATTCCTGGAAGCGTCCGCCCAGGTGCTTGCCGAGGAACTTCTCGATCGTCGCAAAGCCGGCCATGTTGTTCACCGGCCGGGCAAACCCGTGTCCCTCATCCGGCGCGACGATGTACTCGACCGGGAAACCGCGATCGCGCAACGCGATGACGATCTGATCCGACTCGGCCTGCTTCACGCGCGGGTCGTTGGCGCCTTGCAGCACCAGGAGCGGCGTCGTGATCTTGCTGGCCGAGTTGATCGGCGACTGCCGTTCCAGCTGCTTGCGCCCCTCGGGTGTGGTGGGATTGCCCAGCCGCTCGTTGAAGACCGTGCGGATCGCTTCCCAGTACGGCGGAATCGAGTCGAGCAGCGTGATGATGTTCGACGGCCCGACAATCGAGACGCCGGCGGCGTAGACGTCCGGCGTGAATGCCAGGCCCGCCAGCGTGGCATAGCCGCCGTAGGATCCGCCCAGGATGCCGACGCGCTTGGGATCGGCGATGCCCTTGGCGACGAGGTACTTCACGCCCCACGTGAGGTCGTCCTGCATCAGGTCGCCCCACTGCTTGTTGCCGGCGTTGAGGAACTTCTTGCCGTAGCCGGTCGAGCCGCGGAAGTTCGGCTGCAGCACGACGTAGCCGCGATTGGACAGGAACTGCGCGATGCCGTCGTAGCCCCAGTCGTCGCGCGCCCACGGCCCGCCGTGCGGGACGACGACGGCCGGCATGTTCTTCCCAGACGTGCCCTTTGGCACGGTGAGGTACGCCGGAATCTCCAGGCCGTCTGTCGACGTGTAATGGACCGGCGTCATCGGCGAGAGCGCCTCGCGCGGCAGCTTCTCGCGAATCTTGTACTGGGAGGTGAGCTGCTTGGTCTTGCGGTCGAACACGAACGTCTCACCGGGCTCGACGTCGCTGGTTGCGCTGACGATGAACATCTGTTCGTCGGCGGTGCTCGACCCGAGGTTGACCGTGCGGCCGGCCAGCTTCTTCTCGAGCAGCCGGAAGTCGGCTTCGAGGGCCTTGTCGCGGAAGTACCAGCGCGGCTTGTCTTCGAGGTAGGTCGTCGCGACCAGTTCGTCGGTCACCTCGGAGAAATGCGCGGCGCCGAAGTCCACCTTCTTTGACGGGTCCGATTCGACCAGTTCTTCCTTGCCGGTGGCCGGATCGAACAGGGTCAGCCGCGACAAGTCGCCTTCGCCCTTGCTCGTCTCCATGTAGACGCGCTGGCCGTCCTTGTGAAAGTGGACGGGACCGCAGCTTTCGAACACCGAGCACGTGTAGACCGGCGTGAATCCCTTTTCATCGACACGCAGGATCTCGGTGCTGCCCGAGTCGGTCGTCCGCGCCGCCAGACGCAGCTTGCCGGCGTTGTCGAAGACCCAGCCGGCGATCTTCTCGGTGTTCTCCCGCATGAGCGTGCGCTTGCCGGTTGCGATCTCGAGCCGGTAGAGGTCGTGCCACGCCTTGTCGCGGTCGTTGAGGCCGATGTAGAGGATGCCCGGTTCATTCTTGGGGACGTCGTAGATGAGCGCGCGCGCGCCCTTGGCGTCGGTGACGTTGCGCGCCGCCGGCACGTCCTGTCCGGCCGCCGGCGCCGCCGACGGATCCACGGCGTAGACGTTGTAGTTCTCGTCGCCGCCCTGGTCCTGCACGTACAGCACGTACTTGCTGTCCCTGGCCCAGAAGTACTGCGTCACCGGGCGCTTGGTGTCGTTGGTGAGGACCTTGGCGGAGGCGAACGGCTCGCTCGCCTTCTTGACCCACACGTTGCGCGTGCCGTTGAAGGGCTTCACAAACGAGATGTACTGTCCGTCGGGCGACAGCTGGGCGCCGGAAATCTCCGGGTCGCCGAAGAACAGCTCGCGGTCGAGCAGCGGCGCCTGCGTCTGCGCGTCGGTCGCCAGGGGAGCCGCCAACACACCAAGAAGAGCCAACGTCAAGAGCTTCACCGCCATCCTCCGGAAGAAAAAGGGGCTACGCTGTAGCGCAGGGCTCTAGCTCGTAACCGTGCGCTAAGCTCTGCTAAGGTCTACCGTCGTTCCGCCGCCGCGACCGGCTTGCCCTCGGTGTCGAGCACGACGATCTCGCCGAGGTTGAGCGCCTTGACCTTGGCCTCGATCTTCGAGCGGTCGCCGACCAGCAGCAGCGAGGCCTGCCCGGGCTGCACGTATTTCTTCGACGCCGCGGCGATCTGCTCGAGCGTCACCGCGTTGGTGGCGTCGTACTCCCGCTGCAGCTCCGAGGTCGGCAGACCCCACACCCACAGGTTGGCGATCTCGCCCGTGATCCGATCGAGCGACTCGAACTGCTGCGCGTAGCCGCGCACGCGCCGCTGCTTGGCGACGGCCAGTTCATCGGCGCTGATGGGACGCGCGCCCGCCAGGTCCTTCAGCTCCTTGTCGAACTCGACGATCGACTCGGCCGTCTTGTCCGTCTGCACGCCGCCGGCGGCCGACCAGTTGCCCGCCGCGCGCATCAGGTTGAAGTTCGAGAACACGCCGTACCGAGTACGCCTTGTTCTCGCGCAGGTTCAGGTTGAGCCGCGTGCCGAAGCCGCCGCCGCCCCACACCGCGTCCACCAGGTTCAGCACGTCGTAGTCTGGCGTCGCGCGCGCCGGGCCCGGAATCCACTGCGCCACGACCGTCTGCGCGGCATCGGGACGATCGACCAGGTAGATGCGGCCGCCCTTGGCGCGCCGGCACCGGCGGAATCGTGATGGCGGCGGCGGCCCCGCCGCTCCATCCGCCGAAGTGCTTGGTCGCCAGCTCGGTGGCCTGCGCCAGCGAGATGTCGCCGGCCAGCACGATGGCCGTCGAGCCAGGCTTGATGCGCGCCTGATGGAACGCGACCAGGTCGGCGCGCGTGATGCCCTTCCACCGATCCCTTCAGCCCCTGCACCGGGCGGCCGTACGGGATGGTCCGGCCCGAACGCCAGCATCGGCTGGATCCGCCTGTAGAGCGCGTTGCCGCTGCGATCGCCCTGCGCGATCGCATCGAGCACCCGCTTGCGCTCGCGCGTGATCTCGCTCTTCCGGGAACGTCGGGTTCTGCACGACGTCGGCGAGAATCTCCAGCGCCGGCGACAGGTTCCGCGATAGCACGTCCAGGCCCGAGCCGCGCGCCTTCACGTCCGGCGCCGCCGGTCAGCGTCGTGCCCAGATCGCCGAACGCCTGCTCGACTTCGAGCGCGTTCCTGCGTCTTCGTCCCCAGATCGATGGCGGTCATCGTCAGGTTGGCCACGCCGGCCTTGCCCGCTGGATCGCCCACGCCGCCGGCGCGGGTGACCAGCGTGACGTTGACCTTCGGCAGGTCGCGCCGCTCGACCACGAACAGCTCGAGGCCGTTGGGCAACTTCGCCGTCTCGACCTTCGGCGCGACAAACGGCCGATCCGCGCCGAGCGGCGGCATCGTCGAGCGATCCAGCGTCAAGGCATCGGCGGGACGCTGAGCTTTCTCGGGATGGAAGCGGATCACGACGCGGTTGGGCGTGTCGAGCCACGTCGCGACCGCCTTCTGCACCGCCGCGGTCGTGAGCGCACGATACCGGCCCAGGTCGGCCTCGATCTTGTTCGGGTCGCCCAGGAAGATGTTGTACTGGTTGAGCACGTCGGCCTTGCCGCCGAACCCGCCGATGCGCTCCAGCCCCGAGACGAACTCGGCTTCCTGCTTGGTCTTGGAGCGCTCGAGCTCCGCGGCCGACGGGCCCTCCTTGGCCAGCCGCGCGATCTCGGCCGCCGACGACGCTTCTCGATCTCGGCCAGCGACGAGCCCGGCCGCGCCGTCGCCTGGACGACGAACACGCTGGCGATCTCGGCGGCTGATGTTGAACGACGGACACCTGCGTGGCCAGCGGCTTGTCGTAGACCAGCGCCTTGTTCAGGCGCGACGACAGCCCGTCGGCGAGAATCCGCGCGGCGATGTCGAGGGCCGCGTCGCTCAGGAGTGAAATACTCCGGCGCCGGCCATCCGATGTAGACGCGCTCGAGCGAGACGCGGTCGTTGACCTCGACGACGCGCTCGCCGTCGAGCTTCGCCACGTTCTTGGCCGGCCGGTCGAGCGGCATGCCGGGCGGCAGGTCGCCGAAGTACTTCTGCGACCAGCTTCTTGGCCTCCGCGGGGTCGAAGTCGCCGGCGATGACCAGCGACAGGTTGTTGGGCGTGTAGGTACTGGCGGAAGAACTCCTTCACGTCGTCCAGCGTGGCCGCCGACAGGTCCTCCATGCTGCCGATGACCGGCCACGAGTACGGATGGCCGTTGTCGAACGTGTTCTCGAACAGCAGGGGGAACCAGCGGCCGTACGGCTGGTTTTCGAGGCCCTGCCGCCGTTCGTTCTTGACGACGTTGCGCTGCTCGTCGAGCTTCTTGATGTCGGTGGTGTCGAGCAGGGTCGCCAGCCGATCGGACTCGAGCCACAGCAGGTTTTCGAGATTCCCCGACGGCACCGTCGCGAAGTAGTTCGTGCGGTCGTTGCTCGGTGGTGCCGTTGACGCCGCCTTCGGCCAGGTTCGCGCCGGCCTTCTCGGCGTAGACGAAGTACTCGTCGCTGGCATTCTTCGAGCCCTGGAACATCATGTGCTCGAACAAGTGCGCGAACCCGGTGCGCCCTCGCTTCTCGTTCTTCGATCCGACGTGGAACCACTGGTTCACGTGCACGATCGGCAGCTTGCGGTCGACATGCAGGATGACCTGCAGGCCGTTGGGCAGCGTGTACTTCTCGAACTCGAGTTTCGGCATGGCCGATTGCGTGGCAGCAGGGCTCTGGCCCGCCACGCCGGGCGCCAGCGCCACCAGGGCCAGCACGACGACAAGCAGTCTGCGCAGGGTGCTCATAGCAGTCTTGGTTCCAGATAGAGGAGAAGTGGAAACAGGAAAAGGTCCGGCGCCAGGGCGCCAACCTTGGAATTGTAGACGGTTCGGACGCGGGCGGAGTGCCGTCGCCAGCCCATCGGTTGGGACGAACCGTGGGACGAGGAAAACGAGGCTTGTAGAATCGGGAGCATGTCCCGACCAGCCGCCCTTGTCCTCACGTTCACGGTGCTCCTGAATCTCTCAGGGCATCTCCGCCCAGCGCGCGACAGTTCCGGCGCCTGAATCCCCGGAGGTGTCGGCGACGCGCATTCGCGCCGATGTCGAGTTCCTCGCCGACGACCTGCTCGAAGGCCGCGAGGCGGCGACGCGAGGCTACGACCTGGCGGCCCGCTATGTGGCCACCGTCCTCAAAGCCGCCGGCTACGCTCCCGGGGCCGACGACGGCACCTACTTCCAGCAGGTGCCATTCATCGAAAGCACGCCGACGGCGACGTCGATGCGCCTGACGATCGGCGGCGCGACGACGGCCGTGCCGCTGCCCGACGCAGGGCATGGTCGGCGCGAGCGCCACTCAGCCGACTGCGGAAGTGACCGCGCCGGTCGTGTTCGCCGGCTTCGGGGTCACGGCGCCCGAGTTCGGGCACGACGACTACGCCGGCCTCGACGTCACGGGCAAGATTGTCGCGCTCCTCTCGAACGCACCCAGCAAGCTGCCGAGCGAGCCGCGCGCGCACTACGCCTCGACGGACCACAAGCTGAAAAACGCCGCCGACCACGGCGCCGTTGCGGTTGTCACGGTGCTGGGCCCCGACGACGTGAAGCGCTTCCCGTGGGAACAGGTGAAGGCGTATTTCGGCAGGCCGACGCTGACGCTGGGCCAACCCCGACGGCACGCCGGGCCCGACCGAGAAGCGGCTGAAGGCGGTGGCCTACCTCAGCCCGCAGGGCTCGGCGCGCCTGTTTGAGGGCTCCCCGCTGACGTTCGACCAGGCGGTGGAGGCCGGACGCAAGGGCGTGCCGGGCGGGGCGGCGCTTGCCGCCACGCTGACCATGACCTCGGCGACTTCGCACAAGCGCGTCTCGAGCCCCAACGTCGTCGGCGTGCTGAAGGGCAGCGACCCCACGCTTTCGGCGACCTCGGTCGTGCTCACCGCGCATCTCGATCACACGGGCGTGCGGCCGTCGGGCGACGGCGATCGCATCAACAACGGCGCGTACGACAACGCGACGGGCAGCGCCATCGTGCTCGAGGTGGCGCGCGCGCTGGCCGGCCAGCCGGTGAAGCCGAAGCGCTCGGTGCGTCGTGGTGCTGGTCACCGCGGAGGAGAAAGGGCTTCTCGGGTCGGACTACTTCGCGCACTACCCGGTCAAGGCGGCCGGCCGGATGGTCGCCAACGTCAACCTCGACATGCCCGTGTTCATGGCGGCCAGCAGCGACATCGTCGCCTTCGGCTCGGAAAACTCGACGCTCGATGCCGTCGTGCGCAAGGCGGTGGCGGAGTTCGGCTACACCTTGAGCCCCGACCCGATGCCCGAGCAGAACATCTTCGTCCGCAGCGACCAGTACTCGCTGGTCAAGCAGGGCATCCCGGCGGTGTACCTGATGCCGGGGTTCACCGCGAAAGACCCGGCCGTGAACGGGCAGCAGGTGTTCGGCGGGTTCCTGGCGTCGCACTACCACAAGCCGACCGACGACTTGTCGCTGCCGATGGACCTGCCGGCCGTGGAGCGCTTCACCCGCGCAAACCTCGCCGTCGCCAGGGCGATTGCCGACGACCCGGTGGACCCGGCGTGGAAGCCGGGGAATTTCTTCGGGAAGATGTTCGGGAAGGCGACCAACTAGCCGCCACAATCACGAAGGTCACGAAGGATCACACGAAGACCACGAAGGCCATGAATCGCGTTTCGTGACCTTCGTGCCCGCCTTCGTGACCTTCGTGGTTGTGGACGCTATTTGGCCGTGCTGAACGTGTACTGCGTCGTCGTCTTGTAGGTCTGCCCGGGACGCAGCACCACCGACGGGAAATCCGGCTTGTTCGGCGAGTCCGGGTAGTGCTGCGTCTCCAGGCACAACCCGCTGCGCTTGACGTAGGGCTTGCCGCCGCGGCCCTTGACCGATCCATCCAGGAAGTTGCCGGTGTAGAACTGCACGCCGGGCTCGGTGGTGGTGACCTCCATGATCCGGCCGCTGACCGGATCGGCGACGCGCGCGCCCAGCCGCATCGTGCCGGGCGGCTGCCTGAACACGAAGTTGTGGTCGTAGCCTCCGCCAAACCGGATCTGCTCGTCGTCGGCGTCGATGAGCTCGCCGACCCGCCGCGCCTTGGTGAAGTCAAACGGCGTGCCCGCCACCGCGCGCAGCTCGCCGGTGGGGATCAGCCCCTTGTCGACCGGCGTGTACTTGTCGGCGAGCACCTGCAGCGTGTGGTCCAGGATCGTCGGCGAGGCGCCGGCCGACAGGTTGAAGTACGCGTGGTTCGTGAGGTTGACGACCGTCGGCTTGTCGGTGGTCGCCGTGTAGTCGATGCGCAGGCCGTTTGCGTCGGTCCACGTGTAGCGCACCGTCACCGACAGCGTGCCGGGGAACCCCTCGTCGCCATCCGGGCTGACGTGCGTCAACTCCAGCGCCAGGCCGTCGGCCGAGGTGACTTCCCGCGTCTTCCAGACGTACTTGTCGAAGCCCTTGAGCCCGCCGTGCAGGGAGTTGACCCCGTTGTTCTTCGCCAGCGTGTAGGCCTTGCCGTCCAGCGTGAACGACGCGTTGCCGATGCGGTTGCCGTAGCGGCCCACGAGGACGCCAAAAAACGGATGCGCGCCGAGATACCCGTCGAGCGAGTCGAAGCCCAGCACGACGTCGCCGAGCGCCCCGGCCTTGTCGGGGACCTTGATGGAGACGACCGTGCCACCGAGCGTGGCAATCTGCACCGAGGCGCCCCTGGCGTTGGTCAGCGTGTAGAGGTCGACGGCCTCGCCCGCCTTGGTTGTCCCCCACGTCTGCTTGGTGACTCCTCGGGTTTGTGCCGCCGCCATACTTGTTCCCATGAACGCAACCGCCACCGCCGCCATCGCGAAAGATCGCATCCTCGTCTCCCTTGGGGTGCATTCTACAGGTTGCTTGATAGAATCGGCCGCTATGCTGATCCGGCGCGCTCATTCCACTGCGTCGTCTGCGCTTCGTCCTGGCCGCGGCCCCCGCCTCCGCGCAGCCGCTGCCGTCTGGCACGCCGGAATCGGAGGGATTTTCACCGGAGCGCCTCGAACGCCTTCACGCGATGCTGAAGCGCCACGTCGACGAGGGCAAGCACGCCGGGCTCATCAGCCTGGTCGCGCGCCATGGGCGGATCGTGGACTGGCAGACGTTCGGGTCGCGCGACCTCGGCGCGAAGTTGCCAATGGAGAAGGACACGATCGTCCGCATCTTCTCCATGTCGAAGATCGTCACCAGCGTCGCGGTGATGATCCTGTACGAGGAAGGCCGCCTCAAGCTCGATGACCAGGTGGGCAAGTTCCTGCCCGCGCTCGAGAAGATGAAGGTGTTCGCCGGCGGCAGCGCCAAGCGGCCGAAGCTGGTGGATGCGACGCGCCAGATGACGGTGAAGGACCTGCTGACGCACACCTCGGGGCTCATCTACGGCTTCGGCAAGGGACCGATCGACGAGATCTACCGTGACGCCAAGATGCTGGAGTCCCCGTCGATGGACGCGTTTGTGGCCAAGCTGGCGACGCTGCCGCTGGCCCACCAGCCCGGCACCCGGTTCAGCTACGGCTTGGGCATCGATGTCCTTGGCGCGATCGTCGAGAAGGTGTCGGGGATGCCATTCGAGCAGTTCGTCGAGCAGCGCATCACGAAGCCGCTCGGAATGGACGACACCAGCTACGACGTCGCCGAAGCCAAGCGCGGACGGCTGGCCAAGGTATACACGCTCGACAAGGCCGACGCGCTGACCGAGGTGCCGCAAACGCAGCTGGCCGGCGTCTATCCGGAGCCGGGCCGCGGGTTTGCCGCTGGCGGCGCCGGGATGTTCTCCACGATCGGCGACTACGCGCGCTTCGGGCAGATGCTGCTCAATGGCGGCGAGCTCGACGGCGTGCGGATCCTCGGGCGCAAGACCGTCGAGCTGATGATGGCCAACCACTTGAATCACCTGACGCCGCCCACCATCGGACCCAGCCAGTCCGACGGGTTTGGCCTTGGCGGCGGCGTCCGCATCGACCTTGCCAGGGGCGACGCGCTGGGGTCGGTCGGCCAGTTCGGCTGGGCGGGCGCGGCGACGACGTACTTCAACATGGACCCGAAAGAGCAGACGGTCGTGCTGGTGTTCGCGCAGCATTTCCCGTTCAACCAGCACGGCCTGTTCGGTCAGTTCTCGACGCTGATGTACGCGGCGCTGGTGGATTGACGCCGACAGGGTAGAGTGCCTGACTGATGCCGTCCGCTCTGACCACCTTTGGGCCACGCCTCATCGCGGGCAGCGCGCTGCTCGTGGTCCTGCTGGTGGTCAACATCATCATCCGCGACCGAAGTACCCAGGCGCTGTACCGGAATACCGAGGCCGTCGCCCAGGCGCATTCGGTCATCAACGCGCTCGATCGCGTGTCGACCTCGGTCGTGGACGCCGAGACCGGAGAGCGCGGGTTCCTCATCACCGGGCACCCCAACTACCTCGAGCCGTACAACTCGGCGTTGGCGGAGCTGGACGGCGAGATGGCGCACCTGGCGGGGCTCGTCGCCGACAACCCGGCGCAGTCGGGGGCCGTCGCCGCGTTGCGCGATGCCATCGACCTCAAGCTGTCGCAGCTGCGCGAGACCATCGACGTTCACCAGACGCAGGGCCCCGAAGCCGCCGTTGCACTGGTGCTGACCGGTCGCAGCAAGGCGACCATGGACGCCATCCGGCTGCAGGTTCGCGGCATGCAGGCTCGCGAACAACAGGCGCTGGCGATGCGCGCGGCCGAGGCCGAGAGCACCTATCAGCGGGCGACGGTGACCGGCTGGGCCACGGGCTTGCTGGGCGTGGTGATCACGGTGGCGTTTGTGTGGTCCGCCCGCCGCAACGCGCAAGCAGCTGGCCGCCGCGGCCTCGACCCTCTACGGGGAACGCGAACAACTCCGCGTGACGCTGGCCAGCATCGGCGACGGCGTGATCGTCACCGATCCGGCCGGCAGCGGTCAGCATGCTCAACGGCGTCGCCGAGCAGCTCACCGGCTGGTCCCAGCAGACGCCAGGGGCCTGCCGCTCACGCAGGTCTTCAACATCGTCAACGAAGACACGCGCAACCGAGTGGAGAACCCGGTGATCCGCGCGCTGCGCGACGGCGTCATCGTCGGGCTCGCCAACCACACCGTGCTCATCTCGAAGGACGGGGCGGAACGGCCAATCGCCGACAGCGCCGCGCCGATTCGCGGGGCGGCCGGGGTCGTGCTTGGCGCCGTGCTGGTCTTCCGCGACGTCACCGACGATCGCAAGGCGGAGATCGCGCTGAACCGCTCGCTGGCACGCGAGCAGTCGTGGGCCGCGCGAATGCGGCAGGTGGCGGCGGCGTCGCTGACCATCAACGCCGCCACCACCCAGGACAGCATCGTGGGTGTCATCGACGGCGAGGCCCGCCGCATCCTCGGGGCAGGCCGCTGCAAGGTCACCTTCGAGGAGGCGGCCGCGCGTCGAGGAGGAAGGGAGCCTCGTGGTTCCCCTGACCACGCGCGCGGGGCAGCCCCTGGGCTACATCCACTGCAGCGACAAGGCGAACGGCCGGTTCGACGACGACGATCGGGCGGTGCTGACGCAGATGGCGCAGATGGCCTCGATCGCGCTCGAGAACTCGACCTTGTACAACGAGATTCGCGCGACCGATGCGAGGAAGGACGAATTCCTGGCGACGCTCGCCCACGAGCTGCGCAACCCGCTGGCGCCCATCAGCAACTCCCTGCAGGTCCTGCGCGCCGAGTCCGACCCGGTGCGCCTGGCCGAAAGCCGAAAGGTGATCGAGCGGCAGGTTGGGCAACTGGTCCACCTGGTGGACGACCTGCTCGACGTCTCGCGCGTCAGCCGCGGGAAGCTGGAGCTGCGACTGAGCCGCGTGCGGCTCGCCGACGTGCTGCGTGCCGCCATCGAGACCAGCCAGCCAGTCATCGACGCACACCGGCACACGCTGCGCGTGCACCAGCCGGCCGAAGACGTGTGGCTCGACGCGGATCTGACGCGCCTGGCGCAGGTGTTCTCGAATCTGCTGAACAACGGCGCCAAGTACATGGAGCCGGGCGGCGTCATCGCGGTCGAGGCCAGCGCCGATGCCGACAACGTCGTGGTCGCGGTGCGCGACCGTGGCATCGGCATCGCGCCCGACGTGCTGCCGTACATCTTCGACATGTTCGTGCAGGCGGACCGCTCGCTCGAGCGCGCGCAAGGCGGCCTGGGGATCGGGCTGACGCTGGTGCGCCGGCTGGTCGAGCTGCACGACGGATCGGTCACGGTGCTCAGCGACGGCCCCGGGAAGGGGAGCGAGTTCGTCGTGCGTCTTCCCCGTGCGGCGGCGGGCGTCGCCGAGACGCCTGCTCTCGGGGCGACTCCGACGGCAACCGCCGACGCCATGCCGGCGCGCCGCATTCTCGTCGTCGACGACAACAAGGACGCCGTCGACTCGCTGGTGCTCCTGTTGTCGCTCGTCGGACAGAGCGTCGTCGCCGCGCGCGACGGGCTTGACGCGCTCGAGCAGTTCGAACGGTTCGAGCCCGAAGTTGTCGTCCTCGATCTCGGGCTTGCCCGGCATCAACGGCTACGAAGTCGCGCGCCGCATTCGCAACGCCGACCACGGCCGTCGTGTGACGCTGGTGGCGCTCACCGGCTGGGGCCAGGACGAGGATCGCCGGCGCTCCATCACCGCCGGCTTCGACTACCACCTGGTCAAGCCCGTCGACTTCGAGGCCTTGAAGACGCTGCTTGCCGGGTTGCCGCGGGGCACATGAATTGCAGATTGCAGATTGACAGATTGCAGATTGACGATTGCAGATTACAGGAGGCGTCAGGTGAACCGTCGCGCGCTCTTCTCCGCCCTTGGGGCCACTGGCCTCCTTGCTCTTCCTCGTCGAGCGGCGGCGCAGGCGAGCGCCGCCAGGCCATTTGACGGCCTCACGACCGGCGTCGGCGATCTCTTCCGGCTGTCGCGCGCCAAGTCGCGGTCCATCAGCCCCGAGAACTTCACCGGCGCCAAGGGGCAGGGCGGCCGCGCGACGACCGGCACGGGCGCCAACGCGGCCCGCGATCTGGGCCAGGGCTGGAAGATCTCGCCGTCGGTGAAGATCGCGCCCAAGCAGGTGTTCACGCTGGCCGAGATCACCGGGCCAGGCGCGATTCAACACATCTGGATGACCCCCACCGGGCATTGGCGCTTCTCGATCCTCCGGGTCTACTGGGACGGCGAGACGACGCCCTCAATCGAAGTGCCCGTCGGCGACTTCTTCGCGTCCGGCTGGGGACGCTACGGGCAGATCAACTCGCTGGCCGTGGCGGTGAATCCCGGCAGCGCCTTCAACTGCTACTGGGTGATGCCGTTTCGCAAGTCGTGCCGCATCACGATGGAGAACATCGCCGACCAGGAGATGACGCTCTACTACCAGATCGACTACTCGCTCACCGAGGTGGCCGACGATGCGGCGTACCTGCATGCGCAGTTCCGGCGGACGAACCCGGTGCCGTACAAGCAGGACTACACGATCGTGGAGGGCGTGAAGGGCGAGGGCCAGTACGTCGGCACGCACATGTCGTGGGGCGTCAACAACACCGGCTGGTGGGGCGAGGGCGAGATCAAGTTCTTCCTCGATGGCGACACCGACTACCCGACCATCTGCGGCACCGGCACCGAGGACTACTTCTGCGGGTCGTACAACTTCGAGAACCAGGCGACCAAGCAGTACCAGGAGTTCTCGACGCCGTACTCAGGCTTGCCGCTGGTGATTCGGCCAGACGGCGTCTACCAGTCGCAGCAGCGCTTCGGCCTCTACCGCTGGCACATCATGGACCCGATCCGGTTCGAGCAGGACCTCAAGGTGACCATCCAGGCGCTTGGCTGGCACACCGGCGGCCGCTACCTGCCGCTGCAGGACGACATCGCGTCGGTGGCTTACTGGTATCAGGCCGAACCGCACGCGGCGTTTCCGGCGCTGCCGGGGAGAGATGTGCTGGAGATCATCTAGAGCGCATCGCGACGACGAGCCTTCGCGCCATGACGTGGATGGGCCGCGACGTCCATTTGGAATCTGCCTGTCCGCAATTGTGGCCGGCACCCGCTCGATCACGTATGCACGAGGTTACCGGGCCGGACTCGAGGTTAACTGCCTGTGCGCTGGCCACTTGCGGGCTCGAAAACCAGGACCCAAAACCCGGATCAATCTTTGCTGACTCCCTGGACATGACTCGCCATCTTTCGACCCATCGTCGCGCGCGTCGCTCACGCGCGCTGGTCATGGCCGTCGCGATTGCCGTCGGCGCCAGTTCCGCTGGCTGCGCAGACGAAGATCACGCCGCCCAAGAACAAGTACACGCCCGAACAGGACGTCCAGATCGGCCAGGAAGCCGCCGCCGAGGTCCGGCAGCAATACCCGCTGATCAACGACCGCGAGATCCGCGACTACCTCGACGATCTCGGCCGGCGCCTGGTCGCGGCCACGCCGCCCGAGTATCGCCAGCCGGCCTTCGAGTATTCCTTCACGCCGGTCAACCTGAAGGAAATCAACGCGTTTGCCCTGCCGGGCGGACCCATGTTCGTGAATCGCGGCATGATCGACGCCGCCGGACGCGAAGGTGAAGTGGCCGGCGTCATGGCGCACGAGCTGAGTCACGTGCTGCTGCGGCACGGAACGGCCAACGCCACCAAGGCTCAGGGATTTCAGATCGGCGCGCTTGCCGGCGCCATTGCCGGCGCGGTGGTCGGCGGCGGCTGGGGGCAGGTCATCAGCCAGGGCAGCCAGTTCGGCCTGGGCACGTGGCTGATGAAGTACAGCCGCGAGTACGAGAAGCAGGCCGACCTGCTGGGCGCGCAGATCATGGCGCGCGCCGGCTACGACCCGCGCGATCTGGCGCGCATGTTCGAGACGATTCAGGCGCAGTCCAAGGGCAGCGGCGGGCCGGAGTGGATGAGCAGCCATCCCAATCCGGGCAACCGCTCGACGTATATCGCGCAGGAGGCCGCCAGGCTGAGCATCGCGCCGGCGCCTGACTCGCGCGAGTTCGCGAGCGTCAAGCGCGAGCTCGGCTCGCTGCCTCCGGCCAAGTCGATGGCCGACCTGGGGCGCGGCAACGCGGGCGGCACCGGCGAGAACGCGCCTGCCTCGGTCGGGCGCATGGGCGATCCGGTGCCCGCGCCCTCGACCGCCTATCGCGGCGTGCGCGGCGGCCAGTTGTTCCAGACCTCCGTGCCGTCGAACTGGCAGGCGGTGACCTCGAACAGCGCCGTGAAGTTCGTGCCGGAAAACGCCTACGGTCAGCTCAACGGCGAGACGGTGTTCACCCACGGTGTGGAACTGGGCGTCGCCAGGGCGGCATCGCGCGACCTTGCCGAGTCGACCGACGCGCTGCTCAACGCGCTGGCGCAGGGCAACCCGAACCTGCGCCAGGCGACCCAGCCCCGTCAGACACGGCTGTCGCAGCGCGTCGCGATCGAGAACCAGCTGGTGAACCGCACGCCCAACGGCGCGCAGGAACGCGTCGGCGTGACCACGACGTTTCTTGCCGATGGCAACCTGTTCTACATGCTGACCATCGTGCCGGTAGAGGAGACCAGCCGCTACCAGCCCGCCTTCAGCCGCGTCGCGAGCAACCTGCGGCTGAACGACCAGTAGCGGCCGCGCGACGATCGCTGTCCCGCCGAGCGCTTCGCGCCTCGCTTTCAGGAATCCGCTCAATCGCGAAAATCGCGGATCCCTGAAGGAAAGGCCCGAAGCGCCCGGCGCGACGTCGATCCTGCCTGACTCCAACCTGACCCAACCCAATCCAACCTGACCCAACCTGGCCCAACCTGGCCCAACCCGACCCAACCTGACAATGCCAACCCCGACCGACCCGACCCACCTGACCCAACCCGACCCAACCTGCCCAACCCGACCCAACCCGACCAACCCGACCCAACCTGATCAACCTGGTAAACCCGTCCAGCTGGCACACCGCTTGAGTCTGCGACCCGTCGGACTTTCCGTTGTCCCGCTGGTTGCTCGAAAATTGGCCAGAAATCGCGTGTGTGTATGCCCCTGATGCCGCATGATGGCATCAACGGTGTACACGGCAGCGTAAGAACGACTCAAGAAGGGCTGCCGAATGACTGCCATGAACTCGATGCGTGTCCTCGTCGTCGACGATGAGCCAGACGCCGCCGAGGCGTTGACATTGCTCCTGAAGCCGCGTGGCTTCGACGTGCGCGTCGCCGGCACCGGCGACGAGGCACGAGCGGAAGTCACGGCCTGGCGCCCCCATGTCGTGCTGCTGGACCTGATGCTGCCCGACGTCAACGGGCTCGACCTGCTGCGCGACTTCCGCGCGGTCGTCCCGGACACGCAGGTCGTGATGGTCACCGGCTACGGCAGCGTGCCCAAGGTCGTCGAGGCGATGAACGGCGGCGCGTTCGGCTTCATCGAAAAGCCCATCGACGCGATGCTGCTGCTGGCGGTGCTCGACAAGGCGACCGAAAAACTGGCCCTGGCCGCCGAGAACCGCCGCCTCAGGTCCGAGTTGCACGACCACGCGACGCTCGACGACATGGTCGCGCGCAGCGACAAGATGAAGCAGCTGTTCACGCTGGTGCGCAAGGTCGCGCCGAGCGACGCCAGCGTGCTCATCGTTGGAGAAAACGGCACGGGCAAGGAACTGGTGGCCAGCGCGCTTCACCAGAACAGCAAGCGCGCCAAGGGGCCGTTCATCAAGATCAACTGCGCGGCCATTCCCTCCGAGCTCATCGAGTCGGAGCTCTTCGGCCACAAGCGCGGCTCGTTCACCGGCGCGCTGGCCGATCGCCCCGGCGTCATCGAGCTGGCCGACGGCGGGTCGCTGCTGCTCGACGAGATCGGCGAGATGCCGGCGGCGCTGCAGGCCAAGCTGCTGCGCGTGCTGCAGGAGCGCGAGTTCACGCCGGTCGGCAGCACGCGGCCGATCAAGTCGGACTTCCGCCTGATTTGCTCGACCAACCTCAATCTCGACGCGGCGCTTGCCGACAAGAAGCTGCGGCAGGATCTGTACTTCCGCATCAACACCTTCACGCTGGCGATCCCGCGCGTTGCGCGAGCGCACCACGGACATCCCGCTGCTGGCCGAGTACTTCCTCGAGCTGATACGCGGCGCGGCATCAGCGGCCGGTCACCGGCATCCATCCTGACGCGACGCGCATGCTGCAGCGGCACCGGTGGCCAGGCAACGTGCGCGAGCTGGAGCACGCCATCGAGCGCGCGGTCATCGTCGCCACCGAGGCGCAGATCCAGGTCGCGGACCTGCCGGCCACGCTGCGCGATGCCGAGCCCGACATGGGACGCGACGACCCGTTTCCCGCGCATCACACGCTCGAGGAGATCGAGCGGATGGCGATTCTGCGCACGCTCGAGCGGACGCAGTGGAACAAGCGCGCGGCGGCCACCATTCTCGGCGTCTACCGGCCGACGCTGTACAGCAAGCTGAAGAAGTACAACCTGTTGAAGCGGCCGGCGCAGGTCGGCGCCCCGAACAATTGACCGCGCGGCACTCATCGGCCACACGTGGAACGACCGACTCGGCAGTCCGATCGCACCAGCGACGCCTTCATCCGGCAGGTCGCGCACGACCTGCGCGCCTCGCTGAATGTCGTGGTCAGCTGGGCCGAGCTCGTGAAGGCCGGGCAGTTGCCGCCCGAGGACGTCTCGCGCGCCGGCGAGACGATCCTCCGTCACGCTCGTCATTTGTCGGAACGCCTGGGCGTCGCGCTCGACCTGTGGCGGCTCGACAGCGGCCTGCTCGCGCCGTCGATGCGAGTGGTGTCGATCGGCGCCGTCGTGCGGACGGCGGTGGAGGAAGCCCGTCGCCTCTTCGAGAGCCGGCGCGTGAGCTGCCGGCTCGAGGTGCGCGGCGACGGATCGGCCAGCGTGGATGCGCCGCGTCTGGCGCAGGCGCTGGTGGTGCTTCTCGGCGACGCCGCGGCGAACACGCCGCCCGATCAGGGCGTGGAGGTCACCGCGCGCCGGCGGCGCCCAGGTGGTGATCGCCATCGTCGGGGGAGGCCTGATGCCGGACCAGGCAGCCTTCGACCGCGACGTGGCGGACACCAACGCCAGCGGCCCGAGGCGCCCGTTCGACTTCGGGCTCGCCCTGGCGAAGGAGCTCGTCGAGCTCAACGGCGGCGTGCTCGACATCGAGCCGGCCGACGGCGGTCGCGTGGCGATGATCGTGCGGCTGCCGGCCACCGATTGCGCGCAGCACTCGGCGCCAGCGTCGACGTGAGGCCTGAGGCCTGCCTCGCCGTCAGTTCAGCGCAATCAACAGGTGCGACGGCTCGGTTCCTGAGAGGCTGGGCCGCGTCGCCGCGCGGTCGACCTGGATGCCGTCGACGGCGGTGTAGTCGATCCACATCGAGAACTCGCACGAGCCGGCCAGCTTCACGTCAGCCACCGACTCGACCCGCACCGGCAGCGCGTGGCCGCGCGACCGCCTGGTAGATTCGGCGCACGGCAACCGATCGCACCCAGAACGACGGCGACTTGGCCAGTCGGCCCTCGATCTTCTGCAGGCCGGCCACGTGCGTCGACCTGCGCGGTGCCATCGATGAGCGTGGTTTCCTTCCGGCGTGGAGCCAGGCGCAGCGTCCGGCCCGTGGCGTCGCCGACGATCTGGTAGTTCGCATCCGAGATCGCGATCCGGCTGGCCTGCGGCGGCGTGCTCATCTTGACTTCGTTGTCGAGCACCTCGCGCAGCACGCGGGTGCGAATCCTCT
Source organism: Vicinamibacteria bacterium (assembly GCA_963818215.1). GTDB lineage: Bacteria > Acidobacteriota > Vicinamibacteria > Vicinamibacterales > JAENWD01 > JAENWD01. Next base: position 40,978 of record CAWFRL010000016.1, on the reverse strand, counting down.
TGTCGCCGCCCTCGCGAAGCACGGTGTAGGTCATCCCGAAGCCCGGGCGGAACGTCGTCGAGGCTTCCAGCCAGCCCACCCTGTTCAGCTTCGTGCTGCGTGCCACGAGCACTCTGATCGCCTGATATGAGGTCCCGCTGGCATTCGTGCCAGCCGGCGCTGCCGCGGATGATGCGGGCGCCGACGTCGATGTCGCGCGTTGCGCGCTGGCGACCTCCGCGCACGACACGAGCGACCAGTGCTGAAAGCACGGCGTGGTGTGTCGCGCGGCGGTTCATGATCGACTCCGCCATCCGGAGAGCAACCGCAATGCCAGCGACCCCGATGCGCGTTACCCGGGATTCTGGGCGCAATGCGGCGCGTTCTCGGATCGGCGCCGTCGATCCAGGCGGCTCGATGATGTGGGAGTGGGGGCGGCTGTCTTGACGACGGACACTGCCCGGCTCGACCGTGGCGCACATGTAGCGCAGCCCTTCAGGGCTGCCCGATTGGCCGTTTGGCAGGCCTGAAGGCCTGCGCTACATCTCGTCTAGCGCTTCTGGTTGTACAGGTAGGTGCCGAGTGCCGCCAGCCCGCCGGCCACGATGACCGCGCGAATCACCTTCAGCAGGCTGCAGAACCACGCGATGCCCAGACCGAGCGCGGCCCACTGCACCCACCAGTGGCCGGGCGAGGTCATCAGGTTGATGACGAACAGCATCAGCAGGATCAGGGGCGCGGTGAACAGAAACTTCACGGCCTTCAGGGTTGCGACCATCTCTGTTGGGCTCCTCGAGACAGAATCATACGCGCGGCCGACCCGGAAGTTTCGTGGGTGCCCGCGCTACTCGAACTTCTTCCATCCAGGCCACTTGTCGGCCAGCTGGACCTTCGGTTTCCTTACGATCCAGATGGGCATGTGGTTGCGCCACGGCATGCACGCCCCGCATTCGTGCACCCGGCTCTGGGTGACTTCGCCAAACAGCTCTTCCAGGCTCTCACGGTCGTCGCCGAGCACGATGGCCACCTCGGGATTTGTCGCGGGCGGGCCCCAGTAGAACCACGTGTTGTGGGTCGAGTAGACCGGCGCCAGATGCCGCGGCTCGCCGAGCCAGTCGAGCGCGCTGGCCTGCCCGTAGCTCTGCGCGAAAAACGCCACCCTCGTCTGGTCCTCCGGCGGCAGCGTGTCGCGCACCGCCGCCACATCGTCGACCAGCTGCGGCCATCCGAGCCGGTCGGCAAAATACTGGGGCAGGGCCGTGCGCTTGCCCGCGCCGCGCTCGGACTGGAGAGAGATGCCGAGACGTGCGAGGTGCTCGGCGGTCTGGTCCGGCGACAGCAGCGGCGTGCCCACCGGAAGCAGCAGCAGGCCCCACGCCGCGATCCAGATCGGCAGCGCGATTCGAACACTCGCGCGCCGAGCGGCGAGCTCGCCCAGCCAGACGCCGCCGGCGGCAAAGAGCAGCGGGTAGAGGCCGGCCAGCCGATCGGGCCGGCTCTGCGCCGACCACATCAGCAACCCGAGCATGACGGCGAACTGGATGGGGATGTGGCGCAACTGCGCGCCCGGGCGTCGCCACAGCCATGCGAGCCCCGCGAGCGTCACTGGCAGGACGCCGGGGCTCATGAAGAGCGCCTGCTGCATGAGAATCTCGCCGGCCGAGGCGGGGTTGTTCTTGTACAGCGCGGCGTTGCGATAGAACTCCAGCGACGGCCATCCGTGCGCGTGCTGCCAGAGCGCGTTGGGCGCCGCCAGCGACGAGCGCCAGAACTGCGCCCGCCCATAGCCAGGGACTCCGCAGATGCCGGCGCGCGGGTGTCAGCAGGATGGCGACCCCAAGCGCCGCAGCGTAAGTGGTCACCGTGTGCTTGGTGAGCAGCGCCACGCCCGCCAGCGCGCCGAAGAGCAGCCACCAGCGCGCATCGCCGCGCCGTTCGATCTCGATCAGAGTGGCGCCCAGCCCCAGCCACAGCACCAGCTCGATGCCGTTCATCGAGTAGAACCCGAAGAGCACCTGCAGCAGCGGCGAGGAGATGACTGCGGCGCACGCGATTGCTTGCCCGTATCGCGAGGCGCCGAGTCGACCGGAAATCCACCCGGTGAGCAGGACCACCAGCGCGCCACAGGTCGCCGCCGGCACCCGCAGCGCGACTATCGAATCGCCGAAGACCGCCAGCGCGCCGCGCAGCACGAAGGGCGCAAGCGGTGGATGATCCACGTAGCCCCACGCCAGGCGCTTGGCGCACGAGACGTAGTACAGCTCGTCGATGAAGACGCCAAAGGCGCCGGCGACACCAGGCACGAAGTACAGCAGCCAGGCCAGGCCGGCGGCGATGAGCGGGATGCGCAGCGGATGCTCCTTGTCGGCACCGGCATTGTAGCCCTACGATGCACCGATGCGAGTGCGTGTGTGCTCTATCTCTGATGCTGATTGCGATGCTGTGCGGGGCTCGTCCCGGCGCGCAGGCGCCGGCCCAGGGGCGCGAGATCGCTCTCGCCACCCAACACATCCTCCCCGAACGTGAGCGGCCCGCGGTCATCAACCAGATTCTGCAGGACCGCCTGAAGACCTTGCTGCCCCGGCTGATGCGCGAGACCGGCTTTGACATGTGGCTCGTGATCAACCGCGAGTACGTCGAAGACCCCGTGTACCTCTCACTGGTTCCCGCGCCGGTGTTCCACGCGCGGCGGTTGTCGATGCTGGTCTTCTTCGACCGGGGCGAAAGCCAGCCGCTCGAGATCCTGACCGTGAGCCGCTACCCGATGGACGGCTACACCGCGGCGTGGAAGGGCGGGACCGAAGCGAGCCAATGGACGAGGCTGGCCGAGATCGTCGCCGAGCGAAAGCCAAAGCGCATCGGCATCAATACCAGCCGCAAGTGGTCCTTCGGCGACGGCCTCACCGGCGGGTTGCGCGATGGCCTGATGGAGGCGCTCGGCCCGGCCCTCTCCGCGCGCACTGCCAGCGCCGAGGCGTTATGTGTTCGCTGGCTGGAGACGCGCACCGAGCGTGAACTGGATCTCTACGCGCACATGGTCGCGATCGCGCGCGGCGTGGTGTCCGAGGCGTTCTCCGAGCGGCTCATCACGCCGGGCGTCACGACGACCGCCGACGTGGAGTGGTACATACGCCAGCGGTTCACGGACCTGGGTTTGTCCACATGGTTCTCGCCCGACGTGGACCGCCAGTGGGCCGGCGCGCCATGCACCGCCGAATCACCTTTCTGCGGCGACAGCGGCGTCATTCAGCGGGGAGACGTGCTGCACTGCGATGTCGGCATCACCTACCTGCGTCTCAACACCGACACGCAGGAGATGGGCTACGTGCTCCGTCGCGGGGAGACCGTCGTGCCGGAGGGGCTGGCACGTGCCCTCGCGGCTGGCAATCGCTGGCAGGATCTGCTCACGGCGGAGTTCGTGACCGGCCGGACCGGCAACGACATCTTCGCCCGCACGCATGCCGCCGCCGAGCGCGAGGGCCTGAGGCACAGCACCTACACGCATCCGGTGGGCTACCACGGCCACGCTGCCGGTCCGTCCATTGGCATGTGGGACAACCAGGGCGCCGTGCCGGTGAGCGGAGAGTGGCCGCTTTCGCCCAACACCGCCTATGCCATCGAAGGCAACGTCAAGTTTGCCGTGCCTGAATGGAACGGCCAGTTCGTGCAGATCAAACTCGAACAGACGGCGCTGTTCGACGGCAAGTCGGTGCAGTACGCGGCAGGACGCCAGACCACATGGCACGTCGTTCGTTAGTGAAGATGCGGCCCGACGATGGCCCGCCAGATGGCATAGCCTTTCGGGTTCATGTGCAGACGGTCGGCGAGGAAGATGTCCGGCTTCGGCTGGCCGTCGGGCCCCAGCATGGCCGCATGGACGTCGATGTAGGTAAGCCGGGGATCGGTCGCAATCCATTCCTTGATCGCCTGGTTGGCTGCCCTGACGGTCGCAATCTGCGCCCACCGCGCCGGGTTCGGCGCGATCGAGATGTAGGCGATGCGCGCGGCCGGAGTCCCTTCCTGAATGGCTCGCACCAGCGCCTGAAAATCCGCCAGCACGTCTGACGCCGATCGCCCCGCGCTGATGTCGTTGCCGCCGCAATAGACGATCACCTGCCGCGGCCGATAGGGCGTCACGATCCGGCTGACGTAGAAGGTGACCTCGGGCAACTGCGATCCGCCGAAGCCCCGGTTGAGGACCGGCATCCCCGGAAAGTCCGTCGAGAGCGACGTCCAGAGCCTGATGCTCGAACTGCCGATGAAGACGATGCCGCCGCTCGGCGGTGGTGCGGCGATGTCCGCCTTCTCGAACGCCCGGATCTCCGCCTCCCACTGTGCGGGATCCGCTCGCGCTGGGCCTCGGTGGGCCGACTCTGCCACGAAGACCAGTGCCAGGGCAGATGCGACGAGACGGGACATGGCGCCCACTATAAATGATTGGCTCCGCCGTTCAGGTCCGGCGCGTGTTCGAACACGACGTGAAGTGGGCGTAAAGTGAGAGGCATGTCGATTCGCGAGATGCTGCTCGAACCGTTCGTCCACATGCCGCCGCTTCATGCGCTGGACGCCATCACACCAGAGGATGCGGTCCGCTCGCCGGTCGAAGGTCTGCACAGCGTCGCGGCGATCCTGGCGCACATGGAGTTCTGGCAGGCCTGGTTCCTGGGGCGTTGCCAGGGCACGGCGCTGCCGATGGTCACCTCGGCAGCGGCGGGTTGGCCGGCGGTGTCGGCGGAAGGGTGGCCGGCGCTGGTCGGGCGGTTCGGAGCCGGGTTGCTGCGTGCCGCGGAGATAGGGGAGGACCAGGCGCGCCTGTCCCGGCCGGTAACGCCGGCGATCGAATTCGGGCCGCTGGCGCACTACACCGTGCGCGACGCGTTGGTGCATGTCGCGCAGCACAACTCCCATCACCTTGGACAGATCATCACGACGCGCCAGCTGCTGCGGGCCTGGCCGCCGCCGTCGGGCAGCTTTACCTGGTAGGGGCCACGGGTGCGCCCCGCAGGGGTGCGGTTGCCCATTACGGTTGGAGCCCAATGATACCGCGCGGACCCTTGCTGAGCTTCCCCATTCAGACGTAGGATCCGCCCAATCCTCGCCCTTTCCCGGAGGCCATCGTGCGCAAAGCTCCCCGCGTCGTTGGATCTGTCTGTGTGATGCTGCTGGCGGCCGTCGTTACGCTTCAGGCGTACTGGTCGACGTCCTCGCTGGCCAGCGGGGGCCCCCTGGGGTTCGGGTATTTCAACGCGACGGCGCTCCAGCACGGCACCGGCGATCTCTACATCGCCTATTCCAATGGCGACAAAGACGACGTGTTGGTGAGGTGGTGGAACAACTCGGCCTGGCAGGTGCAAACCGTCGATGATGGCAGAGACGTCGCGCGCGGGATAGACCTGGCGTTCAACGCGAGCAACCAGCCGGCGGTCAGCTACGCGGGCGGCGCGCTGAAGTACGCCGAGCGCAGCGGCTCCACCTGGACCATCAAGAGCATCGAGTCGGGCGCCAGAAACGACGTCACCTCGCTGGAGTTCCACGGGGGAGAGCCGGCCATCTCGTACTACCTCACGACCACACCCAAGAAGGGGCCGGCCGTGTCGACGCTGAAGCTCGCGCGGCGCAGCGGCACGACGTGGACGAAGACGAGCATCGCGCCTGGCGTGCGATACAGCTCGCTCGCCTTCGACCCGTCCGGCAATCCCGCCATCGCGTTTGCGGCAGACACCAACGGCGATACGTTTGCCGACTCGCTGCGGCTCGCGCGCCAGGTCTCTGGCAGCTGGCAGGTCGAGACCGTCGATGACGTCACCAGCGGCGCCGGGAACCTGGGCGCGCCTGGGATTCGACCCGGTGAGCGGCAGTCCGTGGATCGTGGACAGCCCGACGGGTATCGGCGCCGTGCGATTCTGGTACCAGAGTGGCGGCGTGTGGCAGGTCGAGCAGGTGGGAGCCGGTTTCCGTCCCGCGCTGCTGGTCCACAACGGCGTCCCGATTGTCAGCCACGTCACGCCCGACGGGTACGGGCTGGTCGTCGCCACGCGCGGCGGCTGGCTGGACCTCGCAAGTGGTCGCAGCCGCCGGCTTTGGTTACATTGGCCAATCGAGCCTCGCGGTGCCGTACGCGACCGGCGGCGCGCCGGCAGTCGCGTATTGCGTCGAGGTCTACGGCATCAACGCGTCCCGAACCCTCTGGCTGGCCAGTCCACCGCCTACTGACGCACAGCGCGTGTCCCAGCGCCCGTTTCTCACCGCCGAATGGCGGTACCTGTCGATGCTGAACTTCCGCATCGATCCTGCAGTCCTTCGCCCTGTACGTCCCTGCGGGCACCGAGCTCGATTTGTGGCGTGGCGAGGCGCTGGTCAGCGTCGTGGGGTTCCGCTTCGTGGACACCCGGGTGCTCGGCTTGCCGATCCCGTTTCATCGTGACTTCGACGAGGTGAACCTCAGGTTCTACGTGCGGCGCCTGGTGAACGGCGAAGCGCGCCGTGCGGTGACGTTTCTCCGCGAGGTCGTGCCGCGGCGCGCGATCGCGCTGGTTGCCAGGATCGCGTACAACGAGCCGTACATCACGTGCCGCATGCGGAGCGAGGCCCCGGACGTCCCTGCGGTCACCGATCCCGGACGCGTTGCGTACTCGTGGCGTCATCGTGGACGGTGGAACGCCATCGCGTGTCAGACCCGCCGGTCCGCCGCGCGCGCTCGAGGCCGGCAGCGAGGCCGCCTTCATCACCGAGCACTACTGGGGCTACACGTCGCAACGCGACGGCAGCACCATCGAGTACCGAAGTCCGCCATCCGTCGTGGCGAGTGTGGAATGTCGCGGACGCCGAACTCGACTGCGACGTCGCGGCGATGTATGGCGATCGGTTTGCCGAAGCGCTCGGCGCCGCACCCAGCTCGGCGTTTCTCGCCGAAGGATCCGCCGTGACGGTCTGCCGGCCCGAGCGCGTTCCCGGAGTATGCTGAGGTCGATGACTTTCACCCGCCGTTTGCTGTTGCTGGCCCTTTTCATCGTCGCGCTCGTTGGCACGACCGCCGCCAAGACCAGGTTCAAGTCGGTGTGGAAGGGGCCCGAGGCCGCCACGATCACCTTTGGCGGCAAGAAGGTGGCCGCGCTCGTCATCGACAAGGACGAGTCGCTGCGCATCTCCGGCGAAGAGGCGCTGGTCCGTGAGTTGAACGCCCGCGGCATGCAAGGCGTGGCCTCGTACCGGATCGTGCCGCGCGAGGAGCTGCAGAACGCCGACCGGGCGCGGGTGTGGTACGAGCAGGCCGGCGTCGAGGGCGTCGTCGCATTCCGCGTGATCAGCGACGAGAAGCGGCAAACGTACGAGCCCAGCTCGTGGAGCGCGCCGTACTACGGCACGCTCTGGGGCTACTACAGCTACAGTTGGACCGCCATCTACGACCCGGGCTACGTTCGCAACGACCGCATCGTGTCGCTGGAGACGCTCATCTACAGCGTGCCGAAGAATGCCCTGGTCTGGGCCGGCATGAGCGAGACCGAGAACCCGAAGACCGGCGCGGCGGTCGTCGCCGAGGTGGTCAAGGAAGCCGCGAAAGAGATGAAGAAGCAGGGATTGGCGCGCCAACCGTAGAAACCAAATGTGGGCGGGTTGAAACCCAGATGGGCGGATGACCGCGGGCGTGCAGCGAGGGTGACGCGCCGTGGCCCGCGGGCGTCCTGGCCGGCGGGCCGGTCGCAGCGCCGGACACCGGTCCTCGCCGCTTCGACCGCTGGCCGCTGGTCGCACCGCGCGATCGGGCCGGGGCTCAGCCTGCGCTGGGCCACCGCTGCAGGCCGGTGTCAGGCGATCGATGTCGGCCTGCTCCAACGGCCAGGCGACCGGACCCGCGGCCCTGCATCGCGGCGGCCCGGCGACCAAGACGCGCGGCTCGCAAAGCAGCTGCAGCAGTCCGGCTGCACGGACGCGGCCGTAGGCGTCCTCGCCAACAGCCTACAGAGCGGCTCGAAACCTCCGCGGCAGGGTTAGAAACCCGCCCCGACGGCCCGTCACGCCAATTTCCATCCTGCCCTGTACGACCGGCGCAGGAACCGGTCCGCGTCCGACGTGTTGGTCACGCGCATCTGCTCCGAATTCCACTCGATCTTCTTCCCCGTGCGGAAGGCGACGTTGCCCAGGTGATTCGCCTCGGTGAGCAGCCCGGCATAGCCGAAGTGGCACGTGGTGGGCGCGCCGGTCTTGCACGCGTGAATCCATTCCTCGTGGTGGCCCAGTGACTTCGGGATCGACTGCGGCGGACGGGTGAAGTCCTTGTAGGTCGCCTCGGGCAGCAGCACGTGCTTGCCGTAGTCGGACAGCAGCATCCCCTTGTCGCCGATGAAGAGCACGCCGCTTGGCCACTGCGGGATCTCGCCGCGCTTCCAGATGTCGGGCTTGTTCGCGCCCTGATACCAGGTCAGCGAGAGCGCCGGCTGATCGCCCGACGCGCGGTACTCGTAGCGGGCCTGCATGGACGCCGGCGCGATCTCCGGATGCGGCGCCGGGCCGCTGGCCTCGATCGTCGAGGGCGCCTTCAACTTCAGCGCCCAGAACGGCAGATCGATCCAGTGGCTGCCCGAGGTCGCTCATCGTCCCGTTGCCGAAGTCCCACCACCGATACCACTTGGGCCCGGGCACGTAGACCTGGTTGAACGGGCGGGCCGGCGCAGGGCCGAGCCAGAGATCCCATTCGAGGCCGGCAGGCACCGGATCGACCGTCGCCGGGCGGTCCTGCACGAACACGATGTCGGCCGCGGCCTTCGCGTCGGCCTCGCTGGCGTGCAGGCCCCAGGCGCGCGCGACCCAGACATGGCACTCGGTCACCGCGCCGATGGCGCCGGATTGCACGAGCTCCACGACGCGACGGTAGTTGTCGCCGGCGTGGATCTGCGTGCCCATCTGCGTGGCGACGCCGGCCCGTGCCGCGGCTTCGCGGATGATGCGCGCCTCCTGCACGTTGTAGGTGAGCGGCTTCTCGCAATAGACGTGCTTCTTCAACTGCAGCGCCGGCAGCGTCGCAAACGCGTGCGTGTGTTCGGCGGTGCTGACCACGACGGCGTCGAACTCGGCGGCATGGTCGAAGAGGCGCCGGAAGTCGACGTCCTTGCGCGCCTTGGGATACTTGGCGGCCACCTTGTCGAGCGTCGTCCGGTCGACATCGCAGATCGCCGCGATGTGCTCCGAGCCAACCGATTCCAGGTTGTCGCCCCCACGCCCCCCGCAGCCGATGACCGCCAATCGAAGCGCCTGGGAACTCTGGGCGCGGAGGATGGCCGGACCCGACGCCCACGCGGCGGTGGCAAGGGCGCCCGCGGAGCGGATGAACGAGCGGCGAGAGGGGTGGGAATGTGGTGACATGGCGACTACCATATCCCAGCCCGGCCCATCGCGCGACCAGGACCGTTGCGCGCCCCAGCCGGCGGGGAGACTCATGAAACGCATTGCATTCGCCGCAAGCCTGATGACGCTCTTGTCTGCGCCTGTCGTTGCCCAGCCGCCTCCGCAGTTCCAGGACCTGTTCAACGGCAAGGACCTGACCGGCTGGGTGAACATCAACACCGCGCCAGACACGTGGACGATGCGTGACGGGCTGCTGGTGAATACGGGCAAGCCCATCGGCGTGATGTGCACCGCGAAGATGTTCGAGAACTTCGTGCTGCACGTCGAGTGGATGCACCTCGAGCCCGGCGGCAACTCCGGCGTGTTCGTGTGGAGCAACGCGAACCCGCGGCCCGACGATCGCCTGCCCGACGGCGTCGAGGTGCAGATGCTCGAGCTCGAGTGGCCCAGGCTCAACACACGCAACGGCGTGGTCCCGCCGATCGCGTACGTCCATGGCGAGGTGTGGGGCGTCGGAGACGTGAAGACCGTGCCCGACAACCCGCGCGGCGAGCGGAGCAAGTCGATCGAGAACCGGGCGAAGGGCCGCGGAGAGTGGAACGTCTACGACGTCGTCGCCGTCGACGGCGTGATCAAGCTGTCGGTGAACGGCAAGTTCGTCAACGGCATCAGCGGCTCGAATCGGAAAAAGGGCTATCTGTGCCTCGAGGCCGAGGGCGCCGAGATCCATTACAAGAACATGCGAATCCTGGAGCTGCCGCCTGGAGTGACGACGCCGGAGCAGACCGCGCCCGAGCGAAAGTAGCGCAGGGCTTTAGCCCTGCCGAACGCGCACACCAGGAGCGATGACGTTATACAAGCGCCCCATTTATTGGCTGCTCCTGCTCGTGCCCGTCGTCGATCTGGCTGGAGTGTCGCACGCGTCGCCGGTGCCCATCTTCATCGTGTCGTGCCTCGCGATTCTATCCGCTGGCGGCGCTGATGGGCGAAGCCACCGAGCACCTGGCACACTACGCAGGACCCGGCCTCGGCGGCCTGCTGAACGCGACGTTTGGCAACGCCGCCGAGCTCATCATCGGCTTCATCGCCTTGCGCGCCGGCGAGATCGCGATCGTCAAGGCCTCGCTCACCGGATCGATCCTCGGCAACCTGCTGATGGTGCTCGGGCTGGCGATGCTGGTCGGCGGCTCGAAGCACAAGGAGCTGACGTTCAATCGCCTGGCGGCCGAGACCGGCAGCGGCATGATGGTGCTGGCTGTCGTCTCGCTGGTGATTCCGCCATCTACGCGCAGGTCACCCACCACCAGAACCCCGGCACATCGAGGCGCTGAGCTTCGACATCTCGTTCGTGCTCATCGCGACCTACATCGCGAGCCTGCTCTTCCAGTTCCGCACTCACCAGCGACTCTTTTGCGCCCGATGACGGCGGCACAAATCGCCGCTTGTCGCGCCCACGCTGTGTCGCGGCCACCTGATCGGACAGCCGCTCGCGCCTGGAGTTCACCGCTCCTCGAAGTGCGGCCGTGATGTTGTCGGTGATCGCTGTGTCGAATCTCGTGCTCGACGGCACGACGAACTGGTTCGAAGGCGATCCAGTTGCTGGCGATCTACACAGTGCTGGCGATGACGTTCTACTTCATTTGAGTACCTTGCGCTCTACCGCTTCAGCATCTTGTCGCGCACGGCGCGGAACTCCGTGCCGGGCGTCCACTCCGGATAGCGCTCGGCGTTGGCGACGCGATAGCCGACGGCGAAGAGGAGTGTGCCGTCCTCGGCCGCGCCACTCAGGTCCCACCAGTCTTTGACCTCGTCGGAAGGCTGGTGGTAGGCCTGGGTCGTGTACTCGTCGCGCTTCTGCTGGCCGTAGCCGGCGGGCTTGCCGACGAAATCCACGCCCGGGTCGGGGTTGAGCGCGGGCACGCCCACCTTCGCGAAGTTGAAGTGATCCGAGCGGTAGTAGAAGCCTTTCTCCGGCTCCGAGTCGGGCTTCAGCACGCGTCCCTGCTCGGCGGCCGCGTCACGGGCGTAGGTGTCGAGCTCCGAGTTGCCCAGGCCGACAATCGTCACGTCCTTCGTGCGGCCCCAGATGTTCATGGCGTCGACGTTGATGTTGGCGAGCGTCTTGTCCAGCGGGTACAGCGGGAACTTCGCGTAGTACTCCGATCCGAGCAGGCCCTGCTCCTCGGCGGTCACCGAGACGAACACGATCGTGCGTTTGGCGGCGGGCTTCACTTTCTTGAACGCCCGCGCGAACTCCAGCAGCATCGCGGTGCCTGTCGCGTTGTCGCGCGCGCCGTTGTAGATGGTGTCGCCGTTGACGGGCGTGCTGACGCCGAAGTGATCCCAGTGCCCTGTGTAGACGACGTACTCGTTCTTCAGCGCCGGGTCGGCGCCGGTGACCTTCGCGACGACATTGCGCGAGTCGACGTTGCGCATCTTCTGCTTGAAGGACATCGACGCCGTCATGCCCAGCGCGACGGGTGTGAACTCGCGCGTGCGGGCGCTCGCCTTCAGCGCCTGGTAGTCCTGGCCAGCCGCTTTCAGCAGCGCCGTGGCGGCCTCGAGCGACAGCCATCCCTGGATCGCCGCGCGGCCCAGGTTCTTGTCCGGCGTCACCAGGTCGAAGCGTTCGCCGCCGAACCCCTGCACGACGTTGAACGGATAGCCGGCTGGCGCGGTCTCGTGGACGATGAACACGGCGGCCGCGCCGAGCTCGGCGGCCTTCTCGTACTTGTAGGTCCAGCGGCCGTAGTAGGTCATGGCCTTGCCGCCGAACGTCTTCGGATCGAGCGCGTCGGGATTGGCCGGATCGGGCACCGGGGGGTCGCTGACGAGGACCACGAGCGTCTTGCCCTTGACGTCCAGGCCCTTGAAGTCGTCCCACTGATATTCCGGCGCCTGGACGCCGTACCCGACGAAGACGATCTCCGAGTTCTTGACCGCGACCGAATCGGCGACGTGCTGGCTGAAGGCGACGACCTGGTCGCGCGGCTTGAACGACTGCGAGCGCCCGCCCTTCTGGACGACCAGGGGCGAGATGTCGGTCGCCGTGAGGCTCACGAGCGGCACTTTCTGCACCCACGTGCCATCGGGATTGCCGGGCTCGGCGCCGGCCGCCTTGAACTGCTCGACGAGGTAGTTGACGGTGAGCTCCTCGCCCGGGGAGCCTGGCGCCCGTCCGGCGAACTCGTCGGACGCCAGTTTGCGCGTGTCGGTCATCAACGCGCCGGCGTCGACCGCCGGAAGCTCGGTGAGCGCAAGCGGCTTGGGTGGCGCCGGCGGCGGCGCCTCCGGAGCGGAGCAGGCGGCGGCAAGAACCAGGAAGCACGGCAGCAGCGGCGCGCGTCGGGTCATCCGCCTAGTCTATGGGAAGACTCGCCGCTGCAGCTCGAGCGGCAGGGATGACCGCGAGCTTGCGAGAGGCGGTTGGCAGAGGGCGCCTACGGCCGCGGGTATCTCGCGCCGCAGCCGGAACTGACGGTGCACGAACACGGCTGCTTTGCGAGACACCCGCCGCCTTGGTCGGCTCGAGGCGCACCGCCGCGTCATGGTGTCTGCGCGCTACCAGGCCGTGGGTGGCCTGGCCGCCGGGCCGTTGGAGCAGTGCCGACAGCTGGATCCCCGCCTGACCTGACATCGACGTCCATGGCAGCGATGCTGGGGCCCGACGGTCAGCCGCAAGCCGCGATATCTTCCTCGCGGTCCGGCTTCACATGGACCCGAAGCGGCTACGCGATCAGGCTGAGCCCCGGCCCGATCGCGCGGGGCGACCCAAGCGGCCAGCGGTCGCCCGCGGCGAGGACCGGTGTCCGGCGCTGCGACCGGCCCGCCGGCCAGGACGCCCGCGGCCCCACAGCGCGTCACGCCCACAGCGGCTCGAAACACCGCGGCGGGGATCACTGCGACAGCGGTTGGCGAGGGCGGCTCGAGGAGCACCGCCGTGTCAGGTGTCTGCGCGCTGGCAGGCCGCGGGTGGCCTGGCCGCCGGGCCGTTGGAGCAGTGCCGACCTCGATCGCCTGACACCGGCCCGCAGCGGTGGGACCCAGCGCAGGCTGAGCCCCGGCCCGATCGCGCGGGGCGACCCAAGCGGCCAGCGGTCGCACAGCGGCGAGGACCGGTGTCCGGCGCTGCGACCGGCCCGCCGGCCAGGACGCCCGCGGCCCACGGCGCGTCACGCCACACAGCGGCTCGCAACACACGCGGCGGGGATCACGGCGAGAGGCGGTTGGCAGAAGGCGCCTACGGCCGCGGGTATCTCGCGCCGCAGCCGGAACTGACGGTGCACGAACACGGCTGCTTTGCGAGACACCCGCCGCCTTGGTCGGCTCGAGGAGCACCGCCGCGTCAGGTGCCGGCGCGCTGTCAGGCCGTCGGTGGCCTGGCCGCCGGCCAGGACGCCCGCGGCCCCCCAAGAGCGTCAAGAGCGACCGACGAGTCATTCGTCTGGTCTAGGGTAGAACCTCGCGTCTCCTTTTCACCTCTGATACACTGGCCAGCTCAGCCTTAGCGTGGGTAACGGCGGAGGTTCGGCGACGCGAGCCTCGAGCGCAGGGGCCCGCCACCGGCGGCCTGGGAGATTGATGGCCAACACGATCCTGGTAGTGGATGACGAACCGGACCTCGAGCTGCTCATCACGCAACGGTTCCGCAAGGAGATTCGCGACAAGGCGCTGAAGTTCGTGTTCGCGAGCAACGGCCAGGAGGCCCTCGCCAAGCTGGGCGCGAACGGCGACACCGACGTCGTGCTGACCGACATCAACATGCCGGTCATGGATGGCCTGACGCTGCTGTCGAACCTCAGCCAGCAGTACCCGATGCTGCGCGCCGTGATCGTCTCGGCGTACGGCGACATGGCGAACATCCGTACGGCGCTCAACCGCGGCGCGTTCGACTTCATCACCAAGCCCATCGACTTTTCGGATCTGGCGATCACGCTCGACAAGACGGTCCGCGAGGCGGGCGCGCGAAAGCAGGCCTTAGCGGACCGCGATCGGCTCGTCGCGCTGCACAAGGAGCTCGACGTCGCCCGGCGCATCCAGGAGTCGATCGTCCACCGCGACTTCCCGCCCTACCCGGCCCGCCACGAATTCGCCGTTCACGCCAGCATGCGGCCCGCGCGCGCGGTGGGCGGCGACTTCTACGACTTCTTCTTCGTCGACGATCACCATCTCGCGTTTGCCATTGGCGACGTCACGGGCAAAGGCGTGCCGGCGGCGATCTTCATGGCGGTCAGCCGCACGATGCTGCGCGCGACCGGCGCCCGGGGGCTGGAGACCGACGCCTGTCTGAGCCTGGTCAACGACGCGCTGTACGCGGAGAGCATCGCTTCGATGTTCGTGACGTGTTTCTATGGGGTGCTCGACACCCGCACGGGCGTGGTGGAGTACACCAACGCGGGCCACAACCCGCCGTACGTGCTCGGCCGCGACGGTGGCATCACCGCCACCCCGGCCATCGGCGGCCTGTTCCTCGGCGCCTTCGACAAGGCCCACTACAAACGCGCGACCGTACAGCTCGAGCCCGGCGACAGCCTGGTGCTGTTCACCGACGGCATCAGCGAGGCCGCTCAACCCGGACGACGAACAATACGGCGAGGCACGTCTGGAGGCGTGCCTGGCGCGCCTCACCGGCGCGCCGGCCGACCAGGTCGTCGCTTCCGTCGTCGAGGACGTGGACGCCTTCTCGGCAGGAGCGGCGCAGGCCGATGACATGACGACGATGTGCCTGACGTTCCACGGGGCTCCGGGTTCCTCGCCGGGATCAGCCGCCTCATGAGGCACATAGGTCGCCTCGCCTGTCTGCTCGCACTCGTCGGCACTGCGGCTTCCGCACAGGGGCCCGTGCCGCCGGCGCCTGCCGGATTGCGGTCTGTCTCGGCCGGGCGCGGCAGCGAGGTTGGGCGCCCCTTCTTCACGTGCTACAGCCCCAAGGAATATGGCGGGTCGGGGCAGAGCTGGACGTTTGCGCAGGACGATCGGGGCGTCATCTACGTCGGCAACAATCTCGGGCTGATCGAGTACGACGGCGCGTCCTGGCGGCTGATCGAAACCGCCGTCCGGAGCGTCGTGCGCGCCATCGCGAAGGACGCGCATGGGCGTCTGTACGTCGGCAGCACCGGCGAGCTCGGATACCTCGCGCCCGACCAGAACGGGCAACTCCAGTACGTGTCGCTGCTCGAGCACGTGAAGCCGGAGGACCGCGCGTTCAACGACATCTGGACCGCGTACGCGACGCCAGACGGCATCTACTTCCAGGCCCGCGAGATCCTGCTGCGGTTCACCCCCCAGGGCGACGGCAAGCACCCGGGCGGGTGGACGGTGAAATCGTGGAAGCCGAGCGGGCGGTTTCTGTACGCCTTCAGCGTGGCCGGCTCGTACTACGTCCACCACGAAGGCATCGGCCTGCAGCGCATGGCCGGCGACGAGTTGCGCACGGTCGCGGGCAGCGAGCAGTTCGCGCAGGAGCGGGTCCACGTGCTGCTGCCGTTTGGAGGCAGCCCGGACCGCCCCGACTTGCTGCTCGGCACGTTCAACCGCGGGCTGTTCCGCTACGACGGGCAGTCGTTCCAGCCCTTCCGGACCGAGGTCGACGCGTTTCTGCAGGCGCAGACGCTTTACAAGGGCACGATGCTGCCCGACGGCACGCTGGGGCTGTCGACGATCAGCGGCGGCGCGGTGATCCTCGACCCGCGCACAGGGCAGGCCCTGCACCACATGAACCTCAACACCGGCCTGCCCGCCGACAACGGCCTGGCCATCTTCGGGGATCGAAGCGGGAACGTCTGGCTGGGGCTCGAGGGGGCGATCTGCCAGGTCGAGACGCCTTCACCGCTCACGCGGTTCGACATCCGCGCGGGCCTGTCCGGCTCGGTGTCCGACGTCATCCGGCACAAGGGGAGGCTCTACGTCGCGACCGGCGTCGGCGTCTTCTATCTGGACCCGGCGACTTCCCTGTTCAAGCAGGTGACGGGCTTTCGCGAAGGCAACTCCCAGGCGACGGCCCTGGCCAGCAACGGCGACGTCCTGATGGTCGGGTACGGCTCCGGCCTGCACCAGATCGAGGGCGACCGGGCACGGCTCATCAAACCCAACGTCGGCGCATCGTTTTCGCCCGGCGCCATCCGCTTCTCGAAGGCCGACCCGCGCCGGCTCCTGATCGCGCTCGAAGACGGTTTTGCCACCATGCGCCTGGACGACGCGGGTCGCTGGACCGACGAGGGCCGTGTGCCAGGCGTGCGCGAGACGCTGCAGACGATCGCGGAGCCACGTCCCGGCGAGCTCTGGCTCGGGACCGGGGCGCAGGGGGTGTTGCGCGTGCGGTTCAACGGCGCGTCGCTCGACAACCCGAAGGTCGATCGCTTCGGCAAGGCGCAGGGACTGGCCGGCGACAACGGCGTGGCCGTGTACCTCGCGGCCGGCGGCGTGGTGTTCGTGATGAAGCAGGGCGTCTTCCGCTTCGACGAGGCCACCCAGCGCTTTGCGCCGGACGACCGCTGGAAGGACGTGTCGGTCGGCGGGACGCAGGACGTCTCCAACGTCGTCGAAGATCACCTCGGTAACGTCTGGACCAACTTCGGCCGTGAAACCGGCGTCTTCAGGGTGCAGAGCGACGGGTCCTATCGATCCGACAAGACGGCACTGCTGCGGTTTGCCGACCTTGCGGCGGCAAGGATCTACCCGGAGACCGACGGGGTCGTGTGGTTCGGCCGCGACGACGGCCTCATCCGGTACGACCCGTCGGTCACCAAGAGCTACAAGACGCCCTACGCGGCGTTTATCCGGCGCGTGACGGTCGACGACGGACGCATGCTCTTCGGCGGCGCCACCGAGAACGGCACCGCGCCCACGCTGCACCGGCTCGCGCCGAGCGACAACGCGTTGCGCGTCGAGTTCGCGTCCACCAGCTACGACGACCCGCACTCGACGCGATACCAGTCGATGCTGGAAGGGTTCGACAGCCACTGGTCGCCCTGGACGACCGAGTCGAAGCGCGACTACACCAATCTTCCACCCGGTGACTTCCGGTTCCGGGTGAAGGCGAAGAACCTCTACGACTACGAAAGCGCCGAGGCCGTCTACGCCCTCGTGATCACACCGCCGTGGTACGCCACGTGGTGGGCGCGGCTTCTCATGCTGCTTTCCGCCGGAGGCGTGGTCCTCGGCATCATCGGGCTTCGCACGCGCAAGCTCCGGGCCGAGAGCCGCCGCCTCGAACAGGTGGTGACCGACCGCACGCAGGAGATCCGTCTTCGCGAGACCCAGGTGCGGGCGCAGGCCGAGGAGCTCCAGACGCTGGACGAGATCGTGAAGGCCATCAACCGCGAGGTCGGCCTCAAGAGCGTGCTGCACGCGCTGCTCGAGCAGGGCATGAAGCTGTTCCCCAGGGCGGAGAAGGGCACGTTCCTCATTCGTGACGTGCACGGCGACGACTTCTTCTTCGCGGCGCAGACCGGCTACGACGCCGAGAAGCTCGCCGGCGTCACGCTGACCGAAGACGACGTCACGCGGCGGTATGCCGAGGGCACCGAGCGGGTGGAGAAGGGCGTCTACATCGTGCGCCCCACTTCGGCACTGGCCGCCGGCGACAAGCTGGCGCACCTCGGCGTCCCCAAGGCGATGCTTGCCATGACGGTCGCGCTGAAGGGCCGCCTCGAGGGCATCCTCGTCTTCGACAACATGGCCGACGCCGAGGCGTTCAGCAACGCCGACCTGCACCGGCTCACGCGGTTCCGCGAGCACGCAGTGGCGGCGATTCTGAAGGCCCGCACGCTGATGACCGTGCAGGAGAAGACCGATCAGCTGCAGCAGCAGAACCAGAAGCTCGAACAGGCCAACGAGAACGTCGAGCTGCTCGGCCGCATCGGCCGCGACATCACCGCGAAGCTCACGATCGAGGAGATCATCGGGACGGTCTACGAGAACGTGAACGCGCTGATGGATGCGGCCGTGTTCGGCATCGGCCTGGTCAACGAGGCCGAGCACCGGATCGACTTTCCGGCGACCAAGGAGAACGGCCAGACGCTGCCGCCGTTTGTCTACAGCCTCGACGACGACACCAGGCTCGCGGTGCGCTGCTTCAGGCAGCGCGAGGAGATCGTCATCGGCGACTTCGCCCGCGAGCGCGAGCAGTACGTGAAGGGCCACGTGGCCCCGGTGGCAGGCGCCAGCACGGCGTCGATCCTGTACCTGCCGCTGGTCTACAAGGACAAGGTCATCGGCGTCATCACGGCGCAGAGCTTCCGCAAGCACGTCTACAACGAGTACCACCTCAACATCCTGCGGAACCTGGCCGCCTACACGACCATCGCGCTCGACAACGCCGAAGCCTACCGGCGTCTCAACGGCACGCTGGACCGGCTCAAGGCCACCCAGGAGCAGCTGGTCGTGCAGGAGAAGCTCGCGTCGCTGGGCGCGCTCACCGCCGGCATCGCGCACGAGATCAAGAACCCGCTCAACTTCGTCAACAACTTCGCCGAGCTGTCGATCGAGCTCGCCGAGGAGCTGCAGCAGGAGCTGGCCGCCCAGCAGGCCGCCATCGGCGCCGAGCCCTACGAGGCGCTGCAGGGCCTGGTGCAGGACCTGGTCCGCAACGCGACGAAGATCAACGAGCATGGCAGGCGAGCCGACAGCATCGTGCGCGGGATGCTGCTGCACTCGCGCGGCCAGGCGGGCGATCGACAGCCGACTGACGTCAATGCCCTGCTCGAGGAGTACGTCAACCTGTCGTATCACGGCATGCGGGCGCAGGATTCATCGTTCAACCTGACGATCGAGCGGGATTACGATGCCGTCGTCGGCATGCTGCCCGTCGTGCCGCAAGACCTGAGCCGCGTCTTCCTGAACATCGTGAACAACGCGTGCTATGCCGCCACCGAGCGCAAGCGGACGCTGGACCGGGCCGGCGATGGTGCCGGTTTTTCGCCGACGCTGCGCGTCAGCACTCTGCGGAAGCGCGACGTGGTGGAGATCCGCATCCGCGACAACGGCGGCGGCATCCCACCAGACGTGCTGGAGCGAATCTTCCACCCGTTCTTCACGACCAAGCCAACGGGGCAGGGTACCGGACTGGGACTGTCGATCAGCCACGACATCGTGGTGCAGCAGCATCACGGCACACTGGACGTCGAAACGGCCCCAGGCGAGTTCACCGAGTTCGTCATCCGGCTGCCAGCCTTTGACGAGACAGCCGCCCGACAGCCAGCGCCGGGGGTGAAGTCATGAAGGTCGTCATCGTCGACGACGAGGAGGATGTCCGGACGCTGTTCGAGCAGAAGTTCCGGCGCGAGGTGCGGGCCGGCCAGATCGAGTTGTTCTTCGCCTTGTCGGCCGAGGCCGCTCTGCAGCTGCTGGAGCAGCGCGGCGTCGCCGACATCGTGCTGATCCTGTCGGACATCAACATGCCCGGCATGAACGGCCTCGAGCTGCTCAAGGCCCTGAAGAGCCGGTATCCGCACCTGAAGGTCTACATGATCACCGCGTACGCCGATGAGGAGAACCATCAGCGTGCGGTCGCCTACGGGTGCGACGACTATCTGACCAAGCCCATCGACTTCAACGTGCTGCGAGTCCGGATGGGATTGACCGATGGGGAAGACTCGCGCGCTGCAACACAAGCGGTAGGGAGAGGCGGTTGGAGAGGGCGCCTGCGGCCGCGGGTATCTCGCGCCGCAGCCGGAACTGACGGTGCACGAACACGGCTGCTTTGCGAGACACCCGCCGCCTTGGTCGGCTCGAGGAGCACCGCCGCGTCATGTGTCTGCGCGCCACCGGGCCGTGGGTGTCCTGGCCGCCGGGCCGTTGGAGCAGTGCCGACAGCGATCGCCCGCCTGACCTACATCGACGTCCATCGCGGCGATGCTGGGGCCCGACGGTCAGCCGAAGCCGGATATCTTCCTCGCGGACCGGTTTCACATGAACCCGAAGGGCTACGCGATCTGGCGGGCCATCGTCGGACCGCATCTTCGCTGGATCGGGCCAGGGCTCAGCCTGCGCTGGATCCCGGCTGAACCCGTGAACCGTGCGTGAACGCCGTGAACCGCGTGTGAACCGGCCGTGAACCCGTGAACCCGACTGAACCGTGAACCGGCTGAACCGGTGAACCGGTGAACCCGAGTTCATGGCGGGGCGACCCAAGCGGCCAGCGGTCGCCAGCGGCGAGGACCGGTGTCCGGCGCTGCGACCGGCCCGCCGGCCAGGACGCCCGCGGCCCCCAGCGCGTCACCAACACAGCGGCCCGAACTACCTGGCCGAGGTCTCGTAGTCGACGGCCTGCTTGATGTAGTAGCGCAGGGCAGTGGCATTGACGTCCGCGAGGCTGGTGAGCTTCACGTGCTTCGAGACCTTGCCCACGCCTTCGAGCAGCCCGTACTTGTCCTCGAAATGCGCGCTGCCGGAAAAGGCGAACGTGATGTGGTGCTTCGTCGCGTTGACGACCGCGATCATGCGCTTCATCTTCCAGGCGAGGATCCCGTAGTTGATGCCTTCCTTTGCGGCGGGCGCGTGTTTTTTCATCAGCGCGCGGAGTTGCTTGACGATCGGCCGGTGTTCCGGGGCGACCTTGTGCTTCACGAAGTCGTCGACGGTGGCAATCTTCATGGCGGGAATTGTAGCGCTCGGGCTCGATGACAAACCGACGAGCGGCCATTGCCATATAATCCTGGCGTCCTCGACAATTGATGTCGCTTCTGCCAGGTAGGCGCCTCGGCCCATACGAAATCGTCGGCCTCGTTGGCCGCGGCGGCATGGGAGAGGTGTATCGCGCACGCGACACGAGACTCAATCGAACCGTCGCCCTGAAGGTGGTGAACGCGGAATGGTCGAACCGCGACGAGGGGCGCCGCCGCTTCGAGCGCGAGGCCCAGACCATTTCCCGCGTGAACCATCCGAACGTCTGCGCGCTCTATGACGTCGGCCGCGAAGACGACCAGGCTTTCCTGGTGATGGAGTTTGTCGAGGGGGAGACGCTCGCCGCGCGAATCGCGCGCGGTCCGATGCCGGTCCGCGACGTCGTCAATTTCGGACAGGCCATGGCACGCGGCCTGGAGGCGGCGCACCTCCAGGGCGTGGTGCACCGCGACTTCAAGCCCGCCAATGTGATCCTCTCGAAAAGCGGGGTGAAGGTCCTCGACTTCGGACTGGCGCGGGCACTGGCCGACGAGCGCAGCCTCGATCAGACGGGCACGGTGTCGTTTGCCAACACGGGCCCTGGCACGGTGATCGGCACGTTGCCCTACATGGCCCCCGAGCAGGTTCGCGGGCTCGAGGCCGACGCGCGCTCCGATGTCTTCGCGCTCGGGGCAGTGCTCTACGAGATGGCGACCGGCCGTCGCGCGTTTATGGCCTCGGGCCAGGCGGATCTCGTGAGCGCGCTCTTGACGGAGCAGCCCCCGCCGGCCTCGTCGGTGCAGGCCGGCGTGCCCGGTCTGCTCGAACGCATCATCGCGCAGTGCCTTCGAGAAGGATGCCGATGCCCGCCCACAGGGCGCCGGCGAAGTGGCGCGCGCGCTCGCGCTCGTCACCGAGGGTTCGAGCGCACCCGCGCCGGCGACTCGAGCCGCGAGCCGCTGGCCGGAGCGACTCGCGTGGATGAGCGCCCTGGCGATCGCGCTCACTTTGCTGGGCCTCCAATTCCGACGCGCGGGCGCCCAGGTCCCATCGCCGGCGACACCTGTGCTCGCTTTCGAAGTACAGCTTCCCGAGGGCTCGCTCTTCCCGGAGGTCGTCGACGTCGCGTCGACGGTGGCGGTCTCGCCGGATGGCCAGCACGTCGTGTTTCCGCTGACGACCGGCGACGTCAGCCAGCTCTGGCTTCACACCTTCAAGACGGTTCGCACGCGCCCGCTCCGAGGGACGGAAAACGCGTCGGGCCCATTCTGGTCTCCAACGAGCCGTCAAGTCGCGTTTTTTGCGCCCGGGTCGCTCAAGCGCGTTGCGATTGACGGCGACGTGGTGGAGCAGTTGTGCACGACGGCCACGTGGAACCGTGCCGGCAGTTGGGGCGTCGGCGACTCGATCGTGTTCGTCGATAGCGCCGTCAACGCCGTCATGCGGGTGGCCGCGACCGGGGGCACCCCGGAGGCCGTGACGTCGACCGACGGCAAGGGTATTGTGTGGCCGCACTTCCTCCCCGACGGACGCCGCTTCCTGCTCGGCTCGCGCGCTGGGCTCTTTCTCGGAGACGTCGCACGACCGGCACTCACACCTGTCGGCGACATTCGGTCCGCTGTCGCGTACGACCCATCGGGACACGTGATCTACGTGCGCCACGGCGCGCTGCTGGCGCAGCCTTTCGACCTCGCAGGCGGACGGATCGCAGGTGATGCGCGCGTGGTTGCCGAAGGCGTGCAGTACTTCGTGCGGACGGCCGGGGCATCGTTCTCCGTTTCCGGAGCTGGAACGATTGTCTACCGCCCCTCCATCGCCGCGCCGCGCCGGATTGCCTGGGTCGCGCGCGACGGGAAAGACCTGGGGGACGCCTTGCCGCCGGCGCCATGGACAGGCGGCCTCAGGCTCTCGCCCGACGGAACCCGCGTTGCCGCCAGTCAGTGGGTCCTCAACGCAGGGTCCACCGACGTGTGGGTCCACGACCTCCGCACCAACACGCCCACTCGAGTCACAGACGACGAGGTACTGGACAACTGGCCGGCCTGGTGGCCCGATGGTCGGTCCGTTCTGGTGTCCAGGGACGGCGAGGATCATCCACCAAGGTGGCTCGCAAGCCCATAGCCGACGCCGTGCCCCCGGTGTGGATCATGCCAACGCCGCCGCCGGGCGCCGCGCGGCCCATGCAGTACGACGCCGAACCCGCGCCAGACGGCCGTGCCATCGTGTACGGCATGAATGGCGATATCTGGGTGTGGCGCGTCGAGACGTCCACGGAGGAGCCGTTGGTGCAAACCCCCTTTTACGAAGGGGCGCCGGCGTTCTCACCCGACGGCCGTTGGCTGGCCTACGACTCGAATGTGTCGGGCCGCAACGAGGTGTACGTCAGGCCGCTCGGTCGCGGCGGTGACCCCGTCCGTGTCTCGACGGCCGGCGGCTTTGCGCCGCGATGGCGCGGCGACGGCCGCGAGATCTTTTTCCTCGATCCTCGCCAGCGGAATCGTGGGTGTCAGTCTTGCCGCCGGCGATGCGATTCTACCCGGACGGCCGCAGGTTCTCGCGAAGGGTATCGGCCCCATCGAGGCCTTCGACGTCGCTCGCGACGGTCAACGCTTCATCGTGTTGATGCCGCCCACACAATCAACACCCTCCACGCTGCGCGTCATCCTCAACGGGCTGTCCCCAGGCACCTGACCGCAGCAAGGGCTGCCTCGCCGAAGCAACAAGTCAGCTGCTCGTGTTGCGAAGGCGGGCCGATTTCGTGGTGAGGTAGTTCCGTTCCGGAATGCTCGCGGTCGCCGCCGGCGGCCGCCTGGTAGTGCGCGATTGCGGCCTCCCGATTCCCGGCCATCTCCAGAAGGTGCGCACGCACGGCGTCGAGGCGATAGTGTCCGGCGATGCGCTCGTCGGCGTCGAGCGCCTCGAGCAGCGTCAATCCCGCCTGAGGGCCATTGACCATGGCCGCGGCGATGGCGTGATTCAGCGTCACCATCGGGTTGTCGGACATGCGTTTGAGCAGGCCGTACAACGCCAGGATCTGCGGCCAGTCCGTGTCCTCGGCTCGCGCCGCCTCGTCGTGGACGGCCGCGATGGCGGCCTGCAGCTGATACGCGCCGACCGAACCTCTCGAGAGGGTCTTGCTGATGAGCGCGATGCCCTCTGCGATCGCCTGCCGATCCCACCGCGTGCGATCCTGCTCCGCCAGCGGAATCAGCTCGCCGTCGGGTCCGCTGCGCGCCAACCGCCGCGCGTCGGTCAGCAGCATCAGCGCCAGCAGCCCCGCAACCTCCCCATCGTCGGGCAGCAGGACGTGCACGCCCCGGGTGAGTCGAATCGCTTCGGTTGCCAGATCGCTGCGCTGCAGGCTCGCGCCGATGCTGCTGGCGTAGCCTTCGTTGAAGATCAGGTAGAGCACGTGCAGCACCGCCGCCAGGCGCTCCGCGCGCTCCTGGCTGGTCGGCATGCGGAATGGCACGCCGGAGGTCTTGATGCGCTGCTTCGCCCGGCTGATTCGCTGCGCCATCGTGGCCTCGGGGACCAGGAACGCGTTGGCGATCTCGGCCGTGGTCAGGCCTCCCACCGCCCGCAGCGTCAGCGCGATGGCCGACGGGGGCGTGAGCGACGGGTGACAGCACATGAACAGCAGGATGAGCGAGTCGTCCTCGCGCGGGCGGTCGTCGCTATCCGGGCGCGGGCGCAACTTGCGTATGGGGTGGAGCCTCCGCGACGACGACCGCCTCCCGCCGCCGCCGGGCCATCTCGGCCCGCAGGTGATCGGTCATGCGCCGTGCGGCGACCTGGATGAGCCAGCCGCGCGGGTTGTCCGGCACCCCCTCTGACGGCCACTGCACCGTGGCCGCGATCAGCGCTTCCTGGACGGCATCCTCGGCGGCGGAGAAGTCGCCGAAGCGCCGGACGACGGCGCCGAGCACCTGCGGCGCGAGATCGCGCAGCAGATGCTCGTCACGAAACGTCACGTCACAGGTCCGCGGGTGGCGCGCTCATCACCTGGCGCACCTCGATGGGCATGTTGAGCGGCACGCCGCCCTTGCCAGGCGCCGCCGAGGCGCGGGCGGCGATCTCGTACGCCTGCTCGGTGGCCTCCACGTCGACGATCCAGTAACCCGCCAGAAACTCCTTGGCCTCGGCGAACGGGCCGTCGGTCACCGCCGGCGCGCCGCCCCCGGTAGCACGGACCACCCGTGCCTGCTCGGGGCCGGCCAGCCCCTCGGCGCCCACCAGGACGCCGGCATCGGACAATTCCTTGTGGAAACGCATCATGAACCCGATGTGGGCCTTGATGTCTTCCGGCGGCCAGGTCCCGATGCCGGCTGTCTCCCATCCCGTGCGGGGGGCATGCATCATCAACATGTACTTCACGGTTCGTCCTCTCGATTCAAAGCGCCAGGATTGACAGCTTCAGCGGTAAGTCGGAGCCGCCGGCGAATTCTCGACATCGACATTCCCGGCCGCAACGGAGCACTATTAGAAGTCGAGAGGTCCATCATGTCCAGACAGTTGCCGTGGGCAGTCGTTGTCATGCTTCTGTGGGGGGCAGACCTGGCGCTGGCGCAGGCGCCCAACATCGTCACCACGGAGTCGACGGTCAAGGCCAGGGTCGATCGAATCGAGCGCAGCATCCGCGTGGTGACGCTCCGCAGGGAAGGCAACGTGTTCCAGTCCATCTACGTCGATCCCAAGGTCCCCGGGTTCGACGACCTGAAGGTCGGCGATTCTGTCACCGTGCGCTACGTGGAGTCCGTCATCGTCCAGGTGCGCCCGGGGGCGGCGCTCAGTGACGTCCGCGACTCGACTGAAGAGGCAAAAAAGGCCGGGAACGACGAGGTCTACCAGCAGATGAAGACCACGGTGACGATCGAGGAAGTGGATCCTCAGGCTCTCACCGTCACCTATAGATCCAAGGACAACCGCAAGATCATGCGGACCGTGACCGACAAGCGCCTCCTCGACGGCATTCGCCGCGGCGATCGGGTAGAGGTGACGATGACGCGCGAGCGCGCGGTGAGCATCGAGCGCGACCGCTGACCCCGTCGCCATGGTCAGTCCAGATCCGTCGCTCGACCGGTTCCGGCAGGCACAGGAGAGTCCGGTCGCGGGGTTCGAGACCGCGCTGGGGGAGATCCGGTCCGGCGGCAAGCGGAGCCATTGGATTTGGTACATCCTGCCGCAGCTGGCCGGGCTGGGGGAGTCCGCGATGTCGCGGACGTATGCCATCGCCGATCGCGCCGAAGCCGAGGAGTACCTCCGCGACCCCGCGCTGTCCGAGCGCTACCTCGAGGTCATCTCGGCCATCGAGGATCAACTGGCGCGAGGCGTCGGGCTGAAGGACCTGATGGGCTCGGCCATCGACGCGCAGAAGCTGGCGTCCTCGCTCACGTTGTTTGGCGACGTGGCCGCGAGCCTGTCCGAGCGGGAGAGCGAGCCATCGTTTGGCGCCATCGCGCGGGCCGCGCGCGATTTGCTCACGGCCACCGCCGCGCAGGGCTTTCCCGCTTGCGAGTTCACTCGCGGCGCGCTAATGCGCTAGAGCGGTTTTTGATTCTGTAGCGCAGGCCTTCAGGCCTGCCACACGGGCAAACCTAAAGGTTTGCGCTACACTGCGCTCATGCGCTAGAGCGGTTTTCGATTCTGTAGCGCAGGCCTTCAGGCCTGCCACACGGGCAAACCTAAAGGTTTGCGCTACATTGCGCTCATGCGCTAGAGCGGTTTTTGATTCTGTAGCGCAGGCCTTCAGGCCTGCCACACGGGCAAACCTAAAGATTTGCGCTACACGCCGGTGAAAACCGCTCTAGGTCCCGAGGCCCGAGGCCTGAGGCCCGAGGCCCGAGGCCTGAGGCCCGAGGCCCGAGGCCTGAGGCCTGAAGCCTGAAGCCTGACGCTTGCGCGTCTCCATCAGCGATCACCGGACGACGAAGCGTTCCTCGTGCAGCAGGACGCCTTCGCTCGTCCGGAGCTCGACTCTCCAGTCGGATGAACCCTGGCCGTCGACGGTGTTGCGGCTGTAGGTGCGGTACCCGTCGCCGGGGTTGGCGCGAATCCGCAGCTCCACCGCCTGCCGCAAGCGGTCCCCGCGATACCACCGATGGTGGACCGTCGTGTCGGTGGCGGACTTCACTCGCGAGTAGAAGAACAGGGGACCCGGACTGACCGGATCGCCTGGTGGCACGCAGTTCCAGTTTCCGCCGGTAGAAAGCCTCTGGCAGAGCTGCGCCGCGACGAGAGTCGGCGGCGCCGACGGCGCAGTTCTGGCCGGCGGGCTCTTCGCTGCACGTGTGGGCGGAGGCGCGTCTGGTGGCGGCACGGGAGGCGCCGGCGCGATCGTTGGCGCGGGCGGTGGCGGAGCAGGCGGTGTCGGAGCGGGGTCGTCTGCCTTGGGCGCTGCGGCAACGGGCCGCGGCGGTTCGGAAACAGGACTCGCCGGTTCGGCGACGGGCTTCGGCGGTTCGGCCGCGACCTGCTTCGGCGCGTCCGCGGGGACCGGCTCGCCGCGCCATGGCGCGGTCGCGATGAGCGTCACGACGAGTGCGCCAGCGATCGAGCGCGGCGATGGCAACTGGCCACGACCAGCGTCCGGACGCTGCCGGCCGCAGTTCCTGGTACGACGGCGTCGCTTCCTTGTACGACGGGGTCTCGAGCGGAAGGTCAACCGCGTCGATTGCCGGCACGTCGTCGTAGGGCGCTGGCAGCGGCGATGGGATCGGCAGCTCAGGCTCGGGCTCGCTCGGCAGCGGGCGCAAGGACGCCGGCATCTCGATCTCGGCTGACACCTCAGGTTCGGAAGGTGGCGCGTCGACGGGTATTCCCCGCGTGTTGCAGAAGTCTTCGAGGTTCTTCCGGCTGGTCGCGACAAACGGATGATTGGGTTCGAGCGACGCCTTCGCGATCTCGCAGGCCCGTCGAAAGTGCCGCTCCGCGCGTGCCGGCTTCTCCAGAATCTCGCACACGACGCCGAGGTTGTTCAGGGTGTTGGCGAGATCCGGATGAAGCGGGCCGAGACTGGCCCCCTGCAGCACGGCGACCTCGGTCAGCAGCTGTTCGGCTGAGCTGTAGTCGCCGGCGGCCGCGGCTTGTTCCGCCGCGTCGACGACGGATTGTATGTCGCGGGTTTCCGTCATGGATGCGCCAGTATTGTCGTAGCTGCCGAAGCGCCTGCGGTCCGGACCGGGGACCATTGTAGAACAGCGTCACTCCCCGAAGTGGCCCTGGGCGTCAGCGTTTCGGACAGGCCCATGGCCGCCAGCTCGACGGCTGCCGGCCGATACGCTCTACGGGTGTGCCGTCAGCCACGCGGCGGCCGCCACGACACGCGCGATGTCAGCGGCGTACTGCGTGTTGATCCGTGTGTCCGATTCCTTGTGGTAGTGCTCGTTACCTTCGGCGGCGGGCATTCCCGGATCGTTCATGAACAGGTCTTCCGAGACGCAGCAGGCGGCGTAGCCGCGCGCGTGGAATGCCGCGTGATCGCTGCGGCCCTCGGCGCCGTCGTGCTGGTCCGGTCCGGGGCCTCGCGTCTGCGAGACCTCGGGGCTGTGGAGGGAGCTTGACACCAGCGGCACCAGCCGTTCGAGCCGTCTGGCGAGAACCAGCGATTGCGCCTCGACGTCCGGCGACGGCGAATATCCCGCGTGGATCTCGAAGAGCGCCGGCGGCACGTTGTTGGTCCCGACCATGTCGAGCTGATAGACGGCGACAATCGGCGCCGCCGCGTTCGACTGCGCGCGCGCGTAGGCGGTGCTGCCGACGAGCCCCTGCTCTTCGGCGTTGAACAGGACAAAGCGAAGTGTGTGCCGCGGCTGGTTCACAGGCATCCCGCGAAGCGCCCGCGCGATCGCCAGCACCGCGGCCACGCCGCTGGCGTCGTCGTCGGCGCCGGGCGCGGGATCGGCCGCAGGCCTGTAAGGCGTTGAGCCCGCGCCGTGGCTTGCGGCCGCCGTCGAGTCGAGATGGGCGGAGACGATCACCAGGCCCTCGCTCGACCCGCGCCACTCGGCCTCGACGTTGTGCAGCGTCCGGCCCCCGAACGAGAAGGCATGCAGGCGCACGTCGAACGCGCCCTGACCGATGGCCTCGAGCTCACGTGCGATGGCTTCGACCACCAACCCGTTGTCGTCGCTGGCGCTGTGGCGCGTCCTCACCGTGGAGCCCGGCGCGCCGTCGAGCGGAACGGCGCCCGCGAATCGATCGACGAGCTCGCCAATACCTTCAGCGGTGATCCCGGCGAGGCTCGACAACTCCTCGGCCGTCGGGTCGCGCTCCGCGAAAGACGGCTGAATGAAGGCGGCCGCCCGCATGTTCGGCCCCGAGCCAAACGGCTGGAGCAGCGTCACGTCGGGCGGCAACTTCAGGTTGTGGCCGTGCATGCCGACCGGCAGATGCAGCGCATCGATGGATTGGTTGCCAGGCAACGCGATGTACAGGCCCTCCATCGACGACGCGAGGAGCCAATCGGACTTCTCCGGATCGGAGAGAAGTACGCTCGCCTGTCCGTCGCCCTCCAGAAAACCGGTCCGGGCGGCCAGATTGTCCCGCAGCAGGTAGAGGTCGGTCACCGCCGGGTCGTCGTCTCGTCCGAGCGGCTGCACGATGAACCGCATGTTCATGGTGCGGGACACGGCCGATGGCCCGGCGATGGCATAGACCACCGAGCCACCGGACCCGGTGACGTGAAGAGGGACCACTCCTGCCCGGAGGAGCGAACGCCGCCATTCGGCAGAGGCAACTGGCTGGGGCGCGTCGATCCGCAGGTACCGGAGTCGCTCGCCCCGGGCGACCGTGATCGCCAGCGACGGGTGCGGCGCTACGCGCATGCCGGCTGCGGCCGCGAACTGGCGCTCGGCTGCGTCTTCGCCCACGAAGACGCACCGGCCTGGCTCGACGCCTGCCAGTCCCGCCGCGTTGCTGAAGATCTCCGGATTGTCCTTGCGGCCGAACACCAGCAGGTCCGGAGCAAAAAAATGGTCGATCTCAGCGTCGCGAAGCGCGGCGTGGACCGCTGCGACCTGCTCGGGCGTGACCTCCCCGATGTTCGAGATGATCCCCAGCCGTGCGCCCTGCTGTCGAAGCTCCTCGAGCGCGGCCGGAACTTCCGGATAGACATCCAGCTTCTCGAGGCGATGCAGGGGCGGGGGCGAGAGGCGCGGATCGCCCAGCGTTCCGCCGATGTCGAAGAACACGTGCCCGGCGACGAGAGCCATGAACGTTCCTGTCTGCTGTTGAAGGCGTGTCGATCGGTCCGGTCGTCAGTTCGACGACGTTATTACTTGTGCACCCACCCCGAAAGGACTATTTTCTGGCCGTCGAATCCTGGTAACAACGTCGGCCGGTCCATGTTTTTTCTGCGGCACCGAAATGGCCGAGCTTCTCGAACGTCAGTCGCGGTTGAAGGCGTGAGCCTGCGTGTATTGGCCAAGGAGGGACTATGACCCGCTGTTGCTGTCCTGTCTCCTGTTTCCTGCCCCCTCACGTCATCGATTGTCTGGCCGAATCCGACAACCCGGTCTATCGGCGTGTGGCGCATCGCACCGCGCAGGCGGCCGCGGCCGCGCGTGAGCGCCGCCTGATGTTCTCCAGGATGCCCGGTATGGCCCGGATCCCGTCACTGACGGCGGGGCTCGAACGGCGCGTACACGACATGAACTCGGCCGAGCAGCCGCTGCCGGGCGCCCTGGCCCGCAGCGAGGCCGACACGGCGACGACCGGCGACGCCGCTGTCGACGAAGCCTTCGACTTCGCTGGCGTCACCTACAACTACTACCAGACCGAGTTGAACCGGAACTCCCTCGATGGCAGGGGAATGATCCTCATCTCGAGCGTGCACTTCGGCGAAGAGGTGGACAACGCGTTCTGGGACGGCGAGCAGATGTCGTATGGCGACGGCGACGGCGTGCTCTTCGAGCGCTTCACCGCATCGCTCGACGTGGTCGCCCACGAGTTGACGCACGGGGTGGTGCAGTTCACGGCCAATCTGGAATACCGGCTCGAGCCTGGCGCGCTGAACGAGCATTTCGCTGACGTGTTCGGGGTGCTCGTCCGGCTCTCTGCGAGGGGACAGGATCCTGCGGACCCTCGGAACTGGTGGATCGGCGGGGAAGTCTTCAAGCCCGCTACCGGCGTGCGAGGGATTCGGACGTTCACCGAGGACAAGGCGTACGAGAACCATCCGGCGCTCGGGACCGACCCGCAGGTCAAGCATTACAGCGAGAAATACACCGGCCCGCGCGACTTCGGCGGCGTTCACATCAACTCGGGGATACCCAACCACGCGTTCTATCGGGCCGTGACAGCCCTGGGGCCCTCGGGCCTGACCAAGGGCGCGAAGATCTGGTACGAGACGCTGAAGAGCCTCACTCAGTTCAGCGAGTTCCAGGAAGCGGCCGAGAGGACGTTCCAGTCGGCCGGAACGCTGTTCGGCGCCGGCAGTGTGGAGCAGCAGGCCGTGCTGGACGGGTGGCAGGCGGTTGGCATCGACGCGCGGCTTGGGAGCTTCAGCCCGGCGTGAAGCTGACTTTCGTGCAAAGCGGCGGGTACGCGGGACTCGTCCGCGGGGTCTCAATCGATACGCGCGAGTTGCCCGACGAGGAGAGGCGGCGTCTCGAGGCGTCGGTCCGCGAGAGCGGTCTGCTCGATTGGCCCGGCGGCGGGTCTTCGCCAGCCCGTGATGCACGGCAGGACCAGATCGTCATCGAGGACGGGGCCCTCGAGCGGACCGTCACGTTCGACGACACGAGCAAGCCCGCCAGTGCCGCCGCCCTGCTGAAGGAGCTGAAGGCGCGTTCGACGCCCCAGCGCCTCACGTGAACCCACCGCCCGCACCGCACCACCTGAGGTGGCTGCCTGCGCCTCCGATCTGGCGGCTTGCGCCTCCGGTATCTCGGAGTCAGATCAGATGACTTGCCGCTCGTCTGCGATCTTCACGCCGTTCTGCGCGCGTGCCGTGGCACCCTTTCTGCTCACCGTGCCAACGCCCCCCAGTTGTTGACGATGTTTCCTCGCGTCGCCCCTGTACTTCAGGTATCGCGCCGCTGTCGTGTTGCTCCTCGCGGTTGTTGGGCGGGGCCAGCGACGGAATCAGTGATCGCAGGCGAGTGACGCAGCGCTGAGCAGTTCGAGGCCGGTTCGCGGTATCCGCCGGCGGAACCCAGGCCTGTAACTGAGAGGGCGTCAGCGCGTTCGAGTCGTCGTGACCCGCTCGGTTGTTTACACCGTGTTTACCGCTGCGCTCAGGATCGTCGTCATCCTGGTTGCTGCCGCGTCTGCTGTCGCCGCGCAGCCGCCCATCCCGGTGCCCGCCGCGGCGGGGTCTCAGCAGTCCATCGATGACATCCGCGAAGACTATCGCCTGCAGGCCGGTCCCTTCTACGTGGAGCCGGCGATCCTGCTGAAGGAACTGGGCGTGGACACGAATGTGTTCAACCAGGCCGGCGACACCAACGCAGACTTCACGATGACCGTCGCGCCGCAGGCGGCAGTTGCGATCCCCTTCGGCAACCGCGCGCTGGTGAAGTCCGTGCTCGGCACCGACCTCGTCTATTACGCGCAGTACGCCAGCGAGCGATCCGTCGATCCCCAGGCCGTCGTCCGTGCCGAGCTCTACGCCAGCCGCCTGACGTTCTTCGTGGAGGAGTCCTATCTGAATACCCGGGAGCGCCTCAACTACGCGATTGATTTGCGCGCGCGGCACCTCCAGAACGACCTGACGGGCGGAGTGGCATTTCGCGCGACCACCAGTCTTACGGTCGAGGTCGCGGCCAGGAATGGCCGGATCCGGTTCGACGGCGACGACTACTTCAACGGTCAGCGTCTGAAGGAGACGCTCGACCGCGACACCGAGGTCTACAGCGTGACGGCCCGGCACCGGCGCAACGGGCTGACCACCATCGGCCTCCGCTACGAGAACCAGACCGATCGGTTCCCGTTGTCGCCGATCCGCGACACGGACAGTTTTCGCGTGATGCCCGGCGTCGAGTTCCGGCCGAAGGCGCTGCTCAACGGAAGCGCCTGGGTCGGCTACCGCCGTTTCACCCCGAAGGCGGCGGCTCTGCCTTCCCAGGACGGCCTGGTCTCGCAGCTCGCGCTTTCCTACACGCTGCTCGGCGCAACCGTGTTCGGCGTCACCTACGACCGGGACTACCAGTTCGCGTATGAAGCGCTGACGCCGTATTTCATCGACAACAGCGTCGGCGTGTTCGTCCGCCGCGCCATCGGCGCTCGCGCCGACGTGCGTGGCAACGTCGCGCGTCATCGCTACGACTATCAGCCGCTCCTCACCGGCCCGATCCTGGCGGGACCTGCTGCCGATCGCGTGGACACGACCGACAACTACGGCGTCAACGTCGGCTACCGGCTGAAGCCGCAGACCCGCGCCGGCGTGGGTCTGTCCTACTGGACGCGCGATTCGACCCGCCTCGACTTCCGCAACTACACGGGCCTCCGCGTCGGCCTGACGATGAATCACGAGTTCTAGCCGTGAAGAAGCACACCTCGAGCACGCTCCGCACCACTCTTCCCGCGCAGGCGCTGGCCTGCATCCTGGCGACCTGGTCTACCGCCGTGGCTGGCGCAGTCACCCCCCGCGGACTACGTCGTCGGTCCGCAGGATGTGCTCGCGGTGCAGGTGTTCGACCAGCCGGATCTCGGCGGCAAGTACACCGTCGAGGCCGACGGCACGTTCACCTTTCCGCTCATCGGCCGGGTCACGGCCGGCGGCCTGACGCTGCGCAAGGTCGAGAGCGAGCTGAAGAAGCAGCTGGCCGACGGCTACTTCACGGATCCGCAGGTCACCGTGGCGGTCGAACAGTACCGCAGCCGGCGCGTGTTCGTCATGGGCGAGGTGCGCAATCCGGGACCGGTGTCGCTCACCGGCGGCATGACCCTGATCGAGGCGCTCGCACGGGCAGGGTCCACGCTGCCCTCGGCCTCGGGCGAGATCGCCGTCGTCCGTTCCGCGCAGGGCAGGAACGGGCCGATGCTCCCAACCGCCGGGAGCGAGGAGGACATCCTCCGCGCCAGGATTCGCGATCTCGAGAGCGGCCGTCGCGATCAGAACATCGAGCTGCGGGATGGCGACACGGTCTTCGTGCCGCGCGCCGAAAGCGTCTACGTATTCGGCGAGGTCAAGTCTCCCGGGGTCTACATCATCCAGAACGACACGACGGTGCTGCAGGCGCTCTCGCTTGCCGGCGGGGTCAGCGAGGACGGCGCGATGAACCGCATCAAGATCGTGCGGCTGGTCAAGGGCGTCAAGAGCGAGCTGAAAGCCAGCCTGGGCGATCCGGTCAAGCCAGGCGACACCATCATGATCCCGCGCAAGTACTTCTAGGCAGACAGCCGAAATCTGACCGTCCACAGAAAGACCCGCCATGCCCGAACACCCGGCGTTTCAGTCGTCCCCGGAGTCCCGCCCGTCGCCCACGGCCGGTGACGGCGATTCTCAGCGGTACGAGCGTCCAGAGATTCACGCGATGGACTACGTCAGGGTGTTCTACAAGCGGCGCTGGACGGCGTTCACCGCATTCGCGCTCGTCGCCGGCAGCATCACCGTCTACACCTTCACGGCGACGCCCATCTACGAAGCCAGGACCAGGCTGCTCCTCGAGGCCGAGCAGCAGCACGTCGTCGACTTCAAGCAGGTGGTCGATGACGATCAGATCAAGGCATGGGACTACTACCAGACCCAGTACAACGTGCTGCAGAGCCGGGCGCTGGCGCGTCGCACGCTCGACGGGCTCCGCCTGTGGAACACCCCGCCGTTCGGCGGGCCGAGCGAGGAGGGGGTGTCCCTGAAGAGTTCGTTACTCGGCCCTGGCCCTGTTCAAGGGAAGACGGGCCTGACGAAGGAAAGGGACGCGCCGCGGGTTGACGAGACCGACGCCCAGTCGAGCGCCATCGATGCCTTCGCGTCGCAACTGACGGTCTCGCCCATCCGCAACAGCCGGCTGGTGGACGTCAAGTACCGGCATCCGGATCCGGCGCTGGCGACAAGCATCGTCAACGCGCTGGCCAGGAACTACATCGAGCAGAACCTGGAGTTCCGTTTCATGGCGTCGAAGGAGGCCAACGACTGGCTCGGCGCGAGGCTCGCCGAGCAGCGCAAGGAAGTCGAAGCCGCCGAAGCCAAGCTGCAGCGCTACCGCGAGCAGAACGAGACCATCGCGGCCGCGGCCGGCGACAACATCACCGTGCAGAAGCTCGCCGATCTGAACGCGGCGGTCACGCGCGCGAAAACCGACCGGCTGACCAAGGAGGCGATGCACCGCCAGATCCAGGCGTTGGCGTCGGATCGGGCCAGGCTCGACACGGCGCCGCAGGTCCTGACCAACCCGTTCATCCAGCAGCTGAAGGGCGAGCTGGCCGCGCTGCAGCAGCAGGCCGAGCAGTCATCGGGACGCCTCGGCAAGAAGCACCCGGAGATGGTCAAGCTGGCGTCCGCCATCCGGATGGCCGAAGCGAAGCTGAGCAGCGAGATCGACAAGATCGTGCAGTCCGTGCGCAGCGAGTATCAGGCGGCACTGGCGCACGAGAACAGCCTGGTCGTGGCGCTCAACCAGCAGAAGGCGGAAGCGCTGGCGATGAACCGCAAGTCGATCGCCTCCAGCGTCCTGGAGCGCGACGTCGAATCGGGCACGCAGCTGTACAACAACCTGCTGCAGCGCACCAAGGAAACCGGCGTCACCGGCGAGCTCAGGACCAGCAATATCCGCGTCGTCGATCCGGCGGAGAAGCCCCGGGCCCCGGTCAGCCCGAACCGAGCCCGGAACGAGCTGCTCGCGCTGTTCCTCGGCGCGTTCTGCGCCTGCCTGGTGGTCACGCTCTTCGAGTACATGGACAGCCGCATCAAGTCTCCCGATGAGTTTCGCGCGCACCTCGGCCTCACGCACCTCGGGATGCTGCCCGTGCTGCAGCAGACGGGGGACCGCTATCCGCTGCTGAGCGGTGGCGTCCCGGCGAACTTCAGCGAGGCGTTCAGGACCTTCCGGACCAACGTGCTCTTCTCCTCGGCCGAGGAAGGCGGCCGTGCGCTGGTCGTCACGAGCACCGCCCCGCACGAGGGCAAGAGCCTGGTGTCCAGCAACCTCGCCATCTCGCTCGCCCAGGCGGGCCACCGGACGCTGCTGATCGACGCCGACCTGCGCAAGCCGAAGGCGCACGACATCTTCGCCGTCAGCCAGGAGCCCGGCCTCTCGAACGTGCTGGTGGGCGACGCCACGATGACTGCCGCCGTGCAGGAGTCGACGGTGCCCGGGCTGTCTGTGCTCGCCGCGGGCCGAATCCCGCCGAACCCGACTGAACTGCTGGGCGCTCCACGTTTCCGCGAGCTCATGACCACCCTCAAGGCGCATTTCGACTGGATCATCGTCGACACGCCACCGGTGATGGCGGTGGCCGACGCGACGCTGGTGGCGCACCTGGCGACCGGGGTCGTGTTCGTGGTCGGGGCAGAGATGACGAGCCGACACGCGGCGAAGCGGGCGCTGGATCAACTGGAGCACGTCCACGCGAAGTTCGCGGGCGGGGTGTTGAACAAGGTGGACCTGCAGCGGAATGCGTACTACTACTCGCAGTACTATCGCCGCGAATACGCGCAGTACTACGTCAAGGCGTCGTAGAAAGCGGATCGCCGCCATTCCGATCACCGCGCCAATGTTGACGCCCACGAAGCTTCTTACGCGCGACCGCATGGATGACGGCGTGGCAATGATGACGACAGCGCCGCGTGTCGGCGTCTGTCTCGACGAAGTGCGTGCGCATCTGGCTCGATGCGCCGTTGGCGAGCCTCCATCGTGGGAGGCCGGGAGCGTGACGGTCGAATCGTGGCTGCAGGCCTGCGAAAGCCACGGTGTGACAGGTGTCGTGTACCAGCAGGTCCAGCGGCGACGAGACCAGCTCGACTGGCCTAGCGATCTCATCCGTGAACTGGCGCTCAGGGCCCGCATGCGGACCGTGCGGGAGTGGACGTGCCGCAATGAGATCGCGCGGGTCCTGAGGTCACTGGCGGACCAGGGTATCGTTCCACTCCTGATCAAAGGAGCGCCGCTCGCATACACGGTCTACGACGACCCGTCGCTGCGGCCACGCGGGGACACGGACCTTCTCGTCCGCCCGGAAGAGGTTCCGCAGGCGCGTCGCATCCTGACAGGTCTCGGATACGAGAGCCCACCGTCTGCCGGCGGCGAGTTCATGGGTCAGATCGCAATGTGGCGAACCGATTCCCGTGGCGTCGTCCATGTGATCGATCTCCACTGGCGCGTGAGTTCGCGATCGGTGTTCGCCCGGATGCTCACCTACGACGAGCTCCGAGCATCGAGCGAGGCGGTTCCCGGGCTCGGGCCGAGCGCACGTACGGTCAGTACGCTGCACGCGCTCCTGCTGGCGTGTGCTCACCCGGCAATGCACCACCGCAATGACGACCGGCTCATCTGGGCGATGGATGTTCATCTCCTCGCCACACGGCTTTCCGAGGTCTCCCTGCTCTCGTTCGCGAGGCTGGCGGTGGAGAAGCGAGTGGCCGGTGTCTGTGCCCACGCGTTGCGCCGTGCGAACGCGACCTTCGCGACACCGGTACCGCAGGCGGCACTCGACTGCATGGAGTCGGCGCGTGCCGAACCAAGCGACGCGTACTGCGATACAGCGCTGCCCTGGCTTCGTGAGCAGATCATGAACTTTCGTGACTTGGACAGCTGGGGCAGCCGGCTCGGGCTGCTGCGCGAGATGATGCTGCCCGGCGCCGGCTACATGCGGCATAGCTACGCGCTCACCGACGCGTGGTGGGTATCTGCGGTGCTGCCGGCGCTCTATTTTCACCGCGCCACAAGGGGCGCGTGGAGAATCCTCGCGGGGCACGGTGATTGCCCGGCAGCCGGCGCCAGCCAAACCCAGCGCCCGGAGAACGACACTCCCAAGAATGGAGCGACGATGACCCTGTCAAACCGCATCCAGGTGCTGGACGACGTGCTGTGTCAAGAGCTTGGCGGCGAGTCTGTCCTGCTCGATCTCGCCAGCCAGCGCTACTTTGGCCTCGACACCGTCGGCACGCGAATATGGGCGCTGCTGCGGGAGGACGTCCCGCTCCCGCGCATCGTCGAGGTGATCTGCGGAGAGTACGATGTGGAGCCCTCGCAAATGGAGAGGGACTTGCTCGCGCTCCTCGACGAGCTCTCCGAAAAGGGTCTGATTGCTGTCGCGACGGAGACGGCGTGAGCGGGATTGCCGGGCTGCTGCGGTTGGATGATGCGTTCATCTCGCCGGGCGCCATCGAAGCGATGGCCGCCACGATGGCGCGACGCGGGCCCGACGGCCGCCGCGTCTGGCGGGACGGGCCCGTCGCGCTCGGTCACGCGCTGCTGGCAACGACGCCGGAGGCCACGGCTGAACGGCAACCCTGGCGGCACCCGGAAACCGCCTGCGTCGTGGTATCCGACAGCCGGCTGGACAACCGGCCGGAGCTGATGCGCACGCTCAACCTCCGCGCGGCCGAGGCAGACGAGGTCGGCGATGGCGAGCTTCTGCACGCCGCGTATCAACGGTGGGGTGAAGGCTGCGCCGAACGGCTTCTCGGGGACTTCGCCTTTGCCATCTTCGACCCTCGAGAGTCCCGCGTGCTCTGCGCTCGCGACGTCATGGGTATTCGCCCGTTCTACTATCACCATGCCCCCCACAGGCTCTTCGCGCTCGCGTCCGAGGCCGACGCGTTGCTGTCGCACGCAGAGGTTCCGGCAGATCTGAATCACGGCAGAATCGCCGACGCCCTCGTAGGCGAACTGGAAGGCATCGACAGGACCAGCACGTTCTACGCAGCGGTGACTCGTCTGCCACCGGCCCACACGCTGATCGTCGATCGAAAGGGTCTGCGGCTGCGTGAGTACCTGGCACCCGCTGATGCACGTTCCACGAGGGCTTCCAGGAGCCGAGGACGAGTGGATTGACGCAGTGCGCGAGCAGGTGGTTCAAGCCGTGCGGCGCCGGCTGCGCGCATCGACACCGGTGGGTTCGATGTTGAGCGGCGGCCTCGACTCGTCAGCGGTGGTTGCCAGCGCACACGTGGTCGCTCGCGAGCGGAATGCGCCTGCCATCCACACATTTTCCGGCATCGACTCCGCTGGCGCCTGTCCCGAGACTCGGGCGGTGCACTCGATGGTGCGCCATGTGCGTGCAACGCCGACGACTCTCGATCTGCAGGATCTCGACGCCACGGCGGCCGAACTACGCCCGCATCTCGTGAACCGGGCCGAGCCGTTCGACGGCACCATGACGCTGGTGGACGGCATGTACTGGGCGGCATCCCGTGCCCCGGTCCGGGCCCTGATGGACGGTATGCCGGCCGACAACCTGTTTCCCTCGCACGGTCTCGTCCATCAGTTGGCTCGACGCGGACAATGGCTGGGTGCGTATTCGGCCGCGGTGGACACGCACCGCTGGCAGACACGATTGTGGCCGAGGCTTCGCGCGCTGGCGACAGTGGCGGGAACGTGGGCGCCAGGTTCCTATCACAGTATGCGCAGCCGATGGGCCGAGCGCTCGTTCTACGAGCGAGAGTTGCTGGCAGGCTCTCTCATCGCCCCGGACTTCGCGCGCCAGGTCGGGCTCTGGGATCGCTACATGGCCTATCGCGACGACATGAGGCGTACGATGATGGGCGACCCGTCGGGCGGTCGCTGACGTGCATGACGGCGGCGTATATCACAGCGGCTGTCGAGCGCTACGGACGCACCGCCGCCTTTCATGCCGTCGAGCCACGTCATCCGTTTCTGGATCGTGAGCTCGTCGAGTTGCACGCGTGGCTGCCTCTCGGATTGCGCCAACGAGTGGGATACGAGAAATGGGCGCTCCGGCAGGCGATGGAGAAGCTGATGCCGGCGGATGTCGCGTGGCGTCCGAGGACTGTGCATCTCGGCCATCGCTTCAACACGGTCATCGCGGGCCCCGCCTGTGAAGACCTTAGTCGCGGTGCGGCCGAGGGGTTGCAGGGCTATGTGGATCCGTCCAAGCTCGAAACAGCGGGGGCGGCGTGGCGAGCCCGGCGCGATCCGAGGGCGTTCTGCGCGCTTCAGTCGGCGGCCCACTTGAGGTTATGGCTTCGGCGAGAGCGGGCACGGCTATACGGCGGGCGTTACGAAAGGACCCCGGCGGAAACATTCAAGTGTGCAAGGAGGAGCGATGACGAAAGACACACAGCGAGGACAAGAAGCGTCCAACCACGACCCGGCAACCGTACACTTCACCGAAGTTGATATCTCATGGACTCGTCGCTGACTTGACGGCTTCCGGTACGCGGCGTTTCTGGCAGAATCCTGTCGGCCATGCTAAGATGCCGTAATCCCTGCGCGGAGAGAACCGGAACGGCTTTAGGCCAGGCATCACTCGAAGGGAAGACTCACCATGCCATCGGACCGTTTCGGCGGCCGTCGCATCCGCTCGTCGATCGCGCTTGCGGCGCTGGAGAAAGCCAGCTGGGGCTTCTCAGGCGGCGCCATACACGTATCGGTGGCCGCGTCCTCCACCTCCCGACCAGCTACTGACGAGCGGGCCTGGACACATCACTGGCGCGCGGTTTCGGGCGCCACCACGTTGTCGCTCGCACGGCAACGCGACGGCTGGTGCCTTCACGCGCCCGGCGTGGCGGAGTTCGCAGTCGACACGTCGCTCGAACGCATCGTGATCGCGCCGCTGCCGGCGGTGGCCGTCGAGACCCTCGAGCATCTGCTCGTCGATCAGGTGCTGCCGCGCGTCATCGCCCACCAGGGAGCGTTCGCGCTCCACGCGGCCGCCGTCGAAGCCTGCGGCGGGGCCGCCCTCCTGGTCGGCGAGAGCGGGCGAGGCAAGTCGACCTGGTCTGCCGTCCTGCAGGGCCAGGGCCACCAGGTCCTGAGCGACGACTGCGTGGTGATCGACACGTCAGGGTCGACCGTCCGCGCTTTCGGGACGAATCCGAGCCTGCGACTCCAGATTGACACCCTGCGCCGTCTCTACTCGACGACCGCCGCGACATCGCCTGCGGGTGCGGACGGCAAGGTGCGCGTGCCGGTCAGCCGGGGGAATC
>CAWFRL010000015.1:0-222585 GCA_963818215.1 Vicinamibacteria bacterium | reverse complement strand
AACCCATTGACCAGCTGGATGCGGCAGATCGAGGAATTCCAGAGAGCCACGTAAGGCGATTTTGCTAGCGCTCGGCACGCCCCTGTCTGAAATCTGTAGACATGGTTCGGACAACTCGAAACGGATCTGGCCTTGAAGGGAGGAGGCGCCCTCAAAGGCCGATGGCTCGGCACCAGCGATCTACTCGGCGCGAAGGGTGGCAATCGGATCGATTCGCGTCGCGCGTCGCGCGGGCACATAGCAGGCCACGAGCGCGATCGCGATGAGCAGAACCGCGACGCCGGCAAATGTGACGGGATCGTTCGCCGGCAGGTTGATGAGCTGGGACTGGAGAATGGGCGTCGCCAGCAGCGAGGCGGCGAGTCCGACAGCCAGGCCGACCGCGGTCAGCAGCATGCCCTGCCTGATGATCAGCGCGCGCACGCTCGTTGAATGCGCGCCAAGGGCCATGCGGATGCCGATCTCCCGCGTGCGCATGCTCACGGCGTACGAAATGACGCCGTAGAGCCCGAGGCTCGCGAGCGTCAGCGCGACGAGTCCAAGCAGCATCGAGACTTCCGCCGTCAGTCGCACCGCGCCAAGCTGCGGATCGGCGTGATCCTCGCCCGTCCTGACCTCACTGATGGGCAGAACCGGATCGATTTTCTGTAACGTGCGTCGCACGGCATCGCGGAGTGAAACGCAGATCGCTCGGCGACGAGGCCCTGACGACGAGCGTCATTTTCTTACCAGGCTCCCGCTGCAGCGATGGGACATACAGGACTCTGTTCGTCCTCTCCTGGTCCACCACCACGGCTCTTGTCGCTGACCACGCCCACGACTTCGAGCCGCGTGTTCGTCCCGTCCTCGTTGGCATTGACACGCTTGCCGACTGCGGCCTGGGCCGAGCCGAAGAGCCGCCGCGCTACAGCCTCGCTGAGGATCGCCACTTGGGTGGATTTGGCCGTGTCGCGCTCGTCGAAGTCGCGACCGGCGGCGATGGGAATGCCCATCGTCTGGAAGTATCGTGGGCCGGCGTTGGTGAAGGCCGCCCCAGCTTCCTGGCCGGCCGTGCCGGCTGGAGTGCCATCCGGCACCACCTGTGCCTCGGCACTGCCGTAGCTTCCAAACGGCGGCGAGCTCACAAGCGAAGCGGATTCGATCCGCGGCACTTCCTTCAAGAGTCTGAGGACGTCGCGATAGACCGCCTCGATGCGCGGCGCCTTGTATCCGAGCGTGCCAGGATCCAGACGCATCGACAGCATCCGGTCGGCATCGAAACCCGGACTGAAGGCGTCGCGCGCGTTCACGAGGCTCCGCACGAACAGGCCACCGGCGACGAGCACGACCACGGAGAGGGCAAGTTGCGCGACGACCAGGGCGTTGCGCAGCGTCAACCGGCGCGCGCCATGACTGCTGCCACTCTCTCCGGGCTTGAGCGAGGGGATGAGACTGGTTCGGACTGCCTGCCAGGCAGGTGCGCATCCAAAGGCAAGGCCCGTCGCGAACGACAGCGCGAGCGCCCAGCCGAGCAGCCGAAGATCAGGCGTGAAGTCCAGAGTGATCGGGAGCTGCACGTTCGCGGGGATCGCCGCGGCGAGCAACCGGGCCGTCCAGAATGTGAGCAGTACCGCGACTGTTCCAGCCGTGAGTGCCAGCAGCGTGCTTTCCGTCAGCAGTTGGCGCACGACCCGCCAGCGCCCTGCGCCCATGGCAAGGCGGATGGCGATCTCGCGGCGCCTCACGGTCGCCCTCGCCAGAAACAGATTGGCGACGTTGCCGCAAGCGATGAGCCAGACGAGCGCCGACGCGCAGAGCGCAAGCGTCGCGATTCGACGCACCTGCGGCAGATGGTTCTGGTGCCTCGCCTGCAGCTCCGCGACGACGCGTCGAGCTTTGGTGGTTTCCACGGTCGATGTTCTCGTGGCATGCTGGCCGCAATCGCCGTCAGTTGCGCCGACGCGACTTCGGGAGTGACGTCAGACTTCAATCTGCCAAGCACTCGGAAGTCGCCCGTTTGCAGTCCCGGGCCGCAATCTTCCTTGCCCGTCCTGGCGTCCGCAAGGCACGCCATCAGCACGCGGTCGGCCGCGGCGAACCATTTCGGATCTTCGGCGAGCTGACGCTCCATCATGAGCGGCGCCCAGAAATCCGTCTTGTTCGCGAAGACCGTGCCAGTGAACGACGGCGGAAGGATGCCGATGATCGTGAACGGATTCCCGTTCAGATACGTGAGCCGGCCGATCGTCTGTGGGTCCGCGTTGAATCGCGTCGTCCACAAGCCTTGTCGCTGATGACGACGATGGGATGCGCGTTCGGCGTGCTGTCGTCGTCCGGCGTAAAGACCCGGCCCTGCGCCGGGCGAACTCCGAGCATGTCGAAGTAGTTGCCGCTGGCCACTTCGCCTCGGACCACGCCGGTGTACTGCTCCGTTCGCGCGCTCTGAGCCGTGTCACTGATGGGAACGGTCACGTCCCTGATGGCAGCCAGCGCGACAAATGAGGAGTTGTTGTCGCGCAGTGCCATGTACAGCTTGAGCGGGTGCTTCGTGGGACCGCCGAAATCCCGAGTGCCGTCGATGCCTGGCAGAACCCTGCGCGATCTGTTCCGGGCGCTCGGCCGGCAGCGGGGTGAAGAGCAGAGCGTTGACGCCGCTGAAGATCGTCGTGTTGCCAAGAATGCCAATCGCCAGCGTCAGGATGGCGACGATCGCGAAGCCGGGCGCACGGATCAGCGTCCGCACGGCGTACGCGAGGTCCTGACGCAACGTGGAGAAGAACGTGAATCGGCGCCGATCCCGATGGGCTTCCAAGGTTTGCGTCACGCCTCCGAATCGCGCGAAGCGCCAGGCGACGCGCCTTGTCAGCCGGCATGCCCTGACGCACGAATTCCTCCGTCGCTTCGGCGATGTGTGCGTCGATTTCGGCGCGCAGCTCCCGTTCACGTCTGGCGTCGCCGCCAAAGAGACCGAGCAGGCGTGCGAGAAAGATTCGCAGGGCGGTCACGATCGCTCGTCCTGAATCTTGAAGAACCGCGCGACGATGCCCGTCGCGTGTTGCCAGGCCGCCTCTTCTGCCGCGAGGCGCTTCCGGCCGGCCTTGGTGAGCGCGTAGATCTTGACGGCGCGCCCGCTGTCAGATTCTCCCCACTCTGACCGAATCCAGCCCGCCTGCGGATCGAGCGAGTCACCGAAGAAACGAACCGCGGCGTGTGCGGCGCTATAGGCACTTCTGGCCAAGGCTGCCTCCACTCGGTTCGGCCTGAACTCAGCCTATGCGGCCCGGACTGGCTTGTATTCGTGTTCCGCCAAGGGGGTCTCACCGAGTTCCGCGAGGAGCCGATTGAGACGTTCGAGAGAAACAGCCTCCGGGGCTGTGATCTCGACGCCGACTGCCTGACCGCCGCCGCTGTAGTCGACCACGAGAAGG
Organism: Vicinamibacteria bacterium; assembly: GCA_963818215.1. Lineage (GTDB taxonomy): Bacteria > Acidobacteriota > Vicinamibacteria > Vicinamibacterales > JAENWD01 > JAENWD01. The sequence goes on along the minus strand of CAWFRL010000015.1, from coordinate 219,178 downwards.
CCCGTCTGGCGACGGTACCGTCTTCGCGCTCTTCTCGCCCGTGGCGTGTGATAGATGCAGGTACGCGGCGAATGGCCGGCCCTTGCGATACGTGACTTGAAGAGAGCGTTCGGTCATTCGGACACCTCGTAGACGGTCACGACGACGAGTAGCTTCGCGTCCATGTCGGGCTCGACGATGACGAGCCAGGGCCGCTGCTGGTGCCGGACGTCGATCATGAATCTGCCATCCACGACGTTGGGGTCGAAGCCGGTGGCTCGCTCCAGCATAGCTCGTAGGTCGACCTCGGTCACGCCGCGCTGTTCCATGCGCATTTCGGCATGCGCGGTAAACGACAGATCCCAAGTCCACCACTCCGGAAACGTCGGCATCGAGAGCGCCGATCGTAGCACCCGAGAAGCCGCGAACATCGGCGCGCCGCCGGATGGGCTCGCCGGCAGTGAGGGGAGACAAAGGAGGGGACAAGAGGCCGGGAGGCTATTGTCTCCCCGGCTCCCTTCCTTCCTGGTCCGCCTCGGTCGCGGCGTCAGCAGCTGAAGAATCCTCAGAAGCGCTTCATCGCGGCGAACTTGCAGTCGCGACGACTGCGCTGCCGGCGGCGTTCTTTGCCGCCGCCAGATCGCCCACTCAAAGAGCAATCGGGGCGTGAGCGACCCCCCTCAGAACTGCATCGGGCGGTTTCCCGCCCTGCCACGGGGGTCGCTCACGCCCCGCCTGTCGGTGTCGCAGTCTGACCCGCGGCGGCCCTGATTGAGCGGGAAGCGGGAGCATGGAGTGCGAGCCTCGTGCAAGTTTTCGCCGCGAACCAGCGTTCAGGTAAACAGGCGACGACCTCACTCCGCACACCGTCGTCTCTCCCCTGGTCGGCCCCAGCGGCCACCACGCTCGTGCGAATCAGCACGAGCCTTCCTGCAGCAAGCGCCCCAGCGGCGCGACCGCTCGCGATCGAACGAGCCGGACCATCACGCTGGCGATGGTGGGCTCGCTCTCGTTCCCGTCAAGGCGCCTCGCTGGCGCTCGGCCCACGCCCGTGGCGTGGCTTCGGCCTTGACGGGAGCCTCGACCGAGCCGAAGACCGGCAGTTACGTGATGGTCCGGACAGGTCCGGACCTCGCGCCGACATCTGCCGCATCACACGGACGACTTGGTGGACGACCACTTCGAGCCCGATCTCATTCCGGAGCTGATTCCGATCACCCGATGCCGCGAGCTGCTGGGCGAGGAAGCTCGGGAACTGTCCGACGAGGACGTCGACGCGATCCGTCATCACGCGCACGCCATGGCGCACCTGCTGGTCGAGATCTTCCAGCAGCAGCACGCCGACCGTGAGACTGAGCCGATGACACCCGGCACGATCGCCTTGCCGACGCCGAATGACGGCGCTAAGCTGCGATCCATGGTCGGCGCCGTCATCTACATCCGCGTCAGCACCAAGGAGCAGACGGACAACCTCAGCCTGCCGACCCAGCTCCGGGCCTGCGAAGAGTACCTGCCGACGCGAAGGGTTCGAGATCCTCGAGCGATTCAAGGAAGAGGGCGAGAGCGCCAAGACCGCGGACCGCACCGAGCTGCAGCGACTGCTGAAGTTCTGCCGCACGAACAAGGGCAAGGTCCACTTCGTCGTTGTCTTCAACCTGACGCGCTTCGCGCGGGACAAGTTCGACCACTTCGCGCTCCGGTCACATCTGAAATCGCTCGGCATCTCCTTGCGATCGGCGACTGAACCTATCGACGACACATCTACGGGCAAATTGATGGAGGGCGTACTCGCGTCCTTCGCGCAGTTCGACAACGACGTGCGGTCGGATCGCACCCGCGCGGGGATGAAGGCCGCTCTTGAGTTGGGACGATGGACGTTCCTCGCCCCCATCGGCTACATCAACGTCCCAAGGACGTACGGCAAGAGCCTCATACCGGACCCCGAGCGAGCTCCGGTTGTCCAGCAGATTTTCCGCGACTTCGCCACTGGACGATTTACGAAGCAAGAGCTGTTGGACGAAATGACCCGTCGAGGGCTGAAGACGCGGAAGGGCCTGCCGGTCAGTTCTCAGGCGTTCGCCACCATGCTGCAGAACAAGCTGTACGTCGGCATCGTGAACGCCCCTGGCTACGGCGTCGTCGGCAAGCGCGGAGACTTCGATCCTCTGATTCCCGACGACGTGTTCTATCGAGTTCAGGCGATCCTGACAGGACGAGTGCACACGACTGGCCCATACCAGCGCCGTCGGCCTGAGTTCCCGCTTCGGGCGTTCATCAAGTGTGCTGCGTGCGGACGCGGTGTCACGGCGAGTTGGTCGAAGGGACGCAGCGCTCGATACGCGTACTACCACTGCCTCCCACCCTGCCGGGCAGTGAATATCACGAAGGCGAGACTCGAAGGGCTGTTCGTGGACGAGTTGGAGCGATTCCAACCGACGCCGGGTTACATGCGGCTTCTCAAGGAATCCGTGCTGCGCGTCTGGCACGACCGCAAGGCTTCGGTCAAGAACGAGGTGGCGAGCGCTGAGCATCGAGCGAAAGCGATCCAGCAGAAACTCGATCGCCTCGATGACGCGTTCATCTACAAGGAGTCGATCGACCTCGGCACGTACGAACGCCAACGCGATCGGCTTCGCGAAGAACTGACGCTGGTCGAGATTGACCGGCACGGTTCCAAGGTCGAGGAGTTCGACGTCGAGGGCATCCTGAACTTTGCGGAGCGGGTGCTACCGCGTGCCTCGGATCTCTGGATACAGGCGTCGTTGGAGCAACGGCAGCGGCTTCAACGACTGTTTTTTCCGGAAGGCGTGGCGTTCAGCGGAAAAGCATTCGATCGAACCGTCGTAACGTCTTCTCTCTTCGAGTACTTACGGCCGCTTGACGGGTCGAATGAAAATTTGGTGGACCTGACCGGGATCGAACCGGTGACCTCCTGAATGCCATTCAGGCGCGCTCCCAACTGCGCTACAGGCCCACGTCGAGGGAGGAACTACTGATTGTACCAAGCCGCCCGGCCCGGTCAAACGGGCGCCGTCAGTGCTGGAAGCCCCGGGCATCCCGCACGCGCCTCCTCGGTTTCCCGCAGCCGCGTCCGCAGGTCGATCTCGTGCGTCACGCACCGCGCCAGGTCCTTGAGCATCTGGACCTCTTCGGCCGACCAGGCCCGCGGCTCGTGGTCGACGACGCAGAACGCGCCCAGCGGCTGCCCGCTCGACTTCGAGCGGAATCCCGGCATACGCGACCACCGCCAGTTCCCGCGACGCCGGGTTGTCCCTGAACACCGGGTCCTTGGTCGTGTCCGGAATCACCAGCGGCGCGCGCCGCGCGACGGCGTGCTTGCAGAACGAATGCGTCAGCGGCGTCTCGCGCAGCGTCTGCCACGGCTCGGACAGCCCGAACGAGCTCATGAAGAACTGCCGGTCGCGGTCGACCAGCGTCATCAGCGCGATGGGCACCTTGCAGATGCGCGCGGCCAGGCGCGTGAAGCGGTCGAACGGCCTCTTCAGGCGGGCTGTCGAGCAGGCCCGTGCGCTGCAAGCGCCGCCAGGCGGTTCATGTTGTGGACGAGGTCGAGCAGCTCAGACACGGCCGTTCCTTTCCGCAATGCGCGCGCGCGGGGGCAGCGGGAATTATACCGACCCCGCCGGTGCGCACGGCCGGCGCAACGGGCGATCCGGCGCCCAGCGGTGCCAGCATCATGCAGACGCAGGGCCAAATGACCGATGAATTGAGTGCGTGTTCCCTGCATCCAACGGCCCCGATCTCGTGCGGGTGAACCGGCTCGTCATCGCTCTGGCCGTCTATGTGGCCGCCGCCGCGGCGTGGCTGCTGACGGGCCTTGGCGGAGCCACGGTCCAGCACTATCTGGGCCTGCTGGCCGACGGGCCGGCCAACCTGGCCGCCACCATCGTCGCGGCCGCGGCAGCACGCCACCTTCCGCGCGGCCCGCTCAAGACCGCCTGGCAATGCATGGCGGTCGCCCTGGCCCTGTATCTGGTCGGCACGCTCATCGGGACGGCGTCCTGGCTGCGCGGCCGCGATCCGTTCCCGGGCATCGCCGACGTGTTCTACGTCGCCTTCTACCCGGCAGTCTTCGCCGCGGTCTGGTTCCTGATCCGCGCCAGGTCGATGCGGGTGCCCTGGCAGCGGCTCGTCCTCGACAGCACGATCTTCGTCGTCGGATTCGGCGCGTTCTTCTGGTTGCTGGTCATCCGCCCGGCCGCGGCGGCGGCCGAGATCGACTTCCTCACGCAGGCGCTCAGCCAGGGGTACCTTGCACTGAACTGCGTGCTGCTGCTCGTCTTCGGGGTGCTGCTGCTGACCGATGCCGGCAGCCGGCGCGTCCCGATGCTGCTGCTGGCCGGATTCACGACGATGTTCCTCGGCGACATCCTGTGGTCGCTGGCGAAGGTCGGAGGGGTCTATCTTCCGGGCGGCCTGCAGGACGTGCTCTACGTCAGCTGCTACCTGCCGCTCGCCGCGGCGGCTCGTGAGCAGTTGCGGGCCGCGCCGCTGCCGGCGCGGCCGGCCTCGGTGGCGTCGGACTCGCTGGTGCACGGCCTGCCCTACGCGGCGATGATCGTCGCGTTTCTCGTGCTCGTCTACTTCGCCCGGGCCGAGGTCGGCGGCCCGGTGGCGGTGATGACGATGATCGTGTTCGTCCTCACGCTGCTGGTGATGCTCCGCCAGGGCGCCATCCTGCGCGACGATGCGCGGCTGCGCGAGCGACGCGCCACGCAGATGGTCGAGGCCCGCTACGCCTCGCTCATCGCCAACGCGTCCGACGTCATCCTGATCGTGGCATCCGATGGCGCGCTGCGCTTCGCCTCCCCCGCCTTCGAGCGCACGTTCGGGCTGAAACCGGAACACGCGCTCGGCCAGACCCTGTTCGACGTGTGGCAGGGCGGCGACCGCGAGTCGCTCAAGGACTACCTCACCGAGCTCGCGGCGACGCCCACCGGCCCGGTCGGCCCGGTGGAGCTGCACGTGGAGCGTGGCGTCGAGCGCGTCACGCTCGAGATCGTCGGCAGAAACCTGAGCGACGACCCCGCGGTGCGCGGCCTGGCGCTCAACCTGCGCGACATCAGCGAGCGCAAGGGCCTCGAAGAACAGCTGCGCGAGCTGGCGTTTCACGACCCGCTGACCCGGCTCGCCAACCGCAACCTGTTCCGCGATCGCGTCCAGCACTCGCTGGCCCTCGCGCGGCGGACCAAGCGCCACGTCGCCGTGATGTTCCTGGACCTCGACGACTTCAAGAACGTCAACGACTCGCTCGGCCACGACGCCGGCGACCGGCTGCTGCAGGCCGTCGCCCAGCGGCTGGTCGACACCATGCGGACCACCGACACGGTGGCCCGGCTGGCGGGCGACGAGTTCGCCGTCCTCCTCGAGGGCATCGACTCGGTCGAGGACATCGAGCGGCCGGCCGCGGCCCTGGTGAAGCGCTCGGCGAGTCGTTCGCCCTCGGCGAATCGGGCGTGCAGGTGGGCATCAGCGTCGGCGTCGCGCTCTCGACGCCAGACAGCGACGCCGAGGAGCTGCTGAGCAACGCCGACATCGCGATGTACAACGCCAAGGCCGCGGGCAAGGATCGCTACGTCGTCTTCGAGCCGCGCATGCAGGAGGTGCTCCACGAGCGGCTGCGCCTCGAGGCCGACATCGGACGCGCGCTCACAAACGGCGAGTTCTTCCTGGAGTACCAGCCCGTCGTCGAGCTTCGCACGCGGAGGCTGATCGGCGTCGAGGCGCTGGCACGCTGGCGCCATCCCGAACGCGGCGTGCTGCCGCCCAGGCAGTTCATCCACCTGGCGGAGGAATCGGGCCGCATCGTCGACCTGGGCCGCTTCGTGCTGCGGCGGGCGTGCGAGGACTGGCGGCGCTGGTGTGACGAGGCCGACTGCGACGACCTGCACATCGCCCTCAATATTTCCGGCCGGCACCTGCAGCAGGGAGACCTGGTGCGCGACGTGGCGAAGGCGCTGGAGGAGTCGGGGCTCGAGCCGGGCAACCTGGTCATCGAGCTGACCGAAAGCACGATGATGCACAACACCGAAGTCAACCTCGAACGGCTTCGCGAGTTGAAGGCGCTGGGCGTGCGTCTGGCGCTGGACGACTTCGGCACCGGCTACTCGTCGCTGGCCTATCTGCACCGCTTCCCGATCGACATCCTGAAGATCGATCGCTCGTTCGTCCTCCGGCTGGTGACCGCGGGGGACGGTCCCGAACTCGCCCGCGCCGTTGTCAGCCTGGGCGAGACGCTCGGCATCGAGACCGTCGCCGAGGGCATCGAGTCGGAGTCGCAGGCGGCTGCGCTGCTGGCGCTGGGGTGCGTCGCCGGCCAGGGCTTCCTCTTCGCGAAGGCGGCCTCCCTCGAGATCTCTCGACGACGCCTTTCGTCACCCGCCACAAGCTCTCGGCCTGACGTCGTGCCCGAGGAGACGACATGCAGACGCCCCTATCCTCACGCCTCGTGTATGAAGGCCGCATCTTCGACGTCACCGTCGACCGCGTCCAGCTTCCCCATGGCCGCGCAGGCCGACCTCGAAATCGTGCGCCACGACGGGTCGGTGGTCCTGCTGCCGATTGCCGACGACGGGCGCGTGTTGCTGGTGCGGCAGTACCGATACGCCGCGGACCGTTTTCTGTGGGAGTTGCCCGCCGGCAGCCTCGAGGTCGGCGAAGACCGCGACGTGGCCGCCGCGCGGGAGTGTCACGAGGAGCTGGGCCTCATCGCCGACGGGCTCGAGCGCCTGCAGACGCTCTACCCCACGCCCGGGTTCTGCACGGAGACGATGACGTACTACCGCGCGACGAAGCTGCGGACGCCCGGGCCCGACGACCCGCCCGCGCATCAGGACGAGGACGAGTCGATCGAGGTGCGGCGCGTTCAGCGTGGACGAGATCCGCGCGATGATCGCGTCGGGCGAGATCGCGGATCTGAAGACGGTGGCGGGACTTCAGTTCCTGAAGCCTGGGCAGGCCTGAAGGTCCGTACGTCAGCTACGCCCGTCTCAGTGCGTCGTCTGCAGCTCCGGCGCCGCCGGCGTCGGCGACGTTCGTGTTGTCGGTCAGCGCCAGCTTCAGCACCTCGTCGATGGACGAGACGAGGTGAATCGTCATGTCCTTCCGCAGCTCGGGGCTCAGGTCCTCGTTGACGTTCTTCTCGTTCTGCCGCGGCAGGATCACCTCGCGGATGCCGACGCGGCGCGCGGCCAGCACCTTCTCCTTGACGCCGCCGATGGGCAGCACCTTGCCCGACAGCGTGATCTCGCCGGTCATCGCGACGTCGCCGCGCACGGGACGGCCCGTCAGCTCGGACACCAGCGCCGTCGTCATCGTCACGCCGGCCGAGGGGCCGTCCTTGGGAATGGCGCCGGAGGGCACGTGCAGGTGCACCTCGGCGGTCTTGTAGAAGTCCGGGTCGATGTCCAGCTCGCGCGCGTGCGCGCGCGTCCACGTGAGCGCGGCGCGCGCCGACTCCTTCATCACGTCGCCGAGCGACCCGGTCAGCGTCAGCACGCCGGTGCCGGCCATGCGCGACGACTCGACGAACAGCACCTCGCCGCCGGCCGCCGTCCACGCCAGGCCGATGGCGACACCGGGGTTCTTGGTGCGCTCCTCCATCTCCTCGTCGAGGAAACGCGGCGCGCCGAGCATCTCGACGACCACCTCGCGGGTGACGACCAGCGGCTCGTCGTTGCCCTCGGCCTTCCGGCGGGCGGCCTTCCGGCAGATCGATCCGATCTCGCGCTCGAGATTGCGGACGCCCGCTTCGCGCGTGTAGCCGAGAATCACGGCCCGCAACCCGTCGTCGGTGAAGCGTCAGCGACTCGGGCGTGAGCCCGTTGTTGGTCACCTGCTTGGTCACCAGGTGCTCGCGCGCGATCTGCAGCTTCTCCACCTCGGTGTACCCGGGCAGCTCCAGCACCTCCATGCGGTCGCGCAGCGCCGGCGGAATCGGGTCGAGCACGTTGGCCGTGGTGATGAAGAGCACCTCCGACAGATCGAACGGCACGTCGAGGTAGTGATCGCGGAACGTGTCGTTCTGCTCGGGGTCGAGCACTTCGAGCAGCGCCGAGCTGGGGTCGCCACGGAAGTCCGAGCCGAGCTTGTCGATCTCGTCGAGGATGAACACCGGGTTCTTCGACTCGGCCCGGCGCAGCCCCTGGATGACCTGTCCGGGCAGCGCGCCGATGTAGGTCCGGCGATGCCCGCGGATCTCGGCCTCGTCGCGCATGCCGCCCAGCGACACGCGCACGAACTTGCGATCGAGCGAGCTGGCGATGGACTTGGCCATCGACGTCTTGCCCACGCCGGGAGGGCCGACAAAGCAGAGGATCGGCCCCTTGACGTCCGGGTTCAGCTTGCGCACCGCCAGGTACTCGATGACGCGGTCCTTGGCCTTGTCGAGCCCGGTGTGCTCCTCGTCGAGGACGCGCTTGGTGCGCGCGAGGTCGATGACCTCCTCGGTCCGCTTGTTCCAGGGCAGCGCCACCAGCCAGTCGAGATACGTCCGCGAGACCGTGTACTCGGCCGCGGCCACCGGCATCCGCGACAGCCGTTCGAGTTCGCGCGTGGCTTCCTTCTTGACGGCCTCGGGCATCCCCGCCGCGTCGATCTTCTCGCGAAGCTCCTCGATCTCCTTCTGCTGGTCGTCGTCTTCGCCCAGTTCCTTCTGGATCGCCTTGAGCTGCTCGCGCAGGAAGTAGTCGCGCTGGTTCTTGCCGACCTCCGACTGCACCTGCGACTGGATCTTCGACCCGAGCTCGAGGACCTCGAGCTCCTTGATGAGGATCCGGTTCAGGCTGTCCATCCGGGCGCGCACGTCGAGCGTGTCGAGCACTTCCTGCTTGGTCGAGGTGCTGATGGTGCTCAGGCTCGACGCGATGAAATCGGCGAGGCGGCCGGGCTCCTCGATGCTGATGGCGAGCGTCTGCAGATCGTCGGACAGCAGCGGCGACAGCGACACGACCTTCTGGAAGCTGCTCTTGATGTTGCGCAGCAGCGCGTCGATCTCGAGGTGGTCCTCGTCGCGCTGCTCGTCGGCGATCGCCGTGATCTTCGCGCGCAGGTACGGCTTCATCGAGACGACCTCGTCCAGGCGGATGCGCGACAGGCCCTGCACGATCAGGCGAAGGCTGCCGTCGGGCAGCCGGAACATCTTGTGGATGTGCGTGGCGGTGCCAACCGGATAGAGGTCGGCCTGCAGCGGTTCGTCGAGCGCGGGGTCGCGCTGCGTGAAGACGCCGATCAGCTTGCCGTTGGCGATGGCTTCGTCGATCAGCCGCACCGAGCTCTCGCGCGCCACCGCCAGCGGCATGAACGAGTTCGGGAACAGCACCGTGTCGCGCAGCGGCAGCACGGGCAGTTCGGCTGGAATGACGGGCGAACGATCGTCGACCGTGATGGCGGTCGCTTCGGGCGCCTCGGGAACCTGGTCGGTGTGATCGCTCATGGCGATCCCTCGGCTGAAACGAGAACGAAAAGCAAAGAGGGGTCAGAACCCTTGGTCGCGCAGCGGCGATGGCGGGATCTGACCCCTCGCGGAGCCTGCGGCGGCGGGCCTAGTCTAGCTGGACATGTCCATGAAAAGCGAGGACCCACCCCGGCGCTGCTGCCAGATGCGCTCGCGCTCGGCGGCCTGTCTCCCGCGCCTGCTCGCAATCCTTGCAGCGGACGGCGAACGGCAGCGCGCGCAGCCGCGCCTCGGCGATCTCGTCGCCGCACTCGAAGCAGTTGCCGTAGTGGCCCTCTTCGAGCCGCGACAGCGCCTCGTTGATCTTCGTCAGCGTCTCCGCCTTCATCTGGATGAGGGCGAATTCGATATCTTCCTGGATGTCCGTATCCGAGCTTTCGCCCGGCGTCGAACACCTCGTTGAGCTTGTTCTGCGACCCCTCGGCGCGCACGCCGCGGATCCGCCCCTGCACTTCGCTCAGGATCTCGCTCCGGCGACCCTCGAGGATCTTCTTGAGATCCGCGTAGCGGTTGCCGGTGGTCTGTGCCTTCGTGTTTGCCGTCGCCTTCTTCTTCATGACGCCGCGCTCCTTCTTCGTCCCTTACGACGTAAATATGATGCCGACACCTGATGCAAAGGTGCTGCCGCATGACAGTCGGCGCACCCGCCTCAGCCATTTGCTTGACCGGCGTTCAAAATGAACGGGAATTGTCGAGGACCAGGAGAGCACGCATCGGCAGGCCTTCCGGCCCGACGACACTCTCTTGGCGCGAACCCGACACCTGCCTAAATACCACGATAAACGCAGGTTACGAGTCGCTTACGCCTCGAGGCCGATCAAACGTCGAGCGGCGCCAGTCCCCCGTTTAGACGCCGCGCGTTTCACAACGGTTCGGCCGCGTCGATCTTGCCTGATGTCAACTGCAGAGGACAGTTACAGGGAGGCGGAACGTCCACGGACTGTGGCGGGACGACCACACGAACCAGAGGCGGGGATCATAACACAGGTCACGGCGTGTAGTTTCTACGTGACCGACGGCCGAGCCGTGAGCTCTACTGGATCCGCCGCGATCCGGGCGCCGTGAGGCCCTTTTCGGCCAGCAGGAGCGCGGTCGCGCTCGCTGCCGGTCCGCAGCCACCGCTCGTACAGGCGCAGCACGTCGCGATTGCTCGATCGCGACCGATCGCTGATGTCCGAGAGCACGTCGACCACGGGGACGAATTTCTCCGCCAACTCGCCAAAGACATCCGCAAACGCGTCGTCGTGGCTGGCCAGGCGCGAGTAGGCGTAGCCGCCCAGGGAGATGTAGTAGTCCAGGTCCACCAGCCGACGCTGCAGGCTGTCGCCGAAAAAGCCGGCAAGGAAGAGCGAGTTGTCCGCGATGTGGCGCAGGTCGTCGCGCGTGGGACCGCCTTCGGCCGCCAGGGCTCGGGCCAGCCGCATGCCGAGCGGCTCCTGCGCGTTCATCTGCTCGAGTCGTGCGGGCGACACGAACGAGGCCAGCAGGTTGACGATGTAGTAGACCGTCCAGTCGGACGCGTGCAGGTGCTGGCGCTGCATGGCGCCTTCGACCTGCTCCTTGAAGAACTCCACAGGCGATTCGTGTCGGAAGAGTTCGTCTGCCATACCAACGCCTCCCGTCGATGCACCTTCGGCCTTCGGCCGTTGCTTACCCGGGGTAGTGCAACTCGCGTTCCGTTGGAATGTCCTGAATTTGGCCGGATTATAGGGGCTTGCCGTCGCTTGCGCAAGCCGGCGCCGGCGCCGGTTGACGAAACGTTGCCACCGGCTGACGTATCCTAGGCTGCTGCGATGACCTGTCCCCTTTGTTCGACCCGCCCCGCCAAGCGCCGGTGCCCGGCGCTCAACCAGGCGATTTGCCCGGTGTGCTGCGGGACCAAGCGCCTGGTCGAAATCCGCTGTCCCGACGATTGCGTGTACCTGGCGTCGGCGCGCCGGCACCCCGCCGCCGTCCGTGCAACGTCAGCACGAGCTCGACGTCGCGCTGCTGCTGCCGGCGATGACGGGTTTCACCGATCGACAGTCGCGTTTCTTTTTCCTGTTTCAGTCCATCGCGCTGCGGCACCCGGCCGACGCGTTGCGTCCCCTGGTCGACGCCGACATCGCCGAGGCGGCCGCGGCCACGGCGGCGACGCTTGAAACGGCGTCGCGCGGCGTCATCTACGAACAGGCGCCGGCGACACTGAACGCGCAGGAACTCTCGACGGCGTTTGGGCGCGCGTTCGAGGAGATCGTCGAGCAGGTGCAGGGCCCGCGGACGCCGCTCGAGCGAGACGCCGCCCGGGCCCTGCGCGGGATCGAGGAGGCGGCGCGGCGCGTGGGACCGATCACCGGCGATTCGCGCACGGGGTTTCTGGGCCTCATGCGGCCGGGTCCTCGGCGCCCGCAACGCGCAGGCCGGCGAGTCGCCGCGGCAAGAGCCCGGCGCGTCCATCATCCTGCCCTAGCTCAGGTTTTGCGCCCGGCCGGCCGGGCCTGCTATAATCCGGTGTTTGCCCTGAGGCCGTCGGGCCCCAGGTGAAGGGTAACGGAACGAGATCATGGCCAAGCGCTGCGAAATTTGCGACAAGGGCCCCGTCGTGGGCCGCACCATCAGCCACGCACACAACGTCCGTCCGCGCCGGTTCGAGCCGAACCTCCAGACGGTGCGCGCCATCGTCAACGGCGGCGTTCAGCGGCTGCGCGTCTGCACCCGCTGCCTGCGCTCGGGCAAGGTCGTCAAGGCCGCCTAGGCCGTCCGAAAGCGTCCATGCGCGAGGCTGTTCGGACCGACAAGGCACCGGCGGCCATCGGTCCGTATTCGCAGGCCGTGCGCATGGGCAACCTGCTCTTCTGCTCCGGGCAGATCCCCCTCGATCCGGCCACCGGCCAACTGGTGACCGGCGACATCGCCGCGCAGACACGCCAGGTCTTCGCCAATCTCGGCGCCGTGCTGGCCGCAGCCGGCGCCAGCTTCGACCATGTGGCTCGCACGACGGTCTACCTCGCCGACATGAACGACTTTGCGGCGATGAACGACGTGTATGCGACGTTCTTCCGCGCGCCTGCTCCCGCCCGCTCGACGATTCAGGCCGCCGGCCTGCCGAAGAACGCGCGCGTCGAAATCGACGTGATCGCGGTCGTCTCAGCCTCCTCAGGCGCTACCGCGCCGCCGCCCGCTCCACGCCGATGACCCCTTCGACCGTCTTCAGCGACTTCATGACCTTCTCCAGGTGCTTGAGGTCGCTGATCTCCACGGTCATGTCGATGCGGCCGCGCTGGTCGGCGTCGGTGGTCGCCTCGACGCTGGTGATGTTCGTGTTGATGTCGGCGACCTTCGCGCTGACGTCGGCCAGAATCCCGCGGCGATCCTCGACCTGCATCGTCGAGCCTGACGACGTAGCGGGCCTCCTCGGTGCCCTTCTCCCACTCGACGTCGATGCGCCGCTCCGGGTCGAACAGGAGGTTCACGACGTTCGGGCAGCTGGCCGTGTGGACGGCCACGCCCTTGCCGCGGCTGATGTATCCGACGATCTTCTCGCCGCGAATCGGGTTGCAGCAGCGCGCGCGATAGACGAGCAGGTCGTCGACACCGCTCACCTTGATGCGGTCCTCGCCCAGGCGCAGCACGCGCTTGACGGCCGAGACCACTCGGCCGTCCGGCGCTTTCTCCTGCAACTGCTCGGCTGGCACGAGCTTGGCGAGCACGGTACGTGGCGGCAGCTTGCCGTAGCCGATGGCCGCCATCAGTTCGTCCGCCTTGCCGCCGCCGTACTCGTCGGCGAACTTGCGGAACGCCTCGGTCTCGATGAGCGTCTTCGGGTTGAGGTTGAACCGCCGCGCTTCCTTCTCGAACAGCTTCCGCCCCAGATCGATGCTGCGGGCCTTCTCCTCCTGCTGCACGAAGTGGCGGATCTTCTGTCGTGCGCGCGAGGTCACGACGAAGTTGAGCCAGTCGCGGCTCGGCGTGTGGCTGGCCTGCGTCACGATCTCGACGATGTCGCCGTTCTTGAGTCGTGTGCGCAGCGGCACCATCTTGCCGTTCACACGCGCTCCGACGCAGCGGTGGCCGACGTCGGTGTGGATCGCATAGGCGAAGTCGAGCGGCGTCGCGCCCTTGGGCAGCGCCTTGACCTCGCCTTTCGGCGTGAAGATGTAGACCTCCTCCGGGTAGAGATCGATCTTCAGGTTGTTGATGAACTCCTGCGGGTCGCGGATCTCCGTCTGCCACTCGAGCAGCTGGCGCATCCACTGGAAGTACCGCTCGTCGCGCTGGTCGCCGACGCGGCCTTCCTTGTACTTCCAGTGCGCGGCGATGCCCTCCTCGGCCTGCGCGTGCATCTCCTCGGTGCGGATCTGCACCTCGAACGGCGCGCCGCGCTCGCTGATGACCGAGGTGTGCAGCGACTGGTATCCGTTGGGCCGCGGCATCGCGATGAAGTCCTTGATGCGGCCGGGCACCGGCGACCAGGTGTTGTGGATGATCCCGAGCGCGGCGTAACAGTCCTTCACCGACTTGGTCAGGATCCGCAGCGCGATGAAGTCGTAGACCTGGTCGAGGTCGATCTTCTGCTTGTTGAGCTTCTGCCAGATGCTGTAGAGGCGCTTGATGCGGCCGTCGATGTGCGTGTAGGCGACCTGCGCCTCGTCGAGCTTGGCGGCAATGGTGGCCTTCAGCTCGTCGATGTAGCTTTCCGATACCCGGCGCCTGGCGGCGACGCGCGAACGCAGGGACTCGTACGCCTTCGGCTCGAGGTACCTGAAGCACAGCTCCTCGAGCTCGTTTTTCACCAGGCTCATCCCGAGCCGGTTGGCGATGGGCGCGTAGATGTCCAGCGTCTCCTGGGCGATCTTGATGCGCCGCTCCTCCGGCAGGTGGTGGAGCGTGCGCATGTTGTGCAGCCGGTCGGCCAGCTTGACGATGATGACGCGGATGTCGTCGACCATCGCCAGGAGCATCTTGCGGAAGTTCTCGGCCTGGCGCTCCTCGCTCGACGAAAACGGGATCGTGCTGATCTTGGTGACGCCCTCGACGACGTGGGCGACTTCCGGGCCAAACAGCTCCTCGATGCGCTCGATGGTCGTCAGGGTGTCTTCGACGACGTCGTGGAGCAGTCCGGCGGCCACCGCCACCACATCCAGCCGCATGTCCGCGAGGAAATCGGCCACTTCCAGGGGGTGCACCATATAGGGCTCCCCCGAGTGGCGCACCTGTCCCTTGTGCTCGAAGGCCGAAAACACGTAAGCCCGGCGAAGCAGCTCGAGGTCGGCATCGGGGTTGTACCCGCGGACCTTCTCAACCACATCTTCGAAGCGAATCATGCGTGGTGGTGTCTAATAACCAAGAACGGGGTCTCGCCACATCATCTCATGGGGGCCCGTCACAGGCGGCTTGACCTTGGTTTTTTGGGTTCACTATACTGGCCCGGTTTCGGCATTTCCGGCGGCCCGCTCGGGGCGTGCAACCACGTCATGATGACCGGCTCGTTTCGTCAGGCAAGTTAAGGGGGATATTCGATGCGGACCCGCTCCAGGGCAGCGCTGCTGGCTGCCGCAGTCGCATTGGCCGGCCTGAGTACTTCGGCGTGCGGCTACATCGGCGTGCTGAAGGCCCAGATGGCCTTCAAGGACGCGAATGCGGCGTACCAGACTCAGGACTACAAGAAGGCCATCGAAAAGTACAAGGAGGCGCTCGAGCACAAGCCCGACCTGTCGATGGCCTACTTCTATCTCGGAAACAGCTACGACAACCTGTACAAGCCCGCCCGCAAGGGCGAGGCGGCAAACGACGCCAACCTGCAGGAAGCCATCAGCTACTACAAGAAAGCCACCGAGACCATCACCGACAACCCCAAGCTCCGGAAGCTTTCGGTACCAGTACCTGCTGGCGGCCTATGGCAGCGAAAAGCTCGACGACCCTTCCCAGGCCGAGCCCATCGTCAAGAAGATGATCGAGATGGAACCGGACGAGCCGAACAACTACTACGCCCTGGCCAAGATCTACGAGAACGCCGGCAACTACGAGGAAGCGGAGAAGATGCTGATTGCGGCGCGCGACCGGCGGCCGAAGGACGCGACCACCTACATGCAGCTGGCCGCGTTCTACAACAGCCAGGGCCAGTTCGACAAGACCATCGAGGCGCTCGAAGCGCGCGCGGCGGCCGAGCCGAACAACCCCGAGGCGTACTACACGATTGCCACGTACCTCTGGGACAAGACCTTCCGCGACTTCCGCCTGAAGGAGCCCGAGAAGCGCGCCTATCTCGACAAAGGCGTCGCGGCGACCAACAAGGCGATCGCCATCAAGGGCGACTATCTCGAGGCCATCGTCTACAAGGGCCTCCTGCTCCGCCTGCAGGCGAACATGGAGAAGGACCGCACCAAGCAGCAGGCGCTGCTCAAGGAAGCCGATGCGCTCCGCGATCGCGCCAAGGCCCTCCAGAAGGCGAAGCAGGCGGGAGCCGGGCGCTTAGTGACGAGCTACGAGCGACGAGCTACGAGTGACGAGAGACTTCGCGGATTTCCGCGGATTCGGGCTGATCAGCGGGCGGTTCGTCCTTCAGGGCGGGCCGCCCGTTTTGTTTGGCGCCTTGCCGAAAATGGCGAACTTTCGTCACTCGGACTCGTACCGCACTCGGCACCTAGCACTCGGCACCCGCACTGCCTAGTGCAGGATCAAATCCCCGTCTTCGTCCGAGGCGTCCACTTCGGCGGGTTCGAGCTCCAGGTCGATGATTTGAAGGGCGGCGTTGAGCTTGTCCTGGGCGGCCACCACGAGGCTGTTGACGGCCTCCATGACCTGCGGGTCGAACTCGAAGACGCAGTCGCGAGGGACCATGTGCGAGGCGCCCTCGGGCTGCGGCAGGGGCTGGTCGAGGACGACCTGCCCGCTGGCGCCGTCCACGGCGACGGCCGTGGCGGGACGGAGCCGCGGAAACGGGCCGGGGTCTTTGACGAGGACGAGCTTTCCAGACTTGGGCATGAGAACCAGGGCAAAAACGAAATCGGCCACCCGGCCTGAGGCTGGGTGGCCGATCGGGAGTCCGGTATTGACGATCGGTCAGTTCGAACGGGGCGCGGCCTGCCCGGTGGCTTCCGCACGCATGCCATCGGTGACGATGCCGACTTTCTGGACGCCTGCGCCCTTGGCCGCGTCGATGACCGCGACGATCTCGCCGTACCGCAGCGAGCCGGCGCCGGCGATGAACATCGTCTTGTCCTTGCGCTGCTCGAAGACCTCGCGCAGCTTGTTCTCGAGGTCGGCGATGGTGGTGTCCTGCTTGTTGACCGAGATCCGGCGATCGGCCGTGTACTCGAGCACGATCTGCGGCGTCGGGTCGTTCTGCGGCTTGGACTCCGCCTCGAGCGGCAGGTTGATGTCCACGCCCTTCTGCGTCAACGGCAGCGCCGCCATGAAGATGACCAGCAGCACGAGCAGCACGTCGATCAGCGGCGTGACGTTCATGTCCGCGCTGACCTTCGGCGCTTCGCCGACGACGACTGGCTTCGGCGCCGTGGTGCTTGTGTGCGTGACGCATCAGTTGCCTCCCGTACTTCCGGCCTTCGTGCGCTTCTCCGTGATGAGGCCCATGTCTTCGATCTGCGCCTTGCGCAGCGCGTCCATGGCCGCCATCACGCGGCCGTACGAGGCGTCTTCGTCGGCCTTGATGAGGATGATGCGCTCCTTCTTGTTCTCGAGCACCTCGGTCACCCTGGGCGCCAGATCGTCATCAGCGATCTCTTTGGAGTTCAAGTGGAACCGGCCGTCGGCGGTCACCGCCACCACGGTCTGGTCCTGCGTCTCCGGCTTGTCCACGGTGTTGGAGGCCGTGGGCAGCTTGACGTCCACGCCCTTCTGCAGCATCGGCGCGATGATCATCATGATGATGAGCAGCACCAGCATGACGTCGACAAGCGGCGTGACGTTGATGTCGGACTTGACACCACCTTTGCCGCCCAGATCCATTGACATGGCCGTATCTCCCTCTGAATCGGTGCCAGGTACTGTTAAGGGTCTGACGCTGACTTAACAGTACCTGGCACCGATCACTAACGCACTAGGCCGTCTTCTTGATGAAGTAGTCGACCAACTCCGAGGACGAGTTGTCCATTTCGACGTTGAAGTAGTCGAGCCGGCCGGTCAGGTAGTTGAAGAACCACACCGCCGGGATCGCGACGACCAGCCCGAGTGCGGTTTCCACGAGCGCCTCCGAAATACCGGCCGAGACCGCGCCGATACCGCCCGAGCCGGTGGCCGCGATGCCCGCGAAGGCGTTGATGACGCCGACGACCGTGCCGAGCAGTCCGACGAACGGGGCGGTGGTTCCGATGGTGGCGAGCGAGTTGACGCCCTTCTTGAGGTCCGACTGGGTGAGCGCGGTGGCGCGCTGAATCGAGCGACGGACGCTGTCGACCAGGTCCTCGCGGCTCAGGCCGCCGCCGGCTTCCTGCTGGAACTGGTATTCCTGCAGCCCGGCCAGCACGACCTTGGCCAGGTGGCTGTAGCGGAAGTTCTTCGACGCGGAGAGCGCAATCGCATCCTTCAGCCGGCCGTCCTTGAGGTGCTTGGCCACCTGCGGCGCGTAGGCCTTGGACTGGTTCCGCGCCTGGGTGAAGGTGTAGACGCGCTCGATGGCGACGCCAAACGACCACATGGACATGAAGAACAGAATGAACGCCACGCCCTTGGCGATCCAGCCCATCGTGTGCCACATCTCAATAAGATCCATCGCTCGCTCCTTCGGAAGAAAATTTGCCGTTCAAGTGACGGGGTAAGCCTGTCGTTACTGCAAGGTGAACTGCACCGTGACCGTCATGATGACCGGCACCGGGACGCCGTTGAGCAGAGTCGGCGTGAACTCCCACTGGCGCACCGCGTCGAGCGCCGCCTGATCGAGCAGGGGGATCGAACGGAGCACTTTGGCTTCCTGCACGCGGCCGTTGGGGCCGATGGTCGCTTCGATGATGACGATGCCCTGGACGCGCGCCGACTGCGCGATGGGCGGGTACTGCGGCCGCACGTCGCGGGTCTTGGTCGGCGGCTTGATGTTGCCGCCCACGCGAACCGGCGCCGATGGCGGCGGCGGCGGTGGTGGCGCTTCCGGCAGACCGCCGACGACTCCGCCGACCACACCGCCTTCGACGCCGCCGACGACACCTTCAAAGCCGGAGTCGATCGTGCTTTCGGCCCGGATCTCCTTCGGAGCTTCGATGGGCGCGGCGTTCGGGTTGACGTTGCTCGGTGCGACTTGCTGCACGGCCGCGGCTGGCGGCGGTGGCGGCGGCGGCGGTGGCGGCGGCGGCGGCGGGGCGGCTACGAAGGCCATCATCGACGGCACCTCGGGCAGCCCCTCCACGGCCAGCAGCGGGATGATGATGATGGCCGCGATGAGGACCGTGTGGACAAGGATGGACAGCGGAACCGTATACCACTTCTGGCCGCCTACCCGGATCGACGGGTCGACAACATCGCCGAACATTTCGCGTGGCACGAGCGTCTCCTCCTACTGACCGTCTTCGTTCACCCGTCCCGCCACGACCGCCTGCGATGACGAGCGTCTCCGGCCCGCCGCGCGCACCACGCGGCAGACTTCACAGAGTACCAGATTAGACACCACCCGGACGAAATCGACTCAAGGGCAGTCCGGTCGAGATGGTGTTGCGCAACCGCCGATTCGGGAGCCCCTCGCGTGCCTGACAGATACGTGCGACCCGGCGTCCACGTCGTGCGGCCACTTGACTAATCCCGGGCAGCCTGGGAAGTACCAGCCCGGACCTTGCGGCCTACGTGGTTTCAACCGGCCGAGAAGGTCGAAAACCTCGGCATTCTAGCGGCCCAAATCCGAGGAAGTCAACAACCACGGGTGTAAATGATTGCAGATTGCAGATTGCCGATTGCAGATTACGGGCAATCCGCCGGCCGGCAATCCCGCCGACTCCCAATCCGCAGAATCCACGAATTCGTGCAATTCGCAATCTGCAATCGGCAATTCCCAGTTACTTCTGTATCCGCATCCCGTAGAACGAGCGCCAGACAAACACCAGCGAGATCGCGAAAAAGCCCGCCGCCAGCACGCTGGTGAAGCCGGCGCCCTGCTGCGCGGTCATGCTGACCGCCAACTCGACCGCAAGCAAGCCGAACAGCGTCGTGAACTTGATGACCGGGTTCATCGCCACCGATGAGGTGTCCTTGAACGGATCGCCGACGGTGTCGCCCACGACGGTGGCGGCGTGCAGCGGCGTGCCCTTCATCTTCAACTCGACCTCGACGATCTTCTTCGCGTTGTCCCACGCGCCGCCGGCATTGGCCATGAACACGGCCTGGAACAGGCCGAAGAGCGCAATCGACACGAGATAGCCGATGAAGAAGAACGGCTCGACGAAGGCAAACGCCAGCGTCGAGAAGAAGACGGTCAGGAAGATGTTGAACATCCCCTTCTGCGCGTACTGCGTGCAGATCTCGACGACCTTCTTGGAATCGTTTACCGACGCTTTTTCCGCGCCGTCGAGCCGGATGTTGGCCTTGATGAACTCCACCGCGCGGTAGGCGCCGGTCGTGACGGCCTGGATGGAGGCGCCCGTGAACCAGAAGATCACCGCGCCGCCGGCAATGAGGCCGAGCAGAAACGGCGGGTGCATCAGCGACAGCTTGTCCAGGTTGGTCGTCAGCCCGTGGGTCAGCGCCACGATGATCGAGAAGATCATCGTCGTGGACCCGACCACTGCCGTGCCGATCAGCACGGGCTTGGCCGTGGCCTTGAACGTGTTGCCGGCGCCGTCGTTTTCCTCGAGCAGGTGCTTGGCCCGCTCGAAGTCCACCGTCAGGCCATGCTGCTTCTTGATCTCGTCTTTCACGCCGGGAATCGTCTCGATCATCGACAGCTCGAACACCGACTGCGCGTTGTCGGTGACCGGGCCGTACGAGTCGACGGCGATGGTCACCGGGCCCATGCCGAGGAAGCCGAACGCCACCAGACCGAAGGCAAACACCGCCTCGGCCTTCATCAGGCTCGCCAGCCCCTGGCCGCTCACCCAGTACGCGATGGCCATCAGCGCCATGATGACCATGCCCAGCCAGTACGCGCTGAAGTTGCCCGCGACCAGGCCGCTCAGGATGTTCAGCGACGCGCCGCCCTCGCGCGACGAGGTGACGACTTCCTTGACGTGCGCCGACTCGGTGGACGTGAAGATCTTCACCAGCTCGGGGATGATCGCGCCGGCCAGCGTGCCGCAGGTGATGACGGTCGACAGCTTCCACCAGAGCGAGCCATCGCCCAGGTCCGGAATGAGGAAGTAGGACACCGCGTAGGTCAGGACCACCGAGACGATCGAGGTCAGCCACACCAGCGAGGTCAGCGGCGCCTCGAAGTTCATCTTCGAGGCCTGCCGGTACCGCGCCTTGGCCACGGCCTCGTTGACGAAGTAGCTCAGGCCGCTGGCGACGACCATCATGACGCGCATCATGAAGATCCAGACCAGCAGCTTGACCTGCACGACCGCCTCGGGCACGGCCAGCATGATGAAGGTGATGAGCGCGACGCCGGTGACGCCGTAGGTCTCGAAGCCGTCGGCGCTGGGGCCCACCGAGTCGCCGGCGTTGTCGCCCGTGCAGTCGGCGATGACGCCCGGGTTCCGCGCGTCGTCTTCCTTGATGTTGAAGACGATCTTCATCAGGTCCGACCCGATGTCGGCGATCTTGGTGAAGATGCCGCCCGCGATGCGCAGCGCCGCGGCGCCCAGCGACTCGCCGATGGCAAAGCCGATGAAGCACGGGCCGGCGTACTCGCCGGGGATGAACAGCAGGATGCAGAGCATGATCAGCAGCTCGACGCTGATGAGCAGCATGCCGATGCTCATGCCCGACTTGAGCGGAATCGCGTAGACCGGATAGGGCTTGCCTTCGAGGCCGGCAAAGGCCGTTCGGGAGTTGGCGAACGTGTTGACGCGGATGCCGAACCACGCGACGCCGTAGCTGCCGGCAATGCCGACGAGGCTGAAGAGCAGGATGATGGCGACCCGGAACGCCCCCAGGTGCAGCAGCGCGCCGAAGTAGAGCGCGATGATCGTGCCGACGAAGAGCTCGAGCACCAGGATGAACTTGCCCTGCGTGACCAGGTACGTCTTGCAGGTCTCGTAAATCAGCTCGGACACTTCGAGCATCGACGAGTGCACGGGCAGGTTCTTGAGCTGCGTGTAGAAGATCAGCCCGAACAGCAGTCCCAGCACGGAGACCACCAGACCGGACAGCAGCAGCGTGTGCCCGTCGATGCCGCCAAGGAAGCTGACACTGGCCAGGTCGGGCAGCACCAGATTGACTTCACCGCCAGGGGCATGCGCGGGCGCCTCTGCCGGCTGCGCGGCTATCACCGCCGTCGACACGCCGACGAGCATCGTCGCGACCATTGCCCAGATGCGCTGCTTCACGTTCATGAATCGGTCCTCAATACTCAATTTCTCGGGTTCACACGTTCACACGTTCACGCGTTCACGGGTTCACGTGGTTCACGGGTTCACGGGTTCACCGGTTCACAGGTTCCCGGTTTGGTGCCCGAGACAAACGCCCGATTATATCAACCATCCGCCCGGCGCACAGCTGGATCTGCCGGCGACGGTTCGGGGTGGCCCACGACCTGCCCCGGCATGGCCATCCCGCCGGTCAGGAAGATCCGGATGCCGTCTTCGACGGTCAGGTCGGGGAATTGCAGCCGATGCCTCGGAAAGACCAGGACGTCGCCGAGGTACAGGTGATTGGTGGGCACGTACACCGCGGCCATGGGCTGGCGCTGCCCGGTCGGATCGGCCAGGACGAACTCGCGCGTCAGAAAGCCCATCACCATGCCGCGAGCCGGGTCGTCCACGAGCACGACCTGCTTGAATCCGGTTTCGTTGTCGGGCGAAAAGGCGGCGATCAGCTGCTTGACGGGCGCGTAGATGGTGCGAAACACCGGCACCAGCAGCAGCCAGTGCTCCAGCCGCTGCAGGATGCGCCGGCCGATCACGTTGGCGGCCAGCACGCCCACCATCAACACCGCCAGGGCGCCTGTGAGCAGGCCGAGCCCGGGCACGTCGCGGCCGAGCACCCGCTGGTACAGCGGCGCCGTGACGCCGTCGACGACGCCAAATCCCCACACCAGCGCGGCGACGCTGACAATCAGCGGCACGGTGACGAAAAACCCGGTGATGAAGCGTCGGCGCAGCCAGGACAGCATCACGACACCAGCCACGCCAGGGTCACGGCCGCCAGCGCGAGGCGGTACGCCACAAAGGCGTTGAGCGTGTGATGCACCAGATATCGCAGGAAAAACCGCACGGTCAGGTAACCGACGACGCCGGACACCACCATCCCGACGACAAACACCTGCATCGTCATCGCGTCCATCGGGACATCGGCCATCGCCAGCTTGGCGCCCTCGAGCGTGGCGGCGCCCACCATGGCGGGGACCCCCAGCACGAACGAGAACCGCGCGGCGCTCTCGCGGGTGAGGCCCAGAAACAACCCCATCGTGATGGTCGCACCCGACCGCGACACGCCGGGGACCAGCGCGCGACGCCTGGGCGACGCCGACTGCCAGCGTCTCGAGCAGGCCGAGGCTGTCGGCCTGCCGCTGATGGGCGCCGGCGCGCTCGGCCACGACCATCAGCACGCCTCCCGACGCCCAGGGTGACGACGATGACGGCCGGCGTCCGGGCGGCGTCGATGAAGTCGCCAAGCAGGGCACCCACCAGAACCGCCGGAATGGTGGCCAGTGCGATGAACCAGAGCCGCCGCGCGGCCGGATCCGACGGCTGGCGCGAGCAGATGCGGCAGGCCGCTCAGCAACTGCGCGGAGATCGTGCCGGAAATAGATGACGATCGCGGTGAGCGTGCCGACGTGGCACGCCACGTCAAACGGCAGGCCGAACTGCTCGGCGTTCCAGCCGAAAAACGAGCGGGCGAGAATCAGGTGCGCCGAACTCGACACCGGCAGGAACTCGGTCAGTCCCTGCACGACGCCGAGCAGCGCCGCTTCGAGCAGCAGCCCCACGCAATGCTCGCGTCAGGAGACGCGCACGTTGCGGCCGCCCTTGCGGGGCCGCTCGGCCACGGCCTCTTCCACCGGCACGGCCGCGCGTCCCGCCGGCGCCTTGCGCCCGCTCAGGATGATCGCGATCGCCGCGGCGATGAAGACCGTCGAATAGGTGCCGCTGATGATGCCGACCAGCATCGCAAAGGCAAAGCCGTGCAGCACCTCGCCGCCGAACAGGAACAGCGCGAGCACCGACAGAAACGTCGTGCCCGCGGTGATGACGGTGCGGCCCAGCGTCTGGTTGACGCTCAGGTTGACGACCTTCTCGAGCGGCTCGCGGCGCAGCAGGCGCGAGTTCTCGCGCACGCGGTCGAAGATGACGATGGTGTCGTTGACCGAATAGCCCGTGATCGTCAGGATCGCGGCGACCACGGTGAGCGACAGCTCGTACCCGAAAAACGCCAGAAACGCGAAGACGACGAAGACGTCGTGGAAGGTCGCGGCGATGGCGCCCAGCGCGAAGCTGAAGCGGAAGCGCACGGCGATATACGCCGTGATTCCCAGAATCGACAGCAGCGTCGCGTAGACGCCCTTGCGCTGGAGATCGGCGCCAATGGTGGGCCCGACGAACTCGCGGCCGATGATCTCGGTACTTCGGCAAGCCGGCCTTGTCGAGCGCCGCCTGGATGTCGCGCGAGCCCTGCTCCAGCGCGAAGCCCTGCTCGCCGCCGGCCACCTGCGGCAGCCGGATCATGATCTCGTTGGCGCTGGCGGCGCCGTACTGCTGGACGACCTTTTCGCCTGGCAGCGTCGCCAGGGCGCCTCGCACGGCGTCTTCGGTCACCGGCTGGCTGAACTTGGCGATGACCAGCGTGCCGCCGGAAAAGTCGATGCCGAGCGGCAGGCCCTTGGTGAGGACCACGCCGATGCCGGCGAGGACCACCACGAGCGACAGCGCGATGGCGTGCCACCGCCACCGGATGAAGTCGAAGTTCGCGTTGGTGAAGATCTGCATGTGTGCCGCCGCCCTAGATGCTGAGCCGCGCCTGCTTGCGCGACAAGAGCAGCTCGAAAAGCGTCCGCGAGACGAACACGGACGTGAAGACGTTGGTCAGCAGGCCGATGCACAGCGTCGTGGCAAAGCCGCGAATCGGGCCGGTGCCGAACTGGAACAGGAACGCGGCGGCAATCAGGCTGGCCACGTGGGTGTCGAGGATCGTCAGGAAGACGCGGTCGAAGCCGGCGGCCACGGCCGCGCGCGCGCCCTTGGCGGTGGCCAGTTCTTCCTTGATGCGCTCGAAGATCAGGACGTTGGAGTCCACGCCCATGCCGATCGTCAGGATGAACCCGGCAATACCCGGCAGCGTCATCGTCGCCTTGAAATAGACCATCAGCGCCAGCAGCACCAGCAGGTTGATGGCCATCGCGAGGATGGCGTTCATGCCGGACAGCTTGTAGTAGGCGAGCATGAACAGCGTCACCAGCGTCAGGCCGGTGATCGACGCCATGATGCCGGCGCGAATCGAGTCGGCGCCCAGCGACGGGCCGACGGTCCGCTCCTCGAGATAGGTCAGCGAGGCCGGCAGCGCGCCCGAGCGCAGGGTCAACGCCAGGTCGCTGGCTTCCTGCTGCGTGAAGTTGCCGGAAATGCGGCCTTCGTCGGTGATCCGGCCCTCGATGACCGGCGCCGTCACGACGCGCTCGTCAAGCACGATCGCCAGGTTCCGGCCGAGGTTGCTGCCGGTGAACTGGCCGAACCGCGTGGCGCCGTCGGACTTCAGATAGAACTGCACCGCCGGACGGTTGTTCTCGTCGATGGACGGGCGCGCGTTCCGAAGGTCCCGTCCGCTCACGACGGGCGTCTTCTTGAGCAGGTAGTACACGACACCGGCAGGAGTCTGCCCGGCGGCCGCGCGACGCGACACCCGGCAGCACTTCGGCGTCGGAGGGCACCATGCCGCCGCTGGCCGTCAGCAGCTGCTCGCGCGTGCTGGCTGGCCCCGCTTCGACCAGCGTCAGCTCGAGCAGCGACGTGGACTTGATGATCTCCTTGGCGCGCGTGACGTCGTCGACGCCGGGCAGCTGGACGAGGATCTGATCCTGCCCGCCCTGGCGCGCGACGATGGGCTCGGCCACGCCGAGCTCGTTGACGCGGCGTTCGATGGTGCGGATGGCCTGATCCACGGTCTCCTGGCGGATCTGGTTGGCGATGTTGGCCTTCACCCGGAAGACGTACGTGCCGGAGGCACCCGACTCGCGGTTGAATGTCGCCTCGACCTCGGTGGCCGCCTGGCGCAGCACGCCGTCCTGCTCGGCCGGAACGCCGGCAATCTGAAACGACGTCGGGCCCAGCGCGGTCGCCGTGACACCGGCCGCGCCGGCCTTCACGAGCTCCTCGCGCAGCCGGGTCATCGCCGTCTCGGTCTCCAGCCTCAGCGCGTCGTCGGTCTGCACGCGGAGGACCAGGTGCACGCCACCTTTGAGGTCGAGTCCAAGGCGGATCTTCTGCGCCGGCGGGTAAATCGCCCAGGCGCCAAGCGCCACGACCGCCACGATGGCGAGCACTTTCCAGCGAAGACTCTTGTTCACTGCGCCTGTCCTTCCCCAGCTACCGGCTCCTGGCCCTGAAATCCGACGATGGCCGAGCGCGCGATCTCGACGCGGATCTTGTCGGCGACCTGCAGCTGCAGCGACTGATCGCCCAGCCGGGTGATGCTGCCGTACAGGCCGCCGGTGGTGATCACCTTGTCGCCGATCTTGAGATTCTGGAGAAATTCTTCGACTTTCTTCTGCCGACGCCGCATCGGCATCAGGATGATGAAGTAGAAGATCGCCAGGACGAGTGCAAATGGAACCAGCTGCACCCACGGGCTGACCGTGCCGCCATCAGGGGGCGCGGCCAGCGCCAGCAGCAGGCTGTGCGTGGACATTCCGGAAAGGCTCATGGGCTAGGGCGTGCCACGCTCGTAGCGATCGAGAAAAGCCTCTCGGAACGCGGCGAACCGGCCAAAACAAATAGCCTCCCTGATCGCCTTCATAGTGTCAAGGTAGAACTGGATGTTGTGGATGGTGTTGAGGATGGCGGCGCTCATCTCGCCGGCGACGTACAGGTGTCGCAGGTAGGCGCGCGAGCCGGTGCGGCAGGTGTAGCACCTGCACTCCTGGTCCACCGGTCGCTCGTCCTCGGCATACTGGGCGTTCTTGATGTTCAGTTTCCCGTCGCGCGTAAACAGCTGGCCGTTGCGGGCGTTTCTGGTCGGCAGCACGCAGTCGAACATGTCGACGCCGCGGGCGACGGCTTCGACCAGGTCCACCGGCGTGCCGACCCCCATCAGGTACCGCGGGCGGTCGGCCGGCAGCCAGCCGGTGGTCTGATCGACGATGTCGTACATCAGCGGGATGGGCTCGCCGACGCTGAGGCCGCCGATGGCGTAGGCCTCGAACCCGACGGCGACGGTTCCTGCCGCCGACCGCTCGCGCAGCTCGGGGATCACGCCGCCTTGGACGATGCCGAACTGGGCCTGAGCGGGGGTGACCAGCGGCGAAGGCGCCAGGGCCTGACCGTCGGGTCCCGGCGAGGCCGAGCCCGCGCGGAGAGCCAGCATGCGCGTGCGTCCACGCCGGGCCCAGCGAAGCGTCAGGTCCACCGACGCGGCAACCGCCGGGGGCTCGGCCGGATACGCCAGGCACTCGTCAAACACCATCGCGATGTCGGAGCCCAGCGCGGCCTGGATGTCCACCGCCGATTCGGGCGAAAGGAATCGCGCACTGCCGTCAAGGTGGGACTGAAACTGCACGCCGGCGTCGGTGATGCGACGACGGCCCTCGAGGCTGAAGACCTGATAGCCGCCGCTGTCGGTGAGGATGGCGCCGTCCCAACCGATGAAGCGGTGCAATCCCCCCTTGCGGGCGATCAGGTCCTCTCCCGGTCGCAGGTGCAAGTGGTAGGTGTTGCCGAGGATGATTCGGGCGCCCGCCTCCGCCAGATGCGCCTGGGTCAGCGCTTTGACGGCGCCCTGCGTGCCGACCGGCATGAAGACCGGGGTCTCGATGACGCCGTGAGAGGTGGTCAGCCGCCCGGAGCGGGCGCGGCCATCGGTCGCGACGAGATCGAACCCAAAGGACATGACTGAACAACGATGGTAAGGTACCCGCTCACCTGGTGTACGGACTACGAGGTTACGGGTCACGGGTGGGACCAACGTGAAGAAGTTGCGTGTCGGCGTGATCTACGGCGGGCGGTCGGGCGAGCACGAAGTTTCGGTCGCGTCGGCGGCGGCGGTGTTCAAGCACCTCGATCGCAAGCGCTACGAGCCGGTGGCCATCCGGATCGAGAAGGACGGGCGTTGGACGCTCGCCGATCGGCCGCCGACGGCGCTGGCCGCAGCGGAGGTGATCGACCAGGCGCGGCTGTCGTCGGGCCACGCGGTGCGCCCGGGTCGCGAGGCGCATCTGGTGAGCTATCCGACCGAGGACACCGTGATCGCCATCGATCGCGCCGCCAGCGGCGATGAGGGCGCGCGGGTGACCGGGCTGGGCCTCGACGTCGTGTTTCCCGTCTTGCACGGTCCGTACGGCGAGGACGGCACGGTCCAGGGCCTGCTCGAACTGGCCAACGTGCCCTATGTCGGGGCCGGCGTGCTGGCCTCGGCGGTGGGCATGGACAAGGCGTTCATGAAGATCGCCTTTGCGGCCCGCGGCCTGCCACTGGCGCCCTATCGCGTGCTGCTCGCGCACGAATGGCGCGACCAGCGCGAGGGGCACGCGGCCGCCATCGCGCAGGCGCTCGGGTTTCCGCTGTTCGTCAAACCGGCCAACCTGGGGTCCAGTGTCGGCATCTCCAAGGCCAAGACCGACGCCGACCTGCGCTCGGCCATCGACCTGGCGTTTCAATTCGACCGCAAGGTCGTGGTCGAAGCCGCCGTGCCGGCCGCGCGCGAAATCGAGGTCGGGGTGCTGGGCAACGAGGCGCCGGAGGCGTCGGTCGCCGGCGAGATCATCCCCAGCCGCGAGTTCTACGACTACGAGGCCAAGTACCTCGACGAGGGCTCCGTGCCGGTCATTCCCGGCCGACCTCGACGAGGCCACCTCGCCGAGGTGCGCCGCCTGGCCGTGGAAGCGTTCAAGGCGGTCGACTGCTCGGGGTTGGCGCGGGTGGATTTCCTGCTGGCGCGCGAGACCGGCACGCTCTACGTCAACGAGGTCAACACGCTGCCGGGCTTCACGACCATCAGCATGTACTCGAAGCTCTGGGCCGCCTCGGGCCTGGACTACGCGGCGCTGCTCGACCGGCTGATCAAGCTGGCGCTCGAGCGCCACGCGGCCAAGCAGGGGCTCCGCACGAGTGCCCTCTGAAATTGACGATTGACGATTGAAGATTGACGATTAAGGCGTGCCGCGGCGTCTCCTGGTCTCCGGCGGCCTCGCGCTGGCGCTCGTCGCCGACAGCGCCCTTCCGGTCACCGCCCGCTCGGGGCTCACGGGCCTGGCCGGGCTGAAAGTCGCCTACGACGCGCTGCTCGACGCGCAGTTCGACCGCGCCGGCGACGCGCTGCGGACCGCCTGCGGACCGGCGCCCCGCGAGGCGTGTGAGGTCCTCGACGCCACCAGCCTCTGGTGGCAAATCCTGGTCGACTCCCGCGACACCAGCCGCGACGCGGCATTCCAGCGGAAGGTCGACCAGGCCATCGACGCTGTGCGAGAAATGGGTCGCTCGCGAGCCGGAGCGCGCCGAGGCGTGGTTCTATCTCGGCGGCGCGTATGGGGCACGTGTCTCGTGGCGCGTCGAACGCGGCCAGCATCTGGCCGCGGCGCGTGACGGCAAACGGATCAAGGAGGCGCTCGAACGCGCGCTGGCCCTCGAGCCGGCGCTCGAGGACGCGCGGTTCGGCATCGGCCTCTACAAGTACCTACGCCGACATCGCGCCGACGGCGGCCAAGATTCTCCGCTTCCTGTTGCTGCTGCCCGGAGGCGACAAGGTCGCCGGCCTGCGCGACATGCAAGCCACCGAGGCGCGCGGGCAACTGGTGGCCGGCGAGGCCCTGTACCAACTGCATTGGATCTACTTCTGGTACGAGCAGCAACCGGGCCGCGGGCTCGACGCGCTCGAGCGCCTGTCGGCGCGATATCCCGGCAAACCCGCACTTCCTCCAGCGCATCGGCGAGGTGCAGGTGGAGTACTTCCACGACGCCGCGGGCAGCCTCGCGGCGTGGCAACGCCTGGCCGACACGCGCTGCCGGCAGCGGTGTGCCGCAGCTGGCCGAAGTGCGCGGGCGGCTGGGCGCCGCCGAGCAGCTCGATGCGCTGTTTGAAACCGACCGCGGCGTGGCTGAGGTCCGGCGCGTCGTGGCGCTGGCGCCGTCGCGGCCAGTCGGTGGGCTGGCGCGCGCGCGCAGCTGCTGCTGGGCCAGATGCTCGATCGGCTGGGGCAACGGGAAGAGGCCGTGGCCGCCTATCGCGCCGCCGCCGCCGCGCCAGTGCCCGAACGGCGACCCGGACCGCATCGGCGCGCAGGCGCGCCGGGGTCTGTCGCGCGCGCCGGATGCCGGAGGCGCGCGAGGCTATCGCGTCAGCCTGGCGGGCTGGCGCGCGTTCGAACAGCGGCGACCTGTCGACGGCCGCGGCGGAGTTGAGCCGCGCGCGCACGCTGGCGCCGGCCGACGCGATGATCCGCGTGCGGCTCGCACGGGTGACGGCTCAGACGCAGGCCGATCACGCGCTCGCCGAATTCGACGCGGTCATCGCCTCGCGTCCGCAGGTGACGCCGGTGGCGCTGACGGCAGCCTATCTGTGGAGCGCCGAGCTGCTCGAGGCGAGAGGCGCGCGCGCGCAAGCGCTCGATCGATATCGAGCGGCGACGCGCGTGTTTGCCGGCGACTCACGCATGGCCGCTGTTGCGCGCAAGGCGTTGGCGAGGTTGAGCGCTGAATGAAGTGTCGGGTGCGGTGCCGTGTGCCGGGGTGCCGTGCCGAAGCTTGAAGCTTGTTCGTGCGAAGGCGACAAAAAGTAAGGGGGGCAACGTGCCCCCCTTAGTAATGCCCGACAGCGTTGTTACCGCTTCTTCGCTGCCTTCTTGGCGGTCTTCTTGGCTTTCTTGGCCATCGCTGATCCCCCCTTTCTCGGGTGTAGGGTGCGCGTCAGACCGCACCACGTCGGGTCTCGATCGTTGGCCGCCTGGCCCTCGTGATCGCCCGGCGCGGTGTCTTCCGCTTCGGGACCACCTGTGCGCAAGCCTCGCAGCGGACTTGCCTGGTGGTGAACTTGATGAGGACGTACGGGAACGTGCCCTGAAAGAAGTTGGGGGTGACCAACCAGGTCACCCCCGCGCGGCAACGTGTTACCGCTTCTTCGCGGCCTTCTTCTTCGTGGCCTTCTTCGCAGCTTTCTTCGCCATTCTTCCTCCTAGAGTGAGGGTGACTCACTTCACGCCACTGAGCACTTGCGTATCTACTGGTGGCCTGAGCGATTCGCCCTCATACAAGATGTAGATTATGGATGAGAAAAATCGGATGTCAAGCACAAACTTTCTCCGAGTGTCAAGACTTGACACCTCAGATGCGTGATCGCGTGCTTCCACGCGGTCGTCGTCGGTGCATTGAACCGCTGGCGCGCTCGCGAGACGTGACGCGCGACTCGATCGCGCACGTCGTGACGCTCATCCACGCGCGCCGTAATGAGGTGTGTCGGTCACACGCGCGCGACACTGTAGGAGCGCTACTCGGTGCCGCCGTTCCACACGCGCACGTGCCTGATGACGTCGCCGCGCGAGAGCTTGTCCACGACGTCCATGCCCGCGAGGACCTGGCCGAACACCGTGTACCGCGCGTCCAGGTGCGGCTGCGGTGAGTGGGTGATGAAGAACTGGCTGCCGCCGGTGTCGGCCCAGTCGAGCGCCATGCCGACGGTGCCGCGGAGGTAGGGACGCTGGTTGAGCTCGTCGCGAATCGTGTAGCCGGGCCCGCCTTCCCCGTCGCCGCGCGGGTCGCCGTCCTGCACGACGAAGTTGGCGACGACGCGGTGGATGGCGACGCCGTTGAAGTAGCCCGACCGCGCCAGCTCGGTGAAGGACCGCACCGTCAGCGGCGCGTCGAGCACGGCCAGTTCAATCTGGATCGTGCCCTTGTCGGTGTCGATGTAGACGTGGGTCGACACCGGCGGCTCGATCATCTCGGGTGACCCGTAGACCGCGCGGTCCACTCGCGTCGGCGCCGGCCGAATCGCCCTGGACTGGTCGGCTGGCCGGCTCGAGTTCCCGAAGCAGTTGCGCTGCGCGCAACCGCACCGCCCAGTCCTTGTCGGCGAGCGCGTTGCCCAGCGCCGGCTGCGCCGCCGCAGCGCCGAACTTCACCAGCGCCGCAAGCGCCGCGGCCCGCGCGACGTACAGCTCATCGCGCTGGGCGGCCACCACGGCCGCCTGCAGCGCTTCCACCGCCCCGGCGGGCTTCAACGAGGCCACCGCCGCGGCCGCCGCGCCACGCTCGACCGGGTCGTCGGCCTTGAGTGCGTCAAGCGCGATGGCGCCGGCACCAGGCGTGTTGCGCGTGGCGAGCGCCGCAAGGACCGCCGGCCGCACGCGGTGGTCCTGGTCGCGCGCCATCGGCTCGAGCAGCGGTGCGGCCGTCTCGACGGGCAGTTCGGCCAGCGCCGTGGCGACGGCGGCGCGCACGGTCCAGTGCGAATCCGGGTCGAGGCCGGACAAGGTGATGATGAAGCGCTCCGGGTCCGAGCGGACGAGCGCGCCGACGGCCTCGGCCCGGACGGCGGGGGCCCGATCGGTGAGCAGGTCGAGCAGCACGTCTGTGCTCTCCTGGACCCGGAGGGCGCCCAGGGCGCGGACCACTTCGGCACGCAGT
This sequence comes from Vicinamibacteria bacterium, assembly GCA_963818215.1. Taxonomy (GTDB): domain Bacteria; phylum Acidobacteriota; class Vicinamibacteria; order Vicinamibacterales; family JAENWD01; genus JAENWD01. The sequence goes on along the minus strand of CAWFRL010000015.1, from coordinate 186,883 downwards.
TCGTCGTGCAGCCCCCGCACCTTCAGCAGGTCGGTGAGGGGCGTCAACGCGCGCGGGTCGGCGAGCTCGGCGAGCGCGCGGATGGCCTCGACGCCGACAATCGGCGAGTTTGGCGTGTTGGCCGCCAGGCTGCGGAGGAGTTCGAACGCGGTCCGGTCCTTCACCACGCCGAGGCCGCGCGCCGCAAACGCCCTGGTGTAAGTGCCGTCGCCTTGCGCGAGCGCGCGCAGGACGGGCGCCGCCTTGGGGTCGCCGACGCGTCGAAAGGCGTAGGCCACCGGCCACCAGCGCGTGACCGGCGCGCCCGTGGCGTCGAGCACCGCCGCCGCCAGCGGCTCGTACGCCTTCAGTCTCGCCAGCGCGTAGAGTCCCAGCCGCGTGGCTTCGATTTCGGGCGACAGCGGGTGGCCGCTTTCGTCGGCGACCACCGACGCCAACGCACCCGCCTTGATGTAGGCCGCCACCATCGCGCCTATCGCCGCCGCGCCCTCGGTGTCGCCGATGAGCCCCAGCGCTTCGGCCGCCCGGCCGCGAACGATGGGCGAGGCATCGCCCGAGAGCGGTGCGCAACGGCAGGATGGCCTCGCGGCGGCCCAGCAGGCCCAACGCAAAGGCGGACATCTGCCGGACTTCGAACTCCGGATCGCTCGACAGGCGCGCCAGCAGAGGCGCGACGCCGTCGGCCAGCCCGACGCGGCCAATCGCCAACGCCGCGCGCCGGCGCGTCCGCGCCGAGGCATCGGCCAGCAGCGCAATCAGGTCCGGTGCCGGCGGCGGTGGAGGCGCCACGGTCGCGGCCGCGGCGCGGCGTCGGCTCGGCGGCCGGCGCGGGCGGCCGGCGGATCGGGTCGCGAAGGACCCGCTGATCCTCGAGACGGATGATCGTGGCAAGCGGCGGCTCGGTCGGCACGACCACCGGCGCCGGTGGTGGCGCGCTGGCGCACGCGGAGAGAACGGTCAACGACAGCGCAGAGACGGTGAGGCGAACGTTCACGGCTTAGGCGATCTCCATGCGGCGCAGGGTGGCCTGCTCGAGGCGCGACTCGACGATGCGCACGCCGAGACCCGGACCATCGGCGGGCACCGGCCACGGTGCCGTCCGGACGGATGTCGATCGGCGGGTCGATCACGTCCGGCTCATAGTACCGCCGGCTGGCGGCGATGTCGCCGGGCAGGCGGAAGTTGGGCAGCGTGGACAAGTGCAGGTTGGCGGCGCGGCCGATGCCGGATTCGAGCATGCCGCCGTGCCAGACCGGCACGCCGCTGGCGGCGCATGCGTCGTGCACGCGAATCGACTCGGCGAACCCGCCGAGCCGACCCGGCTTGATGTTGATGATGCGGCAGGCGCCGGTCTCGAGCGCCTGGATGGCCAGCCGCGCGCTGGTGATCGACTCGTCGAGGCAGACCGGCGTGGCTATCCGGCGCTGCAGCGCGGCATGGTCGGCGATGTCGTCGTAGTCGAGCGGCTGCTCGATCATCATCAGGTCGAACGCGTCGAGGCGTGCCAGGTGCGCGGCGTCGGCCAGCGTGTAGGCGGCGTTGGCATCGACCATCAGCGGGATCGGCCCGAACCTGGCGCGGAGGCGTTCGACGGCCTCGACGTCCCAGCCCGGCTTGATCTTGATCTTGATGCGCTGGTAGCCGGCGTCGCGCTCGATCGCCACGCGCTCGACCAGTTCGTCGAGGCTGTCCTGAATGCCGATCGAGACGCCGGAGGCCACCGGCTCGCCGCTGCCGCCCAGCACCTGCCACAACGGCTGCTGCTGCTGGCGCGCGAAGAGATCCCAGGCGGCCATCTCGACGACGCCCTTGGCCATGAAGTGGCCGCGCACGCGCGCCAGCGCCGGAAAGATGTCGCGCGGATGCGCGAAGTCGACGCCCAGGACCAGCGGCGCGATGAACTCGCTGATGACATGCCACGCCGTCTCGGTGGTCTCGCTGCTGTAGTACGGGTTGTGCTCGGCGACGCACTCGCCCCAGCCGGTGTGCCCGCCGCCGTCGACGCGCACGAGCAGGAAGAGGCGATCGTACGAACGGCCGAAACTGGTCTCGAAATGGCGAACCAGCGGCAAGCGCAGGAGGCGGAGTTCGAGGCGTTCTACTCGCACTGGACTCTAAGGGGTTCGATCGACGCACGCGATCGTCAATCGTCAACCTGCAATCGTCAATGACGGCCGATCCTAACATGCGGCCTTCGGCTTGCTGCCCCGCGAGCCGGCCCGCTATACTCCGCCCCACGTTGAACTTCCGGCACATCAGCATCGAAGGGCCGATTGGCGTCGGCAAGTCGGCGCTGGCCGAACATCTGGCGGGCCGTCTCGACGCGGCGCTGGTGCTCGAGGAGCGCGAGAACCCGTTTCTCGCCGATTTCTACGCGGAGCGTCCCGGCGCGGCGCTGCAGGCGCAGCTGTTCTATCTGCTCGCGCGGCATCGGCAGCAAGGGGTGCTGCGGCAAGCCGATCTCTTCAGTCAGCTCACCATCGCCGACTACCTCTTCGACCGCGACAAGATCTACGCGTATCTCAATCTGGACGACAACGAGCTGTTCATCTACCAGCGGCTGTTCGAGCTGCTGGCGCGCGATGTCAGCCCGCCCGACCTGGTGATCTACCTGCAGGCGCCCACCGAGCTGCTGCTCAAGCGGCTGCGCGAACAGGCGCGCGACACCGAGAACGGCGACACGCTCATTCCCAACGCGAACTACCTGCAGGAGCTCAACGCGGCCTACCAGCATTTCTTCTTCCACTACACCGCGAGCCCGTTGCTGGTCGTGGAGACCTCGAGTTTCGGCGCGCGCCCGACCGACGCCATCGTCGACGACCTGATCCGCCAGATCGAGGAGATGACGGGCGGGACCGCTACTACGTGCCTCACTGACGTGCCCGCAGAGCGCCTGCACCGCACGGGCACTCGGCACCTGGCACCCGGCACGACAGTTCTTGTAGTACCCTCGTTGGCTGCATGGCGTGGTTCAAGAAAAGCCGGAAGCCCATCGAGGCCCAGCCCGAGAAGAGCAGCAAGATCCCGGAGGGCCTGTGGGTGAAATGCCCGGCCTGCGCGCAGGTCATCTACAACAAGGACCTGGCGGCCAACCTGCAGGTCTGCCCGAAGTGCAGCCATCATTTCCGGCTCTCGGCGCTGGAGCGGCTTCGCCATCTGTTCGATGACGGCGAGTTCGACGAGCACGACGCCGCGCTGGCCTCGGTCGACCCGCTGGAGTTCACCGACACCAAGCCGTACCGGTCGCGGCTGGCCAGCAGCCGCGCCGCCACCGGCCATCAGGACGCGGTGGTCTGCGGCAGCGGGCTGCTCGACGGCATCCCCATCGAGATCGCGGCGATGGAGTACGGGTTCATCGGCGGCAGCATGGGCGTGGTGGTCGGCGAGAAGATCACGCGCAGCATCGAACGCGCCATCGCGGCCCGTGCGCCGGTCATCGTCGTTTCCTGCTCCGGCGGCGCGCGGATGATGGAGGGCGCGCTCTCGCTGATGCAGATGGCCAAGATCAGCGCGGCGCTGGCGCGGCTCGATCGCGCGGGCCTGCCGTTTTTCTCGGTGCTGACCGATCCGACCACCGGCGGCGTCACCGCAAGCTTCGCGATGCTCGGCGATCTCAACATCGCCGAGCCCAAGGCGCTCATCGGCTTTGCCGGTCCGCGCGTGATCGAACAGACGATCCGGCAGAAGCTGCCCGAAGGGTTCCAGCGCAGCGAGTTCCTCCTCGAGCACGGCTTCGTCGATCTCGTCGTCGATCGCCGCGAGATGAAGGCCACCATCGCCCGCGCCCTGCGCTTCATGCTCGCCGACGCGCCGGCGTCGCCGCCTTCGGTGGTGGCCGTGCCCGCGGCGACCTCCGACGTCGGACGCCTGAGACCACAAAGCACAGCGACACGAAGACACGCAAGGTTCTGAGTCGGTTCCTCTTATGAATCCTCCGTGCGTCTTCGTGTCTTTGTGTCTCTGTGATTGACGAGGAACATCATGGACAGCCGCGCCTGGCTGGCCCATCTCGAGCAGTTCGGCATCAAGCTCGGACTCGATACCATCACCGCCATCGTCGAAGCGCTGGGGCATCCCGAGCGCGCCTGCCCCGTCCTGCACATCGCCGGCACCAACGGCAAGGGATCGGTCAGTGCGATGGCAAGCCACGCGCTCACATCGAGCGGCCTGGTCACGGCCCGCTACACCTCGCCACACCTGGTGCGGCTCGAGGAGCGCTTCGCGGTCGACGGCCGGTCGGTGTCGGCGGCGTCGCTTGACACGGCACTCGACCAGGTCAGGACGGCGGTCGGGCAGCTGCGGTCGGCCGGGACCCTGAAGGTCGAGCCGACGTACTTCGAGGCGACGACGGCCGCCGCGTTCGTGCTGTTCCGGGCGGCGCATGCGCGAAGTTGCGGTGATCGAGGTCGGGCTGGGCGGGCGATACGACGCGACCAACATCGTCGCGCCGCTGGTGACGGCGATCACCTCGGTGGACCTCGATCACCAGGCACAGTTGGGGACGACGCTGCCGGCGATCGCGAGCGAGAAGGCGGGCACGATCAAACCGGGAGTGCCCGTGGTCATCGGGCCGCTCGCGAAAGAGGCGCGCGCGGTCGTCGAGGCGGCCGCGCGTGAGCAGGCAGCGCCACTGGTCGACGCGTTTGCCGGCGTCGGCGTCGCTGCCCGCCTCGACCGCGGACTCTACGAAGTCACGATCACGACGCCCGCGCGGCGCTATGGCCCGCTCCGGCTTGCACTGGCCGGCCGCCACCAGGTGGACAACGCCGTCGTCGCGGTGCGTCTGCTCGAGACAGCAGCCGAGCGTGGCGTACGCCTAACCGCCGATGCGATCGAGCGCGGGCTGACCGAGGCGCGCTGGCCCGCGCGACTGGAAGCGCTGGACACACCACTCGGGCGGATCCTGATTGACGGCGCGCACAACCCGGCTGGCGCACGCGCGCTGACGTCGTATCTCCAGGACGTGTACCCCGACGGGCTGCCGCTGGTGGTCGGCGTCATGGGCGACAAGGCGCTCGACCAGATCCTGTCGGCGCTGGCGCCGGTCGCCAGGCCGCTGGTGCTCACGCGTGCGCCCGGGGCGCGCGCCGCCGACCCGCATCAACTGGCGGGGATCGCGCGATCGGTCGCGCCCGGCATCGACGCAATCGTCGAGCCCGATGTCGACGCCGCGCTCTCCCGTGCGTGGTCGCATGGGCCGCTGATCGTCGTCGCTGGCTCGCTCCATCTGGCCGGCGATGTGCTGACGCGCCTCGGCGCGGCGATGGAATAAACGCCTGTGGTAAGGTGAGCCTACGTTGCTGCGATTGTCCGTTGTAGTGTCTTCGTGTGCGCTTGCGCTGGCTCTGGGCGCCGCACCTGCCCTGGCCCAGGTTGGCGGCTGCCAGCGGAACCGGTCGTGGACCACCGAACGGCTGGGCAAGGATCACCTCAAGCTGACCGGACAGGTCGAGATCGAGTGCGGCGAGCAGTCGTTTGCCGCCGACGAGGTCGAGCTGTTCACCGACACGCACAAGCTCATCGCCACGGGAAACGTCGTCTTCACGTCCGGCACCAATCGCATCGCGGCCGATCGCCTCGAGTACAACACCGAGACGCGCACGGGGATCTTCCACAACGCGACCGGCACGGCGACGTTGAAGGAGAGCAAGCCGGGCCCGCCGCAGGAACGCTCGATGTTCGGCACCTCCGAACCCGACGTGTACTTCTACGGAAAGACGCTCGAGAAGGTCGGGCGGGAGAAGTACAAGATCACCAGCGGAGGCTTCACGACGTGCGTGCAGCCGGCGCCCCGGTGGCAGCTCACGTCTGGCACGGTGCTCCTCAACCTCGAGAAGCACGCCATTCTCACGAACTCGCTCTTCAGGGTGAAGGGCGTGCCGGTGCTGTATCTGCCGATCTTCTACTACCCCGTCAACAAGGAGGATCGCGCCACCGGCTTCCTGATTCCGACCTACGGAACCTCCACGGTGCGCGGCCAGACCATCAGCAACGCGTTCTTCTGGGCGATCAGCCGAAGCCAGGACGCGACGCTGCTGCACGACTGGTACTCGACGACCGGCCAGGGCATGGGCGCGGAATATCGCTACATGGCATCGCCGGGCTCCGACGGGCAGATCCGCTTCTACAACCTGCGCGAACACGAGGCCGAGTACACCGACGACAGCGGGGCGCCGGTGACCACGCCGGAGCGCCGCAGCTACGAGGTGCGCGGGGCGATGTCGCAGCGGCTGGGAAGGAAGTTCCGCGCGCGTGGCCGCGCCGACTACTTCTCGGACATCACGGTCCAGCAGACCTACAACCAGAACATCTACGACACGTCGCGCCGTTCGCGCATCTACAGCGGCTCGGTCACGGGCACCGTCGGCTCGTGGAACCTGAGCGGAGCGTTCGACCGCAACGAGTTCTTCTACGGCACGACGCAGTCGACGGTGCGCGGCGGCACGCCGAAGATATCGGCCCAGCGGTCGGACAAGCCGATTTTCGGTTCGCCGGCGTATTTCTCGATGACGGTGGAGGGGGCCAAGTTCACGGCCCAACGCAAGACCTCGACAGCCGTCGTCGACAACGGGCTCTCGCGATTCGACATCTTCCCTCGTGTGCGCATGCCGTTCACGAAGTGGCAGTTCCTCACGGTGTCGACCACCGCGGCGGCTCGGTACACCTACTGGACCGAGCGCAAGGACTCCTCGGGGCTGCAACCTCGACGACCCGATCAGCCGCAACTACTTCGACCTGGCGGCGCAGGTGAGCGGCCCGACCTTCAACAGAATCTGGAATCGGCCCGGCAGCAGTTACGCCGAGAAGATCAAGCACTCCATCGAGCCGACCTTCAACGTGCAGCGGATTTCGCCGATCGACGACTTCGCCCAGTTCGTGACAGATCGACGGCATCGACACGGTCGTCGGCAAGGTCACCCGCATGAATTACGGCGTCGCCAACCGACTCTTCCGCAAGCCCGGCGGCGGCGGCCGGTCGACCGAAGTGTTGACGGTCACGCTCGGGCAGAGCTACTACACCGATGCGCGCGCCGCGCAGTACGACAAGTACTACCAGACGTCGAACGGGACGGCGCCGAGCAAGTTCTCGCCGCTGTCGCTGCAGGTGCGCGCCTGGCCTGCCGACGGGCATCAACGCGCAGTTCCGCGCCGAGTACGACACCAAGTTCAACGCCATCCGCACGATGACGGCCGACGGCACCGTCGCTCTCGACGACTGGCTGCACTCGACGTTCGGGTGGAGCCAGCGGCGTTTCATCGAGGGCCTGAGCGGCTTCAACGACCCCGCGCGGCTGGATCACTACCTGAACTCGGCCACCACCTGGAAGGCGCTGCGCAACCGCATCGGCGGGGCGTATTCCTTCAACTACGACGTCAAGACCGGTCGATTTCTGCAGCAGCGGCTGCTCAACTACTACAACGTGCAGTGCTGCGGCTTTGCGGTCGAATACCAGCAGTTCGACCTGAGCGGCTTCAACACGACGGCGCCCGGTCAAGAAGGACCAGCGCTTCAACTTCTCGATTACCCTGGCGGGCATCGGGTCCTTCTCGAATTTCTTCGGCGCTCTGGGCGGCGGCACGGGCACCCAGCGATACTGAGGGGCGGCGACCGACGGCGCCGACCTGCGGTGGAACCATGATTGACGTTCTCGTGACCGGCGGCGCCGGTTTCATCGGCAGCAACTTCGTCCGCCACGCCCTGGCCGCACACCCCGACTGGCGCGTCACGACGCTGGACAAGCTCACCTACGCCGGCCGGATCGAGACGTTGTGCGACGTGATGGACCACCCGCGCCACACCTTCGTCCGCGGCGACATCGCCGACGATGTGGTGACCGCGCCGCTGGTGCAGCGCTCGCACATCGTCGTCCACTTCGCGGCCGAGACGCACGTGGACCGGTCCATCGCCTCGGCCAGCGACTTCATCAGGACCGACGTCATCGGCACCTACGTGCTGCTCGAGGCCGCCCGCGGCGCGCCGCACCTGACGCGGTTCGTCCAGATTTCGACCGACGAGGTCTATGGCAGCGTGCCGGAGGGTGCCAGCCGCGAGACCGACGAGATCAAGCCGCGCAACCCGTACTCGGCCAGCAAGGCCGGCGCCGATCGCCTGGCGTACAGCTACTTTGCGACCTACGACGTCCCGGTCATCATCACCCGCGCCTCGAACAACTACGGGCCGTACCAGTTTCCCGAGAAGATCATCCCGCTGTTTGTGACCAACGCGATCGACGAGCGGCCGCTGCCGCTGTACGGCGACGGCCTCAACGTGCGCGACTGGCTGCACGTGATGGACCACTGTCGTGCGGTCGATCTGCTCATCGAGCGCGGGACAAACGGCGAGGTCTACAACGTCGGTGGCGGCAACGAAATACGGAACGTCGATCTCACGCACCGCATTCTCGAGCTGACCGGGCGGCCGGCTTCGCTGATTCAGCCGGTGAAGGACCGGCCCGGCCACGACCGGCGCTATGCCCTCGACACCTCCAAGGCGCGCGGGCTTGGCTGGGCGCCGCAGGTGGACTTCGGCGACGGGCTGCGCGAGACCATCGAGTGGTATCGCGCCAACCAGGCGTGGTGGCGGCCCATCAAGGAACAGGACGCGGCGTTTCGGGCCTACTACGCGTCTCAGTACGGCCCGGCGCGTCCCTGAACGTGGCTGCCTCGGTGCTCGTCACTGGCGCGGCCGGGTTTGCCGGCAGCCACCTGGTGGAACGGCTCGCCACGACCGGCGTCTCATTGACCGCGTGGGCGCATCGCACGCCTCCCCACCCGACCTTGAACGCCGTGACGTGGCAGGCCGTGGACGTGCTCGACCGCGAGGGCGTCGATCGCGCCCTCTCGGCGGCGCGGCCCACGGTCGTCTACCACTGTGCCGGCGTCGCGCAGTCCGGCTCGGCGTGGAGCCGGATTGGCGCGACCTTCGAAGTCAACGTCCGCGGCACCTCCAACCTTCTGGCCGCCGTCGAGCGCCATGCGCCGGGGGCACGCGTGGTCGTCACCAGTTCGGCGCTGGTGTACAAGCACGCCGCCGAGCCGCTTCGCGAAGACTCGCCGCTCGAGCCTGCCGGGCCGTACGCGGTCAGCAAGCTCGCGCAGGACACGTTGGCCCTCCGAGCAGCCGGCCGCGGCCTCGACGTCGTCGTCGCGCGTCCCTTCAACCACATCGGGCCACGCCAGACCGCCGATTTCGTGGCGTCGAGCGTCGCGCGCCAGGTCGCGCTCATCGAACGCGGCGCGATGCCGCCGGTCCTGCAGGTCGGCAACCTCAGCGCCCAACGTGACTTCACCGACGTGCGCGACGTCGTTCGCGCGTACATCGGCATGGCAGAGCGGGCCGCGCGTGGCGACTGCTTCAACGTCTGCTCGGGCCGCGCCGTGCCAATCCAGGATCTCGTCCACGGCCTGGTCACGCGAAGTCGCGTGCCTATCCAGGTCGTCGTCGACCCGGCGCGCTTCCATCCCGTGGACGTGCCGGTCCTGGTCGGGTCGGCCGACAAGTTGCGGCGCGCCACCGGGTGGACACCCGAGGTTCCGCTCGACCGCACGCTCGACGACCTGCTCGACTGGTGGCGCGCGCACGCCGACTGATTCCAGCTGGCCGGTCCGACGTTCCCTGCGTGAATCTTCGATTGACACGCCATTCGCGTTCGGCGCGACGATAGGCGAACAAACATCGAAACATGGACCAGCTTGGCCTGTTCCCGCTCGCCTGGCACAAGCCGACGACGCGCGGCATCGCCGACGCCGTTCGCAGCGGCGGCATCGCCGCGTTGCCCGACCCGGACCGGCGCGCCGATCACGCGACCTACCAGGAAGTAATGTGTCGCTCGGCCCTGAACCGCGCCAAGGGCATGCCCTTCAAGTGGACGCTGAACCCCTATCGCGGGTGCACCCACGCCTGTCACTACTGCTTCGCCCGCCGCTATCACGCGCAGTTCGAGATGGGCGCCGGCGACGACTTCGCGTCCGTGATCCTGGTGAAGACGAACTTTCCGGAGGTGCTCGCGAGGGAACTGGCCAGGCCCGCATGGGCACGCGAGCAAGTGGCCATCGGCACGGCCACCGATCCCGTATCAGCCCATTGAAGGCGAGTACCGGTTGACCCGTCGCGCGCTCGAGCATCTGGCGACGGCACGCACGCCCATCGGCCTGGTCACCAAAGGCCCGATGGTCGTGCGCGACATCGACGTCCTGCAGGCCGTGGGCCGGCAGGCGCGGTGTTCGGTGTACTTGAGCGTGCCGAGCGTCGACGAGGAGGCGTGGCGCCGGCTCGAGCCTGGCACGGCCCATCCGCTGCAACGACTGAAGGCCGTGCGGAAACTGGCCGACGCCGGCATCGCCGCCAACGTGCTGATGGCGCCGCTGCTGCCTGGAATCACCACGTCACGTTCGGCGATCACGGCGACCATCCGCGCCATCGCCGACCACGGCGCCACGGCGGTCGGCGCCAACGTCGTGCGGCTCGACGCGGGCACGCGCGAGCACTTCCTGCGAGTGCTCGCCGCGGAATATCCCCACCTGTCGGAAGGCTACGAGCGATTGTTCGCGGGCGGGGCGCGGCAGGTGCCGAAGGACTACGCACACGCCGTTCAACAGACGGTGCGGGATGCGATGGTGATGGCGGGGCTTGCGGAAGGCGGAGAGCCTGAGGCCCGAGACCTGAAACAAGAACGCGGGTCACGAGGCGGCGCCGGAGATATTCCGGCCGCTGGAGCTCATGACCCGCGCGCGGGTTCAATAGCGACTATATGTGCTATGTCCCGTATGCCAGTGCCTTGCCTCCGGCCGCGACGAGCCGCGGACCGACGGTGTCCACCTGCACGACGCCATCCACCAGGCGCACGTGGAACTGCGTGGCTTCCGACCAGTGCTCGCTGATCGGCAGCTTGACCTTGTCGTCGATCACGCGCTTGAGGAAGCGGGCGCCGTAGGCCAGGCTGTGGCCCTCGCGCACGATCGCTTCGAGCGCCTCGTCGTCGACGATCATCGACTTTCGCCGGTCGCGCAGCGTCGCCTCGATGCGATCGAGGTATTGCCGGGCGATGGTCCGCACCTCGTCCTGCGCCAGCGGCGAGAACACGACGACCTCGTCGATGCGGTTGCGGAACTCGGGCGGGAACCGGCGCTCGAGCTCGCGCATCACCTCGAGCTTCACGTCGTCGACCACGTTGGCGCCGGAGCTGAACCCAAGCGGGCTGGTGAGCTTGCGGAAGTGCTCGGCCCCGAGGTTCGAGGTCATGATGATGATGGCGTCGCTCAGGTAGACGCGCTTGCCGCGGCCGTCGGTGACCCAGCCTTCGTCGAAGGCCTGCAGGAACACGTTCAGCAGGCTCGGGCTCGCCTTCTCGACCTCGTCGAGCAGCACGACCGAGTACGGCGTGTCGCGCAGTTGATTCGTGAGCACGCCCCCGCGCTCCGACCCGACGATGCCGCGCGGCATGCCGATCAGCTTGTCGACGCCGATGGCGCCGTCCTGGTACTCGGACATGTCCACGCGAATCATCTTCTTCGCGTCGCCGAACAGCGACTCGGCCACCGCCTTGGCCAGCTCCGTCTTGCCGACGCCGGTCGGGCCCAGGAAGAGCAGCACGCCGTCGGGACGGTCGAATCCGTCCTTGAGCGGCCCCTTGTTCATGATCAGGCGTCGCGAGACGGCGCGGACGGCCTCGCGCTGGCCGATGACCCTCGAGCCCAGCCGCTCCTCGAGGTCGCTGAAGCGATCGGAGACCTCGCGGAAGACCATGTCCTCGGGGATTTGCGCCGCGGTCGACACCACCGACGCGATGTCCGCGCTGCGCACTTCCGGACGGCGGTCGATCTCGGCGCGAACGGCGGCCGTGTCGAGCCAGCCAATCGCCTTGTCCGGCAGCCGCAGGTGCCGCAGGTAGCGCGGCGACATGTCCAGCGCCATCTCGATGGCGTCGTCGTCGATCCGCACGCCGTAGTTGCGCTCGAGCCGCGGGCGGACGTGCTGGAGGATGCGGCGCGTCTCGTCGATGGTCGGTTCAGCGACCAGCACGGTGCGGAAGCGGCGCGCCAGCGCCTCGTCTTCCTGGATGAACTCCTTGTACTCGCTCAGCGTGGTGGCGCCGATGATGCGCACCTCGCCCCGGGCGAGCACGCCCTTGAGAATGTTGGCCGCGTCAGACGGCGCGCCCAGCGCCGAGCCGGCGCCGATGAGCGTGTGCGCCTCGTCGATGAACAGGATCAGGTTCGTGCGCTCGCGCAGTTCGCGCAGCACGTTCTGCATCCGGTCCTCGAACATGCCGCGCAGCATCGTCCCGGCGACCAGGCTGTTGAGCTGCAGGCTGACGATGTGGCACTCGCGGAGGCGGACCGGCAGCGTCTCGGGCTCGAACTCGATGCGACGGGCCAGGCCCTCGGCAATCGCCGTCTTGCCCACGCCGGGCTCGCCGACGAGCATCACCGAATTGGCGCGCTCGCGGTGGCTCAGCACCTCGACGGCCTGCTGAATCTCGGCGTCGCGCCCGTGCACGAGCGGCAGCTTGTCCTGGCGGGCGAGCAGGTTCAGGTTGGTCGCGAAGTGCTTCAGAAACGGCGGCAGCTCGTAGCGCTTCTTCAGCCGCTCGTCTTCGCGCTCGATCTCTTTCACGCGCGACGTGATGCGGGTGACCAGCGCTTCCGGCTCGACGCCGGCGCGGCGCATCACCGCGGCGGGCAGCCCCTGGCTGTCCTCGAAGATCGCGGCAAACAGGTCCGCGCCCTCGATGGCCTGACGGCCGGCGCGTGTGGCGTGGTGGAACGCGAGCTTGAACACCAGCTTGCTGGCCGGCGAGACGCGCAGCTCCGGGGTCTGGCCCTGCGGCTGGCGGCTCATCTCGGTTTCGACGGCCTGGAGGATGGCCTGCGGATGCAGGTCCATCTCGCGCAGCACCTGGGAGTAGAGCTCCCAGTCGGTCTGCGCGAAGGCGACAAACAGATGCTCGTTGCCAACGACGCCGTGCTGCCTGCGCCGGGCGTCGTCGACGGCTCGGTCGACGATGCGCTGGGCCGTCTCACCAATCTTGCTGGGGGCGATGTCGAAATCTTCCAAATGACCCTCCGACTTCTGACAGCCATTCTTGCAAGCTTGGGGCCAGCTGTCGTTGACCCCGCGCAAGTTCAGCGAGGGTCAATCGATCTCGTTGGAAGCGTGTGATTTGACAGGGATTGGCCGCTGGGGGGCTGGCCGGTTTTCCGGCCACCCCCGGGTTTGAGGACACTTGCTGTCGACGTGCCAAACTTTGGCGGTCCAGCGCCGGCCCCGCTCGGGGGTCAGGCGCGACCGAGCAGGGCCGCAATCCGCCTGTCCATCGGCGGATGCGTGGCAAACAGCGACGCCAGCGAGGCCCCCGTGAAGGGCTGGACGATGAACATGTGCGCCGTGGCGGGGTTGGCGTCGAGCGGCACACGCCTGGCGATGGCGTCGATCTTCCGCAGCGCGTTCACCAGCGGGTGCGGCGACCCGATGATCCGCGCGGCGCCGGCGTCGGCGGCGAACTCGCGCGACCGCGAGATCGCCATCTGAATCAGCATCGCCGCAATTGGCGCCAGGATCAGCATCAGCAGGCCCGCAATGGGACTGCCGCCCTCGCGGTCGTCGCGGCTGCCACCGAAGAAAAACGCAAACCTCGCGGCCATCATGATCGCCGCGGCGATGGTGGCCGCGACCGAGCTGATAAGGATGTCGCGATGTTTGACGTGCGCCAGTTCGTGCGCGAGGACGCCCGCCAACTCGTCCTGGCTCAGCACCCGCATCAGCCCCTCGGTGACCGCCACCGAGGCATGCGAGGGATTGCGCCCGGTTGCAAACGCGTTCGGTGACTCGTCCGGGATGACGTAGACCTTCGGCGCCGGCAGCCCCGCCTTGCGGGCCAACTGCGCGGTGAGCTGGTAAAGCGGGTGCTCGGGACCAACCTGCCTGGCCGAGTACATCGCCAGGGCGATCTTGTCCGAGAACCAGTACGAGACGAAGTTGGTGACGAGCGCGAATCCGAAAGCGATAACAAGCCCCTGGGGGCCGCCAAGCAGGTCGCCGATGTAGAGGAGCAACCCGCTGAGCAACCCAAGGAGCAGGGTCGTCTTGAGGGTGTTGTTCATGGTCTTTCTTCAGCCGGTCCGGATCTCCCGGCGCGCATCTTCTATTTTATGTCGAGGATCAGGCCGGCCACCAACGCGGCCCGGAAGGCGAGCGACTCGACCAGCACGTGTTCGTGAAGCGCATGCGCCCCGTCGCCCTCCGCGCCCAGTCCGTCAAGTGTTGGGATGCCGAGCGCGGCCGTATAGTTTCCGTCCGACCCGCCACCGGTCGAGCCTTCCGCGAGCGTCCGTCCCATGTCGGCGGCGATGACCGAGGCCAGGTCGAAGAGGGCCGCCACCTGGGCCGTTCTCTCGAGCGGCGGGCGGTCGATGCCGCCGCTGACTTCGAGCTGAACACGGCCATCGCGAGGGACCAGCTGGGTGATCGCGGAGGTGACCCGGGAAGCGTCCGCCATCGTCGGGATCCTGACATCGACGACCGCTTCGGCGACATCGGCAATCACGTTGCTGCGACGGCCGCCGCTGATGAGGCCGACGTTCACCGTGACACCAGCGTCGAGGTCCGTAAGCTCGGTGAGTCGAGTCACCTGCCAGGCAAGCTCGTGAATCGCGCTGGCGCCACGCGTGGGGTCGACGCCGGCGTGCGCGGCAATGCCGGTGGCGCGCACGCGAAAGTCGCCGACGCCTTTGCGGGCGGTTTTCAGGGCGCCGCCGGGCAGCGAGGGCTCGAGCACCAGCACCGCGCGGCTGCGACGGGCTTCGGCTTCGATGAGGCCGCGCGACGTGGTGCTGCCGATCTCCTCGTCGGTCGTCCAGAGCATGACCAGCCGGTGAGGTCGCCGCCGACCGGTCTCCTCGATCGCCCGCACGGCCAGCAGTGCCTGCGCGATGCCGGCTTTCATGTCGAAGGTGCCGGGGCCGTAAAGGCGGCCGCCGTCGTGGCGCACGGGCATGTGCTCGAGCTGTCCGATCGGCCAGACCGTGTCGAAGTGACCCAGCACCAGCACCTGCGACTCGCCGGTGCCGAATTCGGCGCGGAGATGGTCGCCGGCGCCAGCAGCGGCAATCGGCGTCACGCGGCCGCCAAGCGCCGTCATGTGGTGGGCAAGCGCCGCCCCGCATCGATTGAGCGCCGCCACGTCGCCCGACGGGGACTCGAGGCGCACCAGGTCCTCGATGACGGCGATGGCCCAGTCGCGATGCGAGTCGGCGGCGGCGAGCAGGCTACAATGGCTCATGGTCATCGCGATTCTGTTGCTGCTGGCGCAGGCGCCGCAGAGCGCGCCGGCAAAGCCCGCCGAACCAACCGCTCCGGCGGCATCCTCGCTCCTGAATTCGCTGTTTCCGCAGGAAGCCGCGCCAGCCGACGGCGCGCTCGGCGTGCCGGTCTATCCCAATGCGACGTTCCTGACGTCCTACGATGCGGGCCGCGGGCAGCGCTACTACCTGTACGGCGCCACGGGCACCTATGCCGAACTGGTCGCCTACTACCGCACGCTGCTGAAGAACAAGGGCACGCAGATCTTCGACCAGCCGCTCACCCACATCTTCGAGGTCGGGCGCTACAACGAAACCACGATGGCGTTTCCGCCCAGCGTGACCGTCAAGGACTACGCGTCGGGCACCGCGACCGGCTACCTGAACCCGAAGCCGGGCGCGCAGCCGGAGCGGTTCCCGACGGTCATTCAGATCGTGCCGGCGCCGCGATAGGCGACGCGTCACTTGTCGTACCCCTGCCCCACGTAGTCTGTCCGGAAAGTCCGGCCGCAACACGATGGTCGACGCAAACAGCGCCGACCGTGTACCGGCCATCCCCGAGACGGCTGATCGTCACCGGCTGCCGCACGGCGACCAGCCAGTCGATCACCGACTGGAAGACGTCGTACCCCACGTCGATGAACTCGGGAAACCGGCTGGAGTTCTTGAGATAGGTGCGCTGCGCCGCCCGGATGCTGGTGATGGCCTGCGTGCCCTCGATGCTCACGGCCCGCCGGATCTCGGCGTAGCTCGAGAGATCATCTCCGTTGAAGTAGCGGCGCTTCGTCGTTTTGCGTCGCGGAGCCGCTCCGACGTCATGCGGGCGCCATCACTGCACCAGCTGCGACACCGCTGGCGAGCAAGTCTCGACGACTGATCATGGACGGCTCCTCCGACACGCGCTGGCACCGCGTTTCGATGTACTACCCCTTGCTTCGCGACGTAGATTTCCCGGCCCTTCAGGAACTCGGCGGCCTTCTCGGCCATCCCGCTCTCCACGGCCTCATCCGGGCGCAACGCCGTGCGCGGCGGCGTACTCGCGGACCTGGTTGGTGATCTCCATCGAGCAGAACTTGGGCCCGCACATCGAGCAGAAGTGGGCGACCTTGGCGCCCTCGGCGGGCAGCGTTTCGTCGTGATACGCGTGGGCCGTCACCGGATCGAGCGCCAGGTTGAACTGGTCGCGCCACCGGAACTCGAACCGCGCCTTCGACAACGCGTCGTCCCACGCCTGGGCGCGCGGATGCCCCTTGGCCAGGTCGGCGGCGTGCGCGGCGATCTTGTAGGCGATCACGCCGGCCTTGACGTCGTCTTTGTTGGGCAGGCCCAGGTGCTCCTTCGGGGTCACGTAGCAGAGCATCGCGGTGCCGTACCAGCCAATCATCGCGGCGCCGATGGCCGACGTGATGTGGTCGTAGCCCGGTGCGATGTCAGTGGTGAGCGGCCCGAGCGTGTAGAACGGCGCCTCCTGGCACCATTCGAGCTGCTTCTCCATGTTCTCGCGGATCAGGTGCATCGGCACGTGGCCGGGGCCTTCGTTCATCACCTGAACGTCGTACTCCCATGCGATTGCCGTCAACTCGCCCTGGGTCTTCAGCTCGGCAAACTGCGCCTCGTCGTTGGCATCGGCGATCGAGCCTGGCCGCAGCCCGTCGCCGAGCGAGAAGCTGACGTCGTAGGCCGCCATGATCTCGCAGATCTCGCGGAAGTGCGTGTAGAGGAAGCTCTCCTTGTGGTGCGCCAGGCACCACTTGGCCATGATCGACCCGCCGCGCGAGACGATGCCGGTGACGCGACGGGCCGTCATGGGGATGTACCGCAACAGCACGCCCGCGTGCACCGTGAAGTAGTCGACGCCCTGCTCGGCCTGCTCCACGAGCGTGTCGCGGTAGATCTCCCAGGTCAGGTTCTCGGG
This sequence comes from Vicinamibacteria bacterium, assembly GCA_963818215.1. Classification (GTDB taxonomy): domain Bacteria; phylum Acidobacteriota; class Vicinamibacteria; order Vicinamibacterales; family JAENWD01; genus JAENWD01. Next base: position 169,668 of record CAWFRL010000015.1, on the reverse strand, counting down.
CCGGCCGCCGACCTTCTCGAGCGCCTGGTAGATCGGCACGGTGCCGATCGGCACTTGCGCGTTGCGCAGGATCCATTCGCGAGTCTCGTGGATGTCGCGCCCCGTGGACAGATCCATCACGGTATCGGCGCCCCACAGAGTCGCCCACTGGAGCTTCTCGACCTCTTCCTCGATCGACGAGGTCACGGCCGAGTTGCCGATGTTCGCGTTGATCTTCACCAGGAAGTTCCGGCCGATGATCATCGGCTCGAGCTCGGGGTGATTGATGTTGGCCGGGATGATGGCCCGTCCGCGGGCGATCTCGCTCCGGACAAACTCGGCGTCGAGCCCTTCGCGCAGCGCGATGTACTCCATCTCGGGCGTGACCACGCCCGTCCGCGCGTAGTGCAACTGCGTCACGCGCTTGCCAGGCCTGGCCTTCAGCGCCAGCCGGGTGCGCTCGGCGATGGCCGGCGGCATCTCGCGGGCCCAGGCGGTCTGCACGAACTGCCGCGGACCTTCGGCGACATCGCCGCGTCCGACGACCCAGTCGCGGCGGCAAAGAGGCAACCCGCGGCGAACATCGACGCCGCGCGGGCCGCTGGTGTCGTACACGCGAAGAGGCGGCTCGCCGCCCGACAACGCGATCTCCCGCATCGGCACGGCCACGGCCACCTCGCCGGCTCGACCCTCGACGTACACTTTGCGGGAATTGGGAAACGCGTCGCCGTAGTCGCCTGCAGACATCGGGGGTCCTGGGAATTGACGATTGCAAATTGCAGATTGCAGATTACGAATTACACAGATTCGATCTTCGAACTATAACAGGCTGCGTATTGTGCGCGAACCTCTTCCAATCGACCCGTACATCGGCCAAATCCGCGACGGTCTCCGCGCACATCCCGCCGTGGTCGTCACGGCCGCGCCTGGTGCAGGCAAGACGACCCGCGTCCCCCCGGCGCTGGTCGACGACGGTCCGGTCATCCTGCTGCAGCCGCGCCGCATCGCGGCGCGCGCGATTGCCCGCCGTATCGCTGACGAGCAGGGCTGGACCCTTGGGCTGGAGGTCGGCTGGCACATCCGCTTCGAGCGCCGCTTCGACCCGCGCACGTCCGGCTGCTGGTCGCCACCGAAGGAATCCTGACGGCACGCCTGCAGCAGGATCCGCTGCTCTCGGGCTTTCGCACGGTCGTGCTCGACGAGTTCCACGAGCGCAGCATTCACGCCGACCTTGGCCTCGCGCTGGCGCGGCAGGCGTGGCGCGCGCGCGACGACCTGCGCGTCGTCGTGATGTCGGCGACCCTCGATGCGGGGCGGGTGGCGGCGTTCCTGGACGATTGTCCCGTCATCGCGGTGCCGGGCCGCTCGCACTCCCTGACGGTCGAGTACGCCCCGGGCGTGGCGGTCGGCGCGGCCGTCGGCGGCCTGCTGCCACGCACGCGCGGCAACGTGCTCTGCTTTCTTCCGGGCGCGCCGGAGATTCGACGAGCGCTGCCGGATGTACGCGCCGCCGCGCCCGGTGTTGACGTCGTCGAACTGCACGGGTCGCTCGACGCCGACGCGCAGGACACGGCGTTGACGGGCGCCGGTGGCCGTCGCGTGATCCTGGCCACCAACATCGCCGAGACGTCGCTCACGGTGCCAGGCGTCACGAGCGTCGTCGATACGGGGATGCAGAAGCTGCCGCGCTATGACGTCGAGCGCGGCTTCGACCAGCTGAAGCTCGAGCGCATCACCCAGGACTCGGCCGACCAGCGCGCCGGCCGGGCCGGCCGGCTCGGGCCAGGTCTGGTGGTGCGGCTGTGGGACCAGCGCGACCGCCTGCGTCCGCATCGCGAGCCGGATATCGCGCGGATCGATCTGGCCGGACCGGTGCTCGACGTGCTGGCCTGGGGCGGAGACCCCGAGGCGTTCGAGTGGTTCGAGCCGCCGTCTCCGGAGAGGCTCGAGGCCGCCCTCACGCTGCTCCGCCGGCTCCGCGCGCTCGACGCCGGACGGCTGACGCCGCTTGGCGAGCGCCTTCGCGCCCTGCCACTGCACCCGCGACTGGGCGCCGTGTTGGTCGCAGGCGGCGGCGCCGTCGAAGCCGCAAACGCGTGCGCGCTGCTGGCCGACGGCTTGCGCGGGACGCGCGGCGATGGGAGCCACGTCAACCAGCGACGTTCTTCCGGCGCTCGACGCCTGGACGCAACAGGCGGCGCCCCTGAGACAGGCGGCCGACCAGCTTCGCCGGCTCGCCCTCGAATGGCCAGACGCCGCGCGACGCGAACGACTTGACGAAGGCGAGCTTCGTCGGGCGCTGCTTTCGGGCTATCCGGACCGCGTCGCCAGGCGGCGCGAGGCTGGGATCGCCGCGCCTGCTGCTGGCGACGGGCGCCGGCGCCGAATTGGCGCGAGACAGCGGCGTCCGCGATGCCGAATGGCTCGTCGCGCTCGACGTGTGCCGGCGCAGTCGCAGGGGGCGATGCCCGGGTGTTTGCCGCCAGCGCGGTCGACCGGGAGTGGCTGGAACCGACGCGGACCACGCGTCGAGCACACGCTGACCGACGAGGGGCGCGTTTGTGGAACCCGCGTGACGTGGTACGACGCACTGCGCCTCTCCGAGGCGCCCATCGCACCAGAGCCCACAGCCGCGACGGCGCTGCTGGCGGAAGCCTACCTCTCGCGGCCGCGCGACGAGTCGACTTCGCAGCTGCTGCGGCGGCTTCGTTTCATCGGCGCCGAGGTCGACCTGCCAGACCTGGCCGCGCAGGCGGCAACCGGCGCGCGCTCCGTGGACGACATCGACCTCGGATCGCACCTGTCCCGGGACCTGCAGACGCGGCTCGACCGCGAGGCGCCGGAACGCCTCGAGGTCCCGAGCGGACGCACGGCCGCCCTTGACTATCGCGACGACGGCAGCGTCGCGGCGTCTGTGAAGCTGCAGGAGCTGTTCGGCCTGGCCGAGACGCCGCGCATCGGCCCGCGCGCCGAGCCGGTCCTTCTTCTCCTGCTGGCGCCGAACGGGCGGCCCGTTCAGACCACGCGAGACTTGAGAAGCTTCTGGGAGCGAACGTATCCGGAGGTGCGGAAGGAGTTGCGGGGCCGCTACCCGCGGCATCCCTGGCCCGACGATCCGTGGACTGCCACGCCGACCGCGCGAACCAAGCGGAAAGATCGTACGTAGGGCGGAACTTCCGCTTCGCGTACGCGACGGCGTTGTCAGTTCCGCCGCGACGGCGTTGTCAGTTCCGCCGCGGGCTCAGCGCGCCGCGAAACAAAACAACGACTTGGCGCCTCTCACGACGATGCGCCCTTGTGCCAGTGCCGGCGTCGCGTAGATCGGCTCGCCGAGATCGTTGGCCGCCACCAATTCCCAGTCCTTGCCCGCGCGCAGCACCGCGACCGTGCCGTCTTCGTTGGCCAGGTAGATCCGGCCCTCGGCAGTCACCGGCGAGGCGCTGTAGGAGGCGGGGACCGCGCCGACGCGCCCCATCTTGACCACCGCACCGGTATCGGCGCTGAGCACGGTGAGGATGCCGCCGTTCTTGATCGTGTAGACCAGCCCGTCGAGCACCAGCGGCGACGGCACCACGGCCACGAAGCTCTTCTCGTACCGCCACAACTCGCGCGGGCTGATGGCTCCAGCGGCGTCTCTGTCGAGCGCCACCGCGACCAGGCTCGAAGGCGCGACGACGGTCGCCCACGCCTGGATCCACTCGCTTTCAACGACGACCCCGTCGCGGTTGCCGTAGTACTTCGCGATGCCGATCAACCAGGCGCTGTCGCCGCATTCCTCCAGCGAGAGCCTGCTGTCTCCGTCGCGATCGAGCTTCTTCAGCGGGTCGGAGAACGGCACCGTCGAGTCGTAGCCGTAACCGAAACCCACCACGGTGTCGCCGACCACGACCGGGCTGGCGACGATCGCCGGCGCCAGTCCCTTGTGCGTCCACAGCCGCTCGCCAGTACCCACCGCGTGCGCTCCGTACTGACCGCCGCCGGCGGTGACGATCTGGGGTGCGGATCCCGTCCTCTCGTACAGCACGGGAGTCGCCCACGCGTCGGTCTCGCTGCGAGCCTTCGTCCACTGCACCTCGCCGGTTGCCAGGGACAACGCGACGATGGAGGAGCGCTCAATCTGGTCGAGCACCATCACGAGCGACGAGCCGGCGATGATCGGCGAGGTCACCGCCCCCATGCGGTTGGTGAAGGGGCCCATGGGCCGCTTCCAGCGCACCGCCCCGGTCGCGTCGTAGGAGATCACGCCAAGATCGCGGAAGAACACGTAGACGTTCTCTCCGTCGGTGACCGGCGTCGCGGCGGATGGCTCGTTGAGGACGTGCGCGTCCTCGTGGCGCACGGGCTGCTCGGCGCGCTCCCAGACCAGGCGTCCGGTCTCACGGTCGAAGCACTGCGTGTAGAGCGTGCCGGCGTCGTAGGCCGTCAGGAAGATGTGCCGTCGGCTCAGGACCGGCGACGACTTTCCAGGTCGGGTGGCCGTCCGCCACATGAGGTTGCGGCCCGGCCCGAACTCGGTCGGGTAGCCGGCGTCAGCGGCGATTCCGGATCCGTTGGGTCCGCGGAACCGGGACCAGTCCTGACCGTCCGAGGACCCGGTCACCCCGAGACATAGCGTAGCAACGAGGAGTATTCGCATGGGGAGTGCCCGGATTATAGGCCTACAATGTGCCGCAACGTCGAGAGGTCGATAAATGGCGGAGAACAAGACCCAGAAGACGAAGGCGAGCGTCACGGAGTTCATCAACGGCATCGCCGACCAGTCGCGGCGCAACGACTGCCGGACCGTGCTGAAGTTGATGAAGGACGCCACGGCGCGTTTGCTCGCAGCCCAGATAGTCCGGGTGACCGGAGACGCCTTCCGGTCAACCCGGGATTGGCCGACGACCTGCGTGGTCACCGTGTGGCCGACGGCCGCCGTGTCGCGACGGGCCTCACGAACTTCTCAGCCGTGTGGGTCTCGGAGAACCGCGCGACCTTCACGTCCACCAGCCCGGCCGCCTTGCCTGCGGCCATCGTCGCGGCCTCGGACGCGTCCGCCAGTCCCTTGCGGCGAATCGCCCAGATTGCCCCGTCCGGCGCCAGGGAAGGGAGCAGCGCCTTGAAGCGCGCCAGATCGTTCGCCGACTCGATCGACATGTAAATCTGGCTGCTGTCCTTTCGAGCTCGAGTCGAGACGTCAGCGCCGGCCGCCTTCAACTCGTCGAGAAACGCGCCGTCGTCGAGGCCAATCACGGATACGCGCGCACCAGGCTTCACGCCCAGCTTTTCCACGCGGCTCTTCGGCGATCCGAACTTCTCGGCCCACTTGGCGGCCGCAGGTCCCAGGGCCAGGTGCGAGAGTGCCCTGGCCGCTCTTCAGGGACAGCACTCCGCCCTTCGATCGAGATCCCGGTGATCGCGGCAAGCGCGAGCTTGACCCGGAAGTCGCCGCGGAAGAGCACGTGGTCCGTCTCGAGCTGGGCCCGGCCAACGGAGGTCTGCTTTTTGAATGTCGCGGAACAGCGTCTATCCAGTCCCATGGCTCACCGCAGGCGAATCCGACGCGCTAGCCGCGCGAGACTCGCAGCATCGGACACACTGGCGAAGGTCGAGATGTACCGGCGCGCCGCCAGCATCCCCCGCGAGATCGGTTCGTAGCCTGGCGTGTCGAGCAGCGGATTCAGCCAGACGACGCTCGCGGCACGGGTGCGCAAGTCGTGCATGGCCGCCCGCAAGGTGTCCGGCTCGCCGACGTCGAGGCCGTCGCTGGCGATCAGGACCACCGTGTCGCGGGCTATCCGGCGTCCCTCCGGACTGCGCAGGCACGCGCGCAGGCACGCGCCGATGCTGGTACCGCCGCCCCAGGTCTCGCGTTCGGCATCGATGGTGACCGGCGTGCCCTCGGCCGCGCGCCGCACGTCGGGGGTCACTCGCTGGAGCGCCGTCGAGAAGGTGAACACCTCGACACGCGGCGTGACGCTGGCGACGGCGGCCGACAGCGTCATCGACGTCGACGCCGCGTCGCTCATCGACCGGCTGCCGTCCACCAGGATCACGAACCGCGGCCGCCGTCGCTGGCGCCGCCGCCAGCGCGGCCCGATTCGGCTCGCCCCCCGTGTGCAGGCTCGCGCGCAGTGTTCGTCGCAGGTCGAAGCGCCGCCCTGTGCGCGCCGGCACCCAGCGACGCGACAGCCCCAGCTCGAGCCGCCGCACGAGGCCACGCGCCGCGTCGTGCCAGATGGCGTCGACCGGCGCGACGGCGATGCGCGTCCGCCCAACGGCCTGCAGCGGGCTGTAGTTTGCGCGCGCCATCCGCAACGTGGCAGCCGCTGTGTCTTCGGCCGCGTCCGGCACGTCGAGTGTGACGCCGAACGGCTCCCGCCCATCGTCGGGTTCCGGCTCCTTGTCGGGTGGCAACCGCGTGCGCTCGGCACGGCGGTCATCACCGGTCTCGCCCTGCTCTCGCTCGCGGCGCGGGACGTCCTTCTGGTCGGGCTGCGGGACACCGGGCGGGCCGGGAAAGAAGAATGACCTGAACGCGGCGTCGAATGCCTCGACGTTGGCGTGCGTCGCGCACAGCACCGGACGCAGCGCGTCACGTACGGCACGCTCGTCGTGCAGGTCCACGACCTCCAGCGCGCGCGACGCGTCCACCAGCTCGCCCGGACCGCAGCGGACACCATGCTCTCGGCGGAGCATGCGCGCGAAGGCGGCGAGGTTGTCGGGAAGCCGACCGAACGGATACATCAGCGGCGAGTGGCGATGATCCGAGCCCGAAGTCCGTATCGAGGCTGTAGCCGCCGGCCTCGAGCTTCGCCGGACGCGCCCGCCATGACCGTTCGAGCGCCTCATGGTGTGCATGCGACGACCGCGTGGTCCTCGTGGACCTTGAGCACGCAGCCGAGCGTCTGTTCGATCGTGCGGGCGTCGAGGTGATCGCGGTGGAGGCTCAGGAGCGCCAACGCCCAGTCGAGGCTCTCCGCGACGCCCGGCGCCTTCTGCAGCGGCATGCCCGGATCACCTGCATCACCCGCGCGATCTGCTCCGCCAGCCGCTCCGACAGGCCCGGCACGCGCGCGTGGAGGATCGTCGATCTCCTCGTCGAGCGTCGGGTAGGGCAGCCAGAAGAACAGGCACCGCCGGCGCAGCGCGTCCGACAGCTCGCGCGTACGGTTGCTCGTCAGGATCACGTGCGGCCGGTGGCTGCGCCCGAATCGTGCCGAGTTCCGGGATCGTCACCTGCCACTCGGCGAGCACCTCGAGCAGGAACGCCTCGAACGCCTCGTCTGCGCGGTCGACCTCGTCGATGAGCAGCACCGGTGAGCGTCCTGCGGTGATGGCTTCGAGCAGCGGCCGCTTCAGCAGGAAGGACTCGCCGAAGATCTGCGCCTCGCGTTCTTCGATCGAGGCGCCGTGGTCTCGCTCATCCGGATGCGCAGCATCTGGCGGGGGTAATTCCACTCGTAGAGCGCGGTCAGCGCGTCGAGGCCTTCGTAGCACTGCAGCCGGATCAGCCGCGTGCCGAGGACCTCGGACAGGACCTTCGCGCTCTCGGTCTTGCCGACGCCGGCCGGTCCCTCGACGAGCAGCGGCTTCTCGAGGGCCAGGACGAGCTCGCAGCGCAGTCGCGAATGCCTCGTCGACGATGAAGCCGTGTCGCGGAACCGCTCGCGGATGGTGGCGGAGTCAATCATGCGTCGTGGGCGAGGTAGCGGGCTCGGCTCGCTTCGTGAAGCGCGTCTCGGCAGTGGGCGCAGCAGAAAAAATACACCGTGCCGCCCGACTTCCGCGGTGTGCCGCGCGGTGGTGATCGTCTACCTCCATGTGACAAACGGGATCGATGGCCGTGGGCGGCAGCGCTCGAGCGCCGCGCCGCCTCGTACAGATGCACGGCTGACCGCCTCCGCCCCGGCGGCTGACGCGGCCGACTGGGCCGCAGGCTGCGTCTTGACGATCTCCGCGAAGATCGACAGCGCCACCTCCGGCGCCGTGCGCGCCCCGATATCGAGCCCCGCGGGAATGCGCAACGTCGTCCACGCCCGGCACGCCGGCATCCATCGAGGTAGTGCACGAACGCTCGCGCCCCGCCGGCGGGATGCGACGAGACCCACGTACTGCGGCGCCGGCCTTCAGGATCGCTCTCGAGTGCCTGCTCGTCGTAGTGGCCCTGCGATGCGACGACGACCGCCGCGCTGTCGGCGCCGTCGGCTCTCACGCACGTCTCTCCGAGCTGACTCGAGCGTGCGCCACCGTGGGCCCCTCTCCGCCGGCGGGCGCCTCGACGTCGCGCGCTCGCTCGCGTCCACGATACGCACGACCTCGTAGTCCATGCTGAGGGCCAGCCGGGTGAGCGCGCTCCGCGACCGGGGTCATGCCCACCACGACGAGCCAGCGCGCCGTGCACGAAGGGTTCGACGTACACGTCCACCGCACCCTCCGACACGCATGTCATGGGAACGACCACGTGCTCGGTGTCCGAGTGCGCCGCCTCGGCCGCGTCGGGCCGGATCGAGACCAGGCGCGCGCGTGGCGTGTACGCATCGCGTCCAGCGCCTGCTTTCGAACGATCTCAGCGCGAGCACGCGCCGCCGACGAATCCCTCCATGCGGCCGTCCGCGAACACGATTGCGCGATCGCCCAGATGTGCCGACACCGGCGGCGCGCCGTGCGACGACCGTGGCGACGGCAAACGGCTGTCCCTGACGCCGCAGCGCTGGCCACGCGCTCGAAGATTCGGTGTCGTATCGTTCGGTCATGCTACAGCCTCTCCAGCAACACGCGCTGCCCGCACCTTCAGCGGCTCCGAGCCGGCCGGCCAGCTGCCCCTGGAACTCGATTGCCACCAGACGGGCCGGTGCACGTCGCGGCCCGACGGGTTCTCGAACACGCTGTCGAGGCGCCCGAACGTTTCCTCGTCACGCCAGGCGGCCTCCCGGCGAGGCGCTCGAGTACCCCACCGGAACCGCTCCTCTGGCAGTTCGCCAGCGACGAAACCCCGCGAGCAGGCGCCGATAGCCGTCGAGCGAGACGACGTCCGGGTTGCGCACCGCCTGGCCCGTCGCCTCCGGCAGCCAATCCCGCAGCGCTCGAGAAAAGCGGCTCCAGATCGAGGTCCACGCTCGTCGAGATGCCCCAGGGCCTTGCCCCGATGGAACAGGACGAGCTGCGGGCTCTTGTGGGCGATGCCCGCCACCGCGCTCACCCGATTGCTGGCGGGCCGCCCTGCCGGCAACGTGATGAGACCGACCGCCACGTCTGCGCGCGGCTCCAGCGCCTTCTGGACGAGCGCCCACGCGTCGAACGTCTTGTCGCTGGTGCCCGCCTTGAAATCGCGCACCACTCCACGCTCGGCGAGCAGCCGATCCACCGCAGCCGGCCGTCGGCCAGCGGGAACAGCCGCTCGGGCAGCGTCAGCCGCGCCGCGCCCGCCATCACGCCGACAAGCTCTCACCCCACGTTCGCGAACGTCTGTGCGATGAGCTTGTGTGCCTGCGCGTCGAGGACGCGGCCGCCGACGGCCGCCACCGGGCCGCGCATCACGGCCTCGCCACTCCAGTTCAGGAGCGTGGCGCGCTCGCCGGCCGCCACGAATCGGCGCCGGCGGTGAGATCGAGCGCGCTGCCGAACCCCCCGCCGGCAATCTTCATCTTCATGCGGCGCGCCGTGGCGTCCGGCTGCAGCTCGAACTTGAAATTGAACTTCCCTCGGACGGGTCCGACGCCCACCTGTACGGCCGCGTCGAAGTGCGTTGGGTCGTGCACGTTCACGCCGATCACCTCGGGCAGGCACGCCCCCACCTTGTGCGGATCGTTGACGAACGCCCACACCGTGTCGCCATCGGCGGCGATCTGTTCCTGGCCGGATGTACTGGAGTTTCACGACAGTTCCGGTCGGCCAAGCCCTTACGCCTTGGCCTTTCTGAATAGCGCGCCACACCTTCTCCGACGTGATCGGCATGTCGATGTGCCGGACCCCCAGCGGCGAGAGCGCATCGACGACGGCGTTGACGAAGGCCGCCGGGCTGCCGACGTTGGGGCTCTCGCCGACGCCTTTCGCGCCGATCGGATGGTGCGGGCACGGGGTTACGGTGTTGGCCGTCTCCCAGTGCGGCGTCTCGAGCGCCGTGGGCAGCAGGTAGTCGGTGAAGTTCGTGTTCAGGTTGTTGCCCTCGGCGTTGTACTGGATCTCCTGCATGAACGCGATGGCAAAACCCTCGGTCAGCCCGCCGTGGATCTGGCCCTCCACCACGAGCGGGTTGATCACCGTGCCGCAGTCGTCCACGGCCAGGAACCGCCGCACCTTCACCTCTCCGGTGTCGCGATCGATGTCCACGACCGCGACGTACGTGCCGTGCGGGAAGGTCATGTTCGGCGGATCGTAGTAGTTGGTGGCCTCGAGGCCCGGCTCGTTGGGACCGGGGTTCGTGTACGCCGCGAAGGCGACCTCCTTCATCGTGACGCTCTTCGCCGGTACGCCCTTCACCTGGAACCTGTAGTCCTGCCACTCCACGTCGCCCTCGGCGACCTCGAGAAGATGAGCGGCAATCTTCCGCCCCTTCTCCCGGACGCGGCGTGCCGCCATGGCAATCGCCGCGCCGGCCACCGGCGTGCTGCGGCTGGCGTACGTGCCCAGGCCGTACGGCGCCGTGTCCGTGTCGCCTTCCTCGACCATGAGGTTCTGCGGATCGAGCCCGAGCTCCTCGGCGACGATCTGCGCCCACGTGGTCTCGTGCCCCTGCCCCTGCGACTTCGTGCCGGCCCGGACGATGCCCGCGCCCGTCGGGTGGATGCGGACCTCGGCGCCGTCGAACATCTTGATGCCGAGGATGTCGAAGTGCTTCGAGGGGCCGGCGCCGACGACCTCGGTGAACGTCGAGAAGCCGATGCCCATCAGCTCGCCGCGGGCCCGCTTCTCGGCCTGTTCCTTCAGCAGGTCCTGGTAGCCGATCGGTCGAGCGCCTTCTCGAGCGTCTGGTGGTAGTCGCCGCTGTCGTAGGTGAACCCGAGCGCCGACTTGTACGGGAACTGCTCCTTCTTGACGAAGTTCTTCCTCCGCAGCTCCACCGGTCCATGCCGAGCTCGTCAGCGAGCATGTCCATCGCCCGCTCGATGGCGTAGCTGGCCTCGGTAACCCGGAACGAGCAGCGGTACGCGATGCCGCCGGGCGCCTTGTTGGTGAAGTACGCGTCCACCTCGGCGTGCGCGACGGGGAAGTCGTAGCTGCCGGTGACCACCCCGAACATGCCGGCCGGGTACTTGGAGGGATCCGCCGCCGCGTCGAACGCGCCGTGATCGGCGGTCGTCGACACGCGCAATGCCGTCAGCCGGCCTCGGCGTGCGCGCCGAGCTCGACGTCCATGTGGTAGTCGCGGGCGAACCCGGTCGACGTGAGGTTCTCGGTCCGCGTCTCGATCCACTTCACCGGCCGGCCGATCTTCAGCGCGCCCACGATGGCGCACACATATCCCGGGTACACCGGCACCTTGTTGCCGAAGCCCCCGCCGATGTCGGGCGCGATGACGTGGATCTTGTCCTCGGGGATGCCCGTCACGATTGCGAGGGCCGTGCGGTAGACATGTGGCGCCTGCGACGTGACGTGGAACTGCAACCGCCCCATCGCGTCGAAGTGGGCGACGCACCCGCACGGCTCGAGCGGCGCGGGGTGACAGCGCTGGAACCACATGCGCTGGCTCACGCGCCGCGGGCTGCCCTCGAGCGCGCGCGACGTGCCGTCCTTGTCGCCCACCTCCCAGTGGAAGATGTGGTTCGTCTTCGCCTCGCGGTCGGGCCGCAGGATCACCTCGTCCCTCTTCGCGGCGAACGGGTCCGCCACGACGGGCAGCGGCTCGTAGTCCACGTGCACGGCCTCGGCGCCGTCCACCGCGGCCCCGCGCGTCTCCGCGAAGACGGCGGCCACTTCCTGGTACTGGAACAGCACCTTGCCAATCGCGAGCACCATCTGCTTGTCGTAGCCGTGGAACGTCGGCAGCCAGCCGAGGCCGGCGGCCTCCAGGTCCTTGCCGGTGATCACGGCCACCACGCCGGGGACCTTCATCGCCTCGCTGCTGTCGATCCCCTTGATCGTCGCGTGCGGGTAGGTGCTGCGCACGAGCGCCATGTGCAGCATGCCGGGCAGCGATGACGTCCTCGACGTAGTGGCCCTTGCCCTGCAGGAAGCGGGGATCCTCCTTGCGCTTCATCGCGTGGCCGAGGGCGTGTCTGGGCTTGACTTCGATCGATCATGGTCGTCCCCCCGGCTCACTGGCCCGCCGCGGCCGGCTGGCGCATGGTGTCGGCGGCCTGCTGCACGGCCTTGACGATGTTCTGGTAGCCGGTGCACCGGCACAGATTGCCCGCGAGGCCTTCGCGGATGTCGGCCTCGCTCGGCTGCGGAGTTGTGCTTGAGGAGCACGTACGACGCCAGCATCATCCCGGGCGTGCAGAAGCCGCACTGCAGCCCGTGTTTGTCCCAGAACGCCTGCTGGATCGGGTGGAGCGCGCCGCCCGCGGCGAGTCCCTCGACGGTGAGGACCTCGTGGCCGTCGGCCTGCGCGGCGAACATCGCGCACGACTTCACCGCGCGCCCGCCGTCGAGGACGACGACGCAGCAGCCGCAGCTCGAGGTGTCGCAGCCGACGTGCGTGCCGGTGAGCCCGCAGTGCTCGCGCAGGAAGTACGCGAGCAGCGTGCGCGGCTCGACGTCGCGCTCGTACGCGACGCCGTTCACCGTGATCGCTGACCTTCATGCCTGCACCCCCAGTCGCGCCACGGCCTGGCGCAGGCCACGCGCCACGAGGACGCCGGCCAGATGTTTCTTGTACTCGACGCCGCCCCGCAGGTCGGCCTGCGGCTCGCTGCGCCGCGACGCCGCATCCGCCGCCGCGCGGATCAGCGTCGGCCGTCAGCTTCCGTCCCGCGAGCAGCCCCTCGGCTTCGCCGACGCGCACGGCGCACGGGCCCGCGGCCGACAGCGCGATGCCCGCCTGCCGCACGCTGCCATCGGCGTTCAGCGACACGTGCACGGCCGCGGCGGCGGTCGCGAAATCGCCGACCTTGCGTTCGACCTTCTGATACGAGCCGGCGGTGCGATCGTCAGGCACCGGGAAGCGGACGGCGAGCGCCATCTCGCCTTCCCGACCGCCGTCGTGAAGCTGTCCACCAGGAAGTCGTCCATCGCCACCCTGCGGTCACCGGCCTTGCCGCGCACCGGACCTCGGCGCGCGCGGCCAGCGCGACGGCCGTCCAGTCGCCCGCGGGATCGTTGTGGCACAGGCTGCCGACGACGGTGGCCGTCTGGCGCACGACCGGATCGGCGACGACGCGGGAGACGTCGCGGAGCAGGCTCCACTGCCGCTCGCCGATCCACGCGGCACGCTCGATCGGCGTGTCGCGCGCCATGGCCCCGATGACGAGCGCGCCATCGAGGTGGATGTAGTCGAGGTCTTTCGCCGGGCTGATGTCCACGAGGACGCCAGGGCGCGCCAGCCGGAAGCGCATCGCCGGCACGAGGCTCTGGCCGCCGGCCAGCACGCGCGCGTCGGATCCATGCTGCTGCAGGAGCGCGGCGCCTCGTCGGCCGAATGGGCGCGGAAGTACTCGAAGGCTGCGGGGATCACCCGACGAACCTCCTGCGGCGTCGGGAGCCGGGAGTGCAGCACACGCTCAGTGGCAGGCCATTCTAGCTCGGGGAACGGGATCTGATGCCGTTCTACGACCGCCGCGCGACGAGCTGCTACACTGCCGCCATGACGCAGTCGGCGTCGTCCTGGCCGCCGGCGCGTCCACGCGCATGGGGACGCACAAGCTGCTCCTGCCGCTCGGCGACGAGCCGATCGTCCGGCGCACGGTGCGGCAGGTCTGCGAGGCCGGCGTTCGACGACCTGCTGGTGGTCCTGGGTTCGAGCACGAACAGGTCGCTGGCCGCGCTCGAAGGCCTGCCGTGCCGCCACGCGATCAATCCCGACTATGCGACGGGCATGGGCAGCTCGTTCCGCACCGCCGTGGGGAGCTCGGCGCGGCGCGCGCGGCGATGTTCGCGCTGGCCGACCAGCCCTTCGTGCGGCCAGCCGATTACAGGCAGCTGCTCGAGACCTACCGCGAGCGCAGCGTCCGCGGGATCGTCTGCGCCGCGCTACGGCGAGGTGACCGCGCCGCCGCACGTGTTCGATCGCGAGTTCTTCCCCGAGCTGGCCGTGCTCGAGCACGGTGCCCGCCCCGTGCTGCAGCGGCACGCGGACCGCACGATCGTCCCTGCACCTCCCGCCGGACCTGCTCCTCGACATCGACACGCCCGGCGACTACGAGCGGGCGAAGGCGCGCTGTCTGCCGGCGCGATGAAGACTGGTGTCGCGGCCGTTGAGGAAGCCTGCGTCGAACCCGCGGCTGAAGCGCGACGAATCTCCCCGAGGATCGACACCGCGATCTCGTCCGGCGTCTCGGCGCCGAGCGCGAGCCCGATCGGATTGCGCACGCGCGCGAGGGCGGCGGGTCCGGGTCGTCGCCGCGCTCCGCAGCGCGTGCCAGCAGCTTCTGAAGCGCGACCTCGGGCCGAGGACGCCGACGTAGGGCGCATCCGAGGCCGAGCGCGAAGCGCAGGCTCTCGCGATCGCGCTCGAGATGGTGGTTCATGATGACGACGAAGCTGCGGGCGTCGAGCGCGCACGCGCTCCGCGAACCGGCTGAAGTGCGGCCGGCAATCAGCGTCGCGCCCGGAAACCGCTCCGCTGCAGGAACGCCTCGCGGACGTCGACCACGGTCACGTCGAAGCCGAGTGCCCACCCCTGGCCGCAAGCGGCGCCGCGTCGTGACCCGCGCCAAACACGACGAGGCGCGGCGGCGGCCGCTGATCTCGAAGAACAGCTCCGCGCCGCCAACGTGTCCGGTCCTGATTGCGGGCCTGCGGCGCGCTCAGCCGCTCCGCGCGGCGCGGCCGCGACGTGATCGATCGCGTCGCTGCCGAGTTGCCGCCGTGGCTGCCGGCCGTGACGAGCAGACGCCCGCCGCCCCGCTCAGGGGCGTCACCAGCACGCCTGGCGCGCCGCGCTCCAGCACGTCGAGCCAGCGCACGCACGATCTCGTCGTCGTCCACGCGCTCGATGCGGATGTCCACGGCGCCGCTGCACCCGATGCCGAGCCCCCACAGGGAGTCCTCCTCGAGGTCGTAGCTGACGATGACCGGATCGCCCCCGGCGATCACGCGTGCGGCGGCTTCGACGACCGCCGGCTCGAGGCATCCGCCCGAGAGCAGGCATTCGTAGGTGCCGTCCTCCCGGACAGATGCGCGCCCCTTCGCGGCGATAGGCGCTGCCGCGGACGCGCACGACCGTCGCCAGCGCCGCTCGCGTCCCGGCCGCCGCACGGCATCGCGATGGCCTGCAGGATCCGTTCGGTCTCGCGGCGGTTCATGTCCGCACTCTCACCGCACACAGCCGATCCTTCCTGGCGGGTGCACGCGCTCTAACCCTTCCGGAGGAATCACGCACTTCAAATAGAACGTCTCCGGCACGGTCAGCAGCACGGATGGTCGCGCCCCTGCATCCGCTTTTCGAGAATCGTGACGTGCGCGCGGGCGTCGGCGGCGGCCTCGGCCAGCACCTGGAGAAACAACGGCTCGTCGACGTTGTAGGAGCAGCTGCAGGTCACGAGCACGCCGCCGGGCGTCAGCAGGCGCAGCGCCCGCAGGTTGATGTCCTTGTAGCCGGACAAGGCCTTCTCGACCGACGCCTTGTTCTTCGCAAACGCCGGCGGGTCGAGCACGATCGTGTCGAACCGCTCGCCGTCGCGCTCGAAGTAGCGCAGCTCGTCAAAGACGTTGCCTTCGCGCGCGGTGACGTGCGGGAGGCTGTTGCGCGCGGCGTTGGCCGTAATGCGCGCCACGGCGTCGGCCGACGCGTCGAGCGCCAGCACCGAGTCGCACCTGCCGGCCAGGTACAGCGCGAACCCGCCGTTGTAGCTGAAGCAGTCGAGCAACCGCCCGCGCGCGTAACGTGCCGCCGCCTCGCGGTTCTCACGCTGATCGAGAAACAGCCCCGTCTTCTGACCGTGCCGCGGATCCACCTGGTAGGTCACCGGCCCTTCGCGGACCTCGATGAACTCGGGCACCTCGCCGTACAGCACCTCGACGCTCTGGTCCAACCCTTCGAGGAGTGCGGACCTTGGGGTCGTTGCGGGCGAGAATGCCCTTCGGGGCGAGAAGCTCGACCAGCGCCTCGACAATCGCGGGCCGGTGACGATCCGTGGCTTGCGACAGCGACTGGAGGACCACCCAATCCGCGTACCGGTCGACGATCAGCGACGGCAGGCCGTCGGCTTCCCCGTGGACCAGCCGATAGGCCGTCGCGTCGATGCCAAGCGTGTCGCGAAACGCCGCGGCGGCGGCAATCCGGTCGCGCCAGCCGTGCGCGCCGAATCGAGTATCTCCCTGGCTGACCATCCGCAGCGTGATCTGCGACCGATCGCTGAAGAGCGCGTCGCCCAGCGGGCGCCGATTGGGGGCCATCACGCGCACGACGTCGCCGGCCTCCGCGTCCACCGAGGCGACGTCGCTGCGGTAGATCCACGGATGACCGGCCCGAATCCGATCCTCACCGCGCCGGGAGACGACCGCTGACGGGTCGGATGTGCTCACCTCGCTATAGTACAATCCCTAGGTTGATGTCCACGATCGCTTCACTCTCCCACCGCACGCTCGTCGAGGCAGACCCGGACGTGGCGCACGCCATCCGGCACGAGGTCGAACGGCAGAACTCCGGCCTCGAACTGATCGCCTCCGAGAACTTCGTCAGCACGGCGATTCTCGAGGCCGCCGGCTCGGTCTTCACGAACAAGTACGCGGAAGGCTATCCGGGCAAGCGCTACTACGGTGGCTGCGAGAACGTGGACGTCGTCGAGTCGCTGGCGATCGACCGCGCCAAGGCGCTGTTTGGCGCCGAGCACGCCAACGTCCAGCCGCACTCCGGCGCCCAGGCCAACATGGCGGTGTACCTCGCCGTCCTGAAGCCGGGCGACACGATCCTCGGCATGAACCTCGCCCACGGCGGCCACCTCACGCACGGCCACCCGCTGAACTTCTCGGGCAAGTACTTCAACGTCGTGCCGTACGGCGTGCGCAAGGACGACGAGCGGCTCGACTACGACGAGCTGGCGTCGCAGGCGCGCGCGCACAAGCCGAAGCTCATCATCGTCGGCGCCAGCGCCTACCCGCGCGTCATCGACTTCGCGCGCATCCGCGCCGTGGCCGACGAGGTCGGCGCGCTGATGATGACCGACATGGCGCACATCGCGGGCCTGGTCGCCGCCGGCGTCCATCCCGAGCCCGGTGCCGCACTCGCATTTCGTCACGACGACGACGCACAAGACGCTGCGGGGACCGCGCGGCGGCATGGTGCTGTGCCAACAGGCGCACGCCAAGGACCTCGACCGCGCGCTGTTTCCCGGCGTGCAGGGCGGGCCGCTCGTCCACATCATCGCCGCCAAGGCCGTGTGCTTCAAGGAAGCGCGCGACGCCCGAGTTCGCGACCTATCAACGGCAGGTCGTCGCCAACGCGGCTCGCCTGGCGAGCGCGATCGCCTCCGGCGGCTTCCGCATCGTCAGCGGCGGCACGGACAACCACCTGATGCTGGTGGACGTGTTCTCGAAGGGCCTCACCGGCAAGGTCGCCGAAGCCGCGCTTGGCAAGGCCGGCATCACGGTGAACAAGAACGCGATCCCCTTCGACCAGAACCCGCCGATGGTCGCCAGCGGCATCCGCATCGGCACACCTGCCGTCACGACGCGCGGCATGACCGAGTCGGAGATGGACGCGGTGGGCGGCTTGATCCTGCGCGCTCTTGGCGCGCACGACAACGACAGCGCGCTTGCGGCGATCAAGGGCGAGGTCGAATCGCTCTGCGCGAGGTTCCCGTTGTATCAGGGACTGTAAGCGCTACGACCCGCCACGCGCCTCCTCGAGCGCGGCCACGTCGGCATCGGCCTGTCGCCAGTTCGAGAGGAGTTGTTTGTAGGCCTCTGCTGCGCCCTGCGAATCGCCCGCGGCCTTGCGGGCTCGAGCCAATCCCAGCAGCGCCTCGGCCCGATTAGGGGTCGTTTCGAGCGCCCGCTCGTAGTCGGCTACCGCGTCGCGAGCTCGTCCCGCCTTCAAGTGCGCCTCGCCAAGCAGCTCGTTCGTCCGCAACATGGTCGGCGGGCCCACCAGCGGCTGGTCCGCAGCGGCCTCGACCGGAGACCTCGCGCTCGATGTCGATCGGCGGAATCGCCGCGCAGATAGGCGATGAGGCGGGCGTGGACCAGAGCCGCTCTTCAGCGCGCGCTCGTCCTTCTCGCTGGCAGCTTGTGACCGGATGAATGTCGAGCCCGTCGCTGCCGCGTCCGCACATCATGGTCACGATGGCCCGCTGATACAACGCAACCGCGCGGAACGATTGTTCACGCGATGACGTGCCGACCAGCGGTGTCACGGGCCTGCCTGCGTGCTCGCACACTCGCCCCGACCCAGGTCCCGGTATTTGCGGCCTGCACGAATTCCATCCAGCCGACCGCGAAGCGCGCATCCACGTGCTGGCCGCCGCCGACATCCACGCCCGAGAGCACCGCTCGGGCGGTGTCTATCAGTTTCCGTGAGTCGGCGTACCGGCCCTGCTGCAGGTAGCCGTACTGGAGCCAGTGCAGCGCATGGAAGCTCAAATCGGCATTGGAAAGCTTCCTGGCGGCAATCTCGGCGCGCGACGCCGCCCACGCGCGCTCGTTGGAGGCCACGGTGTCGTCCCACATGCCGAGCTGCAGAAATATGTGCGAAGGCATGTGGAGTGCGTGTTCAGCGTCGGGTGCGAGGGCCGCGTAGCGTCTGGCGGCATCGAGACCGCGTCGAGCGGTGGCCGGGCTGTCTGTCGCATGAATCAGGTAGTGCGTGCCGCCGGGGTGCTCGGGGTTGGCCCGAAACACGCGCTCGGCAAACGCGATGGCGTCGGACTTCGCGGGGACGCGCTCGCTCCGGCCGGACAGCTGGCCTGGTAGTCCGGCAAACATCAGGGCCAGCGAGGTCAACGCGGCAGCGTCGGGGTCGTCAGGATACTCGGCCGCCACCTTGCGCATCGCGTCGGCGAAGCCGCGCACGCGCGATGGCAGATCGGCGTCCACGAACAACGACTTCGATGGCCGTGCCGAACGCCCGTTCGCGCGCCGTGCCGGCCTTGGCGAGGCGTTCGGCGGCTGTCGGCGCCAGTCGCGCCAGCGCCGCGCGAGCGGCGACCGGATCGTCCTCGCCCCACAGCAAGTGGCTGTAGGTCAGCGCTTCGCCCCAGAACGCCATCGCAAAGCCGGGGTCGGCCTGCTGCGCGTCGCGAAATCCCGCGGCGGCTTCCTCGTACTCGAAGCTGTGCAGCAGCGCGAGACCGCGCAGAAACGGCTCCTGGGCCGCCTGCCGACCAGAGTTGGCAAACGTCACGAGCCCAAGCTTCGAGAGCCTGCCCGAAGGCGAGTGCACGTGCTGTTCCTGCACCTGCGCGCGCGCGAGACCGCCAGGAAGACGACCGCGACCATCGTGCCGGCGAGACGAATCTGGAAGGACATGTCAGGCCTCGAAACTGCGATGACTGGAATTCGGCAGCTGCGATTGTAGCCGCGGGTTGCAGATTCTGCCATATCGGTCGCGGTAGACTCGCACGATGGTGACCAAGGGGCCTGGCCCCCGCGAGCCGCACGGAAACCAGGCCCCGGCCGATCTCGTCGCACGCGTCGACGAGCGTGTTCGAGGCCGGCGGCGCGCTGGCGCAGGTGCTGCCCGGCTTCGAGCCACGGCAGGCACAGCGCGCGATGGCGTCGACGGTCGCCTCGGCGCTGCAGCATGACGGCGTGGCGCTGGTCGAGGCCGGCACCGGCACCGGCAAAACCATCGCCTACCTGATTCCGGCCATCCTCAGCGGCAAGCGCGTGCTGGTCTCGACCGGCACCAAGAATCTCCAGGAACAAATCGTCGACAAGGACCTGCCGGTGTCTGACCAGGGTCCTCGATCGCCCCTTCACCGCGACGGTGATGAAGGGCCGCAGCAACTATCTGTGTCTGCATCGCTACCAGGCCATGCGCAGTGGCGGCCTTCCCCGTCAACAGCGCCTCGGCGGGTTCGGCCACCCGGGCACCGAAGTCGACGAGCGGATCCTGCTGCCGATTCTCGAGCGCTGGGTCGCCAGAACGACAACCGGAGACCGGGCCGAGTTGCGCGATTTGCCAGAGGACCTGCCGATCTGGTCGGAGCTGTCGGCGTCGGCCGAGAACTGCCTCGGCACGACCTGCCCGCAGTTCAACGAGTGCTACGTCACGCAGATGCGGCAGCGAGCCGCCGATTCGGACCTCGTGATCGTCAACCACCACCTGCTGTTTGCCGACGCCGCGGTGCGCCAGGGCAACTACGGCGCCGTGATTCCGGATCGCGACGTCGCGATTCTGGACGAGGCCCATCAGCTCGAGGATGTCGCCACCAACTACTTCGGCTTGTCGGTGAGCAACTACCGGATCGACGACCTGACTCGCGACATCGAACGCGCGCTGGATGCCTGGCCCGCGCCCGAGCGCCGCGACGCCGTCAAGCGCATGACCGCGCGGGTCGAAGACCGCGCGCGGCACTTCTTCGAGGCGCTCCAGCCCAGACGGCGGGCGGGCGAAGACCGCGTGCGCGTGACACCGGACGCGCTGACCGACGTCCAGCCGCTCGGGCAGGCGCTGATTGGCACGCTCGAAGGTGTCGAGGCACAGCTCCAACTGCTCAAGAGCGCGCCGTCGGAGGAGGCAGGCGCGGTCCGGCCGGCCGTCCTCGACGACCTGATCGCGCTTGCGGCGCGCGTCGCCGAGCTGCGGCAGGAACTGACGGTGCTGCTGCGCGCGAGCGACCCGGACTTCGTCTTCTTTCTCGAAACGCGCGGTCGCGGCCTCTTCCTCCGCGCGGCTCCAATCGATGTCTCGCGCATCGTGCGCGACGAGGTCGTGGACCACTTCAAGGCCACGGTGCTGACTTCGGCGACGCTGGCCGTGGATGGCGGGTTCGACTACGTGCGAGGCCGGCTGGGCATCCGGGGCGCCGAGGAAGCGCGGCTGCTCTCGGAGTTCGACTACGCGCGGCAGGCCATTCTCTACCTGCCCAGGCGCATGCCGCTGCCTCGCGACCCCGGGTTTGCCGAGGCCGCGGGCCGCGAGTGCCTCGAGATTCTGCGCCGGACGCAAGGGCGCGCCTTCGTTCTCTTCACCAGCTACGCCATGCTGCGCGCCGTCGAGCCACTGCTGCGCCTGGGGCTGACGCTATCCGTTGCTGGTGCAGGGCACAGCCCCGCGCGGCGCGCTGCTCGACGAGTTCCGGCGCACGCCAAACGCCGTGCTCCTGGCGACGTCGAGCTTCTGGCAGGGCGTCGACGTCGTCGGCGACCAGTTGAGCTGCGTGATCATCGACAAGCTGCCGTTTGCCTCGCCCGGCGATCCGGTGACGGCCGCGCGGATGGAAGCGCTCACGGCGGAAGGCGCCGATCCGTTTGCCGACTACCAGGTGCCGCTGGCCATCCTTGCCTTGCTGCAGGGCCTGGGACGGCTGATCCGGCACCGGACGGATCGCGGCGTGCTGGCGATTCTCGACCCACGCCTGAAATCAATGGGCTATGGCCGGCGATTCCTGGCGTCGCTGCCTCCCGCCCCGGTCGTCAGCGACCTGGACGCCATCGAACGGTTCTTCGAGGCTGGAGGGTAGGCCCGGCTGCCTCTCGTCAGGCGCTGCCGATGAGGATGCCCGACGCGAAGACCAGTGCTCCTCCCAGCACGACCTGCAGCGCCGCTCTCCAGAACGGCGTCTCCATGTAGCGGTTTTGCACCCAGGCAATCACCCACAGCTCCACGAAGACGACGGCCATGGCGATGATGGTGGCCGTCCAGAACTGCGGAATCAGGTACGGCAGCGCATGGCCGAGGCCGCCGACGGCCGTCATCACTCCGGAGGCGACGCCGCGCTTTCCCGGCGAGCCCCGCCCGGAAATGCTGCCGTCGTCGGAGGCCGCCTCGGTGAATCCCATCGAGATGCCCGCGCCAACCGAGGCGGCGAGGCCGACCAGGAATGTCTGCCATGTGTCGCCGGTCGCGAAGGCGGCGGCAAAGATCGGCGCGAGCGTCGAGACCGAGCCATCCATCAGACCGGCCAGACCGGGCTGCACCCAGGTCAGCACAAGCTCGCGATGGGCCGCGGAGTCCTCGGCGGTGCGGACGTCTGCCGGCAGATGCTCCTCCTGGAGGCTCTGCCATGTCGCCTGGTGACCCGACTCGACGGCCGCCAGGCGCCCGAGCAGCTGGCGCGTCCCGGCGTCGCTGGTCCGTTGTGCCGCACGCTGATAGAAATCGTGCGCCTCCATCTCCATGCGCGCCGCTTCGTCGCGGATCCGATCGAGGCTGAGATTCTGAATCAGCCAGACCGGGCGGCGGTTGTAGAAGCCGGCCACGTGCTCCCGGCGAATCAACGGGATGGCCTCGCCGAAGCGGCGGCGGTGCTCCTCGATGAGCGCGGCACGATGTCCGTCCTCTTCGACGGCCATCTCGTCGAAGACCCGGGCGGACTGCGGGTAGTCGGCGCGCAGCCGTTGCGCGTACCACCGGTAGATGCGCCCGTCGTCCTCCTCCGAGGCGATCGCAAGGGCGATCACCTCCTGTTCCGACAAGTGCTTGAACTGCCGTCGCTGAGCCAAGCCCGGGATCATCGCGTCGCTCCTGACGTGCCAGGTACCTGGCACGCTCAGTACCGCCAGCTCTTCACGTCCGCGCCCTCCGGCGCCGTCATCAGCATGCGCTCCACCGCCCACGGCAACACCATCTGCGGATAGCGCAGCCGCGAGTACGCGTTGGAGCGCGTGTGATCGCCATTCCAGCAGTGCTCGGCGCGATCGCCGTAGTCGATGACGGCGTCGGCCGGCGGAGTGGCGGTCTTCAGGAACTTCTCGACCTCGTACACGGCGTTATTGAGGTAGTAGTTGTCCATGTCGCCGACGTAGATTCTCAGCTTGCCGCGAAGCTTCGGGCCCAGCGTCGCCCAGTCGCGCTGCAGGATGTGAGACAGGTCGAAGTGCTCGCGCCAGTAGGCGGCGACCTCCTTGTCGATCTGCCCGGTCAGCTTGTTCCAGATCGGCCTGGGATACCCGTCGGCGCCGCGCGGCGAGTAGACCGACTCCCACACGTCCCACTGATCGCCGGATCGGGTCCTCGTCCCGAGCGCGAGCTCGCGGTGGTTCATCTGCTCGAGCGTGGTGGTGAGGTGACCCAGGTAGTTGCGCAAGCCGGGCCTCGGCACGCGCTTGAAGGGTCCCTGCTGGTAATACGCGTTCTCGTCGTCGTACAGGTTGACCACGGTGTAATGGCGGAAGTCGATCGGGATCCGGGCAGGCGACCCACGCGCCGTTGAAGGCGTCGGGGTAGAACATCTGTACTGCCATTGCTTCCCATCCGCCGGTCGATCCGCCGTAGGTGAATCGCGCCCATCCCTGTCCGAGGCCGCGGAACCGGCGCTCGATCTCCGGCACCAGCTCGAACATGATCGCGTCGCCGTACGGCCCGTTGTTCGCCGAGTTCACCGCGTAGGAGTCGTCGTAGAACGGCGTCGCGTGCTGGATCTCGATCAGCAGCACCCGGGGGAAGCCGGGGCCCGTCCAGTCCTTGTAGAACTGGTACGCGAGCTCCTGCTCGATCCGGTTGTACCCGGCCAGCTGAAACCGCTGGCTGAAATCCGGCTTCAGGTCGGGGTCCGGCGGCGTTTCCCGCCAGCCGGCGAGACGCGACGGGAAGTGGCCGTGGTTGATCACCAGCGGATAGCGGGCATCGGGATGGTCGTCGTAGCCCCACGGCAGCAGCACCCACGCGGCCAGGTGCATGTCGCGGCCCCAGAACGTCGAGAGGCGCTCGCTGCGAATCCGGACGAACTTGACGTACTTCGTTTCCTGCTTTGCGAAGTCGTCAACGGGCGGAATTTCCTGGTCGAGGACCAGGCGGATCGGCTGACCGGCGGCCGACGATGGATCCAGCGCCATCCGCTGGGGCGTGGAATACAGGTTGCCCGGCTTTCGCGCCCACTGCTGGCCTTCTCCCTTGTCGGGCGGCAGCTTGACGCTGACACCATCGCCGCGGGCAAACGTCTCGTAGCGGTTGACGAGCGCCTGCACCAGGTACGTTCCCCTGGGGAGCTGCCGCCAACGAGCGGATCGGATAGCCGAAGGCGGTGGCGTCGACGACACGAGGCTCACCGGGCTTCCAGCCGTCGACGTCCACGCCGAACACCTGCGCCGTCTTCACGGTGTCGTTGACCTGGAGCCGCGGTTCCCCCTCGGTTTCCGCAGAGATCAGCAGCAACAGCCGACCGTCGATGGGCTCCGCGCGATCGCGCGGCTGGAAACGTCACGGCCACGCGAAGCTGGCTGTCGGCCCCCCGGGCCAGGTTCGGTCCGATGGCCAGAATCGCGCCCGCGGCAAGCAGCACGGGCAACCAACAGGCAGTGCGGGGCCGGGTCATTGGCAGTCCTCCGGAAAGGCGAGCCGCCCATGCGCGGCCGCGCGACGTCGGTAGTAAACTACCTCTGTTCTGGCATCATTCCGCGTCATGACGATGCGGTGGAGGGCAACTCCCATGGATCGCAAGCGACTGGGGCAATTCGTGACGGGCGTCACGGCGGCCCTCTTCGTGCTGGCGCTGGTTTCTGTGGCCTCGGCGCAGACCGGCATGCTCAAGGGCAAGGTGTACGACGCGAAAGACGCCCCGGTGGAGGGCGCCAAGGTCACCATCACCGCCAAGGGCATGAAGAGCAGCCGGGAGGTGAAGACGAACAAGAAGGGCGAGTTCGTCCAGATTGGCCTCTTCCCGGGGGAGTACAGCGTCACCGCCGAGAAGGATGGCGACTCGGGCACGGTGGGCACACGAGTCTCGGTGGGCGAGAACCCCGAGATCAAGGATCCGAGTCGGAAAGGCGGGACCGTCTCCGGAAGCGACCGCCAAAGCCGTGGCGCTGCAGAAGTCGTTTGACGAAGGCGTGGCGCTCAGCAAGTCCGGCGACTTCGACGGCTCGATCGCCAAGTTCAACGAGGCCATCGCCCAGGCTCCCAACTGCCACGATTGCTACTACAACATCGGATACGCCCACTCCCAGAAAAAGGAATGGGAGAAGGCCGAGGCCGCCTACAAGAAAGCGACCGAGCTGAAGCCCGACTACGCCGAGGCCTGGAGCGGGCTGGCCAACGCCTACAACACGCAGAAGAAGCTGGACCTCGCGCTCGAGGCCAGCGCGAACGCGGCCAAGTATGGCGGCGCCGCCGGCGGCGGCGCGGTGGCGGGGGCAGCGCGAGTGCGCTCTACAACCAGGGCGTCATTCTCTGGAACCAGGGCAAGTACCCCGAGGCGAAAGAGAAGTTCGAGGCCGCCTCGAAGGCCGACGCCAGCTACGCCGACGCGCACTACCG
The DNA here is from genome assembly GCA_963818215.1 of Vicinamibacteria bacterium. Classification (GTDB taxonomy): domain Bacteria; phylum Acidobacteriota; class Vicinamibacteria; order Vicinamibacterales; family JAENWD01; genus JAENWD01. Next base: position 144,251 of record CAWFRL010000015.1, on the reverse strand, counting down.
GCTGGGCATGGCGAATCTCAACCTCGGCGACATGCCGGGAGCCGCCGCGGCGTTCGAGGGCTACCTGAAGGCCGCGCCGTCGGGCGAGTTCGCCGAACAGGTGAAGGGCATCCTGGCCTCGATCAAGAAGTGACGGCTCGAGGGCCTGAAGCCTGAGGCCTGAGGGCTTCGCGTGTCCGACATCGCCGCCAACCTTGCCGCCGTGCGGGGTCGCCTCGAGCAGGCGGCCCGCACGGCGGGCCGCAATCCCGCCGATATCCGTCTCGTCGCCATCTCCAAGACGTTCCCCGCCGACGCCGTGCGCGAGGCGTTTGCCGCCGGACAGGTGGATTTCGGGGAGAACCGCGTGCAGGAGGCCCTACAGAAGATCCGCGCAACGGCCGAACTTCACAGTAGGTGGCACCTTGTCGGCCATCTGCAGACGAACAAGGCACGAAAGGTCGTCGGACCGTTCGCCTATGTCCACTCTGTCGACAGTCTCGAGCTGCTGACGCGGCTCGACCAGGCGGCCGCAGCCGAGCGGACCTCCCCCAAACTGTTGATTCAAGTGGACATGGCCGGTGAGGCCACCAAGTTCGGCGCCGCCGAGGCCGACTTGCCCGCCTTGTTCGAGGCGGCCGGACGTTTGCAGTCGGCGCAGGTGGTGGGGTTGATGGTGCTCCCGCCCTATGCGGAGGATCCCGAGGACGCACGGCCGTGGTTCAAGCGGCTGCGCGAGATTCGGGACGGCCTGGCCAGGGACGGTGTCCCGGCCGAGCGCCTCCGCGAGCTGTCGATGGGGATGAGCCACGACTTCCACGTCGCCGTGGAAGAAGGCGCCACCATCGTGCGTGTGGGGACGGCGATATTCGGCACGCGGCAGTAACAGCACGTAGGCCGGAACTCGAGTTCCGGCATCGGTAACGGAGACGAATTCACATGAAGGTCACGCCTCTCGATTTGCGGCAGCAGAAGTTCAAGACGGTGATGCGCGGGTACGACCGTGCCGAGGTCGAGGCGTTTCTCAACGAGACGGCCGAGGACTACGAGCAGGCGCTGCGCGAGGCCGATCGCCTGCGCGACGATCTCACCCGGCTCCAGAGCAGCCTCGACGAGCATCGCGAGGGCGAGCGCAACCTGCGCAACACGCTGCTCACGGCGCAGAGGCTGGCCGACGAGATTCGCAACAACGCCGAGGCCGAAGGCAAGAGGCTCGTTCGCGAGGCTGAAGGCCGCTCGGACCTGATGATCTCGAAGGCGCAGGCGCGGCTCGACGAAGTGCAGCGCGAAATCGACGGCCTGCGGCTGAAGCGCCGCGACGTCGAGAACTCGCTGGAATCGACCATCTCGACGCTCCGCAACTCGCTCGAGTTCGTGCGCGAGCAGGATCAGAAGGAGCGCGACGAGAAAATCCTGCTCCATCGCCCGCGCCCGATCGAGGCGCAGCCGGTTGTGCCGGTGCGGGTGCTCGACGAGTTGAAGGTCGCTGAAGCGTAGACGCGACGGACAACCACAAAGGTCACGAAGACGACACGAAGGTCACGAGGGCTTCCCTTCGTGGCCTTTTGTTTTTGGCGATGGCCCTGTTCAATCCGACCACGACCGGCGTTTCGGTGACCGTCCGCGTCACGCCGCGGGCGGGCAGGACCGCCGTTGCCGGCGTGCGCGGGGACGTGCTCCTCGTGAAGCTGGCGGCGGCGCCGGTTGACGGCGCGGCCAACGACGCCCTGATCGCGCTCCTTTCAGACGCGTTCGAACTCCCCAGGCGGAACATCACGATCGTGGCCGGCGACAAGAGCCGGACCAAGCGCGTCGAGCTTGCGGGAACCTCAACGGCGGCGATGGACGCGCGACTGGCGGCGATGCTCTAGAATCAACCCGGTTGGCGCCGTGGCACGACGTCGCGACCTGCGCGCGAGAGAATCGGTGTCTAAACAGCCAGCCAGCGGCGCCCGAACTCGGGCAGCCGGCGTGAGGAGGCAACGTCGATGGTCGTCGGGATCCTCACGATCTTCATCGGGGCGCTCAGTGCCGCGGCCGGCACGCAGGAACTGGTCGTCCAGGGCATCCTCAACAATCAGTTGATTCCGCTCACCGGAGGCACGCTTGGCGCGGTCGGCGGCGCGCTGATGCTTTCGGCTGGCGTGGCGCTGGTCCGCGAGTCGCCGCGTGCGGCGTCGTTGACCACTGCGGCGGCCATTTCGAGTCTGGCCGTGACGGCGCTGGTCGGCATGCTCGGGTGGGGGTTGGCCGGGTGGCCGATGACCCTGTTAGGTCTGCTGTGGCCGGTGTTCCTGCTGTTCCACGTGCGGGGCGGTCGGAGGGTGGCGCAGCCACGTTCAATGACGCGCATCGAAGGAGCCTTCGGCGCGCTCGTGCTCGCCCAGGCCGCACACTCGACCGAAGAGTACATCGGCCGCCTGTGGGAGTCGTTTCCGCCCGCGCGCTGGGTCACCGGGCTGGTGTCTCAGGACCTCGAGCGCGGCTTCCTTGTCATCAACGTCACGCTGGTCGCCTTTGGCGTCTGGTGTTTTGTCTGGCCGATACGGCATCGATGGCCGGCCGGGCGTTGGGTCGCGTGGGGGTGGGCCACCGTCGAGAGCATCAACGGCATCGGTCATCACCTCTGGTCGCTCCGGCAAGGCGGATACACGCCTGGCGTCGCCACCGCGCCAATTCTGCTGGTCCTGGCGCTCATCCTTGCGCGCCGGCTGCGCGATGGGTCGGCAACGTTGTCATGACCGACCTCACGATCCGACCGGAACACGCACGCGATCGGGACGCGGTGCGAGTCGTGAACGAACAGGCTTTCGGCGGTCGCGAGGAAGCCGACATCGTGGAGCGCCTGCACGGCGTGAAGGCGGCTGTCGTCTCGCTGGTCGCGGAGGCAGGCATCGAAAGTGGTCGGCCACATCCTGTTCTCGCCAGTCGACGTCGAGCAGCCGAACGGGAAGCGCCTGGTCGGCCTGGCGCCAATGGCTGTGGCGCCTGACCACCAGCGGCAGGGGATCGGAAGCCGGCTGGTGCGCGAGGGGCTGGCCCGATGTCGCGCGGCCGGCGTCGACGGCGTCGTCGTGCTCGGCCACGCCGAGTACTACCCGCGCTTCGGCTTTGCGACAGCCGCGCAGTTTGGCCTGCGGTGCGAGTACGACGTGCCAGCCGACGTGTTCATGGCGATGGCGCTGCACCCGGATGCGCTCGACGGCGTCTCGGGTCTCGTGCGCTATCACGAAGCGTTCGGAGGGACGAGCGTGAGAAATGAAGCGCGAGCCGTGGCGATCGGCTATGCTCCTGCCGTGATCACGTCGACGCGTGGCTCAACGGAAACCGGATTTCGACCCATCTCTTCAACACCGAACGTGATGTGGACGCCCTGGGAGGCGCTGCGAAACGGAACTCGCGTGATCGCCGACTTCATCCTCCGTCACGCGCAGCCGCTGCTGACCTGTGCCGGTCCGGCGCCTCGCATCGGCGCCGACATGGCGCAGGTGCCCTCGATCGACGACGGGGCGCTGGCGGCGCGTGAAGGACGCCTGCTGTTTGTCGGACCGACGGAGGTCTGCGACCGGCTTGTCGAGCAGGCCCCGGGCGCGCTGGTCATCGACGCGACAGGCTGCACGGTCCTGCCCGGGTTCGTCGACCCACACACGCACGCGGTGTTCGCGGGCGATCGGCGCGACGAACTGCGCCGCCGCCTGGCCGGTGCGACCTACGCGGAGATAGCCGCCGAGGGAGGCGGCATCCTGAAGACCGTCGAGGCCACGCGCGCGGCCAGCGTCAGCGATCTGGTCGACGCCGCTCGCCCGCGCCTGGCCGAGATGCTCCGCGCCGGCACGACGACGGCGGAAGTCAAGAGCGGGTATGGCCTGACGACGGAGAGCGAGATCGGAATGCTGCGGGCAATCGCGCGGCTCGCCACCGAGCAGCCGATCGAGCTGGCCGCGACCTTCATGGGCGCGCACGAGCTGCCGCCGGAGTTCAAGGACGACCGCGACGGCTACCTGCGGCTCCTCATCGACGAGATGATTCCGCTGGTGGCGTCCGAGCGGCTCGCGGAGTGGAACGACGTCTTCTGCGAGCGCGGCGTGTTCACGCCGGATGAAGCGCAGCAGATCCTCGACGCCGGCCGGCGCGCCGGCCTGATGCCACGCATCCACGCCAACGAACTCGGCGAAACCGGCGGCGCGCAGGTCGCCGCGCTGGTCGGCGCGCGGTCCGCCGATCATCTCGTGTTCGTCAGCGACGCCGACATCGCGTCGCTGGCGCAGGCGGGTGTGGTCGCAACGCTGCTGCCGGCAGCTTCGTTCTACCTCAAGCTCGGGCGCTTCGCGCCCGCCAGGCGCATGATCGACGGCGGCGTCCCCGTGGCGCTTGCCACCGACGTCAATCCCGGCGGCGGGTTCTCACCGTCGATGCCCTTTGCCATGACGCTGGCGTGCTTCGCGATGGGGCTGACGTTTGAAGAGGCGCTCAACGGCGCGACGATCAATGCGGCGTACGCGCTGGATCGCCACGATCGCGTCGGCAGCCTCGAACCCGGCAAGCAATGCGACGTCCTGGTCGTCAACGGCCCGCCGGTCGAGTTGCTGCGGGTCGGCGCGGGGGCGATCCAGACGGTCATCAAGCGCGGCCGGGTCGTATGAACCCCGCCAGCCGGCCTGTCCCCGGGCCCTCTCGCCGATACGAACAGAACCAGTCCGGGTGACACGCGGTGCAGAGCCGGCTGACGAAAATCTGCGCCGCAGGCACGCCGGCTCGCTCGAGCTGGTCGGCGTTGGCGCGCCAGATGTCGAGGAACAGCTTCCCCGTCGCGGCGCACGAACCATCGTGCGCTGTCGGCCTCGCTCCAGCCCCGTGCGCCAAACGCGGCCACGAGCTCCTCACCCACCTCGTAGCAACAGGGCCCGATGCACGGGCCGATGGCGGATGACAGCGTGTCGGCGCGGGCCTGAAACCGGTTGGCCATCGCGCCAACGGTCACGCCCGCGACATCAGCCGCCGTGCCACGCCATCCGGCATGCGAGGCCGCGACGAACCGTCCCGATCGGTCAGCGGTCAGGATCGGCGCGCAATCGGCGACCTGAACCGCGACGACGCGGTCGATGACGTCGGAAACGGCGATGTCGGCTTCAGGAGTGCCGCAGGCGAGACGGGGTCGCCACATGAACGGCGTGTCCGTGCACCTGTGAGAGACGGAGGATCCGGTCGGGCCCCAGCCCGACGGCCTGGCCAATCGCCGCCCATCCGGCGCGCTCGGCGTCGGGCGCGCCGCGCAACTGCAGTTGCCGGGTGGTCCAGCCGTGCCCAACGGCTGCGAGCGCGCGACACTGCAGGGCCAGCCCCCACGGCGCCTCCACCCACGCAAACTCCCCGCTCACCTCCGGCGGCACGTCGCTCGCATTGTAAAGTACCGCTCATGACGATCGTCGGGATCGGGATGGACGCGACCGAAGTCGGCCGAATTGCCGAGTCGCTGGAGCGTTACGGCGAGCGATTCCTGCGCCGGGTGTTCACCGACGAGGAGATCGCGTACTGCATGCGGCGCAAGTATCCGGCGCCGCACCTGGCTGGGCGATTCGCGGCCAAGGAAGCGGGCATGAAAGCCATCGGCACCGGCCATGCCTTCGGCGTGTTGTGGCGGGACCTCGAAGTGGTCCGCCGCGGCGGCCCCCCGCAACTGCAGTTTCACAACGCCGCGGGCGAGCACTTCAGGCGCCTGGGTGCAACCAAAGCCATGCTCACCATCACGCACACCGACGCGCTGGCGCTTGCCCACGTGATCCTGGTCGGCGAACCCGTCAACGCCCGTTGACACTCGCGCCGCCGCCAAGCGGGCGCCGTCCTCATTTTCCTCTCGCACGCAACCGGTAACTCTCACGCGCACCGCGCGTTGCACGAACCCACGCCTGCGACACCACCGCCTGGCGGGGCGCTTGCCTCATTCCGCCACGTGAGGCCGGCACGGGAAGGTCGACGCGCCGGCTCCTGGGAGCCAACACCGTGGTGATCAAGATCGCGCCGAATGAGAAAGGCAACCCGCCGGGAAAACTGGCGGACGCGGAACTGCACTTCACCGAGGGTCCGCTGGAAGGGCTGAAGCTGATCGGTTTCTCAGTGTGGGAACGTCGCAGCGGCAACGGCCGCAACGTCACCTTCCCCGCCCGCCAGTACACCGTCAATGGCGAGCGCCGGAGCTTCGCGCTGCTGCGGCCGGTCGCCGACGCGACTTCGCAGGACCGGATTCGCGACCTGGTGTTGCAGGCGTATGCCGAGTACGAATCCCAGCAGCAGGCCGTCGCGATCTGAGGAATGCGTGGGAGTCAGCCGACGCCTGATGGCGTGCCACCGGCCGGGCCGGATGGCCTCGGAGGCCGCACATCACGGCCCTCCCGTCGTCTTGCTGATCATGCGACGCCGTCGGTCACGCACGCACGGGTGTTACCACGTGTTCTGCGGCCGCCGGCGCCGGTGGAGCTAGCCCTCGTGCTGCCGTCGCATGAACGCCGGGACGTCGAGCGGCGATCCCTCGTCGAAGCCCTCGATCATCTGGTCCTCCGCACCGACCGCCATCGGCATCGGCTGCGGAAGATCGAGGCCTGGCCTGCGCGTGATGGACGTGCGCGCCGGCAGAGACACGGACACGGGGTCCGGCGTGCGGCCCTTCACCGAGTAGTGCGACAAATCCACGGGGGTCTGGGTGGTATTGGCCGCAGGCGCGCGTGTGGCGCCGCCGCGGTCGAAGCCGGTGGCGATCACCGTGATCTTCACGCGTCCGGTGAGCGCTTCATCGACCACGGCGCCGAAGATGATGTTGGCGTCCTCGTGGGCCGCCTCCTGGATGATCGACGACGCCTCGCTCACCTCGAGCAGCGACATGTCCGGGCCGCCGGTGACGTTGATGATGACGCCGCGCGCGCCTTCCACCGAGGCGCCCTCCAGCAGCGGGCTCGAGATGGCTTTCTGCGCCGCGAGCATCGAGCGGTTCTCGCCTTCGGCGATGCCGGTGCCCATCATCGCGATGCCCATGCCGGACATGATCGTCTTGACGTCTGCGAAGTCCAGGTTGATCAAGCCCGGCACCAGGATGAGGTCCGAGATGCCCTGAATCGCCTGCCGCAGCACATCGTCGGCGGTCATGAAGGAGTCGTGGAGCGAGGTCTGCCGGTCGATGATCGCCAGCAGTCGCTCGTTGGGGATCGTGATCACCGTGTCGACGCACTCGCGGAGCGCGTCCAGTCCGGCCTCCGCCTGCTGTTGGCGCTTCCGGCCTTCGAACTTGAACGGCTTGGTGACCACGGCGATGGTCAGGGCGCCGAGTTCCGAAGCCAGGCTCGCGATGACCGGTGCCGCGCCGGTGCCGGTGCCGCCGCCAAGGCCGGTGGTGACAAACACCATGTCGGCGCCGTCGAGCGACTGTATGAGCTTGTCGGTGTCTTCGAGCGCGGCCTGACGGCCCACGTTCGGGTCGGCGCCGGCGCCAAGGCCCTTGGTCAGCTTGCTGCCAATCTGCACCTTTACCGGCGCCGGGTTGGCCTGCAGCGCCTGCAGGTCCGTGTTGGCGACCAGGAAGTCGACGCCCTGGAAGCCGGTCTTCACCATCCGCGCGACGGCATTGCTGCCGCCGCCGCCGACGCCGACGACTTTGATGCGTGCCCCGGCACGCCGGTCCTCCTCGAGCTTCAGGCGAAGCTCGGACGGGTTGATGTCCTTGAAGATCGGGGTGAAGAAGTTCGAGTCCTGCGACATGCGTATCCTCCGCGTCCGTAGGCCGGGACGCTCTTGCCTAGAAGAACTCCCGGAACAGCCCCTTGAGCCGGCCCGCTACTCGTCCAAAGGCGCCCACGCCCGATCGTGCGCACCGGTTCCACCACCTGATGCCGCTGGCCATACAGCACGAGACCCACGGCAGTCGCAAACGCAGGGCTGCCGACATGATCGGCAAGTCCGCCGATGCCGGTCGGCGCTCCGCGCCGGATCGGCAGGTCGAAGATCTGCTCCGCGATCTCGGGCATGCCCTCGAGGATCGCGCCGCCGCCGGTGAGCACGATGCCCGAGTTCAGCGATTTCTCGTAGCCGGCGCGGCGGATCTCGTCCCACACGAGGTGGAAGATCTCTTCGGCGCGCGGCTGCAGGATCTCCGAGAGGATGCGGCGCGCCATCACGCGTGACCGGCGTCCACCCACGCTCGCCACGTCGATGGTCTCGTCTTCGTCCACCATCGCCGACAGCGCGCACCCGCACTTGCGCTTGAGCTTCTCGGCGTCCGGAATGGGCATGCGGAGGCCGACGGCGATGTCGCTGGTGAAATGATCGCCTCCGACGCCGATCACCGCGGTATGCCAGAGGCTGCCGCGCTCGAAGATCGCGATGTCGGTCGTCCCGCCTCCGATGTCGACCAGCGCGACACCCAGTTCCTTCTCGTCCGGCGTCAACACCGCTTCGGCGGCGCCAATCTGTTCGACCACGGTGTCGATGACGCCCACGCCGGCGCGATTCACGCACGACACCAGGTTCTGCGTGGCGGTCGTCGCGCTGGTCACGATGTGCACGTTGACCTCGAGCCGTGCGCCGGTCATCCCGACCGGCGCGCCGATGCCGTCCTGCTCGTCGACGACGAAGTCCTGTGGGAGCACATGCAGGATTTCGCGGCCGGCGGGCAGGCTGACGGCCTTGGCCGCCTCGATCGCCCGCCGCACGTCGTCGCGCGTGATCTCGCGGCTCTTGCCGGCGACCGCGATCACGCCGCGGCTGTTGAAGCCCTTGATGTGGGGGCCCGCCATCGACAGGTGCACGGCGTCGATCTCGACACCGGCCATCAGCTCGGCCTCGTCAACCGCTTTCTTGATCGAGTCCACGGCGGCCTCGAGGTTGACGATCACGCCGCGCCGGATGCCGCGCGACTCCGCGACGCCGATTCCGACGACGTCGAGGCCGCCGTCGTCGACGAGCTCGCCGACAATGGCGCAGACCTTCGACGTGCCCACGTCGAGCCCGACCAGATATCGATCCTTACGTCCCACACACCCTCCAGTTGTTCACGTACGCCAACCACGAAGTCACAAAGAACACAGGAACGACAGAGCGCAGTCATCGACAGCCTCAAAATCTCCGCTGCCATCGTGTCTCTGTGGTTGGCGTACGTCATCGCGTTCACCGCCCGTTCTTTGCACTACAGACTTGCCCGGCCGCACGTAGACCCGGTCGTCGAACCGAAGGTCCACGTACTCGATGTCGGGCACGCGCGAGTGCAGCGCTTCGTGCAGTTCCAGGTACCGCTGCAGCCGTTCGACGAACTGCTCGTCGCCGACGTGCACCAGCGCGGGATCCTGATCCAGCAGCACCACGGCGTCGTGCGCGCTCGCCACGTCGATCTGGGAAATCCGCTTCAGCAGCGCCGGCTGCCCTTCGAGCGCCCGGAGCAGGCCCGCGGCCAGCCCGGCTCGCGCTGGATCGACGTTTGGTTCGCCGGCGGCCGGGGTGTCGGCCAGGCCGTCGACGATTGGCAGATCGAACTGCGAGTAGTTCGGTCCGAACTCGTCGATCACCAGTCCCTGCTCGTCGACCAGGTACAGGTCGCCACGAATGCGTCCGATCGCCATCGGCATGCGTTCGCGAATCACCACTTCCACTGTCGATGGCAACACCCGCCTCAACACCGCCTGCTCGACCCACGGCGAGCCAAGAACCCGGCGTCGCCACTCGTCGAGGTCGATCTGCAGCAAGTGCTGGCCTTCCAGGCCTGCCAGCAGCGTCAGCACTTCACCGCGAGCCAGGTGCTGGTTGCCTCGCACGTGAATCTGGCTGACGCGCAGCGCCTGCGAATCGGTGACGGCCTGCGCGGCATACCAGCCGGCGCCGCCGAGCACTCCGACCGCGGTCAGCAGGCGCGCCGCCGCGAGCAGGCGCGTCAGCCACGGCGACCGCCGGCGCGACGGCCGGACGTGCGAGCGCCGAAACCGCTTGTCGGCCGGCGCCGCTACGGCCACGACGCGATCGCCTCCACGATCCTCGGTCCCAGCGACCCGACCGATCCGGCGCCCATCGTCAACACCAGGTCATCCGGCGTCGCGATGCGAGCCACTGCCGCCGGCACGTCGACGAGCGCCTTGACGATGTGGACGCGGCCGCCGTGCGCGCGCTGCACCTCGTCGGCCAGCCGCTCGATCGTCACGCCCGGCATCGGGTCTTCGCCCGCCGGGTAGATGTCCGTGAGCACGATCTCGTCGGCCATGGCCAGCGCCGGGCCAAACTCGTGCAGCAGTTGCGCGGTGCGCGTGTACCGGTGCGGCTGGAACACGCACACGATGCGGCGCGCGCCCGTTCCACGCGCCGCGCGCAGCACCGCAACGATCTCGGTCGGGTGATGGCCGTAGTCGTCGACGACGGTGACCCCGCGTGCATCGCCCTTGCGCTCGAAGCGGCGCTCGGCGCCGCGAAACTCGGCCAGCGCCGCGGCGATGGCGGCAAACGGCACCTTCAACTCCAGGCCGATGCCGATGGCGGCGAGCGCGTTGAGGACGTTGTGACGGCCTGGCACCTGCAGCGTCAGCGTCCCAAGCGTCTCGCGCCCAGCCCCCGTCCGCCGCACGACGGTCGCTCGCGATCCGAACCCTTCCAGCGCGACGTCGGTCGCGGTGAGATCGGCGTCCGGGTCGTCGAGTCCGTAACGCACCAGCCGGCGCGGCGTCGAGGCGGCCAGCCGGCGCAGCACCTCGTCGTCGGTGCAGCACACCGCGGCGCCATAGAACGGGATGCGCGCGATGAAGCTGGCAAACGCCTGCACCAGGTCCTCGAAACCCGCGTAGCTTTCGAGGTGCTCGTGGTCGATGTTGGTCACGACCGCATGGACCGGCGCGAGCATCAGGAACGAACGATCGCTCTCGTCCGCCTCGGCGACCAGCACGTCGCCGCGGCCGACGCGGGCGCTGCTGCCAAACTGCGCCAGCCGGCCGCCGATGACGACGGTCGGGTCCAGGCCGGCGCGGTCGAGCACGAGGCCGATCATCGACGTCGTCGTCGTCTTGCCGTGGGCGCCGGCGATGGCCACGCCGGACTTGCCGCGCATCAGTTCGGCCAGCAGTTCGCCGCGGAGGATCACCGGTATCCCGCGCCGGCCGGCTTCAACGACCTCGGGGTTCGACAGCCGCACGGCCGATGACCGGACCACGACATCGACGTCGCCGAGGTGGGCGGCGTCGTGCCCTTCGCGGAAGTCGAGGCCCAGGGCCTGCAGGTGTTCGGTCACGTCCGATGCCTTCACGTCAGAGCCGCTGACGTGGATGCCCCCACGCAGCAGAATCTCCGCAAGCGGGCTCATCCCGCTGCCGCCCACACCAACGAAGTGCGCGCGCCTGGTCGGTCCAAGCACGCGCTACGCTCCCATCAACGCGACGGCACGTGCGACGATGGTCCGGGCCGCATCGGGCCGCGCGAGCGTGCGCGCGGCCTCGCTCATGGCCTGGCGTCCCGCGGGATCGGCCGCCATGGCCATCACTCGCACGGCCAGCCGACTGCCGCTCAGCTCGCGCTGGTCGATCACTTCGGCCGCGCCGGCGCGTGCCAGGACCTCCGCGTTCTTCCGCTGGTGATCGTCGGTGGCCGTCGGCAGCGGGATCAGGATCGCGGGCTTTCCCGATGCCGTGATCTCGGCCAGCGTGGTCGCGCCGGCCCGACAGATCACCAGGTCGGCGTCTCTCATCTCCCGGTCCATCTGGTACAGGAACGGCTCCACCCGGGCGTCGAGCCCGGCATGCCGGTAGCCCTCCCGGACCATCTCCAGATCGCGCTCTCCGGTCTGGTGGGTGACAGCGAGTGGTGTGGCAGAGGCCGCCAGCTTCGGCGCTGCCTCCACACAGGCCACGTTGATCGCGCGCGCGCCCTGAGAGCCGCCAAAGATCAGTACCCGGAGCGCCGCACCGGGCGCCGTGTCCAGACGATGATCGGGCGGCTGCCGGAGGAACTCGGCCCGAACGGGATTGCCGGCGACGAAGCCTTTGCCGCGAAAGAACGGAAGCGTCGACTCATAGGTCACCGCAGCGGCACGCACCACCGGTGCGAGCAGCCGATTGGTAAGGCCCGGGACAGCGTTTTGCTCCAGCAGCAGCGTGGGAATCCCACGCAGTGCCGCCGTGGCGACGACGGGCCCCGAGCTGTACCCCCCGACGCCAATCACCAGATCCGGCTTCCGGCGCGACACCAGGCGCCACGCATCGAGCGCCGACAACGGCAGCAGCGCCGCGCCACGCAACCGCGTGCCCAGTGACTTGCCCTTCAGACCCGCACTCCGAATCACGTCGAGCTCGAACCCCTCGCGCGGAACCACGCGCGATTCGATGCCGCGCGCCGTGCCCGCAAAGGTGACCGTCGTGCCCGGTTGCTGCGCCTGCAGTTCGCGCGCGACGGCGATGCCCGGATAGAGATGTCCTCCGGTGCCGCCGCCGGCCACCACGACCCGGCGCGAGCGCGTGCCCGCGCTCATCGCCGCGTCTCCCGAAGAACGCGCAGTCGGCTCGGCATCGCTCAGCGCTCATGCACCCCCGAGGCGTGTTGCGACACGTTCAGCAGAATCCCCATGCCGATCAGGTTGATGAGCAACGACGACCCGCCGGAGCTCACAAACGGCAGCGGGATGCCCTTGGTCGGCACCAGGCCCAGCACGACGCTCAAGTTGACGAACGCCTGAACGGCCACCATGCCCGTCAGGCCGATGGCCAGGAACGCGCCGAAGCGGTCGGGCGCGCGGCCGGCAACCCGAAGCCCACGCCAGGTGATCACGACAAACGCCACCAGCGTCAGCGTCGCGCCGATGAGACCGAGCTCCTCGGCAATCACGGCGTAGATGAAGTCGGTGTGCGGTTCCGGCAGGTAGAACAGCTTCTGCAGGCCGGCCATCAGCCCGCGACCCGAGATGCCGCCGCTGCCGACGGCGATCAGGGACTGCAACAGCTGGAACCCGGCGCCGAGCGGATCCTCCTCGGGCGACATGAACGAGAGAATTCGCTTCAGGCGGTACGGAGAGATCACGATCAGCGCCGCGCCGGCCAGCACCCCGGTGCCTGCGGCGACCGCGACATAGCGCAGGCTCAACCCGGCGGAGAACAGCATCAGGCCCGCGGTGGCCACCAGGCACGCCGACGTGCCGAAATCCGGTTCGAGCATGATCAAGCCGGTCATCACGCCGATGACGATGCCCAGCGGCGCCAGCGTCTCTTTCAGGTCGTTCACCTGGTTCATGCGCCGCTCGAGCAGCGCCGCCGTGAAGAAGATGACGGCCAGCTTGGCGACCTCCGACGGCTGGATGCCGAAGCCGGCGACGCCGAACCAGCGGCGCGTGCCGTTGATGGGCGCGCTGAACAGCACGGCCACCAGCGCCAGGGCGGCAAAGCCGAGCGCGGCCCAGATGAGCGCGGGCTGCCGCCATACGCGGTAGTCCACGCGCATGATCACGGCCATGATGGCGACGCCGAGCGCGGCCCACATCCCCTGCTTCACCAGGAACAGGTATGGGTTGCCGAAACGGAACTCCGCCATGGCCGCCGAGGCGCTGTACACCATCACCACGCTGGCCAGCACCAGCAGCAGGGTGGCCAGAAACAGGACCTTGTCGGATTTCAGCTTCCGCGCCATACTTCACGCCCCCTGGGCTTTGCGGGCCCGGGCTCCTGCGGGCGGCGATGGCAGGCCTAAAGCTCTGGCATCGTCGACCCGAAACTAGTGGCGGCTGCGAGCACGGCATACGGGCCGCGGCCGCCGACTCACCCGCAAGCGCGGCACGCTCGCGTGCCGCGTGCGTTGGCTTTCACGTGAGCAGTCAGCAGTCATCAGTCAGCTTGGGGTCGGGACACCCACCTCGCAGACCGGGGCAGCCTGCGTTCCCAGCGGTAAGCTCCTGATCGCCGCCCGCTGACTGACGACTGCTCACTGCTCACGTGTGGCTCGTCGTTGCTCGACGAGCCGCCGCACCTCCGCCGTAAACACCTCGCCGCGCTCCGCGTAGTCGCGGAACATGTCGAAACTCGAACACGCCGGCGCGAGCACCACCGTGCCATCCGGCGGTGCCAGCGCGTACGCCAGGCGCACCGCGTCGGCCATGCTGCCGGCCGTCTCCACGCGGACCGCGCCGCCCAGCACCTCCACGATTCGCGACGACGCCTCGCCGATGGCGACGACAATGGCCTGCCGCGCGGTCAGCGGCGCAATCAAGTCGCGGAAGTCACCGCCCTTGAACCGCCCGCCCATCACCACGACGAGATCGCGGTCGACGCTCTCGATCGATCGGCGCGCCGACTCGATGTTGGTGGCCTTCGAGTCGTTGACGAACCGCACGCCGTCGAGCGTGGCCACCAGTTCCATCGCATGCGGCAGGCCGCCAAAGGCAGCGACCGCTTCGGCGATGGCCGCGACGCTGCTTCCCGCCGATCGCGCAATCGCGGTGGCCGCCACGATGTCGCTCAGGATGTGGCGACCGAGCACGCGAACCGACGACACCGGCACGAGCGCCTCGGTCTTGCCGCCGTGCCGTTCGACGATGGACGCGCCCTCGACCGTGAAGCCGTCGCCCTCGAGGGCCAGCCCGTAGGGCACCCGCCGGGCCACGACCCCGCGCGCCAGCGCGCGCGCCGGGGGATCCTCGGCGTTGATCACCGCGACGTCGTCGTGCGTCTGTCGCGCGAAGATCCGCTGCTTGGCCCCCGCGTAGGCCTCGACCGTCGGGTGCTGATCCAGATGGTCCGGCGAGAAGTTCAGCAGGGCCGCGATCCACGGGTGGAACGTATCGGTGGCCTCCAGCTGGAAGCTGCTTGCCTCGACGACGTGCAGTGTCTCCGGCGTCGACTGGTCGACTTGCGACGACAGCGGCACGCCGATGTTTCCGCCAACCAGCACCGTGAACCCCGACTTCTCGAGCATCTGACCCGTGAGCGTCGTCGTCGTGGACTTGCCCTTCGTGCCGGTAATCGCGATGACCCGGCCCTTCAACCACCGTGACGCCAGCTCCAGCTCGCCCACGACAGGCACACCGGCGGCTCGTGCCGCGTCGAACACCGGCTGATCGAGCTTCACCCCGGGGCTTGCCACGATCAGGTCCGCGGCCGTGAACGTCGAGGCTTCGTGGCGGCCCAGTTCGAGCGCGATGCCCTGCGCAGCGAGCGAGGCCGCCTGGTCGATCGCCGGCTTGATGTCGGTGATCGTCACAGCCGCTCCTCGCCGCGCCAGCAGCTCGGCTGCCGCGATGCCGCTTCGCGCGGCACCGACGACAACGACTCGCTGTCCCGCCACGGAGAATTCACCCATCACCTCAACTTCAACGTCGTGAGGCTCAGCAGCGCGAAGATGATTCCGAGGATCACGAAACGCGTGATCACTTTCGGTTCGCTCCAGCCGATGAGCTCGAAATGGTGATGAAGAGGGGCCATGCGGAACACGCGCTGGCCCGTGAGCTTGAACGAGGCCACCTGCACGATGACCGACGACGCCTCGAGCACGAACACGCCGCCGACGATGACGAGCAGCAGTTCCTGCTTGATGAGAATCGCGACCGTGCCCGCGGCGCCGCCGAGGGCGAGCGAGCCGACGTCGCCCATGAAGATCTCTGCGGGATAGCAGTTGTACCAAAGGAAGCCGAGGCTCGCGCCGACCAGCGCGCCGCAGAAGATCGTCAGCTCCCCCGCGGGTGCAAAGCGCACGAGCAGCAGGTAGTCGGCGAGGATCCGGTGGCCGGTCACATACGCCAGCGCGGTATAGGCGGCGGCGACGATGGCGAACGTGCTGATGGCCAGCCCGTCGAGCCCGTCGGTCAGGTTCACCGCATTGGTGACGCTGACCAGCACGAGCACCGCAAAGGGCACGTAGAGCCACCCGAGATCCGGGATCAGCCCCTTGAAGAACGGGAAGATCAGGCGCGTGCTGTACAGGTTGTAGTGCGCCAGCGCCATCAGCGACAGGCCGACGCCCAGCCCGATGAGGATCTGGCCGCCCATCTTGTAGCGGGGGATGAGGCCGTGATGGTTGCGGCGGGTGATCTTCAGGTAGTCGTCGGCGAAGCCGACCGCGCCGAAGCCCAGGGTCGAGAGCACGGCAATCCAGATGTACTTGTTGGTGAGGTCCGCCCAGAGCAGCGTCGGCACGAGCGACGCCGCCAGGATCAGCAAGCCGCCCATCGTCGGCGTGCCCGCCTTCGTGCGGTGCGTGGCGGGGCCCTCCTGCCGAATGACCTGGCCGACCTGGAAATCGCGAAGCTTGCGGATCAGCCACGGACCCAGCAGCAGGCTGATGGCCAACGCCGTCAGGCTGGCAGCGGCAGTGCGGAACGTGATGTACCGCGTGACGTTCGAGCACGGAGAACGTGGTGTGCAGCGGGAAGAGGAGGTGATACAGCATCAGCCCCACTCCGCCTTCACGCGGTCCGCCACGATGTCGGTGCGTGTGCCGCGGGAGCCCTTCACGAGCACGACGTCGCCGGCGCGGAGCATCGCCGCCACCGGCGCGGCCGCCTCGTCGCTGGTTTCGAAGTGCCGCACGGCCGCCGCGTCGAGTCCCGCGTCGACGGCGGCGCTGGCAAGGGCTTTGGCGGGCGCGCCGCCGATGGCCACGAGCAGGTCGATGCCGGAGGCCGCCGCGCGACGTCCAGACTCGCGATGCAGCACGGTGGCGAACTCACCCAGTTCGCGCATCTCTCCGATCACGGCGACGCGCCGCACGGCCTCGGCCTCGGAACCCACGGCGTCGAGCGCTCGAGCCAGCGCCGCGGGGCTCGAGTTGTACGAGTCGTCGACCAGCACGACGCCCTTGGCGAGGCGCGTCACCTCGCCTCGGCGCGGGGCAGTCGTCAGCGTCGCGGCCCGGTCGACGATCGCGTCGAGCGGCACGTCGTAACCCAGCGCGACGCCCGTGGCCGCGAGAACGTTCATCAACGCGCCACGCCCGGGGATCGGCACCGACACCTCGGCCTCGCCCGCCGGAGTGACCAGGCGCGCGGTCGTGCCGGCCACGCCGCGGTCGCGCACGTCGGTCGCGCGAATCGTGGCGTGCTCTCCAAGTCCGAACGTCGTCACGTGTCCGACAAACCCTTTCGCGCGCGCCATGACTCGCGCGTCGTCTCCGTTGACCACCGCACGGGTCGCCTCGGTGGCCCGTTCGAGGACTTCAGCCTTCGCATCCGCAATCGCATCGACCGAGGCAAAGTGCCCCACATGCGCGTCACCGACGTTGGTCCACACGCGGACGTCGGGCTCGGCGAGCTCGACGAGCCGGCTGATTTCTCCCGCGTGGTTCATTCCCAACTCGACCACCGCCACATCCGGCCGGCTGCGCAGTTCGAGCAGCGTCAGCGGCAGACCGATGTGGTTGTTCAGGTTCCCGACGCTGCGGTACACCGTGTGCCGCGTCTCCAGGAACTCAGCCGTCGCTTCCTTCGTCGACGTCTTCCCCGCGCTGCCGGTGATGGCGACCACCGAGGCGCCCGACAACCGGCGCATGTGGTGCCCCAATTCCTGCAACGCCGTCAGCGTGTCGTCGACTTCGATCGTCACGGCGCCCGGCGCCCTGGGCGCCGGCGTGCCCCTCGGCGACCAGCACCCCGCGCGCTCCTGCGGCGACACTCGCCTCGACAAACGCCGCGCCGTCGAACCGATCGCCGCGCAACGCGATGAACAACTGGCCCACGCCCACTCGTCGCGAATCGGTCGTGAAGCCGTCAAACGTCGCGCTGTCGTCGCCGCTGACCACCGTCCCGCCCACCGCCGCCGCCACATCCGCGGCCGTGAGCACGATGGGCGCCCTCGGCGCTCCGCCCACGCTCACCCCACACGCTGGCGCATGCGCCGGCGTGCCAGCGCATCGCGCGAGACCGCCACGTCGTCAAACGGCAGCGCTCGTTCGCCGATGACCTGCGTCTTCTCGTGCCCCTTGCCTGCGACGATCACCAGGTCGCCCGCGCGGGCGACGTCGATGGCCTTGGTCACCGCGTCGCGCCGATCGACGATGGCGAGCACTTCCGGGCCCGGCGGTCCCGGGCGCGACGACCGCGAGGACGCGCGGTCGGCGCCACCGGGGATGCCGCGCAGCACCTCGTCGATGATCGCGGCCGGGTCCTCGGTGCGCGGGTTGTCGGAGGTCACGATCAGCACGTCGCTGAGCCGTCCGCCCACCGCGCCCATCAACGGACGCTTCGTGCGATCGCGATCGCCGCCGCAGCCAAAGACCGTGATGAGCCGGCCCGGAGACAACGCACGGGCGGTTTCGAGCAGGTTCTTGAGCGCGTCGTCGGTGTGGGCGTAGTCCACGACGACGCCGATGTCATCGCCGGACTGCGAGACCACCTCGAACCGGCCCGGCACGCCGGGCAACTGCTCGATGCCGGACTCGATGGCCTCGTGCGGCACATCCAGCGCGTCGGCTGTCGCGATGGCAGCCAGCACGTTGTAGACGTTGGGCTGGCCGACGAGCGTCGACTTCACCTGCAAGGCGCCACGCGGCGTGCGGGCCGTGAAGCGCAGGCCCGACAGCGAGTAGTCGAAGGGCTCGGGTGTGACGTCGGCCGCGTTGCGGATGCCGTAGGTGACCGGCCGGCGGACCATGCCCGCCAGGACCTGCCCCTTCGGGTCGTCGACGTTGACGATGCCGGGCGCACCCTCCGGGAGCATCTCGAACAGGCGGCGCTTCGCGGCGAAATACGTCTCCATGTCGCCGTGGAAGTCGAGGTGGTCGCGCGTCAGGTTGCTGAAGACGCCGGCCGCAAACCGCACGCCGTCGACGCGCTTGAGCGCCAGCGCGTGCGACGACACCTCCATCACCGCCGCCGAGCAGCCGTTGTCCAGCATCTCGCGGAACATCTGCTGCACGTCGGGCGCTTCCGGCGTCGTGCGGGTGGCTTCGCGGTCTTCGCGCCCGACGCTGTAGACGACGGTGCCGAGCACGCCGCACCGCTGACCTGATGCCTCGAGAATCGATCGGAGGAGGTACGCGGTGGTCGTCTTGCCGTTGGTTCCCGTGATGCCGATGACGCGGAGAGTGCCGCTGGGGTGCTCGTAGAAGCGGTCGGCAAGCAGCGCCAGCGCCAGCCGCGCGTCGGGCACCGTCACCCACGCGCCCTGGTGTCCTGCCGGCGCCTGGGTCTCGGCGACGACGAGGACGGCGCCGCGCGCAACGGCCTGCGGCGCAAAGCGCGCGCCGTCGTCTTTCTGCCCACGCAGCGCGACGAAGACGGCGCCTGGAACCGCGCGCCGCGAGTCGTAGGCGACGGCGGTCACCGTCGTCGAGCCCACCGCGTCGGGCACAACCGGCGGCGCCGACAGCAACGACGGCTGCACCAGCGCTTCGAGCAGGTCGGCGACGGTCATGGCTGTGACGCCGTATCCACGGGAGGAGGGGGCGGCTCCCGGTCGAGCCAGAGACGAACCGACGTGCCCGGGCCGAGCGCTGTGCCGGCCATCGGGTCCTGCGCGGTGACGACGCCCTGACCCGCGACCTGCGGCGTGAAGCCTGCCCGCGCCAGCGCACGAACCGCGCTGCGCGCGCTCAGGCCACGCAGGTCGGGCATCAGGCCGTCGCGACTCGGTTCCGCGGCGGCGGGCAGCACGGCGTTGGGCCCGAAAGCCACGGGCGTCACCGGCGCGACGGGCTCCCGCGCGACCATCACGGGCTGCTCGGGATTGATGCTGCGCGGCAGGCCGACGTGCTGGATGGCCGCTTCGGCGATGCGCTTGAAGACCGGGCCGGCGACGACGCCGCCGTAGTAACCGCCAATGCGCGGCGTGTCGATGACGACCACCACCGTCACCGCGGGCTTGCGCGAGGGGAAGAACCCGACGATCGACGAGTTGTACTTCTGCTTCGAGTACGCGCCGTTATCGAGCTTGGCCGCCGTGCCGGTCTTGGCGGCGATCGTGTAGCCGTCGATCTGGACGGACTTGGCCGTGCCGCGGTCGACGACGCCTTCCATGATGGCGGTCATCGTGGCGGCCGTCTCCGGCGTCACGGTGCGGCGAATCACTTCCGGGGCCACGGCCTTGCGGGTGTTGCCGCTCCAGAACGCGCGCACCAGGCGCGGCCGCATCAGCTGACCGCCGTTGGCGATGGAGCTGACCGCGGTGGCCATCTGCAGCGGCGTCACGCCGATCTGGTAGCCCATCGAGACCGAGGCCAGCGCGCTGTCGTTGAGCTGATTCCAGACGATGCCCATCTCCTCGCCGGGCAGGTCGGGCGACAGGCGCGACGCCGAAGCCGAACCGGCGCACGTAGCGCTGCATCTGCTCGGCGCCGACGCGGAAGCCCGCCTTGATCGCGCCGACATTGCTCGACTTCACGATGACGTCGCTGAACGACAGCACGCCGTACGGGTGCACGTCGTTGACGCGGCGGCTGCCGATCAGGATGTAACCAGGCGCGCAGTTGATCGGCGATTCCGGCGTCAGCAGGCGTTCCTGAAGGACGGCCGAGGCGGTGAACGTCTTGAAGGTCGAGCCCGGTTCGTAGGTGTAGGCGACACCCAGGTTCCGTCGGTGGTTGGCGTCGGCGTCGCCGAAGGCGTTGGGGTTGAACGTCGGGACGCTGGCCATCGCCAGCACCTCGCCCGTCCACGGGTCCATGACGATGGCGACGCCGCTGTCGGCGCGGTGCTCGGCGACGCCGCGCGCGAGCTCGCGCTCCACGACGTGCTGCAACGCCGCATCGAGCGTCAACTCGAGGGAGGCGCCAGAGGTCGGCGGGGTGCTCACGCTGTCAAACGCGTGGCGCTTGGCATCGGTGTACACCAGCGCCTGGCCGTCTTTGCCGCGAACGAGATCGTTGTATTGCAGCTCGATGCCGGCCAGCCCGCTGTTGTCGAAGCCCGACATACCCGAGCACGCCGGCCATCAACTCCCGCATCGGGTAGAAGCGGCGGCTCTCCTTGCTCAGGCCGACGCCGTCCAGCTTCAGGGCGAGCACGGCCGAGGCTTCCTCGGGCGACACCTGCCGCTTGACGTACGCGAATGCGCGCCGCTTCGACAGCCGTTCCACCAGCGCGGCGTGCTGTTCCTTCGACGACGGAGCAGCCCTCGAGCACCTGACACAGCTTGCGCGCCGTGGATTCGGGGTCGTCGATCTCGGTCGGGACCGCAAAGACCGTGTCGGCGTCGGCCGACGTCGCCAGGACACGCCCTTCACGGTCGGTGATCGTGCCGCGCATCGCCGGCAGCGTCAGCATCCGCGCGATCTGGTTCCTCGCCTTCTGCGACAGGTGCTCGTGCTCGTGCACCTGCAGCCAGAGGAGGCGGGCCTGCACAGCCGTGGACCAGACCGCAAAGATCACGGCGACGACGACGAGCCGCCGGCGGACCGTCGCACGCCAGGCATCGGGATGGGGAGCGTCAGCCATGACCTTGGTCCTAGCGAAGCGCGACAACGGAACGATCGGGCGGCTCGGCCGGCCGCACGCGCTCGAGCACGACGGCGTCGTTGGGACCGGGCTGCACCATCTTCAGTTGCCTGCGCGCGATCAGCTCGATGCGCTGCGGGCGCTGCAGCGACTGCACCTGCAACTTCAGGTGCCGGTTCACCTGCTCTTCAGCCGCGCGCGCCTGCTGCAGCTGTTCGAGCCGATAGCCGTAACGAATCAGCTCGAAGTGCTGCCACGAGGCGTAGAGCAGCAGCGCCACGAAGAGGCCGCCCACCGCCGCCGAGCGCCAGAGCTCGCGCGCACGGGCCTGGTCGACTTCCCGAACGATCGGGTTGTTCCGGATGTCCTTCTTGATCTGGTACTCGAAGGCGTCCATCGAGATCCCCCTTGACTCTCCGGTCAGCCGGCCACCGGGTGCTCGCCGACGCGCAACTTCGCGCTTCGGGCCCGGGGGTTGGCGTCGATCTCCGCCTCGCTCGGCACCATCGGCTTCTTGGTCAGCACGCGGAACGCCCCGGGCGCGTCGGCGGCCAGGCCGCGCATCGTGTGCTTGACGATGCGGTCCTCGAGCGAGTGAAACGTGATCACTGCCAGTCGTCCGCCTGGCTCGAGCCGGTCCGCCGCATCCGAGACGAAGCGATCGAGCCCGTCCAGCTCGCCGTTGACCCAGATCCGCAACGCCTGAAACGTGCGCGTCGCCGGATCGATCCGCTGCCAGCCCTTCGTCGGCACCGCGCGCCGCACCACCGCGGCCAGCTCGCCCGTCGTGGCGATGGGTCGTGCCGCCACCAGCGCGCGGCTGATGCGGCGCGAGTACCGCTCCTCGCCGAACTGGTAGATCGCGTTGGCCAGTTCTTCCTCGCCGGCCTGATTCACCAGGTCGGCCGCCGTCGGCCCCGTGCTCTGGTCCATCCGCATGTCGAGCGGCTCGTCGCGCCTGAAACTGAACCCCCGTCCCTCGGTGTCGAACTGCATCGACGACACCCCGAGGTCCGCCAGCACGCCCTGCACCCGCTCGACACCGCGCGAGTCGAGCACCGCCGGAAGCTGGCGGTAGTCGGCGTGCACGAACTCGACGCGCCCGCCAAACGCCGCCAGCCGCGTCGTCGCCACCGCCAGGGCCGAGCGGTCGCGATCCAGGCCAATCACGCGTGTCGCGCCCGCGTCGAGCATCGCGCGCGTGTGCCCGCCGAGCCCGAGCGTGCAGTCGACAAACAGCCCGCCACGCTGCGGCTGGAGCGCGTCGAGCACCTCGCTCGAGCATGACCGGCACATGGAGCGGTTCATCCACGTTCCCCGGGCCTCGGGCCTCGGGCCGCAGGCCTCAAATTCCGAACTCCGCCAGCGCGCGCGCGTCGTCGTCGCCGAACGGCTCGCGCGAGAGCTTGCTGACGAACCGCTCGTGGTTCCACACTTCGAGGTAGTCGTACTGGCCCAGGACATCCACCTCTCCGGTCATCGAGGCCGACTCGCGCAGGCGCCCATGAATGAGGACGCGACCCTGGTCGTCGAACTCGGCGACCTGGCCGAAGTAGTTCACGCGGTCGAGGAACCGGAGGCGGGAGGGGTGCGTCGAGGGCATCTTGGCCAGCTTGGCCTCCACCGCCTGCCAGACCGGCATGGGGTAGATGCGGACGCTCTCGCCGGTGAGGCTGGTCACGAAGACCTCCCGGCCGAAGCTCTGCTGGACGAGCGCGCGGAAGCCGTTCGGGACCTTGAGCCGCCCCTTGTCATCGATTTTCGCCGGGGCGTTCCCCCGGAGGACGGCTTGTTGCTCCACTTTGGTCCACTCTGGTCCACCGAGATGGTAGGGAGCCGTCAAAGTATTGTCAACGCAAAAGATGGCGGTATTTTCTGTTTCGTCTTTGCTTCGTCTTCAAATCTGCTGAAGGCCTGGGTCCTCCACTAGGGCTGGGACTATCGGGCGGCGGGCAACCGTCCGAAGGGTGCGTGCTAGCATCAACTTCCCCCATGCTCCGCGCCGCTCTGATTGGACTGCCGGCCACCGGCAAGACCACGCTCTTCCAGCTCATGACCGCCGTTCGAGAGGCCGGACGGGCAGCGCAGGGTCGGGGCGACGTGCAAATCGGGGTCTCGAAGGTGCCCGACCCGCGCCTCGATCGCCTCACGCGCGATGTTCAACCCTCGGAAGCACGTACCTGCGACGGTCGAGTTCGCCGATCTTGCCGCCGCAAGTGGCGGGGCCAAGGCGCTGGTGGACGTGGTCGCGTACAAGAACGCCGACGCGCTCGTGCACGTCGTGCGCGCCTTCACCGACCAGGCGGTGCCGCATGTCTCCGAGTCGGTCGATCCAGCGCGCGATGCGCAGGCGATGGAAGACGAGCTGATCCTCGCGGACCTTGGCGTGGTCGAGCGCCGGCTGGAGCGGCTCGACAAGGACGCGAAGAAATCCAAGTCACCCGATCTCGAGAAGGAACGCGACCTGCTCGCGCGCTGCAGAGACGCGCTCGAAAGCGGGACGCCGCTGCGCGCGCTCAATCTGGCCGGCGAGGACCTGAAGCGGCTGCGCGGCTTCCAGCTGCTGTCTGCCAAGCCGCTGCTGGTGGTGATCAACCTCGATGAGGCCGATGTCCCCGAGGTCGGCGGAAGCGTTGAGAAGGCAGCGGCCCGGACCAGTCTGACGGCGTTTCTCTCGAGAGCGGGCACGCTCGCGGTGCCGGTGTGCGCGAAGATCGAGCTCGAGATCGCGCAGCTCGATCCGTCCGATGCCGCGGCCTTTCTCTCGGACCTTGGGCTCGAGCAATCGGGCCTGGATCGCGTGATCCGAGCCACCTACGATCTGCTCGGCTACATGTCGTTTTTCACGGTCGGCGAAGACGAGTGCCGCGCCTGGTCGATCCCGCGCGGCACCATCGCTCATGTGGCCGCCGGCGAGATTCACTCCGACATTCAGCGCGGCTTCATCCGCGCCGAGGTCGTCGCCTACGAGCGGCTGATCGCGCGCGGGTCGCTGGCGGCTTGCCGCGATCACGGTGAGATGCGCCTCGAAGGCAAGGAATACGTCGTCGCCGACGGCGACATCATCAACTTCCGTCACGCGACATAATCCGTCCAGGGGCCGCGCGCGTCATGAGCATCCGCACGATCGTGGTCTGCGAGGCGCAGGTGCCTTTCGTCGAAGGAGGCGCCGAGCTGCACGTGCGCAGCCTCGTTGCGCAGCTCCGCGCGCCGCGGGTACGTCGTGGAGCGGGTCGCCCTGCCATTCAAGTGGTATCCGAAAGACGAGATCCTCGCCCACGCCGCCGCCTGGCGCCTGCTCGACCTCAGCGAGAGCAACGGCCGGCCGATCGACCTGGTCATCGGCACCAAGTTCCCGTCGTACTTCGCACGGCACGACCGCAAGGTCGCCTGGCTCATTCACCAGTACCGCGCGGCGTACGAGTTGTGCGGCACCGAATTCAGCGACTTCGACCATCTCGAGGGCGACGTCGGGCTTCGCGCCAGCCTGCTGGAGCTCGACACGGCGATGCTCCAGGAGTGCCGCCGCGTCTACACGAACGCGGGCAACACGGCGGGCCGGCTCAGGAAGTTCAACGGCCTCGACGCCGAGCCGCTGTATCATCCGCCTCACCTGGCCGAGAGGCTGGCGGCCGGGACCTATGGCGACTACGTCCTGGGAGTGGGCCGGCTGGAGACGGTGAAACGCGCGCACCTGGCGATTGAAGCCATGGCCCGCGTCGATCGTCCGATCGAATTGCGCCTGGCCGGCGAGGGCACCCAGCGCGCCAACCTCGAGGCCCTGGCCAGCCGGCTCGGCGTCTCCGACCGCGTCCGCTTCCTCGGTGCGGTGGACGACGAGACGCTGCTGGCCCTGTACGCCGACGCGCTGGCTGTCGTCTACGTGCCGTACGACGAGGACTTCGGCTACGTGACGCTCGAGGGATTTCTCGCGCGCAAGCCGGTCATCACGGCCGCCGACTCGGGCGGCCCGCTCGAGTTCGTGGTCGATGACGTCAATGGCGCCGTGGTGACGCCCGACGCCGACGCCATCGCGGCGGCCATCAACCGCTATGCCGGCGCGCGCCGCACGGCCGCGTCGCACGGCGACAGCGGCTGGACGCGTGCGCGGCAGATCACCTGGGACGGCGTGATCGAGAAGCTCGTCAGCGCATAATCAGTCAGCGCCGGCAGCCTCTCGTCAGCGGTCCGGAGCCCGAAGCCGAAACGTGACCAAACTCATCATCCAGATCCCGTGCCTCAACGAGGCCGAGACGCTGCCGGGCACGCTGCGCGACCTGCCGCGCAGCCTGCCGGGCATCGACCGCATCGAGGTGCTGGTCGTCGACGACGGCTCGCGTGACGGGACCTCCGAGGTCGCGCGCGCCAACGGTGTCGAGCACGTCGTGCGGTTTCGACGCCGCAAGGGGCTGGCGGCCGCGTTTGTCGCCGGCATCGACGCGGCGCTCAAGCTGGGCGCCGACTTCATCGTCAACACCGACGCCGATAACCAGTACGTCGGGGCCGACATCGCCTCGCTCATCGCTCCGCTGGTGCGCGGCGAGGCCGACATCGTGATCGGCGACCGCAACATCCAGGCGCTGTCGGAGATGAGCGCGCAGAAGAAGCGCCTGCAGCGTCTCGGCAGCTGGGTGGTGCGGCAGGTGTCGGGCACGCAGGTGCCGGACACGACCAGCGGCTTTCGCGCCTACACGCGCGAGGCGGCGCTGCGCATGACGATCGTCTCGGAGTTCTCGTACACGCTCGAGTCGATCATCCAGGCCGGCAAGCGGCGCATGGCCATCGCGCACGTCCCCATCCGGACGAACCCCCGCGTGCGTCCGTCGCGGCTGTTTGACAACGTCTTTTCCTACATCAAGGCATCGACGGCCACCATCGTCCGCATCTACGCGATGTACGAGCCGCTGAAGGTCTTCTCGTACATCGGCGCGACGATCTTCCTGGCGGGCGCCGCGCTCGTGGTGCGCTTTCTCTACTACTACTTCACCGGCGCGGGCATGGGGCACGTGCAGTCGCTGATCCTGTCGGCGGTGCTGATGATCGTGGGATTTCAGGTGCTGCTGATCGGGCTGGTGTCCGACGTGATCTCCGGCAACCGCAAGCTGCTCGAAGACCTGGTCTATCGCGTCCGCTCGATCGAAATCGCCGTCGGCTCGGGCAAGATCGACGAGACGTCGCGCGCAGGAAACCGGGAGTAGGGCTGTGGCTGACGCGTCGACCACATCGGTCATCGTCCCGGCGTTCAACGAGGGCGCCGCCATTGCCGACGTCGTGGCGGCGCTCGAAGGCTGGCGCGCCATGGCACGAAGTGATCGTCGTCGACGACGGCTCGTCGGACGACACGGGCGAGCGCGCGCGCGAGGCCGGTGCGATTGTCGTGCGGCATCCCTACAACAAGGGCAACGGCGCGGCGGTCAAGTCCGGCGTGCGGCGCGCGACCGGCGCCAACGTCCTGATCGTCGACGGCGACGGCCAGCATCGTCCCGGTGACGCCGAGCGCCTCGTGTCCAGGCTCGGCGAGTACGACCTGGTGGTGGGCGCACGGTCGTCGGCAACGCAGGCGACCTCCGCGCGGAGAGTGGGCAACGCCGCGCTCAACCGGCTGGCGAGCTACCTGACCGACCGCCAGATTCCCGACCTGACCTCGGGTTTCCGCGCGGCCAGGCGCGAGTGCCTGCTCGAGTTCCTGCACCTGCTGCCCAACGGCTTCTCGACGCCGACGACGACGACCCTGGCGTTCCTGAAAGCCGGGTACAGCGTGGCGTTCGAGCCCATCGAGGCCGAGCCGCGCGTGGGGACATCGAAGATCAAGTTCGCGCGCGACGGCGCGAAGTTCTTCCTGATCCTCCTGAAGATCATCACCATCTTCAGCCCGCTGAAGGTGTTCGTGCCTGTCAGCGTCGTGACCTTCGCGACCGGCTCGCTGTACGCGGTCTGGACCATCTGGACGCAATCGCACATCACCAACTCGTCGGTGCTGCTCATCATGCTGGCCGTGGTGATCTTCCTGGTCGGCCTGGTGTCCGAACAGATCTCGGCGCTGCGGTTCGAGAGCCGCCAGTGATCGCCGGCGCCGGACGAGCGATCTGGCTCGCGGTGCTGGCCGGCCTGGTTCTCCGGCTGGCGTTCGGGTTCGGCTACTGGGTCGGCAAGCCGTTGACGCACGACGAGCGCGAGTATCTGTCGCTTGCCGCCAATCTGCTGGAGGGCCGCGGCTTCGGCTATCCCGCCGCCGCGCCCGGCGAGCCCGAGCCGGAGCGGTTCGGGCGCGCGCCGCTCTACCCGCTGTTCCTCGCCGCGGTCACGGGCTCACGTCGGCTCGACCGGCTCACCGCCGTCAGAGTCGCCCAGTCGATACTCGGGGCGCTCGGAGTCTGGCTCATCGCGCTGGTGGCCACCAGGTGGCCGGTCCGCGCGCTGGCCTCATCGGAGCCTGGATCGCCGCGCTCTATCCGCCGCTGGTGTGGACGCCCGCCGTACGTCTTCTCCGAGACGCTCTACATGGCGCTGGCTCTCGCGCACGTGCTGGTGGCGGGACGCGTCCTGGGCGAGTGGGGTCGAATCGGGCGGGCGGGCGTGGCTGCTGTGGTGCGGCGTGATTGGCGGGCTGGCAGCGCTCACGCGACCGGCGCACCTGTTCTTTCTCCTGCTGCTCGGGCTGTGGCTTCTGACCAGACGTCGCTTGCGCGACGCCGTGCTCGATCGCGGTCGGCGCCCTGCTGGTGATCGCGCCATGGACGGCGCGCAACGTCCGCGAGTACGGACGCCCGGTGCTGATTGCCTCGGAAGGAGGCATCACGTTCTGGACTGGCAACCATCCGCTCTCGCCCGGTGAGGGCGACATGGCAGCCAACCCGGCCATCAAGCGCGACAACCAGCGGCTGCGTGCGGCGCACGCGGGGCTGAGCCCGGAGCAGCTCGAGCCCGTCTACTACCGCGAGGCGATGCAGGCCATCGCTCGGGATCCGGTGTGGTGGGCGGGCCTGCTGGCGCGCAAGGCGTTCTACACCTGGATCCCGGTAGGGCCGTCATATACTTTGCATTCGACGCGCTATCTGGTCGCGTCGGTGGTGTCGTACGGGCTGCTGCTGGCGGCCGGTCTGGCCGGCGCGCTGATCGTGGCGCGCAGGAGGCGCTGGCCCACCGCGCTCGGGCTGTTGCTGGCCTCCGCGATGCTGGTGTGCGTCGTGTTTTTCCCGCAGGAACGCTTCCGGATTCCCGTGATCGACCCGGCCCTCATCGTGTTTGCCGCCTGCGGGCTGGCTCTTCTCAGGCCGCAGGCCGCGCGCCTCGGCTCTTCGCACTGGCGCATGAAGGCACTGGCTGTCATTCCGACGTACAACGAACGCGACAACCTGCCCGATCTCGTGCGTGCCGTGCTCGCCGATCCGTCGTTTGCGGTCATGGTCGTCGACGACGGGTCGCCCGATGGCACGGGCGAGCTCGCCGATGGGCTGGCGCGCGAGTTTCCAGGGCGCGTCGACGTCGTCCATCGCACCGGGAAGCGTGGCCTCGGGCGGTCGTACGTCGAGGGTCTGCAGCGTGCGCTGGCTACCAGCGACGCCGACCTCATCTGCCAGATGGACGCCGACTGGTCGCACGATCCCAAGTACCTGCCCGCGATGGCCGAGGCGTGCGCGGCCCACGACATCGTCATCGGGTCGCGCTATCTGACCGGCGTCAGCGTGGTCAACTGGCCGCTGCGCCGCGTCATCCTCAGCGCGTTCGCCAACCGCTATATCCGCGCGGTCACCGGGTTGGCGATCCACGACTGCACCAGCGGCTTCCGCTGCTGGAGGCGCGAGGCCCTGGCGACGGTGCCGCTCGACCGCGTCGTCTCCGACGGCTACTCGTTTCTGACCGAGACGATCTACGAAGCGCACGTGCGTGGCGCGCGGATAGGAGAAGTGCCCATCATCTTCGTGGAGCGCCGCATGGGAACGTCGAAGCTGTCGGGCGGAGTCCTGCTCGAGTCGGCGCTGACGCCGTGGCGCCTCCGCCTGCGCTCCCTGTTCACGCGGCCATGACCGCCACGCAGCGCGTGGTGATGGTCGCCACGTCGTACCCGCGATTCTCCGGCGACACCGTCGGCACATTCATGGAGCCGATCGCGCAGGGCCTGGCCTCGCGCGGGCACGAGGTTCACATGGTGCTGCCGTGGCACCCGCGCTGGCAGCGCGGCACCACGCGACGGCGCGGTCAGGTTCCACCTCTTCAAATACGCGCCCCTGCCATCGCTGAACGTCTTCGGCTACGCCGCCGCGCTCGAGGCCGACGAGCGGCTGCGAGGCGGCGGCGGTGGCCGCGACGCCGCTGGCCGTCGCGGCGGCGTGGCGCGCCACCTCGACGCTGGCGCGGCAAGTCGACGCGACGATCGTGCACGGACATTGGGTCGTGCCAGGCGGGGTGATCGCCGCGGCGGCCTCCGGCGGCAGGCCGCTCGTCATCAGCCTGCACGGCTCCGACGTCTTCGTCGCCGAGCGCCATGCAGCCGTCGGTCGTGCGGCGCGGTGGGCCTTCGGCCGCGCCGGCTTTGTCACCGCCTGCAGCGACGACCTTCGCAATCGTGCGCTCGCACTGGGCGCGTCCTCCGATCGCTCGGCGACCGTGCCGTACGGCGTCGATTCGGCGCGCTTCCACCCCGATCCGTCGGCGCGAGTTCGCCTGCGGGAGCGCTGGGGCGTCGGCGCTGACGCGGAAGTCGTGTTCGGTGTGGGTCGGTTCGTCCGCAAGAAGGGATTCGAGTACCTCATCGACGCGGTCGCCCGGCTGGCGCCGCACCGGCAGGGTCTTCGCCTGGTGCTGGCCGGCGGCGGCGACCTGCGCGAGGAGTTCGACGGCCCGGATCGCGGACCGCGGCATCGAGCGCGCGCGTGATTCTGCCCGGTGTCTTGCACCAGGACGATGTCGCCGCCAGCCTGGCGGCGGCCGATGTCGCCGTCGTGCCGTCGGTGCGCGATCCGTCCGGCAACGTCGACGGCCTGCCCAACGTCGTGATGGAGGCGTTGGCGTCGGGCACGCCGCTTGTCGCGACCCCGGCCGGTGGAATCGGCTCGGTCGTCCAGGACGGCCGAACGGGACTGCTGGTGCCGGAAGCCGACCCCGCGGCGCTCTCGGCCGCCATCGCGCGCCTGCTCGACGGACCAGCCGAGGCCGCGGCCCTGGCCGCCGAGGCGCGACGGTGGGCCCAGCGGGAAGGCAGTTGGAGCCACGCCATCGACGGGTTCGAGCGCGCGTACGAGATCGCTTGCCGACCGGCAAACGGCCGTGCTTAGAATCGACCTTCCCCCGATGACCGCAGTCGAGCGCGCTCCCATCGAAAACACCGAAAATCCAGATCTTCTGCGAGAGCACGCATTGCGGGATTTCGTCTTAGTTGACGACGCGGTTGACGCGTTCCCTGCGTGCCGGCGTGAACGACGCGACGTGTGAAGGCGATGTGGCCATCATCGACGGCGTCGGCAGTGCCGCACACACCAGCAAAGCCATCAAACCGACACCACCGAGCCAATTGCAAACGACGTCTGTTTCGCAAACGTGTCTGGTAGGCCCCGCCCGGCAAGCGCGGCGAGGCCGACGATCGTCGGTGTCGCGCAGAGACCCAGGGCCTGACGTCGATCGCAGGTCGAATCTCTCGCTGGAAGCGCGATTGCGCCATCGAGGCAGAGTGTAGCTGCGTCGACAACACGCCGCTCACGCTGAATGCCTTGTCGACGGGGGCGGTGGGCGGCGCCCGCTCAAGACCGAGCGCGGACGCACGTGCTGCCCGACGACGCGGACTGTTCTAGACTGCCTTGATGCACACCCCTTTCATCGCGCTCGGATTGACCGAGGATCGGCCGGAGGTCGAATCGGTCGATCCGCCGCGTCATCGATCGTGGCTGGTTCGTGCTCGGCCTCGATGTCGATGCTTGCCCGACCAGCGGGGCGGCCGACCGATGATCGCGTTTCTCGCGTCGGGCGTCGTTGCCGGCTACCTGCCCGGCGCGCTGATCTTCCGGCTGCCAATTCTCGATCGCCATCGGCGCGCCGCTCTCGACCCTGCCGAACGTGTGTTCTGGGCGGTCGTCATCAGCGCGACCCTCACGCTGGCTGTCTCGCTGGCGTTGGCGGCCGTCGGTCAGTACCAGTGGCGGTACGTCCTGGGTGTCGACCTGCTGGTCGCGGCGATCGCGGCCGTGGCGGGCCGTCGGGCACTTGCTTACGAGGTTGCGGCGAGGGCGATTGGTGGTGGCTGGCGCCCGTGTCGCTCGTGGCCCTCTCGCTGTGGGTCTTCCCGCCGCCGGCCGAGTACGTCGTCGGCGGCAAGGACCCTGGCGTGTACATGAACGCCGGCGTGCAGATCGCCCAGCGTGGCAGCCTTGTGATCGACGACGAGCTGGTGGCAAGCCTTCCGGCCGAAACGCGGGGACTGTTCTTTCCGCGCCATCAGGGACATGCCGTACGACAGCAACCGGTTCATGGGGTTCTTCCTGCTCGATCCCGATCAGGGCACGGTGATCGACCAGTTCCCGCACCTCTACCCCGCGGCCGTCGCCATCGGCTACGACCTCTCCGGGCTGACGGGAGCCCGCTACGCGTCAACCGCGTGCGCGGTGCTCGGCGTGCTTGCGCTCTACTTTCTCGGCGCGAGGCTGATCGGCAAGCCGGCGGGCGCGGCCGCCGCTGGTCTGCTGGCCATCCATCTGGTGCAGGTGTGGCACGCGCGGATTCCCAACTCGGAGGTCCTCGCGCAGGCGCTGCTGCTCTCGGGCCTGCTCGCGCTGGCGCGCGCGCATCAGGACGACGACGTCTTTTTCGCGCCGGTCGCGGGCGTGTTGTTGGGCCTGCTGCCGTTTGCGCGCTTCGACGGCGTGCTGGCCGTCGGCCTGGCCGCGGGCGGATTGGGCCTCCACTGGATCGTGGGAGGCCGTGTTCGCGGCGCGTTTGTGGCGACGTTGACGGTCGCGTTGGCGCTATTTGCGGCGTACCTTTTCACGTGGCTCGCGCCGTACGCCGAAAAGCCGCGGATATGGGCGGCGGTCAACTGGCTGCCGCTGACGACTCGCGGCGATTTGCGGCCTCGTGATCGCTCCTGGCCGGTCGTCGAATCCGCCGGAACCAGCGCGTGACGCACGCCATCCGTCGATGGGTGCCACACATGCTCACGGCAGTCGTGGTGAGCCTTGCCGCGTACGCGTGGTTCATCAGGGCTGCCGAAGGGAAGCTGGCGCTGCACGATGCCGAGTCGCTGCGGATGTTCAGCTGGTACGTGCACCCGGCCGCCATCGCCGCGGCCCTGGCAGGGCTCGCGATTGTCGCGCCGGCGGCTTTCTGGCGCGATCCCGGCTTCTTCCTCGTGGCGTGCGGCACGGCGATTTTCGTCTTCCATCGCATCCGCATCGTCCCGGAACACTTCTGGGTGACGCGCCGGTACCTGCCGATCATCCTGCCGGCGGTCCTGCTGGGCATCGCCATGACGCTGCTGCTGCCGCTCTCCGGACGGCCGGGCGTGGGCGCGCGCGCCGCACGAGCAGGCCGCTACGCACTGCGGCTCGTCGTGCTCGCGCTGGTGGCGTGGGGATTCTGGGGCTCGACCGCTCACATCCGGCCGCACGTCGAATACGCGGGAGTCATCAAGCGGCTCGAAGCAATCGCGGCGCGGTTCACGGCCGAAGACCTCGTGGTCGTCGAATCGCGCAACGCGTCGGACGTCCACGTTCTCGCGTTGCCGCTGGCCTACATCTACAGCACGCCCGTGCTGGTGCTGAACTCGCCGAAGCCGGACAAGGCCGTGTTCGAAGTCTTTCTTGGCTGGGCCCGGCAGCACTATCGCGCCGTGTATTTCATCGGGGGCGGCGGCACGGACCTGCTGTCGCGGACGGTCGCCGTTGAAGCGGTTGCCAGCGAACGATTCC
Source organism: Vicinamibacteria bacterium (assembly GCA_963818215.1). Lineage (GTDB taxonomy): Bacteria > Acidobacteriota > Vicinamibacteria > Vicinamibacterales > JAENWD01 > JAENWD01. The sequence goes on along the minus strand of CAWFRL010000015.1, from coordinate 111,020 downwards.
AGGTCCCCGAGTACGAATCGCTGCGCAACGCCTATCCGACGCGTGTGCGCTACAAGGAGTTCGATTTCGGCATCTACAGGTTCGTGCCGCCGCTGCCGGTGTCCGACGGCCTGACGCTCGACATCGGCGAGCAGGACGACCTGCAGGTCGTGCGGTTCCACGCCAAGGAGCGCGACCACCGCGGCACGTATCGCTGGACGCGGGCGCTGTCGTACCTGAGCCTGGTCGGCGTGCCCGCTGACGCTGCGGCGCTCGTGCTCTGGATGGACAACGGCGGCCGGCCAGCCAAGGCGCCGCCGGCCGAAGTCGAAGCCTTTGTCGGCGACGTCTCGCTGGGCCGGGTCGTGGTGGGGGCCGGCATGCAGGCCTACACCTGGGCAATCCCCGCCGATGTTGCCAGGGCCGCAGCCGCCAGCCCCGATGCGGTGACGGTGCGGCTGCGTACGGTCACGTGGCGCCCACGTGCGGTCCTGGGCGCGGCCGACGATCGCGAGCTCGGTGTTATGGTGGACCGCGTGGAGATTCGCCGCACGCCCTGACGGCCGGCGCCCAGGGATGTTCGACCACCTCGAAATCAACACGCCCTCCGAGCGCTGGGTCGTCGGCCTGGCCGACGCCGCCTTGACCGTGCTCGCCTGGCCGATCAGGCGGCGGCCGAGGCCGGCCGCGCCGCAACGCATCCTCCTGCTCCGGCTCGAACGCATCGGCGACCTGCTGATGTCGTTGGGGGCGATTCGCGCCGTGCGGGCGCTGGCGCCCGAGCGCGACGATCGATCTGGTCGTGGGCAGCTGGAACGGCCCGATCGCCAGCCTTATCGCCGAGGTCGACCACGTCGAGGTCGTCGATGCGGCGTGGCTCGCGCGCGGGGCCGGCGGCGAGTCCGCCTCGTCGCTGACGCGTCGAGCGATGGGCTGGCGCGCGCGGCGCTACGACCTGGCGATCAACTTCGAGGGCGACATCCGCTCGCACGGGCTGCTGGCGCTCGCGGGCGCAAAGCGGCGCGTGGGGTTCGGGCACGCCGGTGGCGGGCCGCTGCTGACCGACGTCGTCGCGTTCGACGGCGGCCGGCACGTCGCCGACAACGGCCTCGCGCTGGTCGAGCGGGCTTTTGATCTGCCTTCGGGGTCGCTCGCGCGGGCCGACACCGAGGCCGGCGCACCGCTCTGGCGGCTGCCACTTCCTGAAGCGGCGCGCGCCGCTGCAAGTGCGGTGCTGGCGCAGCTTGGCGGCGCCCGGCAGGCGCCAGACGAGCCGCTGCTGGCCGTCCACGCGCCGGGCGGCCGTGCGATCAAGCAATGGCCTGTCGAGCGATTCGCTGACGCAGCGTCGGTGCTCGCCGCTGACATCGGCGCCTCGGTCGTCCTCACCGGCGGGCCCGGCGATGAGGCCGTCGTGAGCGAGATGGAGTCGCGTTTGAAAGCGCGTGGGGTGCGGACGCTTCGCGTGCAGGGCACAACGGATCTGGTCGTGCTCGCCGCCATGTTGCGCCAATGCCGCGCGCTGCTCACGGGCGACACCGGGCCGATGCACCTGGCAGCCGCCGTGGGCACGCCCGTGCTGGCGGTTTTCGGGCCGTCGATGCCCTGGCGCTACGGGCCGCTGGTCGAACCCAGCCGCGTCGTCCGCGTCGATCTGCCCTGCAGTCCGTGCAATCGCATCCGCCTGCCGCCCGAACGCTGTCAGGGACACACGCCCGACTGCCTCGCCGAGGTGGGTGTCGAGGCCGTTGTCGCGGCCGGGCGGGCCCTCCTGGCGTCGCGTGGCGCCGGCGCGCCGGCGGGGGCACGGTGAGCTCACTCGAAGTCGAGACAGCGTCGGGCAGACGCGCGATCGACGTCGACAGCCTGCTGGACGCCGAGGCGGCCGAGCGCGCCGACGTCTCGGCCAATCAATGGATCAAGGACCTGCGACACGCGCGCGTGGACGGCGACGCTTTGCGGGATCGGTTCACGCATCGCGGCGACTCGCTCTGGTGGTTCACCGAGATCTACCTGCACCGGATGCGCGTCGTCACGCGCGCGCATCGGGCGGTCACGGCGCTCGAGCGCCTCGCACGCCAGGACCCTGGCGCCCGGTGGTTCGTCGACGGGTCCGATGCCGTCGTCGGCCACGTCGCACGCCAGGTGGCTGCGCGCCATGGAATCTCGTGCGAGGGGCCTGCCGACCTGCTGGCCGAGCAGCGCGGGACGGGCACGCGTGCCAAGGCGCTGTTTCACACCGCCACGGCCATGGCGGACCGGTTGCGGCCCACGCTGGCCGCGCGGCCTCGCCCGTCCCGGGTTGTGGCGTTCGTGCACTCGGCCTTTGTCGGCGGTGACGCCGGAGAAGAGGCCTATGTCGGCCCGGTCATCCGGGCACTCGGCGCGCGAGCGCCGGACGGCGTCGCGCTGGTTGGCCTGGGTCCCCGCACCAACTTCCGTGTCCGCCGGTGGCGCGATCGCCTGCACGAGTTCGTGAACCCGCAGCCCCGGGACATTGCCGCCACGCCGGTGACCGCCTTTTCCGGGTGGCGGGCGCTCGAGCCCTCTCGCGCGGTGTGGCGCGCGCGCGCGGAGACCTTCACGACGCTCACCCGCAGCGCCGACGTTCGCGCCGCGGCGGTGATCGGCGGGTACGACCTGTGGGCGTTGCTCGAAGAGCAATGGCGCGGCGTCGCGGACCTGCAGTTCCCCTGGTCCGCGCGGGCGATGGACGAAGCCGGCGCGGCGCTCGACGCACTTCGCCCCGAGGTCGTGCTCACCTACGCCGAAGCCGGAGGATGGGGACGCGCGCTGATGCTCGAGGCGCGCCGGCGTCAGGTCCCGACGGCGGCGTTGCAGCACGGCTTCATCTACCGGCATTGGCTCAACTACCTGCACGAGCCCGACGAGATGGCGCCATCGCCGTCGAACCCGGCCGACCGTGGCTTCCCGCGGCCGGACCGCACGCTGATCTTCGACGAGTTCACGCGCGAGCACCTCGAAGAGCGCGGACACTTTCCCGCAGAGGCGCTGAGTGTCACCGGAAGCGCGCGCCTCGATGCGATCGTCGTCGGCGTCGCGCGGCTTCGATCAGGCGGCGCGATCCGCGCTTCGCGCGCAACTCGGCGCCGGAGAGGATGCGCCGATTGTCGTGGTCGCCGCCAAGTACGTGCAACTCGGAGCGGCCTTCGGCGCGCTGGTCGCGGCCGCGCGCGCGATGCCCGAGATTCGGCTGGTGATCAAGCCGCACCCGGCCGAGGGCGCGGACCCTATCTGGCGGCCAGCCAGGGCGTCGCCAACGTGGTGATGGCGCCGCCGTCAGCCGGCCTGGGCCAGTTGACCGCGGTGGCCTCGGCCCTGGTCACCGCCAATTCCACGGCCGCGATCGAGGCCATGCCGCTTGGCGTCCCGACGTTGGTCGTCGCGCTGCCCAACAACCTGAGCCCGTTTGTCGACGCGGGTGCGATGGCCGGCGCAGGGACGGTGGCGGAGGTCGCGCCCGCGCTCGAGGCCCTGCTGTATGATCGTGAGATGCGCCAGCGGGTCACGCTGGCACAGGGGGCCTTCATGCGCCGGTATCGCATAGAGGCTGACGGCCAGGCCGCCCAACGGGCCGCCGATGCCATCCTTTCCCTGGCGAGGACCTGAACGCGCGTGAATGCCTTCATTACCGGCGGTGCCGGTTTCATCGGATCGCATCTGGCGGAGGCGCTGCTGGCGGCCGGCCACCAGGTGACGGTGCTCGACAACCTGTCGACCGGTGCCATGGAGAACATCGAGCACCTCAAGGAGCATCCGGGCTTCCGCTACGTGATCGACAGCGTCACCAACGAACCGGTGCTGGCCGAACTCATCGACGGCGCCGACGTGGTGTTCCACCTGGCGGCCGCCGTCGGCGTCAAGCTCATCGTCGAGGCGCCGGTTCATACCATCGAGACCAACGTGCACGGCACCGAGGTCGTGCTCAAGCACGCGAACAAGAAGAAGAAACTCGTGGTCATCGCCTCGACCTCGGAGGTCTACGGGAAGAGCACCGACGTGCCATTCCGCGAGGACACCGACCTGGTGATGGGACCGACGACCAAGCACCGCTGGGCGTACGCCTGCAGCAAGGCGATTGACGAGTTCCTCGCGCTGGCGTACTGGAAAGAACGGAAGCTGCCGGTCATCATCGTTCGCTTCTTCAACACCGTGGGCCCTCGACAGACCGGCCGCTACGGCATGGTCATCCCCAACTTCGTGCGGCAGGGGCTGGCCGGACAGCCGATCACCGTCCACGGCGACGGCACGCAGACGCGCAGCTTCTGTTACGTCGGCGACGTCGTGGAGGCGCTGTTGCGGCTGGTCGCTGAGCCGCGCGCCGTGGGCGAGGTGTTCAACGTCGGCAACACCGAGGAGATCTCGATCCTGGCGCTGGCCGAAAAGATTCGCGACCTCACCGGCGGCCGATCGCCGATCGTGACGATCCCCTACGATGAGGCCTACGAGGCCGGCTTCGAGGACATGCCGCGCCGCGTTCCCGACCTGGCCAAACTCTCGCACCTGGTCGGGTACACTCCGGAAGTGGGGCTCGACGAGATCCTCACGCGCGTCGTGGACCATTTCCAGAAGAGCTAGACGTGCTGGACTCACTTCGCCGCGGCGCTCGTTCTGCTGTCGAGGGCACCCTGCGACGCAACGCGTCGATCGTCAAGAAGGCGCTGCTGGCCACCGGGCGCGACGAGGCGCCGCTGCCCGAGATCGTCCAGATCGAAAGCACCAACATCTGCAACGCCAAGTGCGTGTTCTGCCCGCGCGACGACATGGAGCGCCGCCAGGGCATCATGGACATGGCGCTGTTCACGAAGGTCGTCGACGAGTGCGCCGAGCTGGGCATCGAGCACGTGCGGATGCACAACTACGGCGAGCCGTTCGTGGACCGGCAGCTCGTCGACAAGGTGCGCTACGCCAAGCAGCGCGGCATCCCGCAGGTCGGGATGATCAGCAACGGATCGCTCATCACCGAGGCGGCCGCGCGCGGGATGATCGAGGCCGGGCTCGACGCCATCAACATCAGCGTCGACGCGTCCGGCAAAGAGACGTTCGAGAAGACGCGCCTCGGCCTCAAGTACGACAAGGTCATCGCCAACGTCGAGCGCCTGCTGGCGCTGCGAGACGCCGCCGGCACCCGCCGCCCGAAGTTGATCCTGTCGTTTGTCCGGCAGAACAACTCGGAAGACGAGCACGCGTTCATCGAGCACTGGCGCAAGCGCGCGGACAAGATCCACATCACCGATCTGCACAACTGGGCGGGCACGCTCAACCAGAAATCCGACGTGCACTACCCGTGCTACCGGCCGTGGCTGACGTTTACCGCGCTCTGGGACGGGCGGGTCTCGCTGTGCTGCGCGGACTTCGACGGGCGCACCATTCTCGGCGACCTGCGGACGTCGACCATCAGCGAGATCTGGAATTCCGATCGGTACCGGGCCGTGCGCCGCGAGCACCTCGAAAGCGGGGGCCCCGCCATCTGCCAGTCGTGCGACCTTCCGAAGAAAGACTCGCCGCTCTGGATTACGAAGTTGAGGTAGCGGCGGGGCGTGGAGCGTTGCGGTGGGTTATAATCCGTGCATCCCCTGCCGAGAGCCATGAAATACCTGCCCATCGGGCTTCTCGTCGCTGCGGTCTGCCTGCCGGCCCCTGCGTCGGCCGGTGAACTGGCGCTGTCCTTCAAGGACGGCCGGGTCACGCTCAAGGCGACCGACGTCACCTTGCGGCAGGTGCTCAATGAATGGGCGCGGCTCGGTCAGACGCGCATCGTCGGGCTCGAGAAACTCGGCGGCGGGCTTCTCACGCTGGAGCTGACGAACCTGCCCGAGAAACAGGCGCTCGAAATCCTGCTGCGAAGCGTCGCCGGGTACGCCGCCGCACCGCGCGCGAGCGTGGCCGCTGGCGCGACATGGCCGCCAACCTCTCGCGCTTCGATCGGCTCATGTTGCTGCCGACAAGCATCGCCTCGGCGGCGCCCATGGCACCTCCCAGACCCGCAGCGGCGTTTGCCCCGCCACCGCAAGCGGCATTTCCGGATCCGATTCAACTGGCCAACCAGGAGGCTGCCGATGCCGAGGAGGGCCCGAACCCTCCTGGCGTGCCGGTCTTCAATCCAAATGGCGAGCCGGTGGCGCCGGCGCTCCCGGGCGTTCCGGGCGGGCCGATGCCTGGCCAGCTTCGCGCGCCGGGCCGGACGATCCGAATGCCCAGGCGCCGGCCAACGGTCCCACACCGCCTGGTGCGGCACCGCTGGTCACGACACGCCCCGGCGTGATTCCCGTGCCGCAGACGCCACCGCGCCCGTAAGCGCCGGCTGGGTATACTCGCTCCCCACATGACGCGCTCGCAGGCATGGCTTGCACCCGGCCTTGCGCTGACCACATTCGCCACGCTGCTCGTCGAAATCCTGAGCACCAGGCTCCTGTCGGTTCTGACCTGGTATCACCTCTCGTTCCTCGCGGTCTCACTCGCGATGCTGGGAATGGCCAGCGGCGCGGTGTTCGTGTTTCTGCGGGGCGATGAGGCGCGAGGCGACCGGGCGCTGCGACTGCTGGGACGCGCGACGTTTGCGATGGCCATCGCCATTCCCGTCGTTCACCTCGCGACGCTGGTCATCCCGATCCCGCCGCTCACCGAGGCGCGACTCTCGCTCGTCCTCCCGCTCGCAGTCTCGATCGTTCTGCTGGGCGTCCCGTTTTTTCTGTCGGGTGTCGCCGTCACGATCGCGCTGACGCGGCTGGGCGCGCCGATTGGACGCCTCTACGCCTGGGACCTGGCAGGTGCGGCGGCCGGATGCCTGTCCGTGATCCCGCTGCTGGTCCGCACCAACCTGACATCGGCGATGTTCACCGCCGCCGCGGCGACCTCGCTTGCGGCGTGGTGTTTCGCCAGGGTGGCCGGCCGTCGGCATCGCGGCGCGATTGTCCTGGCGGCGCTGCTGCTTGGAGTCGCGGGATGGAACGGCAAGTACAACGCCTTTCCGGTGCTCTATCCCAAGAACCAGGGGCTCTGGCTGACGGCTGACAACGCGGCCGCGACGGCCTGGACGACGCACGCGTACGTGGCCCTGGGCCAGCCTGCCAACGGCCCGGTCTACTTCTGGGGTCCCGGACCGCAGGCGGATGCGAAGGGCTTCACGGCGACGCTGCAGTGGCTGACGCTTGACGGCGAGGCCGCGACGCCGGTCACGCAGTGGGACGGGCGCCCCGAGTCGCTCGCGCTGGGTGCCGTACGACGTCACCAGCCTGCCGTACCAGGTGCGCGAGGGCGACGTCGCGGTCATCGGTGTTGGCGGCGGTCGCGACATCCTCACGGCCATCTGGGGCCACAGCCGATCGATCACCGGCATCGAGATCAATCGCGCGCTGGTGGAGCTGCTCGAACGCCGTGCACGCGCCTTTGCGGGCATCGCGGACCGGCCCGAGGTCACGCTCGTGAACGACGAAGCGCGGGCGCATCTGGCGCGCACGTCGCGGCAGTTCGACGTCATCCAGATGTCGCTCATCGATACATGGGCCGCCACCGGGGCAGGCGCATTCACGCTGTCGGAAAACGGGCTGTACACGCGGGAGGGGTGGCGCATCCTCCTCAACCGGCTCACGCCCCGTGGCGTGTTCAGTGTCTCCAGGTGGTTCAGCGCCTCGCGGTCATCCGAGACGAGCCGGTTGGTCTCGCTGGCCGTGGCGGCGCTGCTGGATCGGCACGTCGCCGCGCCCGCGCAGCATCTGGTGCTGGCGGCCAGCGGCAACGTGGCGACGCTGCTCGTCTCGCCTTCGCCCTTCGACCAGCGCGACCGCGAGGCGATTCGAGCGCACGGTCGACGCGTTCGGTTTCCGCCTCCTGCTGGCGCCGTGGCATCCGGGCGACGACGCGCTGTTGCGGGCCATCGCTGCGAGTTCCTCGCCAGCCGCGCTGGCGTCGGCCATCGAAGACCATCGCTACGATTACTCCGCGCCCACCGACGAGCGGCCGTTCTTCTTCAACATGCTTCGTCCGGCCAGCCTGCTCGATCTCGATGCGGTGCCGCAGGGCGGCGTCGCGGGAGGGAATCTCAGGGCCACCGTCACGTTGCTGGTGCTGCTGGCTCTGACGACATTGCTCGTCGTCGCCATCGTCGTGTGGCCGCTGGTCCGGACAGGACGGCCACCAGGGCTGTCGCACACCGACTTCTGGCTGGCACTGGTCTATTTCGGGCTGATCGGCGCTGGCTTCATGCTCGTCCAGATTCCGTTCCTGCAGCGGTTTTCGGTGTACCTCGGGCATCCCACCTGGACGCTTGCCGTGATCCTGTTCGGGATGATCCTGTGCACGGGGATCGGCAGCTGCGATCTCCGACCGGATTCCGACCTCCGCTCGCTGGCTGCCGGTGGCGCCGGTGACGGTCGCGCTGGTGCTGGTTGCCGATACCGCGCTCATCCAGCCGGTCGTCGACGCCACGGCGGCGTGGAGTCTGGCGGGCCGCACGTCGGTGGTGCTGGCGCTGCTCGCCCCGCTGTCGATCCTGCTCGGACTCGCGTTTCCGATCGGGATGCGCCTGGTCGGGGCGGCCTCCGATCTGGCGACGGCGTGGCTCTGGGGCGTCAACGGCGCGTGCGGGGTGCTCGCCTCGGTGGGCGCCGTGGCCATCTCGATGTGGTTCGGCATCCATCGCAACCTGTGGCTGGCGGCCGTGACCTATCTCGTGGTCGCGGTGACGTTGCGCATGATGCAGCGGCGTCTCGGCGCTACAATGCGCTGATGGCTCTCGATCAGCCGCTGCGGCAGGGCGAGTACGCGCTGCGTGGCGACTATCACCGGCGCCTTGACCCGGACTGGGACTACTACCCGACGTACCGGGCCAAGCTGCGGATCGTGCGCGCATATCTCGACGGCCTGCCACCGGCGACGCGCGTGCTCGACGCGGGCTGCGGCGAAGGGCTGCTGGTCGAGGAGTACGCCGACCGTCTCGGCGATGACCGGCGTCGATGCCGCCTACCGTTCCGCGCACGTGCAGCAAGCTTCGCTGACCGCCCTGCCTTTTGCCGACGGGCAGTTCGCGCGCGCGCTGTGCCTCGACGTGCTCGAGCACCTCTCGTTCGACGATCAAGCCCGCGCGCTGGGCGAGCTGGCGCGGGTGCTTCGCGCCTGGCGGAGAACTGCTGGTCTCGGTGCCGAATCTGGCCCACCTGCAGTCGCGGGTGCAGTTCCTGCTTCGAGGGCGGCTCATTCGGACGGCGAGTCCGACCAAGCATCCCGGCGATCGTCCCATCGCGGAGTACCTCGCCCTTGCAGACGCTGCGGGATTCTCGCTCGTGTGGCGTCGAGGCATTTTCCCGACCCTGCCGGTCGTCACCCGGTTCATCAGGAAACATCCGGCTCGTCTCGAACCGCTGCACCGGGCGTTGACCCGCGTGCTGCCCGTGCCGGGCTGGTGCTTCCTCAACCTCCTGCTCTTCCGTCGGCGCGACAGCGCGTGACCCGCCCTACGTGTTCCAGCGACTGAAGGCGCTCGGTCGCGACCTGGCGGTCTACGGCGCCGGTGACGTCGCCACCCAGGCGATCAGTTTTCTGCTGCTCCCGGTGTACGTGCGGTTCCTCTCGCCGGGGGACTACGGCGTGCTCGCGCTCCTGCTCGTGGTGGAGATGCTGGCGAAGATCCTCTTTCGCTGGGGCGTCGACTCGTCGTTCATGCGGATGTACTACGATTGCCCGGACCAGCCGGCCCGGCGCCTGCTGGCCAGCACGATCTTCCTGTTTCTGCTGGCCGCCAACGGCGCGGTGCTGGCGGTCGCGCTCACGCTCACCCCTGCCGCTGCGCGGCACCTGTTCGGTTCCGTCTCGCAGGCGCCGGCGCTGCAGATTCTGCTGGTGAACACCTTCCTCGCCGGCTTCTTCTTCATCCCGTTCCACGAGCTGCGCATTCAGCGCCAGTCGGGCCGCTTCATTGCCCTGACCGTCACGCGATCGCTTGCGACGATCGTGCTCCGGCTGACGCTCGTCATCGGCTTTCGGCTGGGCGTGCTCGGTGTCGTGCTCGCCGACCTGATCACGACGATCCTCTTTGGCGCGTTGATGCTCCCGCGGTTTCTCGCGCTGGTCGGGCCTGTCTTTTCGCCGCAACTGCTGCGCGAGGCGCTGCGATTCGGGTTGCCGCGGCTTCCCCACGGCCTCGCGCAGCAGACGGTTGCGGTCTCCGACCGATACATCCTGAGCCTCTACGCGACGCTGCACGAGCTCGGGCTCTACTCCATCGGCGCGTCGTTTGCGATGGGCCTCAAGCTCTTCCTCAATGCGTTCGAGTACGCGTGGGCTCCGTTCTATTTCGCGATCATGCGCGAGCCGGATGCCAAGCCCACGTTCCGGCTGGTCGCGACCTGGGGTGTCGCGGCGCTGGTGGGGCTGGCCATGCTGGTTGCCGCCGGCGCGCCGCAGATCGTGCGCATCATGACGACGCCGCTGTTTCAGGGGGCAGCCGGCGTCATGCCGTGGATCGCCGCGGGCGTCGCGCTCCAGGGCGTCTACCTGCTGACGTCGATCGGCTTGAACATCACCAAGCGGACCGAGTTCTACCCGCTCGCGACGGGCCTGGCCGCCGCCACCAGTGTCGGCGTGAACCTTGCCCTGGTGCCGCGCTACGGCGCGACAGGCGCGGCCATCGCCAACACGCTCTCCTACGCGGTGCTGGCGGGCGTCTCGGCGGCCCTGGCGCAATCGCGTCTACCCTGTGGGATATGAGTGGGGCCGCATGGCACGGCTGGCCGCCGTCGGACTCGCTGGCTATGCCGTCGCGGTCCTGCTCGTGCCCGGTCAGCTGGCCCGCCGTGCCCGGCCTGGCGGCCCGTGTCGCTCGTGGCTGGCTCGGCCTACGTCGGCCTGCTCGTGCTGACGGGATTCCTGACCGCGAACGAGCGCGTCCGCCTCGTTGAGATTGTGGGCGTGGCCCGCAACGCGGCGGACGGGCCGCGCGCGGCCGGCGGAGGTGGAAACCGAGGTGTCGGAGACCACGGAACTGGCCGGCAACGTCGTGTCGGCGACGGCCGGCGAGATCGATCGAGTCACCGATGACGAGCCGGCAGCGACGCCCGGCGAGCGCCGAGGGGAGCCCGCCGTGGCTAGGCGCTGGCGCTGGCGCTGGCCGCGCTGGTGGCCGGCGCGCTGGCGCTGCGGGCGTCCGCGCTCGACTTCGGGTTGCCGGCCATCTACAACCCGGACGAAATCGCGATCATGTCGCGGGCGCTGGCCTTTGCGAAGGGCGACCTGAACCCGCACAACTTTCTCTACCCGACGTTTTTCTTCTACGCCTCTTCGCCTGGATCGGCCGGCTACTTCGTCCTGGCGCGCATCACCGGGCAGCGTCGCCTCGCTCAACGCCTTTCAGCAACGCTTCTTCATCGACCCGTCGGGATCTATCTCGCCGGGCGCGCGCTCGGCGCGGTGAGCGGTGCGCTCGGCACCGGCGCGACCGCGCTGCTCGGGCCGCACGCTGTTTGACCTGCCCACGGGTCTGTCTGCCGCGCGCGCTTGCTGGCCGTTGCGCCCGCTGGCAGTCATCGACAGCCACTACGTGAAGCACGACGTGGCCGCCACGCTGGCAATCATGGTGGCGGTGTGGCGGCTGGCACGCTGCTGGCCCGAAGGCGGCGCCGGAGCCCGTGTGCCGACCTCGACCTGGTCCTCGCCGTCGATGGCGTGTGGCGTCGCGTGGTCGATCCACTACTACTGCGTGTTCCTGGCGGTGCCGTTGGCGCTGACGGCACTCGACGCCACCCGCACCGGGACAGTGGCCGGTGACGGCGAAGGCCATGGCGCGGTGCTTCCTGACGGCCGCTGGGCGTGTTCTTCATGCTCTCGCCGTTTCTGCTGGCGGAACCGGCCACGGCCTGGCGCGACATCGTCGCGAACCGCCAGATCGTCGTGGACCGTGCGACCGATCACGGGCTGTTTGCCAATCTGTCGGCGCTACATCACGCTGCTGGTCGACGGCCTCGACGCTGCCGGTCGTGGCGCTTGGCGCCATCGGCGCCGTGCAGCTCGCTGGCGACCGACCGCCGCCGGGCGCTCCTGCTGCTTTCGTTCCCGGTGCCGTTTCTGCTGTTCATCAGCAACACCGTTCCGGCGAGCCGCTATCTCAATCCCGTCGCGCCCTTCGTCGTGCTCCTGGCGGCGCTGGCGATCCGCGATATCGCAGCGCGCTGGCCTCCGGGCGCGTCGGGTGTTGGTGCTGGCCCTGACGCTGCTGCGGCGGCTGGCGCTGTGGTCGACAGCCTCCACGCCGTGCATTCTTCGGCGAAGACGACACGCGCACGCTGGCGCAGCGTCTCATAGACGCCCAGCGCCCGACGGGGCCACCGTCCTGGTACAGCCCTACTCGGTCCAGCTCGCGCAATCGCGCGACAGCCTGGAAGAATCGCTGGCGGCGCGTCTCGGGGTCGCTGAACGCGCTCCACACGAGCCCGGCTGCGCCTGGCCGTCTCGCCGTGGCCGCTCCCGTCCTACCGCTGCTCTGGCTCGGCGACGGCGGGCTCGACGAGGACAAATCTACTTGGGCCTACGCCGATCTTGGCCCCGATCCGCTGGCGGTCCTGCGGGCGCATCGGCGTGGAGTACGTGGTCGTGAAGCGGTACAATGTGCCGGATCCGGCCACGCGCCCCTTGGCTGAGGCGTTGGCGCGGCAGGCGCGGCACTTGGCCACGATCTCGCCGTATCGCAACGATGTGACGCCGGCAGAGGCGGCGGCGGTCGAGCCGTTTCTGCACAACACCGACGCCACCATCGATCCACGGCTGCAGCGGCCCGGACCGATCATCGACATCTTCCACATCCCATGACCCTGGTCCGCACCGTCCGCCAAGCGCCTCGCCGACCATGCCCGCGCCCTGCCGCTGGCTCGTCGCGCGTACGCACGCTGGCGCAAGGCGGCGCTACCAGACCGCGCGTCGATCGCTTCGTCGAGGACGGCACCGGCCGCGCCGAACGTCTACCGGCCGGCGTCGTCTACGAGGCGACGATGCGGTGCAACCTCAATGCGAGTTCTGCTACGTCGGTGACCTGCTCAATATCGAGGGCGAGTGGCGGCAGGAGCTGGGGCTGGACGCGCTGCGCAAGGCGTTTCCTCACAAAGACGACCTGCAGGTCAACCTGACCGGCGGCGAGATCTTCATGCGGAAGGACATCATGGATGTCTTCGGAGTCTTCCGCGAAAAGGGCTACGCCTGCGGCTATCTCACGACCAACGGCACCATCATCGACGACGCGCGGGCCGAGGCGCTGGCCGACCTGGCCGTCGCCGGCTTCCTGAAGCACATCAGCGTCTCGATTGACGGCCCCGACGAGCGCACGACGTGGCGCGGGGGCGTCAAGGGCACCTTCAAGCGCACCGAGGCCGGCCTGCGGCGGCTGCGGGAGGCGGCGCGTCGAAAGAACGCCCCGCTGCGCGTCAGCATCAACACGACGGTGGCCGCCGAAAGCCTCGACGAGCTCGATCGCATCGTCGACGTCGCCGAGGAGCTGGGCGTGGATGCCATTGGCCTGAACCACCTGATGTTCAGCACGCCGCGAGGAAGCCGACGAGACCGCGCGCCTCATCGGCGCCGCGGATCCGTCGGTGATCGCGACGTTCGTGACCGCCGACCCGATGGTGCCGGCGGCGCGGGTGCGCGAGCAAGGTGCCAAGCTCGAAGCCAATTGCCGCGCGCGCGGCGTGCTGTTCGACTACCGCCCCAAGGTCGTCCCCGCGCTGATGGAGACGCTACTACACATCCCGGCGCGCAGTTGTCGGGCCGCTGCCTCTACCCGTTCCTGCACGCGCGTGTGTCGTTCAGCGGGAAGGTGTACTTCTGCCCGTTCATCCGCGTCGAAGTCGGCGACCTCGCGGAGCAGTCGCTCGAAGAAATCTGGAACGGCGAGCGCTATGTCGAGATGCGTCGACGGCTGCTCGAGCACAAGCTGTTTCCGGTCTGCCGGCGCTGCTGCAAGGTCGAACTGGACCCCGAACCTGTGGTGCAAATGCTGCCGGCCGTCGCACGTCGCGTGTTTCCCCTGACAGTGGTCGCCGCTCAGCGCGACGCCACGGCCTGATCGCCTCCGCGATGTCCGAGACAGCGCCCGCAGAGGCCCCCGTGCCCGCCTGCTCGATCGTCGTTCCCGTCTTCAACGAAACTCACCGGCTGGCCGGCACGCTGCCGCAGTTTGTCGACTTCGTGCAGCGGGCGGCGATGCCGACCGAGCTGATCGTCGTCGACGACGGCAGCGACGACGATACGGCGGGGCAGGCTGAAACGCTGGTGCCGCCAGAAGCCGGACAAACGTTGCGGGCACCGCACCGCGGCAAAGGCGGCGCCGTCCGGGCCGGCATGCTCGCCGCGCGCGGACGGCACCGGATCTTCATGGACGTCGACCTGGCGACGCCGCTCGAGTTCGTGGCGCCGTGTCTGGCCCGTCTCGACGCCGGCATCGACGTCGTGATTGGCAGCCGTCGCGTCGCCGCCGCCCTGATCGAGCGCCATCAATCGCCGCTGCGCGAGTGCCTCGGCCGAGGCTTCTCGATGCTCTCGCGAAAGGTCAGCGGCGTCAACGTGTCGGACTTCACTTGCGGGTTCAAGGGATTCCGGGCCGAAGCCGCCGAGGCGGTGTTCAGTCGTCTGCTGCTCGACAACTGGACTTTCGACACCGAGTTGTTGTTCCTGGCGATGCGCCTCGGGCTCGGGATCGAGGAACTGCCGGTGCGTTGGCGCGACGACGCGAGGACAAAGGTCCGCCTTGGCCGCGATGTCGTCGGGTCGTTGCACAGCCTGATGGCCATTCGCGTCAACGACCTCCTCGGGCGATACAATCTGCCGCGATGACCTGGTGGCCTCGACGACGCCTGTGGCATCACATCGCCGTGGTGGCAACCGTCGTGCTCGCCGCGGTCGTCGGCACCGCGCTCGAGTGGCGACAGACGGCTCCAGGTTTTCCGCTCGACGACTCGTGGATCCATTTGCAGTTTGCCCGCAACGTCGCCGAGGGGCACGGCTTTTCGTTCAATCCGGGCGTCCCCGAGCTCGGGCTCGAGCGCTCCGCTGTGGTCGCTCCTGCTGGCAGTGCCGCTGCTGGCGGGTCTCGAGCCGTTGGTCTCCGCCAAGTTGCTTGGCGTGGCCTCGTCGCGGTAACCGCCATCGCCGGCGCGGCGCTCACTCGCCGGTTGTGCGGCGACGATCGTGCGGCGCTGCTGGCCGGCCTGGCGGTGGCCGTCACCCCGCGGATGGTCTGGGCCGGGCTGTCCGGCATGGAGGTGCCGCTCTACACGGCGCTGGTCACGGTGGCGATGCTGGCGTACGTTCGCGCGCTCGACAATCCACGAGCGGGCAAGGTGCTATGGGCGCTGTGGGCTGGCCTGGCAGGCTGGGCCCGACCGGAGGCGTTTGTCGCGGCCGCCATCCTCGGCGCGGCATGGCTGGCGGAGGGTGCGCGGGACGGACGTCGCGACGGTTTTTGCCAGGTTGGTGGCATCCGTTGGCACTGCTCGTCGTTCTGACGCTGGGCTTCGTCGCGTTCAACGAGTGGACCGGCGGCCGTCCCTTGCCGAACACGTTTTACGCCAAGAACTACGGGATGGGCACGGCGGTCTCACTGGCCGAAGGGCGGCCGCTCGATGCGCTCATCGACGTCGGCCGCTACCCTCTGAACCTGTTGGGGGACGCCATTCGCTGGCAGGCCTCGCATGACGGATTGCTCTTTGGCGCCGCACTGGCCGGAGTCCTCGCGTTGGCCGGCGCGTGGGCGCAGCCAGCGCCGCGTGGTGGACGAGCCCTTCTGGCCGTGCTGCTGCTGACGCCGGTGGCCAAGGGACTGGTCGCGCCTCAACCCGTGATGCTCGTCCACGATGGCCGCTACGTCGTGCACCTGCTCGTGCTCGGGCTCGTGGTCTGCGCGTGCGGGGTCGCTGTGCTCGCGCGGTACGCGAGGCCACGCTGGGTTCTCGTGGTGCTGAGCGTCGCTGGCCTGGTGCAGATTGGCGGCGCGACAGTGAGTGCCCTCGACACTTACGCCTCCGAGGTGAAGAACATCAACGACCTGCAAGTACGCACCGCGCACTGGATTGACGAGCACACCGCGCCGGACGCACGGATCGCCACCAACGACATCGGCGCCATCGCCTTTTTCTCGCGCCGCTTCATTCTTGACACCGAAGGCCTGGTCACGCCCGATGCCATCTGGGACAAGCGTATGTGGCGTATCGATCGATTCCTGGAACGGTCTCGTCCGGATCTCGTCGTCGATCTTCCCTCACTGGTATCCGTACCTCGCGCGCCGGCCAGAACTGTTGCAGGAAGTCACACGCATCTCTGCGCCGGTCGTCGTGGCGGGCGGGCCCAGCCTTGTGATCTACAGAGCGCCGTGGACGCGACCCAATTCCGTGCGGGCAGAGACGCCGGAACCGGTCAGATGATTGACCGACTGCTTCGGATTCCGGAACGCAAGCCTGGGACGGGATTGCAGCGATAGGGCTTGTGTTTTGCCTGGCCTACGGCGCATCGCTCGTGCTGCTCCCCAAACCAAACGGGCGCGTCGTCGTGGGTGACGCTGTTCATTTCTACGTGTACCTGCGCTCACTCGTCTTCGATGGGGACGTGCGGTTTCAAAACGAGTACATCCGCCTCTACAGCCTGAAGCCCACCGACAACCCCGCCTTCGACCGGATCTTCGAGCCGCTGCCAACCGGCCACGTTCGGAACGTGATGCCGATAGGGCCGGCAATTACCTGGGCGCCGTTGCTATCTGATCGTGACCCTCGTGGTGTCCGGGCTGAGACTGGCCGGCGTGAACTATCCGCTAGATGGTTACGGACGCCTGTTCCAGGCCACAGCCGGCTTCAGCGGAATCGCGGCGGCCACCGCCGGGACCTGGTTCGCCTACCTGGCCGCCCGGCAGCTGTTCTCCGCACGCACCGCCATCTGGTCGACACTCGGCATGTGGCTAGGCTCAAGCGCGCTCTACTACTCGGCGATCTCACCGTCGTACTCACATGCCCCGTCGATGCTGGCGACGGCGCCTGTTGACGTTCTGGTGGATTCGCACGCGGGATCGCTCCGACCGCCGGCGCTACGCGCAACTCGGCGGACTCGCCGGGTTTGCAACGCTGGTGCGATGGCAGGACGCAACGCTGGCTGCTGGTGCCGGCCCTTGACGCGATGCTTGCCGCCACTGCCGTCGCTGGCTCTCTCACCGCGCGCATACGGTTTTGCGCAGGGCGCATTGCCGTTGCCGCCGCCGCTGCGCTGGTTGTCTTCACGCCGCAGATGGCCGCGTGGCAGGCGATCTACGGGAGCCCACTGGTGTTGCCACAAGGAGAAGGCTTCATGCGCTGGACCAACCCGGCGCTGGCGGCCGTGCTGTTGTCGGACTGGCACGGCTTGTTCACATGGACGCCCCTGGTGGCCATCGCCGTCGCGGGCGTCGTACCGCTGTTCCGCCAGCACCGTCGCGTCGGAGTCGTCGTAGCGGTCTCGCTGCTGGTTGCACGGTACGTCAACGCCGCTGTGGCCGACTGGTGGGCAGGCGAGGCGTTTGGCTCTCGGCGATTCCTGAGTTGCTTCCCGTTCTTCGTGCTGGGACTGTCGGCGGGACTGGCGCGCTTCGAGTCGCGTCTCGGCGTTCTGGCAGGCATCCTGCTGTTTCTGGTCACGCTCAACGCGCTGTTGCTGTTTCAGTATCAGGCGTTCATGAAAGGGTGGCGCGACCTCGCGCCTTATCCGCGAGGTTGGTACGGCTTGTGGCTCGCCCGCTTCGTGGTGCCTTTGCGCGTGCTCGGCCGCCTGTTCGGGGCATGACGACGGTGCCACCCGCACAGCGACTGCCACGCCTCGGGTCGCGCAACGCACGGCACGGCCGCCGCGTTGGTCTGCTGCTCGTGATATGGATCGCGCTCTTCTACGTGTTCACAGCGGGCGGCAGCCTCACAAGCACCGACGCCCTGTAACCTACGAGCTCACGCGCCAGATGTCGAGCACGCACGTCGCCCTGCCAGAACATGCTTATACGACGCGCATCGGCATCAACAGCCGTTACTACTCGCCATTCAGCATCGCGCAGTCGTCGTCAACGTTCCTTCTTTTTCGCCGGCAGAGCGTGGAGCGGCTCGGCCTACGTCTGGGCACCGTCGATTCGATACGAAAGCGGCTGTCGCCATGGGCAACACGCTCGTGATGCGCGACGATCTGCTGTCTATTTGTTCGGCGCGATGCTCACCGACTCAGTGCGCGCGGAGCTTGCCACGGCCTTGCTGCGGCGTGCAACGCCACTGTGCCGTACAAGCAAGTTTGGTTTCAACGCGCCGCTGTCGGCGCTGTTCCTAACAGCAGCAGTCTTCTCAGCCTAGCGATCGACACGAGCAGCGACCGATCAGCGGTGTGGAGCGGTATGTGGTCGGCCTAGCTCTGCTCACGCGCCACGAGCTGATACTAGCGGTGGTGACCGCTCGTGGCCTTCTTTCTGGCTCTCCGCGCAGCCAGTGTCGCCGTGGCTCCGCAGTCGAAGCTCAGCTCGGGTTGCTCCCAGCGCTCGTCGCTCTTCGTACAAACATCTGGCGATTTGGCCATCCGCTCGATGCCGGCTATCAGCGCGACGCCGTCCCCGGCTTTGGCAGCCCACTGCTCGAGGGACTCTATGGACTGTTGCTGTCACCGAGCGCTACCCTGTTCGTTTATTGTCCGGTGGCGTTGGCCGGAATGGTTGGGGTGGCCGGCTGTTGCGAAGCGCGACCGAGCGCTCGCCCTGCTTCTCGGAGGCAGCGTCGTTGTGATGCTCCTGTTCTACGCCCAGCTCGGCAACTGGATGGGCGGCAAGTCGTATGGCCTCCCTACCTCGTGGCAGTGCTTCCTCTACTTTGCATCTGGCTCGCCCCGTCTGCGGCGCACAGCAGCCTGCTTGGTTCACGGCCATCGCCGCTGTCCGTCTATTCGCCCAACTGCCGGCGTAGAACTGATACGTCTTGAGGTTAACGCTCCGCGATGCATGGCGGAGGGAACATGGACACCGCCACCGAGCAGACCGGCATGATCCCTACCTCGACGGTATCGACCAGCTTCGCGGTGAACAGGTGCGGAACAGTTCGCCACCGCCCCAGAGCCAAATGTCCTTGCCGGCTGTGCCTTCAAGCGGCGAACGACTTCAGCCATCGCCGCCTCGATCTAACATTGGATAGTCTGATCGCCCCAGAGTGCGCGAGAAAACGATCTCCCTCATGCCTGGCGTCCCGCCGCCGCCACCGCCGCGGCGATGCCGGCGAGAAATGTCTTGCGACCCATCACGAGGTATCGAATCGATTGAACATTACGCGAAATCGAAGTCAGGTCGATAACGATCACTTGCGGCCGTTCGACCCGCGATGTAGCCATCCAGGCTTGCCGCGACTGAGTAGCACAATCGACGCATGGATGCCTCCCCGGCTTGAGACGGTCAGATAATCTACCGCGTATCTCCTGGTTTGGGAAAGGCTCAATTCCCCTTTGATTTAGGCCGCTTGATTCGCCTCAGACGCTTCTAGCACAGCCACGATGTCCGAAACGTCGAACAGACTATCTGTCACTCCGGCCGCCATCGCTGGTACACCCGCAGCGTGCGATGAATCTTGATAAAGTTGTAGGCGAAGTAGTTCGGGCCACCGCCGCCGCGTGATTTTCGATCTTTCGGCTGAAGCCGTTCGACAACCGGTGTATCGCCGCATACTGGTTCTGACGCTCCAATTCTGCCGTTCAACGTAGCTCGTCGAAATGTGCTTCGGTCTGGATCGCCAGTCACAACCTCTGACTTGCAACCGAGGCACACGGCGGCTGTAACGCCGCTCGGCCTGTGGTCCAGCCCGTATATCTTCGTCAACGTCGCGTAGTCGATCTCGCCACCAAAGGCGTCTTCGACCGCCGCCAGATATGGCCGGTGGCCCTCAGTGGTCAACTGCACACGATGGCGTAGCCGACCGGCAACGTCTGAGACGAAACCCGTATGCGGCGCTCAAATCACGCGAACCGAGCAGCCAGGACGGCACCAGCTTGGTGTCAGCGTCCTCTGCCACCCACAACCCCCGCTAGCTCGTCCTGTTCTACCTCGATACCGCTACAATGAAGGGTCGCCCATGGCTCAACGTCACGTTCTGCTCGTCAATCCGCCTCTGATCAACGGCATTGCCTTCACCCGGCAGGGCCGCTGCCAGGAGCGCGAAGAGGTCCTCGGCACCACCAAGCCGCCGTACTCCCTGGCGCTTGCGGCCAGCCTGCTGCGCGCACGCGGCGTCGATGTCCGTCTGGTCGATCTCACGGCCACTGGGCGCTCGACGCAGGTGCTGGTGTCGGAACTTCGCGGGGACGGGTTCACGCCGGACCTGATCGTGTTCCCCTCGACGACGCCGACACTGCGAGCCGATGCGGTCGAGATGGCACATCTGAAGGCCGCGTTCGGCGCGCCGATGGTCTGCTTCGGCCCGCATGCCTCGACCGTGCCTGGCGAATCGATGGCTATCGCGCCCGAAGTCGACGCGATGATTGTCGGCGAGCCCGAAGACGCCATCGTGGCGCTGGGTCGGGCGAGAGGCCGGACTTCGCGTCGGTGCCCAGCGTGACGTGGCGCAACGCCAGCGAGATCGTGCCGCACACGGTCAAGGGCTCGTTTGCCGGGTTTGCGACGATGCCGCGGCCCGCGTGGGATTTGCTCGACTTGCGCCAGTACCGGCTGCCGATGGTCAATCAGCCGTACCTCATCGTGGAGACGAGCCGTGGGTGCCCGTATTCCTGCGATTTCTGTGTGGCCCCCATTCACCAGGGGCACAAGTTCCGAGAGCGTTCGGCCGCTGCCTGGTCGACGAGATTGCCTGGGCGCAAGCGACCTTCGGGGTGCGGTATTTCTATCTCTGGGGCGATACCGTCACGCTGAACCAGAAGACCTTCTCGGCTTTTTGCGACGAGCTCATCGCACGCAAGCTCGACATCGCCTGGTTTGGGAACGCGCGCGCCGACAACCTCACCGACCCGGCCTTCGTGCATCGGCTGAAGCGATCGGGCTGTTGGATGCTGGCGATGGGCATCGAGTCGGCATCGACTGAGATCCGCAAGGACATGGTCAAGCGGCTTGACGAGCAGAAGGTCCGGTCGGCCTTTATCAACCTGCGGGATGCGGGAGTGAAGTCGTTCGCGTTTTTCATCTTCGGCTATCCAGGCGACACCCAGGCCTCGATGGCGGCGACGACCGAATACGCGATCGATCTCGATCCGGACTTCGCGAACTTCTATCCCGCGGTGCCGTATCCAGGGACGGCGCTCTACGAGAAGGCCCGCCAACAGGGATTGCTGAAGCACGAGGACTGGGTGCGCATGGAGTACCTGTACTACCTGCTCGAGGGGCACGGTCTGGATGAGCCCACCGTAATGCGTGCGATCAATCGCGCCCGGCGCCGCTTCTTCCTCAGGCCCCGGTACGTGCTGCGTCATCTGGCCGACGTCGCGCAGCTTGCTGTCACCAAGCCGGCCATTGTCGGCCATCTGCTCTCGCGCATGCTCCTGGGCCAGCAGGTCGTGGACGCGCGGACGGGTTCCCGCCTCGGTTGACCTACCGCCTGACGCATGCTCGCTCGGCTCGCGCACCTGCGTGTTGGCTCACGGGCGCCATGACCGCCCGACTGGCGCTGATGATCGCGCTCGCGGTGGCCTGGGCGAACGACGCGCTCACGTCCCGTGGTGCACGTTCCCGGCTCCGTCCACGGCGCGAAGGAGCCGGCTTTTGTTCTCTCCCTCATCGTGCTGTCGGTGGTAAGCCTGCGGCGGCCTGTCTCGAGGCCGCCGCGGCGGGGCCGGTCGGCCTGGCCGTCGGCGGCATTGGCGCGGCAATTCTGGCGTCTGCGTTTTTTGTGTGGTTCCCGCCAGGCACCTGGGCGCTTATCCCGTTTCTCGACGATTGGCCGCCGCGGTTCCAGAGCACGGTGCAAGGCTTGGCCCTGCTGCGACAGGTGCGCTGTCGGCTGGCAGTGGGCGTTTCTGGCGGGTATCACCTGTCATCCGACGTCACGCAGAGCCTGACCCTCATGCGGCTGTGCCGGCCGCGCTCGCCGGCAACACGGTCGGCTTCCACCTGCTTCACCTCGGCTTGTTCGCAGCGGTGCCGGCACTCGTCTGCGCCGACTGCCGGATCGCGCGATGGCCGTTCTCGACAGCTGCGCTGCCGGAGGCTGCGGCACTCGCCGCGGTGAACTACGGGTACTTTCTCATCCGCAGCGGCGACACCAAACTCGCTGGCCGGCGCTGGACCTGCACCGCAACGCTGGTAAGCGCTCACGCCGCTCGTGAAGGACGTCGCTGGAGTGCAGTGTGTCTGGTTCTCTCACTCACCCTGACCAACTACGCGCATCGAGGGTTCTTCGTCGTCGCCGCGGCCCTTGCGGTGGATGCCATCGTCGCCCTCGATCGCAGGTCTGCCTGGCGAGCCCTGGTGGCCTCCGCGACCGCATGGATCGCCGGCTTGCCCTACGTGGGAGTCCTGGCGGTATCCGTCGTATTTCCTCTTCAACAACGTGCAGTTGCAAGCGACTTGCCCTTCGACTGGAAGGGATTTGCGACAAGTGTGTTCTACAACGTCGAGATCCTTGCCAGGCCCGGGCGATGGTTCAACGACTACACGGGCCTGGCCAACCTCTGCCTTCCGGTAACCGCCTTTGTCGCGCTCAGGCACCGCGATCGCTCGACGTTTCACGCGTGGGCCCTGCTGCAGTAATGGCGATGGTACGACTGAACGACCCCCAGTTCGGTTACAGTTTCGCCCGGCCGATCCATCTTTATGTCGTTTTCCTCGCTCCGGTGCTGCGGCGTTCTCGGTGCGCTGGCTGAACACGCCCCTTCGCACGGGCTTGCTTGCGCTCTTTGTGGGCCTCTACATCCAGATGGCCTGGTTCACCGTGCCCCATGTAATGATCGGTCGACGAGTTCGACCAACCGCTGATCGAACGGCTCAGGGGTTTGGACGGCAATCTAATTGTCCTCGAGAACAGCTTCCACGCCGATGTGGACGTCGATACCGCGCGGCGTTCGGAGAAGAGCCTGTTCGGCACACACTTCGAGGCGCTGCTGCCGGCGCAACGGGCGTTTCTATTTACTCGAGGCTGTGCGACGGATGGCAGTGGTCGCCCTATCGCCACCAGGTATTCGCCAACGGGACGTTCCATGGGCGGCGTATCGAAACGGTTTGGACACCTGACCTGGTTGCCGATCTGCACAGGTGGGGCATCCGCCACCTGCTCGTCTGGAGCGACGATGCGCACCTCACTTGCGAGCCGCCCGGAACTGGCAAGGCGCTGGGACAACGACCGGTGGACGCATTTCGAACTGCTCGACGCCGACACACGCGGCGCCGTCGTGTCGTCGGCGGCCACGCAACACTGGAGCCAGTGGACCCTCTGCGCGGGTGGGTCCATCAGCACGGGGTCCGTCGCGGCGAGTCCTCGTCCGCACGAACTACCATCCTTCCTGGACCGCGCATGCGGGCGCGGTTCCAGTGCCGATTGGGGATCACGAAGGACAACTTGCGTTCCGCGCGCCGGCGTCAGGAACATACTCGGTATCACTGGATTACCCCAGGCGCACGTGGCTGCTCCTGGTCGCAGGGGCGGCTCTACTCGTGGGCATCCTCCTCGCGCACACGATCCCGTCGGGCCGAGTCCCCTTTTTCGCATGACGCACCCGCTCGCGACTTGAACACGAGGAACGGCGGAACCGTTGATCTGGTGATAGCCGGCAACAACCGGACAAATCTGGCGTCCTGGCCATAGTAGGCCACAAGGTCCAGCGCGCGACGTCCAGCGGGCGCGTATGCACTGGCGCTTCGATGATCAGCAACTCCGGGGGCCGTGTGCACAGGTCGCGACGATCTCGTCGAAGAATTCGCGCTCCAGTGCGACATTGCTGCCGGTGTGTGAAATGGCACATCGGAGGTCGGCCCCGGAGTTCCCGCACGTAGAAACCTGGCAGAAACCACAGGCCATTGTGGCGAAGGGACCACGCCACGCCCGTTTGGTTGACCAACGGGAACGCCGGATAGATGAAGGTCCGCATGCCGAGCACGGCAATGGCGCCGCCCGAGGCATGTTCCCGCACTAATCGTGAGAGCGGGGTTACCATGTCGTTGGGCACCGCGTGTCCTGCCTCGTTCCACATATTTCGCGCTCATTCCTGTCAGGCACAGCGCCGCCGCGACAGCCGCACCTCGCGCGCCGCCGCGGACGAGCTGGGCGATTGACGGCGCGGCAGCAAAGAGGTTTGAAAGAGCCAGCGCAAAGAACAGACCGAGGAACACCTGGGGGAAGCATGTGTAGCCCCACCCCTTCATTTGCACCAGCGACGCCAGCAGGAAGCCGCCGGCGGCGGTGCCAACGACAAGCTGCGCCGACAGGTGCCGTGGCGGCAGACGGACCAGCGCGAGAATGGCCAGCGCCAACGCGCCGAGCTGCAGCTCTCGCATTTCGAGCAGCCGGACAGCCGGAGAATTGGTGCCGCCGTACACCCGGCGCACGCGGTCGGCGACCTCCAGATACTCGGGAAAGCCCACAACGACGACCAGCGTGTACGCGACCAGTGTGCCGACGGCGGCCAACGGCTGCCAGTGACGCAACGTGCCCAGTTGCCGGGCCTGGAACGCCAGACCGCCCTCGACGGCAATCCAGGCCAGCAGGAAGTGCGGTTTCAACGCGAAACCGAGGGCGCCAACGATGCCGGTCAGCACGGCCTCGAGCGTCGAGACCGACCCGTTGACCGCTCGACGCGCCGCCAGCAGCACGTAGGGCAGCGTTCCCAGCACGGCGAGATGTTCGCGCTGACCAAAATCTCCTTTCGGGAACGGAAGGACCAGGAATACCAAGGTCGTGACCAGCAGCGCATCCATCGGGCTTCTCGTTGCCCGTAGCCGCGTGATAAAGCGTCCGCAGACCAGGGCGGAGGTCACGGCGAGCACGAACACGTATGTCAGGAACATCGGGATCGCGTTGGCACCCAGCACACGCGCGGCCCAGGCGGGAGGAACCGTCAGTAGAACGATCAGCGGTGGGTTGGTGTCGACGGCATCGCGGGTACGGCACGCCGCCATTGAGCCAGTTCCTGACCATGTAGAAGTACCATGCTGCGTCGTGGTTGATGGGCCGTCGGGCGACGGCCACGGCGGCCAGCAGCAGGAGCCCGCCGCAGAACGCGATCCACCAGAAGGGGTATCCGATTAGGTTTCTATCGAGGACTCGTCGGGCTCAGTCATGCGCCTTTGCCCCGATCACTTGGTATACGGCCACCTCGAATCCCTCGTCAGGAAACGGGCTATACCGCACCATGTCACGGCGCGGCGAAAGGGCGTCGATCATGGCGCGTACCCGACTGGCACCGTAGTGTCGCTCCTGTACAGTCACGTAGTTCACGCCCGCTGCGCGAAGCGTGTGGAGGGCCTCATCCGAAGGAAACGTGCGGACCCCACGCAGAAGCTCGATGTAGGAACGAGGCGAGGTGCCGCTGTAGCCGTTGACGAGCGGCTTCCAGTGAAATGTCGACTGCTATGCGAACTCCGCGTCGTGGAGGCGGCAGCCCTTCCTTCTCATCGGCATAGGGAACTCGGCGACGACGCCTGGCGGCCGGCTGGCAAGCCACCGATAGACGGGGCCGGCGCCACTGGCGCCGGCACCAGCGGAAGCGGCGCGTTTGCGGACTCAAGAACGGCGAGGCCCGCGGCCGCCGTGATCAACAAGCGTCGGACAGCCGCACGTCGCTGCCATCGATTCTCGAGCCTGGCGAGGGCGAATCCAGCGAGTATCGCGACCATCAGAAGCGCGATTCGAGCGGCCCGGGCCGGCGCACGCAGTCCTTCATACAAGAGAATGTGCTCACGCAGGAGTCCGTAGGTCAGACCCCGGGGACCGAACGACAGGTCGATGGACAGCAGCAATGCCGCCAGATAGGCCAGGCGCTTGCGGTCCAGGGGCGGCCACAGGGCCGCCATCGCGAGCAATGTGGCGACAAGGCCGAGGGAACAGCCGCTTTTCGGAGCGGCCGAGGTCGCCGGCGACTTCCTGTACACGAGATTGTCTGGGGTGGCCGACAGATAGTGGCGCGGGCCGGCGCTGTAAATACCGGCTTCGCCAGTCAGGCGGCCACCGACCTGCGTTCGGGCCTGACACATACGCCGAGGTATGCGCCAGAACGATCGCGGCCAACACGACGCCACAGGCCATCGATGTCCCGGCGCGGCGCAACTCCGGCCACGGCCGACCGATTGCCAGGATTGGTACGACCAGCACCAGCACCGTCGCGAGGTACACGCCATAGTAGATACACGAGAGCACCTGCGCAGCAAACAGCAGTCCTGCGGCAACGCCAGGTCTTGCCCTCGTCGAGGGCCCTGTGGATGGCCAGCAGCACCAGTGGCATCCAGCCACCCCACAGGAGTTCCAGGTGCATGTAGTGATCGAAACGATAAGGCGTGAACGCGAAGATGATCCCGGCAAGAATGCCGGCGGCGGTGCTGCCGGTGAGACGCCGCGTAAGCGCACACGCCGCCAGGCCCGCGAAGACGAAACTGCCCAGCACCAAGAGCGTGGAGAACGCGGCGTCGGCACGCCCAGCCAGTGGAACGGGGCTCCCAGAAGTCCCTGCAGCAGCACCGCATCGGAGTACCAGATGTTCCACGTTCAGGTAGTGGATATTGGCGTCGAACAGGCGCACCGGATCGCGAGCGAGCTGATGGGCCACCCAGGCGATTCGCCACATATTGAACCACGAGTCCTGGTTCACCAGCATTCCCGCCGGACGATCTGTGGCCAGGTCAGTGCGATGGTCAGCAACACGAAAAGCAACGCCAGACCCACGGGTCGCCGGCCACGGACCCAGGCATCGCCAGTGGTCATCAACGAGGCTCGCATCGGATAACGACGTCGAAGAAGGCACCGCGCAAAGGCAGGGGCGGTCCACAGGCGAGGTATGCTGCAGTTGGGGGTCCAATATCTGCGAGGCCTCAGCGCCAATGCCACGGCTGGCCATGAAGACCCACACTGGTCGCCCGCGCGCGGCGATGCGAGTGACGGTCTGGTGCGCCTCCCGATCGAGGCAGTTCGCGGGTCCGTCCCGGCGAACGGCCGGTCCAGTTCAGCATGGTGCCGGGAAGCGCTCGGAGTGGAGGCAGCTTGGTGTCCCAAGCTGTCGCAAGTAGTAGTCGACCACTGAATACGACAGACCCGACGCGAGCAGGGTGTCGCCACACACTGCCGTGCAACAACGGTGCCGATGCTGCACGGCTTGACCGGTCGCCGCCGCGCAGCCCGGCAACCGCCGCTCGCACCGGGGCGACGACAAGGAGGCTGGCAATGGCTGCAACGAGCAGACCGCTTCCTAGCCGGCCAATGACACCGGCCATGGCGACTGCCGTCATCGGCAGAAGCAGCACCGGCGTCCGAGTGGGAAGAAACACGGGAACCCAGATCGAGATCGCAAACGGCACGAGCCACGCCGCCCGCCACAGCGATGATGCTCCATCGCAGCTCGCGGGCCTGCATGTTCGCCCGAATCGCCGGACGATTCGACAGCGCGAGCCCCAGGATGACACCGCCGAGCAGCGCTCCGGGTCCGGCGCCCCACAGCAGCAGGTAGGCATTGGAGAGGTCGGCCGCCTTGGGCGGCGGCATCCAACTGGTCGCCTGAGATGCAAGCGTCGCGCCGAGCACCGGCCACCAGAGCGCGAGATAGACGCACACCCCAATTCCGGCGCTGGCAACGGTGGCCTGGCGTCCCGGCCGAGTGGTTGTCGACAGCGACGCTATCGTGCACGCGGCGAGTGCGAACACGTAGGTGGGATGCGCCAGCAGCCCGAGAACATGTGTCCAGGCTCAGCAGAATGGCATGGCGTAGGCGCGGCAGGCCCCCCGACGACCCGCACACCAGCGCCAGCCACTGTGCCGTGGCGAGTGCGGCAAACAGGCACAAGATCGCGTAGGGCCGCGCCGTCGCTGCGTGCAGAAGGCCCATCCTCAGGCCGGTCGCCAGAAGCAGCGCAGCCAGCGTGCCGGCCGGTACCCCGCCCGCAACACGTTCCCGCCAGGCCCGTGACCACCACGCCCGCGCCGCCACGCGCCGACCGCTAGGCCGCGCCGCGCTGCCTCACTCTCACCGAATACCCTCGTCCATCCCTTGAGGACGACGTAGGGCAGGGGCACGTTGTCGGTCTGAAGCTCGACGTGCAGCTGGTGCCATGGCAGCCTTACGGTGTTTGCCATGTACGGTTCATCGACCGTGAGGCTATGGCCCAACCGCAGGGCGGCCGCCGACGCGGTCGCCAACGCGCCTGCAAGGACAAGAGCCAGAGGAAACCACCAGCCGGCGAGCCGGTCACTGGCGGGCAGGAGTCGTGACGAATTGCGCATCATCGACAGGCCGGAGTGCGATGCGTCTGCGGCACGACGGGCGGAAGTCATTGCGCAGTCCCTTGATCATCGCGCCCTCTGAACGTCCGTCCCACCAGGGCCGGGGCCTCGGCGCGTTGCCGTTGCCACCACCTCTCCAAGAGGGCCGGTGGCACGCGATCGGTACTCGATGGCATGGCGCGCCCGACGGGGAGAACTCAGCGTGTAGAGCGTGGTCAGTTGACGGAATACCCGAGCGCTTCGCGCAGGTCATCTTGCTGGCGCCGGCGGTGCGATCGACGAACATGTACGGCACTTCGGCCACCGACCGACGGGCCCTCGATCAGCAGTTCGAGACAATCTTGAATCCGCCGGCCGGAATCAACACCCCCTCGACCGCGTCTCGACGAATCAAGAAGAAGCCCGAGGTCGCGTCACGCACAGGCGTCAGCGGCCATGCCAGCACGCAGGCAATCTGCGAAAGGAGCCGTCGGCTGAGCGGCCAATTCTTCACCCCTCCGCCCGGAATGTAGCGGCTGCCGATCGCGGCATCCGCCCCTGTGCGGTTCAAGACGTCGAGCAGCCGCGGCAACATCAAGGGCGGGTGGCTGAAGTCGGCGTCCATCACTCCGACGACCGGCGCACCGCCGCGAGAAATCCTTCCATCACGGCGGTGCCAAGTCCGAGCTTGCCGGACCGATGGACCACCTTCAGCCGCCCTGAATGCATCGCGACCAGGCCATCGACGAGGGCACCGGTGCCGTCCGGCGAATTGTCGTCGACGATGACCAACTCGCCGTCCATGCCGTTGTCACGGAACACTGCCAAAATCGAGCCGACCAGTTCGCCGATGCGCGCGCGTTCGTTGTAGGTCGGGACGACGACCGAAAGGGCGGGCCAGGACTGTGAGTGTGACGGCGCGGCGGTCAAAGTGCGGTTCGCGGCTGATGTAGTACCGATTCTTGTCGATCTTGGCTGCCGGGTCCAATCGATTTCGTCCGTACCTGGTGGGCCGCTACTCGTCCTGCTCCTGGCGATGCGCCTGCCGTCATTGGCACAGCCAGCCGGCGCCGATCAGGCGCTGTACGCCTACGTCGGACAGCGCTTGCTCGCCGGCGAGGTGCCCTACAGGGACGCCTGGGACCAGAAACCTCCAGGCATTCATATCACCTACGCGGCCATGTTGGCAGTCTGGCCCGATCAGCGGTCGTCGCGTGTGCGGACCTGATCGCGGCGGCGCTCACGGCCTGGTTACTCGGGACTGCCGCTGCCCGTCTCACTGGCACGATGGGTGCCGGCATGTTCACAGCCGCGCTCTACTTGTTGCTGGCCAACCCAGCGTACACGCGCCTCGGTGGCGTGCGCATCCGCGCGCAGTGCGAGACCTTCATCGGACTGCTGCTCGCAGCCGCAGTGGCCGTATTGGCGACGCGGCTGGCCAGTGCCGGCGCGATTCGTCGGCGCGACGCATTTGTGGCCGGTCTCAGTGTTGGCTTGGCCATCGTCTTCAAGTACAACGCGGCCGTGTACGCGATGCCGCTGGCCGTCGCCCTGCTGGTGGCGCACTGGAACCACGATGCCAGCCGGCGTCAGGACCTGTTGGCGTTGTTGCCTTCAGCGGCCTGGATGACCTTTGGGGCGCTCGTTCCGCTGGCTGTGATGGTGGGTCTGTTCGGTCTGGCCGGCGCGCTCGAGGACCTCTACCTCGCAACGATCACCTACAATCTGCGCTACTCCGGTGAGACCTACGCGAGCGGCTGGGCCATGGCGCAGTATCTGGTGACCTTCCCAGTCCGCCACGCCGCCCTCGACTCGTTGTGGATGCTCGGCGGCGCCGGCACGGCTGTTCTCCTGGTGGCCGCGTGGAGACGTCCGGCTCTGTCGATGGTGCCTGCGTGGGTAGCGGCCTCGTGTCTGGCCATTGCCATCAACGGAAGCCGCGGCCTGCCGCAATACTTCGTCCAGGCGTGGCCGCCGCTGGCTCTGGCCGCTGGGCTAGCGGCCTCGCTCATCTGGCCGCGCCTGCCGGCATGGGGCCGGATTGGGCTGATGGCGCTCGTCCTGTGGGCCGTGCCCCGGGTGACCCAGTTCGACAAGATGCTCGAGGTCACCGTGGTCGACGGGCAACGTCTCGCGGGAACGATCGATCAGCGAACGTACCTTTCGCGCTTCGGGCGACCCGACTCTGGCGACAAGTACTCGGCGCTGGCCATTGACGATCTGGCGGCCTCCATTCGCGCACGCACAGCTCCGTCGGATCATGTGCTCGTCTTTGGCTTTTCTCCCTGGGCGTACGTCGGCGTCCAAGCGACCTAGCGCCTCGCGGTTCTTCTGGAGCCGACCCGTGATCATCGGGTTCGAACAGCATCGTCCAGGCTACGGCGTGCAGGGACTGCTGGACGACCTCGCCCGGCGGCCGCCGCGACTGGTTGCGCTGCAGGCGCGCGACTGGGATCCGGACGGCCCGAACTCGCTGGACTTCTTCCGCGCCGAGCCTCGCCTTCGGCGTGGCTCGACGCGCACTACCAGCCAGCGGGTACGCTCCACAACTTTCACCTGTGGACGAGGACAGGCCCGAGTGAGCGACGCGCGCGATCTGTCGGGGCGGCAATTCTGGTACGGACTGCTCCTGATCCTCGTCGCCGCAGCGCTGCTCCGTGTCGCGTTCCTCACGGCCGATCCGCCGTGGCAGACGCCGGTGGGCATCACCTGGCACGACGAGGGGCCATGGGTGCACAACGCGCGAAACAAGGCGCTGTTCGGCCACTGGTCGCTCGACCAGTGGAACCCCGATGTATCTGTCGCCGGTCTTCACAGGACTTGAGTACGCGTCGTTTTCGACCTTCGGCGTCGGTACCGTGGCAGGCGCGCCTGGTGCCGGTGGCCATGGGGCTCATCTCGGTGGGGTTGCTCGCCCTTGGAGTGGCCGTCACAGCGGGCCGTCGAGCGGGCCTCCTGGCCGGTGCGCTTCTGGCCTCCAACTACGTCTATGTGATGTGGAACCGCGCGGCATTGATGGAAGGCTCGATGACGGCGTTCATCGTAGCGTCGTGGTGCGCATACGCCGTGACTCGACGCTGGCCCTGGGCGGGCGTATTGGCCGGTCTTGCCGCGGTGTTGGCGTTCTTCACGAAAGCCGCCGCGGCTTTTTTCGTCGCCGCGCTCGCGTTCGACGCTGTTTACTCTGGCGACGGCGTGGATCCCCAGGTTCGATCGTTTGACGACGGACCAACCCGCCCAACGGCGCAAGGATGTTCACGGGGCGGCCTGGACGCTGGCCGGCCTGGTCGTGTTCGGCCTGCTCGCTCTCGTGGTTTTCGTCGTGCCGTTCTGGACGGAATTTCGCTTCTACAACTGGCAGATGTCGGTGGTCCGCAAGCCCGCGTACACGCTGCGTGCGCTGGTGGACCGCGCCTCGTGGGTGCCGATCGTCCACGATTTCTTCACACGCCAGTACCCGTTACTGTGCTCGCTCTGATCTGGTGCCTCGGCCTGCTTCGGCGCTGGACGGCGCCACCGGCCGAGCGTTTGCTGGGTTTGTGGGTGGGTCTCGGGCTGAGCGAACTCGTGCTCCACGATGTGGGCAACGAGCGCCGGTTTGTGTTCTTCATACCTGCGTTCGTGGCAATCGCCGCGCTGGTACTCGGCCGCGATCGTCACCTGCTGCCACGTGATCTGGCCACGATCTCTTGGCGCGCGCGACTCATCGCGTTGCCGTTGGTGGTGTATGCGCTGTATATCATGGTCGGCGCTCTCGCGCGCTTGCCGTTTCTCTACTCAGGTACGGCCTGGCGTGCGACTGGCGGCGGCACTGGCCGCTGGGCTCGCCATCGTGACCTACGCCGCTCTGGCCGCGTGTCGTCGGCTGGCTCAGCGCGGGCCCGTGGCCGCCGAGGACCTGCGCGCTTCTGTTCGTGCTGGTGATCTCCGGTGACCTGCTGCAGTGGACCAGTGGGTCGCCACTCGCACGTACAAGAACATCGAGGCATCGCGACTCGTAGGACAATGGCTGGCGCCTGGAACGCTCGTGCATGGCAAGCTCGCCAACGGTTTGGCACTCGAGAACCAGATACGTCCCGTGTTCGTCGGACGGGGGTTTGGCAACTATGCGGACCGCGCCGACCGACCGGACATCGAATACGTGTTGACGTACATCAATCCCAGGCTCGGCTACGAGGGCCCTGTGATCCTCGACGTCTTGAAGGCGAATCCCGGATGGCGAATCCTGCATGCATTCCCGGTATCGGAAACCTCCGCGGGCACCGATCGGGCGGCGCTCATCGCCAAACCGTAGCCGTTGCCAACGCTTCCCCTGGCCTCGGGCCAGCGTGAACGGTGCCGATGAATGCGCCAGCGTTACAATGGATAGTTGGGCACGGCAACGAAGGATTGGTCAGTGCGGCGAGATTGACGACACGCTGATCCGGCACCACGCCGACCGCCGCTTCCGCACCGAGTACGATTACGCCCTGTTCGAGTACTACCGCAGCGCGAAAGTCCTCGCTCATCTGACTTCGGTAGGACAGACGGTGAGCGGCCGCGTGCTGGACGCCGGCTGCGGCGGCGGCGGGATGCCGCTTTCCTTTGCCGAAGAGGCCGACTCTGTCGCGGCCATCGATCTGGTCAACCGCTTTGGCGATGCCGGCGTGCGGCTCGCGCACGAGCGGGACCGCCGGAATCTGCATTTCCTCCAGGCCGACGGCCAGGCACTGCCGTTTCTCGATCGCAGCTTCGACTGGGTGTTCTCGCACGCCGTGATCGAGCACGTCGCCGACGCGCCGAAGTACCTGCGCGAGTGCGCCCGCGTGCTGCGGCCGGGCGGGCGCATGTACCTGTCGACGGCGCCCTACCTGTCATTTGCGGGCGCTCACCTTCCCCGGCTCGAAGATTCCCGTGCCGCTTCATTTGCTGGTCGGCCGGAAGCTGTCGTTCGGCACGTTCCGCTTCCTCGCCCGACATGCCGAATGGACGCTTCGCGAAAAGGCCGACGAGAACTCGTTCATCAAGATCGCGCGACGCAACGGGAAGAAGGACGACGACCTGCTGGAATTGGTCCGTATCCGCCGCCTCCGCGCGCAGGTGGCCGCCGCCGGCTTCCGCACGATTCACGAAGACCTCTACCTGACGGGCACGTTCCGCCGGTTGCCGCGCCCGCTTCGTCAATGGGTACGCGACAGCCCTCTCACCCAGGACATCGTGATCGGTCACGTTCAATACGTGCTCGCGCGCGACTGACCCCCACCAGCGGGGTCGATCCGCCGTTCCTATACAATGAGTGCCAGGCCGGGGCTTTTCAGGAGCGCATAGGCCCTGGCTCATCTCTTCCTCACGATGGCCGACATCGTCCGCTACACACCAGACGATCGACGCGCGGTCGACGCGATGTACCGACGGGTGTTTGGCAATGACTCGGCAGACGCGAGCCGGCTTCGGTGGGAGTGGCAGTACCGCCACAACCCGAACAACCCCGGCGGCACCCCCGTCATCTGGATCGCTCGCGAAGGTCCGACCCTGGTCGGCCAGTACGCGACGATGCCCGTCCGGTTGCAGGTGCACGGCACCGAGGTCGACGCGTCGTGGGGCATGGACGTCATGGTGGCGCCGGAGCGCCAGCGGCAGGGCATCGGCGAGGTCCTCTTCCGGACGTGGGACCGCCACGTCGGCGCCTCGCTGGGGCTGGGCCTGTCCGAGTCGTCGCACCGGCTCTTTCGAAAGCTCCGGTGGCCCGAGCCCGGCCCGATTCCCTGCCTGGTCAAGCCCCTCACGCGCCGTGCCCTCAAGCGCCCGAGTTGGCCCGAGCCGGTCAACCAGCTCGTCTCGTCGATCACCCTGCCCTTTGTGAAGATCATCGCGCGCTCGCGCCCGCTGCGAGCCGAGATGGCGATCGTCCGACGCTTCGCGCCGGAGTTCACGGCGCTCTGGGAGAAGCTGGCTCCCAGGTTCGAGTTCGCCGTGCGTCGCGACGCGGCCTATCTGAACTGGAAGTACGTGGAAGCGCCCCACGTGCGCTACGTCGTCGCCGCGTTGCGGCGCGGCACGGAGCTGCAGGGCTACGTCGTCTACCGGCACCTGCAGGAGCCACGCGGCCGTGTCACGACCCTGGTCGATTTCCTCACGGACCCCGACGACGAGGCGGGGATGAAGACGTTGCTGCGCTGGGTGGACCGCGAGGCGCGGGCGGCTGATTCGGACAAGATCAGGGTGTTCTGCCTTCACGACGAGTATCGCCGCGTCCTTCGACGCTCGGGCTACTTCCAGGTGAAGTCCACGATGGAGTTCACCGTGAAGATCAACGGCGTGGACCTGCCCCCGGCGTTCTACGAGGACACGTCGCGCTGGCACGTCACGCTCGGCGATTCGGACCAGGACCGGTGACCGCGCCAGCCCTGCTCGTCGGCATCGATACCGAAGGCGACAACCAGTGGGACCTGCGCGCCCGCCAGGAGCAGACCTTCGAGAACATCTACGCGCTGCCGAAGCTGCATGCGCTCTTCGAGCGGCACGGCGTGCGGCCGACCTACGTCGTGACCTGGCCGGTGGCCAGCGACGAGCGGTCGCAGCAGGTGCTGCGCTATCTGCTGCTGCGCGGCGACTGCGAGATCGGCGCGCACCATCATGCGTGGGAAACGCCTCCCTGCACGCCAGACGACGTGCGGCGCCATCCCTATGCGTCCACGCTGCCGTTGGCGCAGTTCGAGGCGCAGCTGGCGGAGTTGACCGCTGCGATCGCCCGCGCGACGGGGGAACGGCCGGTGTCGTATCGATCGGGGCGGTTCGGGTTCGACGCCAGCCACGTTGCCGCGCTCGAACGCGAAGGGTACCTGGTCGAATCGAGCGTGGCGCCGCTGTTCTACGAATCGCACAAGGGCGGTCCGGACTTCGTCGAGGCCCCGCTGCGGCCGTATTTCCTGTCGTACGACTCGGCGGTGAAGCCGGGGACCAGCCGCGTCCTCGAGGTGCCGTGTTCGTCGATGTTGCATCGCGACATCCCGGAACGGCTGGCCTGGGCGTACGCGCGCGCGCCGTTTCCGTACACGACCAAGCGCGTGCTGCGGAAGCTCGGCGTGGCGCGGGTGGACTGGCTGCGACCGTCCTACTCCTCGCTTGACGCGATGTGCACGCTGGCCCGCCGGCTCGTCGACCGCGGCGTCCCCGTGCTGAACATGCTGTTTCACTCGAGCGAGGCGATTGTCGGCGGCAGCCCGTACAACAAGACCCAGGGCGAACTCGACGCGTTCCTGGATCGACTCGACAAGTTCCTGGCGTTCGTCACGCGCGAGCTCAAGGCACAGCCGGCGACCTTCCGCGAGTTTCACGCGCGCTTCACGGCACGCGCCGCGGCGACGGATCTGCTGGCGGGCTAGCGGTGCGAATCTGCCACGTCACCCCGCACGTGCCGCCCGATCAGGCGGCCAACGCGCTGCTGCCGTACCACCTGGGCTGCTGGGCGCGCGACCGCGGCGACCAGGTCAGCTTCGTCGCGCATCCGCCTCGCGCGTCCCAGGATCTGGCGCGAGCGGCCGCCGAGCTGCCTGGTCCGGTCGTGTGGATACCGACCCGCGGCAACGAGTCCACGCTCGAGCGCGCGCTCAAGATCGGGACCTTCAAGACGTGTCTGGCGATCTGGCGTCAGGCCCGGCACGCAATCGCCGACGCCGATGTCGTGCACGTCCATAGCAACGGCCTGCTGGCGGAGGTCGCCGCGCTCCTCGCGAACCGCGCTGAAAAGCCGGTCGTGATGACGTTGTACGGCACCGAGATCTGGCACTACCGGCCCAGACGGGTCGGCCCCGATCTGTTCACGCGCGCCTACCAGCGGGCGGCGCATGTGACCTTCTACAGCCACGGGCTGCAGACGCGCGCGGTCGAGCTCGGGCTGGCGCGACATCAGACCAGCGTGATCTATCCGCCGGTCGCTTCCGAGTTCGTGTTCCACGACGAGCGCGAGCAGATGGATGCCCGGGCCGCGCTCGGCTTGCGCCAGCGGCACGTGCTGGTGAACGTCAAGCGGCTGCACCCGCTGGCCGGGCAGCGCTTCCTGCTCGAAGCCCTTGGCGAGGTCGTCCGCACGCACCCGGACACGCGCCTCATCGTCTGCGGAACCGGCCCCCTGCTCGACGAGCTGAAAGCGGTGGCGCGCGCCAGCGGCGTCGAGGCGCACGTCACCTTCACGGGGCTGGTGAGCAACCAGACCATCGCGCAGTACGACGCGGCCGCCGACGTCTTCGTGCTGCCGTCGCTGCTCGAAGCGTGCCCGACCGTCGCGCTCGAGGCCCTGGCCAGCGGAACGCCGGTTGTCTCGACCGACAACCCCGGTGGCGTGGAGCTGGGGAGATCTTCGGCTACGACGTCGCGGTCGTCCCCCGCGAGAACCCCCTCGCGCTGGCCCGCGCCATCGTCGCCCTGCTCGATCAGAAGCGGCGCGTCCGCGAGTCGACCCGGCGTATTCTCGAGCAGGAGTTCAGGCCGCCAGCCGTCGAGCGGCAGTTCCGCGAGATCTACACCAGCGTCACGAGCTTCTCGTAGCGCCTGCACCCGAAGGATCAGAAGACCATGGCATTGATCGACGACGTCTCCCGCGGCATTACCGAGGCGATGAAGAGCCGGGACCAGGACGTCCTGGGCACCCTGCGCATGCTCAAGTCGGCGTTGACAAACAAGGAGATCGAGAAGGGCCGGGCGCTCGAGGCCGCCGAGTCGCTGCAAGTGGTGTCGACGCTGGTGAAGCAGCGCCGCGATTCCATCGAGCAGTTCACAAAAGGGGGCCGCACCGACCTTGCCGACAAGGAGGGACGGGAGATCGCGATCCTCGAGCGGTACCTTCCGCCATCGGCCAGCCCCGACGCCATTGCCGCGGCGGTCACCGCTGCCATTGCCGAAACCGGCGCCGCCGGCGCGAAGGATTTCGGCAAGGTCATGAAGGCCGCCATGGCCCGGCTCGCCGGGGCGAGCGTGGACGGCAAGCTGGTCAGCGAGGCCGTCAAGGCCCAGCTGAAGTAGCGCAGCGAAGAAAACTTTCGTCCGGCAGCGGCACCGTCTAAGCAGATGGGACTCTCACATCCCATCCTCCTCTTGGGGTCCGCGGGGCACCGCTGGCCCCTTTTTTTTCGGCGATAATGCTGGGGTCCAGGATGTCCGCGACCCCCGCATCCCCAAAACTGGCGCGATCGGCGGGGCTGATTGGCGCGGCGACGATGACCAGCCGGATTCTCGGGCTGGTCCGCGAACAGGTGATGGCGTACCTGTTCGGCGCGGGTAACGCCGTCGACGCCTTCAACGTCGCATTCCGGATCCCCAACCTCGTCCGCGACCTGTTCGCGGAAGGCGCGATGAGCGCCGCGTTTGTCCCGACCTTCACGAAGTATCTGACCAGGGACGGCAAGCCAGCCGCGTGGCGACTTGGCAGCAACGTGCTCAACGCGTTGCTCGTCGTGACGCTGCTGCTCGTCGTGCTCGGGATCGTGTTCGCCGAACCGCTGGTAAGGGTGCTGGCCGGCGACTACGCAGAGGTGCCAGGCAAGTTCGAGCTCACCGTCGAGCTTACGCGCGTGATGCTGCCGTTTCTGACGCTGGTTGCATTGGCGGCCGCCTGCATGGGCATGCTGAACTCGCTGGACCGGTATTTCCTGCCGGCGCTGGCGCCCGCCCTGTTCAACGTCGCGAGCATCACCACGACGGTCATCGCCGTTCCGGTGCTGATGTGGCTGGGCCTGCCGACCATCTATGCGATGGCGCTCGGCGTCCTGACGGGCGGACTGGCCCAGCTGCTGGTGCAGTGGCCGGCCCTTCGCGGTGAAGGCTTCCGGCATCAGGCCGTGCTCGACACGGCCGAGCCAGGATTGCGCCAGGTCCTGCTGTTGATGGGCCCTGGAACGCTGGGCCTGGCGGCCACCCAGGTCAACGTGTTCGTGAACACGTGGCTGGCGACCGGGGAAGGGACCGGGGCGGTGTCGTGGCTCGGCTATGCCTTCCGGCTGATGTACCTGCCGCTGGGCATCTTCGGCGTCTCGATAGCGACGGCGTCGCTGCCGGGCATCGCCCGTCGAGCGGCCGTCGGCGACCTGGCAGGCATGCGCGATACCGTGTCGTCGTCGCTGGCGATGATGCTCACGCTCAACGTGCCGGCGACCATCGGCCTGGTCGTGCTTGCGCACCCCATCGTCGCGCTGCTCTTCGAACGCGGACAATTCACCGCCGCCGATACCGTGGCGACGGCGGGCGCCCTGGTGGCGTACGCGGTCGGGTTGACGGGGTATTCGGTGGTGAAGATCGCGTCGCCGACGTTCTACGCGCTGGGAGAAAGCCGGACTCCGGTGCTGGTGAGCGTGTTGAGCGTGCTGACCAACGCGGCCCTGAACATCCTGTTCGTGCGCGAGTTCGGCTACCGCGGGCTGGCGCTGGGCACGTCGCTGACGGCGCTGCTCAACGCCGGCCTGCTGATGTTGCTGCTGCGGCGGCGGCTGGGCGGGCTGCACGTCCGACACCTGGCGAGTGTCCTGGTGCGGGTTGCGATCGCCGGCGCGATCATGGGCGCGGCGGCATGGGGTCTCGACCGTGGCCTGCAGATGCTGGCTGCCTGGAACCGCGCTTCCCCTTCAGACCGCTCGTGTCGGTGTCGCGATCACCGGCGCGCTGCTGGCACTGGGCGTTTCACTGAAACTGTTGCGGGTGACCGAGTTTACCGATGTCGTCGAAGCGGTGGCCAGGCGCTTTCGCACTCGCAGCCCGGGCGCCTGACCGAGGCGGTAGTCCGCGGTCCAATTAGTGGTACGATCCTCCCAGCTCATGGCACGCTACCCCTCTCCCGGCTACACCATCGCCATCGGCCCCGGCGGCATGAGCCCGGCCGTCAAGATCCTGCTCATCGCGAACACCGCGATGTTCGTGGCCAGTTACGTCGTCCCGGACATCAACCGGTGGCTGGGCCTCATGCCAGCAGCCGTGGTGACGCAGGGCAAGATCTGGCAGCCAATCACCTACATGTTCATGCATGCGGATGTGTTTCACATCCTGTTCAACATGCTGGGCCTGTGGATGTTCGGCGTGGAGCTCGAACGGATGTGGGGGACGCCGTTCTTCGTGCGGTATTACGCCGTCACGGGCATCGGCGCCGCGCTCATCACCGTCGGCATCTCGCTGCTGCCGTTGCCGTGGTCAGATCGGATCTACGAGTCGGTGACCATCGGCGCCAGCGGTGCGATCTACGGTTTGCTGCTCGCCTACGGCCTGTCGTTTCCGAATCGCCCGATCTATCTGTACTTCCTCTTCCAGATACCGGCGAAGTACTTCGTGATGATCGTCGGCGCCATTGCCTTCCTCTCGTCGGTCAGCAACCAGCCAGGCGGCATCTCGCACGCGGCGCACCTGGGCGGCCTCGTCGTCGGCTACTTCTACCTGCGCGGTCGTCGGATGCTGCGCTGGAACCCGGTGGCCGAACTGAAGTATCGCTATCTGCGCTGGAAGATCGCCCGGATGCGCAAGAAGTTCGACGTGGTCACCGGCGGCCGCTCCGACGACTGGGACCGGCGGATTCACTAGACGCTACCTTCTGAAGTAGTCGTCGGTGCCGTCCAGCCAGTCCTGCCGGATCGGGCTGAAGATGTCGAGCGTCAGCGTGTCGTCGAGCGCTTCGACCTGGTGCTCGACCCACGAAGGGATGACCAGCACTTCGCCTTCGCGCACGATCACTTCCTCGCCGCCGACGAGGAACTTCAGCCCGCCTTGCAGGACGTAGGTCATCTGCTCGCTCTCGTGCTTGTGCATGGGCACGAGCGCGCCGCGCTTCAGGTAAATCTGCGTCAGCATCTCGCGCTCGCCGGTCACCAGCTTGCGGGAGATGACTTCCGTGACCTTCTCGAGGGCGATTTCGTCCCACCGGTGGAGTCGTACGTCAGGCATACACCCCTCACACAATCACGATGGTCACGATGAAGCCACGATGGCACGACGACGGATGGCGAGATCCTATGCGTCTTCGTGCCTTCGTGACCTTCGCGCCTTCGTGATTGTCATCGTCGTCATCGCTCGACGACCGTGACAATCCCCGCCTTGACCGCTGAATCCAGATACGCCGTGACGTCCTCGGCTGTCACCACGCCGTAGTACCACGACCCTGCGGCGTCGGCCTCGGCCGAAACGGCTCGATAGATGTCGGCATAGGACCGCGTTCCGTCCACGAAGTTCAGCACCTCGTACGCCATCAGCGGATGTAACCCGCGCGGCCGCTCCAGTTTGTCGCGCTTGTCGAGATAGCCCTGAACGTCGTCGACGAGCGCAGGCACACGGGTCCCTGCCGCCTGAGCCGGCGATGAGACGGCGGAGGCCTTGGCCGCCGTCGCCTCGGCGGAGGCGGCGGGTTCGAGCAGCGCCCGCAGCCGAGCCTCGGCGGCTTCGGGCGTCGGCAATTGCTTGAGCGCCGCGGCTACCACCGAGGCCCCGGCTCCGGGCGTGAGACGGCGCAGCGAGGCGAGGGTCCGCTGCTCGCGCGATCGCGCTCTCACGCACCAGCATCAGCGCCCGTTGCCGCATATCCGGGCTCGGAGACGAGCGCGCCAGCGCGAGCGCCGTCGCGGTGTCGCGTCCGATGCGCGCCAGCCCTCGTCCGACGATCTCGCCAGCCAGCGC
This sequence comes from Vicinamibacteria bacterium, assembly GCA_963818215.1. Classification (GTDB taxonomy): domain Bacteria; phylum Acidobacteriota; class Vicinamibacteria; order Vicinamibacterales; family JAENWD01; genus JAENWD01. The sequence goes on along the minus strand of CAWFRL010000015.1, from coordinate 70,044 downwards.
ATACGCGTCGCCGTCTCCGGCGTTGGCCAGCACCCATGCCGCCGAGGCCACCGCCACGGCGTTGCGCTTCAGCTGCGTGGCGTCCATCTGCCAGAGGTCGTCATCGGTCGAATGGATGTAGTCGTCTGGCCAGTTGGTGAACGTCACGCCGGGGATGCCGATCGTCGGCATGTTGAAGACCTGGTGGTCGGTGTTGTTGTGGAACGCGACCACGCGGGCGTCGTAGCGCTCGCGCGTGCCCAGCCGGGCCAGGACGGCATTCGAGGTACTGCTGCTCATCGGTGGCGACGCTTCCGCCCGACGGGCTGGCCCCGGTCTGGAGCGACTGGCGCGCCTGACCGGCCGACAGGTACGCGGTATTCCCCTGCACCAGGGCCTCGACGATCGACTCGACGATGTCGCCCAGGAAACTGGCGCGACTGGCGGGCGGACGCGTGACAAACTGCACGCGGCTCCCCGCTGACTGCTTCGCGCCGACCATGTCCTGGTTGATGTTGGCCAGAAACTGCGCGCGCTCCGCCGGCTGGTCCGCGAAATACTGCTCGGGGGCGCTGATCTCATCCACCCACCAGAACCGGATGTCGCGCCGCGGGCGCGGCAGCCGTCCGTCGTCAATCATCCGCTTCATCGCGCGCGCGATCTCGAGCACGTTCGCGCACCCGCTGGCATCGTCGTTGGCCGAGAAGCGTTCCTCCTGAAGGTGCCCGGTCAGGACGATGTCCTGGTCGTGGATCGTCGTGCCCTTGATGACCGCCTCGACGATGGCTTGCGAGGAGGGCTCGTGAAACGCTGAGTCGACGCGCCCCTTCACCTTGTACGGGGTCTTTGCGGCTGCCAGTTCTCCGCGCAGCCGCAGTCCTTCGCGCTGCGAGAGCACGAACGCAAACGTGCCTTCCTTTGTCTTCTCCGGGTTCTGAACGGGAATCCGCGTCCACGGCACCTGGTCCTGCTGATCGCGGCGCTGCGTCGTGAAGTAGACGACGCCAAGCGCGCCACGCTTCCAGACGGCTTCGTTCATGACCGTCGCAGGTGATCCGGTTGCCAGCACCACTTTGCCGGCGACGTCTCTGCCCGCATAGTCGGCCTCGGCCGTCCCTGCGCCGACGTCTATCAGTTCCGCGCCTGCCAGTTCGGTCGGCCGGCTGTAGTCGGCGAGCGACAGCGCGACCTCCGGCGTGAAAGCGAGACGCCGCACGTAAGGCTCGATCAGCGTCAGCTCTCCCAGCCGCGGCGACCAGCTGGGCGTGCGGCTCTTCTGGCGGATGACACGCACGTCCTCGAGCCCGTACTCGCGCGCCTTCTGTTCGACGTACTTGGCGACCGCTTCGAAACCCTCTCCGCCGCCCATGGGGCGGTGATAGTGCGTGAACCAGCGGATGTGCTCGAAGCTGATGTCGCCCGAGATCTCGTTGACGAGGGCGTCTTGTACCGTTGCGGGAATCAGGGTCGACCGCTGCGCGGAGGCAGGGTGGGCCATGGCGACGAGCGCAGCGAGCACGACGACTGTAAGTGATTGACGCATCAAGGGCTCCGGGGCGAGTAACAGGCGAGAAAGACCGAGGAGTATAGCACCGGCCGGATGGTATACTTCGTAATCGATGAAGGCTTCGGCCAGCCGCCACCGATCGCCTGCCGTTCGCGTGTCGTCGCCATCGAGCACCCGCACCGCCGGAGAACTCTCCGCTGACGATTTGCGTCACGCCTATCGCGTGATGCTCCTGTCTCGCCGGCTGGACGACAAGGAAATTCAGCTCAAGAACCAGAGCCAGATCTTCTTTCAGATCAGCGGCGCCGGCCATGAAGCGGTGCTGGTCGCCTCCGGCATGACGTTCCGCAGCGGGTACGACTGGTTCGTGCCGTACTACCGCGACCGGGCGTTGTGCCTGGCGCTGGGCGTGACGCCGCTCGACATGCTGCTGCAGGCCGTCGGCGCCAAGGACGACCCGGCCAGCCACGGCCGCCAGATGCCCTCGCACTGGAGCAGCCGCTCGCTCCACATCGTCTCTGGTGGCAGCCCCACTGGCACGCAGTGTCTGCAGGCGGTGGGTGTCGCCGAAGCCGGCCTGCTCTACCAGCAGATCGACGCGATCGCCGACCGCGACGAGCACTTTCAGGCCGACGAGGTCGTGTTCTGCTCGCTCGGGGACGGCGCGACCAGCGAAGGTGAGTTCTGGGAGTCGCTCAACACGGCGTCGCAGAAGCGCCTGCCGGTCGTCTATCTGATCGAGGACAACGGCTACGCGATCTCGGTGCCCGTGGAGGCACAGACGCCGGGCGGCGACATCTCGCGCCTCGTGGAGCGTTTCCCGCACCTCAAGGTCCTGCGCGTGGACGGCTGCGACTTCATCGCCAGCCACGCTGCCCTTCAGGACGCCGTCCAGTGGGCACGCGAGCGGCAGGGCCCGGCGCTGGTCCACGCCAGGGTCACCCGGCCCTACTCGCACTCGCTGTCCGACGACGAGCGACTTTACAAGACGGCCGCCGAGCGGGCCGACGAGGCGGGGCGCGATCCGCTCGTGCGGATGCGCGCGCTGCTGGTGGCCGAAGGCCTGGCAACGGAGGACGACCTCGCGGCCATCCTGGCCGACGTCGACCGCGAGATTGCCGAGGCGACGGCTCAGGCGCTGGCAGCCGAGAAGCCCGCCCGGCATACGGCCGCCGACTGGGTGTTCTCTCCCGACGTCGATCCGGCCTCGGCCGCCTTCGATGTGCCGGCCGAGCCGCAGGGCAAGCCCGACACGATGGTGAGCGCCATCAACGCCACGCTCCGCGACGAGATGGCGCACAACCCCCGCATCGTCGTCTTCGGCGAGGACGTGGCCGATTGCAGCCGCGAGGACGCGCTGGCGGAAGTGTCGGGCAAAGGCGGCGTGTTCAAGGTGACCCACGGCCTGCAGCGCCGCTTCGGCGGCGTGCGGGTGTTCAACTCGCCGCTGGCCGAAGCCAACATCGTCGGCCGCGCCTTCGGCATGGCCACGCGCGGCATCAAGCCGGTCGTCGAGATCCAGTTTTTCGACTACATCTGGCCGGCGATGATGCAGATCCGCGACGAGGTCACGATGCTGCGCTATCGCTCGGGCAATACGTGGTCGTGCCCGATGGTGATCCGCGCGCCGATCGGCGGCTACCTGCGCGGCGGCGCGCCGTACCACAGCCAGTCGGGCGAGAGCATCTTCGCGCACTGCCCCGGCATCCGCGTGGTGTACCCCTCGACGGCTCAGGACGCCGCGGGCCTGCTGCGCACCTCGATCCGCTGCGACGACCCGGTGCTGTTCCTCGAGCACAAGCACCTGTACCGGCAGACCTACAACAAGGCCGAGTATCCCGGTCCGAACTTCATGCTGCCGTTTGGCAAGGGCGCGCTGCGGCGTGAGGGCACCGACGTCGTCGTCGTCACCTGGGGCGCTCTGGTGCAGCGCACGCTGCTGGCGGCCCAGCAGGCAGAAAAGGAAGGGCTGAGCGTCGCGGTCTTCGATCTGCGCACGATCGTCCCGTACGACTGGGCAGGCATCAGCGCGCTGGTGAAGAAGACCAACCGCGTGATTGTCGCGCACGAGGATCAGTTGACGTGCGGGTTCGGCGCCGAGATCGCGGCGCGCGCGGCCGACGAACTGTTTCACTACCTGGACGCACCGATCCGGCGTGTCGCCGCGCTCGATTGTCCCGTGGCGTACGCGCCGGACCTGGAGGAAGAGATCCTTCCGCAGTCGGCCGACGTGCTCAACGCCATCCGCGACGTGTGCAGGTACTAGAACCACAGGTTCACGGGTTCACAGGTTCACGGGTTCACGGGTTCACGGGTTCACAGGTGGGCCGGGTTTGAAACCCGCCCCTACCGTCCGTGTGAACCGCAACGTGTTCGGTGGGCCGCCGGTGACCTCGAACTGGCGCTGAATTTCTTCCTGCCACAATTCCGCGATCTTCTGATACCCGGTGGGGGTGGGGTGCAGGCCGTCCATGCCGATGTAGCCGACGTACGTGCCCATCAGATTGAAGAGGTCGAGGAAGACGACGCCCTCGTCTGCGGCCAGCCGTCCAACCTGGCGGCTGAACTCGGGCAGCTCTTCTGCGCCGTTGCCCCGGCTGCCCTCCGGGTTCTGCGGCGGCAGCGACGCCACGATGACCGACGACGCCACGCCGCTGCGCCTCGCCGATCATCTGCTCCAGGGCGCCGATGACGCCGGAGATCGGCCGGTCGTTGTTGAGGTCGTTGGCGCCGTGCATGAGCAGCAGGAGCTGCGGTTTGTCGCGGTCGAGCACTCCGGGCAGGCGCTTGACGCCGCCTGCGCAATTTCGCGACGACGCGTTGGCGAACTCACCCGAACAGCCCTCGTTGAACACTTCGACGGCCTGGTCGGTGTATCGTGCCGACATCAACCCCTGCAGCTTCATCGGATACGAGTCCGGCAGGTTCACCAGCAGCATCGTCGAGTCCGGCGACGTGACGCCTTCAGTAAGACTGTCGCCGTAGGCGACGATCTTCGTGACCGAGATCTGCGGAACGGCCGTGACGGACACGATGAAGGCGCAGGTGCCGGCGCGTGCCAGCGCGTCGGTCGCGGTGCACGTGACGCTGGTGTCGCCGATCGCAAACGCCGATCCCGACGCCGGCGTGCAGGCGACGGTGACCGGTGCCTGCCCGTTTTGCGCGACGGGCACGTCGTAGTTGACCGGGGTTGGCTGGCCGCCAATGGCCGGCGTCTGACTATTGGCGGGACAGGTGATCGTCGGTGGTAGTGGGGTCGGAGGAGGGCTCGGTCCGTCGGACCCGCCGCATCCGGTAGCGATCGGCGCGAGGAGCGCGCACACTACGACCAGTCCTCGCACACTGAACCCGCCGCTCGATCTCACCTAAAGGGCTCCTGGGGAACTGCCACACCGGCTGCGAGTACCCACGAGACCCGGCTGGGGATCCAGGGCGGCGCCCGGGGGGCGCGAAAAACCGTGCTGAGCAGAAAATTGTACCTGATCGGCGGGCGGCCTCTGCACGAGGCGGCGGCGGGCCTGCTTCTGGCGGCCAGCCTGGGCGCGGAGGCCCGCGTTACCGCCACTCGGCGGCCAGCCGGAGACGCTGCAACCGGTCGTCGGGTTGCCGCCCCACCTCGTAGGCCGTTTCGGCGAGCCAGCGGCCTTCCAGCAGTCCCCCGACGGGCAGTACTTCGTCTTCGATCGGCGTGGCCACACCGTGTCGAGCATCGACGCCGCGATGACGGCCGTCACGCCGCTGGTGGCCATCGGTCACGAACCCGGCCGGATCCTGCGGCCCTTCGGCTTCGATCTCGGGGAGGGCGAATTCGCCGTCGCCGACGCCCCGGGCGCCGCCGAGCGCGTCCAGGTGTTCACCTCCAGCGGCAGCCGGCTGTCGGCTTTCCTGCTGCCGACGCGGCCTGACGCTCGCGTGCGATTCGACGGCGCCGTCCTCAACGGCGCCAGTTCCATGCGCTTCACCGCCCAGCGCACGGTGCTGCTGAATCAACCCGAGACTGGCGCGCTTTTCAGCGAATACGACATCCGCGGCCGCGCGTTGAGAAGCGTCGGGACATTGCGGCCAACCGCGCACGACGGCGACGAGCAACTGCGCCTGGCGTTCAACGCCGGGCTGCCCGTTCCGATTCCCGGCGGCGGCTTCTACTTCGTCTTTCAGGCGGGCGAGCCTCGCTTTCGCAAGTACGACGCGGCCGGCACGCTGCTGTTCGAACGTGCGATCCAGGGACGCGAGCTCGACGCGCTGGTGCAGTCGCAACCCACGACGTGGCCCGAGCGTCCGGGCCGGACCGCCAGGGAGATCCCGATCGTCCGCCCCGTCGTCCGCGTGGCGACGGTCGATCCCGAGCGGGCAGCTCTGGATCAGCTTCACGGTGCCCTTCACCTACGTGTACGACGCCGACGGCGAGAAGGTGCGCACGGTCCAGTTGCGCGGCGCGGGCCTGCTGACGCCGACCAGCCTCTTCTTCACGCCGGACGGCAGGCTGCTGGTCACCCCGGGCTGCTACGTGTTCCGCCCGTGAAGACGCGCGTGCAAGACCGCTACCGGCAATCCGCAATCGGCAATGCCGGGTGATACGATTCTTCCGTGACCTCCGAGCAGCAGGCAGTGGCCTCGGCCAATGAAGCCTTCTACGACGCGCTCACCAATCGAGACCTGCCCGCGATGGAGCGGCTCTGGTTTCCCGCCGACTGGGCCGAGTGCGTGCATCCGGGCGGCGTCGCGTTGCGCAGCTGGGACGAAGTGCGCGACAGCTGGGCGTTGCTCTTCACCGGCGCGAGCACGGTGATGGTGGCCGCAACCGACGTGAAAGTGCACCTGGTCGGCGACATCGCCTGGGTGTCGTGCACCGAGCGCCTGGCCTCGACCATCGACGGGCGCATGACGACGTCGGCCGCGCATGCGACCAACATCTTCGTGCGGCACGACGGCGACTGGCGATTGGTGCTGCACCACGCCTCGCCGGTGCCCTTTGTGGCCCCGCCGGATTCAGGCGGGCTGGTGAACTGAGGTGAGACGCCACCGCTTGCTCGGCGCCGCCTGTGTCGGGCTTGGAATGCTCGCATGTGGCCGTCTCGCGGCGATGGCCGATCAAGCGCCGACGGCCGCCTAACAACGCCACGCTCACGGCCGTCTCCGGTCTCAAGGTCGGCCACTTCACCCTGACCGAGCGCCCAACGGGCTGCACCGTGGTGCTCGCCGGCGACGGCGTGGTCGCGGGAGTGGACGTGCGCGGCGCCGCTCCTGGCACACGCGACACGGAGCTGCTCGCGCCCGAGAACGTCGTCGACAAGGTGCACGCGATCGTGCTGTCGGGCGGAAGCGCGTTCGGCCTCGACGCGGCCAGCGGCGTGATGCGCTGGCTCGAGGAGCACAAGATCGGCTTTGCCTTCGGCGGCGCCCGCGTGCCCATCGTCCCTGCCGCCATCCTGTTCGACCTCGGTGTGGGCGATCCGTCCATTCGGCCGACCGCCGATTGCGGGTACCGCGCGGCTTCCGCCGCGACCAACCTGCGAGTGGCCGAAGGCAGCATCGGCGCCGGCGCCGGCGCGACGGTCGGCAAGCTGCGCGGGATGGCGCACGCGATGAAGGGCGGCGTCGGCTCGGCGGCCGTGGAGCTCGACTCCGGTCTGATCGTCGCGGCGCTGGTCGTCGTCAACAGCGTCGGCGACGTCGTGGATCCGGCAACGGGACAGATCGTTGCCGGCGCGCGTGCCGACGACGGGGAGTTTGCCGATGCGCGACGCCTGCTGCGCGCCGGGCTGCGGGAATCCGGGCAAGCCGGGCGAGCAGACCACGCTGGCCGTCGTCGCCACCAACGCGGCGCTCACCAAGACACAGGCCACCAAGGTCGCGCAGATGGCCCACGACGGCTTCGCCCGAGCCATCTACCCGATCCACACGCAGGTGGACGGCGACACCGTGTTCGCGCTGGCGACCGGTACCCACAGCGCGCCGCCGAACATGCTGCTGGTCGGATCGCTCGCCGCCGACGTGACGGCGCAGGCCATCGTCAGGGCCGTCAAGTCCGCCCGCGGGTTGCCGAACCTGCCGGCCGCAAGCGAACTGGCCCGCTAGGCGCGGATGACGGTCACAATCTGGTTGCTTGCCGCCTTCGTCGCGCTGCAGCTCGGCGTCGGCCTGTGGATCGGGCGGCGCGTGCGTGGCGCGTCCGATTTCTTCGTGGCCGGGCGGCGCCTTCCACCGCTGCTGGTCTTCGCGACGTTTCTGGCCGCCAACATCGGGGCAGGCTCCACGGTGGGCGCCGCGAGCATCGGGTACCGAATCGGCCTGGGGGCGTGGTGGTGGAACGCGTCGGCCGGGATTGGCTCGATTGCGCTTGCGCTGTGGGCAGGGCCCCGGCTGTGGCAATGGGCGCGCGACCGCGGATTCCTCACCTTCGGCGATTTCCTCGAGTGGCGCTACGGGCGTGTGATGCGCGGTGCGGCCAGCGTGGTCATCTGGCTCGTGTCGCTGTCGATCCTGGCCGGGCAGTTGCTGGGCGCCTCGACGATTCTGCAGGTTGTGCTCGACTGGCCTCGATGGGTCGGCGCCGTCGCCGCTGGCTGCATCGTGCTCGTCTACTTCGTCGCCGGCGGCCTGCTCAGCTCTGCCTGGGTCAACCTCGTGCAGCTGGCGGTGAAGCTCACGGGGTTTGCGCTCGCCGTGCTCTTCGCCCTGGCGATTGTGGGCGGCTGGGGCGGTCTTGCGACCGCCAGGGACGTGCCTTCGTCGTTCATGACGTTCACGGGGCCACCGGGCCACTGGCTGTCCACGCTGGTGCTGCTGGTGCCGGCGTTCATCGTCTCGCCGGGCCTGGTGCAGAAGGCCTACGGCGCAGACAGCGCCCGCGCCGTGCGCATCGGCGTCGGCGCAACGCGGTGGGGCTTCTGCTGTTTGCGATCTGTCCGGCGGTGCTCGGCATGGTCGCTCGTGTGCTCCATCCGGACCTGCCTCATCCAGACCTGGCGTTGCCGACGCTGCTGGCGATTGACCTGCCGCCAATCATCGGCGCGCTCACGCTGGCCGGCGTGCTCGCGGCCGAGATCAGCTCGGCCGACGCCGTGCTCTTCATGTTGTCGACCTCGTCGTCGCAGGATCTCTATCGCCGGTTCGTCGCGCCGGAAGCCACCGACACGCAGGTCCTGAGGGTTGCGCGGCTCGCGGCTGTCGTTGCCGGCGCCGCCGGCGTGGGCATGGCGATCGTGATCCCCACGGTCGTCGACGCGCTTGACGATTTTTTACGGCGTCGTCACCGCGACGCTGTTCGTGCCCGTCGCGGCATCGCTCGTCACCACGCGTGGTGGGCAGCCCGAAGGACTCGTCGCGATGGGCGTGGGCCTGGCGGCCTGGGCGACGGTCGCCTTCGGCGTCCCGGGCGCAAGACTGGCCGGCCTTCCCGCGCCCGCCTGCGGCCTTGCCGCCTCGACGCTGGGGTTCCTGGCGACGCTGGCGCTGCGGGGCCGCCGATGATTGCCGCCTCGCACCTGACGCGGAGCTTCGGCTCGCGCATCGCCGTCGAAGACGCCACGTTCGATGTGAAACCGGGAGAGATCTTCGGGCTCCTCGGCCCCAATGGCGCTGGCAAGACGACCACCTTGCGCATGCTGGCCGGGTTGCTGGCGCCCACCAGCGGCGACGCGACGGTCGCCGGCATACGCCTGTCGCGCGAGACCATAGACCAGGTGAGGGCGCGCATCGGGTTTCTCACCGAGGCTCCAGGACTGTGGGATCGGCTCACCGTGCGGCAGAACCTGATGGTCTACGCGCGCCTGCACCAGCTGTCCGATCCGTCGGGGACCGTGACACAGGCGATCGAACGGTTTGAACTCGACGATCGCCGCGACAGCTTGTGCGCCGAGCTATCGAAAGGCCTGAAGCAGCGAGTCGCCCTGGCCAGGGCCTTGCTGCACGAGCCACCAGTAGTGCTTCTCGACGAACCCACGTCGGGGCTCGATCCGCAAAGCGCGCGCCTGGTCCGCGACCTCGTGCTCGACTTGAGGGCGCGAGGGCACGCGGTGGTGCTGTCGACACACAACCTGTACGAGGCCGAGCGTCTGGCCGACCGCGTGGGCGTGCTGCGCGGCCGGTTTCTCGCCGTCGCCAGCCCGGCCGACCTCAGGCAGCGCCTGTTCGGCAGCCGCGCGCTCGTGCGGGTGGCGGCTGAGGCGCCCGCGTACGCCCAGGTCATCGCGGCCTCCGGCGGCCGCGACGTCGTCGTCGAGGGCAACACGTTGCGCTTCGCGCTCGACGATCTGACCAGGGCCATGCCCGGCGTCGTGCGTGCGCTGGTGATGTCGGGAGCGGCGGTGGTGGAAGTGACGACCGAAGATGCGCCGCTCGAGGACGTGTATTTCACGCTGGTCGAGGGCAGCGAGCCTGCCGAGTCCGAGGCGAGATGATGGTGCCAGCACGAGTGACGGCGCTGGTCGGCAAGGAGCTCGCCGAGCTGGCGCGCAACAAGTCGGCGTTGTTGCCCGTCGCTGGCTGTCGCGTTGGTGTCGATGGTGCTGCCCTTTTTCATCGGGCTCGCCGTGCCTCGCATCACCGGCGATCAGCTCTCGTCCGATGCCGATCTCGTGCAGGCCCTGGCCAAGGCCGGCGAGGAGCTGCCGCGCGCGCTGAGCCTGCCGGATGAATCCGCGGTGCAGGCGTTCGTGTTTCACCGCTTTCTGACCTTGCTGCTGCTCGTGCCCGTGACCGGGGCCATCACCTTCGCCGGACACAGCCTCGTGGGCGAGAAGCTCGGGCGATCGCTGGAGCCGCTTCTGGCCACGCCGCTCACGACCTTCGAGTTGCTGGTCGGCAAGGTCATCGGCGCGCTGATCCCTTCGCTGGCCGTGATGCTCTTCACGTTTGCCGTCTACCTGACCGGCATCGGCATACTCGCCGAGCCCGGTGTGCTCGGCGCGATGATCACGCCTCGCACGCTGCTGCTGGTCTTCGGCCTGGGGCCAATGGCATCGCTGGTCGCGCTGCAGGTCGGCGTTCTGGTCTCGGCGCGCGTCAACGATCCGCGCACCGCGCAGCAGTTCGGCGCGCTCCTGATTCTGCCGCTGACGGGCCTCTTCATGGCACAGATGACGGGCATCTTCGTGCTGACGACGGGGATGACGCTGCTTCTGCTGGCCGGCCTGGCCGTCGTGTGGGGCCTGCTGCTGATGCTGGGTGTGATGCTGTTCGACCGGGAGACGATTCTGACCCGGTGGCGGTAGCTGTGAGCGATGGCTCAGACTTGGATGAGCGATGGCGCCACGACTGAAAATCACGGCTCGACGCGGCGCGATGGCGCTGGCGCTGGTCGCCATTACTGCCGTTGGCCTGCGCGAGATCGTGAACTCTTCGACGTTTCAGCTGTTCGGCGACTATGTCGCGCGCGTCGATACCGACGAGCGGGTGGTCGCGCTCACCTTTGACGACGGTCCGGACCCCATGCACACGCCGAAAGTGCTGTCGGTCCTCGAACAACATCAGGTGAAGGCGACCTTCTTCATGATGGGTCGAAACGTCGAGCGCTACCCGGCGGTTGCCAGGGACGTCCTGCGTCGCGGGCATGAGATCGGCAACCACTCGTATTCTCACCCCAAGCTTGTATTCATGTCGCCGCGGCGCGTGCGCGACGAGATCGAGCGGACCGATGCGCTGCTGCGAGGCATCGGCGTATCCGGCCAGATTCACTTCCGTCCGCCGCACGCCTCGAAGTTCGTCGTCCTGCCGTACGTGCTCGTGCAGATGAAGAAGCTGAGTGTCCTCGGGGATGTGGATCCCGAGGAGTGGAAGCGGCCGCCAGCGGCAGTCATGACCGCAGCAATCCTCGGCCAGGTGCGGCCGGGGTCGATAATCGGGTTGCACGATCCTCTCGGAGCCGAGACCCTCCGGACTCTCGAGAATATCCTGCCGGCGCTGACCGCCCGGGGTACCGCTTCGAGACTGTCTCCGCGTTGGTTCGACGGCGACCGAAATCCTAGCGGGACCTCAGGGACGACAGGCCGCTTCAGTTGACACGGGCAGGCCGGCCGCGCTATGAATGAATGGTCATTCAGTAGCCTCCCAGTCATGCCCGCCACCGCCCGCGCCCTCGCCCGCCGCCCCGTCCGCCTGTCGCGCCCCGCCGCGCGCGGCGACAAGCGCGACCGCATCCTGGCCGCCGCGACGCAGGTGTTCGCGCGTCACGGCTTCTTCGGCGCGCAGGTCGCCGATGTCGCGCGCGAAGCCGGCGTGGCCGCCGGGACGGTCTACCTCTACTTCAGAAGCAAGGACGACCTGCTCATCTCGATCTTCGAGAAGACCATGGCTTCGGCCATCGCCGAGGGCCGCCAGGCGCTTGCCGCCCTCACGGACCCCGAGGCACGCCTTCGACGCATCGCGCGACTCCACCTGGCCAGGCTGGGCGCCGACCGTGACCTCGCCGTCGTCTTTCAGGTGGAGCTTCGCCAGACGACGAAGTTCATGGCGCGCTTTTCGGCGACCGGGCTGCGCGACTACCTCGGCTTGATCCGCGACGTCGTCACAGACGGGCAGAAACAGGGCCGGTTCCGCAGTCGTCCCAGTCCGACACTGGTCGCCAAGATGCTCTTCGGGGCGCTCGACGAGATGGCGACAAACTGGGTGCTCTCCGAGCGGAAGTACGACCTGGTGTCGGACGCCGACGCCGTCATCGATGTCTTCGTGACCGGGCTGGGCGCGGTTGCCACGCCTCGCAAGGCAAGACGGACCTCACTGCCATGACGCACGCCTCTCCTTCATCGGCTCCGGTGGTTGCCGTCCGCGCGCCACGCGTCTCGACGGTGGCCGTGTTGGGCGCGGGCACCATGGGCGCCCAGATAGCCGCGCACTTCGCCAATGCCGGCGTGCCGGCGCTGCTGCTGGACCTGGACGCCAGGACGGCACGCGAAGGCCTGGACCGCGCACGAAAGCTGAAGCCGGACCCGCTGTTCGGACCGGATGCGCTCGCGCTCATCCGCACCGGCGGCTTCGACACGGACCTCGGAGCGCGTCCGGGAGGCGGACTGGATCCTCGAGGCCGTGGTCGAACGCCTCGACATCAAGCGCGATCTGCTGGCGCGCGTCGATGCGGCACGGCGCCCGGGATTGATCGTCAGCTCGAACACGTCAGGCATCCCCATTGCCGCGCTCGCCGAGGGACGGTCCGACGACTTTCGCCGGCACTGGCTGGGCACCCACTTCTTCAACCCGCCCCGCTACCTTCGGCTGCTTGAAGTGATCCCAACCGCCGAGACCGACGCAGCAGTCGTCGAGGCGGTGCGCTGGTTTGCGGACCATCGGCTGGGCAAAGGCGTCGTCGTCGCGAAGGACACGCCGAACTTCATCGCCAACCACATCGCGCTCTACGGCGTGATGCGGATGGTCGACGTGCTGGCCGAGGGCGGCTACAGCGTCGAGGAGATCGACGCGATCACCGGGCCGGCCCTGGGACGTCCGAAGAGCGCGACGTTCAGGACGATGGACATCGCGGGGCTCGATGTGCTGGCGCTGGTTGTGCGCAACCTGTACGACCGGCTGCCCGAGAGCGCGCGCGATGCCTTCGCCGTGCCGCCCCTTCTGGCGCGATTGATCGAGAAGGGCTGGGTCGGCGAGAAGGCCGGCCAGGGCTTCTACAAGCGCGTCAAGAACGCCTGCCGGGGAATCAGAGATTCTCGCGCTCGACCCGGCGACCTTCGAGTATCGGCCCGCGCAGACGGTGAGGCTTGGCGCCCTCGAGGCCGCCAGGTCGATCGACGACATGCGGGAGCGCGTGCGGACGCTCTTTGGCGGCCCCGACCGGGTCGGCGAGTTCCTGCGACGGACGCTGGCCCCGACGCTCGTTTACACCGCGAGGGTCTCCGCCGAGATCGCGCACTCGATCGATGACGTCGACCGCGTGTTGCAGTGGGGCTTCGGCTGGGAACTGGGGCCGTTCGAGCTCATCGACGCCATCGGCGTCGCCGAGGTGGTCGAGGCATGGCGGCAGTCGGCCGGGCCGGACGCGGAGGTGCCGACGCTGCTCGCCGAGGCGATGTCGGCTGGCCGCAATCGCATCCGCCAGGGCACCGTGCCTCCCGCGGGCATGGACCTGCAGATTCTTCGCACGGCCAGGGAGCGCGAGCGCGTCGTCAAGCGCAACGCCGGCGCCAGCCTGGTGGACCTGGGCGACGGAGTCCTGGCCGTCGAGTTCCACTCGAAGATGAACGCGATCGGCGGCGACACGATCCAGATGATCAACGCGGGTGTCGCCGAGGCGGAGCGCAACTTCCAGGCGCTGGTCGTCGGCAACGACGCGCCGAACTTCTCGGCTGGCGCCAACGTGATGCTGCTGTTGCTCGAAGCGCAGGAAGGCAACTGGGACGAGATCGACCTGATGGTGCGCGCCTTCCAGGGCGCGACATCCGCGCTGCGCTTCGCGAAGGTGCCGGTCGTCGTCGCTCCGGCGGGCCTCGCCCTGGGCGGCGGCTGCGAAGTGGCGCTGCACGGCGACCGCGTCCAGGCGGCCGCCGAGACCTACATCGGCCTGGTGGAGGTCGGCGTCGGTCTGATCCCGGCCGGCGGCGGCACAAAGGAGATGCTGGCGCGCGCGGTCGAGGCATTGGCGCCACAAGCCGATCTGCTGCCCGCCAGCCAGCGCGTCTTCGAGACCATCGGGTTCGCGAAGGTCGCCACCAGCGCCACCGACGCGAGGAGCATCGGATACCTGCGCGGCGTCGACGGCATCTCGATGAACCGCGAGCGCCTGCTATGGGACGCCAAGCAGAAGGCGCTGGAACGTGCTCGAGAGGGTTATCAGGCACCACAACCGCGACCCGCAATCCGCGTCGGAGGCGAGGGTGTCCGCGCCGCGCTTGCGCTCGGCGTTCACCTGGCATGGCGCGCCGGTCGCATCAGCGATCACGACGCGCTCGATTGGCCGCAAGCTCGCCGGGATTCTCAGCGGCGGCGCGCTGCCGCATGCGACGACGGTGAGCGAACAGCACATGCTCGACCTGGAACGAGAGGCGTTTGTGAGCCTGTGCGGCGAGCAGAAGACACTCGAGAGAATCGCGCACACGTTGAAGACGGGAAAGCCACTCAGGAATTAGCTTCGACACCATGATCGACGTCGGAAACGGACCTCCGCTCGTGCTCATCCCCGGCCTGCAGGGCCGGTGGGAATGGATGCGTCCCACCGTGAACGCGTTGGCGCGCACGTTTCGCGTGCTCAGCTTCACGCTGGCCGGCGACTGGGGCAGCCGGGTCAAGTTCGACGAGCGGCTCGGGTTCGACAACTTCATCGTGCAGATCGATCGGGTGCTCGACGAGGCGGGAGTCGACTCGGCAGACTTCTGCGGCGTGTCGTACGGCGGCCTGATTGCGGTGCGTTATGCAGCGCTTCGCCCACGGCGAGTTCGACATCTGGTGCTGGCCTCTGCCCTGCCGCCGGACTACGAGGCTGACGAGCGCTACGCCTTCTACCGGCGGGCGCCGATGCTGCTGCTGCCCGTCTTCGCCCTCGCATCCGCCCATCGAGCGTCGCCAGAGCTTCGAGCGGCACTCCCCACGCTGCGGGCGCGCCTGAGCCTTGTGCCGCAGGCGCTACGCGTGATGGCCGCCCCGCCATGGCCGGGGCACATGAAACGGCGAATGGAGCTGATCCGCACGGTCGATTTTCTCGCCGACGTCCGGCGGGTACGCGCACCTGCGCTGGCAATCACCGGAGAGCCGGGCCTCGATCGCACGGTCCCGGTCCAGCTCACCCGTCGCTACATCGACTGCCTGCCCGGCACCGAGCACGTCATCCTCGATCGCACGGGCCACATGGGCACGGTGACACGCCCGGTCGAGTTTGCCTCCATCGTGTCGTCGTTTGTCTCGCGCACTGCGCCGGGCCGCGACGCGGTCGCGCTCTTCCCGGATGGTGGGCTAGATGGCACAGATTCCGGTGTACGACCTCCGTGGACCCGCAGGCAGGCTCGAGGCGCTCGCTCGACGAGCCGGGGCTTGCAGGCGGCGCCCAGCTGCGCGCGGCGGTCGTGTTCGCGCATCCGCACCCGCAGCAGGGCGGGACGATGCACACCAAGGCGGTCTACAGAGCCACCAAGGCACTGTCGGGCATCGGCTGCTCGGTGCTGCGATTCAACTTTCGTGGCGTCGGCACCAGCGAGGGCATGTGGGACGAGGCGCGCGGTGAACGCGAGGACTTTCGCGCCGGCCTCGAGTACATGGCGGCGCGCTACCCGGGCAGCGAGCTGTGGACCGCGGGGTTTTCCTTCGGCGCCTGGATCGCCCTCACCGAAGGCGCGCTCGACAATCGCGTCTCGGTGCTGATCGGCATCGCGCCCGCCATCTCGATGTACGACTTCTCGGCGCTCAAGGCGAGCACGAAGCCGAAGTTCCTCATCCATGGCGAGCGCGACGAGCTGTTCCCTCTGAAGGCGATGTACGAGTTCTACGGCCAGCTGCAGGAGCCCAAGGAACTTGCCGTCATCGACGCCGCCGATCATCTGTTTGACGGCAAGGTCTCGGAAGTCGGCGATGCGGTCGAGGATCTGCTGGCCGATTTCAAGACGCCGACGAACTGATTGGCAGCCCTGAAGGGCTGCGCTACAGGTCGCCGCGCAGTGCATTGGGGTCGGGCCGCAAGGCGTGCCAATGTGCGCAGGGCTTTTGCCCTGCCGATCGGTGTGGAGAACTCCATGAAAGACGCAGTCATCGTTTCGGCAGTGCGAACCGCAATCGGCAAGGCGCCGGCGGGCACCCTGCGCACGACCCGGCCTGACGACATGGCGGCCGAGACGATTCGCGCGGCGCTCACGCGCGCCAGCCAGCTCGACCCGGCCGAGATCGACGACGTCATCCTGGGCTGCGCGATGCCCGAGGCCGAGCAGGGCATGAACGTGGCCCGAATCGCCAGCTTGCGGGCCGGTGTGCCCGTCAGCGCGTCGGCGGTCACGGTCAACCGGTTCTGCTCGTCGGGCCTTCAAGCCATCGCCTATGCCGCCGAGCGAATCATGTGCGGCGCCTCCACGTCCATCATCGCCGGCGGCACCGAGACGATGAGCCTCGTGCCGATGGGCGGCCACAAGATCGCGCCGAACCCCTCGCTGGTCGACAGCTACCCGGACGTGTACTTGACGACGGGTCTGGTGGCAGAAAACCACGCACGCGAGGCAAAGATCTCCCGGCAGGCGCAAGACGAGTACGCGCTTGCGCAGTCACCAGCGCGCTGTCGCCGCCATCGAGGCGGGCCGGTTCGCGGACGAAATCGTGCCGTTGACGGTCCACCTGGCCGACGCCGCAGCCGGCAACGGCGTGCCCGCCACGCGTACCGTGACGTTCTCGGTTGACGAGGGACCGCGCCGCGACACGTCGCCCGAGGCGCTGGCGAAACTGCGGCCGGCCTTCCACGTCGCAGGGACCGTGACGGCCGGAAACTCGTCGCAGATGAGCGACGGCGCGTCTGCGCTCCTGGTGATGGAGGCCGCGCGCGCGAAGGCACTCGGCCTGGCGCCACTCGCCCGGTTCGTCACGTATCAGACTGCCGGGGTCGAGCCGGAGCGATTCGGGATCGGACCAGTTCCCGCGATCCGCAAGGCGCTGAAATCGGCGGGGCTGACGCTTGACGACATCGACCTGGTCGAGCTCAACGAAGCCTTTGCGGCGCAGGTGCTGGCCTGCCTCGCCGAACTTCCCATCGACCCGGACAAACTCAACGTCAACGGCGGCGCCATCGCGCTGGGCCACCCGCTGGGCTGCACCGGCGCGAAGTTGACGACGTCGCTTCTCTACGAGATGCGGCGCCGGGGGTCGCGCTACGGCCTGGTGTCGATGTGCGTCGGCGGCGGGATGGGGGCGGCGGGAATTTTCGAACGGATGTAGCGCAGGGCTTCAGCCCTGCCGGAGCCAACATGACGACAGCGACTGTGACACGCGGCGGAGCCTGGCTGATCGAATCGACGACAGCCGCAGGCACCTTCACGCCCGAGCGGAGGACCGACGACCATCGCCTCATCGCGCAGACGACCGAGGAGTTCGCCTCGGCCGAGGTGCTGCCGGCGGTCGAACGCCTCGAGCGAAAGGACTGGGAGCTCGCCCGCGCGCTCCTGCGCCGCTGCGGCGAGCTCGGCCTGCTGGGCGTCAACGTGCCCGAGGCGTACGGCGGGGTCGAGCTCGACAAGGTCTCCTCGCTGATCGTCTCCGAGCACGTGGCCCGGTCGGCGTCGTTTGGCGCGACCTACGGCGCGCAGGCCAATCTCTGCATCCTGCCAATCCTGATGTTCGGCACCGACGACCAGAAGCAGCGGTACCTGCCGAGACTGGTGTCGGGCGAGCTGGTTGGCGCTTATGCGCTCAGCGAATCGGGATCGGGTTCCGACGCGCTGGGGGCCAGGGCCAGGGCCACACGCCAACCCGATGGCAGCTTCACGCTGTCGGGCGAGAAGATGTGGATCACCAACGGGGGCTTTGCCGACATCGTCATCGTCTTCGCCAAGGTTGATGGCGAGCACTTCTCCGCCTTCATCGTCGAGCGAGCGTTTGGCGGCGTCACCAGCGGAAAAGAGGAACACAAGCTGGGCCTGCACGGCTCGTCGACGACGCCCATCATCTTGCAGGAGGTGCCGGTGCCGGCCGCCAACCTGCTCGGGGAGATCGGCAAGGGCCACAAGGTCGCGTTCAACGTGCTCAACTTCGGGCGCTTGAAGCTGGGCGCGATGTGCACGGGCGGATGCAAGACGGCCATCGGCGAGTCCGCGAAGTACGCCGCAAGCCGCCGGCAGTTCGGCCAACCCATCGCGAGCTTTGGCGCCATCCGCCACAAGCTCGGCGAGATGACCGCGCGCACCTACGCGCTCGAAGCGCTGATGTATCGGACGGCAGGGTTGATCGACCAGCACATGGCGGCCGCCGGAACCGAGCGTCACGTGGCACTGCTCTCCGCGCTCGAGGAGTTTGCGATCGAGGCATCGATTGCCAAGGTCGCCGGCAGCGAAGCGCTGGACTTCGTGCTCGACGAGAACGTGCAGATTCACGGCGGCAACGGGTACGTGCGCGACTATCAGGCCGAGCGCCATTACCGTGACGCGCGCGTGAACCGGATCTTCGAGGGCACCAACGAGATCAACCGGCTGCTGATCCCGGGGATGTTGATGAAGCGGGCGCTCAAGGGCGAGCTGGCGCTGATTCCTGCGGCCAAGCGGCTGATGGACGAGGTCATGAGCCCCGCATCGCCCAGCCTGGACGCGGCCGACGGCGGGCCGCTCGGCGCCGAGGCCAAGGCCGTCGAGGCGTTCAAGAAAGTCACCCTCCTCGGACTGGGCGCCGCCATGCAGCGCTTCGGCGCCAAGCTGCAGGACGAACAGGAAGTGCTGTTGTGGCTGGCCGACCTGGCCATCGACACCTACGCGGCCGAAAGCGCCGTGCTTCGCGCGCAGGCGGCCGCGGGCTCGGCTGATGCGGGGTCGCACGAAGACGCCGCGCGCACGTTTGTCAGCGACGCCTCCATGCGAATCGAGATGACGGCTCGACAGGTCCTCGCCGCCATTGCCGAAGGCGACGTGCTCAGGACAAATCTGGCGGCGCTTCGCCGTCTGCTCAAGACCGTGCCGGCCGACACCGTCGCTGCGCGGCGCCGGCTGGCCGATGCCACCGTGCAGCGCGGCGCGTACGTGTTCGCGGGGTAGCCGGAGGAGCCTAGCTCGGTCGCCAACTGGTCCGACTCTGTGATCTCCGTGCCTCTGTGGCATATCCTGAGGAGGTGACTCGAGTCTGGCTCGCGCTGCGTCCTCGCTGCCTCGGTGGCGTGCAGCTCGACGCCGGCCGATGACGAGGCGAGTTTCCTGCGCGACGTGCAGGCGTTCCGCGCGGCAAAAGACCAGGCCTTCCTCGAGCCGGACTCGCCGATCCCGGCCGACAAGCGTCAGGCGCTGCTGCCGCTGGCGTACTACGCGCCGGCGGCCTCCTATCGTGTTCCCGCCGTGTTGCGCGTTTCGGCCGAGCGCGTGACCATCGAGATGCCGACGTCCACGGGGCAGCGGCGAAACATGCGGCACGTCGGCACGCTCGAGTTCAGCGTGCGGGGGGAGCCGCTGTCGCTGGGCGCGTTTGTCGAAGTGGGCTCGGCCGATCTGAACCGGCTGTTCGTGCCGTTCATGGATCTGACCAGCGGCAGCGAGACGTATCCGGCCGGACGATACCTGGACCTCGATCGGACGCGCACCGGCATCTACCTCATCGACTTCAACCGCGCGTACAACCCGTACTGCTACTACAATCCGACCTACGATTGTCCCTATCCCCCTCGGGCCAACCGCCTGCAGGTGCCGATTCGCGCCGGAGAGAAAGTGAAGTGACGCTGGAGGGCGTGGTCTTCGACTTCGATGGCGTGATCGCCAACAGCGAGCCCTTGCACCTTCGGGTCTACCAGACACTCCTCGCACAGGAAGGCCTGGCATTTTCGGCGAGCGAGTATTACGAGCGATACCTCGGCATCGACGACATCGGCGTGTTCGAAGCGCTCGCGCACGACAAAGGGCTCGACGTCGCCGGTGACCGGATGGCAGGGCTGCTCGCTCGCAAGACCGAGATCTTCCTGCGACTGGCGCGCGACGGCCAGGTGCTGTTTGACGGCGCCGCCGACTGCGTGACGAAGGTCGCCGCCGTCGTGCCTGTCGCGATCGCGTCCGGCGCGTTGCGTCATGAGATCGAGCAGATCCTCGACGGCGCGGGCCTCCGCGCGCTCGTGCCCGTCATCATCGCCGCCGGGGAGACGCCAAGGGGCAAGCCGGCCCCAGACCCCTACGCCGCGGCCGTCGAGCGGATGTCCCGGCGTTTCCGGCGGCCGATCGACCCCTCGCGTGTCGTCGCCATCGAGGATTCGAGGACGGGGTTGCGGTCGGCGCGTGCCGCCGGGCTGAGAACTCTTGGGCTGGCGACCAGCTATCCGGCCAGCACCCTGGCCGAGGCCGAATGCGTGCTCGCCGACATCTCGCAGGTGACGCTGGAGCGGCTCGACGCGCTGGCTGCCAGCGACCGGGCCGATGCCGCTGGAGTGCGCTAGGTGAAGGCACGTCTGGTCGACGAGTTCGTGCACGAGGCGACCAGTCCCGACGACAACCTGCCGCACTGTGCCCTGCTGATGGCTCGCGTCGCCTACCCGGAGCTGGATCCGTCGCCCTTTCTGCGGCAGCTTCAGCAGATGGGCACGACCGCGCGTGATCACGTCGAGATCGGCCTTGGCGGCTCGCCGCCCAGGCGGACGCGGCTGCGGATTGTCACCGAGTTCGTCTACGGGCAACTCGGCTTCGTCGGCAACCACGAGCAGTACGACGACCCGCGCAACAGCCTGCTGAACGACGTCTTGTCGCGGCGGATGGGCATCCCGATCACGCTCGCGGTGGTGTTCATCGACGTCGCGCGAATGGCGGGACTGGTCGTCGAAGGCGTGAATTTCCCCGGGCATTTCCTGGTCCGCTGCCTGCCTGACAGCGACGAGCAGGCCAATGCGACGCGCTGCTCGTCGATCCGTTTCACGCCGGCGCGCTCGTCACCGACGCGGAATGCACGCGGCTGCTGCGAGCCAACCTCGGCGCCGAGGCCACCCTCGAGCCGGGCATGCTCCGCACCGCCAGCAAGCGCGACGTGCTTCTGCGGATGCTGTTGAACCTGAAGCGTGCGTACCTGCGGTTGCGGTCGCTGGCCCAGGCGCATGCCGTCACCGAACTGCTCGTGGCGCTCGACCCCGCCGCGCTCACCGAGCTGCGCGACCGCGGGCTGCTGGCCTCCCAGCTTCACGAGTACGCCGCTGCGCTGCGGGATCTGGAAACCTGGCTCCAGCTGACCTCAGGCGGCGAGGACGAGCGGGACGAGCGCAAGCAGGTGTGGGGCCACGTCAAGGACCTGCGCCGGCGGCTGGCGGCGTTGAACTAGGCCCCACCGTGCGCTGACCCTCGGCGCATCCCTCGAGCAGCGGGCACACGCCGCAGTGCGGCGACGACTCCACGCAGCTGTGTTCCGCGTGATGGTGCAGGTAGAGCACCGCCCGGCGCCTGTCCGAACGCTCGCGCGGCAGAGCGGCGTCCAGCGCCCGCCGAACGTCGCGCGTCAGGCGGCGCACGTTTGGCCGCGCCTCGGCGATGCCAATTCGTGTAGCGACGCGCGCCATGCCCGGATCGACCGACACCACCTGGCTGTCGCCCGTAAACATCAACAGGCGCAGGGCACCGGCGTGACCCAGGTGCGGCAGGTCGCGGGAGGCCAGCCATGCCTGCCGCAACGGCCCGCCGAGCCGTTCGATGAAATGCTGCTGCCGGCGGAAGACGTCGATGCCCGCATCGAGTGCCGCCAGCCGTTCGTCGACAAACGGCCCGCATTGCCGGACAACGGCCTCGAGGCGGCCGCGCCCGAGCTTCCTGAGCGAATCCGGCGTGAGCGCCGGGATTCGGCGCAACGCGGCCATCGCCGTGTCGCGCCTGCCCCCGGTGGTGCGGGTGCCGAGGACCTCCCAGACGTAGAAACCGAACGGGTCGGCCGGGGGCAACGGCAACGGCCCGTAGAACTCCGCGAGCCGATCGATCAGGTCAGCGAAGCTTCCCAAGCTCTTCGTAAAGGTACGCGGCCGCAATCACGCCGCCGTGGAAGTTGCCGAGGTCCAGCTTCTCGTTGGGCGCGTGCGCGTTCTCGTCGGGCAGGCCGATGCCAAAAAGCACGGACGGCACGCCAAGCACCTCCTGGAACGTCGAGACCACCGGGATCGAGCCGCCTTCCCGGTTGAACACGGGCGACTTGCCGAACCCCTGCTCGATGGCGCGGCCGGCCGCCTGCACGTAGGGGTTGTCGAAATCGGCCATCCACGGCTTGCCGCCGTGCATGCGCGTCAGCGTGACATCCACCGTCCTGGGCGCCACCTTCTTCAGGTATGCCTCAAACAGCGTGGCCACCTTGTCGGGATCCTGATCGGGCACGAGCCGCATGCTGATCTTGGCCATCGCCGTGGCGGGAATGACGGTCTTGGCGCCTTCGCCGGTGAAGCCGGCCAGCAGGCCGTTGACTTCGAAGGTCGGCCGCGCCCAGACGCGTTCGAGCGTCGTGTAGCCGGTTTCCCCAAACAGCTTGGGCGCTCCGAGCTCCTTGCGGTATTTCTTCTCGTTGAACGGCAGCCGCTTCCACTGTTCCCGCTCTTCCTCCCTCAACGGCCTCACATCGTCGTAGAACCCGGAGATCTTGACGCGGCCGCCCTTGTCTTTCATCTGCGAGAGGATCTGGCCGAGCACGAAAGCGGGGTTGGCCACGGCGCCACCGAAGGAACCCGAGTGCAGGTCGCTCTTGGTGCCTCGGACGTCAATCTGGAAGTACGCCAGCCCTCGCAGGCCGTAGCAGATCGACGGGATGCCGCGATCGAACATCGGCGAGTCCGAGATGACGACGACGTCGGCAGTGAGCTGTTCCTTGTGATCGCGCACGAACTGATCGAGGTGCTTGCTGCCGACCTCCTCCTCGCCCTCGATGAAGATCTTGATGTTGACCGGAAGCGATCCGTGCTGCTTCAGCCAGGCCTCGATGGCCTTGAAGTGCATGAAGATCTGGCCCTTGTCGTCGGCCGACCCGCGCGCGTAGATCTCGCCGTCGCGCACCGTGGCGTCAAATGGCGGCGAGGTCCAGAGGTCCACGGGGTCCACGGGCTGCACGTCGTAGTGCCCGTAAAACAGCATGGTCGGCGCGCCGGCGGCGCCAAGCCAGTCGGCGTAGACGACCGGGTTGCCCGGCGTCTCGATCAGCCGCACGTTCTGCATGCCGATGCGCTCGAGCTCCTGGGTGGTCCATTCGGCGCACCGGCGGACGTCGGCCTGGTGCTGCGGCAACGCGCTGATGCTCGGGATGGCGAGGTAGCTCTTGAGCTCCTCGACGTAGCGGTCGCGATGAAGGTTGATGAAGTCGACGATGTTGTTGGTCAAGAGAGTCCCCGTAATCTGCAATCGTCAATCTGCAATCTGCAATCTGCAATCTGCAATTCTTCAAGGCTGCCCTGGATGTTCGATGGGCAGCTCAGTCTTGTCCCCCCACTCCTTCCAGGAGCCGAGGTAGTTGCGCAGGCGCGGATAGCCGAGCAGGCGCAGCGCCAGATACGAGTGCGCGGCGCGGTAGCCGCCCTGGCAGTACGGCACGACCTCCCGGTCCGGCGTGACGCCCGCCTGCGCGAACATCGATGCCAGATCCGCGGCCGGCTTGAATGCGCCGTCGGGACCGAGGTTCCGCGTCCACTCGAGGTGAACCGCACCTGGAATCGCGCCGCCTCGCGCCGCGCGCACCAGAGTGCCGAAATACTCGCCGTCCGACCTCGTATCGAGAATGGCCGCGTCGCCGGCGCCGATGCGATCGTGCACGTCTTTCCACGTCGCCAGCAGCTCCGCACGTCGACTGCCCTTCCACGTCGTCGGCGTGGGCGCGACGTGTTGCAGCGACAGCGGAAAGCCCGGCGGCCGTCCAGGCGCGGACGCCGCCGTCGAGCACCCGGACGTCCGGGTGTCCGAAGAACTCGAGAAACCAGAACGCCCGCGCGGCGCGTGTTCCGGAGGTCTCTTCGTACACCACCACGGGGCGCTCCGCGCTGACGCCACGCTCCGCAAACAGGTGCTCGATGATCCACAGAAACGACTTCAACGGCGCGGGGTCAGTATCGATGAGGCTGATGCCCCAGATGTCCAGGTGCACGGCCCCGGGCAGATGGCCCGCGGCATACTGCTCGGCTGGCCGGAGGTCCAACAGGAGCGGGCTGGCGCCGCCAGCGAGCGCGGCCGACAGGGCCTGCGGCGTCACCAGCAGCTCGGGATGTCGGTAGCCTTTGGCGTTGTCGGTCATTCAGTCGTTGCAGGGCTAAAGCCCTGCCCCACGTACGCCACGTACGCGCAGCCGGCCGTTGTCGTCCTCGATCCGTCGCTCGACGCGCAGCTTGTTGACGTGCGCGTGTGCGGTCTCGACGGCCACGAGCCGCAGCGGCCCGCTAATTGTCGGATACACGGCGGACACGATCGCCTCGACGCTGTCCGCGCCGCTTTCAATGGCCGTCAGGACCTCGCGTTCGCGCGATGCCCTGTGAGCACTATATCGCTCTATCAATCCGATCGGGTCGTCGATCACCGGGCCGTGCGCCGGCAGGACCTGCCGGGGTGCGAGCGCAGCCACCCGAGCCAGCGAGTCGAGGTAGGCGATGAGGTCGCCACCGCGAGTGCCCGGCACGACGACCGTGCTCCCGTCGATCAGCAAGTCGCCACCGAAGAGCGTGCGCGAGCCTTCGTGCCACAGGCAGACGTGGTCCGGGGCATGTCCCGGCGTGTGGACAACCTCGAAGCGTGACGTCGCCGGTGGCCAGCTGCTGCCCGTTGAACAGTGGGCGTCCACGCGACCGCGTACCGGCGATCCGCGTCGGGCCATGGCCACTTCATGAAGACCGCATCCGGCCAGCGCGCGGCAAGGGCCGTCGAGCCGGATGCGTGGTCCGAATGAGCGTGCGTCACGATGACCTGCTGAAGGGCCTGCCCCACCGCCTCGAGGGCGGCCGCGATCGCGTCCAGATGAGCGGGGGCGCCTACGCCCGCATCGATGAGCGTCGGCACGCTGCCCGGTCAGCAGCCACGTGTGATTGCCGGCCCCCGTGAGCGGCCCGGGATTTCCGGCATCGAGGTCCACCAGCCCGGGTAAGCGAGCCTGCATCGCCGAAGCGTATGATTGACAGATTCCCTATGTCTACGACCACGTTGCCGTCCGCGATGGAAGCCGCGCGCCAGAGGCTGGACGCCTGGGTGCGCGAAGTGATTGAGTGGCATTTCGACCCGGCCACCGGGTGTCCGTTCTGGCTCAACTGGGCCGCCAGGGCAGGCTGGGACCCCCGCAAGGATGTCTACGCCTACGCCGACCTGGACAAGTTCGGCGGATTCGAAGACGAATGGCTGCGCGGAGGCCCCGTGCGTCAATGGGTGCCGAAAGGCTACGCGGGCAAGCCCGTGTACATCTTCGAAACCGGCGGCAGCACGGGTGTGCCCAAGGCGCGCATCAACATCGACGACTTCAGGATCGACTACGAGAACTTCAGCAAGACGCTGCCAGACGACGCGTTTCCCAAAGGCGCCGACTGGATCTCGATCGGCCCCAGCGGCCCGCGCCGCCTGCGACTGGCCGTCGAGCACCTCTGCCAGCACCGCGGCGGAATCTGTTTCGGCGTGGACCTGGACCCGCGCTGGGTGATCAAGCTCCTGAAGCGCAACGCCTTCGAGGAAGTGGAGCTCTACAAGCGCCACGTCATCGACCAGGCGCTGACGCTGATGAAGGCGCACGACAACATCAAGTGCATCTTCACCACGCCGAAGCTCCTCGAAGCGCTGTGCGAGCGGGTGTCGCTGAAGAAGCTGGGCGTCACGGGCGTCTTCTGCGGCGGCACCGAGATGACGCCCCAGTTCCATCGCTTCGCGGTCGAGGAACTGCTCGACGGCGTCTACTTCGCGCCGACCTATGGCAACACGCTGATGGGGCTGGCGACGCACAAGCCGCCGACGTGTCGACGACAACTGGGCCATCATCTACTTCCCGCCCGCGCCACGGGCGATGATCGAAGTGGTCGACCCCGACGAGCCGACGCGGCTGGTCGGCTACGGCGAAACGGGCCGCGTCCGCCTCACGACGCTGACCAAGGAGTTCTTCATGCCGCGCTTCCTGGAGCGCGACGAAGCCGAGCGCGAGGCGCCGTGCCCGCAGTACCCGTGGGACGGCGTCAGAAACGTCCGGCCCTTCTCGAAGTTCGCGACCAAAGTGGTCGAAGGCGTGTATTGATGGATGACGGACGAGTCCGGTCACGTCGGAGTGGGCCGAACTTCAGTTCGGGTCGTGAACGGTCAAGACATGATTCATCTTCCAATCCTCCGGCACGGCGTGCCTTATCGCAGCGTCGATGTCGCAACCGTCGTCCATCACCGCACACGGCAGCCGTTTGTGCGGATCAGCCAGGCGAACACGGGCCTGATCCGGCGCGACCTGCTGGGACAGGACAGAGCGCGCGCCGAGCTGGCCGCGATTCCGTCGCGCGACCTCATCGCCATGGCGGCCCATGCCGCCGAGCTGTTCATGACGGCGACGCTGCCGCTCGATCCCGTCGACGGCGTGACGCAGTCGCCGCAGGAGTACGTCGAGCAGCTGTCGTCGACCACGGGGCTGCCGCACGTCCTGGTGCGTCGCAACATGCGCAAGATCCACGGCGTGCTGGCGCAGATGGGCGACGTGATTGCCGGCCTCACGCGCGGTCTCGACATCTCCGTGCTCGACACCGGCGTCGGCGAGTCCGACGGCCACCTCTTCAGCTTCTACCCTCGCGGCCACTCGCTGGGCGTCGTGCTGCCGAATAACTCGCCTGGCGTCCACTCGCTCTGGGCGCCTGCCATCGGGATGAAGACGCCGCTGGTCCTCAAGCCCGGCAGTTCCGAGCCATGGACGCCGTATCGCATCGCCTACGCGCTGATGCAGGCGGGCGTGCCCAAATCGGCGTTCTGTCTCTACCCCGCCGACCACGCGGGCGGCGGCGAAGTGCTGCGCAGCTCCAGCCGCGGGATGTTTTTCGGCGACGCCGCGGCGGCGCGCCGCTTCAAGGGCGACTCGCGCGTCGAGGTGCACGGCCCCGGCTACAGCAAGGTCGTCATCGGGAAGGACCGCATCGACCACTGGCAGGACTACATCGAGATTATCGCGGGGTCGGTGGCCGACAACGGCGGCCGGTCGTGCGTGAACGCGTCCGGGCTGTGGGTCACTGGCCACTCCGAAGCCATCGCGCACGCGCTGGCCAGGCGCCTCACCCAGGTCGTGCCTCGTGCCGCCGACGACGAGCAGGCGCTGCTGGCGCCGTTTGCGGATGCCGGCGTGCCTGCGCGCGTGTCGGCGATGATCGACGCAGACCTCGCGGTCGCCGGCGCGACCGACGTGAGCGCGCAGTATCGAGGCGTCGAGCGGGTCAGGACGACCGCCGACGGCACGTATCTGCTGCCGACCGTGATCCTCTGCGACAGCCTGGAGCACCCGCTGGCCAACCGCGAGTTCATGTTCCCCTTCGTCAGCGTCGTGCCCGTCGACGAAAGTGCGCTGCCCGACGCCCTGGGCTCGAGCCTTGTGGTGACGCTCATCAGCGACAACAGCGACCTGCGGGACCGCTTCGTGCGATCGCCGCACGTCGACCGGCTGAACCTCGGGCCGATTCCCACCAACCAGATCGGCTGGGACCAGCCGCACGAAGGGAATCTGTTCGATCACCTGTACGGCCGCGTGCCATTCAGCGCGTCGCTATGACGCGTTAACCACGAGGCACAGAGACACAAGGACGCACCGAGGTTTTTGGGGGAACGCATATCGATTCCTCAATGAACTCTGTGCGTTCTTCGTGTCTCTGTGTCCCTGTGGTTGACGTGCATCGTACGATGAAGATTCTCTCGATCACCGCCGGCGCCGCAAACATGTATTGCGGCTCGTGCCTGCGCGACAACGCACTGGCAGCAGAGCTGCTGCGCCGTGGGCACGACGTCACGCTGATGCCCGTCTACACCCCGACGGTGACCGACGAGGACAACGTCAGCAGCGGCAACCAGGTGCTCTTCGGCGGGATCAGCGTCTACCTCGAACAACACGTCCCGCTGTTCCGCCACACCCCGCGGATCCTCGATCGGCTGTGGGACGCCGCCCCCGTGATAAAGGCGTTTGCCGGTCGCTCGATGAAGACCGACCCGCGAATGCTTGGCGAGATGACGGTCTCGATGCTCAAGGGCGAGCACGGGCACCAGAAGAAGGAGTTCGACAAGCTGGTGGAGTGGCTGAAGGACGAGCCGGCACCGGATGTCATCAACCTCCCGAACTCGCTGCTGATCGCGATGGCAGGTCCCATCCGGCGCACGCTGAAGCGGCCCGTCGTCGTGACGATGCAGGGCGAAGACCTGTTTCTCGACGGTCTCCAGGAGCCGTATCGCACGCAGTCGCTCGACCTGATCCGGCGCCAGACCGCCGATGTCGACCTGTTCCTTGCCGTGAGCGAGTTCTACGTCGCGCGCATGCACGAGTTCCTCGGCATCCCGCTCGACAAGATCGCCGTCGTGCCCCTTGGCATCAACACGGACGGCTATCAGGGCCAGCGGCCCGAGGGCGACGGCGTCTTCCGCGTCGGCTACCTGGCCCGTGTTGCGCCGGAGAAGGGCCTGCAGGAACTTGCCGAGGCCTATCGGGTGCTGCGGCATCAGAAGGGGCTCCCGAAGTCCCGGCTCGAAGCAGCCGGGTACCTGGGCAACGAGCACAGGAGCTATCTGGCCGGCGTCGAGCGGCAGATGCGCGAATGGGGGTTGGGCGACGAGTTTCGCTATCACGGAGCGGTCGACCGCGCGCAGAAGATCGAGTTCCTGCGGGGCCTCGACGTGCTCTCGGTGCCGGGACCGTATCCCGACCCCAAGGGCACGTACCTGCTCGAGGCGATGGCCGCCGGCACGCCAGTCGTGCAGCCACGGCGGGGCGCGTATGTCGAGACGATCGAGCGAACCGGCGGCGGCCTGCTCGTGGAGCCCACGACCGACGCGCTGGCCGAGGGACTGCTGACGCTCGCACGACAGCCCGCACTGGCCCGCACGCTCGGCCGGCGCGGCGCTGACGGCGTCCGGGCACACTACTCGGTCGCACGCGAGGCTGACAGAGTTCTGGAGGTCTTCGGTCAGGTCGTTGCAAAGGCTGATGTAGCGCGGGCCTTCAGGCCCGCTACTGCGCAGGCCGAGGGAGTGGCATAGAGCGTGCTGACCGTCTCGAGTGTCACCAAGGACTACCCGACACCAACAGGACCGCTCAGGATTCTCGAGAACGTCTCGTTTTCGATGGCGCCCGGCGAGGCGGCCGCGATCATGGGGCCGTCGGGCAGCGGCAAGAGCACGCTGCTTTACATCCTCGGCGCGCTCGACAGGCCCACCGGTGGCACGGTGACACTGGCCGGCGACGATCCCTTCACGCTCAACGCAAGCGCCCTGGCGGCGTTTCGCAACCGCCGTATTGGATTCGTCTTCCAGGATCACGCGCTGCTGCCGCAGTGCTCGGTCCTCGAGAACGTGCTGGTCCCGACGCTGGTCGGCGCACCCGACCCGGACGCTCCGTCGCGCGCGAAGGCGCTTGTTGATCGCGTCGGGCTCGGCAGCCGTCTGGGCCATCGGCCCGCGCAGTTATCGGGTGGCGAGAAACAGCGCGTGGCCATCGCGCGCGCGCTGATCCGTCAGCCGCAGCTGCTCCTGTGCGACGAGCCGACGGGCAACCTCGACGCCGAGTCGGCCAACGCCGTCGCGACACTGCTTTTCGAGCTGCACCGGCGCAGAAGACCGTGCTGGTCGTGGTGACACACAGCGACGCGCTGGCCGCGCGGTTCCCCATCTGCTTCAATCTTCAGCGGCGAACGCTCGTCCGGCGGTAGCGTGCGATGTCACCAGGCACGCTGATCCTCCGTGGGCTTCGCCACTACTGGCGCACCAACCTTGCTGTGATCGCAGGCGTCGCCGTCGCCGTGTCGGTGCTGGCCGGAGCGCTGCTTGTCGGCGAGTCGGTGCGAGCCAGCTTGCGCGGCCTTGTCGACGAGCGGCTCGGCCGCACGGCCGTCGCCGTCACGGGCCAGGGGTTCTTCCGGCAGGCGCTCGCCGATGAGATCAAGAAGGGCGATGGCTTCTCGCCGCAGTTCGCCGATGCCGCATCGCTGGTCGCAATCGAGGCCTCGGTCACGCACGAGCCGAGCGGCCGTGAAGCCTCGCGCGTGCAGGTGTACGGCGTCGACGCGGCGTTCTTCCGCCTCCACGGCGTGAGCGGCGTCGAGGCGCCCACGGGCCGGCAAGCGCTCGTCAGCCCCGGCCTTGCCGCTGAACTCGGCGCGGCGGCAGACGACGGCCTGCTGCTGCGGGTGCAGAAGCCATCGGCCATCCCGGCGGACTCGCTGGCAGGGCGCCGCAGCGACACGTCGCGTGCCGTACGCCTCACGACGCGCGAGAGGCTGGCGCCCGACCGGATGGGCGAGTTCACGCTGCGGCCGCAGCAGGAGTCCGTACGAGCTGTCTTCGTGCCCATCGCGCGGTTGCAGCGCGACCTGGAGCTGGCGGGACGAGCCAATGTGCTGCTCCTCTCGGCCCCGGACGGCGCGACCGCCGATGGCGCCGCAGCCGAGCGACTGTTGAATCAGGCGGCGACATTCGATGACCTGGGGCTGCGCATGGTGCGAGTTGACGCGCAGCATGCGTGGGCGCTCGAGAGCGAGACGGGCCTGCTTTCAGACGCTCTGGTCGCGACTGCCCGGACCCAGGCACGGCGGCTGGGATTTGTGGACCTTGATGTCCTCACGTACCTGGCCAACACGATTCGGGTCGGCGCGCGCGAAGTGCCGTACTCGGTCGTGGCCGGAGTCGACCCGCGGCGGTACGACGCGGCAGCCAGCGGCCCGCAACCCGCATCGGCCGCCCTTCCAGGAATGGCCCATCCGCCGCTATGGCTCAACGCGTGGGCTGCTGGCGACTTGCAGGCCAGGGCTGGCGATGAGGTCGCCCTCGAGTACTACCTCTGGTCGGACGACAACGGCCTGACGACATCGAGCGCGAAATTCAGCTACGTCGGAAGCGTGCCGATGGACGGCGCCGGCGGCGACCGCACGCTGACGCCGGAATATCCCGGACTCACCGATGCGCCGCGGATCGGCGACTGGGACCCGCCGTTCCCGGTCGATCTCAAGCGCATCCGGCCCGCCGACGAGAGGTACTGGGAGCAGTACCGAACGGCGCCAAAAGCGTTCGTCACCAACGCCGCGGATCTCTGGCCCTCGCCGTACGGCACGACGACATCGTTGCGCATCTACGTGCCGCACTCGACATCGCTCGACGCCGCCAGGGACGCGTTTGTCACAGCGCTTCGTGGCGATTACACGCCCACCGACGCCGGACTGGTCGTGCAGCCCGCACGCGCGCAGGCCCTGGCTGCCTCGCGTGGCTCCACCGACTTCGGCGAGTACTTCACCTACTTCTCATTTTTCATCGTCGTCTCGGGCCTGCTGCTGAGCGGTCTTTTCTTCAAGCTCGGGCTGGAGCAGCGCGTGCGCGAGGTGGGGCTGCTCTTCGCGCTCGGCTTCACGCCGGCGCGTGTGCGTCGATTGCTCGGCGTGGAAGGACTCGTTCTCGCGGCGATCGGCGCTGCCATCGGAATCGCAGGCGCGGTCCTGTTCGGCGCCGCGATTCTTTACGGGCTCCGCACGTGGTGGGTCGACGCAGTCGGGACGACGAGGCTGACGCTGGCGATTTCGCCCGGCCCGCTGCTGCTGGGCGCGATGGGCGGGCTGGTCGCGGCCGCCATCACTCTCCTGCTCACTCTTCGCAGGCTGAGCACGGCGGCGCCGAAGGACTTGCTGTCGGGCCTCGCCCTGATGGCATCGCCGCGGCCGAAAACCGGCTCCGGCCGCCCCTGGCTCCGGTTCGCAATCGGCCTGGTGCTCGCCGGTGGGCTGGCCGGGGCCTCGGCGACGGGCGCGATGCCACAGACGGCTGCGTTCTTCGCGGCAGGCGGCGTGCTGCTCGTGGCGCTGCTCCTGACTCTTTCGGCCTCCCTGCGACGCGCGCCAGCCGACACCATCCGGGGTCACGGCCCGACGGCCGTCGCACGGCTTGGCGTCCGCCAGGCGACCGCGCACCCCGGGCGCAGCGTGCTGTCAGTCGCGCTCATTGCCTTCGCGACGTTCGTCATCGTGTCGGTCGGCGCCTTCAAGCGAGGCGCGCCGGAGAACGACCGTGACCCGCAGAGTGGAACCGGCGGCTACACGCTGTACGCCGAGTCGGTGGTGCCGATCATGTTCGATCCCGGCACTCATGCGGGACGTGCCGAGCTCGGGCTGGCCGAAGACGGCCTTCACGGCGCGACCGTCATGCGCTTCCGCCTGCGGCCCGGTGAGGACGGCAGTTGCCTGAACCTCTACAAGCCAACCAGCCCGCGCATCGTTGCGCCGGCACGGCCCTTTGTCGATGCCGGAGGCTTCCGGTTCGCTGCCTCGATGGCCGAGACAGACGCAGAACGGCAGAATCCGTGGCGCTTGCTCGACCGAACGTTCGCCGACGGCGCGGTCCCCGTGATCGGCGACGCCAACTCGCTGCAGTACGTGCTGCACGTGGCGGTCGGCGAAGACTTCCTGCTGCCTGGGCCAGGCGGTCAGCCGGTCAGGCTTCGCGTCGTGGCCGCGCTGTCAGACAGCCTGTTTCAATCGGAACTGGTCATCGCCGAGTCGCAGTTCGTGCGGCTGTTCCCGCGGCTGGAGGGGTACCGCTTCTTCACGATCCGCCCACCCGAAGGGCGCAACACCGAAGTGGCTACCGCGCTCGAGGAGGGCCTCTCCGACTACGGCTTCGACGCGCAATCGACCGCCGCCCGCCTGGCGTCGTATCACCGCGTCGAGAACACCTATCTGTCCACGTTCCAGGCCCTGGGCGGACTCGGCCTGCTGCTGGGTACTCTTGGGCTGGGTGCGATTCTGCTTCGCAACGTCCTGGAGCGACGCCGCGAACTGGCGCTGCTGCAGGCGGTGGGTTACGAGGGGGCAACGCTCGGCCTGATGGTGGTCGCTGAGAGCGTCGTGCTGATGGCCGCCGGCATCGCAACAGGCACGGTCAGCGCTCTGGTGGCGGTCGCGCCGGCGCTGTCGGCTCGCGCGACCAGCTTGCCGATTGCTTAGACGGCGCTGGTGCTTGTCGGCGTCTTCGCCGCGGGCCTCGTCTCGTCACTCGTCGCCACGCGCGCGGCCGCGGCGAGCCCGCTGCTGGCATCACTGAAAGCCGAGTGACATCGCTCGATGACGGCCGCTAACCACCGGGACACAAAGACACTGAGCGCACAGAGATACTTCGGGAACTAACAACCGATCTCCTGCCCTCCCGACCTTCTGTGTGGGTGCTTGACAGTATATTTTAGTTTAATCTAAACTATTTACATGTCACCCGACGCGCGGGTCATCGCCGCAGTCGCCTCCCCCCGCCGGCGCGAGATCCTGCGGCTGGTGTGGCGGCGGGAGCTGAAGGCGGGAGCCATCCATCAGTCCATGCCCGATGTCACCTTTGGCGCGGTGTCCATGCACCTGCGCGCGCTGTCCGAGGCAGGCCTGGTTGACGTGCGCGTTGACGGCCGGCAGCGGCTCTATCGGGCCAGGCGCGAGGCGCTGGGCCCGATGGGCAAGATGCTCGAGCAGATGTGGGGCCAGGCCTTGTGGCGTCTCAAGGTGCTGGCCGAGTTCGACCAGACGCGCCGAGGTCCGCGCCCGCGGACACGTCGCCCCAGGCGGAGGCCATCATGACCAACCCCACGCTTCCCAACCGCCTCGATCGCAGCGTCGTCATCGAAGCCGAGCCCGAGACCGTGTTCCGGTTCTTCAGCGACAGCGATCGCTGGGCGTCGTGGTGGGGCAAGGGATCGACCATCGAGCCGCGCGTCGGTGGCCGCGTGTTCATCCGTCATCCCGGCGGCGTGGAGGTATCTGGCGAGGTCACGGAGGTGCTGCCGCCACAGCGCATCGCGTTCACCTACGGCTACGCTGCCGGCGCCGCGAGCCCGGCTGAGACCTCGCTGGTGACGATCCGCCTCGAACGGGAAGGGCGCGGGGCCACACGCCTCCACCTGTCGCATGCCTTCGCCGAAAGCGCGATGCGCGACGAGCACGTCCAGGGCTGGCGCTACCAGCTTGCGCTGTTTGGCAACCTCGTGGCCGCGGAAGCCTATGCCGGTGCCGCCGACGTCGTCGACGGGTGGTTTGCGGCCTGGTCCGAACCCGACGCGGCCACGCGCGAGGCCACGCTGTCGCGCATCGCCGCGGATCACGTCCGGTTCCGCGATCGCTTCAGCCTGATTGACGGCATGGACGACCTGCGACCGCACCTGGCCGCCGTCCATCGCTTCATGCCCGGCATGCGGCTGGAGCGGGAGGGGGAGGTCCGCCACTGCCAGGGCACCGTGCTCGCCGATTGGATCGCGCGCGGCCCAGACGGGCAGGAGCGCGGGCGTGGGACCAACGTGTTCGTCCTCGGCGCAGGCGCTCGGATCGACAGCGTCACTGGCTTCTGGAATCCGCCGCGGGTAGTGACGAGAAACGTCACACTGGTCCAGATTGCAGATTCTGACGATTTTGCAGATTACGACGGCGGAGCGCGCGGCGGCCGATCCGCCCGTGACCGCGGCGAACGCGCGTAGTGAGATGAACCATGCTCGGGGCTCACTCGCCTTCTCGTCTCACCGACCGGCCGCTGCGCGGCCGTGTCACTCGGTTCTCAGCGCCCGGAATCCTCGATCCTTAATCCGCGGATCATTTCGCCGCCGCACTGCTGGCTCGACGCTGCAACAGTATTACCATGCTCCGCCATGACTGACTCGCCCTTGCCTCATCGCCTGCGCGTTGCTGCTGCTCGGCCGCTCGCTCCGGTCAGCCGCGCCGCCCGTCAAGCTCGCAATCGCCGGTGTCGCACACGGCCACATCGGACGCATCGTCCGGCTGATCAAGGCCAGCACCGACGTCGAGCTGGTCGGCGTCTTCGACAAGGACCCGGCGCTGCATGCGGTGATGGCGAGCGGTACGGCCTGCCCAGGTCGCTGTTCTTCAACGACCTCGACGTGATGCTCGACAAGACGCGGCCTCAGGCCGTGGCGGCCTTCGGCACGACGGCCGACCATCCCGTCGTCGTCGAAGCCGCGGCGCGTCGCGGCATCCACGTGATGATGGAGAAGCCGCTGGCCGTCAGCATCGCCGACGCGCGAGCGCATCCGCCAGGCGGCCGCCAAGGGCAAGGTCCACGTCATCGTCAACTACGAGACGACGTGGTATCCGAGTCACGCGGCGATCTGGAAGGTGATGAAAGAGCGCAAGGCCGGCGGCGACATTCGCAAGATGGTCGCGATGGACGGGCACGAGGGGCCGAAGGAAATCGGCGTCGGGCCCGAGTTCTTCGACTGGCTCACCGATCCCGGTGCGCAACGGCGCCGGCGCGCTCTTCGACTTCGGCTGCTACGGCGCCAACCTCATGACGTGGCTGATGGACAACCAGCGCCCGCTCGCGGTGACGGCGGTGACCCAGCGCATCAAGCCGGCCATCTACCCGCGCGTCGACGACGAGGCGACGATCCTGGTCGAGTACCCGAAGGCGCAGGGCATCATCCAGGCGTCGTGGAACTGGCCGTTCGGCCGCAAGGACCTCGAGGTCTACGGCGCCACGCGGCTATGCGATTGCGACCGGCGGCAAGGGCGCTGCGCGTGCGCCTGCCAAAGGAGGCAGAGCGCACCGAGACGCCGGAGCCGCGGCACGCCGGACGGAACGCGACGAGCTGGCGTACTTCGTGGCGATTGTTCGAGGCACGACGACGCCCTCGGGCTTATCGTCGCTCGACAACAACCTGATCGTCACCGAGATCCTCGACGCGGCGCGCGAGTCCGCGCGCACGGGCAAGACTATTCGGCTGGCGCGCTGACCCTCGGGCCCTTGATGTAGCGGCTCGCGAAGGTCAGGAAGGTCGGCCAGTTCGGCCCCGTCGTGTGTCCGCCGCTGTGTTGACGAAACGCGATGTCGCCGTCGACGAGCGCGGTTTCCTGGGGCGGGAACTCCGACGTGCCCAGATCCTTCCGGCCCAGGAGCCGGTACACCGGTCCGGCGCCCACGCCCGCCAGGAACATCCCCTTTGCGTCCACCCAGCCGCCTTCCACCGCCAGCGAGCCGACGCTGATGAACACCGGGCGGGGCGCGCAGAGCGCGACGAGCTCGTGCGAGTCGACAGGCAGATCGTTGGCCGTCAGCGGGCCGGCGTACTTGATGAAGTTGCCCGCCATCCAGTGATACTCGCCCGACCCCGCGACGTTTTCCACCTGCTCGCCGTAGTGACGCCGATGCAGCTTCACGCCGCCGGCGCCGGATGACCCGATGAACCCGATGGCGAACCGCGGGTCGTAGGCCATCGCGACGATGGCGGCTTTGCCGTATCGCGACAGGCCTTCGAGCCCGACCTGCTTTGCGTCGACCGCCTTGTCGGTCTCCAGGTAGTCGAGCGCGCGGCTGGCGCCCCAGGCCCACGCCTTGAGCGCGCCCCAGTCGTCGAGCTTTCGTGGCTGCCCTTTGTTGACCAGGCCGATGATCCCGCGCGTCAGACCGGCGCCGTTGTCGGGCTGCACGCTGGTCGGGACGAACACCGCGTAGCCCCAACCCTTCTCGACCAGCAGCTCCTGCCAGCTCGGTCCGGGCGCCGGAGGCCGCGGCGGCGCGCCGGCCGGGCGGGGCCCGAAGCCGAAGTTCAACATCACCGGCACCGGGCCCGTGCCCTTCGCCGGCGTCGTCACCGTGAGCTGGATGTCGACGGTGACCTGCGGATATGCGGCGTTGTCCACGTGCCCGACGAGCGTCCTGGTGACGACGGGCACATTGCCGACGACCTCGTCGGCACGTGCCCGTCACCTCCCATCGCACGCGCGGCGTGCGGGCGGGCGTGCGGCCGTAGATCTCGCGGTCGAAGTCTTCCGACGATCTCCGCGCGGCGCTTCGGCCCACTCTCTGGCCGAGGTGACCTTCCCGCCGTTCTTCATCACCAGCGGGTCGGGCAGCGTGGTGTACGGCGTCGCCTTCGCCTCGTCGACGTTGGCCGCGTTGGGCGCCTTGGGATTGCCGCTCGGGCCCGGCCGCAACGACGTGATGCCCAGTAAGCCCCATCAGCCGCTGGTGATCCTGCTGAGCCGTCAACTCGACTGGGGGTGTCGGCGTCGCGGCCGGCTCCTGCGCGGGACTTGCCGCCCGAGATGCGTGGCCCGCGCACGCGGACGCGGACATGACGACGGCCACGAACACTCCGGCGGTTGCGACGCGCATACGCTTCACTCTTTTCACGCAGCCTCGGCCCGCGCGAATGTTACCTCGCCGGCAATCGGGTTTTCGGAGGTTCTCGGGTTCTGGGGTTCTCGGGTTCAGACCGCCCTATAATGCGCGCGTGCAGGCGCGATACCCGGTCGCCATCGGCGTCGTCTTCGGCCTGCTGCTGGGGTTGGGCGGCTACACGTTCATCTATGCGCGCGGCGGCTCGTACATGACCAGCGATCCCAAGGCGTGCGCCAACTGCCACATCATGCGCGACCAGTTCGAGGGCTGGCAGCGCTCGAGCCATCGAAGTGTCGCGGTCTGCAACGACTGCCACGCGCCGCACGACTCGTCGGCAAGTACATCGACGAAGGCGCGCAACGGGTTCTGGCACTCGTTCTACTTCACGACCGGCACGTTCCACGAGCCCATCCAGATCACGCCGCGCAATGCCGCGGTAACCGAGGGCGCGTGCCGTTCCTGCCACGCCGACATCGTCCACGCCATCGACACCTTGCCGCGACGGAACGGCGAGCGCTCGCGTGTGTGAGTTGCCATCGCAACGTCGGACATCTCCACTGACATGGCCATGAACCGACGATCGACCGCACGCCTGATTCTCTACACCGCTCTGGCCGCCGGCCTCGCAGCGGCCGGCGATCGACCGCCCTGCTCGTGAACATCTTCGAGCGCAAGCAGGAAGCACGTAACCCCTTCTTCCGCGTCGTCGAGCTGACCGACGAGACGGAGGACCCTGCCGTCTGGGGCAAGAACTTCCCCCTGCAGTACGACGGCTATCGCCGCACGGTGGACCAGGTGCGCACGCGGTACGGCGGCAGCGAGGCGATCCCGCACACGCCGACCGCAGGCCGATCCGCGCTCGGTGGTCGCGCAGTCGCGGCTCGAGGAGGACCCCCGGCTGAAGACGATGTGGGCCGGCTACGCGTTTGCCGTCGGACTTCCGCGAGGAGCGCGGGCACGCCTACATGCTCGACGACCAGACGTTCACCGAGCGCCAGCAGGTCGTCAAGCAGCCGGGCACGTGCATGCACTGCCATGGGTCGGTCTACCTGCCGTACAAGAAACTCGGCGGCGGCGATCTGATCAAGGGCTTCGAGGCGATGAACCAGATGCCGTACACCGAAGCCCGCAAGCTCGTGTCGCATCCCGTGGTCTGCCTCGATTGCCACGACCCGCAGACGATGCAGTTGCGCGTGACGCGGCCGGGCTTCATCGAGGGCATCCGCGTCGTCAAGGCGGCCAGGGCACGGCCAACTACGATGTCAACACGATGGCCACCAGGCCGGAGATGCGGGCATTTGTCTGCGGGCAGTGCCACGTGGAGTACTACTTCAAGGGACCGGAGAAGCGGCTCACCTATCCGTGGGACAAGGGGCTCAAGGCCGACGAGATCCTGTCGTACTACCAGGCCAACGGCTTCAAGGACTGGACGCACGCCGAGTCCGGCGCGCCGACGCTCAAGGCGCAGCACCCCGAGTTCGAGATGTGGAACCAGGGCATCCACGCGCGATCGGGCGTGGCTTGCCCCGACTGCCACATGCCCTACCAGCGCGAGGGCGCGCTCAAGATCAGCGATCACCACGTGCAGAGCCCGCTGCTCAACATCAACAGGGCGTGCCAGACGTGCCACAAGTGGTCCGAGGACGAGCTCCGGCAGCGGGTGTTCACGCATTCAGGACCGCACCTACCAGGTGCGCAATCTCGCGATGGATGCGCTGGTGGCGCTCATCGGCGACATCAAGGCCGCCAAGGCCGCCGGCCGGACCGACGAGCAGCTGGCACCGGCGCGCGACCAGCAGCGACAGGCGCAGTTCCTCCTCGATTTCATCGAGGCCGAAAACTCCATGGGGTTCCACGCGCCGCAGGAAGCGATGCGCGTGCTGGCAATCTCAATTGACCACACCCGACGGGGCCAGGTGGCCCTTCGGCAGCGCTGACGCGCTGGCTTTCAGAGGACACTCCGATGTTCACGGCCACTGCCGACCTGATCCTTCCCAGCACCGTCACCGGTTCGTGGCCCCGGCCGCGATGGTTCGACGTCAGCATGTGGGGCGAGCCGATCGACACCTGCATGATGGACGTCCGCTTCCGCGAGAAGATCCAGGACGCCCTGGCCGTCGTCATCAGCGACGAGGAGCGGGCGGGGCTCGACATCCTCACGCACGGCGACTACCACTGCGACGAGGATCTGGCGGGCCGCTCGTGGCACCACTACCCGATCCAGCGCTGGGCGGGGTTTGCCGGCGACGAGCTGCAACCGGAAGAGACGCGCGCGCCGTGGCTGCACTATCCGCCCGGCACGCTGCTCAACGAGATCTACACAGGCTGGCGGTGGCCCCATGTGGTCGACAAAATCGAACACCGGCCGCTTGGCTATCCCAAGCTGTGGCGCATGGCCCAGGCCAAGACACGCAAGCCCGTACGCTTTGGCACGTGCTGCTCGCAGGTCATGGCGCTGTTCCTCGACATCCACACGGCGAAATACAAGGACAAGCGCCAGGTGATCTGGGACATGGCCGAAGCCATGAACACGGAGCTGCTCGCGCTGCGCGACGCCGGCTGCCGGCTGATCCAGATCGAGGAGCCGACGTTCCACTTCATGGCGAACACCTTCGGGAAGAACCACGAAGAGGTGCTGTTCCTCATCGACGCGTTCAACCGCGAGGTGCAGGGCCTCGACGACTGCGAGCTGTGGATCCACACGTGCTGGGGCAACCCGAACATGCAGCGCGTGATGGAGGACACCAGCTACGCGAACTCGATCGAGATTTATCTCGAACGGTGCCGGGGCGATGTCTGGACGCTCGAGATGAAAGACCGCAACCAGAAGGACATCGAGCTGTTTGCGCCGTTCCGCAACGACCTGAAGAAGAAGATCTGCGTCGGCGCCGTCAGCCACCGCACGCTTCAGGCGGATCGCGCCGAAGAGGTCGCCGGCGAGATCCGGAAGGCGCTGGTCCACATTCCGGTCGAGCAGCTCATCGTGTCGAGCGACTGCGGGTTCGGACGGCAGGGGTGCAACCGGGAAATCGCGTTCTACAAGGCCAGCGCGATTGCACAAGGGTGCAACCTCGTGCGCGCCGAGCTTGGTCTGCCCACCACCTACATTCCTGCGACGGACCCGCAGCTGCAGATCGACGTCGTGGCAGGGGAAGGCCAGGCTACGGCGACAGGGCGGTGATCAGGGGACGCGGTCCAGGCGTCTCAGGTACCAGAGCAGGCCCACGTTGAGCATCAGACAGGCCAGGCTGGCGCCAACGGCTGGCCAGATGACGGACTGGTCGCCACCGAGGTAGGCATTCATCGTCGCCGTCAGCAGCCACAACTGCAAGATGACGAGGATCAGCACGAAGGCGAGCATTCCGTACACGATGGTCGTGCGCTGATCGCGCGTAAACGGACGGCGAAGGGTCCCCATGTCAGGTGGCCCTCCACTCCATCCCGGTCGCGTAGATCGCGCCGTCGCGGATCTCGAGCACGACGCGCGGCAGCGGGCGGCGCGGCGGGCCGGCCGTCGGACGCCCGGAGCGCAGGTCGAAGTAGCCCTCGTGACACGGACAGTGGAGTGCGCCCAGCTCGGGCTTCGGAATCACCGCGCACGACAGGTGCGTGCACTTCTGGCTGTAGGCGACGAAGTCCGACGCAGTCAACCGCACCAGCACACACGGATCGTGCTCGGCGGGGTAGCTGAACCCGAGTGTGCCGCCGATGGCGATGTCGTCGACCGAGGCCAGACGCCGGACCTCACCCTGGCCTCGCCGCGGGCGCCACCAGTTCTGCGCGGCGATCCAGAGCTGGCCTGCGGTGAAGGCGCCGCTGATGAGCACCAGGAACTTCATGAAGTCCCGGCGCTCGACGTAGCGATCCTGCGGCCAGTCGATGGGGAAGTCCTGCCGCCACGCCGGCTGCGCCTCCGTTGGACGGAAGTCCGGCGCGATTGTGATCTGCTCGCGATCAGCGCGACGCGCGTAGAGTTCGGCCGGCGCAGTGCCGGTCAGTCCCTCGCGCCCTGGCGAGTCCACTCTGATGTCGAGCCGCGCTCGCGGATCCGACGGCTCATCGCCCATGATCAGACCTCCACCTCGCCGTACGGGTCCACCTCTGCGGTCGGCGCATGCGCTGGCCGCGCCTCACTCGGATGCGCCACGACTTTCAGCGACACGGCGCGGCTCCGCGGCTGCTCGTCCATGGCGGCAGTGACGTCCACGTATGGCACGCGCGTCGCAATCTCTCTGGGAGCCATGGCGAAGACCTGTGTCGTGATCGTCTGGTTGCCGAACTGGAACTGGTTGACCGGGACCGACATCGGCCTGAGCTGCTCGATTTGCTCTCGCGTGCCGAAGAACAGCGCCTGGCTTGGACAGACAGTCGCGCACATGGGCTTACGGCCGACACTCGATCGGTCGTAGCACATGTCGCACTTCATCATGATCTTCTGGTCTTCGTACAGCTCCGGAACCCCGAACGGACAGGCGACCACACAGTTGCCGCACGCGATGCAGCGCGGCTTGCGCGCCGACTGGACGACGCCGTCGTCGGTGCGCTTGATGGCGTCGGCCGGGCAGACTTCAGCGCAGGTCGGCTGCTCGCAGTGCATGCAGACCACGGGCACGGTCTGCACGCTCTGCCCGCGATCGACGTACTCCAGGTGGATCATCGACTCGCCTCGATGCGTGTCGCACTCGGTGCACGCCTGCACGCAGGCCTGGCAGCCGATGCAGCGGCGCGGATCGACGAACATGTGCAGGTAGTCCGGCTTGGCCATCTCAGGGTCGTTTCCTGATCGATTCGCTCTCGTTGCTACTGCTGCGGCTCGAGCACCGCCGCGTACTCCGGCGGTCCCCCGGCCTTCCGGATGCGGCAACCGCACACCTTGTACTGAGGAATCTTGCTGATCGGGTCTTGCGCGCCCACGGTCAGCTGGTTCGCACTCTTCGGGCCTGCCCAGTGGTACGGAATGAAAACCGTGTCGGGGCGAATCGTCGCCACCACCATCGCCTTGAGGGTCAGCGCGCCGCGCGGCGTCTCGGCGGTCGCCCAGTCTCCGTCCGCGATGCCCAGTTTGGCGGCGAGCCTCGGGTGCATCTCGATGCGCGGCTCGGGGTACTGTTTCACGAGCGGCCCGATGCGGCGGGTCTGCGTACCGGACAGGAACTGGCTCACGACACGGCCTGTTGTCAGGTAGATCGGGTACTCCGGGCTGGCGTCGTCGACCGGCGGACGGTACTCGGCGACGTTGAAGCGGGCGCGACCGTCGGGAAAGTAGAACGGCCCGGCGCCTTTGGCGACCGGATTGTAGCTGCCGCGCTCGAACAGCCTGGGCGTCCCGGCATGGTCCGGCGTCGGCGCGCCGGTCTGCGGATCTTCGCTGTAGCAGGGCCAGAACACGCCGAGTTGCCGTTCGATCTTCTCGTAGGTCACACCGGAATAGTCGGCGACGCCGCCCTTGCTGGCTACGCGAAGCTCCTCGAAGATCTCGCGCGGATTCGCGAAGGTGAAGCCCCTGGGCCGTCCAAGCGCCTGCGCGATGTCCTGGATGATGCGCCAGTCCTCGCGCGCCTCGCCGGGGCAGTCCACCGCCTTGTTGATCTTGATGATGCGGCCCTCGACCTGCGTCACCGTGCCCTCGTCTTCCTCGTGCAGGCTGCCGGGCAGCACCACGTCGGCGTGCCACGCGGTGTCGTTCAGGAAGAAGTCGATGGCAACGTAGAACTCGAGCTTGTCGAGACAGCGCGTCACGAAGGCCGTGTCGGGCAGCGAGATTTTGGGGTTGAAGCAGATCGAGAGCAGGCCCTTGATCTCCCCGGCGTCGATCTTGCGGAACATCTCGTAGGCGTCTACGCCGGGCCCCGGCAACTCGCCCTCGTCGATGCCCCACACGCTCGAGATGTACTGACGGTGCTCCGGATTGCTGATGTCGCGCCACCCTGGAAGCTGATCGCACTTCTGGCCGTGCTCGCGGCCACCCTGGCCGTTGGCCTGCCCCACGATTGTCCCGTAGCCGCTCTTCGGTTTCCCGATGCGGCCCGAGGCGAGCACCAGGTTGATCGTGCCGAGGCAATTCTCCACGCCGTTTGAGTGATGCTCGATGCCACGCGCGTGAAAGAGGAAGCTGGTGCGTGCGGTGCCCCACCACTCGGCTGCCTGCGCGATCGCGCGCTGGGGCACGCCGGTGACCTCCGAGGTTCGCGCGAGCGTCCACTGCCGGCAGTAGTCGGCGACCTGGTCGAAGCCGATCGTGTGGGCCTCGATGAACGCGCGGTCTATCCAGTCGCGCTCGATCATGATCTGGAGGACGCCGGCAAACAGCGCCGCGTCGCGGCCCGGCTTGACGGGCAGGTACAGATCGCACGTGCGCGCCACCGGCGTGATTCGCGGGTCTTGCACGATGACCTTTGCGCCTTGCTCGCGGGCCTGCCAGATGTAGTTCGTGGTGATCGGCGAACACTCGGCGACGTTGGAACCGGCGACCCAGATGACCTCGGTGCCGACCATGTCGGACCACGGGTTGGTCGTGCGATCGACGCCGAACGCCTTCTTGTTGGCGGCGCCCGCGCTGACCATGCACAGCCGGCCGTTGTAGTCGATGAAGGGCGTTTTCAGGCACACGCGCGCGAACTTGCCGAGCAGGTACGTCTTCTCTGTCGTCAGACTGGCGCCGCCAAGGACGCCCACGGCGCCAGGGCCGTAAGTGGATTGCAGCCGCCCGATTTCCGAGGCCACGCGCGCGATTGCCTGGTCGTAGGGCATCGGGCTGAACCCGGACGCCTGCCGATTCATCGCGGCCGAGCGCCGTCAGCAGGCGATCCGGGTGCGATCCCTGCAGGTAGCGCTTGACGCCTTTCGGGCACAGCATCCCGCGATTGAACGGAAACTCCTCCCACGGCTCGAAGCCGATGACCTGGTTGTCGCGCACCTTGAGTTGAATGCCGCACTGCTGTCCGCAGAAGCAGCAGTGCGTCTTGACCAGCCGCTCCGGCTCGACGCTGGTCGACAGGCGCACGCCAGTCATCGCCGACAGGTGGGGGCCGAAGCGGTCGATGATACCGAGCGCGTCTGCCGGAACCCTTGCCATGTCCGACTCACTCCGGCGCGCCAGCGCCCGAATCACGCCACAACGCGCCCTGCGCCAGCCCGAACAGCGCCCGGCGGCATCGGGGGCAGACCCGCTGATAGTGCCCGCCGTCCCGCATCGTGTAGCTGAATCCCAGTTGCCCTTCGACGACGGTCAAGTCCCGAACCATCATCTCGGACGCGTACGGCTGTGCGCAGCGGACGCAGTGCGCCTGCTCGCCGCGTTCGCCCGCGTCTTTGTAGAAGCTCACGCCAAGCTGCGCCGGCCTCTGGAACACGTGGAACAGCTTGCCGAAGGGCAGCCACAGCAGGGTGACGATGACGGTGACCGCGTGCAGGATGGCCAGGAAGTCGT
The DNA here is from genome assembly GCA_963818215.1 of Vicinamibacteria bacterium. Taxonomy (GTDB): domain Bacteria; phylum Acidobacteriota; class Vicinamibacteria; order Vicinamibacterales; family JAENWD01; genus JAENWD01. Next base: position 25,262 of record CAWFRL010000015.1, on the reverse strand, counting down.
ACGCGTAGCCCTTCATCCATGTGTAGCTTGCCGTGAGCATCAGCCCGGTGACGCTGATCGCGAACAGCAGCAGCAGCGGCAGGATGTCCTGGCCGAACTGCTGGACGGCCACCGCCCCGTGATCGATCATCCGCCGGCGGAATGCCAGCATCACCCCGGCGATGACCAGGAAAGACGACCACACCAGGCCGTGGAACACCAGGAAGGCGAACGTCGATTCGACCGGGAAGTCCTGCGTGGGCACGCCGAAGACGAAGGCGCGGTAGAGCTCCAGGTTGCCCGGCACGGTCTCGAAGTGAATCCAGCCCCAGACCAGGGGAAAGGTGATGGCCGCCGCGATCAGGCAGCCCCACATGATCAGCATGTGCGCGACGCCGCGCAGCCGACCCCGCCGGAAGATGAAACGGTTGGCGCCGAATTCCTCCACGGCGCGGCGGCCGAGCATCGCGAAGTTCGGTACGAGCGAGCCGCGCGTGAAGAACACCTGCCAGCCGCGCCGCCAGTACATCCGCGTCGGCGGCCGGTCGAGCCACATCGCGTACCGGTACGTGATGCCGAAGGTCGCAAACAGCGTCGCGAAGGTGTACCCCACGAGCGCGGCGTCGAAGTTCTGCAGGTTGCGCGAGCCGACGACGATCGCGGCGCAGAGGACCAGCGTCACCAGCGTCGCCCAGGCAGCCGCGCTGATGCGCGTCACGGCCTGCTGCGCGGGCAGCGGCAGCGCCTCGCGCCACGAGATGTCGCTGGGACGGAACACCCGCTGGTTGGCGTATCGCAGGCCAAGCGCCGTCGCCGACAGCAGCGCGAACCCGGGCCAGGTCACGCCGAGCGTGTCGCGGAACACGCCCAGCAGCAGAGGCGGGAAGAACCCGCCCAGCCCTCCCAGCGCCCCCACCAGTCCGGTCACCGTGCCGGTCTCACGCGGGAAGTGCTCGGGCACGAGCTTGAAGACTGCGCCGTTTCCCAGCCCCATCAGTGCCGCGCACCCGAGCGCGCCCACCGTGAAGGGCACCATCGAGGGCCACGCAAGCAGCAGCGCGAACAGCGCCGTGCCGCCGAACACCCACGACAACACCTGCGCGCCCCCGATGCGATCGGCAAGCCAGCCCCCGACGGGCCGCATGCCGGTGGCCAGCACGACGAAGCCGGCGGCGCGGAATCCGGCGTCGGCTGGCGACAGGCTGAACTGCGACCGGAGCAGCGTCGGCAGGTAGATCGAGAAGGCGACGAAGCCGCCGAAGGTCAGGAAGTAGAACGCACCCAGCAGCCACGCCGTTGGCGATCGCCGCAGCACGGCTACCATCGCGCCGAGGCCTGCCGGGCGCGCCGCCTGCGGAGGGTTGCGGGCCAGCGACACAAAAACGCCGGCCCAGGCGACCAGGAGCAGGCCGATGCCGTAGAACACGCTCGGCCAGCCGAACCGGCCGGCGATGACCGGACCGCCAAACACCGCGAGCGACTGCCCCAGCGTGCCCAGCCCGTACACGCCGAGCGCGGTGCCTTGGCGGGCGGCAGGCGTCCAGCGCGACACGAACGCGGCGCCGACCGCAAACGACGAGCCGGCCATCCCGATGAAGAACGCGGCGGCCAGCAGGCTGCGATAGCTTCCTGTCGACGGCACCACGAACGCTGCTGCCGCCGATGCCAGCAACAGCAGCGCGAAGACCGCGCGCCCACCGAAACGGTCGGTGAGCATGCCCATCGGCAATCGCGCCAGGGAGCCCAGCAGGACCGGCACGGCGACCAGCAGCGCCGTCTTGGACGCCGTCAGGCCGTAAAGTTCGGCGAATACAGGCGCCAGGCCACCCACCAGCCCCCACGCCGCAAACGACAGCGCGAAAGACATCGTCGCCAACCCCAGCGCACGAGTGTCCGATCCGGAAGTTGTGGCCGGCTGCGCCATATGCCAAGCTCATGCGCCGTGAGAGAGCGAGACGTCGGCGCCTACTTTACTCCCATCGGCGCTGGGCAGGACGCGCGTTGAAACGCCCTCTCCCTGAGCCCGATGCCAGCCGCGCGGCGCGCGGAAACAGGATGTGATTTTCGAGGTGCACGTGCAGGTGCATGTCGCGCTCGAGCTCGGACAGCCCGTAGTAGAGCCCGCGGAACGTGGGGCAGGCATCCTCCGGCGGTGCGTACCCGTCGGTCAGCGCGCGCATCCTCGCCAGCGCAGCGCCGGCCGCCTCGTGCTCGGCCTCCATCACGTCGATGGGCTGCTCAATCCAGGTCCAATCCCGTGGAGGTCCCTTCCGCGGCCGCATTGGCTTCGAGCGCCAGCACAGCCGGGAACAGGACAGCGTCCTCTTTGGCCATATGCTCGACCAGCTCGCGCCGCAGCGACTCGAACGTCGCCTGCAGCGGCAGCAGCGTCTCCGGCAACCGGTCGCCGTGGCGTCGCACGACCTTGTCCAGCATGGCGGAGAGGCGCGGCAGCTCCTCGCGCAGTGGGACGTGGTACCGGGTCTGAATGTGCGCGATCAGGTCCTTCAGCGGCGCGCGACGCCAGTCGGCGGGATCGTCGGCCGCGGCCCGCGCGGCGCGCAGCTCGGCCAGCAGCGCGTCGGTGTCCAGGCCGTGGCGGGCGCAGGCGTCCGCCAGGGGGATCTTCCCGCCGCAGCAGAAGTCGACCTTGTGGCGCTGAAACACCTTGATGGTGGCAGGCTCGGCTGCGGCAATCTCGGCGACGGTAGTGCTGGGCTGTGATGATCTGCATGGGTGCCTCGGGTGAATCAGGACTCGTCACCACCGAAGGCTACAGTGCCCAGTCGAGCCGAATGTTGATCTGGCGCAAACTCTTCCCGCGACGGGCAGCGGCTAGAATGACATGCGGATGGAGCACCCGCCCGATGTCACGCGCTCGCGGATCTTCGACGGGCTCACCGACGCCGACAGGCGCGCGTGGCTGGAGGCGTCCTCGCTTCGACTCCTGAAGCGCAGGCAGGCCCTGGCGCGTCAGGGAGAGACGGCGCACTGCTTCTACCTGGTGGAGAGCGGTCTGCTGAAGCTGATCCAGGTGACGGTGGACGGCGCCGAGCTGATCGTCCGCTTCGTGGGCCCGGGCGAGCCATTTGGCGGCGTCGTGGCGCTCGACGGGACGTCCTATCCGGTCACCGCGCTTGCTGTCGAACCCACGCGCCTGCGTGCCTGGCCGCGCGAGACACTGGGCCCCCTGCTCCAGCGATATCCTCACGTCCGGACCAACATCATGCGCGAGATGACGGCGCACATGACCGACGCGCTCACTCGCGTCCGCGAGCTCGCAACCGAGCGGGTGGGCCAGCGGCTCGCACACACGCTGCTGCGGCTGATGAGACAAAGTGGTCGTCCTACGCCGGACGGCGTCCTGATCCCGCATTCCTTGACGCGGCAGGAGTTGTCAGAGCTCACGGGCACGACGCTCTATACCGTGAGCCGGCTGCTCTCGAAATGGCAGGCCGACGGCGTGCTGCAGAGCGCGGGCCGTCGACTGATCATCCGCTCCCCCCGCCGCCTCGAGGCACTCACGCTCTCCGAAGACGACTGAGGTTTGTTCCAGCGCAAAGTTTGTCTCGTCCCACGGCCGTACTGTGCTCTTGATCGAGCCGGTGAAGGCATTGTCGCCTTGCGGTGCTTCGGTCAAGGAGACAGACGTCTCATGCGTCGCCCTCATGCTTCCATGCCTCTCCTGGCCGCTGCGCTCACAGCCGCCGGGGCCTTCGCGATTGTTCACGTACTTCGCGCGCGCACGGCAGGTCCAGGATCCGCGGAATCAAGCAGCGGCATGGTGTTCGGAGCGCCCCAGGCCACCGTCTTCCACGAGGACTACAACGGCCCGGCCGTCGTCGGCGATACCGTGACGCGCGCACCGTCGCTTGCGCCGCTGGCCGCCGGCACGCGAACCCACAACGTGCGCATGGACATCGTCGCCGCCGAGATTGAAGTGGCGCCGGGTGTCCGGTATCAGGCCTGGACCTTCGGCGGCAGTGTCCCGGGTCCGGTCGTGCACGTACGCGAAGGCGATCGTGTTGCCTTCACGATGAAGAACCGCAGCGACTCGCAGGTGACGGGTGACCGAGCCAGCGCCCGGCAGCTCGCCATTTCTCGCGGACCTCGCACGTGACCAGGTGCAAAAGGCGATGCCGGTCGTCGCCCCGATGCACCATTCCATGGACTTTCACGCGGGCACCGTGGCGCCCAACGACAAGTGGCGGATGGTCCAGCCTGGCGAAAGCATTCGCTTCGAGTGGGTCGCGAACTACCCTGGGGTCTATCTCTATCACTGCGGCGCCCCGCCGGTGCTGATGCACATGGCCATGGGCCAGTACGGCGTGGTGGTCGTGAGCCCGCGCGAGGGATTCCCCACCGACGCCGACGTCGACCGCAGCTACGTCGTGGTGCAGTCCGAGTTCTACCTCAAGCCGGGCGACGACGGCGGACTTCACGTGCTCGACTACGACGCGGCGATGGCCAAGCAGCCCTCGCACGTGGCCTTCAACGGCCACACGCAGGCGCTCACTCAGACCCCGCTGGTGGCCAACGCGGGCGACCGCGTCCGCCTCTACTTCCACAACGTCGGGCCTTCCGACGGCTCGAGCTTTCACGTGGTCGGCGCGATCTTCGACCGCGTCTTTTACGAAGGCAACCCCCGCAACAACTGGGCCGGGATGCAGACGGTCGCCTTCGGCGCGAGCAACGGCGGCGTCGTGGAATTCATCGCGCCGGAAGAAGGCAACTACATCATGGTCGACCACGAGTTCGCCGACGCCCAGCGCGGCGCCGTGGGTTACATCCAGGTGCGGTCTGCCGGCGGACAGCTCACGCAGAACCTGCCGAGCATGTCGCATTGACCGGCAAGCGCCGGCCCGATTCTTGCGTGAGGACAATGACGTGAAGGCGACATCCGGGGGAGGCGGCCGCCGCCTGCCGCTGCATCCGAGGCGGCCCGAAAGCATCTGCTGGGGCTGCGACAGGTACCTGTCCGGCTGACGATCTCGGGTGCGGCAACGGCACGATCCGCACGCCGCACCCTGTGGAGCTGTTCGGCGAGGATTGGCTCGATGGCGAAGTGACCTCTCAAGAGCGTCGCTGATCATCCCTTTGTCGGCACGGTTGGCGGCGCCGCGGTTGCCATCGCTACCGTTAACGGAATGATTCGTGCACGTCGAGATTAAGGTGGGAACTACGTCATGCTAGATGATCGGCGAGCCTTATCCCTCGCCAGTCCAACCGGCGAATCGCCCACGTACAATTCGGAATGCGATCGCAAGATCGTTTACTGGCATCGTGAGCTTCCACCGCTCGACGCCGAACCGTTAGGCGAACACACCGTCGAGGCCAACAGCATGCGCGTGGCCAGCGGCCTCGCTCACGGCGACGATCTGTGGGATCAGTGTTACCGCGACCTGATGGCCCAGGTGCATCTCCGGCTGGTTCAGGAGGTGCACCGGCTTGGCGGTGACTACGCGCACGTTTTGAATGAAGCGATCGGCAGCAGGCGCGACGACCGTACCGGTGAGGTATGGCTACGCGGCTGCATGACGTACCTGTTGCTCCGGCGACCGAGCGCTGATGATCGCAGACGCTGATCGACGCGCGTTGAGAGTGGTGCCCCGCTCTGACCCATGAGCGCGACGTGGCGCGAGAGTGTCTCATCGCTCGCTGTCGAGCATCCGCATCTGTTGTTCGTCGTAACGGGTGCCGGCCACGGCCGGCGGCACGGCCTCTTCGAGAGCAAGTGACGTCTGCCGCCGAGCTCGACGTTGAGCGCGCCAAGCGATTCAGCAAGCTTACCAGTTTTCGCACGCCAATCAGCGGCACGATGCCTTGGCCTTTCGCGAGCGCCCAAACCTGGGATTCAGGAAAACGGATCGTCTCTTCGCCCGGCCTATCGAGCCACGAGGGGGGTGCGCTCGCTCATCTGTGAGAGCACCTGAGCAGGTGGGAAAAACTCCATCGACTGCGAAAAATCCCTGCCGGCGTGGACCCCGTTGAGCTGTCGTCGGTCCGTTTGCCGCAAAACGGGCTGTAGATAGGGCCTTCCACAAACAGAATCGCGCTCGACCGAGGCACGGGCGTTGCACGCTCACCCTCGAAGAAGGTGCGCAACTCTCCGAACACCTACCGGTTCCGATCGGCACCACCTCACGAACCGGGACGATTACGGTAAGCCAGGGTTGCGTCGGTGACACAGGCGCCCTGACACGGCGCCAATGCGGAGGCCTCCATGACGGCGATAACACGCAACATCAACGCCGCGGTCGGCACCTTCATCTATCGCGTGGTTGGAGCGATCGATGCTGGACGGATCGGTCTACGAAGACGTCGAGGCCGACCGCCGCGCCGCACTGCAGGCGACCGCTGTCGTGCTGCTGGCAAGCCTGGCACCCGTCGTCGGAGTGAGCCAGAGCGTCGGATTTCAGGCCGATGTGCTTCTCCGGGTAGCCGCTCTGTCACTCGTGACATGGGTGGCCTGGGCCGTGCTGATGTTCCAGATCGGGACCCGTCTGTTCCCGGAGCCGCAGACCCGAACGAGCCTCGGCGAGCTCCTGCGGACGACCGGGTTTGCGGCGGCGCCTGGACTGCTGCAGGTGTTCGCCGTGCTGCCCAGAATGATGATGCCGGTGTTCATCGGGACGTGGATCTGGATGATTGCGGCAATGGTCGTCGGCGTCCGGCACGCCCTCGACTACCGGAGCACGCGGCGGGCGCTGGTCGTCTGCCTGACCGCTGCCGGTCTGGCCGGCGCAATGGCGATGATCCTTGGTGTGTTGTTTGGTCCGACGGTCAGATGAGCGCTGGCCGCAGTGCCAACCGTTCTTCGATCTCGACCAGGGAGGATGTCATGACTCGACCGTCTCACCCCATCGCGGAATGCCGCTGGAGCGTACCGGCGTTCCGTCCGAGTCTGATGTCGGACGATGAACATGCGTTCGAACGCTACTGGCTATGTGAGCGAGCCACCGTGGCCGTACCGGTCACACAAGCCGAGTGCGACAGATGCAGTCATTGGTCCTCAGAGAAAGGCCTCGTGAGGGCCCGTGGGCGTGCGCACACTGGCACAAACTGACATCGACAGGTGGAGCTGGGTTCACGTTGTCGGCCGGCGTGGCTTAGCCCAGTTGTGTGTGTAGAGACGCCATTCGTCGCACATGAGCCAGTCGTCGTGGATGGGCGTTGGACAGCCCAAGGGGCCAAGCCGTCGGAGGCTCTTGGCCTCGCGCGACGCGGCTATGCGGCGTCGACGATCTCGGCTACTCCGGTGCCCCGGGCTGAACCGGCCCGATCCGGTACGGTCGCATCATCTCGTTGTCCTCGTGCTCGACGATGTGGCAGTGCCAGACGAACTGGCCTGGCGTGTTGAACTGCGCCCGCACTCGCGTCACCTGGCCGGGATAGGCGATGACCGTATCCTTGAAGCCCGTTTCCCAGGGCTCGGGCGCTGTTGGCGTGGACCCCGGGACGACCTGAACCTGATGGGCGTCCTCGTCGATCAAGATAACCTGTCGGCTGACGACCTCGAAGACAACCTCGTGGATGTGGATGGGGTGAGCGTCGGCGGTGGCGTTGTAGAGCTCCCACACCTCGGTCGCACCAACCATTGGGTTCTCGGTGACCGGCAGCCTCCATTCGAGCTTTGTCCAGGTGCCGACGCCCGTGTTCGGATCCCCGCTCACGATGCCAAGCTCCGTCTCGACCGGCGTGTCATCAAAGAACCTCGATAGTTCCTCGAGGAGTGCCAAACGACGAGTGACCGTTGCCGGTGGCAGCGGCGTGATCGGCGGCAGCACGAGGAACTGCGGTGGCGTCGACGGGTCGGGAGCCACAGCCGGCACGACCCGGAACTGCATGATCTGGCCGGTCGTCACCGGGTCAGCCACCGGGAAGTCGACTCCAGGGACGCCGCCACCGAACGGCTCGTCCGGCCCCACGTTGCCAAGTACGTGACGCCCGACTGGCACGCTCGTGAAGTCGACGATGACGTCCGCGCGCTCGGCCGGGGCCATCAGCAGCCGGTTACCGGCAGCCGTGATGCTCACCGGTGCCGCCAGGAAACCGCCCTCGTTGCCGATTTGCCACACATCGACGCCCGGGATGGCGCTGAAGTCGAGGATCAGGAAGCGCGAGTTGCAGCCGTTCAGGAACCTGAAGCGGTAGCGCCGCTGCTCTACGGTCTGGAATGGCCACGTGCTGCCGTTCACCATGATCATGTTGCCGAAGAACTCCGGGTTCCAGATCGGCGAGAGATCGGTCTCCGGCCTGTACGGACCGGTGACGCCGTCGAAGAACGCGCGCGTATCCGGATAGAACAGCGAACCGTCGGCGTTGAAGGAGCGGTCCTGGATCGCGATCGGGATCTCGCAGTACGTCTTGTTCGGCGGGAACTTGTCGTTCTCCTTGGGCGCCGGACCCGGGAACACCGCAGCCAAAGCGGTGCTGCTGTCCAGCACGGCGTCGTCACCTTGCGGCCCGCCCCGGACGAGGTAGAAGCCGGCCGGGCCCGCGTAGACATTCAGCCGCGTCATGCCCAGCGTGTGGTCGTGGTACCAGATCGTCGAGGCGCGGTTCTTGTTCGGGTACTGGAACACGGCGTGGCCTGGCTCCCAGTTGACCCCGTAACTGTTCGCAGCCTTGGCCCTGAAAAAGTCGAACCAAGTGCCGACGGTCGCGTAGTCCGCCGGGATGTTTCCTGCCGCCGGCAGGTACCAGGCCTCGGCGTAGCCGTCACTGTCGTCGGCAACGCCGACGGCGCCATGCACGTGCGTGACAATCGGCACCGGGCCGGTGTATGGCCCCGGCGTCGACGCGAACGTCGGCCGCATGTCGCGGCCCGCCGTGCCGCCCGGTGGGTTGGCCCAATGCAGCGTCGGGTCGACCGGCAGCAGGTGCGGCAGGAAGTCACCGTTGGCGTCCTTGAGGTCGTTGATCCACTTCACGCGGACCGGCCTGTTCCACCTCGCTTCGATGGTGAGCGACGGCGCGTGGTGCACCAACAGGCCCCGCTTGCTCCCCGATGTCACGGCGCCGTATCCCCAGACGGTGGTCGCGGGCAATCCCGACGGCAGGATCTGCTGTGCGAATTGCTTCATCGAGATCTCGTAGTAGTCCGCGTTCTTCCCGCCGGTGAGCGTGATCATCCCTGCCCGTGGCATCACCGGGGGAATCAGCATCGGCGTTGCGTACTTCGGGACCGACATCGGATCCAAGGTGCCGCCGGGAATCTGTGCGATAGCCTGCCTCAGCCCGAGCTTGCTGAACGCGAAGAGCGTCAGCGCCGTTCCTCCCGTGTATTTGAGAAATGTGCGCCTTGAAAACATGCCCTGCTCCTTGATGCGCTTGAGCCCGTATCGGTCCTTCTCTTCGCGCACGGTCTCCGGCAACGCACGCCGGTCAGCCGAGCGTACGAGTCATTCGCGCGTGAGCTCTGCCGGGTTCCGCGTTGCGGACGGCCCGGCAAGCGACGCCAGTTGTGTGTAAAGACGCCAGCGTTCGGCCACGTCCTGTTCGGCCTGCTTCAGGAGCAACCGCGCATCCTCGCTCTCGTCATGTGTCAGGTGATCGAACCGCGTCTCGTTGAGCAGATAGGTGCTCAGTGGAACGCTGGGTGCACGGGAATCGAGCGAGAGCGGGGACTGACCTGCGGACGCGCGCGCGGGGTTGTAGCGAAACAGCGGCCAGTATCCAGATCTGGACCGCCAGCTTCTGCTGCTCGAGCGAATGCGTCAGGTCATACCCGTGCGCGACGCAGGGTCCGAAGGCGATGATGAGCGCCGGACCATCGAACGCCTCGGCCTCCTCGAAGGCCTGGACGGCCTGCGTGTCGTTCGCGCCCATCGCGACGCGGGCGACGTAGACGTGGCCATAGCTCATCGCCATGAGCGCCAGGTCCTTCTTGGCCGTCTCTTTGCCGCCGGCGGCGAACCGTGGCGACCGCGCCGCGCGGCGTCGCCTTGGACCGCTGGCCGCCGGTATTCGAATAGACCTCGGTATCGAGCACGAGCAGCTTCACGTTCTGTCCCGAGGCCAGGACGTGATCGACGCCGCCGAAACCGATGTCGTAGGCCCAGCCGTCGCCGCCGACGATCCAGACGCTCTTTCTCACGAGGTTGTCGGCGAGCGCGAGCAGGTCGCGCGTCACCGGCTCCGACGATCCCGCGATTCGTTGCTTCAGCTGCGCCACGTGCTGCGCGCTGCCGTTCAATGCCGGCGTCCGTCGACTGATCCGCGCCCAGATCTGGCCGGCGAGCTCTGCGCCGATGGCGGGCGCCAGGTCGCCGACCAGCGCCTCGGCGTGCCGGCGCTGCTCGTCGAGCGCGAGACGGATGCCAAGCCCAAACTCGGCGTTGTCTTCAAAGAGTGAGTTCGCCCAGGCCGGCCCCTGTCCCTGCCGGTTGACGGTGTACGGAGTGGTTGGCAGATTGGCGCCGTAGATCGACGAACAGCCCGTCGCATTCGCGATGACGGTTCGATCGCCGAACAGCTGGGTCAGCAGGCGAAGGTACGGCGTTTCACCGCACCCGGCACACGCACCGGAGAACTCGAACAGCGGCTGCAGGAGCTGGACGCGCTTGACGAGCCCACCGGCCAGTTGAGGCTGGCGCTCTTCCGGCAGCGTGAGAAAGAAGTTCCACGAGGTCCGTTCGCGCTCGCGAACCGGCGCCTGGTCCACCATGTCGAGCGCCTTGTGACTGCGATCGGTCTTGTCGTGGACCGGGCAGACCTGCACGCACAGGCTGCAGCCGGTGCAGTCTTCGGGAGCCACCTGCAGGGTGTAGCGACGATCCGCAAGCGACTTCCACTGCGGCGTGGCTGACTTGAATGCGACGGGCGCAGTCTCGAGATGCGCCGGGTCGTAGACCTTCGCGCGCAGGGCGGCGTGCGGGCATACGAGCACGCACTTGCCGCATTGGATGCATAGCTGCTCGTCCCACACCGGAATCTCCAGCGCGAGGTTGCGCTTCTCCCACTGGGACGTGCCAGGCGGAAACGACCCGTCGACGGGGAACGCGCTCACCGGCAGCAGATCGCCCTCACCGGCCAGGATGCGCGCCGTGACGCGCTGCACGAAGTCCGGCGCGGTCCTGGGCACGAGGGGCGCGGGCTCGTCGGTGCTCGTGACCTGTCCGGCGACGCGCATTCGTGCAGATGTGCCAGCGCCTGGTCTACGGCTTCGATGTTCTGCTGCGACGACCGTGTCGCCGCGCTTTCCGTACGTCTTCACGATCGCCCGCTTGATTGCCGCGATCGCCCGATCGCGCGGCAGCACCCCGCTCAGCGCGAAGAAGCACGTCTGCATGATCGTGTTGATCGCGCCGGCCCAGACCGGCCGCGGCGGCCACGCGCGTGGCGTCGATCACATAGAGTCGGATCTTCCTGGCGACGATCGTCTCCTGGACGTGCCGTGGCAGTCGGTCCCAGACGCTCGTCGGGGCCATAGGGGCTGTTCAGCAGAAACGTCGCGCCAGGCCGCGCCACCGCGAGCACGTCGACCCGGTCGAGCAGCGCGAACTGGTGACACGCGACGAAATCCGCCTGCTGAAATCAGGTAGGTCGACTGAATCGGCCGCGGTCCGAACCGCAGATGCGACACGGTCATGGCGCCGGCCTTCTTCGAGTCGTAGACGAAGTAGCCCTGCGCGAAAAGCGGCGTCTCCTCGCCGATGATCTTGATCGAGTTCTTGTTGGCGCCGACGGTGCCGTCAGAGCCGAGGCCATAGAAGACCGCACGTACCGCGTCGGCGTCCTCGCAGCTGAAGTCCTTGTCGTACTTCAGGCTCGTGTGCGTGACGTCGTCGAGGATGCCGATGGTGAAATGATTGTGCGGCTGCGGCCCGCCAAGCTCGTCGAAGACGGCCTTCACCATCGCCGGCGTGAATTCCTTCGACGAGAGCCCGTACCTGCCGCCGACGACCGCCGGGCGCGCAGCGAACCGGGTGTCACCGCTCGACGATCCCTCTGCGATGGCCGTCACGACATCGAGATAGAGCGGCTCGCCCGTGGCGCCCGGCTCCTTCGTGCGATCGAGGACGGCGACCGATCTGACGGTCTCGGCAGAGCTGCGAGGAAGTGCTCGACCGAGAACGGACGATACAGGCGGACCTTCACCAGCCCCACCGGCTCTCCGCGTTCGGTCAGATGACGCACGGTTTCCTCGGCGGCCTCGGCGCCCGATCCCATCATGACGATGACGCGCGTGGCGTTGGGAGCGCCGACGTAGTCGAACAGGCGGTAGACCCGTCCCGTCAGAGTCGCGAGCCGGTCCATTTCGGCCTGCACGATACCGGGGCACGCCAGATAGAAGGCATTCGCCGCTTCGCGGGCCTGGAAGAAGACGTCGGGATTCTGTGCCGTGCCGCGGATCACCGGGTGCTCGGGCGAAAGCGCGCGGATCCGATGGGCGTGGACCAGCTCATCGTCCACCATCGCGCGCATGGCCTCGACGCTGAGCTCCTCGACCTTCGACACCTCGTGAGACGTGCGGAAGCCATCGAAGAAGTGCAGGAACGGGATGCGCGAGCGCAGGCTGGCCGCCCTCGCCACGAGCGCCAGGTCCATCGTCTCCTGGACCGAGTTCGAGGCCAGCAGGGCGAAGCCTGTGCTTCTGCAGGCCATCACGTCGCTGTGATCGCCGAAGATGGAGAGCGCGTGTGCTGCCACCGTCCGGGCCGCGACGTGGATGACGGTCGGCGTCAGCTCGCCCGCCATCTTGAACATGTTCGGGATCATCAGGAGCAACCCCTGGGACGCCGTGAACGTCGTGCCAAGCGCTCCGGCCTGGAGTGCCCCGTGCAGCGCACCCGCCGCACCGGCTTCGCTCTCCATCTCAACCACCGTCGGAACGACGCCCCAGAGGTTCGGCAACCGGCGGGCCGCCCATTCGTCGGCCCATTCGCCCATGGGCGATGCCGGAGTGATCGGATAGATCGCGATGATCTCGTTGGTGTGGTAGGCGACACGCGCCGCCGCCTCGTTACCGTCAATGGTGACCATTCGCCCTGGCATGGCTGAATCTCCTGCGAGGCGGGCAATCAGTTCGCGCGGCGCTTCGCCTTGGTATTCAGCAACGGACATGCCATACCCACGGTGCGGTCGCGCGTCAGAATTCCGGATTGATGCACTTTTCGTGATGCTGCCGGCGCAGAAGGTGGGGAATTTGACGCGCCAACCCGGAAATGTCCCCTCTGTCGAAGGGCCGATGCCGGCCACGGGATAAGGGGCTGTCGCTCGCTATTCCGCCTTGGCTTCTGAGTTACGACGCTGGCTCCACACGAATCGAGAGATCGCTTCAGCGGTTATCCATGCGAGCAATGCACCGCCGAACACGAGGCCCCAGAGCTCGTTCGGAATCGCCGCATTTCCCAGAAGCCCCGCCGTCAATGCCAGCGACGCCGCACCGATCTGGACACTGATTCCGATCACGACAGCCACGTGTAGGTACGGATTCGACAGCGGACGTGTCCACGTGTGTCTGGACGGGTACGTGAGCAGGAGTTGTCCAACGGCCATGAAGTGAAACGTGACTGCGCGGGCGATGTCGAGATCGTAGCCGAGCCGTGGCACAAGACCCAGCACGGCCAATGCGAGGACCGCTTTCATTCCTCCGGCACCAACGACGAAGCGTGCCGATTCGCGATCCAGCAGCGGCGAATCGACTGGACGCGGCCGCTGTCGCATGACGGCTGGCGTGCGATCGAATGCGAGCACCAGAGCTGGCAGTCCATCGGTCAGTAAATTTATCCACAGGATCTGTGCCGCAGTGAGCGGGGCCATCAGGGCCCCTGTGGCGTCGCGGAGGTTCAGAACGAAGGCGAGCACAACGCCTGCTCGCGACGAGCAGCACTTCTGACAGATTGGTCGAGAACAGGAAACGCAGAAACTTCTGGATGTTCTCGTAAATGCTGCGGCCTTCTTCAACTGCCCGGACGATGGTGGCGAAATTGTCATCCAACAGGACGAGGTCAGCCACCTCGCGACTGACGTCCGAGCCACGCTGGCCCATTGCGACGCCCACATCCGCCCGTTTCAGCGCGGGCGCATCATTGACGCCGTCGCCCGTCATCGCGACGATCTGGCCCTGGGCCTGCAATGCTTCCACGAGCTGCAGCTTCTGCTCCGGCCGTACTCGTGCGAAGACGTTGACCTCGTTGATCGCGTCTGCCAGCGCGGCAGGCTGATACTCATCGAGATCCTCGCCAGTAAGTACGCGCACGCCAGGAATGCCGATCTGATGTGCGACCGCGAGGGCAGTGGCGGGGTGATCGCCCGTGATCATCACCACGCGGATTCCGGCCGCAAGGGCGACGCGTACGGCGTCTGGCACTTCCGGACGTGGTGGATCCCAGAACAAGGCGAGCCCGAGCAGTGACAATCGCTCTTCGATGTCGCCTTCGCCCCAGGCGACCGCCAGAACCCGGAATCCCTCGCGCGCGTATGCATCGGCCTTCTCTCGCCACGACTCGCGATCGCTCGTCCGAGAGCGCGCAGCGGTCGATGATGACCTCGGGCGCGCCCTTGAGGTAACTTACCAATCGTCCGTGTTCGTTCACCGTGGCACGGGCGAACTTCCACGCGCTATCGAATGCGCGCTCCGCCACGGGAGGATGTTCGAGGCGCAGCTGCGCGACATCGACGCCATGCATCGTCGCGAAGCGGAGCAGCCCCAAGTCGAGCGGATCGCCGGCGCCTGTCGTCACGTCGGCATCGTTCGCGAGCACAACCGCCCGGAGCGCGCGTGGCACATCAAGCGCGTCGAGCGATCGAACGTCCATGCGACTTTCGGTGAGCGTGCCTGTCTTGTCGGTAGCAATCACGGTGACCGATCCGAGTGCCTCGACGGCTGAAAGCCTTCGGACCACGGCTCGATGCCGAGCCATCCGCTCAACGCCAAGCGCCAGAGCGACGGTGAGCACTGCAGGCAGGCCTTCAGGGACCGCGGCTACGGCGAGCGCGACTGCGAAGATGACGATCGCTGGCGTGCGTTCGAGGCCCTCGGCCACGATGCCGAACGCTACCAGCGCCGCAGCGAGCAGCAGGATCCAGCGCGCGATCTGATGACCGAGGCGGTCGACACGCCGCTCGAGCGGCGTCTCCACGGCCTTGATGTCACCAAGCATCGTCGCCAGGCGACCCATCGCGCTCGCACTCCCGGTTCTCGTGACGGCGAGATAAGCCTTTCCGCGTACGAGAAGTGTTCCGCTGAATGCCTCCTCACCGTCACCCTTGTCCACGGGTACGGATTCGCCGGTGAGAATGGATTCATCCAGCATCGCGCCACGGGCGTCGACCAGGGTGCCATCGGCAGGCACTCGGTCGCCGGCCTCGAGGCGGACCATGTCTGCAGGTACCAGCGCGGGCGTCGGGAGGTGGACGAGGCGACCATCTCGTAGCACCCACGCATGCGCCCCAGCCAAGGCCTTCAAGCGACTCAGTGCGGCCTCTGAACGTTGTTCCTGAAACAACCCCAGTGCCGCGTTGAATAGAAGGATGAGGCCGATGGCACTTGCTTCGATTGGCCAACTGTGCGCGCCCTCATACAACCAGACGCCCAGGTCGAACGCGAGCGCGAAAAGCAGGATGTAGATGAGCGGGCTGGCGAACTGGCGGACAAACCGTCGCCAGAGTGGATCGGGAGGGCGTTCTGGCAGCGCATTCGGGCCGACTCTCGAGAGACGTTCGGCCGCTTCGTTGCTGGAGAGTCCCCGCGCCTCTCGATCCGGACCAGCAACGACTTCGTTCGACATCGTCGGCACGCTCATCCCCTCAAGACTCGCAAACTCACGTCGTATGGCGGTCCTGAAGACACTCCGAAATGTTAGGCGGCGCGCCGTCCAAGGGCGCTCATTTTCGAGAGCCACTGTTCACGTTTGCGACCATCAGGCGCCTCGACAAGCCCGATGAGGCTCTCTCGAATCGGACTGATACCACTGAGACGTAGGGTGTTCTTCTCCGGATGTGGATGAAAGTACCAACGATACACAAATGCCGGCATCTGCATCGTCGCCACCACCCTACCGGACTTTCCGCTCAGTGCTTTCCGCTGCGAGAAGTACGACGAGAATCCCAGACGTTCATCGGGCTTGGCATCGGGGAACACGAAGGACGACCGGAATGTCTGTTCGAGAAACCCTTTCAGCAGAGCCGGCATTGCACCATTCCAGACCGGATAGAACAACACGACATGATCGGCTTTTGTGAGCGCGTCTTGCACTTGTCGAATAGCTTCGGGAGTGGGTCGACGCTCAAGGTCCTCGCGACTTCGCGCAAGCGGGAAGTCGAGCCGCGCGACATCGACGGTCACGACCTCATGCCCTGCTTCTCTCGCCCCTGCCGCGTAGGCATCCGCCAGCGCATGGCAGAAATGTCGATGCTGCGGATCTGGATGCCCCTGGACGATCACGACATGCTTGGTGTCTGTGGCCATGGATTCGTCACTCAAACGCCGTCGGGAACGCGATCGCCGCGGCAAGGATGATGAGGCTGATCAACGCGCCGAGGCCCCCTTCGTCGAACAACAGCCCTGTCTGCCCATCCCAAAACACTGCGAACGCGACGATACCGAGCACCGCGCCCGTTATTGCCAGCGGGCGCCACCATCCCGGGAGAAGCGACGGCACTCCAATCGCGATCGCACATGCCAACGTGGCGATCCCGGCGATCACGTGAAGCACAACAACCAACTTCGTGAGTTGAGGATTGCTGATGCCATCGCCGAAGAGCCAGGAGCTTCCCTTCCATCCTTTGACAGGTGCCGGCAGCATCGAACCGATCCGGACGTAGACGAAGCCATGGCAGAAGACAATGAAGGCGATCAAGTACTGCACCCAAGGTTTCATGACATGCCTCGCGCGGTGGCGTTGTTCCTGTTCGAAGTTCTGAGCCGCTTGGCCGGACCTTAAGGGAGACGTGAACGCTCTAAGGGCACCCACAAGCACCAGCGTCCCGGCCAGCAAGACGTAGTCGAGCTGCACGCCGAGGACGAATACTCCGACGGCGCCATACACGAGACCTGCGGCGGCGAGCGTGATGGACCACGCCGCTGAGCCGAGCAGGCCGAATATCAGCGTCGCGCCAATCACGGCCGACAGTGTCGGACAGGGAAGAACCCCGAGCGGAGCCGCATAGGCGTACGTCATCCAACGGTCGGTTTCGAGGAAGTGCGGATATCCCCAGCCGAATGCGACGAGCATTGCGCCAAGCGTCGCGAGGATGGGAGCGCCGAAGCGAACGGGATCCTTTGAAAGGCGACTGGCGAGCGCAAGGAGAAAGACTAACAGAGCCGCGAACACGGTTCCGTTGAACGGGTTGCCCCAAACCCAAGCCGCGGCGCTCACCGACAGGAACGGCGCTGAAAGGACGTACGCGGCAACGCGATTCGATGGGCGCCAGCCACAGAAGACCGCTGTCAACAGCACTGCCAGAACCACGTGCCAGGCGACAGCTACAGTTCGCCATTCATTGGCAATCGTGGTCGCACCCGCCAGGATCGCGTCGGAAGAAGGCATTGTTCGTTGCAGAGCATGAACACTGCCGGCCCAGGAGTCGCTGCAGGCCTGCGAATCGGGCTTGTTCTGTCGGTCGGTCGGCAACCCCCCGGGAATATCTCGCAGGGGTGCGGAAATCTCGGCACCCGTGGCCGTCTCGTTCCTGGCTCGTATGCTGAGCTTCGCTCTATCCATTGAGACAGACCTGCGGCAAGGCACGATGATGCTTTCAGAAGAGGGTTCCGGCCGGACCGTTCGCGCGGTTGGCGTGCCAGGAGCCACGTCGCGTTATGTCGGAGCTGTCGGGGCGTTAGCTGCTGCCCTGCTCTTTCGCTACCTGTTCGTGACTCGCTCAGCCTTTCGCTCACAAACGCTTTTGACTCACTGTTTGTAACACCCACTCCGAAATATTCCCCACCATAGGGAATTCTCAGCGGGCATCTTCCAGGCCGGCTGCGACAGGCCTTGATTTGCGCAGTTTTTGGCGGGCACACGGATTGCCTTGTTCCATGGGCATGAGGACTCGTTGCCGCTGGCCGTGCGTCGGTCTGATTCTGCTGCTGGGGTGGTCCAGCACCCTCGTCGGTGCCAGCAGCCCAGTCAGCGTCGACGTTGAGCGGGGATCTGACAACGCATATGTCGTTGCAGCGAGCTTCGAGGTGAGTGCCCATCCAGAGATCGTCTGGCAGGGTACTGACCGATTACGAAGGCATTGGCGGCTTCGTTCCTCGATTCGTCAAAGCACTGGGAAGCAGCGGCAGCCAGGGCGTGTCTGCTCGAACAGCGCAGCGTCGGCGGTGCATGAATTGTTTCGGTTCCTATGCACGTGATCCTCGATGTTCGTGAGTCCGAAAACCGCGTCCTGGCCTTTCGCGATGTCTGTGGGAAGAGTTTCACAACCTACGACTGTAGATGGGAGATTACGTCAACGACTGGCGGAACGCGTGTCGCCTACCACTTGAAAGCTGACCCGAATGGCAGCCGTCAATCGTGGTGCGTTCGGCCATTCGCGGCAACGTGAAAAAGCTGCTCGACGAAGTGAGAGGCGAGACTGTCGCGCGCTTAGCGCGGTGAGGAGCGACCATGTTCGACCTTACTGCTGGCACTGCCGATCGGCCCTTTCGCGACAAGCACGCCTCAGCCACGGCGGTTTCGATCGTGACGCATGCCGTCATCCTCGGCAGCATCGTATGGGTAATGTTGTTTTCGATCAGCGACACGCTGCCTGATGTTCCATCGATGATGGCGTTCGTCGCGGAAGCGCCACCTCCGACCGTACCTCCACCACCACCACCGCCGGCGCCCAAGGCCGTCAAGCCGGCCGAGCCGTCAAGACCAGCTCCGACAACCGGGCCAACATTCACTGCGCCTGCTGCGATCCCTGTCGGGATCCGACCGGAGACAGCTCTTGACCTGGGCGACGAAGGCGGTGTGGTGGGGGGCGTCGAGGGAGGAATTCCCGGCGGTGTGCTCGGTGGAGTGTTGGGAGGCATGGTGACCGAAGTCCTGCCGCCGCCATCGCCACCTGCTCCGCCCAAGCCAAGGCGGGTCGGAGGGGATCTGCAGGCACCGGCGCTGATTCATCGCGTCGAGCCGGACTATCCAGGCGTCGCCGTTTCCGGAAAGGTGAGCGGCACGGTGATTCTCGAGGCCACAGTCAACGAGGCCGGTCTGGTGACCGACGTCAAAGTGCTCCGGTCGATCATTCTCCTCGACAAGGCGGCCATCAAAGCGGTCCAACAGTGGCGCTATCAACCGCTGATCCTCAATGGTGAGCCGGTCCCGTTCATTCTGACGGTCACTGTCACGTTCTCACTTCGGTGATGGGTCCGGCTTCGCTGATTGTCCGGTTGACAGCTATTGTCGAAGACAGATTCCAGCAAGTCAGATCCCCAAAGATCTTTGGCTGAAACAGCGCGGCGGAACGTACCTCCTATGCGGACAGCCGTTTCCGCGGCCGTCCGCCTTTGGCACCGTTGGCCCTTGCAGCCACTGCCTTTGCCTTCGAGCGCCGCCGGCCACCTCGCTGTCCCGTTACGCGAGCGAACAAACGCGTGCCGAACGCCCGCTCGACGAGTCCGGGAACATACACGTCTACGTCGAGTGATGGCCAGGACAAGGCATCTCCCGCCGGAGAGATGCTGATAGATGCCAGTGCTGACGCTGGAACATCATCGAGGCCCGGAACAATCTGCCGAGGGATTGTCATCGATCCGCCGCTGCGGAATCTGAGATCGATCGCGTCTCGCGTCGCATCGTACTGCGCCTCCAAGATGGCAGAAGGATCCTGCGCACGCGCCTCTCCTCGTGCTCGAGCGCGCGTAAATCGGTCTCCGTCTTTCGCGGTCGCATCAGCGGCGGCCATGAAGCTTCTCCCATTCCAATTTCAGGAACCGCGCATTCCGTGCGATCAGTCGCTCCGCCCGTTTCACGTCGCGATCGGAAATCGCACCGACGATTTCAATCGCGTGAAGGTTCCGCAATTCGATCTTCACAATGGCACCAGCCTTCGCGACGTGCACATGCGGCGGCGGGTGATCGAGGGTATAGAGCCTGACCTCGAACCCCTCCTCCCGGATCAGCGTGGGCACTGAGCCAAGGATACCTAAGCGCTTGGGTTAATTCAAGCCAAGCAGCCCGGGAACTGCCTTCCGGCCAGCGACGGCGAATGTGACAACATGGAATCCTCCGTGGTTAGGGCACTGACGCGACGCTTCGGGCCAGGACGACGGAAGACCCGGCCGACATCGCGTCGAAGAACGAGACGAACCGCCTGGTTTCCGGCGCGTCGTAGGCTTTCAGGTTCTGCGCCCACCGGAACGCGATCGGCTGGAACCGGAACTCCACGTCGATCCGGAACGGCCCCTCTCGGCCGGCGGTATCGACAAGATAGCGCACGCGGTCGCCTGCGGCACCGAAATCGTCATCCTGCAGGCGCCGCCGATGCACCGCGATGTCTCGGGAAGCCGTCGCCTTGTCAAAGCCGCGCGGCAGGAGCCGGTTGTCCTTCAGGTAGCCCGTCGCCTGCAGCAGGCCGGTCGTCACCTGGCCGCGACTGTCCCTCATCATCGACTCGTAGATCTGCACCTGGTCCTCGCTGCGGATCTCGTCGTAGTGCGGCTCGAACCGCGCGGGGTCGGCGTCGTTGTCGTTTCCGCGAATGAGCCCGGCGGGCAGCGATCGCGCCGGAGCTGAAGACGACCGCGCCCGTGGCGATCGCGGACGGTCACGTGCAGCCACGCGCGGCGCGAGGGATAGCCGGTCGGCAGTTTGTGACCGGTCAGGTTCCGGACACTGACCTCCACGTCGAGCCGGCCGCCGGCGCGCTCGGCGCGCACGATCGGACACGGTGGCCGTGTCCTGCTGAGCTGCCGGATCGTGGCATGGGCGGCGGCGTCGAGTTCCTGCGGCAGCGCCTCGACACCCAGCTCGCCGCGATAGCGGTTCAGCATGCGCAGCATGAAGAAATTGCCGCCGAGGAACGTGTGGCGGCCAAGCGCCTCGCGCGCGCTCGCCCAGCACCGACGCGATCCGCGTCGGCTCGGTCACCGCCGGCATGTGGCACGACTGGCAGCTCCGCTCCTCGCGAAACGCGCTGTGCCGCCATTCGAGGTACGGCACCTGCTCGGGCAGCCCGCCGATCGACCTCGCCCTGCGGCCCGAGCGCCTGCGTGTAGAGCGTGTGGCACGTGGCGCACAGCTCGGACTGCGCGGATGTGCGTGCGCCTCGGTCGGCGTCATGCCGGTCGCCGAGCGCATGAGCGCCGTCCGGCCCGCATCGATCTCGAACGGGCCGAACATCCGGCGCTCGCCGGCAGCGGTCGGCGCGACTCGAGGACGAAGCCGCCGGTGAAGCTCTCGCGGCGTCCCGAGGCGCTCGGTCTAATCTGGTGGCACAGCGTGCAGGACACGCCGTCGGCGGCGAGGCGGTCGTCCTCCGAGCGTCCCGGCGCCGATCGGCAGGTGCGCGAAGATCTCGCCCGGCCGGCCGGCCGCCCTCGCCTGCGTCCGCGCCATCGGCATGTGGCAGATCGCAGCACTCGTCCTCGATCTCGGCCGCGGCCGACGGATGGTCGATCGCTTCGCGGCGGACGGCCGCCTGCCAGTACGGATCGCGCGACGAGTTCGCCATCATCGACGCCCGCCAGGCCGCGCCGATCGAGACGTCCTCGCCGACGGGTCGTCAAGCCGTTGTGGCAGGCGAGGCAGTCGTGCGACGTCAGGAACAGCGTGTCGAGTGCCCGCCGTCGGCGCGGCCGGCTGGGCGCCTGCGGCGGCGGCGGCCTGCGGCTGCGCGACCGACGAACAGCGCGAGCAGCCAGACCAGCGACGGTGACGCGGCAGCACCGGCAGGAAGCGATGATCGCGGCCGTCGCTCATCACCAGCCGTCCAGCAGGCCGCCGTCGAACCAGTCCCAGAGGAAATAGGCGATCACCTGCGTGCTCCGTCCGCCGCGGTCGTTGAGCGGCATCGCGCACGCCGGCGTTGATCATGAGGTGCTGGCGGCGGTTGAGCGTGACCTGCATCTGCGGCACGCAGGTCCCACTGCACCGTGCTCCCCTCCTCGAGCTCGCGCGCGGCCGAGCAGTTCGACCATCGGCGACCACGCGCGCCCGAAGCGGCCTTCGGTGAACGTCTTGCCGAGCGCCGCCCGCCAGAACGCCTCGTTCCCGGCACGCGCTCGTGTCGGTCGGGCAGCTCGACGCCGGCCTGCAGCTGGAGAAAGCCGTCGCGCGGCAGGATCTGGCCGAACGCGACGAACGGCTCGAAGATCGTGACGCCCCTGCCGAGCCCGGCGCTCTCCTTGCCCGTCGGCAGCACGACCTCGCCGGCGACGCTGAAGATGCTGCCGCGTCTCGAGGCTGTGAGACAGCACGCGCTTCACCGCGACCGCGACGTCGCCGAGGCCGCGCTGCCAGCCGCCATCGCGCGCGTGTCCTGCAGCAGCAGCGGCACGGCGATCTCGAACTGGCTGCGGGCGCCGAACCGCCGCTCGTACAGAATCTCGTTGCCGACGCTGCCCGGCGCCGCTCGCGTCGATCGTCGTCGTCAGCACCGCTTCGTTCTCGGGAAACGCCTTCTCGGTGACGAGCGCGCGCGGCAGGTTCAGCTCCCCGCGCGGCCACGCCGGGTTCGCTGCAGAACGCCGCGGACGTAATCGAGGATCCGCTGCAGTTCTCGCCTCGGTCAGCGCCTCGCCGAACGCCGGCATCCGGCGGTCGAACGCCCGGGCCGGCCCGCCGTCGTGCATGACGGCCATCCAGTCGGCATCGGGCTCGGGCGTCGCGAAGCTGCAGTCGGTGAAGTCGGGATCGGCGTGTCGAAGCCGACGACGCTTGGCGCCACGCCGCGGCCGTCCGAGCCGTGACAGGCGGCGCACGCGGCCTTGTACATGTCGCGTCGGTCGAGGCTCGCGGATGTCTGGCTCCCTGCCTGCGCGGCCCGCGCGCCACCGCGAACAGCTAGACCTTCCCATGACCAGAATCGATCATCGGTCGGTGCCGCGCCGCACGCGGCAGCTCGTCGCCTGCCGGCGTCTGGATCTCACCGGCGCAAACTAGCACGGGCATCGCGCGCTGCGCCACGAGACACGTTCTCAGAATGGATCTCACTTTGGTACGGGTTCGGAGGATCGGTGCCTTCGGGCCCTCAAACATGAAGACATCGACCGGAAAGCCGAACACTACGTACCGGTCACGCCGAAGCCGGGACCAACCTTTGCCCGTGCGTCGACGATCTGATAACCGCGACCTGCCTGCAGCGCCATCACCGGATTGAATTCCAGCTCGAGCAGCTCCGGAATATGAGCGCCGAGATACGAAATCTTCAGCAGCACATCCCGAAGCGCGCGAATGTCGGCGGGCGGCTGATTCCGGTAGCCTTGCGAGCAAGGTGAACCCCCGCACGCTGCGGAGCAACTCATCGGCATCGCGGTCGGTCAGCGGCGCGATTCGAAACGCGA
The DNA here is from genome assembly GCA_963818215.1 of Vicinamibacteria bacterium. Taxonomy (GTDB): domain Bacteria; phylum Acidobacteriota; class Vicinamibacteria; order Vicinamibacterales; family JAENWD01; genus JAENWD01. The sequence continues at coordinate 1,843 of CAWFRL010000015.1, read as the reverse complement.
CGTCCAGAAACACTCCAACGTAGACCCCACCCAGCCCGAACGCGATGAGCGGACCAAAGGTGGAATCCTGCGTCAGGCCCACGAGCGTTTCAGTACCGCTCGTCGTCATGGGTTGAATGAGAATGCCATCAAGGTCTCCGCCGAGCTTCGCGTTTGCAATCCCGCTCAGCTCGGCGTATGCGCCTCTGACGTCTTTCTCGTTTGTGAGATGAAGGCGCACGCCACCGACCTGAGTCTTGTGCACCGCTTTGGCCGATACGAGCTTTGCGACCACAGGGAAGCCGAACACGCGCGCAAGAGCCGCCGCGTCGTCGGCGGAGTGAGATAGAACGCCCGGGGCCAGTCGAAGATCTGCGGCCTGCAGCAGCTGGTGCAGCTCGGTGGCGGTCAACCAGGTTTCCCCTCGCGCCTGTGCCACCTGCCGGCAGAGATTCCGCGCCTGCTTGATTTGCAGGTCCTCGAACGATACATAGACGCCCGCTTCTGTGTTCCGCCACACTGCGTACGCGGCAGTCTTGCCCAACGCGCGGGCCGCCTGTTCTGGAAAGTCGTAGACCGGAATTGTCTCGTCGCCCGCCCAAAGCGGCTGCATGTCCGGCGTCGCCATCGTGCAGATCAGTACCGGTTTTCGAGTGGCGCATGTAGGCGACCAGCGAGGACGCCGTCTTTGATGGCCGACAGGATCCCTTCCGTTCGACGACTGTCGATCGTCGTGTAAATGGCGATAACCGCGTTGACTTCCTCCGCCTTGAGCAACCTCTCGATTCCCTCCCGATAGGCCGTGGCATCTGCCGATGCAATCAAATCGATTGGATTGGTCAAGCCTGCGACCTTCGGCAACACGTCCAACCCTGCGGCACTGCAGGCGTCGGCGGCGAGTATCCCCGGGCCACCGGCGTTTGTGAGAATCGCGACACCCCGGCCGGATGGGAGCGGTTGCGCGTCCAGGCAAGCCGCCAGTTCGAACATCTCGTCGATGGTGTCGGCGCGAATCACCCCGGCTTGATGGAACAGCCCGTCGACGACGAGTTCGCTCGCAGCGAGGCCCGCGGTGTGGCTGGCGGCGGCGCGGAGGCCTGCAGGCGTACGGCCCGATTTCCGCCGGGACCGCGACGATGGCGGCTCCGATCGCGACACCCGGCGTGCGAGCTGGCCAAAACGTCGTGGGTTGCCGAACGATTCAAGGTAGAGCAGGATGACCGATGTGGCCGAATCATGCTCAGCATGCTGCAGTAAATCGTTGCCGGACACGTCGGCTTTGTTGCCGAGACTGAAAAATGTCGACAGGCCAAGGTGCTTCGTCGAGGCAAGAGCAGAACGGCCAGACCCAAACCACCACTCTGCGAGGCGAGCGCAATGTGACCTTGGGTCGGGATCAGCTCGGCGAATGAGGCGTTCAATCGGATCGCAGGGTCGCTGTTGATGACACCCATGCAATTTGGCCCCACCATCCGCATACCGTAACCACGCACGCGCTCGACGAGCTCTGCCTGCAGCGTGCGGCCGTGGGCGTCGGCTTCGGCGAAGCCGGCCGATGACGATGTAGACCTTGACGGTAGCCGCGGCGCAATCGTCGACGACATCGAGCACCGAGTCGCGAGGAACGGCGATCACGGCGAGGTCAACCCCCTGTGGAAGGTCGCGCGCGGTTGAGTAACACCGATGCCCGTGCAGTTCGGTCACCGCCGGATTTACGGGGTACACCTGCCCGGCGAATCCGGAGCCAAGCAGTGCTTCGAACACACGCCTGCCAAGATTCGATTCGTCTCGAGATGCGCCGATGACGGCAACGTCGCGCGGCTGCAGAATGGCTCTGAGGGATGCGATCGTCGCCTGTCGGTCC
>CAWFRL010000014.1:0-23155 GCA_963818215.1 Vicinamibacteria bacterium | reverse complement strand
ATCGTCTCCGGCTGGTGACCTCGCCGTGCGACCACGACATGATCTTGTTCGGCGACGCCAGACTGATCCTGATGGCGTCGAAGTCGGTTTGGAGCTGGGTCTTGCTGTCGTGCAGACTCGGTCTCATCCCAATCCCCTTCCCTACACCTGTTCCAGTACCGGCTCGGCCGGCGTCTCGGGCTCCACGGGCTTGCGCTTGGTCGTGATGAGTTCCACATCCAGACACAGCGACTGCAGCTCGCGGATGAGCACGTTGAACGACTCGGGCAGGCCAGGCGTGTAGCTGGCGTCGCCCTTGACGATGGCCTCGTAGATCTTCGCGCGGCCGGTCACGTCGTCGGATTGGCCGTCAGCAGCTCCTGCAGGATGTGCGCGGCGCCGTACGCCTCGAGGGCCCAGACTTCCATCTCGCCGAAGCGCTGGCCGCCGAACTGCGCCTTGCCGCCCAGCGGCTGCTGCGTAATGAGCGGTACGGCCCGATGGACCGGGCGTGGATCTTGTCATCCACCAGGTGCGACAGCTTGAGCATGTAGATGTAGCCCACCGTCACGTCCTGCTCGAATTGCTCGCCCGTCATGCCGTCGTGCAGCCGGGTCTTGCCGCTGCGCGGAAGGCCCGCGTCCTCGAGCCACTTCTTGATCTCCAGCTCGGTCGCGCCGTCGAAGACAGGCGTCGCGAAGTAGAGGCCGAGCGCGTGCGCGGCCCACCCGAGGTGCGTCTCGAGAATCTGCCCGACGTTCATGCGCGAGGGCACGCCAAGCGGGTTGAGCACGATCTCGACCGGCGTGCCGTCGGGCAGGTACGGCATGTCCTCTTCCGGAAGGATGCGCGCGATGACGCCCTTGTTGCCGTGGCGTCCGGCCATCTTGTCGCCGACCGACAGCTTGCGCTTCATCGCGACGTACACCTTCACCAGCTTGATCACCCCGGCGGCAGCTCGTCGCCGCGGCGGACCTTCTCCTTCTTCTCTTCGAAGAGCTGGCGGATGACTTCCACCTGGCGCTCGGTGCGGTCCTCGAGCACCCGCAGCTCGTCTTCGAGCCCCGGGTCGTCGCTTTGCACCTTGAGCCGGATCATCCGGTCGTACGGCAGATCCTGCAGCACCTCGTCGCCAAGCACGGTCCCCTTGCGCAGCACGCGCTCGCGGCCGAACTCGTCGAACAGATCCGTGCGCAAGGTCTGGCCCTGCAGCATCCGCGCGACGCGCTTCTTCACCTCGTCGTGCAGGATGCGGATCTCGTCCTGCAGGTTCTTCTCCATCATGTCGAGCTCTTCGGCCTCGATGGCCTTGGCCCGATCGTCTTTCTCGATGCCCTTACGCGAGAAGATCTTCACGCCGACGACGATCCCCTCGATGCCCGGCGGGCAGATGAGGGAGGCGTCGCGGACGTCGCCGGCCTTCTCGCCGAAGATGGCCCGCAGGAGCTTCTCTTCCGGCGTCAGCTGCGTCTCGCCCTTCGGCGTCACCTTGCCGACGAGGATGTCGCCGGGCTTGACGTTGGCGCCGATGCGGATGATGCCGCTGTCGTCGAGGTCGCGCAGGTACGTCTCGGACACGTTCGGGATGTCCCGCGTGATCTCCTCGGGCCCCAGCTTGGTGTCGCGCGCTTCGATCTCGAACTCCTCGATGTGAATGGACGTGTAGTAGTCGTCCTTCACGAGCTTCTCGGAGACGAGGATCGCGTCCTCGAAGTTGTAGCCGCGCCACGGCATGAACGAGACCAGCACGTTGCGGCCCAGCGCGAGCTCACCCAGCTCCGTGCACGGGCCGTCGGCGAGGACCTGTCCCTTGTGGACCTTCTGGCCCACACGGACGATCGGCTTCTGGCTGATGCAGGTGTTCTGGTTGCTGCGCTTGAACTTCGTCATGCCGTAGATGTCGGCGCCCATCTCCTTGCTGACATCTTCCGATTCGCTTTCGACGCGGACGACGATGCGCTGGCTGTCCACGTAGTCCACGGTGCCCGACCGGCGCGCCAGCTGCACGGCGCCCGAGTCGCGCGCGGTGATGTACTCCATCCCCGTGCCCACGTAGGGCGCCCGCGCCCGCAGCAGCGGCACGGCCTGCCGCTGCATGTTGCTGCCCATCAGCGCGCGGTTCGCGTCGTCGTTCTCGAGGAACGGGATGAGCGAGGCCGCCACCGACACCAGCTGCTTGGGCGACACGTCCATGAACTGGACGTGTTCCTTCTGCGCAAGGATGAAGTCGCCCTGCTGCCGGGCGATGACACGCTCGCCGACCAGGCGCATCTTCTCGTCGATCTCGACGTTGGCCTGCGCGATCGTGTACTGGTCCTCTTCCCACGCCGACAGGTAGTAGGAGTAGGGCTCGAACTCCAGGCCCTTCTTCTTCGAGTCGCCGCGCACGCCGACGATCTCGTCGGCCTCGACGATGTCGCCTGCCTTGTACTTGGCGTGGCCGCCCGCGTTGGTGACGATCACGTAGTCGACAACGCGGCCGTCCTTCACCTTGCGGTAGGGCGACTCGATGAAGCCGAACTCGTTGATGCGCGAGAAGCACGACAGTGACGAGATCAGGCCGATGTTCGGACCTTCCGGCGTCTCAATCGGGCAGATGCGGCCGTAGTGCGTCGGGTGCACGTCGCGGACCTCGAAGCCCGCGCGCTCGCGGCTCAGACCGCCTGGCCCGAGCGCCGAGAGGCGCCGCTTGTGCGTGATCTCGGACAGCGGGTTGGTCTGATCCATGAACTGGCTCAGCTGGCTCGACCCGAAGAACTCGCGGATCGCCGCCATGACCGGCTTGGCGTTGATCAGGTCGTGCGGCATGGCGGTCGCCATTTCCTGGTAGACCGACATCTTCTCCTTGATCGCACGCTCCATCCGGACCAGGCCGATGCGGAACTGGTTCTCGAGCAACTCGCCCACCGAGCGCACGCGCCGGTTGCCGAGGTGATCGATGTCGTCCACGTTGGCCGGGTTCTTCCGCAGCTTCAGCAGGTACTTGATGACCTCGTAGAAGTCCTGCGGGTGCAGGATCTTCTCGTCGAGCGGCGTCTTCAGCTTCAGCTTGGTGTTCAGCTTCAGACGGCCCACGCGCGAGAAGTCGTACTTCTGCGGGTTGAAGAACATGTTCTCGAACAGCGACCGGCTGCTGTCGAGCGTCGGCGGATCGCCGGGCCGCAGGCGCCGGTAGATCTCGATCAGCGCCTCTTCGTGCGTCTTGATCGCGTCTTTCCGCAGCGTCGTCGAGATGATGGTGCCCACCTCGTCGCGCTCCGGGAAGAAGACCTCGATCTTGTCGATCTTCTTCTCCTGGGCGATCGAGAGCACGCGGGCCGTCAGCTCTTCGTTGGCCTCGAGCAGGACTTCACCTGTGGCCGGATCGACGATGTCGGCAGCCGCAAACGCGCCTTCCAGCGCGTCGTCGATGATCTCGACGCCTCGGGACGTTGGCCTTCTTGCAGCGCGGCGATCGCCGCGGCGGTGATCTTCTTGCCCTCGCCGATCGTGACCTCGCCCGCCTTGATCTCCTTCTTGGCGCGCTGGCCGATCAGGCTGTCGCCCACGGCCCAGTGCACGGAGCCCGACTTCAGGTGCAGGCGATCCACGGTGTAGAACGCGCGGAGGATCTCGTCAGCCGACCGCAGGCCCAGCGCACGCAGGAACACCGACGCCAGGAACTTGCGCTTGCGGTCGATGCGGACGTACAGCAGGTTCTTGGTGTCGTACTCGAACTCCACCCACGACCCGCGGTACGGGATGATCTGCGCGATGAAGAGGGTCTTGTCCTCGGAGTGGAAGAACGCGCCCGGCGACCGGTGCAGCTGGCTGACGATGACGCGCTCGGTGCCGTTGATGATGAACGTGCCGTGCTCGGTCATCAGCGGGATGTCGCCGAAGTAGACCTCCTGCTCCTTGATGTCGCGGATGGTCTTCACCCCGGTCTCCGGGTCCTTGTTCCAGACCACGAGCCGGATGGTGACCTTGAGCGGCACGGCGTAGGTCATGCCGCGCTCCTGGCATTCGTCGACGTCGTACTTCAGCTTCATCGCGACCATCTGGCCGCAGATGTCGCAGACGTCGCCGCGGGCGGTGTTGGCCGTGCCGCAGCTCGGGCAGAGCACTTCCTTGTCGCCGTACGGATCGGCGACCAGCGTGTGCCCGCAGTTCGTACAGGGCTTGCGCAGGTGCTGCAGGCCCTGGAGCTTGCTGCACTTGCACTCCCAGTTGCCGATGGAGTACTCGATGAACTCGAGCGACGAGTTCTCCCGGAAGTCGCTGATCGGGAAGACGGACTTGAACACCGACTGCAGTCCCGCGTCCTCGCGCTCGGTGGCGAGCCGGTTCATCTGCAGGAAACGTTCGTAGCTCTTCTTCTGTATTTCGATCAGGTTCGGAATCGGAACCGTCGTCTTGATCTTCGAGAAATCGATGCGCTCGCGGTAGACGTTCTTCGGCAGGCTGTACATGCGTTCCGGTCCCCCGCTCCGACCCTCATTGCGGGCCGGAATAGGAAAAAAACCACCGAAAATGCGTAGCCACCCAGAACCCACGCGGCCCTGGGCGGCCACACTGAGCAGACCAATGCGCGGGCTGGCGCCCGCGCGTCGGCGCTGTGCTTACTTCACTTCGACCTTGGCGCCGGCATCTTCGAACTTCTTCTTGATGGCCGCCGCCTCGTCCTTGGTCACGCCTTCCTTGATCGCCTTGGGCGCGCTCTCGACCAGGTCCTTGGCTTCCTTCAGACCCAGCGCGGTGACTTCGCGAACGACCTTGATGACGTTGATCTTGTTGCCGCCGATGTCGGTGAGGGTGACCGTGAACTCGGTCTGCTCCTCGACCGCCGCCGGGGCCGCCGCGCCGCCGCCGCCGGCCACGACAACCGGGGCCGCCGCGGCCGCCGACACGCCGAGCTCGGATTCCAGCGTCTTGACGAGCTGGCTGAGCTCCAGCACGCTGATGTTCTTGATGTAGTCGACAACCTGGGTCTGCGTCAGTTCCGCCATTACCGTCTCTCCTTCGATGCCCTGCCGTTTCGGCCGGCCCTTTGTATGTAGGGGCGGGTCAGTCGACCCGCCCATCCCGTATCACGAGGTCCTGTGAGTCCCGGACCCGCCCCTACGAACCGCCTTCACTTCTTCTTCTTCTCGACTTCGGTCAGCACCGTCAGGAAATCCCGCGGCACAGCACTCAACACGCTGACCAGCTGCACCATCGGGGCCTGCAGGAGGAACAGCAGCTTCGCGTACAGTTCGGCCTTGCCCGGCAGGTTGGCCAGTTCGACCACTTCCCCCGCCTTGATGGCCCGGCCCTGCACGACCGCGGCCTTGATGGCCACGGCCGGCGTCGTCTTGGCAAACGTCGTCAACGTCTTGGCCAGCGCCACCGGGTCGTTGGCGGTGTAGGCCACCGCCGTCGTCCCCTGGAAGTGCTGGGTCAGCGGCTCGAAGGTCGTGCCCGCGAGGGCGCGCTTGGCGAGCGTGTTCTTGACGACCTTGTACTGCGCCTTGGCGGCGCGCAGCTGCCGGCGCAGTTCGGTGACCTGAGGGACGTTGAGCCCCTTGTAGTCCACCAGGATCGCGGTTTCCACCCCGGAGAACGCCTGGGTCAGCGCTTCCAGCTGCGCTTCCTTGGTTGCTCGTGTGACAGCCATTGCTCTTGATCCTCCCGGGGCCTAGTGCTTCGCCACTGCCTCGACACTGGTGGTGTCGATGCGGACCCCGGGGCCCATGGTGGACGAGACGGTGATGCTCTTCAGATAGCGCCCCTTGGCCGCCGGAGGCTTGGCCTTGACGATGCTGTCGACGAGCGCCTGCGCGTTGGCGATGAGCGCGTCCTGGGCAAACGACGTCTTGCCCACGGGCGCATGGACGATGCCGGTCTTGTCCACGCGGAACTCGACCTTGCCCGCCTTGATTTCCTTCACCGCCTTGGCGATGTCGGTCGTGACGGTGCCCGTCTTCGGGTTGGGCATCAGGCCGCGCGGCCCGAGGACCTTGCCGAGCCGGCCGACGCCGCGCATCATGTCGGGCGTCGCCACCACCGCTTCGAAGTCCATCCAGCCGCCGAGAATCTTCTCGACCACTTCGTCGCCGCCGACCGCGTCGGCGCCGGCTTCCTGGGCTTCCTTCTGCTTCTCGGCGCTGGCAATCACCAGCACTTTCTTGCTCTTGCCGAGGCCGTGCGGCAGGACGACCGTGCCGCGGACCATCTGGTCGGCGTGCTTGGGATCCACACCCAGCCGCACCGAGAGCTCGACGGTCTCGTCGAACTTCGCGTACCTGACTTTCTGCACCAGCGGCAGCGCTTCGGCCAGGGTGTAGGCGCGATCCTCCACCTGGGCCTTGGCCGCCTCGAACTTCTTGCCCATTACGTCTTCGCTTTCTCAGCCTGCCACCACGATGGTGGTCACCTACTTGCCGCCGGTGGCTGACGACGGCGGCAATCTACGATTGCAGATTGCACGCCGATCACATCCAGTCCCATCGACCGCGCCGTGCCGGCGACGGTCTTGACCGCCGACTCGAGCGAGTCGGTGTTCAAGTCGGGCATCTTCAGCTTGGCGATCTCTTCGACCTGCTTGGCGGTGACGGTGCCGACCTTGTTCTTGTTCGGCTCGGCCGATCCCTTGGCGATGTTGGCGGCGCGCTTGAGCAGCACCGGCGCCGGCGGCGTCTTGGTGATGAACGTGTACGAGCGGTCCGAGTAGATCGTCACCACGACGGGGATGATCAGGCCGTCCTGCGCCGCCGTCTTGGAGTTGAAGTTCTTGCAGAAGTCCATGATGTTCACGCCGTGCGGACCCAGTGCGGTGCCGACCGGCGGCGCGGGCGTCGCCTTGCCCGCGGGAATCTGCAACTTGACCATCGCCTGAACTTTTTTCGCCATGACCTCAGCTCACAATCGCGAAGGCGCTGATGGCGCGATGGCGCGATGCACGCTGACCCGAGCCGTCACCTGACGTCTTCGCGCCTTCGCGTCCTCGCGCGTCGCGATTGGCCTCGCGCCTAAATCTTCTCCACCTGCAGGAAGTCCAGTTCCACCGGCGTGGACCGCCCGAAGATGGTGACCATCACCTTCAGCGTGTTCTTGTCGAGGTTCACCTCGTCGACCACGCCGTTGAAGCTCGTGAAGGGGCCTTCGTTGATCCGCACCTGCTCGCCCTTGTCGAACATGTACTTCGGCTTCGGCTTTTCAGCCGCCGAGCGCACCTGCGTGAGGATCTGCTCGACTTCGTCCTTGCTGAGCGGCGTGGGCTTGGCCCCGGCGCCGACAAACCCGGTGACCTTCGGCGTGTTCTTCACGACGTGCCACGCGTGGTCGGTCATGTTCATCTCGACCAGGATGTAGCCCGGGAAGAACCGGCGCGCGCTCTTGACTTCGCGCCCGCCGCGCTTCTCGACGATGTCCTCGGTCGGGATCAGGACCTCGCCGATGTCGCTTTGCAGCCCATAGGCCGCCACGCGCTGCTCGAGCGATTCCTTCACCTTGTTCTCGAACCCCGAGTAGGTGTGGACGATGTACCAGTGCTTGCTGACGTCGGTCGTCATGCGCCCACCCGTGCCAGCAGCCAGTGCACGGCACTCGACAGCGCCAGGTCGATGACCCAGAGATACAGGCCGAAGAACACCGACACCAGAATCACCACGACGGTCGTCGCGTACACCTCGCGCCGGCTGGGCCAGGTGACGCGCTTCATCTCATTGCGCACTTCGCTCAGGAACGTGCGCGCGCGGTCCCACCATGCGGCGGGTCGACTGAGGACGCCGCCGTCGTCGCCGCCGTCCGCGCCGGTGCGGTTCACGGGACGCGACGCCGGGGTGCCCTTCACGGGGTCGAGCGTGCTGGTCTTCACGTTGATGATCCTGCCCCTACGCGTTTGTCGCTCAAGTCTGGCAGGCCAAGAGGGAATCGAACCCCCAACCCCCGGTTTTGGAGACCGGTGCTCTACCAATTGAGCTATTGGCCTAACTCAGGAATTGACGGATTGCAGATTGCAGATTGAAATTGCCGCAGCTGACAGCCGAAGCTATCCGCGCAATCCGTCAATCTGCAATTTGCAATCTGCAATCTGCAATTCCCGTTATTTCGTTTCCTTATGCGCCGTGTGCTTCCGGCAGAACCGGCAGTACTTGCTCAGCTCGAGGCGCTCGGTCGTCTTCTTCTTGTTCTTCGTCGTGCTGTAGTTCCGGCGTTTGCACTCCGGGCACGCCATGGAAATGATGTCGCGCATACGACCTCGTGTCAGGCTTCAGCCTCTTAGGCCGAGTCGCCAGCGATGATCTCGGTGATCGTGCCGGCGCCCACCGTGCGGCCGCCTTCGCGAATCGCAAACCGCGCGCCCTTTTCGATCGCCACCGGCGTGATCAACTCCGCCGTGATCGTCGTGTTGTCGCCCGGCATCACCATCTCCACGCCTTCGGGCAGGTGCAGCGACCCGGTCACGTCCGTCGTCCGGATGTAGAACTGCGGCCGATACCCGTTGAAAAACGGCGTGTGCCGCCCGCCCTCGTCCTTCGACAGGATGTACACCTCCGCCTTGAACTTCGTGTGCGGCGTGATCGACCCCGGCTTGGCCAGCACCTGCCCGCGTTCCACGTCCTCTTTCTCGACGCCCCGCAGCAGCACCCCGATGTTGTCGCCCGCCACCCCCTCGTCGAGCAGCTTGCGGAACATCTCCACCCCCGTCACGACCTTCTTGCTCGTCGGCCGGAACCCCACAATCTCGATTTCCTCGCCCACCTTCACCTTGCCCCGATCCACCCGGCCCGTCACCACCGTCCCGCGCCCCGAGATCGAGAACACGTCTTCAATCGGCATCAGAAACGGCTTGTCCACTTCCCGCTGCGGCAGCGGCACATACGTGTCCAGCGCCTCCATCAGCTTCAGGATGCTGTCCACCCCCGCCGTTTCCCCGTTGAGCGCGCCCAGCGCACTCACCCGCACCACCGGCACGTCGTCGCCCGGGAACCCATACGAGGTCAGCAGCTCCCGCACCTCCAGCTCCACCAGGTCCAGCAGCTCCGAGTCGTCCACCGCGTCCACCTTGTTGAGCGCCACCACCAGGCACGGCACATCCACCTGCCGCGCCAGCAGCACGTGCTCGCGCGTCTGCGGCATCGGCCCGTCCACCGCGCTGACACCACCAGGATGCCCGCCGTCCATCTGCGCGGCGCCCGTGATCATGTTCTTGATGTAGTCGGCGTGCCCCGGGCAGTCCACGTGCGCGTAGTGCCGGTTCGGCGTCGAATACTCCACGTGCGACGTCGCGATCGTCAGGATCTTGGTCGCATCCCGCCGCCCCTGCGACTCCGACGCCTTGGCCACTTCGTCATACGGGATGAACTTGGCCCACCCCTTGTCCGCCGCCACCTTCGTCAGCGCCGCCGTCAGCGTCGTCTTGCCGTGGTCGATGTGCCCAATGGTCCCCACGTTCACGTGCGGCTTGGACCGATCAAACTTTTCCTTCGCCATCGAAGTGCGCTCGCTCTCGTGTTCGTGACTGCTCCGCCCGCCGAACTGCCCGCCAGTCCGCCTGCCCTGCGTACTTCGGCCGACTAGCCTTCGCCAGTCCAACTTGCTTGCCCAGCCGCAGCGCGCGCGCGTGTCAGGCGAGCGAAGGCTGGAGCCGATGACCGGGATTGAACCGGTGACCTCGTCCTTACCAAGGACGCGCTCTGCCAACTGAGCTACATCGGCCTTCAACAGCGCCTTCGCGCTACGACCGACAAGTCGGCCGAAGCAGTCTCAGTGCGTCTGGCGTCCAGACAACCTTCACGGCTTGCCAGCCGTAGCTCGCGCAAGCGAGCGAAGGCTGGAGCGGGAGACGGGGATCGAACCCGCGACCAACAGCTTGGAAGGCTGTGACTCTACCACTGAGTTACTCCCGCACTGTTTCTCTTGTCCGCCTTCGCGCTCCGCGCTGCGGCGGACGGCTTCGCGCCGTCGTCAATGCCTATCCACCATCTGCCAACGTGCTGGCTCCTCGACCGTTCGTGCACGGCCTCACAGTCACTCGAACTGCTGTCTGGCCTGCCAGCCGAAGCTCGGCGCACCAGCGCCGAGCGAAGGCTGGTGGCGAGGGGAGGATTCGAACCTCCGAAGCCGCTAGGGCGACAGATTTACAGTCTGCTGCGTTTGACCGCTCCGCAACCTCGCCTCGAGTCGTTCCCGCAGGCGACACACCCTGACGGAAGGCAACCACTGCTGCCTCCAGGGGCCGCCGCGGCGAATTGTCGTAAGTCTTTTGAAATCAGCTACGTATGGCGTCTTACCCTGCAGGCCCCAGGCCCTGGGACAGCACTGGAGCTGGCGGAGGGATTCGAACCCCCGACCGGCTGATTACAAATCAGCTGCTCTACCGGACTGAGCTACGCCAGCCGGACAAAGACGCGAGTCTAGCACGTCTCGTGCCACGATGGCAACCGACCCGGGCCCTCGCCATACACCCCGACCGCGACCGCCCCTCCACACTCGGCCAGCAACCAGAACTGCTTATTATCCGGTACTCTGGCCCTCCGGCGCCAATGCCTGCCGGCCTACGTACTGCGACGGCGCTGCCGGGCGGCCTCGAACAACACCACGCCGGCCGCCACCGAGACGTTGAGGCTGTCGACGTGGCCGGCCATCGGGATCGACACCAGGAAGTCGCACGACTCGCGCACGAGCCTTCGCATCCCGCTGCCCTCGGCGCCGAGCACGATCGCCGACGGCGCCGTCCAGTCGATGGATTCGTACGACTGCGACGCGTCGCCGGACAACCCGACGACCCAGACATTCTGCTGCTTGAGCTCGTCGATCGCGCGCGCGATGTTGACGACGTCGGCCACCGGCACGTGCGAGACGGCGCCGGCCGATGCCTTGGCAGCCACCGTGTCGAGGGCGGCGGCGCGGCGGGTCTGGCGGATGACGCCGTGGCGCCAGAGGCATCGACGCTTCGCAGAATCGCGCCGACGTTGTGCGGGATCCTCGATGCCGTCGAGCACGACGAGCAGCGCCGGACCGTCGGCGGCCCGGACGAGGTCGCTGACGCTGTACTCCCGTGCGGCACTCACCTCGGCGACCACGCCCTGATGCACGCCGTCGCGACTGCGCCGGTCGAGCTCGCCCGGGTCGACGCGTTCCACTGGAATGCGGTGCTCGGAGGCCAGCGTCAGCAGTCGCTGCAGCCGCTGGTCGTCGCGGCGCCCGACGAGCAGCCGTTTCACGCGGCCCGCCTTCAGCGCCTCGGCGACCGGGTTCACGCCGTAGACGATCATCCAAGCGCCTCGGCAAACGCCCTGGCCCGCGCCCGGCACGCGGTGACCGGCGACACGCCGCTGTCGGCGCCCAGTGCGGCGCCGGTGTCGATTGCCGGCACCAGCAGATCGAGCTCGGGGCCCTCGTGGTGGCCGGTCAGCGCGACGCGGATGGGGTGGAACAGCGCCTTGCCCTTCTGCCCCGTCTTCTCGCGCACGCGCTGCGCGGCCGCGCGAAACTGATCGCGGTCGGCGAGCGGAGGCGCCAGCGCCAGGTCGTCGGCCAGCGCCCGGGCCACCGCGCGCGCCCCGTCGGCGGAGAACTCCGCCTGGACATCCTCGCCGGGCCAGCGCCTCGATCGCGTCGTACTTGAACACCAGGGCCAGCCGCGCAGGCACCTGATCCAGGCGATCCACGGCATCGGTGGCCATCGGCAGAATGGCCGTCAGCCAGGCGCGCGCCGCCTCGCTGGGCGTGGTCGCCAGACCGGCCTCGCGCAGGTACGGCAACGACAGCGCGCACAGGCGCGCGCGATCCGCGATCTTCAGGTAGTGGCGATTCACCCAGGCCAGCTTCTCGACGTCGAACACGCCGGCGCTGTGGCTGACGCCGTCGAGCGAGAACCGCCGCGCAAGCTCGTCGAGCGGCAGCAGCTCGTCGCCGCCGCCCGGCGACCATCCCACCAGGGCCAGATAGTTCACCAGCGCCTCGGGCAGGTAGCCTCGATTGCGGAACTCGATCACCGAGGTCGCGCCGTGCCGCTTCGACAGCGGCGCGTGGTCGGGGCCCAGCACGAGTGACAGATGCGCAAATGCCGGAGGCGTCCAGCCGAAGGCCTCGTACAACAGCACCTGGCGGGGCGTGTTGGGAATATGGTCCTCGCCCCGCACGACCGTCGTCACGCCCATCAGCCCATCGTCGACGACGACGGCGAAGTTGTAGGCGGGATGGCCGTCGGAACGCAGCAGGACGGGGTCGCCGATGACGTCGGTGCTGATGGTGACTGGACCCCGGACGAGATCAGCGAAGGTGACGTCGCGATGCTCGGGCACACGGAAACGGACGACGGCCGGCTCGCCCGCGGCCCGGCGCGATCGAACCGTCTCCGGCGTCAGCGCGCGACACCGGCCGGCGTAGCGCGGCGGCAGGCTTGCGGCGGCAGCCGCCTGACGATCGGCCTCGAGCTGCTCGGCCGAACAGAAGCAGTGATAGGCGTGACCGCTGGCCAGCAGCCGGTCGGCGTGCGCACGGTACAGGTCGAGCCGCTCGGACTGGCGGTACGGGCCCGACGTCACCGCCGGCATCGGGCCCCTCGTCCCAGTCGAGCCCAAGCCACCGCAGGTCGTCGAGGATGCTCTGCTCCGACTGGAGCGTCGAGCGCTCGCGATCGGTGTCTTCGATGCGCAGGATGAAGGTGCCCCCGCGATTGCGCGCGAGCAGCCAGTTGAACAGCGCCGTGCGGGCGTTGCCGACGTGCAGCTGTCCCGTGGGGCTCGGAGCAAAACGCAGACGCACGCCCCTCACCCTTTCCGTAGCAACGCGACGGCGTGGACGGCCATGCCCTCGGCCCGTCCGACCTCGCCCATGCCTTCGTTGGTCTTGCCCTTCACGCTCACGGCGCCCACGTGCACGCCCAGCGCGCCGGCGAGCCGCGCGCGAATGCGGTCCACGTGCGGCGCCAGCTTCGGTTGCTCGGCGATGACCACCGCATCGACGTTTTCGACGACGTATCCGGCCTCGTGAATGATGCCGACCGCGCGGACGAGCAGGCCGAGGCTGTTGGCGCCCTTGTACTGCGGGTCGGTATCGGGAAAGTGGCGGCCGATGTCCCCAAGCGCCGCGGCGCCGAGAAGGGCGTCGGTGATCGCATGGCAGAGGGCGTCGCCGTCGGAGTGCCCCTTGAGCCCCGCCGAATGCGGCACGACCTCGCCTCCGAGGATCAGCTGGCGCCCTTCGACCAGGCGATGCGAATCGTAGCCGATGCCGATGCGGAACATGTCAGGCCAACTCGCCTCGTTCGAGCAGCAGACCGCGGGCAAAGGCGAGGTCGGCGGCCGTGGTGATCTTGATGTTGTGCGGGTCGCCCGGCACCAGCAGCACCGTGCAGCCGGCCTGCTCGGCGAGCGCGGCCTCGTCGGTGCCCTCGGCGCCTTGCGCGCCCAACTCCAGGACCCGCGTCAGGACGTCGCGACGAAAGCCCTGCGGCGTCTGCGCAAGAAAGATCGTCTCGCGCGGGCAGCGTTCGTTTCACCGCCGGCACCGGCTTGGGCTGAACGGCCGGCAGCGGATCGCCAAACTCGGTGCCCACCCACGACGTCTCGGTGACGTTGGCCAGCTTCACCGTGTCGCCCGCCGGCAGCGCCGCAATCGCCGCGCCGGCCAGCGGCGGCGGCTTCGATCACCCGCTCGATGGTCGCGAGGTCGACGAAAGGCCGCGCCGCGTCGTGAATCAGGACGACCTCGGCCTCGGCGGACACGGCATTGACGGCATTGGCGACCGAGTCCTGCCTGCGCGGACCGCCTTCCACGACGCGAACGCGCGGGTCGCGGAGGTACGGCGGCACGTCGGCCACGTACTCGGCGGGCAGCGCCACGACGACCTCGCGGATGCGTGGCGAGGCCAGCAGCGCCGCTACGCTGCGCTCGAGCAGCGACCGTCCGCCCAGTTCGAGAAACTGCTTGGGCACCGTCGTGCCAAGGCGCGTGCCTTGCCCGCCGGCCGCCACGACGGCCACCACATGCATCGCAACCTGAAATTATATGACGGCGCGAAGGGTCTGCCGACCGCCGGCGAACTGGATCAGGCGACCGGCGGTGGCCTCGAGCACGCTGGCCAGCCGCGCCGGTGACGTCTCGGCGGGCGCAAAGACGACCGTCAGAACGGCGGACGTCGCCTCGGTGACCATCGTGCGCGCCGAATCCGACGTGGGGTTCCCGAACGGGCCTGCCTGGTCGGCGAGCGTGAGGCGGTCGCGCGACGTTGACGACGTCTTTGCGGATGCCTGGATAGCTCTCGCCCTCCGCGCCGATTCGCAGGACGACGGGCGGCTGCAGCGCCGCGACGTCATAGAGGCCGTACGGCAACTGGAACTCGAGCGAGCACCAGTTGCAGATGTCCACCAGCGTGTTGATGCGCGGCAGGTGGTCGCCCTTCCGCACGCGGCGCAGCAGCGCCTCCGACGACGGACGCGTCTTGGTGGGATCGAGGCCGATGCGGCGATACATGGCGCGCACCGCCTGGCTCTCCTCGGGAGGATGCGCGCGCACGGCGGCCTCGGACGCCGACAGCGGCGCTTCCAGTCGCGCGTCGGCCGACGGTGTTGACCGTCTGCTCGATGACGAGCGCGCCGAGCCGGACGATCGCGGCCAGCCCGGGCGCTACGACAATGTCCACGTCGTCAGGCCTTGTCGCCTTTCTTCGGCATCTCGATCTTGCCGTTGAAGGTAGCCCCTTCCGCCATGGCCACTTTCGGCGACGTCAACCCGCCCTCCATGACGCCGCCTGCGCGCAACTCGAACTTTTCCCGCGCCGTCACGTTGCCCTTCACCGTGCCGAGGACGATGACGGCTTTGGCGACGATCTCTGCGTCGAGCGTGGCATTGGCCCCGACAGTGAGCACGTGCTCCGGCAGGCTGACTTTCCCTTCGACGCGGCCGTCGAGCGTCAAATCTTCGCCGCCACTGAGTTCACCCTTGATGATCAACGACTGTCCCATGTTCATGCTGTGCTCCCGGGGGGCGGCCCGACGCCGCACACCACCCGCAGTTGGTTTCGGTCGATGGGGGCCTTCGCTTTACGATAGTGCGCATGGTTTTGTACCACGGCTCGCGGCTGGCCTTATCTCGTCTATGGACGCGCGGCCTGGCCCGATGCGTGGCGCGGACGGTGAGCGAACCGTTCCTGACGCGCTTCCGGCCCGCGCTGGTCGAGGCCCTCCGGACCTACACGCGCGCCGACCTGGTCGGCGACGTCACGGCCGGCGTCACCGTGGGCCTGGTGGCGTTGCCGCTGGCGATGGCCTTCGGCATCGCCTCGGGCGCCACGCCCCAGGCTGGTCTCTACACGGCGATCGTTGGAGGTTTCATCGTCGCGCTGCTGGGCGGTGTGCGGCTCCAGATTTCGGGCCCACCGGCGCCTTCGTCGTCATCGTCGCCGGCATCATCCACGACCACGGCCTGTCGGGCCTGCTGATGGTGACGATGATGGCGGGTGTGCTGCTGCTGGTGCTCGGCTTCACCGGCCTGGGCACCGCGGTGAAGTTCATCCCCCGCCCCGTCGTCCTCGGATTCACCAACGGCATCGCGCTGCTGATCGCGTCCACGCAGATCAAGGACTTCCTCGGCCTCGACATCGGGCGGCAGCCCAGCGAGTTCTTCGAACGCGTGGAGGCGATCGCCCACAGCCTCCCCACGTTCACGCTCGCCGGCCGTCGCGCTCGGCGTGGTCGCGCTTGCGATCATCGTCGGCGCTGCCGCGCTGGCTGCCGAAGGTACCGGGCTCCATCGTCGCGCTGCTGGCCGGCACGGCAGCCGTGGCGCTGTTTGACCTTCCAGTAGCCACCATCGGCACGACGTTTGGCGGCATCCCGAGCGGGCTGCCTCCGGTGTCGGTGCCGGCGTTTCGCGCGGATCTGATCCTGCCG
Organism: Vicinamibacteria bacterium; assembly: GCA_963818215.1. Classification (GTDB taxonomy): domain Bacteria; phylum Acidobacteriota; class Vicinamibacteria; order Vicinamibacterales; family JAENWD01; genus JAENWD01. The sequence goes on along the minus strand of CAWFRL010000014.1, from coordinate 7,313 downwards.
CTGCTGCAGCCGGCCTTCACGGTGGCGGTGCTGGCGGCGCTCGAAAGCCTGCTGTCGGCCGTGGTCGCCGACTCGATGACCGGCGACCGCCACAACTCGAACGCCGAACTGGTGGCGCAAGGCGTCGCCAACATCGTGGTGCCGATGGTGGGCGGGATTCCGGTCACCGGCGCCATCGCGCGGACGGCCACCAACATCCGCGCGGGGGCACGCACGCCGGTGGCGTCTGTCATGCACGCGATCACGCTGCTGCTGGTCGTGCTGCTGCTGGCGCCGCTGGCGTCGAGCATCCCGCTGGCGGTGCTGGCGGCGGTGCTCTTCGTCGTGGCGTGGAACATGGGCGAGTGGCGCGAGATCCCGGGCATCCTGCGGCTCGAAGCCGCCGACATCGCCGTGTGGATCATCACCTTCGCGCTCACGGTGATGGCGGACCTGACCATCGCCGTGGAGGCCGGGCTGGCGCTGGCGGCGTTGCTCTACATCTACCGCGTGACCGAGACGACCAGCGTGAGCGTGGCCACGCCGGAGTACATCGCCGCCGGCGAGGTCCACTCGCTGCAAGGCAAGGAGGTCCCGCCGTACGTGACCATCCTCCGGATTCACGGTCCGTTCCTCTTCGGGACGACCGACAAGCTGAACGACGTCGCCGCCGGGATCGACGCGCTTCAACCCGATCGTGATCCTGCGCCTGCGCAACATGACCGCCATTGACGCCACCGGGCTGCACGCGCTGGAGCGCTTCTCGCGACCAGCTCCGGCAGTCCGGGCCGCACGCTGCTGGTGTGCGGGGCGCGGCACCAGCCGGCGAAGTTCCTGGAGAAGGCCGAGTTCGTCGAGGAGATCGGCCGCGAGAACATCGTGCCGCACGTCGAAGCGGCGCTTGCCAGGGCTCGCGCGCTCGCGCCGCGATTACACGGATGACACGGGATTACGCCGACAAGGTCTCATCCGCAGATTGCGCAGATTACGCGGATTCGAATTCCTGGTCGGCTCAGTCACGTCGCTGACAGTCTGCGCGCGGCGTCACCAGACACCAGCCGACCGGAGCGGCCGGGCAGCAGCCCTGGGCGCCGCGCGTGGCCGGCGCCCGGTCGGCTCCCATCTGCGTGAATCGGCGGAATCTGCGGATAGTTGAAGACGAGCGCCGCGCTAGTCCTGGGTCGTCGCGCTCGAGACGACTTCGCGCACGCGCTGGGCGAGCTCGCGCGCGTCGGCAACATCGAGGCTGGCCGTTTCAATCGGCGCGTGCACGACGAGCGTCGCGTGCCCGGGGCACGTCATCAGCCGCCCTTTCCGCATCACGCGCCGCGTGCCATCGACCGACAACGGCACGATCGGCAACCCGGCTTCGATGGCCAGCAGGAAACTTCCGGCCTTGAAGATCCCCACGCGGCCGGTCTCGCTGCGAGTGCCCTCAGGAAAGATGATGAGCGAGAGCCCCTGTCCGACCAGCGCCTTCCATCGCTTCAGGATGCCTGCACGGTCTGGGCTTCCGCCGATCGACCAGCAGGTGACCCGAGCGCCGCAGGTGCCAGCCCAGGAACGGGAAGTTGCCGAGCGACTCCTTGGCGATGATGCGAAGCTGGTACGGCAGCGAGGCGAAGACCACCGGGATGTCGTAGATGCTCTGGTGATTCGAGACGAAGATGTAGGTCGTCCCTGGCTGGAGCTGGGCCAGCCCGCGCACGTCGACGCTCACGCCCGTTGTCGCCAGAATCAGCCACGACCACAGGCGCGCGCAGCCGTGCGCGACATGCCCGCGCCGGTCGACCAGGCTCGAGCCAAGCGACACGCGTGCCGAGCACGGCGGTGTAGACGCCGATGGCGGGAATGAGAAAGAAAACCGTCCGCCACCAGTGAAACGGAGGGATGCCCACGCGCTATCCGCGAAGCGGCCCGTCCACCCCGCCGTTGCCGCCAGGTGAGGCCGGTCCGGCCGCCGTGGCGGTCGCGCCAGCCGACGCCGCCACCGAGGCTGGCGTCTGCGGCTGCGGGGCCGGGGCCACGCGCGGGCGCCGCTGCGGTTCCTCGCGCTCCAGGGGCCCGCTGCCCTGCGCCGCGGCGACGCTGGGATCCACGAAGCGGCCGAAGATCATCTTGCCGGCCGTGGTCTGCAGCACGCTGGTCACGACGACGTCGATGGTCTTGCCGATCAACTTGCGCGCGTTGTCGACCACGACCATCGTGCCGTCGTCGAGATAGGCGACGCCCTGGTTGAATTCCTTGCCTTCCTTGAGGATGAAGACCTTCATGATCTCGCCCGGCAGCACGACCGGCTTGAGCGAGTTGGCCAGCTCGTTGATGTTGAGCACGGCCACGCCGCGCAGCTGCGCGACCTTGTTGAGGTTGAAGTCGTTGGTGACGATCTTGCCCGAGAGCGCGCGCGCCAGCTCGATCAGCTTGAGGTCCACTTCGCGGACCTCGGGAAAGTCCAGGTCCGAGATCATCACCTCGAGCCCCGCCATCTTCTGCATCTTCTGCAGGATGTCGAGCCCGCGCCGGCCGCGGTTGCGCTTCATGGAGTCCGACGAGTCGGCGACCAGCTGCAGCTCCTTGAGCACGAACTGCGGGATCACGAGGGTGCCGTCGAGAAAGCCGGTCTCGCAGATGTCGGCGACGCGGCCGTCGATGATCACGCTGGTGTCGAGGATGCGGTAGCGGCGCTGCGGGCCGGTGCCGCGGAAGAGCCCGATCAGCCGTGCCGGCTCGAGCCACTCGCCCTTGCGGCCGCCCAGCACCAGCCCGAGGTACGGCAGCGCGAGCAGCACGAAGGAGTGCAGGAACGCGACGCGGTCGTCCTTGGTGTCGGCCCAGAAGAGCGCCGCGCCGACGGTCTTGGCGATGCCCAGGCCGATGGCGCCGCCCAGCATCGCGCCGAGCATGTGCGTGACCGACGTGTTCCTGCAGCCGCGACTCGAACGCGACAAACACCACGGCCAGCGCCACGCCGAAGAGCGGCGTTGAGCTCGACCGACCCGCCAAGCGGCCTCAGCAGGACTGCGGAATAGACGACGGCAATTACGAAGAGCAGACGGGCAAGGAGGAACCAGGCCATGCGAACGCTCCGGAATGACGAAGCCGGGTATGAATCACCACAGAATTATACGAGTAGCGCGTCGAGCGCTTCCGACACCGAGCTCGACGGCCACCAGCTCGCACCCGCCATCGGCCAGGACCCGGTCGGTCGGGTCGATATTGGCACGAGGCAGCACGCACCGCTGAAATCCCAACTGGGCCGCCTCGCGCACGCGCAGGCCGGCCTGTGTAATTCCGCGCACTTCGCCGGCCAGCCCGACCTCGCCGAAGACGGCGGTCGACGCCGCGATGACCCGGTTGCGCAGGCTGGACGCCACGGCCGCCACCACGCTGAGGTCGGCCGCCGGCTCCTCGATCGTCATGCCGCCGGCGACGTTGACGAAGACATCCTCGCCGGCCAGGTGCAGGCCCGCGCGCTTCTCGAGGACCGCCAGCAGCAGCGACAGCCGGCCCTGGTCGATGCCGTTGGCCGTGCGGCGCGCGTTGCCGAACGTGCTGCTGCTGACAAGCGCCTGCACCTCGACCAGCAGCGGGCGCGAGCCTTCGATGGCGCAGTGCACGGCCGACCCTGGCGCGTTGTCGGGACGCTCGGCCAGAAACAGCTGCGACGGATTGGGGACCGGCCGCAGGCCTTCGCTGGTCATCTCGAAGACGCCAAGCTCGCTGACGGCGCCAAAGCGGTTCTTCACGGCTCGGACCACGCGGTGCGAGTGATGACGCTCGCCTTCGAAATAGAGCACCGTGTCGACCACGTGCTCGAGCGACTTGGGACCGGCCAGCGCGCCGTCCTTGGTGATGTGCCCGACGACGAAGATCGGGATGTTCTGGCTCTTGGCGGCAAACAGCAGCTGCGTGGCGGCCTCGCGCACCTGGCCGACGCTGCCGGGCGCCGACTGCATCCGCATCGAGAAGACGGTCTGAATCGAGTCGACGATGACCAGCGTGGGGCGCAGGCGGCTCGAGCTCTTCCAGGACGCGCTCGAGGCACGTCTCGGCGAGCAGATACAGCGGCGCGCGCCCGACGCCGAGCCGCTCGCCGCGCGACTTCACCTGGTGCTCGGATTCCTCGCCCGAGCTGTAGAGCACCGGCCCGATGTCGCGCGCGATGTTGGCCGCCGCCTGCAGCAGCAGCGTGGACTTGCCGATGCCCGGCTCGCCGCCGAGCAGCACCATCGAGCCCGGCACGATGCCGCCGCCGAGCACGCGATCCAGTTCGCCGATGCCGGTCGACAGTCGCGTCGTCGTGCTCATCTCGACGTCGGCGTACAGCCTGGCGCCGGCGCCGCCCGGCACGAGCGCGCCGTAGCGGTTGCCGCCGGCAGGTGCGGTCGCCGGATCGCCGACGCGCTCTTCGACCAGAGAATTCCACGCCCCGCAGTCAGTGCAGCGGCCCAGCCACTTGGGGGACTGGCTGCCGCATTCCTGGCACACGAAGACGTTTCTGGCCTTCACCCCTGGATTATGCCTCAAGGCTGCTGGATGACGGACGTTAACCACAGGGACACAGAGGCACGGAGAACACGCACAGAGGCTTACTTCGGGCATCGCCGAAGAGCATCAGTCAGAATCTCTGTGCGTTCTCTGTGTCTCCGTGTCCCTGTGGTTGACGGCCGTCATCCGGCCATCAGACCCGGGGGCGTCTGGTGAGCCCGAACGCCAGGCCGCTGCCGAACATCAGCGCCTCGAAGCCGCTGACCAGCGTGCGCGTGATGGGCCGCAGGCTGTCTTCGCCAAGCAGGCGCGCGAGCGGATCGAGGCCGACCTGCGATCCGGCAAACGTGTCGGCCATCAGGTCGAGGCTCGAACCGACCAGGTGTCGTCCGGCCAGCGCGAGGACCATCGCCGCCGCCGCCGCGGTGGCCCCGGTCGTCAGCGCCACGCGCCAGCGCGCGGGGCCGCGAGGCGCGGCCATGCCGCCCTGCGACAGGCGGCGCGTGGCCACGGCGTAGCCGGCGCCGACGGCGGCGCCCACGACAAGGCCCTCGAGGCCCCCGGCCAGCGCGGCGACGTCGCGGCCAAAGACGCCGCCGAGGAGCGACCGCACGAGCTGGTGCGCGAGCCAGCCAGTGACAAGGCCGGCGACAGCGCCGGCCAGCGTCAATGCGCCGGCGCGCGCCGAGCGCGCCAGCGATTCGGCGGCGGCCAGCCCCGCGCCGATTCCCGCGCCGCCAAGCGCGCCGGCCGCCGCCCCGACCAGCGCGAGCGCGACTGCGACCTCGACGCCCGTCTCGGACTCCGGCACCAGCGCCAGGGCCACGCCGCCGCCGACGCCGGCGACGCAGCCCGGCAAACCCCGCCGACGCCGACGCCGACGCCCAGCGCCGCGACGCCAGATGAACCGCGCGACGCGCCCGCAAGCGCGAGCACATCGGCAATCGCGCGCAGCGCGGCCCTCCGCCGACAACAGCGGCACGTGCCCCGACGAGGGCGCGTCCCACCGTGCATCGCGAAGGATCGCGCGCGCTTCTTCGTGTCCCGGCCGCTCGTCCAGTCGCCTCAGCGCCTCGTCGGTCCCCAGCTCGTGCAGCCGGACCGCCGCATCGTAGCGCTCGTCCTCGGTCGCGCGCACTGGCGTGCCCTTCGGCAAGCAGGACGCCGAGCAGCGGGGCGAAAGGATCCGGCGTCGGCTTCTTCGCGCCGTCGGCGCCGTCGCGCGCCTTCGTGATTGTCGGCGTCACCAAGAGGCCCCTCGTCGGCCTCCTCGCCACCGGCGCCCACACGAACTGATACCCATGGCGCGACACCGTCCGGATGAACGTGACATCCCGCGGGTCGTCGTCGAGCACCCGGCGGATCGTCCGGATGGCCTGCGTCAGCGCTCCGTCGGAGACGACGACGTCGGCCCAGACGCGGTCGAAGATCTCCTGCCGCGTCACCGCACGGTCGCGCTGCTCCACCAGCAACAGCAGCAAGTCGAAGTACCGGGGGATGAGCGCGACCTCGTGCCCGTCCTCGCACAGCACCCGGCGCGCCGGCGAGAGCACGAACCGTCCGAAGCGATACCGCACAGGCAAATGCTAGTCGAACATCGCGGCCCTCAGCCACATCTCACCGCGCGCTCACCTGCTGCTGAGGACTTTGCCGGCTCAGGCTACGCTCTGGGCACTCGGCACTGGCACGCAGCACTTCGGCACTCGCACGAGGCACTCGGCACTTCGGCACTTCGGCACATCAGAGGTTCAACAATGTCCATCTCCCGTCTCATCGCCATCTGCCGCCATCTTCATGCTTGCGTCCATCGCCTGGCTCGCGCTGGGCACGTCCCTGGTCGCCCGCACCGGCGAGTTCGACTCGCGCCTCGGACAGGAGGTCGCCCAGCTCTGGGGCGGCGAGCACCGGCAGGTCGCCCCGCGCGTCTGGGTCGAACGCCCGCGACAGGTCACCGAACAGGTAACCGTGTTCTCCCGTTCTTCGGGTGCATCAGGTGCCCTGAATGCGTCGGCGGTGCAATCGTGATCGGGTTGCATGTGGCCGTCATCATGGACGGCAACGGACGGTGGGCGCAGGCCCGCGCGTTGCCGCGGTTACAGGGGCACATGGTCGGGGTCGAGGCGCTGCGGCGAACGGTCGAGGCATCGGCGTCGCTCGCTATCTCGACGCTATCGGCCTATGCGTTCTCGGCAGACAACTGGAAGCGCCCACGGTCTGAGGTCAGCGGGCTGTTCGGGCTCTTTCGCTCGTATCTCGAGCGCGAGCAGGCCGCGCTGGTCGACGCGGGCGTCCGGCTGACGGTCATCGGCCGGCGCGATCGGCTCGACGGGAGCCTGGTGCGGGCCATCGAAGCGGTCGAGGATGCCACAGCCTCGAGTCGGCGGCTCCACTTTCGTCTGGCTATCGATTACTCCGCGCGCGATGCGATCACGCGGGCCGCCCTGGAAAGCGGCGTCGATGGCCTGGTCACGCGCGAGCGCGTCGCCCAGCGCGTCGGCAGTGGCAACGGAAGCGTGGCCAATGCGCCAGACGTAGACCTGCTGATCCGCACGGGCGGTGAACAGCGTTTGAGCGACTTCCTGCTCTGGGAGTGTGCCTACGCGGAGCTGTTGTTCACACACACGATGTGGCCGGACTTCAATGAGGTCCACCTGGCGCGGGCACTCGACGAGTTCAGGCGGCGCGACAGGCGCTTTGGCGGCGTTGCGGCGGTGTGAGTATGGGGGCGGATGTGATCGGCGGGTCTCGCATCGGCCGCCAGCGTCAACCAGCCCAGCTGGCTCGCGACTCAGTCACGGCCTGCTTTGCCCCGGGGGAGCCTCCTGAATTTCGGAGGGACTCCGTAG
>CAWFRL010000013.1:0-232650 GCA_963818215.1 Vicinamibacteria bacterium | reverse complement strand
GCGCGAGGCGTCCGCGTCGCCTCAACGCCGCAGCAGCAGTGTGGCTATTGCCGCCGCCTTGTCGGCAAGCGTCGCCGCAAAGATGAGGTTCTGCTCCTTCAGCGCCTGCTCACCAAGTGTGATGAACCGCTTGGCGGTGTCGTACTGGGCCTTCAGGTCGTTCGAGAGCATGGCGTAGTTCACCTTCTGCAGGTCGTCTCCCGCCTTGCCGAGTTGCTGGCGTACGCCGGCATCACCACCGCGGTCGCCAGGCTGCATTTCAAGCGTAGGAGCGGGTGCGGGGGCCGTCTCCTGCCCATTGTGGCTTGGCGGCCTCGGCCGGCGTATCGGTCGGCCTGGGGGCCTCGCGAGGGTCGGGGCGTGGCGTCGCCGGGCGCGTCGGCCGCGGGCGGGTCGGAGTTGCCGGCGGTGGCGCTTCCTCGGGTGGCGGCGGCGGCGTCGGATCGGTGGGCACGATGATGCGCGGCGGCGCCGCCGGCACCATCAGCGGCTGTGGCGGCTCGACGACCACACGAGCCGCCTGAGGGGTTGCACACGAGGATGTCAGTGCGGCCAGTGCGGCCACAACCAGACTGCGACGACCGGTCAGAGGCAAGGTCAGCAATGTCGCTGGCATTGTCTCACGTCACCGCAGGCCCAGCACGGTCGGCCCGGAGGCGGCCTGCGGCAACAGGATGCGGAACGTCGTCCCGGTGCCCGGCGTCGATTGCACCTCCACCTCCCCATCGTGCAACTGGATGGTGCGAAACACCATCGACAGCCCGATGCCGCTGCCCGCCGACTTTGTGGTGAAGTAGAGGTCGAAGATGCGCGGCATGTGCGTTGGCGCGATGCCGACGCCGGTGTCCTCGACCGTCAGCGCGACCCGGCGACCGCTGGCCGGCTGAGCTGACAACCGGAGCGTTCCCCCGTTGGGCATGGCCTGGCACGCGTTGATCGCCAGGTTGAACAGCGCCTGCCGCAGCGGTTCGGGGTCGCCGTGGACCCACGGCACGTCGGGCGGACACGCGCAGACGACGCGGATGTTGGCGCTGGCCGCGTCGGGCTCGACCACGCGCGCGATCCCCTGCAGCAACTCGCCGACGTTGACGGGCTGCAGCTTCAGGTCCTCCGGCCGCATGAACCTCAGGAACCCCTGCACCACTTGATCGAGGCGTCGAATCTCGCCGCCGATCACCGAGACGTGTTCGAGCGCAGCGCTCTGGTCGGGTGTCGGCGGCGGGGGCTCGCTGGACCCGGCGCCGACGCGCGCTCGCGCAGGCGCCAGCTTGCCCTTGAGCAATTCGAGGTGAATCGTCATCGCGTTGAGGGGGTTCTTCACCTCGTGCGCGACGCCGGCCGTCAGCCGCCCGAGCGCGGCCAGTTTTCGCGAGTACCGCAACGTCGACTCCACCTCGCCGAGCGCCGCCAGGTCGCGCGCGACCACCATCACGCCCACGAGGCGCCGGTCGCGATCCTCGACGGGATGTGCCGTGACGTGCCACTCACGCGCGCTGCCATCGGCGTCGCCCGAGGCCAGCGCCAGCGTCACCGGGTCGGCCGAGGTGCGCGACTCGCGGGTGCGGTCGACGATGTCGGCAAATGGCTCGGAGGGTTCCGACGCTTTCAGCAGCGCCCGCAGCGTCGGGTTGGCAAACAGCAGCTCGCCGCCAGGGTCGAAGATGCCCACGGCGTCGGCCAGGTGCTCGACGATCGAATCGAGCCCCGCCTGCGGGCCTTCGGGCGCCGCGCGCTCGGCGAGCAGTTTGTCGCTCACCGCCTTGATCTCGCGGCCCAGATCGCCGAACTCGTCCTGCGGCAGCTCGATGGCCGCCGGCTCGCCCCGCTCCAACTGGCGCAGGCCGCTGCGCAGCACGTGAATGGGCCGCAGCAGCCACTGCGCCAGGGCCAGCGCGCCGGCAATCGCGATGCACCAGCGCCCACAGCGCGGTGACGAGCACGGGCTGGAGGCGTTCCTCGAGGTCCTTGCGGATCAGCAGCGTCGACACGCCGATGTTGATGGTGCCGAAGTTCTGGTCGCCCAGCCGCAGCGGCTCGACCACCTCGTAGGTGCGCCCGTCCTCGCCGAAGATGCGCCACAGTTGCTCGAACCCCGAGAGCAACACCAGTTCCTGCAGGCGGGCGGCCGGCGCCTGCCTCATGCCGATCCGATCGCGGTCCAGATGCGCGACGATGCGGCCGTCGGGCGCGACGATGGCCGCGTCGGTCACCTGCGGCGAATAGATTGACGACTCGAGAATCGCGCGCAGGCCGCCGTCGGCGGCCAGGGCCGCGTACGGGTCCGGCGCGGTCGGCACGACCTGGAATGACCGCTGGTAGATCGCGCGCGCAAGCAGGTCGGCCCGTGCCTGGGTCTCCTGCAGCCGCACATTGGCCAGCTGCGCCAGCCCCTGCACACTCAGGCCGATGACCACGGCGCTCACCAGCGCGGTGACGCCGAGGACCTGTTTGGTGCGAATGGAAAGGCGCATGGAGAAGACGGTGCTGTCGGTGCCAGGTGCCGGGTGCGTAGTGCGGTGCCGCGTGCCGGGTGCTAGGTGCCAGGTGCGGCACGCGGCACCTCAGCACGCCGCACCAGCACGCGGCACCGCACGCAGCACTCAGCACCAAGCACGCAGCACTGAGTCAGCCTGCGCATCATCCTCCAGCTCCCCTGCGCAGGCCCAGTCGATTCAACTTGTTGTGCAACGTCTTCAGGCTGATGCCCAGAATCTCTGCTGCGCGCGTCTTGTTGTCGTGCGTGTGTTCGAGCGTGAGGATGATGAGCCGGCGCTCGGCTTCCTCCACCGTGATGCCCGCTTCAAGCGATACGTGCGACCCGCTTGGCGCCGGCGCGGCCATGCCAAGCGGCGGCAGATGCTTGGGCTCGATGAAGTCGCCTTCGGCCAGGATCGTCGCGCGCTCCATGACGTTGCGCAGTTCGCGCACGTTGCCCGGCCAATGATACTGCTCGAGCCGGCGCATCGCATCGGCGCTGACGGCCTTGGCTGGTTTGTTGTTGCGATCCGCGAACTCGGCGAGAAAGGCCTGGGCCAGAAGCGGCAAGTCGCCCTTCCGCTCGCGCATCGGCGGCAGCGCCATCGAGAAGACGTTGAGGCGATAGTACAGATCCTCGCGCAGCTTGCCGTCGCGCACCGCCTGCAGCGGCTCCTGGTTGGTGGCCGCGATCACGCGGACGTCCACCGGCGTTTCCACGCGTCCGCCAAGCCGGCGGAAACTTCGCTCCTGCAGCACGCGCAGCAGCTTCACCTGCGTCTGCGGCGTCATCTCGGCAATCTCGTCGAGGAAGATCGTGCCGCGATCCGCCAGCTCGAAGACGCCCTGCCGGCGATCGATCGCGCCGGTGAACGCGCCCTTCTCGTGGCCGAAGATCTCGCTTTCGAGCAGCGTCTCCGGAATCGCCGCGCAGTTCACGGCGACGTACGGCATCTTGGCGCGCGGGCTCAGCTGATGAATGGTCTGCGCCACCAGTTCCTTGCCCGTTCCCGATTCGCCCGTGATGAGCACCGATGCGGTGGTGGGCGCGGCCTGCTCGACGATCTGGTAGATGCGCCGCATCTCGGGGCTGGCCCCAATCATCTTGCCGAAGGCGCCTTTGTCGCGCAGGTTGCGGCGCAGCACCTGGACTTCGCGCATGGTGTGCTGCCGCTCGGCCGCCTTGTCGAGCAGAATGCGCAGCCGCTGCGGATCGACCGGCTTGGTGAGATAGTCGTAGGCGCCGCTGCGAATGGCCTCGACGGCGGTCTCGACGGTCCCCTGCGCGGTGAGGAGAATCACGGCGATGCCCGGGTCCACTTCTCGAACGGCTTCGAGCAGCTCCAACCCGGTGCGTCGCGGCATCACGAGGTCGGTCAGGATGATGCTGGGGCGGAACTGCGAGACCTTCTGGAGGCCTTCCTCGCCGTCGGCCGCCGAGTCAGTCATGAACCCCCAGGTCCGCACCAGTTCGGTCAGCCCGGAGCGTGCCGCGTTGTCGTCTTCGACGATGAGCACACGCTCGGACGCGTTCTGCGCCTGGCGATCCGTGTCGGTCATGGAAACTGTCGTGCTCATGTCACCCTGGCTCTGTAAAGGTAAATTTTACACGATTCGCGCCGTGGCTGAACAACACTCCGGGCCCGGCGGAATCAGGGTTAACCAGCTTAATTACGTGTGATTTGGCTGTGGTCCACAGCTTGCACACTTTCGCCGGTATCAAGGGAGGCTTCAAGATGCGAACCAAGTTTGCGACGGGGATGCTTCTGGGGGTGCTGGCGAGCGCCTGCACGAGCCAGACGCCGGCAACCAGCCAGCCGCCAGCCACGACCGGGGCCGCGCCGGCGCCAGCAGCCGAACCCGCCGCGGCACCCGCGACCCCGAACGCAACACCCTCCAGCGCACCAGGCAGCGCAGCCCTGGCCCCGACAACGCCGGCGACCGCGGACGTGCCTTCGGCGGCTCGCGGAACCGCGCCGGGCGCGCCAGCAGCACCGGCCGCCCGCCGCCTCCGCCCCCCGCGCCGCGCTTCCGCGAAGTGACGTTGCCGGCGGGCACGGAGCTGCCGCTCAGGCTCGAGACCGCGCTCGCCTCGGACACCAGCGCCGTTGAGGATCCCGTGCGCGCCTCGCTGCGGCGCGACGTCGTGATCGACGAGGTCACGGCGCTGCCCGCCGGAACCGACCTGCGCGGCGTCGTCACGGGCGTGCAGCGGTCGGCCAAGGTCAAGGGCCGCGCGTCGCTGGCGTTCCGCTTTACGTCGCTGGCGCTCGATGACGAGTCGTACGACATCCGCACGTCGAGCGTCGCGCGAGAGGCCGCGGGCACCAAGAAGAAGGACGCCACCAAGATTGGCGTCGGCGCAGGCGCCGGCGCGATCATCGGCGGCATCGTCGGCGGCGGCAAGGGCGCGGCCATCGGCACGGCGGTTGGCGGGGGCGCCGGCACGGGCATGGTGCTCGCCACGCGCGGCGAGGAAGTGCGGCTTGCCGCAGGCACCCTGTCACCGTGAAGCTGAGCGAGGCGCTCACGGTGCGGGTTCCGCTGAATTGACGATTGCAGATTGACGATTACGAATTACGCGGATTCGCGCGGGCGATTGACGAAATTGAGCGATGCGGCCGACGATGATGGCGACGTGGAACCACTAGCCGTCGCCGACGAGGCTCCCGCGCCGATCGATCCGCCGCGCTCGGCTGCGCGGATTCGCGCGGTCGTGCAGGTGCTGGCCTGCTCCGGCATCCCGACGCAGCTGCTGCTCATCCAGGTGCTTGCGCTGGTCGGCGTGCGCCCGTTTGTCGAGGGCGAGACGCTGAATGCGATGTGGGTGTTTCTGCTGTCGCTGGCCGACACCATGCTGCTGCTGGTGCTGATCGGCGTGCTGCTCGCCGCAAACGGGGAGTCGGTTCGCGATGTCTTCCTGGGGGCGCGCCCGGCGCGCACGGAGGTGCCGCTGGGGCTGCTGAGCGTCGTGCCGGTGCTGCTCATCGCCGCGGCGGTGCTGCTGACCTCGCAGTACCTCGCGCCGTGGCTGCACAACGTCCCCGACAACCCGCTGGCGGGCCTGCTGCAGTCGCCTCGCGATCGATGGCTCTTCGCGATCGTCGCGCTGGTGGCCGGCGGCGTCCGGGAAGAAGTCCAACGCGCGTTTCTGCTCACGCGGTTCGAGCAGCACCTGGGTGGCGCGCGCGTCGGGCTGGTCGTGACCAGCGTCGCCTTCGGCCTCGGCCACCTGCTGCAAGGCTTCGACGCGGCGCTGGCCACGGGCACACTCGGGTTCATCTGGGGCGCGATGTACCTGTGGCGCCGGAGTTCGGTGGCGCCGATTGTGAGCCACGCCGGATTCAACGGGCTCGAGATCGCACGGTATCTGGTGGTGGGCAGTGGAGCCTAGACCCGCGGCGGGACCGCCCGTGCCGTGGCTCCTCCTTCTCGTCTTCCTCGTGTCGCTCCCCGCCGTCACCACGCGCATCTACGCGTCCGACGAGGTTCAGTACTTCGCCTACCTGCGGTCGCTCTGGTTCGATCGCGACGTCTCGTTCGAGAACGAGTACCGGCATTTCTACGACGCCGGCATCGCGCGCTCGCAGAATTTTCACGAGACCTTCCTCGAGCGGACCACCGAAACCGGACGACGCATCAACTTTGCGACCATCGGCTGCGGGCTCCTGTGGGCGCCCTTCTACGCGGCCGCCGATGCCTGGGTCCAGATTTCCAACCTGCAAGGCGCTGGTCTCGCCCGTGACGGCTACTCGCGCCCCTACGTCGCAGCGGTCGCCTACGCGTCGGCCTTCTATGGGCTGCTGGCCCTGCTGTTGTCGGCGCAGGCGGTGAGGCTGCTGTCGGCGTACTGGCGCAAGCTGGGCCCGCGTGCCGTGGCGGCCGCGGTGCTCGTGTGGATCGGCACGCCGCTGCTCTTCTACATGTACATCGCGCCGCCGATGTCCCACGCAACGTCGGCCTTTGCGGTCGCGCTGTTTGTCGTGATCTGGCTGCGGGTGCGCGACGACTGGTCCCTTGGCGGGCTGATAGCGCTGGGCGCAAGTGCCGGGCTGATGGCGATGGTGCGCGAGCAGGACGCGTTTTTCGCCGTCGGCCCGGCCATCGACTTCTTCGCACGCGCAAGCCACGCGCCGCGACGGCAGGACGGCACGGCGCTTCGCACATGCCATTGCCGGTATTGCCGCCGCTGCGGCGGCCTTCACGCCGCAGGCGCTGGCCTACGTCGCCCTCAACGGCTACGTGGGGCCGTCGCGACTGGTCGCCCGCAAGATGACGTGGACCGCGCCTCACGCCGCGGAGGTGCTCGCCTCGCCGGCACACGGGTTCTTCGTGTGGACCCCGCTGGCCGTGCTGGCAATCGCGGGGCTGTTGGTCCTGTGGTGGCGCCTCGGCAGCCGGCCACCGCCAAATCGCGCTGTGCCTGATCGTGATGACGGCGACTCAAATTTACGTCGCCGGCAGCGTGGAGTCGTGGACCGTTGCCGGCGCGTTCGGGCAGCGCCGGTTCGTCGCGCTCACGCCGATTCTCACCGTCGGGCTCGCGGCCCTGCTGACCGCCGTCGCATCCGGCCGCCTGGTGTCGTTTCTGACCACGACACTGCTGGTCGCCGCCTGCTGGTGGAACGTCGGCGTGATGGCCCAGTTTGGCGCAGGGATGATGAACCGGCAGAAGCTGGAACCCGCGCGCATCGCCTACAATACGTTCGTCGTGATGCCACGGGCGCTGCCCCGTCTGGCGTGGCGGTACGTCGTCGATCGGGCAAGTTTCTACGAGTCAGCGCGCCGCCTGCGCGAGTAGTGAGACCTCCACGAGTCGCTTCGGCTGTGCGCATCCTTTACCTGGCAGACATCCGCTTCCCGCTCGAACGGGCCAACGGCCTGCAGACGTTCGAGACGTGCCGTGCGCTCGCGGCCCGCGGCCATGCGGTGACGCTGCTGGTGCGTCCCGACACGACACGGCCCGCGCGCGATCCGTGGCTCTTCTACGGCGCGCCGCGCGAAAACGGCCTGACGCTTTCGCGGCTGCCGCCTCTGCCGGGCCCCTTGCGGCGCGGCGCTTACCTGGCCGCCGCGCTCGGGCGTGCGATCTCGGTGTCGCCGGACATCGTTCTGACCCGCGACCTGCTGCTCGCCGACATGCTGCTGCGGCTCCCCAGGACTCTGCGTCCGCCGGTCGTCTACGAATCGCACGGCTACGCGCCGGCGATGGCCGTCGAGCGCCCCAGAGACATCACGGGTGCGCACGCGGCGTCCTGGCGCAAGCTGCTCCGGCTCACGGCCCGCGAGTCGCGAGTGTGGCGCGCGGCCGCCGGCTACATCACGCTGACCCGCGTGCATCAGCAGGAGCTGGAGGACCGCTTCGGGGCGCGCTCCAATGCCGCTGTGATTGCCGACGGCGTGCGTCTCGATCCAGCGCGGACGCTCCAGCCGCCATCGCCGCCACCGCCGTTCACGGTCACCTACGCCGGCCACCTCTATCCGTGGAAGGGCGTCGACGTGCTGCTGCACGCGCTGGCGGAGCTTCCCGATGTGCAGGCACGCATCGTCGGCGGGCAGCCCGGGGAGACCGACCACGTGCGGCTCGACGGCCTCGCGCGCGACAAAGGCGTCGGCGATCGCGTGACGTTCACGGGCTGGCTTCCGCCCGCATCGGTGACCGCGGAACTGGCCCGCGCCCACGTGCTGATTCTGCCCAACACACCGTCGCACGCCTCGGAGCGCTATACGTCGCCGCTCAAGCTCTTCGAGTACCTCGCCGCGGGCCGGCCCATCGTGGCCTCTGACCTGGCCGCGTTGCGCGAGGTCCTGAGGCACGAAGACAACTCGCTGCTGGTCGAGCCGGGCTCCCCAACGGCCCTGGCCGCGGCGGTTCGTCGTCTGATGGGCGACCAGACGCTGGCCACGCGGCCTGGCGACTCGCGCCTTTGACGAGGCGGCCTACTACGGGTGGGAGACACGCGCGCAGCGAATCGACGTCGTGCTCGAGGCGGCACGGGCGGAGACATGATCTCGGACGCTCTGCTGCGCCTGGTGCGCTGCCCCGACTGCCGCGGCACGCTGGCCGACGGCGTCGATGCTCTCACGTGCACCAGTTGCGGCCGGCGATGCGTGCGTGGGCCGGGCTATCTGGACCTGCGGCCGTCGGCGACCTTCACCGAGCAGACCAGGTATCTGGACGAGTCGCTGCACGCCGACGCGCGACATGAAACCGTGTCGCCGGCGCTGCTTCAGGCCGGCGTGCGCCAGTGGATGCTGGGACGGCTCTTGAAGCCGGCGCCCGGCGACGTCATCGTGGATCTGGGATGCGGCAGCGGCCGATCGCTCGTGTGGAACCACGGAAGCGGGGCCACGATCGTGGGCATCGACGTCGCGCCGTACTTCGCGCAGGAAGCGCTCGAGCGTGGCGATCTGGTGCTTGGCGACCTGCGCCGCCTGCCGTTTGCCGATGGCGCATTCGGCAAAGGCTACGCGCTCGACGTGTTCGAACACCTGTCGCGCGAGGCCCTGGCTGAAGTCCTGGCGAGATCGCGCGCGTGATGCGGCCTGGCGGCCAGGTGTTCGTGTACTCGCACGTGCGAAAGAACTCGTGGCTGGCCGGCGGGTTGAAAGCCGTCAACCGGCTGGCGCGGCAACTGGAACGCATCGGCCTGGTGGACCTGCGACAGGAGCGCCTTCGCAAGTCGGACCACCTGAACCCGCTCGCCGACATCCCCGACCTCGAACGTGTCGTCGGCGATGCCGGCTTTGGCATCGCGCGCATCCGCTACTACACGCCGCTCATCGGCGCTTTCGTCGAGAACATCCTGATGCGCGTCGCGGAACGCGCCATGGCGCGACGGGGCTCGTCGACTTCGGCGCCGAGGAGGGCGCGGCCTTCGGCCGCCGAGGGCTCGACACCTTCCGGCGGAGAGGGCGCCTCGCGCCTCGGCGGGGGGCGTCGCGCGGGGCAGGGGCTCGGCGCCTGGCGGCGCCGAGGAGGAAGCGCTTCGCGCGGCGCGCACGGCGGCAAAGCGGCGGCTGGCCGCGAAAGGACCGCTCTACTACACGCTCAAGGGCGTCACCGCGCTGATGACGCTCGACGTGTGGGTCTTCGGCCGCGTGCGCACGGGGCCCTTCTTCGCGCTGCTCGAACGGCTGCCATCCGCGAGCCCGCCCAGGCAGGCCAACCGATGATCCAGAGCGATGCGGCAGAACGTGCTCCTCGCGCTGCTGGCGTCACCTTGCGGCCGGCATCGACTGCGTGCGCGTCGTCGTCGAACCCTGAAGGGAGCGCGCTTCGCGCGGGGGCATGGACGCCGGCTGCCTCGGCGCTTCGCGAGGGGAGCGACCCTCGGGCGATCCGACGCGATATGCTTCACGAGCGTGGCCGCGTCAAGACCCCTTCGCATTCTCTATGCCGCCATCGACCAGACCGTGCCCGGCACGCTTGGCGGCTCCGTGCACGTGCGGGCCGTGGCCGAGGGGCTGGCAGCGGTGGGCAACGAAGTGCACGCGCTCGTGACGCGTGGCGGAGCCACGTGGCCCGCGGGCCCGGTGCGGTGGCGCGAGGTCGAGGCACCCGGCGGGCGTCCGCAGTTCCGGCTGCTGGCGACTCGCGAGGTCAAGCGGGTCGACTCGGGCCGTCGAGCCGGACCTGGTCCTCGAGCGCTATCACAACTTCGGCGGCGAGGGCATGCTGGCGGCGCGCGCCGTCGGCGCGAAGTACGTGCTCGAAGTCAACGCGCCGGTCATCGACTACCCCGGCTCGCCCAAGTCGCGCGTGGACCGCGCGCTGGTCGTGCAGCCGATGCGGCGCTGGCGCGAACGCCTGGTTCGTGCCGCCGACCTGATTGTCTCGCCAAGCGCCCAGATCCTGCCAGACTGGGTGCCGGCCGACAGGGTGCTCGAGATCGAGTGGGGCGCCGACACCGTGCGCTTCAACCCGGCGGCCAGCGGCGATGTCGTGTGGCACCGGCAGCAGGGAGGCATGACGGCCGTCTTCGCCGGCGCGTTTCGCGCCTGGCATGGCGCTGCCCAGTTTGTCGAGGCGATGCGCCTGCTGCGGTCGCGGGGCGTCAACGACGTGCAGGCGGTGCTGATCGGCGACGGGCCCGAGCGCGCGGCGGTGCAGGAGTCCGCACGCGGACTCGACCAGGTGATCTTCACGGGCACGGTCTCGCACGAGCGGATGCCGACGGCGTTGTCGGCTGCCGACGTCGGCGTGGCCCCGTTCGACGTCGACCGGCATCCGCCGCTTCAACTGGGCTTCTACTGGTCGCCCCTGAAGATCTTCGAGTACATGGCGTCAGGTCTTCCGGTGGTGGCGCCGGCCCTGCCGCGCCTGCGGTCGCTGGTGGGCCATCAGGTCGAAGGCGTCCTCTACGACCCGGCAACGCCGGCCGCGCTGGCCGATGCGCTGACGTCGCTCCGCGACCCCGATCGGCGCCATCGCCTCGGCGTTGCCGCTCGGGCGCGCGCCGAGCGCGAGTACAGTTGGCAGGCGCACTGCGCGCGTCTGGACGCCGCGTTTCGCGCCTTGTTCTGAATCCGCGCAATTTCGTCAATCGTCAATCTGCAATCGTCAATTGTGAGAATCCTCCTGGTCACCGACTCGTTCCCGCCCAACTGCGGCGGCTCCGGCTGGAGCACCTACGAGCTGGCTCGCGGGCTGCGGACGCGCGGCCACGCCGTGACGGTCGTGCAACCGCGGCCGCGCCAGGACGCCGACGGCACGCGACAGTACGACGGCTTCGTGGTGGACGAAGTCGCCTCCGCCGCGCCGCCGGTGCCGTTCGTGCGCAACTACTTCAAGAACGAACGGCTGTGGGCGCAGCTGACCGATCGGCTGGTTCGGCACATCCGCCAGTCACCGGTGGACATCATCCACGCACAGCACGTCTTGACGACGGTCCCCGCGGTGCGGGCGGCAGAAGCGACCGGCGTGCCGGTGGTGGCAACGGTTCGCGACTACTGGCCCGTGTGCTACTGGTCGGATCTGATCTACGACTTCGACGCGGACCGGCTCTGCGAGGCATGCACGCCGGCCAACATGCGACGCTGTCTGCGAGGACGCGCGGGAACGGCCGGCACACTCGCGTGGCCGCTCATCCCGTACATGCGCGCCAACCTCCGTCGCAAGCGCGAGGGGTTGAGCGCAGCCGACGCCGTCATCGCCGTCAGCTCGGCGATCCACGCCGACCTCGAGGCCCGCGCGCCGGAGCTGGCGGGCACCGACGTCCGGCAGATCCCCAATCCGGTCGACGTCGCGGGCATTCGCCGGGCCGCCGACGCCGCGCCCCGGCCGCTGGCCGAGCCGTACGTGCTCTATGTCGGCAAGCTCGAGCCGAACAAGGGCGCAGCGCACCTGGTCGACGTCGCGGTGGGTGCCGGCCTGCAGGACCCTCTCGTTGTCGTCGGGGATGGCCGGTTGCGCCCCGATCTCGAACGCCAGGCGGCCGAGCAACGGGGAGCGGTCGACCTTCGCGTGCAGGGCTGGGTGCCCCGCGACCAGGTGCTCGGCTGGATGCGCCACGCCTCGGCGCTGGTGTTTCCGTCACACGGCCCGGAGTCGCTCAGCCGCGTGCTGCTCGAGGCCGCGGCCCTTGGCGTGCCCATCGCGGCGATGGACACCGGCGGCACCCGCGACATCGTGATCCACGAGCAGACAGGCCTGCTGTCGGACAGCCCCGGCGGCCTCGCACGTGACCTCGCGCGCCTGGTTGAGGATCGCGAGCTGGCGTCACGCCTCGGCGACGGCGCACGGCAGCACGTCGAGCGCACGTTCGACGCGCCGGCGGTCCTTGCGCAGGTCGAGCAGCTGTACGCCGCCGTCATCGCAAAGCGCCGAGGGTCGCGTGGCTGATCCGGCACCGCTTCGCGTCGTGGTGCTGGGCCGATCCTTCTATGGCCTGCACGGGTACGGCGGGCTCGAGCGCCACCTGTTCGATCTGGTTCGTCACCACCTGGCCGAGGGCTGGCACGTCACCGTCATCACGCGAACGCCGCGCGATCGGGCCGGCGTCGACCCGGAGCGCTGGCGAGTGCTGTCGGCTCATCCAGCGTGCGATGTCCGTTACGTGGACTACCGCACGTTCCCGCTCGCTGGCCGGGCGGGCACGACGATTCTCGACCGCAGCACGGCCTACCCGTGGTTCGGCCGCCGCGCCGGCCGCCTGGCCGCGGACCTTGTCGCGTCCGGCAAGGCCGACATCATCTACGGCGTCGGAGCCAGCGTCTGGGGCTACGCGAAAGCGCGGCGGGCCGGCGCGACCGCGCCGCTGGTGTTCAACCCGCAGGGCCTTGAAGAGTTCGGCGGCATGGACGGTTCGTACGGCGGCCACGCCCTCAAGAGCGTGGGTTACGCGCCGCTGCGCGCGGTCGTCCGCGACTGCGCCGCGGCAAGCGATGCGGTGATCGCCACGGATCAGGCGATCGTGCCCGCCGTCCTGCGGCATCTGCCCGTCGGCCAGGACCGCGTCCACCTGATCCCCAACGGCATCGACGTCCGCGACCTCGACGCGCTGGTCGATCCCTCCGCCGGACGTGCCACGCGCGCCCACGCCGGCATCGCCGACGATGAGACGGTGCTTGTCAGCGTCGGACGGCTCGAAGCGAACAAGGGGTTTGCCGATCTGGCCGAGGCGCTGCCGCGCGCGGCGCTCGCGGCACGCTGGCGATGGGTGCTCGTGGGCGACGGCCCCGAACGCCGAGAAGCCTGGAAGCGTTGGTGGATCGCCTGGGGATCGGAGACCGCGTGCGCCTTGTCGGCCGGGTCGAGGACCGCGCGCTGCACGCCTGGTACGACGCCGCCGATCTGTTCGTGCATCCCACGCGCTACGAGGGCAGCTCGCTGGTGACGCTGGAAGCGATGCTGCACAGCCGCCCGGTGCTCGCGACACGTGCCGGCGGCCTGCCCGACAAAGTCCTGCCCGGCCGCACGGGATGGCTCACCGAGCCGTCATCGCCAGGCGCCCTGGCCGAGACGCTGCAGCCAGGCTGTTGCCGAGCGCGAGCGATGGCCCGCATACGGAGCGGCCGGACGCGCGCTGCTCGACGAGGTATTCGACTGGCGCGTGCTGCAGCGGCGCTTCAGCGCGCTGTACGCGGCCTTGACCGGCCGCTGATCGCGCTGTCGCACACGTATCAGTCTCGTGGGACGCGGGTGACCGCGCGCGGGGCGCACGATGGTCGCGCGCCGCTTGAGGCCGTCGAGCCAGTCGGCCAACAGCGCGCGGCGCCGTGCGGCCATCACGTGTTCGCGGGCCAGCGCGTGCGCCTCGTCGCTGCTCAGCTCGCGTCCGTCGCGCACGAACTCGGCGGCGTGCTCGCGATAGTAGTTCTCGAGCTCCTCGCTGGTTGGTTCGAGCGATCCGGCAAACCGCTGCTCGGTGTAGGCCTGGATCCTGAGATCGTCGCGCACCCACCGCTGCACCCACGCCCGATCGATCCCGAGGCGCGCGAGCGTCGTCTGCACCGCGTCGGGCGTGCCAAGCGGCGCCAGCACCGCGGCCAGACGAGACTCGACCGCGTCTGCGGCCGGCTCCGGCGGTGCGAAGCGATCCACTTCCTGCAGCACGAGCAGCCGCTCGATCCACCGGTCGAGCGCCGCGTCTCCGCCGGCAGCGGCAGCCGGCGTCAAGCCCAGCGTGGTCGTCGCCCGCACGTCGGACAGCGTCACCATGTGCCCGTCGACAGTGGCCAGGACACGGTCGAAGACCTGCGCGCGCGCCGACGCCGCGCACAAGAGCAGCGACGGTCGACGACGCAATCTCAAGCAATCTGCGCAATTTCTTAATCGTCAATCTGCAATCTGCAATCTGCAATCTGCAATTCAGAAGGCCTGCCCCAGGCTGATATGCAGCTCGGTCAAGCGCTCCTGCTCGCCAGTCGGCAATATTCCGCGATCGAGCTTGAAGCCAAGGTCGATGCGAATCGGCCCGATCGGCGACAGGTATCGCAGTCCCAGCCCGGCGGTCGGCTTGATCTGGCCGAAGTCGAAGTCGCTGACCCGGTTGAAGACCTGGCCCGCGTCCATGAAGCCGACCGCGCCCAGGCCACCGATCACGGGAACACGCAGCTCCGCGTTGACAACCAACACCGCATTGCCCCCTGTCGGGAACCCGTTGATGTCGATCGTCTCGAACGGAATCCCGAGACGATCGAGGGCGTAGCCGCGGACCGACGTGTCGCCGCCGGCAAAGAACCGCTCGCTGGCGGGCACGTCGGTCACCACTTGTATGGTGGGCTCTCCGTCGGGGTCGAGCACGGGATCGCCGTTTTCGTCGAGAAGCGGCACCTCTCGCGCGAACCCCCGGGCAAGACCCAGGCGCGCACCCGCCGCAAATATCGTTGCCTTCCGACCCGGCAGCCGGCGATAGAAGAACCCCTGCGCGAAGCTCTTCACGAAGCCGACCTCCGACCCGATGGCGCGGGCGGCGACGTCGTTGTCCCAGCCGAGCAAGGCACCGCGAGTGGGGGCGAGCGGGTCGTCGCGGGTGTCGCGAATGACGGCTGCCGACAGCGTCGACAACCGCACTTGCGGAAACAACCGGTCGATGAGCGGCTTGTCTTCCGGGTCCAGCCGCTGCTCGAACAGCTTGGCCCGCTCGATCACGTACCGACCGCTGAAGCTGAGCTCACGGGTGAGCCGGCGCGTCAGTTCCGCTCGCGCTCCGCGCCGGGTGAAGTTGAAGCTGGATCGCAGCCCCTGCTCGAGAAAGCCGGTGACGAGCAGGTCGTTGGAGGTGCCGAGGACGCGCGGCAACCGATAGGTGCCGAGCAGGCGGTAATCGCGCAAGCGTGTAGCCGGTCGGTTCCTCCTCGCCTTCGGCCACCTCGGTCGTGGACGCCTTGGTACGCAGGCTGGCGCGCGCAAACACGCTGATGGACTGATTGCGCCCGAAGAGATTCCGCCTGCCGTACTCGACGAACCCGCGCGGTGCGACCTCGAACACCTCGGTGGCGTCGCCGCCGGGCTCGACGCGGCGCAACCGCTGACCGCCTTCGACGCCGCCGCCGTAGCCCACCGTGGTCGCCGGCGCCTCTTCGACCGTGACCAGCAGGTCGCGGCGGTTCGGCTCGCCGTGATCGAGCTCGGTGATGCGGACGCGGCGGAAGAGGCCCAGCGCGCTGATGCGCCGCTGGCTCTCCGTGAGCTCGGCGTAGCTCAGCGGCGCGCCGGGCTGCAGCGTGACCTCGCGCCGGATCATCTCGGCGCTGGTCTTCACGTTGCCGACGACCAGCACATGTTCGACGAAGACCTGCGGGCCTTCGGCGACGACAAATGCCACGGCCGCAGACGACCGGTCCTGGGTGAAGACCACGCGAGCGTCGACGGCGGCCGAGGGGTACCCGCGGTTGAGCATCACCAGCAACATGCCGTCGCGGTCGAGAGCCACCTGCTGCTGGTAGTAGGGCTGACCGGTCCGCGAGGTGATCGCGGCCCTCAGCGCCGCCTCGTCGACGGCACCGTGCCCCGCGACGGTGATGGGGCCCACGACGGTTCGCGGTCCTTCGGTCACGGTCAGCCGGACGTCGACAGGCACCGGCGAGGTGTTGCCGGCCTCGGGCACCGCGAGTGGCTCGACACGAACCTGCGTGTAGCCCCTGCGGCGGTACTGCTCGGCCAGCGTGGCGGCATCTGACTCGATCGCAGCCCCCACGAAGAGATCCCCTTCGCGCGTTCGCAGCAGCGCCCGCAGTTCGGCCTCGGGCACGGCGGCGGCGCCGGCCAGGGTCACGCGGGCGGTACGAAACTGCGGACCACGGCGCACCTTGAACACCACCGCCAGGCCGCCGTCACGCGGCGTCCGCTCGTACTCGGCGTCGGCGTCGCGATATCCCTGCGCGCGCAGGTGCCCCTCGATGCGGTTGGCCGAGTCCTCGAGCAGGTCTTCGTCCACCGAACCCTCGCGCTCGATCGGCGCCAGCTCTCGCCTTTCCTTCTGCGACAGCGGATCGCCCTCGAAGACGACCGTGATTCGCGCGCCGCCGTCGATGCTGAGGGCCAGTTCCGCCGCGCCGGTTTGCGTGCCCGGCCGAAGCTGATGGTCGGCCCGCGCCTCGAAGTAGCCCTGCTCGCGGAGGTCGGACACGAGCTGCTCGAGCTTTCGATCGACGTCGGCCCTGCGGTAGTACTGTCCGGCGGCCAGACCGAGCCGCTGCGGTATCGTGGTCAACGCCATCGGCGCGTTGCCCTCGGCGATCACGCCCGTCAGCATGACGCGGGGCCCGGATTCGACCTCCACGGTCACCTCGTCCGGGGCACTCGACTCGACGAGGTCCGGTCGCGGCGTGACCTTCGCCTGCAAGTACCCCTGATCGTGGTAGACGCTTTCGAGAAACGGCGCCAGGTCGTTCAGGCGGGACAGCGGAAAGGACGCGCCCGAAGCGCTCTTCGATTCGATCGCGCAGCAGACGTTCCGACACGCCGACGTTGCCGCGAAAGACCACGCGCCCGACGGCACGGGCAGGCACGAGGTCGTAGCTCACCGCGACGCCTCCGGCCGCCGGCGCGACCGACACCACCACGTCGTCGAACCGTCCGAGCCCCATGAGGTGGGCGATGCTCTCGCGCACCGCCGAGGCCGCAAGCGGCGTTCCCACGCGCGTCTCGATCAGCTCCAGCAACGCCGGATCCGACACCGGCCGCGCCTCGATGGCGACCGACTGGCTGACGACCGGCTCGCCGAGGCCACGCGCCGGCGCGACCACCTGCGCCCAGGCGGGCAGGGAGAGCGTCAGGGTGCAAGCTGCGACGCAGCCGCACAGCCAGCGGCGTGTCATCAGAAGACGTACCTCACGCGCACGTCGAGCGCGTAGGTGCGGTCTTCGTTCTGCGACAGCACCCACGACAGCCGATCGCTCTGGTCGTACTCGAGCAGGATGACCTGGTCGCGCGTCGTCGACGAGGCCGACAGCGACTGCGAGAACGTCAGGTACACGCGGTTCGAGATGCGCTTGCCGATGGTGAGGCGCGCGCCGGGGATCAGACGCGAGGACTGCGCGGTCGGGTCGGTCAGCGACGGCGTGATCTGGAACGTGTCGATGCCGAAGGTCTGTTCCACGACCCGGCCGACCCCCGACGAGATCGGGCTGACCAGCAGCTGCGCGGCACGCGCCTGCAGCAACTGCTGCTCCGCTTCGTCGGGCCGCCGCAACGCGGCAAGCTCCGGGTCGGTGGGCGCGGTGTCGTTGAGCAGCATCGCCAGCACGTCCACCGTCGGCAGCGGCGGATCGGAGTTGAGCCCCCATTGAAACCGCGTGAAGGTTCCGACGGCATTGAGCGTGACGGTGTAGTTCTGCCCCGGGACCCGCAGGCGCGTCTCGGCTTCGACATCGAAGAACGGCTCGATCTGGTTGGGATTGCTGAAGTCGATGGTGCCGTGCGTGACGACGTAGCGCTTGCCTTCGAAGGTCACCTCGCCGCGCTCGATTTCGGCGCGGCCGAAGACCAGCGGCTTGTCGTAGGTGCCACGCAGCGTCAGGTCGGCGCTCGAGACGATGCGCGCCAGGTTGTTGTCGATGCGCAGGGTCGAGGGCGCGATGAGACGCACGTCGAACCGCAGCGGGAAGGAGCTTGGGGCTGCGCCGGGGCCTACCGGCGTCGCGCGTCCGACGAACTCGAGGAAGTTGCCCGACGCCTCGACGCGCCGCGACCACACGGAGCTCTTTACGGTGACCGTGCCGCCGAGCACGGGCGCCTCGAACGCGCCGCGCAGCGACAGGTCGGCGTCGATGACCGACCGGAAGCCCTCCGGGTACCGCAGGCGCATGTCCTCCCCGGTCGCCGTGAGGTTGAACTCGGAGGGCCGATAACCGGCCAGGGTGATGCGGCCACCGAAACGGACCAGCCCACCTCCCAGCCGCGCCGTCACTTCGTCCAGCCGCACGCCGCGGGCGTCGAAGGTGAGACGGCCGTTCACGGCTTCGAGCGCGTGCGGCAGGGAGAAGTGGCGGATGCGTCCGCCGGCAATCGAGGCGCGGCCGGAAAACACCGGGTTGGCCAGCGGACCGCTGATGTCGGCCACCAGGTCGGCCTGTCCCGAGCTGCGCAGATCGCGGAGGAACCCTTGCAGGATCCCGAGGTTCGCATCGCCGGTGGACCGAATCGCGATCTGCTCGGCGCCGAGGTTGACCGTTCCGCCCACGTCGAGCCGCGTGCCGTCGCCGACCAGACGGAACTGGTCCAGGCGAACCACTTCCTGCTCGTACGCCACGCGCAGCGGCCCGTCGTTGCGCACCACGTAGTCGAACAGACGCAGCGTGACGACTGTCGGCACGCGCGTCGACGCGAAGATGCTGAGGGTTGGTCAGCTCGCCGGTGACGCGAAGCGTGCCGCTGGCCACCGCCGTGGTAAATGGCGACAGCTCGGGCCGGAACGTCCGCACGTACGGATCGAGCGACGTGTCGGTGAAGCGGAACGTCAGCTCCGCGTCGTACTCGTCGGTCATCGAGATCCGGCCCGTGCCGCGTGACAATCAGTCGCGGCGATGCGGCGTCCAGCTCGACACCCAGCGTGTTGTCGCGGATCGTCAGGCGCGCGGTGACCTCGCCGATGCCCTCGTCCTTGACGAAGAGGTCCGACACGCTCATCCGGACGTTGTATTGCGGCGACTCGAACAGGCCGCTGCCCGCGGCCGTGAAGTCGAGCTGCCCGGTGAGCGGCGCCTGCGGGAACGTCATCGCGTAGACCGATTCGACCGGCACGCGGCGACCGGAGAAGTTGAACGAGTAGGTCCCCTCCCAGCCGACGTAGGCCGCGCCGGTCATCAGGCCGCCTGCCTTGCGCGCCTCGATGCCGTCCAGACGCACGCCCTGGCCCTCGAAGCGCAGCGACGCGGTGGCCGTTTCAAACGGCTCGTCGTAGGCGACGCCCTCGTCGATCTGCATTCGTCCGAAGCCAAACGGCGTCTGGTACTTGCCGTACAGGTGGAACTCGCCCGAGACCTTCCCTTCAATCGGGTAGTCGTCGAGGAGGAACGCGTGGCGCAGGTCTGCCAACGGCCGATTGGTCAGCCGCACGCGCGCGTCGATCTCTTCGCCTCCGTCGCGGCGCGGGTAACCGAGCGCAAAGCGTCCTTCGGTCTCGACCACCGACTCACCGGAGGTGACGCGCGCGTTGGTCAACGTCACGTAGCCGTTTTCGATCACCAGATCGCCGTCGGCCGCTCCCCAGACCACATCCCAGGCACGGAGACGCTGGCCGCTGAAGCGCCCGTCGATGCGTGGCCGCCGGAAGGACAGGTGCATGGTGCCGTCGAACTGGCCGTAGCCGCCCACGGCCACGGCCGTGGTGGGCGATCCGAAGGCCGTCATGATCCCCGCCAGCACACGGTCGCTTTCCTGCCAGTCGGTGCTGGTCACGTGAAACGGAATCGTGGAGCGCTCGCCGTACGCGGTGCGGCCCTCGAACGACACATAGGTGTCCCGGGTCGCCATCCACGACGGCGACAGATCGATCCACTCCGGGTCGAGCCGCCACGACAATTCGCCAGCGACGGGCACGTCCCCGAGGAGCCGCGGGTCGGGGTTGAACGGCCCCCAGGGCCGCACGCGCGCGACGTCACGGTCGTTGGCATCTGGCGGCAACTGCCGGCTGGCGACGATGCACGCCGTCGGGCGGCACAAACGTCAGGTTGCCTTCGCCGCGTTTGTCGGCAAAGCGGCCGTTGGGCCACTGAAGCTTCGAGTAGCCCGACATCGCGCCGGCAGCCCGGATCCCGGGCCAGTCAAAAGCCGCACCGAGCGTCGACAGGTCCACGCGGTCGAAGTCCACGTCAAACGACGCCGTGGGCCGCACGCCGGGCTTGCCCAGCGGCTCGAGCCCGTAGCTGAAGTGCGTGCTGCCGCCGTAGAAGTCGGCGTCGGCCTCGGTGACCTCGAAGCGGTCCGGCACCCAGATCAGTGAGCCGGCCAGCTTCGGAAAGCGCATGCCGTTGACCTGGGCCTCGGCGCTTGTGAAGTCGCCCTTCAGCTCGCGGCCGCCCTTGAAGAGATGGAAGATGCCGGTGAAGTGTCCCTCGCCGCCCAGGACCCACTTCTCGCGCGCGAAAAAGATCTCGCGCATCCGCGGAAAGTCGACGATCGACTTGACGTGCCACGTCTGCTCGGGCCACCGGGACATGTCCACCGTGCCGGTGGCGTCCGAGCGCGATCCATCCGAGCGCAGCTGTAACTGGCTGAACGTGACGAGCGGCCCCTCGATGGTGAAGACGCCGTCCATGTCGGTCTTCATCGGCAGATACTGCTGGATGTCGACCGTGCCATTCCGGAACTTCGCCGTGCCGCCGTAGCCGGTGGTCTTCTCGACGGTGACCTCGAGATTGCGCGCGACCGTGCGCCACGGCACGCCGTGATCCTCGAAGTCGAACTCTCCGTCTGACGCCACCACCGACCGCACGGTGGTGACGAACCGCTTGGGGCCGGGCGGCTGCGTGCGTTCGCGTGTGAAGCGCGGAAAACTGTGGCGCCCGTTCGGCCAGGTCTCCACCGCCATCCGCCAGCCGGTCATCCGCACCGACTCGACCAGCACTTCGCGATGGGCCAGCGCGCTGAAGTCCATCGAGACTTCGATCGTCCTGGCAACCAGAAATGGCTTGTGGTCCTTCTCGAGGCCGCCGATTCGCAGGTCCTCGACGAGGAATCGGCCGGTGAGCAGACGGATGGACAGGCGGCCGATCGTGAAGTCGCGCTTGAGGTAGTTGGCGCCCGCCCGTTCGGCGAGGCCGCGCACGCCGGGACCGAGATCGACGCTGAGCGTGGTGACGAAGGCCACGGCCAGCAGAATGGCCGCAAACATCAGCGTCCGCCGGGCCAACCGGCCCAGCAGCCGCCAGGCGGACCGGCGCGGGCGCGCCTCGGGCGTTGCGGCCGGCTCGGCGGTCAGCTCGGGGCCCGGCGTCTCCGGTGGCGCCTGCTCGTTCATCCGATGACGACCAGAGGCGCTCCGGCGTCAACCGACGCGCCCTCGACGACGAGGACTTCGCGCACCAGCCCGGAGCGACCCGCGCGCAATTCGTTTTCCATCTTCATCGCTTCGACCACCACGACGCCCTGCCGCGCGACAACCTGGTCGCCGGCCTTCACCAGCACGCGCACGACCTTGCCCGGCATGGGCGCGAGGAGGCGTTGGGGACCGTCGCCGGTCGCCCCTGCGCCGTGGCGCCGGCCGACGTTGGCCGCGCGCCGCGTCACGGCGACGACTGCCCCACCAACGACCACGTCGAGCTGTCCGCCCGGTCCGGAGGCGGTCACGGTCACGTCGTGTTGCCGGCCGCTGACCGGCTCGCGCAACGAGTAGCGGCCCGGACCCAGGCGCGCGACATCGACGTCGACGGGCTTACCGTCCAGCGTGACCGCCAGCGCCGCGCCTCTGGCTTCCACCGATACCGTGCGCACGCGCCCGCCGACTTCGAACTCGAGCCGCACGGTTACCTGCGCGCCTCGGCCCGGGCCGCGCGGGTCCACGAGCTGGCTGCGCCGCGGCGTGGCTGCCGCGGCGCGAAATACGCGTCGAGCGCGGCGCCGAGTGCGGCAAGGTCTTCGATCCCGGCGCCGGGGCTCGCAAAGGGCGTCCCGTTTCTTGCTGCCAGGGCGCGGTCGAGAAACGTCGTGTCGACACGCGCGGCCAGGAAGTCCTCGTCGTCGAGCAACCAGGTGAAAAACGGAATGGTCGTCTTGACGCCGGCGATCTCGTACTCGGCAAGCGCACGCCGCATGCGGGCGATGGCCTCCGGCCTGCCCGTGCCCCACGTCACCAGCTTCGAGACCAGCGAGTCGTAGTGAATCGGCACCTCGCCTGGCGCGTCGTACCCGCCGTCGTCGCGCACGCCCGGACCCGATGGCGGACGCAACCGGGTCAGCCGGCCCGGCGAGGGCAGGAACCCGGAGTCGGGATCCTCGGCGTAGATGCGGCACTCGACGGCGTGACCGCGCGGCACCGCGGCCGTCTGCGCGTCGACGGTCAGCCGCTCGCCGCGAGCGAGGCGGAACTGCCACTGCACGAGGTCGACGCCCGTGACGGCTTCCGTGATCGCATGCTCGACCTGCAGCCGTGTGTTCATCTCGAGGAAGTAGAACCGTCCATCGGCGTCGAGCAGGAACTCGATGGTGCCGGCGTTGGTGTAACCCACCGAGGCGGCCACCTTTCTTGCGGCCTCGCCGAGCGCCGCACGCAGCTCCATCGACACGGCCGGCGATGGGCTTTCCTCGAGCACCTTCTGATGCCGGCGCTGAATCGAGCACTCGCGTTCGACAAACGGCACGACGGTGCCATGCACGTCACCGAGCAGCTGCACCTCGACGTGGCGCGGACGCTCGAGCCGCCGTTCGAGGTACACCGCGCCGTCGCCAAAGGCCGACAGCGCCTCGGACCGGGCCGCACGCAGCGCCGACGGCAGGTCGTCGGGCGAGCCAACCGTGCGCATCCCTTTACCGCCGCCGCCGGCGACGGCCTTGAGCATCAACGGGTACCCGATCGCGGCCGCGATGGTTTGGACGTCGGACTCGGGCGCGTCGGCCGGAAGCGGCGTCGTCGTGCCCGGCACCGCCGCCACGCCGGCGGCCTCCGCCGCCTCGCGTGCGGCGGTCTTGCTGCCCATGAGCGCGATAGCCTCCGGTGTCGGGCCGATGAAGGTGAGGCCGGCGTCGCGACAGGCGGCTGCGAAGTCTTCGTTTTCTGCGAGAAAGCCGTAGCCGGGGTGAACCGCGTCGGCGCCGGCTTGCCGGGCGACGTCGATCAGACGGTCGATGCGGAGGTAGCTATCGGCGGGCCGGTTTCCGCCCAGCGGCCAGGCCTCGTCGGCCATCCGAACGTGCCGGGCCGTGCGATCGCAGTCGGAGTACACCGCCACGGAGGCCAGACCGGCCTCGCGGGCCGCGCGAACCACGCGGACCGCGATCTCGCCTCGATTGGCGATGAGAATCTTGTGCACCGACCTGCAATTCTATCGAGACCTGCGTGCTGGTCCGCGTTCTGGCAGGTTCACCGGTTGACAGCCGTGTGAACCCGTGAACCTGTGAACCCGGTCCGTTACAGGGGAATGTTGCCGTGCTTTTTCGGCGGGTTCTTGTCTCGCTTTGTCGACAGGCGCGACAGCGCCTCGATGATCTTCCGGCGCGTCGTGCGGGGCTCGATGACCTCGTCGACAAAGCCGCGGCTGGCGGCGACAAACGGGTTGGCGAACTTCTCGCGGAACTCCGCCACCTTCTGCGCGCGCAGCGCCACCGGGTCCTCGGCGGCGTCCAGTTCGCGGCGGTAGAGGACGTTTACGGCGCCCTCCGGGCCCATCACCGCGATCTCCGCGGTCGGCCACGCGAAGTTGACGTCGGTCCGAATGTGCTTGCTCGACATCACGCAATACGCGCCGCCGTAGGCCTTGCGCGTGATGACGGTCACTTTCGGCACGGTCGCCTCGGCATAAGCGTAGAGCAGCTTGGCGCCGTGCCGGATGATGCCGCCGTACTCCTGCGCGGTGCCCGGCAGAAAGCCCGGGCACGTCCTCGAAGGTCACCAGCGGGATGTTGAAGGCGTCACAGAACCTCACGAACCGGGCGGCCTTCACCGATGCGTCGATGTCGAGCGTGCCGGCCAGGTGCGCCGGCTGGTTGGCGACGATGCCGGCGCTGCGGCCACCCAGGCGCGCGAAGCCCACGATGATGTTGCGGGCGTACTGGGCGTGCACTTCGAGGAACGAGCCCTCGTCGGCCACGACCGTCACCAGGTCGTGCATGTCGTACGGCTGGTTCGGCTGGCTTGGCACCAGCGAGTCGAGTTCGGGCGACTCGCGATCGACGGGGTCGCCCTGATCGCCAATTGGCGGGTCGTCGATGTTGTTGCCGGGCAGGTACGACAGCAGCGACCGGACGAGCGCCAGGCACTCGCGGTCGTTGGCCACCGCGAAGTGCGCGACGCCGCTGGTCTCGTTGTGCGTGGTCGCGCCACCCAGTTGCTCCTTGGTGACCGACTCGTGCGTGACGGTCTTCACCACGTCGGGGCCGGTGACGAACATGTAGCTGGTATCGCGCACCATCACGGTGAAGTCGGTGATGGCCGGCGAATAGACCGCGCCGCCCGCGCACGGGCCCATGATGGCTGAGATCTGCGGGATCACGCCGCTCGCCAGGGTGTTGCGCAGAAAGATGTCGGCGTAACCGCCCAGCGAGATGACGCCTTCCTGAATGCGCGCGCCGCCGCTGTCGTTGAGCCCCACCACCGGCGCGCCCATCTTCACCGCCAGGTCCATGACCTTGACGATCTTCTGCGCGTTGGTCTCCGACAGCGACCCGCCAAACACGGTGAAGTCCTGCGCGAAGGCGTAGACCAGCCGCCCGTCCACGCGCCCGCCGCCGCAGACCACGCCGTCGCCCGGGATGACCTGGTCGGCCATGCCGAAATCCTGGCAGCGGTGCGTGACGAGCGCGTCGATCTCGTCGAAGGTGCCGGGGTCGAACAGCAGCGCGATGCGCTCGCGCGCCGTGAGCTTGCCGGCGTCGTGCTGGCGGCGAAGACGGTCCTCACCGCCTCCGAGCTCGGCGAGACGGAGTAGCTCGCTGAGGCGCTCGCACATTGACGATTGCACGATTGACGATTGACGATTGAAGAGCTCATTCGGCTGCACCCCGGCGGTGGTTGTACATCCGGCCCCCTTAATCTGCAATCGTCAATCTGCAATCGTCAACTGGCATATCGGGTCACCGCCTGCGCCTTCTCCCAATCCTTCAGGAACTTCTCGAGCCCGATGTCGGTCAGCGGATGCTTGAACATCTGCTCGATCACGGCCGGCGGGCACGTGCACACGTCGGCGCCCAGCCGCGCGGCCTGGACGATGTGAACCGGGTGCCGGACGCTGGCGACCAGCACCTCGGTGCCGAACTCGTAGTTGTCGAAGATCTCGACGATCTCCTCGACGACGTGCATGCCTTCGGTGGCGATGTCGTCGAGCCGCCCGATGAACGGGCTCACAAACGACGCGCCGACCTTGGCCGCCAGCAGCGCCTGCGTCGCCGAGAAGATCAGCGTGACGTTGACCGGGATGCCTTCGCCCGACAGCGTCTTGCACGCCTTCACGCCGTCGCGCGTGAACGGCACCTTGACCACCATGTGCTCGTCGATGGCCGCGATGTCGTGGCCTTCGCGAATCATGCCGTCGTAGTCGGTGGCGACCACTTCCCCGCTCACCGGGCCCTGCACGATGCGGCAGATCTCTTTCAGGATCTGGCGCGGATCGCCGCCCGCCTTGGCCATCAGCGAGGGGTTGGTCGTCGCCCCGTCGATGACGCCAAGCGAGGCCAGCGCCTCGATCTCTTTCACGATGCCGCTATCCACGAACAGCTTCATGGCCTGTCTCCTGCAACCGCGATTCTCCAGCTCCCCCACGCCCTCGACCGCCACCCGCACCGTGTCGCCGGGCCGGAGAGGGCCGATGCCCGAGGGAGTCCCTGTAGAGATGATATCCCCAGGCAGCAGCGTCATGACCGACGAGATGAAGGCCACCAGCTCGGGCACCGGGAAGATGAGGTCGGCCGTCGTGGAGTCCTGGCGCAGCTCCCCGTTGACCCACGCCCGCACTCGGAGGTTCGACCAGTCCAGCCCCAGGGCGATGCACGGCCCGACCGGAGCGAAGGTGTCGAACCCTTTGGGTCGCGTGTAGTGGCCGATGGTCTTCTGCAGCGCGCGCGCCGTGACGTCGTTCACGCACGTCACGCCGAGGATGTGCTCGGCGGCGCGGTCGGCCGGCACCTTCCGCGCGCGGCGGCCGATGACGAGGCCGACTTCGGCCTCGTGGTCGACCCGCCCGACGCCCGGGGGCAACTCGATCGCCTCCCCCGGCCCGATCACGGCAGTCGAGGGCTTGAGAAAGAAGAGGGGCTCGGGCGGCAATGGCTTGCCTTGTTCGGCCGCGTGCGCTTTGTAGTTGAGCGCCACCGCGACGATCTTGCTCGGCACAACCGGCGCCAGCAGGCGCTGGACTGCGAGCCCGCCGGGGATTTCGTCGCCGGCTGTCCACTCACCGAACAGGTCGCCAACCAGCCGGCGGCAGACGCCGTCCTCTTCGACGATGTGGCCGGCGTTCGTGCGGTAGATGTTCATTCGTTGCCGCCCGCCAATCGGCTGAACCCAAGCGGGGCGCACCCAGTGCGCCCCTACAGGTGATATCTCACCTCGCCGTCTCCTCGACCCGGTTCGACTGCGACGAGACGTTGGGCGGCGAAGCTGTGTCGACGGCGACCACCGCGTACACGTACCGGGCACCCGCGCGCACGGTCGTATCGCGGAACGTCGTCTCCTTGATCGGCGCGGTCATCAACGGGCGCATCGTCGCGCCAGCCGCCGAGCCGCGCAGGACGATGTAACCGGCAAGATCCGCTTCGGTGTTGGCCTCCCAGATCAGGTTGATCGCGCCTTCGCTGGCGACCGCTGCCAGCGAGGTCGGGGCCTTGGGCGGGAAGGTGTCGCTCGGCGACAGGCACACCGCCGGCGACGGCGCGCTTTCGACGGCGGTGCCGGCCGTCACGACCGTGGTGATGGCATAACATCGCACCGCCCCGAATTCGACCTTCGCATCACGCCAGCTGGTCGTCACAACTGGCGTGGGTGTCGCACGCCGCGGCAACGCCGGCACCTCGCCGGGCTGCAGCGGTGGCGCGGCCTGCTGCGGCGGTGCCACCTCGTAGATCGAATAGCCGACGGTCGCGGACGGAAAGCCCGTGAGCGACCGGGAGTTCAGTAACGCGGGTGTTGCCGTCTCGCCTGGAGCGGCCGCCGCCGGCACGGCAGCCTCGCCGGGCGCGGGGCCGCCGCAGCAGGCGGAGCTGCGACCCGGCGCCGCTGGTGGCATCTCGACGGGCGGGAGGAGGCGCAATGGGTGCGGGGGCGCCGCGACCGGCGCTGGCGCGATCGTCGTCGTCCTCCGTCGGGACCGGCGGCGTCAACCCAGGCCCTCGAGGCGCACCAGTTGGCGGCGGGCCAGCAGCCGGGCCCCGCGGTGCGGCGGGCGCGCGCGCTGACCCTTTGTGCACGGGCTTGGGCAGGCCGGGCGGGGCGGTCCACGTGAGCTCGACGTAGTTCTCCGCAATCGTCGACGTGGGCTGCGGCGGTGCCGGAGGCGCGGGCCGCAACGCCACGGCCATCCGCGGCGTCAACGACGCCCTTCCGGCCGCCGTTACGGCCGATGACCACGTAGTAGCGCATCAGCGGCGGCGGAAGCGGCGTGCCCAGGTCCGGCGGCGTCAGGCGCTCGCGCGCGGCCGCCTCGTGCAGTGCTCGGCGTTCTCCATTGCCCGCCGCTTCGGCGCAGCTCTTCGTCGCGCGTTTTCTGCTTTTCCATTCGACCGGCACGACGACGGCACCTCCCCCCCGCGCCTTCGCTCCGTCTCCGGCACGACGACGGCTCCGCGCGTCGGCCGTGAGCTCGCCGACGACCCGCCGGGCTGGCCCGATCAGTCCCGGCTCCGTCGATGGCTGCGGCGGCGGAGGAGGTGGCTTGCCCTCTTCCACGTCAGGCGGTGGAGGCGGTGGCTCCCGAACCGGCACCGTGCCCACCAGCGTGGCGTACCTCATGAACAGAATCGGATCGGGCACCCGGCCGGTCAATGCCCACACTTCGACGCGGTCGATGTGCGCGGGACGCTGGCCGTCGAGATCCACGCTCGGCACCGTGAAGCGGATCTCCACGCGGTTGCCAAGCCTGCGCGCCGTGGCTTCAGCCGGCGCAGCCGGCGCCTTGGCAAACGGCGCCAGCGGCGGGCCCTTCTTGCCGCATCCCGTGGTGACCAACGCGGCCAGCACGCACGCGCACGCAATCGGGCGAGTTCGAATCGAGCGGGATGTGCGGGGCGTCGGCAACGGTTGGCTAGAGGATATACCGAGAGAGATCGTCGTTGGCGACGACCTCGGCGAGCATGCGGTTCACGTACGCCTCGTC
Source organism: Vicinamibacteria bacterium (assembly GCA_963818215.1). Classification (GTDB taxonomy): domain Bacteria; phylum Acidobacteriota; class Vicinamibacteria; order Vicinamibacterales; family JAENWD01; genus JAENWD01. Next base: position 204,267 of record CAWFRL010000013.1, on the reverse strand, counting down.
GATGGTGACGCTGGTGCCGGAGCGATCCGGCGCATCAAACGAGATCTCGTCGAGCAACCGCTCCATCACGGTGTGCAGCCGCCTGGCGCCGATGTTCTCGGTCTTCTCGTTGACTTCCGCCGCCAGCGCCGCGACGCGCGCGATGGCGCCAGCGGTGAAGGCGATCTCGACGCCCTCGGTGGCCAGCAGCGCGATGTACTGCTTTACCAGCGCGCTCTTGGGCTCGGTGAGGATGCGGACGAAGTCGTTCGCGCCCAGCGCCTCGAGCTCCACGCGGATGGGAAAGCGCCCCTGAAGCTCCGGAATCAGGTCCGAGGGCTTGGACACATGAAACGCGCCGGCAGCGATGAAGAGGATGTGATCGGTCTTCACCATGCCGTGCTTGGTGTTCACGGTCGTGCCCTCGACGATGGGCAGGATGTCGCGCTGCACACCTTCACGGCTCACATCCGGGCCGTGTCCGCCTTCGCGGCCCGCGATCTTGTCGATCTCGTCGATGAAGATGATGCCGGACTGCTCCACGCGCTCGAGCGCCGTGCGCCCCACCGAGTCCATATCGGCGAGCCTCGACAGCTCCTCGGACGTCAGGTGCTCGAGCGCCTCGGGCACCAGCAGCTTCCGCCGCTTGGTCCGGCCCTGAAACAGCCCCGGCATCATGTCCTTGACGTTGATGCCGACTTCCTCGACGTTGCCGCCGCTGATGATCTCGAAGGCGGGCCCGCTCGTATCACGCACGTCGATCTCGACCGCGCGGTGATCGAGCCGACCGGACCGCAGGTGCTCCCGGAGCCGCTCGCGCGTGCCCTGGGCCGGATCGGGCAGGCCGGACACGGCGGGATCGACCTCGGGCCGCGGTCCCGGCGGCAACAACAAGTCGAGCAGCCGATCTTCGGCCGCCTGGCGCGCCTGCGGCCGCAGCTCTTCGAAGCGTTCGTCGCGCACCATCGCAATTGCCAGCTCCACCAGGTCGCGGACCATCGACTCGACATCGCGCCCGACGTAGCCGACTTCGGTGAACTTCGACGCTTCGACCTTGATGAAGGGCGACTGCGCCAGGCGCGCCAGGCGGCGCGCGATCTCGGTCTTGCCGACGCCAGTCGGGCCCGATCATCAGGATGTTTTTCGGCGCGACGTCGTCGGCCAGGTCCTTGGGCAGCTTCTGTCGCCGCGTGCGGTTGCGCAGCGCAATCGCCACCGCGCGCTTGGCCTTGTGCTGTCCGATCACGTGCTTGTCGAGTTCGGCGACGATCTGGCGCGGCGTCATCGCTTCAGTCGAGCTCTGCGTCCGTTCCGGCAGGTGAATTGCCACGTCTCTGCTAGAGCTCCTCGACGACGATCTGATGGTTGGTGTAGATGCAGATGTCGGCGGCAATCGCCATCGACTGCTCGGCGACGTCGCGCGCCGAGAGTGAGGTATGCCGAGTGAGCGCCCGCGCTGCGGCCAGCGCGTAGGGACCACCCGAGCCGATCGCCACGAGGCCATCGTCAGGTTGAATCAGGTCCCCGGTGCCCGACAGCAGAAACATCGCGTCCTTGTCGGCGACGATCAGCATGGCCTCCAGTCGCCGCAGCGCGCGGTCGGTGCGCCAGTCGCGCGCCAGTTCCACCGCCGAGCGCTCGAGATTGCCGCGGTACTGTTCGAGCTTGGCTTCAAAGCGCGAGAACAGCGCGAAGGAATCGGCGGCCGAGCCGGCAAACCCGGCGAGAATGCGGTCGTGGTACAGCCGACGGATCTTGCGCGCGCCTTGTTTCATCACCGTCTGCCCGAAGGTGACCTGGCCGTCGCCGGCGAGCACGGTGTGATCGCCCTGCCGGACCGCAAGGATTGTGGTTGAATGAAACATGGCGGTGATTTCGAGCCTATCGGTCGCCCGGAGGGGTGTCAAGGAACGGGGACAATCCAGGTGGCTGTCGCTGGCCGAGGTGACGCCGCCACAGGACAACCCGCCTGAAATCCCGCAGAATGCCGTCTTTGCGGATGGTTGGGTTTGGCAGGGCGGTTGCTTTACAAGTCGGTACGTCGCCGCCAGGTCCAGGACCGCGACGACTCAGGAGAATCGCCATGTGCCGTCACTTTCGCGTTGCCATGATCGTCGGGGGCGCTTGCCACCGCGGGCGTGGCTGCCCACGCGCAAGACGCCAAGCCGAGGTCCGCACCGCCAACCCGGTCGGAACAGCGGCAGGCGCCGCCCGCGCGCGCCAGTGGCGGCGGCGAGCGCGCCGTACCTCGCGCCGCGCCCGCGCCACGTGCGGAGGCGCCGCGCCCCGCCCCGGCGCCCGCCACATCGAGCGCAACCGCATCGAGCGGCGACTCGAACCGCGCGCGCCCGGCATCCGGACGAGACCAGTCGCGTCAACGCACGTCGCCGCCACCGGATCGTCGCGGCTCGGGCGACGGCGATCGTGCCGTCGCGCGCCGCGGCGGCTCGCCGGGCCCCGAGGCAGCGACGGCGGCGCCGGTTCACGCCACGCCGCGCGACCGCGGAGGGCGTCAAAGCTTCGGGACGCCACTGCCCGCCGGTACCCGCCATATTCAGGCCACGGTGGCGGCTACTACCCGCACTGGAACACGTGGTATTACCCGTACTACCCGCTCAGTTACGGCTTCTTCTGGGATCCGTGGTGGGGCTTTGGATACCCGTACGGCGGCTACCGTTATGGCCTCGGCCTCGGCTACGGCGGCGGGCTACGGCTACGGGGCGGGCTACGGCTACGGATACGGCAGCTACGGGCCTTATCCCGGCCCGACCTATCAGATCTACGGCGGGCTCCGACTGAAGGTGAAGCCCCGCGAGGCCGAGGTGTTCGTGGATGGCTACCTTGCCGGCGTGGTGGATGACTTCGACGGCGCCTTCCAGCAACTGAACCTGGATGTGGGCCCGCACCGCATCGAGCTGCGGGCGGCGGCTACGAGTCGATCAGCTTCGAGATCCGCACGCAGCCGGACGAGAAGATCACCTACAAGGGCGAGCTCAAGCGAGTCCCGTAGGCAGACGCGCGGTTTCCGACCGGCTAGAATCCCTTCGATGGGATCGCCGGTCGGAGCCGACTCGAAGGGAAGCCCTTCTCGCCGCCCGGCACCTCGACACTCGACGACAGCGCAGCACTCATCCAGCTTCGCGGCAGCCCTGCATCACCTCGTGCGGCTCTTGCGCGGCGCCATGGCCGATCATCCGGTCATCGTCGCCGCCAGGCAGCGTCCGGAGCAGCCGCGTGGCGCACCGACGGAGCGGCGACGGCACTTCAAGTTCGATCTGGTCGAAGAAGGGGTGACGTGGTTCGAACCTCAGGGCTCGTCAATCGCCCGGCACGCCATCGAGGTCACCTCGCCGGCTTGAGGAACGCCATCAGCAACAGCACGGCCAGCGCCCCGTCGGCGGCCGCCGCGAGGCCCGGCAGCCATCCGACCAGGCCGGTCAGCGCCAGGCGCAGGAACAACACGGCCGCCACCAGCTTCACCCCCACGCCAAACGTCCAGAGATACGGGCGTTGCTGCGCGGGATTCAGCGCCGCCGGGATGAACCCCACTCCGGAGCCCACGAGGAAGACCGCGAGCAGATCTGCATAGAACGGCAACGGTGGCGGCAGGCCCAATTGCGACAGAAAACCGCCTCGCGTGGCTGCGATCGCCAGACCGGCGCCGGTATTGACGACGAGGCAGACGACGGACAGAACGCGCACCATCGGCAGATTGTATAGTCGATCGAAGTCGGCGGCAGGGTCGGAATAGAGCCTGCGGCGATCGCCGTTTGGATGCCACGACATAGAGGTCGACGTGCCTGGTGCATCGCGTAGTCCACGATTTCACCAGTGCGCGCACTGCGGGCGATCAGGGGCGCCAGCAGCTCGACCAGGTTGTGATTGTCGATGTCGGCTGTGTTTCCGGTATAAAGGTCCGGGGGAATCACCGAGGATGCACGACAGATCACACATCTCACGACCGAACAGCTCCACGCCGGCCTCGACGAGATCGAGCGCTCGCCCAGGCTCGAAGGGGTGCTGGCGCTCATCGTCCGGCGTCCGGCCGTGGACGCGCGCGAGGTGCTTCGAGAAGGGCAACTCGATCTGGTCGAAGGGCTGGTCGGCGACACGTGGAGCCGGCGCGGCAGCTCGCGCAGCGTCGATGGCCGGGCGCATCCGGAGATGCAGCTCAATGTGATGAACGTGCGCGCCGCGGCGCTGGTCGCGCAGCACCCCGAGCGCTGGGCCCTGGCTGGCGATCAGCTGTACGTCGATCTCGATCTGAGCGGCGAGAACCTGCCGCCCGGCACGCGTCTGGCCATCGGCACCGCCGTGATCGAGGTCTCGGCCGAGCCACACACGGGATGCCACAAGTTCGTGGATCGCTTTGGGCTCGACGCGATGAAGTTCGTCAACTCACCGGTCGGCCGGCGACTCAACCTTCGCGGGATCAACGCGCGGGTCGTGCAGCCCGGCACGATTCGCGTCGGCGACATGTCCGGCGCCTGGATGTGGACCTGCCGACGCTGTAGGCACGTACGCCCGAACTTCAGCGCCAGTACGCTAGGCCCGAACTTCAGTTCGGGCACTGCAACGATGGCGGACTGAAGTTCCGCCCTACGTACTACGTGCTCTGCGAAGGTACACGTAGAGCGGCAACCCGGCGGCGATGATGGCCAGACCCGCGGCCGACGGGCCCGGATCGCGCCAGACGGCGTTGCCGACGATCAGGGCCGAGGCGAGCACGAACAGGCCCGGCATCAGCGGATACCCCCACGCGCGAAACGGCCGCGGCTCGCCGGGATGCCGTTGACGCAGCACGAACAGCGCCACGCCAGCGATCCCCGAGAAGAGCACGACCGAGAAGCCCGTGTAGATGATGAGCTGGCCGAAGCTGCCCGAGAGGACGAGCAGCACGCTCCACGCCGACTGCGCGAGGATGGCGTTGAACGGCGTGCCGTAGACCGGGTGAATCTCGACGGCCTTGCGGAAGAACAGGCCATCGCGCGCCATCGCGAAATAGACGCGTGGGCCTGCGATGATCATCGCGCTGACGCTCGCCGCGATGCTCACCGCCGTCATCACTGCCAGCAGGTCGCCGGCCCGTGGCGCCGAAGAGCCGCTCGGCGATGACATCCATCACGCTGCCTTTCAGCGCGGCCAGCTCCGTCACCGGGATCGAGTAGACGTAGAGAAGGTTCAGGACCACGTAGAGCAACACCACCGCGCCGGTGCCCAGCGCCAGGGCGCGCGGCACGAAGCGCTCCGGATCGCGGATCTCCTCGGCGACGTACGACGCCGCGTTCCATCCCGCGTAGCTGAACATCACCGGCACGAGCGCCAGCAGCCAGCTGCCGGCGCCCAGCGGACGCGGCGCCTCGATGTGCGCCCACGATCCGTCGCCAAGTCCGAACCCCAGCAGGACGAGCATGATGAGGAAGGTGACCTTGGCCGCGGCCAGCAGGTTCTGCACGAGGCGCCCCGGCCCGACGCCGCGCACATGGACGAAGGTCAACAGCACGATGAGGGCGATGGCGACCAGCGCTTGCGGCGTCACTGCCAGGTGGATTGGCCCCAGGCCGCCCTCGAGCAGAGGCCGTGTGTCGGCCGCGGCGGGAATGAAGCGTCCGAGGTAGAAGGCAAACCCGACGGCGCTGGCGGCAATCGCGCCCGAGAATCCCGCGACGAAGGACGTCCAGCCGGTGAGAAATGCGGCCAGCGGCCCGAAGGCCTCGCGCAGGTAGACGTACTCCCCGCCGGCCTGTGGCCGAAGCGCGGCCAGCTCGGCATAGGCCATGGCGCCCGCAAAGGCGATCGCGCCGCCGAGCAGCCAGACCGCCAGCATCGCCCACGCATCGCCCATCAGGCCGGCGATGACGGCTGGCGTGAGGAAGATGCCTCCTCCGATGACGTTGCTGACGATGATGGCGGCCGCGTCGAGCGGCCCCAGGCGGCGTTCGAGGACTGTGGCCTTCACCAGCACGTTACCGGGTGAGCAATTGCCGGTCGATTCGGTAATCGCCCAGCTTCACCCAGGTCGCGGACCCGTGCTTGCCGAACACCTCGACTTTGGCGTCGATGAACAGGCGGTTGTCGAGCAGCTGCGCCCGAGGCTGCAGGCCGGTGTAGCCCTGCGGCGCCCGCACCACCACCGGCTTAGAGGTCGCGCCTGGAGCGAGGCCGCTCGTGTCGACCACGCGAACCAGGGCGGTGCTCCACTCCTCGGGATCGCCGACGCGCCGGAAGATGCAGTTCAACTGCACGCCACCGGTCGGGTCGCCGCTCGTGTTGGTGAGCTTCAGCGAGATGCTCGGGACGATCTTGTTCTTGCCATCGTCGGTCACCCCGGCGTCGAACCATCCGGTGACGACCTCCTCGACGCGGACGACCTTATCGAGCGGAGCGGGAGGCCCGCCGCAGCGGCGGCAGCAGGACCAGGAGGCAGGGCGCACGCATGGAGCATTGGATTGCAATTGCGATTGCGGAGCGAGGACTGGCGCATCGCGCATCGCAATCGCAATCTGCAATCTGCAATCTGCAATCTCAGTATTCCCTGGCCTCCACCTTCGCCAGCGTCTCTTCACGCGTCAGCTTGCCGGCCCGGAAGGCGGAGAGGTCTGCCCCGCTGATGCGCAGGACGATCGTCGACACGTCGTAGGGATCGCCGCCGCCAAGGCGGCTGTCGTTGTCGTCACGCGCGGCAATGGTGAGCCACTGGTCGTCGCCGATGGGGATGGGCGCGCCGTAGTCGAGCATGGCGTCGACCAGCGCCGCCTTGACCTCGTTGGTGTAGGCCAGGCCGGGGTCGTCGATGATGGCCGCCTGCTGCGCCGTCACCGATTGCGGGGCGTTGCTCACCGTCACCTCGCCGCGGCCAGTCGAGATGGCCTGGACGCCGGGCGCGAGACCGCCGGGCATCTGCCCCGGCATGGGCCCGACAATGCGCGCCAGCCGCTGAATCGCCTCGTCCATCTCGCGGCGCACTGCCGGATCGTTCACGGACTGCAGGTTTCTCCTGAGCGACGTGATGGCGGTCTCCACCGAGCCGTCGGTCCGGCCCATCTGCCTGAAGCTCCACGCCACACTGCGGCGCAGGGCGGGCACATCGACGTCGAAGAACGCCCCATAGCCGTCGAGCAGGAACCCCTTGGCGCGCGCCGCGCCTCCGATGACGAGCATGTCGGGGCTCACCGCCTGCACCTGCTGGCTCAAACGTCGTGCGCCCAGCTGCACGGCGCGCTCGAGCACGCCCTCCATGGCTGCAATCTGGAAGCGCACGCGCATCTGCTCGGGCGCAGGCGCGAGTCCTCCGACCGACGCCACTTCCTGCGCCGAGGCACCCGCCGCGGTGACGGCGACCAGCGCCAACGCCGCAAATCCTCGAATCACCATCGTCCTATCTCCAACATCAGCTCAGCACTTCGGCACCGCGCACCTCGGCACGCAGCCTTCGTGCACTTCCGCAAACCGTCCTACCGTTCCTGCGACGTGCGCATCAAGTAGTTGATCAACCGACTCTGGCGCGCGCCTTCCTGGACCGTGAGCCCCTCGATCTGTCCGAGGCCGGTTTCGATACGCGCCAGGTCGCTCCGGCGCTGTGTGTCGACGTCCTGCATCGCCTGCGCGAGACGGAACGCCAGCTCGCGCTGCTGCCGGCGCTCGCTGGCCTCAATCAGGCCTTCCACCTGCCGAACCAGCGCGACGCGGTCGAACCCGGCGCCTGCCAGCGGCCGAGGCCGGCGCCGCCGACGGCGTGCGCGTGTTCGCCATCTCGGTGCGGAGCCGCGACTCGAGCGACGCCATCGCCGCGCGAACGTCAGCCTCGCTCATCGCGGCCGACGCGGTCTGGCCGGCCGGTTGCGCGCCGCTTGTCGCCGGCGCCGGCTGCACGCCAGCCGCCGGCGGCGCGCCTGTCGTCGCCCAGCCCGTGCGCACCACGATTGCGCCGTTGCCGTACTCGACCTGGACGCTCGCCGCCAGGGCCAGCAGCACTCCGGCGGCCATCGCCACCGGCGCCCACGCCGGCACGGCCCACCATCGCCGGCTCGCCGTCACGGGCTCGCGGACGATGCGAAACCCGAGCTCGGCCTCCGGTGGCTGCCACGCGGCCAGATCCACGCGCACCGCGCGCAGCTCGTCGACTTCCTCGGCGCATGCCGCACAGCCGGCAAGATGCGCCTCGACCTCGGCGCGCTCGCGATCGCTGGTCTCGCCGTAGAGAAAGCTGACCAGCCGTTGCTTGTCGTCGCAGTAGTAGCGGTTCGTCATGACACCTTCGTCGTCGCCGGATCGTATTTGCCCTGCTGCTGCAGGTGCCGGCGTAGCACGTTCAGTCCTTGGTACAGGCGCGTCTTCACCGTGCTCAGCGGGACGCCCTGCAGGTCGGCGATCTCCTGGAACGTCATCCCGTGGTACTCCTTCAGGACGATCGCCGTGCGTTGTTCTTCCGGCAGCCGCGTCATCAAGTCCGCGACCACCTTGCTGATGTCGTTGCGGGCGACAAGGTCCTCGATGGACTCGACCGGCCCCTGTTCGGCGGCCAGTTCTATCACGTCGACGCCCTCGGGAGTGGGGAGAATCGGGGCGCGGCGCTCGCGCCGGATCCAGTCCCGGCACAAGTTGAGGGCGATGCGGTAGACCCAGGACGAGAACTTCGCCTGCCCGCGAAAGTTGCCGATCCCGCGAAACGCGCGCAGGAAGGTCTCCTGCACGACGTCGCGCGCCTCTTCCTCCCGGCCGATCACCCTGTACGCCAGGGCAAAGATCGGCCGTTCCCAGCGCAGTACAAGCTGGTTGAAGCTCTCGACGTCGCCCCCGATCGAAAGGGCGACGAGTTCCTCGTCGGTCCGCGGCATCAGGGCCTGATCAGGCGTTCTACAAGCTTAGACGGGGAAGGCGGTCGGGTTGGACGGGGCGCAGGCGGCTTCGCCTAACCTTCTCCAGCGCCCTGCCCACAGCGGCCAGGACCTGCGGCACCCGGAAGGGCTTCACCAGGTAGCCCGACCACGCCGAGATTGACAGCCTCGATCGCGCTCGATTCGGTGGAATAGCCGGTGATGATGATCGCTTTCAAGTTCGGCTGCAGCCGCCGGGCCTCGCGGATCAGGGTCAGGCCGTCCATGACGGGCATGCGCAGGTCGGCGATGAGCAGGTCGTAGGGCCCGAGCCGCAACCGGTCCAGACCGGTTCGCCCGTCGGCGACCGCCTCCACGTCGTATTCGGTGAGCGCCAGCGTTCGCGTCAGCAATTCCCGAATGCTGGCCTCGTCGTCGACCACCAGGACGCGCGGCCGTTCCGGCGAGGCCGGCGCGGACGCCGCGACCGGAGCGCCGCGCGACTTGCGCGATCGCTGGCCGTCGAGCCAGGCGTCGAGGTCCGCGCGTTTGAATCGCCACTGACGACCGACGCGCACCGCGGGAATCTTGCCGGCCTTGATCAGGCGATAGACCGTGCGCAGGTTCACGTGCAGGTAGTCGAGGACCTCTTCGGTCGTCAGGAATGTGTCGTCCATCTCTCAATTCAGGCTTCAGGGTTCAGGTTCACGGGTTCACAGGTTCACGGGTTCACGGGTTCACGGGCAGGTGATTACAAACCGCGCGCCGCCGTCGTCTCGATTCGACGCCTCGATCGTGCCGCCATGCGCCTTGACGATCCCGTACGCGATCGCCAACCCCAGGCCGGTGCCCTCGCCAACTTCCTTGGTCGTGAAGAACGGCTCGAACAGCCGCGCCTTCACCTCGGCCGCCAGCCCCGGCCCGCTGTCGTCCAGCGTGATCGCGACCTGGCCACTGTCGGTCACCGCCGTGCCGACGACCAGTTGGCCCGGGCCCGCCATTGCCTGCTCGGCGTTCAGCATCAGATTGAGCACCGCCTGCTGCAGCAGCAGTCCGTCGCCCTTCACCTTTGGCAGCGCGTCGGCGAGATCGCGCCGCACCTCGATCTGGGCGGCCTTGTGCGCCCTCGACCGCAGCCGCAGCACGCGCCCGACGACGGCGTTGACGGCCACGGGCCGACGGCGCAGACGGCCCGAGCCGGCGAACACGAGCAGGTTGTGGACGATGCGCGCGGCGCGGTCGGCTTCGCGGTAGACCAGCGTCGAGGTCGCGCCGCAGCGACGCCGGCAACGTCTTCGAGGCGCGCAGCAACTCGAGGTGGCCGAGCACGCCCTGCAGCGGGTTGTTCAACTCGTGTGCGACGCCGGCCACGAACTGGCCAAGCGCCAGCAGCTTTTCGGATTGCCGGAGCCGCCGTTCGAGCGAGGCGCGCTCGGCCTCGAGCCGCGACTCGACCGTGACATCGCGCGCCACGAGGACCAAGCCTCCCGGTGCGGGATCGAGCCCCGCGAGCGGCGTCAGCGTGAGGTCGAACGTTCCGCCAAGCCGCTGGTCGACCACCCACGGCGCGCGGGCACGGCCGGTGTGGCGGCGTCGCGTTCGCCGTCGATCCACTCGGCCAGCCCGGCGGAGAGCAGGTCGTTGAGCCGCCGATCGACCAGCGCGTCACGCGTCTGCCCCACCCGCGCCGCAAACGCGCGGTTGGCCTCGACGATGCGGCCGGCGCTGTCGGTGACGGCCACCAGATCGGTGAGCGAGTTGAAGACGTTTTCCAACTCCGCGCGCGATCGCATCACGTCGTCGAGCAGCTGGACGTTTTCGAGGATCGCCGAGAGTTGCCGGCCGATCTCTGCCGCGCGATCCAGCAGCGCGACCTCACCGCCGGGCTCGAGGCGGATGCCGTAACGGCCAGCACGGCAAGCGCACGGCGTCGGCCCCGCAACGGGACGACCAGCCCCACGTTGGTGCCCAGCGCGTCGCTGCCAGCGGCGGTGACCAGCTCCGGGCGGTCGCGACGCAGCGAGGCGGCAAGCGGCGCGTTCAGATCCGCGGTCGGGATCGAGCGGCCTGACCGTTGCGCGCTGTGGGTCCGATGTGGCCGAGAGGACCAGCTCCCGCGCGCGCCGATCGTGCAGCCACACCTCCACGACATCGGCCGCCGTGAGCCGCGCGACGCCACGACACATCGCCTCGAGCGCGGGCGTCAGCGTGAGCGTCGAGGCGCCGCCGCGCGCGAAGGCCTCCATCAGATCCCGGACGTCGCGGTGTAGCGCCAGTTCGTCGGCCGTCCGCGCGCGGTCGAGCGCGATGACCATCGCGTCGCCGATCGTCGCGGCCAGATCCAGATCGGGCGTCGACCCGGGCGGCAGCGCCAGCAGCAGCAAGCCCACGGGGCTGTTCGCGCGCCCACCAGCGGCACCAGCACGCAGGCCGACGCCCCCAGCAGGACCGCCAGGTCCGGCAACTCTGTCTCGAGCGAGGCCAATCACGAGCGGCCGATCGGTGGCGAGCGCTTGTCCGAGCGGCCTCGGCGCCCCGGGCCGTTTCAAGCCACGGCGCCAGCCGTCAATGTCTCGAGCCCGGCACCGGACACGGCGTGCCAGCGGCCTGAGGTCGGGTCGGGCCGCAGCAGCACTGAAGCGGTGGCGCCAGACACGTCGAGCGCGGTCTGGTGGAGTGCGGAAATGAGGCGAGCCGGATCGCTGCTCCGGGCGAGCAGACGCGCCATCGACGGCAGCGCGGAAACCGAGGGCGACACGCTCATTTTTCGGCCGAACGCCGACCGGACGACAAGCCCGCCTGCGACATTTTATGTCTGTTGACGATAACTGTCATGCCATATCGTGCAGTTAGAGGCATATAAGTCTTTCTATGTCATATAAGATCCTGATATCGACATGACGATATGGCCTAGTAATTGAATCTCGTCGACGCGGGCGACGGAACGCCCGGTCATGAGGAAGCAGATGGGCCGGCTGATGGCTGGCGCGCCAGTGGCGGTGGTGGCAGGTGTACCGTCGCGGTGACGCGGGTGTAACAAGGGCCTGGCCCCGCGTACATGACGCGCGGGGGCCAGGCCCTTCCTACGCAATCGCGCGACGGGGCCAGGCCTTCCTACACGATCGCTTCCGCCACTCGATATCCCGATCGTGTGGCAGCTTCCATCCCCCAGTTCAGGTTGTCCGCGTACGCGCCGACGAAGTGGATCGCGCCCCTGAGGCTCGGCCAGCGCGGGCCAGTACTTCGTCGAGCTCGCCGGGGCGGTAGGCTGAGCGTCTCGCACGCCGACGCCCACGGGTTTGTCGCCCACACGTGGACGATGCGCCTTCTCGATGTCCTCGGACTTGCCGGGATAGCGGCGGCGGAACCCCGCGAGCGCGCCCTCGGGTGACTGCGGGCCGGTGGAGGTGCCGACGATCAGCCCGCGCGTCGTGTTCGACCTCCTCGCAGGTCGGCCAGACGTGATTCAGCTCGCGGTCGCCGAACTCCATGTTCGGGCTGATGCTGATCCTTGCGTCCAGAACTTCGACTTCGACTGGAAGATCGGCCGCGAGTCGAAGTAGTACGGCACGTTCTGCACCGCCCACTGCTTGCCCGCGGGCCACGCCGGGCTGACGGGAATCTGCCGCAGCATCAACGCCGACATCGCGCAGACGAGATAGTCGGCTTCGTGCGTCACCGAGCCGCCGTTGCCGCGGCAGGTCACGCGCACGCCGGTCTGCCCGTGCTCGATCTTGGTCACCGGCGAGTTCAGCTTCACGCGGTCGCCCAGCCGCTCGGCAAAGGCGTCGGGCAGCTTCTGGTTGCCGCCGACGAGGCGATAGACCTTCGGCGGAAACAGCGGCACGCCGCGCAGCTTGAGGATCGCCGCGTGCCACACGCTGTGCAGCGCCGAGCCGCCGCCGCCGATGAAGTTCGAGCGCGCCGGCCGATGCGCCGTCCTTCTTGAACAGGTCGGTCGTCGAGATGTTGTCCAGGTGATTGAGGCCCGCGTCAAACGGCTTGTACTCGTCGCGAAACGCGTCCATGTATGGCTTGTAGTAGAGCCCGGCCAGCTCGGGGAAGGTGTTGGCCTTCACGTACTCGATCTCGCGCTGGTTCAGTCCGAATTTCGCCAGCACCTTCGGATCGGCCAGCATCTCCTCGGTGTGCATCGTGCCGTTGATCCACCGCAGGACGTGCTCGCGTCGCGGGTAGTAGACGGTACGGCAGCTTGAACTCCTCGACGTACGCCCGGTAGCGGTCGTAGCCGGGGTTCGTGAAGTGCTCGGCGCCGGCATCCGCGTACAGCCCGTCGTCGAGGCCCTCGCGGAACGTGAACACGTGGCCGCCGGTCCGCCCCGCCGCCTCGAGCACGACGACGTCGTGGCCGCGCTTCATCAGCTCGTAGCCGCAACACAGCCCGCCGATGCCGCCGCCGGCGACGATGACTTTCTTCCCGGCGCGCGCCTGGACCTTGGTCGCCATCAAGGCGGCGGCGCCGAGCTTCAATGCTTCGCGGCGTGTGAGAGTCGGACATGATCGTCCTCGAATCGGTAACCCGATTCGTACCCACCTGGACCGCCTCGGACCGGATCAGGAACCCGTAGAACCGTGACCTTGCCGGCCTTCCTCTGATCGATCGTGACGAGCGTGTCGACGCGATCGATCGCGTAGGTCACCGTCGTCCGCGCCCGCCCATCGTACTTCAAGCTTCGACACCGCGGCCTGCTCCCCGAGACCGAAGTGCACCCGCAGATCCGACTGCGAGATCTGGCCGCGTCCGCTGGCCACCTCGCCGCGCCGGCGCACGCCGCCGGCGGTGACGAACACCACCGATCCGATCGCGTCGCGCGGCGTTTTCCTTGCCGGATCGCCGATCAGTCGCACCTTCAGCCAATGGCCGGCCTTGCCGCCGCCGCATTGCGCGCCAGCGTCGGAGCCACCGTCGAGGTTGTTGATGACGACGTCGACGCCGCCGTCGTTGTCGAGGTCGCCGATGGCGGAGCCGCGCGAGACGCGCGGCGTGGTCAGTCCCGGACCGGCGGCTGCGCCGATTTCCTCGAAGCGCTTGCCGGCCAGGTTGCGGAACAGCAGCGCGCGCTGCGCGTAGGACGTGTTCCACGGCATCTGGTCGGCCGATGGATACACGTGGCCGTTGACGACCAGCAGATCGAGCCAGCCGTCGTTGTCGTAGTCGAGAAAGTCCGTGCCCCAGCCGAGAAACGGAATCGAGGCGGCGGCCACGCCCATGCGGAAGCTCACGTCGGTGAACGTCGCGCCGTCGTGGTTGTGGTAGAGCACGTTGAAGTCGTCGGCGAAGTTGGTGATGTGGATGTCGTTGCGGCCGTCGTTGTCGTAGTCGCCGATGGCCACGCCCATGTGCGCCTGCTCGCGGCCGTTGCCGTCGAGCGCCGCTCCCGACGGATAGCTCGACGTCGTCGAACCGTCCGTCGCCGCGGTTGCGATAGACGTAGTTGGGCCCGGAGTCGTTGGCCACCAGCAGGTCCAGCCGCCCGTCATCGTCGAAATCGGTCCACGCGACGCCAAAGCCGAACAGGCCCTTCTCGTCGGCGACTCCCGCCTGACGGCTCACGTCGGTGAACGTGCCATCACGGTTGTTGCGGAAGAGGTGATCGCCTGCGCCTCGCAGACCACGAGGGCCGCACATCACCGGCTCGCCCCGGTAGACGCACACGGTCGCGCCGGCGGAGTACGCAGCGCCCATCCCCCCGCCGGCTGCTGGCGACGCGCCTTCCGGCCGCGGGCCCGCGCGGCGCGTAGGTGAGGGCGGCAGGTTCGCCAGATCCAGAGACACGTAGCCGGCCACGAACAGATCCAGCCAGCCGTCGGCGTCGTAGTCGCCAAATGCGCAGCCTGTCGACCAGCTGCTCACCGCGACGCCGGCCGACTCGGCGATGTCTGCAAATCGATCCTTGGCGACCGCGCGATACAGACGGTTGGGGCCGAAGTTGGTGACGTACACGTCCTCGCGTCCGTCGTTGTCGATATCGCCGACGCAGACGCCCTGGCCCCAGCGGCGGTTGTCGAGGCCGGCCGTTTCGGTGACATCGCGGAACGTGCCGTCGCCGTTGTTGCGATAGAGGGCAGCCGGCGGCGCGGTGGGAAGCGTCGCACGGCCCGGATCGAGCGTGCCGCCGTTGACGAGATAGATGTCCACGAACCCGTCGCCATCGAAGTCCCACACTGCCACGCCGGATCCGGCGACCTCGATGACGTAGGGCTTTTCTGGCGAACCGGAGACGTGACGGAACGTGCTCAAACCGGCCGCGGCCGTCATATCCACGAAGGTGACGCCAGGCGCGGCGTTGGTCGATGCCGGCGGCACGACGCGAGTGGGCGGCTGCGCCTTCGCTGTGCGCAGCGTCGCAGCAGCGAAGGCCACGTCGCCAGGCGTGGCGGCAACGCCCGACAGGCAAGCATGCGCAATCACGAGCGGTGATGGCGCGCTCGCCTGGACTACGCGCGCGTCACTGTTTCCCCGCGGCGCGCAGCTCCTCGGCCTTTGCAAAGGCCTCCTTGGAGCGGACAGTGTCACCGGTGGCCTGGTATGCCATGCCGAGCATGTACCAGGGTTCGCTCATCCCGGGCTCGAGTGCCACGGCCCGCTTCAGGGCTGCAACGCCGTCGGTCGTGCGTCCGACCTTGACGAGGGCCGCGCCGAGACCCGACCACGCCACGGCCGCCGTCGGATCCCGTTTCACCGCCTGCCCGTATCTGGTGACGGCGGCCGCATCGTCCTGCATGTAGGCGAGACAGAAACCGAGCCCGAAGGCGGAGTCAAACGTCGGTTTCACGGCTTCGGCCCGTTCGTACAGCGCGATGGCCTCCTCGCACGCCAGACGGATGCGTTTGAGCTTGGCGAGCGGCAGAAGGGCGTCGAGCAGGTCCGGCTGCACGTTGAGGGCGGCCTGGTAGGCAGTCTCGGCGTCGCTGCGGCGATCCTGGGCCTCGAACGTCTCGCCCTGGAGCTGGAGCACCCGCGCGGAGCCTGGTGCCTCGGTGGCGAGGCGCTCGAAGGCGCTGGCCGCCAGTTGCCCGCTGACGAGGCCGAGGTAAGCGAGGACGTCCACGTTGCGCGGGTCGGCACGTAACGCGCGGTCGAGCTCCTCGTACGCCTGGTCGAGTTCGTCGCGCTCGAGGTGCACGCGGGCCAGCAGCACACGACCTGGCGCCTCACGGGGGTGGGCCTTCACGTAGGCGGAACCAAGCTCGAACGCGCGTGCGAGCTCGCCGCGGGTCAGCGCACGCTGGGCCTCGACCAGCCGCGTGTCGGGCCGGGGGGCCGGAGGCTGTGCGCCGGCGCCGGCGCCGGCGAGCAACAGGCCAGCCAGGACGCAGCCCACGAGCACGCGACGGTCAATCGGAGTCGAGCGAGGCGCGCCAGCCTGGGCCATGAAGTCGGGCGAGGCGATCAACATGAGCAATCCTCGGTCACCGCGACGGCGGCACCACCTCGATCATCCGCAGGAAGTCCTGCGCGCGCTCTCCACGTTTCTTCTGCAGCGCATCGAGGCGGGCGGCCTGTGCGTCGCGCCGGGGGTCGCGCGTGCGGGTGTAGAGCGCCGTGAGATTTACGGTGGCCTGGTAGTTCTCCGCATCGAGTGACAGGGCCTTCTGCAGCGACGCTTCGGCCTCCGCGAACTGCCCGGCCCGCGTCTGCAGCAGCCCGAGCTCTGCCCAGGCGTCCGCGTAGCCCGGGTTGGCCTGTATCGAGCGGTCCACATACCGCCGTGCCTCGTCGAGCTGACTCGACTGGCGGGTGATGCGCGCCAGAAAGTAGTTCGCGCCCGCGGCCGTCTCGGGCCGTTCGGCGACCTCGGCGAGGTCGCGCCGGGCGCCGTCGAGGTCATTGCTGTAGAACCGCGCGACACCGAGCGCAAACCTGCCGCGCGGGTCGTCTGGCTGCAGGCGCACGTACTTCTCGAAATACGGCACCGCCTCCGACGACTCGTGCCGATGCAGGCTGACCGCCCCCATCATGTAGTTCACGGCCGGATTCTCGGGATCGAGCGACACGGCCTTCTTCATCGACTCATACGCCTCGGCGCCAAGGTCGAGCTCGACGCACACGACGCCGAACAGGAAGTGCACGGTGGCGTTCTGCGGATCGAGCGCACGCGCGTGGGCGAGGTACCCGAGCGCCCCGCGGTGATCCCCGGTCTTGGCCGCGGCGCGCGCCAGGTCCACCAGGACGGGCACCGTGGGCTCGGCCGACGCGACGCGCTCCAGCGTCCCCCGTGCGTCAGCGAACTGCCCGCGACGCATCTGGATCGCCGCCAGCCGTCGGAGCAGGTCTGGCGCCACGACGCCGCGTCGGTCGAGCGAGGCGAGCAGCCGGCCGAGCACCTCGTCGCCCTGCACGTGGTCGAAGGCGGGCAGCACGGCGAGCACGTCTTCGGGCACGACGTCGGGATGCGCCGCCAGCGTGTCTGCGACGGCCGCCGCCGTGGCGTCGCCGGTCCCGGCCAGGTCCGCGACGCGCACGGCGAGCGCCTGGGGTCGTCCCTGCACGTCGCGCGGCAGCTGCTCGAGCAGCGCACGCGACGCGGCAAACTCCCCCGCCTGCGCTCGCAGCAGCGCTGACTGGAAGAGCCCCTCCTCGTTGGCCGGGTCCACGGAGAGCAGCGCGCGATAGACGTCGAGCGCCTTGGCTCGCGCCGTCGGGGTCTGCCACTGACCGCAGCTGATACAGGCGTCCGAGGTTCTCGTAGGGGGGCACGGCACGCGGGGCCAGTCGGATGGCCTCGCGGAAATGGGTTTCGGCCGCGGCCCAGTCGCCCCGCTGCGCGGCGATGACGCCCGCGAAGTTCTGGAGCGCAGGGTCGTCCGGGTACGCGCGGAGCCCGGCCTCGACGGCAGCCCTGGCGCCGTCCACGTCTCCCCGCTCGAGCGCCGCCTGGATCTGCTGGACCGACACGGCGGGATCCTGGCGCGCAGCCGCCCCGGTGCTCTGAGACAGGCACAGGACACACACGAGCCACAGGATCCGCGCGAACGCGCGGGCGAACGTCACCGCCTCACTTCCCGAGCTGGCTGATGGAGCTGTTGGAACGTCGCGAGCGCCGCGTCGGCCTCCGCGATGCGGCCCTGGCGGCGATAGATGCGCGAGAGCGCGAAGTGCGGCTCCGCGTAGGACGGATCCGCGGCGGCGGCACGCAGGAGCGCCTGCACGGCTCCCTCCGTGCGGTCGCTCCCCTCCAGAATCGTGCCGAGATGATAGAGCGCCGGCGCGAAGGCCGGATCCGCCTGAAGCGCTTCGTTGAACAGCGCCTCGGCTTCCTCGATCTGGCCGCTGTTCTTCAGGAGGATGCCAAGGTTCAGGAACGGCCACGGCCACTTCTCACCCGCCTCGCGTGCACGGCGGATCGCCTCGCGGTACTGGCGGATGGCCTCGTCGGGCTGGTGCAGCGCCTCGTAACAGAGTCCCAGGTTGTCGTAGGCGCGCATGAACGAGGGTTCGCGCTGGACGACGGTCTTCAGCCGATCGATGGCGGCGGCATAGCGTCCGCTGTCGTAGTCGAGACGCGCGAGCCAATAGGCGTACCCGGCGTTCAACGGGTCTGCCGCGACCAGCCGCTCGAGCTCGGGACGCGCCCAGTCGCTGCGGCGCATCGAGATGTACGCAAGGACCAGCTGCAGGCGGGTGTTCGCGTCGAGCGGGCCGTAGGTTTCCGCCTTCTTGATCGCGATGGCCGCGTTCAACGGCTTGTGCTCGTTCATGAACACGCCGGCCAGCATCTTCAACAGATCGACCGGCTTCTGCGTGCGCTCGATCTCGGCGACCAGCAGCGTCTCGGCGCGAGGCCAGTCGCGGGCGGCGATCGTCTTGTCGATCTCGGCACGGCGCCTGGCTGCCAGTTCCTTCAGCATCGAACTGTCGGCAGTCGCCTCAGCCGACGGCGCGACTGGAGGTCGCTGGGCGGCGGCCGGGCGTACATCGGCCAGCAGCGTCAGAACCAGGGCCGCAACCGGGATGAGCCGATGCATGCTCGCCTCCGGCACCTTCATCGCACGGTGCGCGCGGCATCCACGCGCGCCTTCAGCTCGAGGGCTGCGGCACTCCCAGGCGCCACGGCCAGTTCCCGTTCCACCTCCCGGGCCGCGTCGTCCCAGCGCAGGGCGTCGGCGTGAATCCTGGCAAGCGCGAGATGGATGCCCGGCAGCGCCGGGTCGCGCTCGGCCGCCTGCTGGTACTCTCGAAGCGCCAGTTCGGGCTGACCCTGCTGGAGGTATTCGCGCCCGAGCGCCTCGCTCAGGCGGGCCGAGCGCGGATCGATCGCGCGGATCCGCTTGTACGACCACTCCGAGAGACGGAGGTACGCCTTGCCGAGGCGATAGGTGTACTCGGGGTCTGACGGCGCGAACCCGGCCAGGACGCGGGACTCCCTCGCCAGGCAGGGCACGTTGCCGACCCGCTCGCAGGCGTCGGCCAACTGCAGGTGGGCGGCCTTCTCGCCGGGCAGCAGGCGGACCGCGCGTTCGAGCTCGGCCACGGCCTCCTCGGCCCGCCCGAGGGCCAGAAGGCTGCTGCCCGCGAGCAGTCGTGCGGGGCCGAACGCCGGATCGAGCCGAGCGGCCGCGCGAAACTCCGCGAGCGCCTCGACGTGGTGATTCCGCTGTTGATGGACGATACCGAGGTTGTGATGGACGAATGCCCGGTCACCGCCGCGGGCCAGCACGTCGCGAAATGCCGCCTCCGCAAGATCCAGCTGCCCGGCCTTGAGGGCCTCGACGCCTTCCGAGAAGCGCGTGGCGAGGGCGGGCGCGAGCGACTGCGCCCGGACGCCGGGCGCGGCCAGCAGCAGGACGAGCGACAGAGCAGACCAGGCGGGAGGAGATACCCATGGAACACGAAAACAAAGGGCGCCGCGCCCAGCATACGGCAGAGCGCGACGCCCACACTTACCCGAGACGCGATGTCAGAACTCGAACCGGACCCCGAGCTGGATCTGGCGTGGTGCAGTCACGTTGCCGTCATTCCACTGCCCGAAGTTCCGGGCTGTTGATGTCGGTGTTGAACGCCTGGTTGCCCCACTGACCGTTGGCCTGGAACGAGTGCCAGTTCCACAGGTTGAACACCTCGAGCCGGAGCTGGAGGTTCGTGCCCCCGCCCATCCGGGTGTTCTTCATGAGGGTGAAGTCCTGGTTCGTGTACGCGAAGCCGCGGATGCTCTCCTCGACGCGGTTGCCGGTGCCATAGTTGTAGTTGAAGGCGCTTACCGGCGTGAACGCGTCCTTGTTGAAGAGCGGCCCCAGGCCAGGATCGAAATCTGCCCTTGTCCTGCGCGAAGACGGCGCCCGCGTTGGTGATCGCCGGGATGCAGCCCGCACGGAACGCTCCGGGCACGTTGCAGAAGCCCGACCGGAAGTACATCGGCACGCCCGACTGGTACTTGTAGATGGTGCTGAGCTGCCAACCGCTCACGAGCCCGTTGACTACGGCGCCCCCGTCGTTGACGTGCGCCTTGCCGCGACCAAACGGCAGCTCATAGACGAACGCCGCCGAGAGCACGTGCGGCGTATCGCTTTGCGAGATCACGTAATTCCGGTCCCTCTCGAACGGCGAGATGACCCCGGTGATGCCGCTCCACGTGTTTGCGTCCCGCTGCGTGTTGCTGGACCCGCTCTCCATCAGGTGCGAGAGCGTGTACGACACCAGCGCGTAGACGCCCTTCGAGAACTTCCTCTCGAGCTTCAACTGCATCGAGTTGTACATCGTCTTGCCGTGGGCCTCGTTCTGGCCCTGCAGGTTGTCGCAGGTCCTGCGGGAAGGGCCTGAGTGCCTGTGCGACCGACGGCGCGCAGCTGACCATCTGCTCCACCCACCCGGCGTACGGCAGCGGCACGCCGTCGAGGCTCGTCTGCCCGGGCTGGAACTCGTGGTTGAGGCTATCCCCGCGCGACAGGTAGCTCGGGTCGATCGCGTTCAGCGGATCGATGCTCGAGGGCATCCGGCGGCCGGCGGACCCGACGTACGCCACGCTCAGTCGCGAACTGGCGGCCGAGCTCGCGATCCACCGTGATGTTCCACTGGTGCGAGTACGGACGCTCGTTGCCATCGATGTTGCGGAAGTAGATGCCCTGCCCGTTCTTGTAGTCGGACCTGATGTCAGGGGGGAGTGAGAAGTTGCCGATCGGAAAGCCCTGGTTCAGGTACATCGCGGGCTCGATGCCGCCCTTGCTGGAGCTCACGCTCGGGTCGTTCGAGAACCCGTCCAGACTCATCCCGCCGCCCCAGCCGGGATAGAACGCCTGCGTGTAGAAGATCCCCCAGCCGCCACGGATGACCGTCTTGTCGTTGAGCGCGTAGACGGCGCCGAGGCGCGGCGCGAGTCCCTCATACCAGTTCTTCTCCGGGTAGCGCGCGCCGTAGCTGGCAGCGCCGTAGGTCATCGCCCGCGAAGGCGAGCCGGCCGGGCCGGCCGCCGGCGCCAGGGTTGGCACCCGTCGGATCGAAGAACGACATGCGGTCGTATTTCTCGGACGCTGGCGAGTAGTAGTCCCAGCGCAGGCCGTAGTCGAGCGTCAGCTTGTTGTTGACCTGCCAGCTGTCGCCGGCGTGAAAGATCCACGCGTGCTGCCGCGGGTACCAACTGGACACCGAGCGATACGACGTGCTCGCGTTGTCGACCGCCCCCAGCAGGAAGCTGGCCACCGGGCTGCCCGAGACCTGGCCCACGAGGCCGGTGGCGCCGCGGCTCGAAGTTGAACGTCCCGGCCTCGTTGCCGTTGGCGTGGATGTTGCCCATGATCTTGCGCCACTCCATGCCGACCTTGAGCGTGTGCGCGCCTTTCACCCACGTCACCGCGTCGTTGATGATGAAGGTCGGACGCGTCGTGATGTTCCCGACGTTGACACCCGCGTTGCACCCCATCTGCGTTGAACTCGTCGTCATGCCGATCTGCGGCGGCACGCTGTGGTTCGCCACGCCCGCGATCTTCGGGAAGTCGTCGACAAAGCCCCCGTTGACGCAGCCGTACCCCTCGTTCCGGTTCAGATACCCCATCGACATGTGGTTGAGGAGGGTCGGCGTGAGGGTCCGGTCGAAGTTCATCCTGTTGACCCACGAGTTCTGCGGGTCGGACAACGTCTCGGTGGCAATCTGCTGCGGCAACTGCGAAAACAACTTCACGGGCGCACGCTGGTGCCAGAAGCTGGCGAACACGTGGTTGTTGCCACCCTGCCAGTCCAGCCGCCACATGTAGTAGTCGCTGTCGCCCAGAATGGTGTCCGGGATTGGCGGCGCCTGGAAGTTGTTGAGCGCGCCACCGCTTGTCGGCGTCGGCAGTGCCGCCAGCCACGGCTGCACGATCGGGTTGATGCGATTGGGACAGATCACGTTGGGCGTGTTGCCGTCGCAGCCCATGAACTGATCCTTGATGAAGCCGCCCTGGCCGTCGGAGCGCAAGGTCGCCGGGTCGTAGATCGGGATCAGGTTGCCGGACGCGTCGCGCCAATCGCGGAAGTCACCCTGCGCGTTCCTGCATCGAGGGTATCGACAACACCGCCGCCGTGGCCCCCCCTTTCTGCCGGTACCGCTCGTAGTCGAAGTAGAAGAAGCTCTTCCACTTTTCGGTCGTGAAGCCGGGCAGCTTGATCGGGCCGCCGATGTTGACGCCGTTGTTGTGCTTGTTGAAATCCGGCTTCTCCGACCTGCCCCACTGGGTGGCCGTGATCGAGGCATCCTGGTAGAACTCGAAGCCGGAACCGTGGAACCTGCTGCCGCCCGACTTGGTGACCGCCATGATCTGGCCGCCGATCGAGGAGCCGTACTCGGGCGCGTAGCCCGACGTGAGGACCTTGATCTCGCTGACCATGTCGGGCGACATCGGGAAGTCCTGGAGGATCGACACCATGCCGCCCTGGCTCATGAAGCCCTGCTGCATGCTGACGCCGTCGACCGACGCCTCGTCGCCCGACTGCAGGCCGCCGTTGATGCGCGCGTCAAACGCGTTGTTGCCCTGACCGGTGCTGACACCGGGCATGAGCAACGCAAATGTCGCGGCCGCGCGCGGTCCGGTGCCGAATTGCAGCGGCAACTGGTTCAGCGTTTCCGGCGAGATGCCGTGCTCCTGCGTGGCCGTCGTGCCGAGCACTGACGAGCCGCCGAACACCTCGACGCGCTCGGAGACGGCCCCGGCGGTGATCGCGACGAGCACACGGACCTGCGACCCGAGCGTGACTTCGACGTCGGGCAGCGAGACGGGGTTGAAGCCGTCCTTGGTCGCCTGCACCTCGTACTTTGCCGGCGACAGGTTGCGGAAGGCGAAGCTGCCCTCCGGGCCCGAGATCGTCGTCGCGACGATCTCGTTACGGGCGATGTTGCGCAGGGTCAGGGCGACATCCGGAACGACGCCGCCGCTTGCGTCCTCGACGACGCCGACGATGGCGCCGTTGACGGTCTGAGCCCAGCCTGCGGCTGACCAGATCAGCACCAGCAAGGCTGTGACCGAACTTGCGACTAACCGACGGACAGTCATGGCATCTCTCCTGATGCGGGGCGTGGGAGGGACCTCGAGCGCTAGTGGGGAAGTGTGCGATGAAATAGCACGTTGGTATTACCAGTGTCAAACTCATCCATACGGAACGCGCTACAAACGGCCGAGCTATGGCTCGAAAGAGCTATCTCGGCTGTGGCGCTGGCCCGAGTGGTCAACCTTCGGGTCGGCGCGAGAGCGGCGGGAATGGCGCGGGCTGAGACGAGACTAGAAGTGGATTGTGACGGACGTGGCGGAGGTTGCGCGACTGGAGCCTGGCTGCCGTCGAGTGCTTCCAGACGTCGGGCGCCGAGCCGTGTAGCTGACCTGCACGGGCTGCGGCCTGCGTGCCGCAGTTGACCGACACCTGCGCGTGCTCCGATGTCACGCGGCACGACCGCACGACCTGTCGTCGAGATGCGTCACCGGCGCCTTCGCGTCGTCGGCCAAAGCCGGGGCCACACAAGCGGCGGCGACGAGGCGCCGATGCGACGAGTCCGCGAAGCGTCATGGCGTCCTCGACAATGCTAGGGGCTCGCCACGCCGGCCACAACGACAGGAGACCCACCCCGGAACCGACACGAGCGGACAATTCGGGCCATTAGCAGCCATCGGCGCGATCGCCGCGCGCCCGGGCTGCACGAATCTGCGTGGTACAATCGAGGGTTTGAAGTGTGCGGATCCGCCCGCGCACACCGTGCGTGCCGCGCCAGCTTCGGCACCTCGGCACTTCGGCACACGGCACCGCACTCCGGCACGGCGGCACCTGGCACATCGGCACTTCATGATCCAGCTCTCCTCCCTCTCCAAGTCCTACGGCGAGCGCGTGCTGCTCGACGCGGTGACCTGGCAGATCGACGATCGCGAACGCGTCGCGCTCTGCGGCCCCAACGGCGCCGGCAAGACGACGCTGCTGAAGATGCTGGCCGGCCTGGAAGAGCCCGACGGCGGCGATGTCGTCAAGCCCTCGAACCTCACGATCGGGTATCTGCCGCAGGACGGCCTGGTGCATCAGGGCCGCACCGTGTTCGGCGAAGCGAGCCTCGCCTTCGCGCCCCTGCTCGACATGAAGGCCGAGATGCACGCGCTCGAAGAGCGCATGGGCGCCTCCGACGTGTCAGACGACGAGCAGGCGGCGATGCTCGATCGGTATGCGGAGCTGAGCGACCGATTCCGGCTGGGTGAGGGCTACACCGTCGACCTGCAGGTCGCGACGGTCCTGACCGGGCTCGGGTTTTCCAGGGAGGACTACGAGCGCCCGGCCGATACCTTCTCGGGCGGCTGGCAGATGCGCATCGCGCTGGCCAAGCTCCTGCTGGGGCGTCCCGGGCCTGTTGCTGCTCGACGAGCCGACCAATCACCTGGACCTCGACGCCCGCAACTGGCTCGAAAGCTACCTGCGCGAGTACCCGCACGCGGTCATTCTCGTCAGCCACGACCGTTTCTTCCTCGACGCCGTCGTCACGAAGATCGCCGACCTGAACCTGCGGACGATCACCGACTACCACGGCAACTACAGCGACTACCTCGTGGAACGCGACGCGCGGCTCGAGCGGCTGCGCGCGGCCAAGAAGGAGCAGGACGAAGAGGTCGCGCGCATCAAGATGTTCGTCGACCGCTTCCGCTACCAGGCGACCAAGGCCGCGCAGGTGCAAAGCCGCATCAAGCTGCTCGACAAGGTCGTGCCCATCGAGGTGCCTCCCGAGCGCAAGCGCGTGCACTTCACGTTTCCGGCCGCGCCCAAGAGCGGGCGCATGGTGCTGGAACTCGGGCACGTCCGGAAGGCGTACGGAGCGCTCACGGTCTTCGACAACCTGTCGCTGCACATCGAGCGAGGCGATCGCATTGCGCTTGTCGGCCCAAACGGCGCCGGCAAGTCGACGTTGATGCGCATGCTCTCGGGAGAAGAGGCGCCCGATCGCGGCGAGCGGCACCTGGGCCACCAGGTCGTGCCCGAGTACTTCGCGCAGGACGAGGCGACACGGCTGGACCCGGCGCTGACCGTCTACGAGACGCTCTCGAGCGGCTCGCCGATGCACATGGTCCCGGCGATCCGGAACATCCTGGGCGGCTTCCTGTTTTCGGGCGACGACGTCTACAAGAAGGCCGGCGTGCTATCCGGCGGAGAGCGCACGCGGCTGGCCGTCGCGCGCATGCTGCTCCGGCCATCCAACCTGCTGCTGCTCGACGAGCCGACCAACCATCTCGACCTGGACTCGAAAGACGTGCTGCTCGACGCGCTGGTGGACTACGGCGGCACGCTGATCTTCGTCAGCCACGACCGCTACTTCGTCGAGCGGCTGGCGACGCGGATCATCGAGATCGGCCACGGCCGCGCCGAGTCGTTTCCCGGGACGTACCAGGAGTTCCTGTGGCGGAAGGAGCATGCGAGGCATCCGCGCGACTCCGCGGCAACCCGAGCGCAGGCGCACGCCATGCGCACCTGCAAGGTCGCGGAGACCCGACGGCCCGCCGAAGCCGCCGTCACCTGCAGGGGCGCGCAGGCGCGCGCCGCGCCGAGGCCGCAGGTTGCCGCGCCGGACGCGCCGCCGGGCGCCCGCAGCCCGAAGGCCGAAGGCGGGAGACGATCGGCGCGCCGTCCTCGCCGACCAGCGCAAACGTGAGAAAGCGCGCAAGGCGCGTCAGGCGCGGGTGACCGACCTCGAAACACGCATTGCCGCGCACGAAACTGCGATCAAGGCGCTCGAAGCCGAGATGTCGGCGCCGGGGTTCTACGAGCAGCGCGAGGCGGCACAGGCCCAGCTCACCCGCCATCAGACCCTGATGTGGGAAGTCGGCGAGCTGATGCATCAGTGGGAAATGCTGTCGGAATCTGACGAATCCGACTCATCCGGTGACGCCTGACCGTCGGTGGACGTCTAGCCCGAATCCTGTGACGATTCTGTAATTTAGTGTCAGATCCGTAATCCCGACTGACAGAAGGCGTCAGTATCCCGACCCCGCCTTACAGTTTTCTTCCAAAAACCTGAGATCTTCCGGCCGTGCCGCGCAGCCGGCATACCGCTTGCCCCTGCGGGCGGCGTGAAGACCGAGACGCCTCGTCCAGGGCTGTACTGGACCAATCGTTTGCCCCGCGCGAGCCGCTGATGCCGTCAGAGGCGAAGCTCGACTCGCCTGCTACGCCAGTGGCCGGCTGGCGGACGCAGAGCCAAGGCGGGCGACTGCGCCGGGCGCACAGGTCCGTCAGGCCTCGACGTCGCGCGGTGGCCACGACGGTTGGCGACCGCTTCTTCCGCGACATGGTCGCCAGCATGCGCAACGGCGTGCTGGCCGTGACCAGGGACGGCGGCGTCGCGGTGATGAACGACGAGGCCTACCGCATCTTCGGGCTCACGCCGGACGCCGACGACATCGGCCGGGCCTACGCCGAAGTGTTGCGCGTACACCCGGACATGGTCCGCGTCATCGCGAGCACGTTCGAGCTGAGTCACTTGCCCAACCGCGTCGAGCTGCGCCTGAAGTCGACGGGCCGGGTCATCGGCTACACGCTGGCCCACATCCGCGACGAGGCGGGCGAGGTGGCTGGCGCGGCGCTGTTTTTCAAGGACCTCACGCGGGTCGAGCAGTTGGAGGAACGCGAGCGGCTGCGGGATCGGCTGGCGGCGCTGGGCGAGATGGCCGCGGCCATGGCGCACGAACTGAAGAACCCGTTGGCCGGCATCGAGGTGATGGCCGGGTTGCTCCGGCGGAAGGTCAGCGACTCGCCCGACGCGCAGTCGATCCTCAACGACATCATCAACGAGGCCAAGATGGCCAACTCCACCGTCGTCGAGATGCTCGACTACGTGCGGCCCGTGAGGCTCGAGCGCGGCCGCACCGCACTCGGGCCGGTGCTGCAGACGGCGGTGTCGATGGCGGAGAGCAAGGCGCAGCGCGGCGCGGTCGGCGTCGAGGTCGCCGTCCCTGACGACCTGCCGCCAATCCAGGGCGACGAGCACCAGCTGTGCCAGGTGTTCACCAACCTGGTGATCAACGCGTTTGAAGCGCTCGGCGGCGCCGGGACGGTGCGCATCAGCGCGACCACCGGCGTGATGGAAGGCGAGCACGCACCCCAGGGCGTGCTGGCCGCGGAGACCCCGGTCCACGTTCCGACTGTCGTGATACAGGTCGGCGACGACGGACCGGGGATTCCGCCTGAGCTGACCGACCGGGTGTTCAACGCGTTTTTCACGACCAAGGCGCAGGGTTCGGGGCTGGGCCTGGCCATCGTGCGCAAGATCATCGACGCGCACGACGGCCGTATCGACGTGACGACCGCCCGGTTGGGCACGACGTTTACCGTGACCCTGCCGGTCTGCGCCGAGCAAGAGTGGTTTCAGTGATGGGCGTAGGCCCGAACTTCAGTTCGGGCAGTCGAAGAGGGATAGACGACATGGGCCGCATTCTCATTGCCGACGATCACGACGCCCTGCGCCGCGGACTTGTGCGCGCGCTCCAGGAGGCGTCGCACGACGTCGACGAGGCCCCCAACGGCAACGCCGCCATCGAGAAGCTGCACGAGAGCTACTACGACGTCGTGCTCAGCGACCTGAAGATGGGCGGCAGCGACGGCATCGAGGTGCTCAAGACCACCAAGGCGCTGCACCCGACGACGGCGGTCATCCTGATGACGGCGTTCGGCTCGGTGAGCACGGCCGTCGAGGCGATGAAGGTCGGCGCCTTCGACTACGTCCAGAAGCCGTTCGAGATCGAGGAGATGGAGCTGAAGATCGAGAAAGCCCTCGAGCTTCGGCGCATGCGCCACGAGCTGGACTACCTGCGGCACACGCAGCAGGACATCTACAACTTCGAGCACATCATCGGCAGCTCCGGCGCCCTCCAGCGCGTGCTGTCGATGGTGAAGAAGGTCGCCAAGAGCAACACGACCGTGCTCATCCGCGGCGAAACGGGGACCGGCAAGGAGCTCATCGCCGGCGCGATCCACCACAACTCGCTGCGCGCCAACCGCAACTTCGTGAAGGTGAACTGCGCGGCGCTGCAGGAGAACCTGCTCGAATCGGAGCTGTTCGGGCACGAGAAGGGCGCCTTCACCGGCGCCGACAAGCAGCGCATCGGCCGGTTCGAGCAAAGCGACGGCGGCAGCCTGTTCCTCGACGAGATCGGCGACATGAGCCCGAGCACGCAGGCCAAGATCCTGCGCGTGCTGCAGGAGCACGAGTTCGAGCGGCTGGGCGGCACGCGGACGCTGAAAGTCGACGTGCGGCTGGTCACCGCAACCAACCGCGACCTGGCGGCGATGGTGGCGGCCGGCCAGTTCCGCGAGGACCTGTTCTACCGGCTCAACGTCGTGACCATCGAGATGCCGCCGCTGCGCGAGCGCAAGGAAGACGTGCAGGCGCTGGCGGGCTTCTTCATCAAGCGCTTCTCCGGCGAGCTGAAGAAGAAGATGGACGGGCTCGACTCGGAGGCCAGCAAGCTGCTGATGCGCTACAACTGGCCCGGCAACATCCGCGAGCTCGAAAACGCCATCGAACGCGCGATGCTGCTCACCGAAGGCACCCAGATCACGGCCGAGGACCTGCGGCTGGGCGAGATGGCCTCGACGCCAGGGCGGCGGCAGCGGCCACTCGCCGGTGAAGATCCCGCCGTCGGGGATCGCGCTCGAGGACATCGAGCGCGCGGCGCTGATCGAGGCGCTGAAGATGTCCAACTGGGTGCAGAAAGACGCGGCCGAGCTGCTGGCGATCAGCCCGCGCGTGATGAACTACAAGATCAAGACGCTCAACATCGAGTTCCCGCGCGGACGGCGGCCGCAGGCCATCGAAGAGCCGATGGCGAGCTGAGACGGAGCGTCCGAACTCAGTAGGGCGGTACTTCAGGTCCGCCGGCTCCGCCCGCCGAATCACCGCGCGCGCGCCAGGCGCGGGCCAGCAGCGTGAGCGCCCCCACCACCGACAACGCGCCAAGCGGATACGCGAACGCCCGGGGCCAAGTGAAGGCGACGCACGGCGACCACGCGCCGCCAGCAGCCCCATCGTCAGCCAGCGACAGGGCTTCGTGCGGCCCGAGGACGCGATACCCGCGAACGGCCGACCCCAGGCGGAGCCCGCCAGCGCGACGTCCTTGATCACGCGATTGGCGCTGCCGCTGGCTGCGCGGGCCAGCCGCCGGCGCGGCAGGCGGTCGCGCGATGTCAGCCGGCGCGGCCGCGCCGACTGCAGCCGCACGGTGTTGCGCTCCGTGATCACGATCTCGGTGGCGTTGCGCAGGTCGCTGGTCGTAGATCTCCTCCATGCTGCGCGGCGACGCCCGCGTCCTCGATGACGACGTCGAGCTCCCAGTTGCCCACCCAGCTCGACAGGTTCAGGTTCGTCGATCCGACGCGGACGAACCGCCGATCGGCCACGGCCGTCTTGGCGTGGATCATCGGGCCGTTCCACTCGAAGATGCGGACGCCGGCGTCGAGCAGGCGGCGGTACAGCGTGCGCGACAGATTGCCGACCCAGGGCACGTCGCTGTTGTTGGGCACCAGCAGCCGGACGTCCACTCCGTGCCGGGACGCCGCGCTGAGCGACTCGATGTACACCGCCGTCCCCATGAAATAGGCGTCGGTGAGCCAGATGCGATCGCTGGCCGCGGCCAGCGCGGCCAGTTCGAGGCGGTAGAGCGTGGTGCGATCGGGCGAGGTCGGCCACGACGCGCACGCTGACGTCGCCTTCGGCGCGCGGATGTCCTCGCGCGCCGGCACGGTGCCCGGCGGCAGGCCCTCGCCCCAGGCGGCCCACGCGCCGGCAAAGGCCAGCTCGGCCTCGGCCACGGCCGGGCCCGCGCAGCTCGATGCCCGTGTCGCGCCACGCGGGAATCTGCCGCGCCGGATCGCCCAGCCAGTCGTCGCCGATGCACAGGCCGCCGATGTAGGCGACGCGGCCGTCGACGGTCAGCAGCTTGCGATGATCGCGGCTGCCGAGGTTGAACAGCGTGTGGAACCGCGGCGCGTTGACGACCCGCACCTGGCCGCCGGCATTCGACCAGGGGCGCCCAGAAGCGAAACGAGCTGGGCCGCAACGCGCCGAACCAGTCGTACAGCACGCGCACCGTGACGCCGGCCCGCGCGCGCGCCACCAGCGCGTCGCGAAAGCGCCGGCCGATGACGTCGTTGTGCACGATGTACATCTCGAGATGGATCGTGCGCTCGGCCTGATCGATGGCGTGGAGCCAGCGCGGGTAGTTCTGATCGCCGTCGAGCAGCACCTGGACGGCGTTGCCGCCGACCAGCGGCGCGCCCGCCGAGCGGAAGAACAGCGTCTCCAGGCATCGTCGTCGGCGTGCCCGTCTCGTGGTCCGACCTGCCCCAGCTGCCGCACCTCGCCCTAGCCGCCCTTCTTCGCCCGCGGGTGCGCCTGGCGATAGACCTCGATCAGGTGCGCGGCGTTGACGTGCGTGTAGCGCTGCGTGGTGCTGAGCTGCGCGTGGCCGAGCAGTTCCTGGATGCCCCGCACGTCGGCGCCGCCCTCCAGCAGGTGCGTGGCAAACGAATGCCGCAGCGCGTGCGGCGAGATGCCGAACCGCGTGCTGCAGAGCGCGACGTACTTCCGCACCAGCCGATGCACGCTGCGCGGGGTCAGCCGCTGTCCGCGGTAGTTGACAAAGAGGGGGTGCTCGGGACGCGGACGCCGGATCGCGGCACTGGGGACTGCGGACTGCAGGCACCTTGCGCGGACTCCGGACCATCTGTCTCGCGATCCGGCAGGTACGCCCGGATCGCGTCCGCGGCGGTCTGCGTCATGGGGACGAGCCGCTCCTTCCTCCCCTTGCCCAGCACGCGCACCATCCGCGCACTCAGATTCAGGTCGTCGAGGTCGAGGCCGGTCAGCTCGCTCAACCGGAGACCCGAGGCGTAGAACAACTCGAGCATCGCCTGGTCGCGGCGGCCCAGCGGCGAGCCGCGATCGGGCGTCTCGAGCAGCTTGGCCATCTCCTCGATGGACAGATGGACCGGGATCTTCTGTTCGCGCGACGGGCGTGCCCGCCAGCGCCGCCGGGTCGCCCTCGATCACGCCTTCGCGTCGAAGCCATCGCGCGAAGGTGCGCACCGCCGCCAGCTTGCGCGCGGCGGTCGCGCGACTGGCGCCGTCGCGGAAGACGGCGCCGAGAAAGAGGCGCACGTTGTCGGGTGAGAAGTCGGCCGGCGTCAGCGACGGCCGCGAGCGCTGCTGCGCAGCGGCGCTGGCGGTGAGGAACTGCGCGAGGTCGCTCTCGTAGGCGCGGACGGTGTGGGCCGACACGTTGCGGTTGAGCCGCAGGTACTCGACGAAGTCGCGGATGTACTGCTTGAGCGATCCGTCGTGGACCTCGCGTCCTCGAGTATGCGCCGGCGCCGTCATACGGGCGCCAGGCCCCAGATCCGCCAGCGCCCGCTCGGAGATTGCGCCGCTTGCGGTCGGCGCCCTTGGGCGCGCGGCGGCCCGCCACCTCGAGCGGCGCCATGATGCCGAAGGTGATGTTGCTCGGCTGGTAGTACTTCGCTTCGGCGTGCGACACGTAGTACGCGAGCGCGCCGATGGCCGTCGTGCGCGGCAACGTCGTCAGCGGCTCGCCCAGGACCAGCGCCGCGGCGTTGCGGCCCGCCAGCAGCCCCGAGGCCGCCGACTCGACGTAGCCCTCGACGCCGCTCACCTGCCCGGCGAAGAACAGATCCGGGCGCGCGCGCGTCTGCCACGTCTCCTGCAGCACGGTCGGGCCGTTGATGTAGGTGTTGCGATGCACCATCCCGAAGCGCACGAACTCGGCCTGTTCGAGACCGGGGATCATCCGCAGCACGCGTCGCCTGCTCGCCCCACTTCAACTGCGTCTGGAACCCGACGAGGCTCCAGTGGTCGCCGGCCAGGTTGTCCTGACGCAGCTGCACGACGGCGTACGCCTGCCGGCCTGTGCGCGGATCGACCAGGCCGACCGGCTTCATCGGGCCAAAGCGCAGCGTGTCGCGCCCGCGATGCGCCATCACCTCGATGGGCAGGCACCCCTCGAAGAACTTCGCCTTGTCGAAGTCGTGCACCGTCGCCGATTCGGCGCCAACGAGCGCGTCGTAGAACCGGTCGTACTCGTCCTTCGTGAACGGGCAGTTCAGGTAGTCGCCTTGCCCGTCATCGATGCCGCAAGCGGGGACGGCGACCAGGCCTCGTGCTTCGCGCCTTCGCGCCTTCGCGCCCTCGCGATTGTCGCCAGCCCGGCCCCAGACTCCGATCCCACCGGCTCTGCCTGAACACCTTGCTCCGATCGATCGACTCGGCCAGCACGATCGGGCTGATGGCGTCGTAGAAGGACAGGTGCTCGGCGCCAACCAGGCGCACGATGTCGGCCGACAGCGCGTCCGACGTGAGTGGACCGGTGGCGATGATCCAGGGGGCGCCGTCGGGCTCGGGCACCCGATCGATCTCACGCCGCTCGAGCGTGATGAGCGGATGCGAGGCGATGGCGTCGGTGACCGCCTGCGAAAAGCGATCGCGATCGACGGCCAGCGCGGCGCCGGCCGGCACGCGGGCGGCCTCGGCCGCGCGCATCACCAGCGAGCCGAGCCGGCGCATCTCTTCTTTGAGCAGGCCGACGGCGTTGTCGAGCTTGTCGCCGCGGAAGGAGTTGCTGCAGACCAGTTCCGCCAGCCGGTCGGTCTTGTGGACCTCGGTCGGCCGAACCGGGCGCATCTCGTACAGCGTGACCGGCACGCCGCGGCTGGCCACCTGCCATGCCGCTTCGGACCCGGCCAGTCCACCGCCGATGATTCGAACCATGACTGCGTCGTCGTACTGCGGGTACGGGCGAGCGATTGCGAGTGCGCACCTCGCGCCACTCGGCACGACGCCCACGTCGACGCGTGACGCGTCGCCCGTACCGTGCGTGTCGCTACGGCGTCGCTCGCGCGCTTCCGTGCGTCTTGCGCGCCGGCGACGCGCGCTTCACGGCGCGGCCCTTCTTCGGCGCGCCTTCGCGTGCTGCCAGCAGCTCCACGGCCTGTTCGAGCGTGACCTGTTCGGGCGCCATGCTCTTGGGCAGCGACGCGTTGGTCGTGCCGTCGGTGACGTAGGGACCGTACCGGCCGGCCAGCAGGTTGATCGTCGCGCCGCCGCGAGGATGCGGGCCCACTTCCTTCAGCACGGTCCTGGTCGCTGTCTTCCGTCCGCGCGACTTCTTGGGCGCCGCCAGCAGCTCGAGCGCGCGCGGCAGCTCGATCGTGAAGACGTCGTCGGAGTCTTCGAGCGATCGGAACTCGTCGCCGTGCTTCACGTACGGGCCAAACCGTCCCTGCCCGGCCACAACCACCTTGCCGTCGGGGTGCTTGCCCAGCTCACGTGGCAGCGCCAGCAGCTTGAGCGCGTCGTCGAGCGTCGATCGTCTTCTCGCTCATCCCGGCGACCAGCGACGCACGCCTGCGGCTTTTCCTTGCTGCCCTTTTCGGCCTCGCCCAGCTGCACGTACGGCGCCGAAGCGCCCGACGATGACGTAGACCTTCTGGCCGGTGGCCGGGTCGCTGCCAAGCTCCTGCGGGCCTTGCGCCTTGGCTTCGAGCAGCTGCACCGCATGCTCGACGGTGAGATCGGCCGGCGGCAGGTCGTCGGGCAGCGAGGCGGTGTTGCCTTCCCCGCCTTCGCCGCGCTGCAGGAACGGACCGTAGCGGCCGATGCGCACGCGAATGGGCTGATCGGTGCCGGGATCGACGCCGACGTCGATCGCCGGGTAGTCGATCTCGCTTTGCTTCTTCTGGATCAACGCCTCGAGCCCGACGTGCCGGTCGTCGCCGCGATAGAACGTGCGGACGAAGTCGAGCCACTCGCGCTCGCCGTTGCTGATGGCGTCGAGCACTTCTTCCATCTCGGCCGTGAAGCCGACATCGACGTAGTCGGTGAAGTGCAGGCGCAGCAGCTCGGTGACGGCAAACGCCGTGAACGAGGGCACCAGCGCCTTGCCCGAGCCGGAAGACGTAGCCGCGGTTCTGAATGGTCTGGATGATCGACGCGTAGGTGGACGGCCGCCCGATGCCGGCCGCTTCCAGTTCCTTGATGAGCGCCGCTTCGGTGTAGCGCGCCGGCGGCAGCGTCTCGTGCTTCTTCGCGTCGAGGCCGACAAACTCCAGGCCCTCGCGGCCCGACGGCGTCACCCCGCGCGCGTTGACGCGGTCGCCGACGGCGCACGCCGGCAGGATCGTCTCCTGATCCTCGAGCTCGGCCTCCGGGTCGTCGCTGCCCTCCACGTAGGCGCGACGGAACCCTGCAAACTCGATGGCCTTGCCCGATGCGGTGAAGATCGCAGGCTCGGCTCGCCGGCAGCGGTGATCTCCACCGTCGTCTTCAGCACGCGCGCGTCCTTCATCTGCGACGCCATCGTGCGCTTCCAGATCAGGTCGTACAGCCGCAGTTCGTCGGGCTCGAGCATACGACGCCAGCTTCTGCGGCGTCTGGCGGAAGTCGCTGGGCCGGATGGCCTCGTGGGCTTCCTGCGCGTTCTTGACCTTCGTCTGATACCGCCGCGGGCCGTCGTGGTATTCGCGGCCGAACATCTCGCCGATCACGCGTGCCGATTCGGCTCAGCGCCTTGTCGCTGAGCGTCGTCGAGTCCGTGCGGTGATACGTGATGAGGCCCTCGATCTCGCCGTTGCCGATCTCGACGCCCTGAAACAGCCGCTGCGCGATCTGCATCGTGCGGCCCGTGGAATAGCCAAGCTTCCGGCTGGCTTCCTGCGTGAGCGTGGAGGTGGTAAACGGCGGCGCCGGACGCTCGAGGCCCGGCTTGGCTTCAACCGACGTGACGGTCCAGGGCAGGTTGCGTCTCGAGCGCGGCCGCCAGCGTCGCGCGCGGCGGGTTCGTCGAGGTGACGCACGCCGCGCGTCTTCAGCTCGCCGGTGGCCGAATCGAAGTCCTTGCCCGTCGCCACTCGCGCGTCGCCAAGGCGAACCAGCGTCGCGGGAAACTCCCTGCCCTCCCCGGCCAGCTTCGCCTCGAGGTCCCAGTACGTGCTGGTGCGGAACGCGCGGCGCGCTTCCTCGCGCTCGACGATGAGCCGCACGGCGACGCTCTGCACGCGCCCGGCGCTGAGCCCGGTCTGCACCTTCTTCCACAGCACCGGCGACAGCGAGTAGCCGTACAGCCGATCGACGATGCGCCGGCTTTCCTGCGCCCGGACCAGGCTCTGGTTGATGTCCCGGGCGTGAGCGATGGCGTCGTTGACCGCGTCTTCCGTGATCTCGTGGAACTCGATCCGCCGGACCGGCACCTTCGGCTTGAGGACCTCGCTCAGGTGCCATGAAATCGACTCGCCTTCGCGGTCCGGGTCGGTGGCCAGCAGCACTTCCGAGGCGTTCTTGAGCGCCGCCTTCAGATTCTGGACGTTCTTCTTCTTGTCGTCGGGGACGACGTAGTGCGGGGTGAAGTCGCCGTCGAGGTCGACGCCAAACCGCGCCCAGGGCTTGTCCTTGATGAGCGCGGGAATCTCCTTGGCCGACT
The DNA here is from genome assembly GCA_963818215.1 of Vicinamibacteria bacterium. Taxonomy (GTDB): domain Bacteria; phylum Acidobacteriota; class Vicinamibacteria; order Vicinamibacterales; family JAENWD01; genus JAENWD01. Next base: position 168,535 of record CAWFRL010000013.1, on the reverse strand, counting down.
GGGGCAGGTCCCGGATGTGCCCGACGCTGGCCATCACGGCATAGTCGGAGCCGAGGAACCGTTCGAGCGTGCGGGCCTTGGCCGGCGACTCGACAATCACAAGTGGTTTAGACATAACAACTTCTGGCCGACGCCACGGGACTTCCCGGGCGCCGGACCTGAGGCTACGTTATCACCTTCCCCGAACAACGCACGAACCGTCCCCCGGGATATCGGGCAATCTGCCAGGACAACTCCAGCTCAGCCAACCGAGCCAGCAACGGCGGTCGCCGGCAGGCCCGTTCGCCGCGCGAGCTGGTCGAAATCCTGCGGATCGTCGGCATCGAGCGCGGCGAGAACAGGGTCGTCCTGGGCTCGGCGCCTCGGCGTCGAGGGGCGCGCCGCTTCGCGCGCGCGGTGGCGCGCGCCTTCGGCCGCGGAGCGGCTCGCTTCGCTCGCCGCGAGGGCTGGGACGGCACTCACCAGCACCGCAAGCACATCCTCGGCGTTCTCGACCAGCGCGGCGCCGTCGCGGATCAGCTGATGGCCGCCACGATTGCGACCGGCGAGCACGGTGCCGGGGACGACCATGACTTCTCTTCCCTGCGCCAGCGCGCAACCGGCCGTGATCAGCGAGCCGCTCTTGTCGTTGGCCTCGATGACGATCACGCCGCGGGCCAGGCCGCTGATGAGGCGATTGCGCTGGCGGAAGTGATGGGGCAGCGGCGGGGCGCCGGGCGGGAACTCGCTGAGAACCGCGCCCTGCCGGACGATCTGCTCAGCCAGCGAGTCGTGTTCCGGCGGGTAGATCACATCGGCGCCCGACCCGAGCACGGCGATGGTGACGCCGCCGGCGTCGAGTGCGCCACGGTGTGCAGCGCCGTCGCAGCCGCGCGCCAGGCCGGAGACGATGGTCAAGCCAATCCTGGCCAGGTCCGCCGCCAGGCGGTGCGCGATGTCGAGGCTTCCCGGCGACGCGCGGCGCGAGCCGACAATCGCGACCGACGTGCGGGCCAGCGCACGCGGATCTCCGCGAAGCCACAGGCGGTCGGGCGGGTCGGGGATGTCGCGAAGGCGTGCGGGGATAGTCGGGCGCGGAAGGGTCGAGGTACAGCAGGTCCATGGCGGTTCTCCCGCCCGACCTCCTCGTGCGCTCGATTGTAAGGGCTTACGTCCTCCGAAACAACCTGTCCTGGCCCTCGCCGAGGACAATCGCCCACGACCCAGCCGTTTATCCTGCGGTGGGCGTCTAAACATCCGTGGTATGGGGCTTGCTGCTCAATCGCTGAGATGAGCGCCGGAGAATCCGCCGCATTTGCTTGCACCTCCCGTGGCCCGGTGGCATAGTGAGGGCATTCCTGCCATGACTCGACACGTCCTGGTTGCCGCGTTCGCTGCTCTCGGTGTCGGCCGCTCCAGCCCTGGCTGATGACGCACGCGAGAGCGCGAAGAAACACGTCGAGTTCGGGATCTCGGTGGCACAGCGAGGACTGTGGCGCGAAGCCATCTATCGCTGGGATCAGGCCGCCAAGATCGACCCGTCCTACTCGGCCGCGTTCAACAACCTGGCCGTCGCGTACGAGCACGAAGGCGAGTTCGACAAGGCGCGCAAGGCGTACGAACGCGCGCTCGAGCTCGATCCGGAAAACCAGATGGTCCGGCAGAACTACGAGCTGTTCAAGGAAATCAATGACCGCACGAGCCGCCGCGGCAGCCGCTAGTCTGCTTGCGCTCACGGTGAGCGCGTGCACCAGCTTCTACGAGGTGCCGATCGAAACGCCGATCCAGCCCAAGATGGACGTGTCGGCGTTTCAGCGCGTGCTGATTGCGGGCTTTCTCGCGGGCGGATCGGAAGACGTCGACGCCAACCTCGAAACCGTGCGGCTGCTCCGCAGCCAGCTGCGTTCGAAGTCGGGTCTGCGCGTGATCGACGCCGACGTGCTGCCGCTGCTGGAACTGGCGGTCGAGCAACGCACCGAGCCGCCCGCGACGCCGCCGGCCACCGACGGGACCGCGCCCGGAGGCCCGGAGGGCACCAACGGCACCAACGGCCAGGCCCCCGCGACGCAGCCGCCGCCGTCCCAGCCGCCCGCGGCGCAACCGCCCGCAGGCGACGGCCAGACGCCGCGCATCAAGGACGAGAAGGATCTCGAGCCGCTCGAGACGATCTTCGCCAACGTGGACTACTGGAAGAAGATCGGCGAGGAGTTCCAGAACCCGCTGATCGTCACCGGCTCGGTGCTGTTCACGCCGCACGCGCGGTCCGGCTTCGTGCAGCGCGAGCAGGAGTACTACGACACCCTCGGCCGCCGGCGGGTCGTCCCGGTGCGCACCTACATGGAGCGCAAGGGGTTCATCCTGCGGCCCAAGTTCATCTTCATCGACGGCCGGACGGGCGCCACGCTGTACTCCGAGACGTTCCGCGAAGAGATCCTCTACAGCCCGCAGCAGTCGACGCCGGCCCTGTCGTCGTATTTCGAGCTGATGGACCGGCTGGTGCCCAGTTTCCTGAGCACCTTGAGCAGCCAGAAAATCCGGGGATCCCGGGTTCTTCTGAAATAGGTCACGGGTTCCGGGGTTCACGTTCCGGTCGGTTCCGGTTCCAGGCTTGCCAGCCGGCTGCCGTGCCGACCCCTGTATAATCAATCCTTTGTCCGCAGGCGAAAGTCTGCCTCCGGGCGAGTAGTCACGGGTGTAATCCGCGTAATCCGAACCTGTGAACCTGTGAACCTGTGAACCTGTGAACCTGAGTAAGTTAGGAGTTCGGTCGTGTACGCAATCATCCAGAGCGGCGGGCGGCAGGTGAAAGTCACGCCCGGGGCCACGGTCGAGGTCGACCACTTCGCGGGCGCAGGCCGGCGAAGAAGTGTCGGTGAGCTCGGTGCTGTTTGTGGCCAAAGACGGCGGCGACATCATTGCCGGCGCCCCGTTCGTGTCGGGCGCCCGCGTGGTGGCCGTCATCGAGGGCGAGTCGCGGGGCCCGAAGATTCGGGTGTTCAAGAAGAAGCGCCGCAAGGGCTTCCGCAAGTCGCGCGGCCACCGCAGCATCTACACGCGGCTGCTCGTGAAGGAGATCGTGATCTAGCCATGGCAACAAAAAAGGGACAGGGCAGCTCACGCAACGGCCGCGACAGCAACGCGCAGCGGCTGGGCGTCAAGAAGCACGACGGCAACGTGGTGACCGGCGGGTCGATCCTGGTCCGGCAGCGCGGCCGCAAGTTCCAGGCCGGGCTCAACGTCGGCCTCGGCAAGGACGACACGCTGTTTGCGAAGGTCGCCGGCAAGGTCAAGTTCGAAGACCACGGCGCGCGCGGACGGTTCATCAGCGTTCACCCGGTCGAGCAGCAGTAACCGAGAGCTGCGGTCGGCAGGCTTCGGTCGATCGGGGCGGCGGGCCTCGGCACGCCGCCTTTTGTTTCGACCGCGCAGCCCCGTCCGCCTGTGTCCTCAAGCCCTCTCCCATGTTTGTTGACGAAGTCGACATCGAAATCGCGGCCGGCCACGGCGGCCGGGGCGCCATGAGCTTCCGCCGCGAGAAGTTCGTGCCCGCGTGGGGGGCCCGATGGCGGCAACGGCGGCGCCGGGCGGTTCGGTGTATCTGCTCGCCAGCGACCACATCAACACGCTGGTCAACTTCCGCTTCCATCCAGAACATCACGCCGACGACGGCAAGCCGGGATCGGGCTCGAACCGCACGGGCAGCACGGGCAACGACCTGGTGCTCGAGGTGCCCATCGGCACGCTGGTCTACGCGCAGGAGATCGATCCGGAGGGCGAGCCTGCCGATGGCGAGGCGAGCGCTCCCACGTCCGAACGCGAGTGGACGCTCTTTGCCGACCTGGCCGAACCCGGCCAGCGCGTGCTGGTGGCCAGGGGCGGCAAGGGCGGGCTGGGCAACGCGTTTTACGCGACCTCCACTAACCGCGCGCCGCGCAAGTCGCAGCCGGGACTGCCCGGCGAGGCGCGAAGGCTGCGGCTGCACCTCAAGCTGCTGGCCGATGTCGGGCTGGTTGGCTATCCCAACGCGGGCAAGTCCACGCTCATCTCGCGCATCTCGGCGGCCAAGCCGAAGATCGCCGACTACCCGTTCACCACGCTCACGCCGAATCTCGGCGTCGTGCTGATGCGCGACGACCGCAGCTTCGTCGTCGCCGATGTGCCGGGCCTCATCGAAGGCGCGCACACGGGGCACGGGCTCGGCGATCGCTTCCTCAAGCACCTCGAGCGCACGAAGGTCCTGATCGTCCTGGTCGACGTCTCGGGCATGTCGGGCCGCGCGCCGGCCGACGACCTCGACGTGCTTCGCAAGGAGCTCGCGCTCTTCGACGCCGAGCTTGGGAAGCAAGCCGCAGCTGGTGGCGGCCAACAAGATGGACGCCGCCACCGACGAGTCGCTGGTCGCGTCGCTCGAAGCGCGCGCGCGCGAACTCGAGCTGCCCTTCTTCCGCATCTCGGCCGTCGCCGGGACCGGCCTGCAGCCGCTGCTCGAAGCCGCCTGGACCATCCTGGCCGAGGCGCGCGCGGCGCAGAAAGCCGCGCTCGATCTCAGCTCGACCGAATCCGCGTAATCCCCTCAGAATCCGAGTAATTTCGTAATCTGCAATCGTCAATCTGCAATCTGCAATTGACATGATTCTGCTATCCTGCCTTCAGGGATGACGCGCACCGGCCGTATCGGCCTTCTCGGTGGCACCTTCGACCCGTTCCATCACGGACACCTGGCGGCAGCGCTGGCCGCCGACGCGGCGCTGGATCTTGACGCCGTGCACCTGATCCCGGCGCACATCCCGCCCCACCGCACGTTGCAGCCCTCGGCCTCGCCCGAGCACCGCTTCGCGATGGTCGCGCTGGGCATCGCCGAGACGCCAGGCCTGCTGGTCGACGACCGCGAGCTGCACGCCGAAGGCCCGTCCTACACCAGCCGCACGCTGGCGGCGTACGCCGCCCAGGGCTGGCAGGCCTCGCAGATGTTCTTCATCACGGGCGCCGATGCGTTTGCAGAAATTGCCACGTGGCACGACTACCCGGCGATCCTGACCCGCGCGCATTTCGTCGTGGTGTCCCGGCCCGGACGCGACGCGGCGTCGCTGCGCGACGAGTTGCCGTCGCTGGCCGCATCGGATGCGTGTGGCCGATGCGTCGACGCCGCCGAGGCGCAGCGGACACGGCGGAACCCGCCATCTGGCTGGTGCATGCGAAGACGCCGGCGGTGTCGGCGACGGCCATCCGCCTGGCCGCGGCCGGCAACCGCGCCATCGCGGGCATGACGCCCCCGCTGGTCGAGCAGCACATCGCCAGGCACGGGCTGTACGGCCGCGCCCTGGGTTCCCCCTCCCCTGCCGCCGGGCCATCGAAGGCGGCCACCGAGTTGCATGCGCAAGAGCACGGCTAAGACGAGCGAAGACGAGCCCGGCAGCGCGCAAGCGGGCCGCCAAGAAGACCTCCGTGCGGAAGCGCGCGGCCTCGACGCGGCCGGAGGTGCCGGTCGATCGCGTCGCCGGTCGTTCCGGAAACACGCACCACCGCGCCAGCGGACACGACGATGGTCCCGGCGGCCAGGGCGAAGTTGCCGCTCGACGTGGTGGAGGCGGTGAAGGCTGCGGCGTCGAAGAAAGCCGACCACGTCGCGCTGCTCGACCTGCGCAAGGCGGCCGGCTTCACCGACTTCTTCCTGCTGGCAACCGGCGGCAACGCGCGGCAGATTCGCGCGATTGCCGAAGCGGTGGAAGAAGCGCTCGGCGCGCGGCGAGTGAAGCCGTCGCACACCGAAGGCTACGATCGGACCGGCTGGATCCTGCTCGACTACTTCGACTTCGTCGTGCACGTCTTCAGCGCGGAAACGCGCAGATTTTACGGACTCGAACGCCTGTGGGGCAGCGCCATCCCAATCGACATCAGCAGCCTCGTCGACCTGCCCGCGTCGAAGGCCTAGCGCCGCTGGTGGCACCCCGCGCGGCGATGCGCGCGATGCTCGCCGAGCTGAGCCGCTATGACGCCGCCGATGCCGACGTTCCTCGAACGCCGCTACGTCGCGCTGGTGCTCACGAAGATGCGCGGCAACCAGAGCCGCGCCGCGGCGGTGCTCGGGATCAGCCGGAAGGCGCTGTGGGAGCGGAAGAGATACGGGATGGAGTGAGCGTCTCGGTTCTGCAGATTCCACATGGCGTCGATGGTTGATGCCCTCATCGCGACAGTCTTTGCGCCGGTGTGCCTGTCGTGCGCGCGGGTGCTCGACGCGCCGACCCGGTCGCCGGTGTGCGACATCGTGCTGGGAGCGCATCGGGCGCTTCGCCAGCCCCGCGTGCGATCTCGGCCCGCCATCCACGACGCTGTCGCACGTACGCGCGGTCGGCCCCTTCGAGGAGGTCCTCCGCGACGTCGTCCACGGCCTGAAGTTCCGGGGCCGTCGAACCCTCGCGACCCGGCTGGGTCCGCTGCTGCGAGGCGCCGCCGGCGAACTGCTCGACGACGTGGATGCCGTCGTGCCGGTGCCGCTCCATCCCTGGCGCCAGTGGCGTCGGAACTACAATCAGGCCGACCCTGCTTGCGGCGACGCTCGGCCGTCCCGTGTGGCACGTGCTTCGTCGCCGGCGCGCGACGCCCCCGCAAACAGCGCTGGACCGCCACGCAGCGGCAGGCCAACGTGCGTGACGCATTCGCCATGGGAGGATGGCTGCCCGGCGCCGCCGACCGCGCCCGGCGGCAGGTTGAGGGCCGTACGCTGATGCTCGTCGACGACGTGCTCACGACCGGCGCGACTTTGGAAGCCTGCGCGCGCGTGCTCGTCGAGGCGGGAGCGCGAGAAGTGCGCGCGGTGGCCGTCGCGCGAGCCTGAGGAACTTGGCGCTGGGGCGGCCTGACGGGGCTGGTTCGTCGCCAACGAAGGCGAACAAGTTCGTTCTTGCGCGCACGATCACTTACGCGATGCTTTTTGTCGGCCTCGTGCTGGTATTCGTCCCGTCGAGACTGCTGTCCTGGTCAGGGGTTCGCACGCCAGCGCACATCGGCATCTGGCAAGGCGCCGGGATGTTCGTGGCGGCGCTCGGCGCGGCAATCGCCTTGTGGTGCATCTTCACGTTCGCATTCGTCGGAAAGGGAACGCCCGCTCCGTTCGATCCGCCCCGTCGCCTCGTCATCAAGGGACCCTATCGTCTGGTGCGCAATCCGATGTATCTCGGAGCGACTGCTCGCGCTGGCGGGGGCTGCGCTCTTCTACGAGTCCCTCGCGCTTGCCGGCTACACGGGAGTGTTCCTGCTGACGACGCATGTGTTTGTCGTCACGTACGAAGAGCCCACGCTGCGGCGGACGTTTGGGGATGACTACGAGGCGTATTGCGGGACAGTCCGGCGGTGGCAGCCGAAAAACTAACCGACTCTCTTTCGTATCTCCCTCGCGATCTCGTCCTTCGCGCGATCGGCATCGATGAGATGCCATCCGGGCTGCTGCGCCTGGCGCCGGTAGCTCTCGCGCACGCGTGTCAGCAGCGGCATGTCGCGTTCGTAGCGGTCGCGGTTGGTCTGCTTGCGCGCGGCCGAGATCTCGGGCGCGATGTCGAGGACGAACGTCAGGTCGGGCTGTGGCAGATAACGCTGCGCGTCGGTCAGCCACGCGGCGTCGAGGCCCTGTGATTCGCCATACGCGATGCTCGACGCGACATACCGATCGCAGACGACGACGGCGCCGGCTGCCTGCCATTCGAGGATGAGGGACTTTTTCTCGAAGCGGTTCGCGATGTAGAGCAGCTGCATGACGTCGGGGCCGTACTCGCGGTGCCCGGCCAGCGCCTCGCCGATCTCGCGCCCGATCGCCGTCTGGTAGTCGGGAAACGACAGCGTCTCCACGCGTCGTCCCTGCGCCCGGAGCGAAGCCACCAGCACCCGCGCCTGTGTCTCCTTGCCGCTTTGGTCGAGTCCTTCGAATGCGATCAGCATCTACAGTTCTGTGCTCAGAAGTTCGTCGATGGTCTGGCGCCGCCGAATCACGCGCCACGACCGTCCTGTTGGACCATCGTGCCATCGTGCCTTCGTGCCTTCGTGACTGTGACTGCGCTCGTCGTCGATGAGCACCTCCGGCAGCAACGGCCGCCGGTTGTAAGTGCTCGCCATCACCGAGCCATAGGCGCCCGCATCGAGGATCGCCATGACGTCGTCCGACCTCCAGCGGCGGCAGGCGCCGATCGCGCCCGAAGATGTCGCTGCTCTCGCACAGCGGGCCGACGATCTCGTAGGACTGCCCGGCGCCTTCGCGTGGCGCCACCGGGACGATCCGGTGGAAGGCGCCGTACAGCGCCGGGCGCATCAGCTCGGTCATGCCGGCATCCAGCACGGCAAAGCGCAGGCCGTCGGCATATTGCTTGAGGTCGATCACCCGCGTCAGCAGCGTGCCCGCGGCGCCGACCAGCGCACGCCCGGGCTCGACGACGATCGAAAAGCCGGTGTCGCGCACGGCGGGAAGAATCGCCGCCGCGTATTCGGCCGGCGTCGGCACCGGCGTGCCGTCGTAGGAAATTCCCAGGCCGCCGCCGAGGTCGAGGTGCTCGATCTGGATGCCGTCGTCGCGCAGCTCGCGGGCCAGCATCACGGCCCGCTCGGCGGCGCGGCGCAGCGGATCGAGCGACGTGATCTGCGAGCCGACGTGGATGTGCAGCCCCACCGGCTCGAGCCCCGGCTGTCGGGCGTGGTCGCGATAGAGCTGCCGCACCTGCTCGAGCGGCATGCCGAACTTGTTCGTCTTGAGCCCGGTTGAGATGTGCGGATGGCTCTTGGCGTCGATGTCCGGATTCACGCGAAGCGCGACCCGCACCGTCGTCGACAGCGCCACGGCACGCGCCGCGATGCGGTCGAGTTCTCCAGGCGACTCCGCGTTGATGGCCTTCACGCCCAGCGAAACGGCGCGATCCAGCTCGTCGCCGGTCTTGCCCACGCCGGTGAAGACGATCTGGTCGGGGATGAACCCGGCGCGCAGCGCCACCTCGATTTCGCCGCCCGAGTTGGCATCGGCCTGCGCGCCCAGCGTTCGCAGCAGGCGCACCAGCGCGAGCGTGGAGTTGGCCTTGAGCGCGTAGTGGATGGCGTGGGGATGCGGCGCCAGCCCTTCGGCAAACGCGCGATACGCGTGACGGATGACAGCCGCGTCGTAGACGTAGACGGGTGTGCCCACCTCGGCGGCAATCGCCAGCAGGGTCGCGCGGTGGGGCACCGTGAGCGGCAAGGTATCGGGCGTCGACATGAATCTTGCGGATCTTAGCGTGAAATCAGGAGTTGCAGTGGTTTGACAGCGCGAAAAATCGGGCGGATATGATGAGCCTTCCCCATGTCGCCGTACCAGCCGCCCGCGCAGGCGCCAAGCGTCGATGAGCTCATCGAGCGGTGTCTGGCAGGCGACCAGCACGCCTGGGAGCAGATCGTCCGTCTCCACTGGCGCAAGGTCTTCAACGTCGCCTACAAGTTCGTCGGCAAGCACGACGAAGCCGAAGACCTGACGCAGGACATCTTCCTCAAGATCTTCAAGTCGCTCAACACGTTCGACCGGCGCGCGAACTTTCAGACATGGCTCATCAGCGTGAGCCGCAACCTGTGCATCGACCATTACCGCAGCGTCCGGAAGGAACGCGAGACCATCGATCGCGACGTCGACCCTGGCGACCTGATGCCGGTGTCGGTAGAGGTCAGCCCGTATGCGGCCCTCGAGGCGCGCGATCGCGTGTCGATGCTGCGCGAGGCGATGACGTCGCTGCCCGACACGCTGCGGACGGCCGTGCTTGCTGCGCGACATCCAGGAACTGACGTATCAGGAGATCGCCGACCAGCTGGAATTGCCGGAAGGCACGGTGAAATCACGGATCAATCGCGGGCGGACTGAACTGGCCCGCCAGATCAAGCGTCTCAAGGATCAGCACGACGAGCTGGCTCGGAACGCCGCCCGCGAGGCGGAATCCCGGCGAGCGGAGTGACTTAGGATGAACCTGACTACCGACACCGCAGGCGGCCTCGCCATCGTCCGAATCGGCGAAACGCGGCTGATGTACCCGTTGCTGGCCGACTTTTCCTCGACCGTCTCGGGCCTCATCGGAGGCGGCAACAAGAAGATCCTGATCGACCTGGCGTCGGTCACCTACGTGGACAGCGCGACCATCGGCTGCTTCATGGACCTGTATCGCCAGGCCGATGCCGCCGGCGCCAAGCTGAAGCTGGCCGGCGTGCAGAAGCGCGTCGAGACGATGCTGACGATGACCGGCGCGCACAACTTCCTCGAGTTGCATCCTGACGAAGCCAGCGCGGTGAAGAGCTTCGGGAGCTAGCCATGCGGACCATCCGGACCTCGACCGGCGCCGACATCACGCTCGATGGCGACCTGCTCGCCATCATGGAGACGCTCTACAAGGAAGTGACCGCGCGCAAGGCCCTGGCGCGGTCGTTCGAGGACATGGTGCGGGAGATCCAGCACCTGATCGGCCAGATGACCGACGAGGAACTGCGGAGCTACCTGGCCGAAAGCCTGTTCCTGAACACGGTGAAGTACGAGAACGACAAGCTCGAGGCGTATTTCAGGAAGCTCGAAAAGGCTGAGTAGCGACGACGAATCACGAAGGCGCGACGGCGCACGAAGCGACGCGAAGCCGTGCCATCGTAGCGGCGGCAACTGCTTCTCGTCCGTCGTCCTGCGTCCTTAGTCTTCGTAACTGAATGTGTCTCTCAACTATCTCGCCACCCGTTTCACCTGTTCGTGGCCATGGACCACCATGGTGCTGCTCTGTGATGGGCGGCTCACCTGTGGCTGCGCGGATCCGTATGGACGGCGCATCCTGGGCGACACGCGCACCACCAGCGTCAGCGGCGTATGGACCGGCGAGGTGGCCTCGTCGCTGCGGAGGGACATCGTATCGGGCGGATCGAAGTTCTGCGGCGACTGCCCGCTGAAGCTGCCGCTGAAGAAGGACGAGGCGCCGCCGGCCCGCCCCCTCGACGTCGGGCACGTTGCCGAGCCGCATGTACGTCGAGTGCACGGCGGCCTGCAACATCTCCTGCAACCAGGCGTGCTGCGCGCCGGAGACGGGCATCACACGCACGCGCCAGGCCGGCATGCTCGACTTCGATTTGTTCACCCGTGTGATCGACGAGGCGGGTCCGTCACTGGGGCGCGTCGACTTCTTCAACTACGGCGAGGCGTTTCTGCACAAGCGCGCCGTGGAGATGTGCGAGTACATCAAGTCGAAGTTCCCGCACATCTATCTCTACACGAGCACCAACGGGCTGGCGCTCACCGAGGAGAAGGCGCGGCGGCTCGTGCACTCCGGCATCGACGAGGTGACCTTCTCCATCGACGGCGCCTCGCAGGACACCTACGTGCAGTACCGGCAACGCGGCGACTTCGGCAAGGCGCTGGCGAACCTGCGGGCGATGACCGACGAGAAGGCCCGCCACGGCCGCGACGTGCCGCACCTGAACTGGCGCTACATCCTCTTCAAGTGGAACGATCGCGACGAAGAGATGGACGCCGCCCGCCGTCTCGCCGTCGAAAGCGGCGTCGATCGCCTCTGCTGGGAGATCACCGATCACCCGGAAGACAGCTTCTCGCAGCGCTTTCGTCCTGGCACCGACGACTACAAGGCCATCGCCAACGAAATCTGGGACCAGAACAACCTGGGCAACGCCATCCCCGGCGCGACGCCGCGCGCGCAGATCGACGTCAAGACGCTGGTGCCCGGGCTTCCGATTCTCGCCCGGCGCGGCCGGACGCGTGCAGCTTCAGACGCGCGTCACGAACCTGTCGAACCGGCGATTTGCGGCGCAGGCCAGCTACGGTCGCCGGCTCGTGCGCCTGGGCGCGCAGTTGTGCGCGGCCGACGGCGCGTTGATCGACCGCGACTACGCTCGAGCGTGGCTGCCGCACCATCTCGAAGGCGGACAGCAGGCCGACGTCGCAATCGAGATTCCCGCACCCGCCGAGCCCGGGCGATACCAGCTGAAGTTCGACCTGGTCAGCGAGGGGATCGACTGGTTCGAGTCGTCGGGGTCGCCGACGACCATGAAGTCGCTGCTCGTCGTCTAGGCGCAGGCGCGATGGCATAGCCAACTTCTTTCAGTTTCTTCTCGTCTAAGTCCGTCATGGTCTTCGAATCCCTTCGCCACGATCTCCGACTGGCGTTTCGCGGACTGGTCCGCGAGCCTGGCTACTCGCTGGTCGCCATCCTGATCCTGGCCATCGGCATCGGCGCCAACACGGCGGTGTTCAGCGTCGTCAATCCGCTCGTGCTCAGGCCGTTGCCCTTTCGGGATGCCGATCGGCTGGTGTGGATCGCCAACACCGGTCGCGGCGAAGGGCTGAGCGGCAAGACATACCGCGTTGCCGCCTACGAAGAAATGGCGCGCAACAACCGGTCGTTCGAGTCGCTGACCGCCTATTTCGCGTTCTTCGGCTACTTCAGCTACACGTTGACCGGATCGGGCGAGCCGGAACGGCTGGTGGGCGTGCAGGTCGCGCCGGGGTTCCTGGAGCAACTGGGGATCCGGCCGCAGCTTGGGCGCGGGTTCGTCGGCGACGAATGGAAGAGCAACGGCCCCGGCGCGGCGCTCATCACCGCCGGGCTCTGGAAGCGTCGCTTCGGCGGCGACCCGGCCATCGTCGGCAGGTCGGTGACCATCAACGAAACGCCCTACATCGTCACCGGCGTGCTGCCGGAGGACTTCGATTTCGGGTCCTCCTTCACGCCCGGCACGCGTGTGGACATGCTGGTGCCGGCGCGGCTGGAGGAGATGCGCAACTGGGGCAACACGCTGGCGATCATCGGCCGGCTCAAGCCCGGGGTCACCGTCGAGCAGGCGCGCGCCGAGTTTGCGACGCTGGTGCCGCCGATCGAGAAGGCGCTGGACTACCGGTTCGGCACGACGATGAGCAGCCTGAAGGCACACGTGAGCGGACCGATGCGGCGGGCGCTCATGGTGCTGTGGGCGGCGGTGGGCCTGGTGCTGCTGATCGTCTGCGCGAACCTGTCGAACCTGCTGCTGGCGCGCACCGCCTCGCGCGCCAAGGAGTTCGCGGTACGGATCGCGCTGGGCTCCAGCCGCGGCCGCATCGTCTCGCAGTTGATGGTGGAAGGCGTGGTGCTCTCGGCATGCGGCGCGGTGCTTGGCGTGCCCCTCGCCTACGTGCTGACCGGCGCGCTGAAGTCGTCGGCGACGCTGGCGGTCCCGTTGCTGCACCAGGTGCACGTCGACGGGATGGCGCTTGCCATCACGGCGCTGACGGCGATTGTGTCCGGCATCGCGATCGGCGCCGTGCCGGCGCTGCGCGTGGCGGCGCGGCCGCCGCAGGACGCGCTGAAAGCGCAGGGGCGCGGCACCACCGACGGTCGCCATCACGCGCGCGTGCGATCGACGCTCGTGGTGGTGGAGGTCGCGCTGGCCTCCGTGCTGCTGGTCGGCGCGGGCCTGCTGCTGCGCAGCTTCGTCCATATCCTGGACGTCGACCTCGGCTTCCAGCCGTCACGCGCGACGGCGGTCAGGCTCGAAACCAGCAGCCAGCTCGAGCCGGACGCTCGCCGGGCCCGGCTGTATTGCGGCGGCGCGCCGGGTCGCCCAGCTGCCGGGGGTTGAGGCCTCCGGGTTGACCGACGCGCTGCCGCTCGATCGCAACCGCACCTGGGGCATTGGCGTCCCCGGCCAGACGTACGCCGACGGGCAGTATCCGATGGCGTTCGTGTACATCGTCGGGCCGGGCTACTTCCGGGCCATGGGCATTCCGCTGGTGAAGGGGCGCGACTTCACCGAGCACGACACCGCCGAGAGCGCCACGGTCGGCATCCTGAACGAGTCGCTGGCCAAGCTGCTCTTTCCGGGCCGCGATCCGATCGGCCAGCTTGCAGAAACCGGCAGCACCAAGTTCACGATCGTCGGCATCGTCGCCGACGTGCGGCAGAGCAGCCTGGACGAGTCGCCGGTCACGCAGATGTACCTGCCTTACGCGCGCGGCGGGGGCGTGTCGTCCGAGTTGATCGTGCGCTCGACGCTCCCGCCTTCCTCGCTGATTGCGTCACTCCGCTCCGCCTTGAAGGAGGTGGACCCAACGATGTCGGCGCCGGAAGTGCGGCCGCTGAAGGACCTGGTGGACCGGGCGGTGTCGCCGCGAAAGTTCCTGTTGTCACTGCTGGCGGGTTTGCGGGCGTCGGGCTGCTGCTGGCGAGCCTGGGCATCTACGGCGTGATCTCGTACGGCGTCTCGCAGCGGGTGCAGGAGATCGGCGTGCGCATGGCGCTTGGCGCCACGGCCGGCCACGTGCAGGGACAGGTGCTGCGCGAGACGATGCGGCTGGCCGCTCGCCGGCATTGCCGTCGGCCTGGTCGCCTCGGTCGCGCTGGCGCGGCTGATCGCGACGCTGCTGTACGAGACGTCGCCGGTCGATCCGATGACGTTTGCCGCAACCGGCGCGCTGCTGGTCACCGTCGCCGCGCTTGCCGGCTACCTGCCCGCGCTGCGCGCCTCGCGCGTCGATCCGATGACCGCGCTGCGGGCCGACTAGATCTCGGGGTCGGGCCTCGCAGACTGTCGGGGTCGGGCCTCAGCATTTCAAAATCTGCGACTCACTCGTCCCAGCGCATAACGCGTGCCGCTCTGTAATCCGGGAGGACTCGACATTCGGCCGATCTCAGCAGCCGAGCTGGCCCTCAAAACGCCCGGTTCTGGTGCAATCGCGTGGCAAATACTGCCATGCGCAGGCCCGACCCCACAGGGCTCCACAGGGACCCTGGAACCCGGACCCAAAAAAAAAGGGCGCGATTGCTCGCGCCCTTGAGGCCTGGAGAGGGATTGTCGATCCGAAGCCTAGTTCGTCGCCGTCACCGGCACGGCCGTCGCCGGCGTCGGCACGTCCGACGGCGCCTCGACCAGCTGCCACGCATCCGGCTCGGCCAGCACCTGCGTGGCCATGGCGGTGTGCAGGGCGTGCCCGCCACGCGTCACGACGGCATGCGCGACGACGGGATGACCGACCAGCGAGAGATCGCCGATGAGATCCAGAATCTTGTGGCGGACGAACTCGTCCTCGAAGCGCAGCGAGCTGTTCAGCACGCCGGTGTCGCCGACGACGATGGCGTTGTCGAGCGAGCCGCCCAGCGCCAGGCCGTTCTGCCGCAGCATCTCCACTTCCTTCAGGAACGTGAAGGTGCGCGCCGGCGCGATTTCTTCCGCGAAGCTGTGCTCGGTCACCGTGATCGCGCGCGACTGGTGGCGCAGCAGCGGGTGATCGAACCCGATCGTGTAGGTGACCTTGAACTGATCCGACGGATAGAGCGCGATCTGCTTGTCGCCCTTCGACAGGCTGATCGGGCGCATGATCTTCAGATACCGGCGCGGCTCGGCCAGCACCTTGACGCCGGCTTCCTGCAGCAGATACACGAACGGCGCGCTGCTGCCGTCCATGATGGGCACTTCGCGGGTGTTGAGCTCGATGAACGCGTTGTCGATGCGCGCCGACGCCAGCGCCGCCAGCAGGTGCTCGACGGTCTCGACGGTCGCCTCGCCCGACTTGAGCTGCGTCGCGTACGCGACGGCGCCCACGTGCGTGGCACGGGCCGGAATCTCGATGCCGCCCAGATCGGTCCGGCGGAACCGGATGCCGGTGTTGGCCGGGGCAGGCTTCAGCGAGAGATTGACCTTCTTGCCGGAGTGGAGCCCGATGCCGGCACAAGAAATCGAGCGTTTGAGGGTGCGCTGTGCGTCCATGAAACCTTCGTTGCCCGCATTCGGGCGCCAGCATGGACAGCAAACATGGTGCCGGAGTTTCACGAGCTCGCTGTCGAGGTAGTCATATCACGTATTATCAGTCACTTACGGCTGCCTAGCCGGATCGGAGTCGCCGAGGTTGAAATCCGTCTTTGTGGCTCGATAACCACAGCCGTACGTCGACACAAGTGTGGCGCACACGACACATCAGACGGCTCTCAGTCGCTTTGGCCTCAGCCCCATCGCCTCGGCCAGAAACGCGCCCGTATGCGACGCGGCCACCGCCGCCACCTGCTCGGGGGTCCCTTGGGCGATCACCCTACCCCCGCGCTCGCCGCCCTCGGGCCCCAGGTCGATCACATGGTCGGCCGTGCGGATGACGTCGAGGTTGTGTTCGATGACGAGCACCGTGTTGCCCTGATCGACCAGCTTGCCCAGCACGTCGAGCAGTTTCTCGACGTCTTCGAAGTGCAGCCCCGTGGTCGGCTCGTCCAGGATGTAGAGCGTGCGCCCGGTGCCACGCTTGCTCAACTCGCGCGCGAGCTTCACACGCTGGGCCTCGCCGCCCGACAGCGTCGTCGACGCCTGCCCGACTTCGATGTACCCGAGCCCGACGTCCTGCAGCGTGCGCAGCTTGTGCGCGATGGGCGGGACGTTCTCCAGCAGCGGCAGCGCCTGATCGACGGTGAGGTCGAGCACGTCGGCGATGGACTTGCCGCGATAGTGAATGTCCAGCGTCTCCCGGTTGTAGCGCCGGCCCTTGCACTCTTCGCACGTCACGTAGACGTCGGGCAGGAAGTGCATCTCGATGCTGATGACGCCGTCGCCCTGGCACGCTTCGCAGCGCCCGCCCTTGACGTTGAACGAGAAGCGGCCCGCCTTGAACCCGCGCTGCTTGGCGTCGGGCAGCATCGCAAACAGCTCGCGGATGAACGTGAACAGGCCCGTGTAGGTCGCCGGGTTGCTGCGCGGCGTGCGCCCGATGGGCGACTGATCGATTTCGATGACCTTGTCGATGAGTTCGATCCCATCGATGCGATCGTGCAGGCCGGCATCGCTGGTCGCCTTGTAGAGCGTCCTGGCGAGCGACTTGTACAGGATCTCGTTGATCAGGGTCGACTTGCCCGACCCGCTCACGCCGGTGACCGCCGTGAACAGCCCCAGCGGGATCGCGACGTCCACGTTCTTCATGTTGTTGGCCCGCGCGCCGCGGACCACGATCTCGCCCTTCAGGGCCTTCCGCCGCGACGCGGGTGTCTTGATGGACCGCTCGCCGCGCAGGTACGCGCCGGTCACCGAGGACGGGTCGTTCAGCAGCTGCGCCGGCGTGCCCTGAAAGATCACCTGCCCGCCGTGCTCGCCGGCGCCAGGCCCGAGGTCGACGACGTAGTCGGCCTTGCGGATCGTCTCTTCGTCGTGCTCGACGACGATCACGGTGTTGCCCAGGTCGCGAAGACGGCCGAGCGTCGTCAGCAGCGCGCGGTTGTCCCGCTGGTGAAGGCCAATCGACGGCTCGTCGAGCACGTACAGCACGCCGGTGAGATTCGACCCGATCTGGGTCGCCAGGCGGATGCGCTGCGCCTCGCCGCCCGACAGCGTGTGGGCGCTGCGGCCGACGCTGAGATAACCGACTCCCACGTCATTGAGAAACCGCAGGCGATCGTGGATCTCTTTCAGGATGCGTCCGGCGATGATCGACTCGCGGTCGGTGAGCTCGAGCGCACCGAACACCTGCACCGCTTCGGCGATCGGCAGGTTCACGTAGTCGGCGAGACGCCGTCCCTTGACGCGCACCGAGCGGCTCTCCGGCTTCAGACGATCGCCGCCGCAGGACGGGCACGGGCGCAAGGTGCGGAACTCCTCCAGTTCCTCCTGCGCGGTCCAGGTCGCCTCCGCGTGCCGGCGGCGCAGGTTCGGGATCAGGCCTTCGAAGTCCTTGCCGAACGGGTCTGGGGGCGGGCCCTTCCTGCGCGACCTGGCGGACGTACCGGTGTCGCCGCCCGGACCGAACAGCAGCAGGTCGCGATGCTTCTTCGGGAGCTTTCCAAATGGCGTCCCGAGGGCGATGCCGAACGTCTCGGACAGCCGTCGCCAGCGCGTCGCGCACCAGCTTGCGGTCGCCGCGCGCCCACGGCGCGATGGCGCCATCCGTAAGAGACTTGGTGGGATCGGGCACGACGCGACCCGGGTCGAAGTCCCACGTGGCGCCCAGGCCCTGGCACGTCGTGCACGCGCCGTGCGGCGAGTTGAACGAGAACGCGCGCGGCGACATCTCCGGCACGCTGATGCCGCAGTTGACGCACGCCATCTTGCGCGAGAACAGGCGGTCGCCTTCGTCCAGGCTGTTGATGACGACGATGTCGTCGGCCAGTTGCAGGGCGGTTTCCACCGACTCGGTGAGGCGGCGCTCGATGCCCGAGCGCACGATCAGCCGGTCCACGACGACCTCGATCGTGTGGTTCTTCTTGCGATCGAGCTTGATGTCGTCTTCGAGGGACTTGAACTGGCCGTCGACGCGCGCCTTGGTGTACCCGCGCTGGACCAGCGCCGCGAGTTCCTTCTTGAACTCCCCCTTCCGGCCACGCACCAGCGGCGCCAGGATGTTGATGCGTTCGTCCTGGGGATAGGTCAGCACCAGGTCGATGATGCGTTCGAGCGACTGGCTGGCAATCTCGAGCCCGCAATTGGGGCAGTGCGGCACGCCGATGTTGGCAAACAGCAGGCGGAGGTAGTCGTAGATCTCGGTGACCGTGCCGACGGTCGACCGCGGGTTGCTGGCCGTCGTCTTCTGCTCGATCGAGATGGCGGGCGACAGCCCCTCGATCAGGTCGACGTCGGGCTTCTCCATCTGCTCGAGAAACTGCCGGGCGTAGGCCGACAGCGACTCGACGTAGCGCCGCTGGCCTTCGGCGTAGATCGTGTCGAAGGCAAGGCTCGACTTGCCCGAGCCGCTCAGCCCCGTCAGCACCACCAGACGCTCGCGCGGCAGGTCGACGTCGATGTTCTTCAGGTTGTGAACGCGAGCGCCGCGTACTGCAATCCAGTCCTTGGCCATGTCAAACCTGAGATTGTACCACCTGCCGGCCGCGGACGACGGCACCCCAGGGTGCTAGGATGCGCTCCGAACAGGAGCCTTTTCATGCGCGAATTCCGCGACGCCGTCCGTTCACTGGCCGCCGACTGGCGATTTACCGCCGCGGCCGTCGCCCTGCTGAGCTTGACCATCGGCGCCTCCACCGCCATCTACGCGATCGTCCACGCCGTCATCCTGCGCCC
Organism: Vicinamibacteria bacterium; assembly: GCA_963818215.1. Taxonomy (GTDB): domain Bacteria; phylum Acidobacteriota; class Vicinamibacteria; order Vicinamibacterales; family JAENWD01; genus JAENWD01. The sequence continues at coordinate 149,560 of CAWFRL010000013.1, read as the reverse complement.
GCTGCCGTTTGCCGAACCGGACCGCGTCGCGCGTGATCTGGCAGCGCGACCTGCGCCGCGCCCTGCCGGTGATGGAGGTCTCCTACGGCGAAGCGCTCGACTGGCGGCGCCGCTCGCGCTCGTTCGACGAGATCGCGGTGATCGGGTCGGTCAACTGGCCCCTCCCGCTGGCGGGCAACGGAGTCGCTGTCGATGGCGCCGGTCTCGGCGTCGTTCTTCCGCGTCGTCGGGCGCCAGCCTGCCATCGGCCGCCACTTCGAGCCGGCCGACGAGCAGGGCCCGAAGCCCCTGGTGGCCGTGATCAGCCACAGCCTGTGGACGCGGCGGTTCGGACGAGACACCGGCGCGATCGGCCGGGCCGTTGCCCCTCGCCAGCGACGACCGGCAAGGCGGGCGAGTTCCTGACAATCGTCGGCGTGATGCCCGAGGGTTTCGACTTTCCGCGGGGAACCGACATCTGGGTGCCGGCGGCGCCGCTGGTGCGCATGAACGCGGCCGAGTGGACCGGCGGCGACGTCGACGCCGCGATGAAGTGGCTTCGGGTGTTCTACGGCGTCGGCCGGCTGCGGCCGGGCGTGACGGCGGAGATGGCCGCCGGCGAGTTGTCCGGCGTCGTTCGCGCCACCGACACACAGGGCGGGCCCGAGCCGCCGACCAACGCCGTGGTGACGCCGATTCAGTCGTACCTGCTCGGGCCGGCCGAGCCGGTGCTGTGGACGCTGCTCGGCGGCGCCGCGCTGATGCTGCTGGTCGCGTGCGCCAACGTCGCAGGCCTGCAAGTGTCGCGCGCCGCACGGCGCGAGCGCGCGCTGGCCGTCCGGCTGGCGCTCGGCGCGCGTCACGGTCATCTGGTGCGGCAGTCCATCGCCGAAAGCGTGCTGATCACGACGGCGGCCAGTGGCGGAGCGGTCGCCGTCTGCCTCGCCTCCGTGCGAGGTTTGCTGCTGCTGGCACCGGCGGACGTGCCGCGCCTGGAGACCGTGAGTCTGCTCGACGTGCGCGTGCTCGCGTTTGCGGCCGCGGTGGCCTTCCTCTCCGTGCTCGTGTGCGGTTTGTGGCCAGCGCTCGTCGTGGGCCGGCTCGACACGCTGTCGGTCCTGGCCCACGGGCCTGCGACGACGGGCCTGCCGCGCGGGCGCCTGATCCAACGGCTCGTGGTCACGGCACAAGTCGCCCTGGCGCTGACGCTGCTGGTCGGCACGGCGCTCTTCGTCCGCACGGTCCTCGGCCTCGACCGCACGGTCCTCGGCTTCGAGCCGGATCGCCTGCTTGCCGTCGAGGTGGCGCCCGACGAGCGAGCGACCTCGACCGCTGGAATCGCACCTACGCAGCGATCGAGGCCCGCGTCGCTGCGCTGCCCGGCGTCGCGTCGGTCGGCGCGGTGTATCTGCGCCCGCTCAGCGGGCCGATCGGGCTGGACAACCAGCCGTTTTTTCCGGGGCAGGTGCCGGAGAACCCAACGACGTGGGGCTTGAACCCGCATCACAACCTGCAGACGGTGACGCCGGGCTACTTCGAGGCGATGGGCATCAAGGTCGTGCGCGGCCGCGGGTTTCTGGCGACCGACACGCTCCAGTCTCCCGGGGTCGTGGTGGTGAGCCAGCAGACGGCGCGACGCTTCTGGCCAGGCCTCGACCCGATTGGCCAGCGGCTGTTCGACATGTCGTATCGGCGGCCCCGAAGGCGCGCAGGCGACTGGTCTGGCAGACCGTGGTGGGAGTGGTCGACGACGTGCGCTATCGCGGTCTCAACGACGTGCGTCTCGACACATACGTGCCGGCGGCGCAATCGAACCAGCGCGTGAAGTACCTGATGGTGCGGTCGAGCGGCGACGCGGCCGACGTCGCCGCGTCGGTTCGCGCCGCCGCGATCGCGGTGGACCCCCGTGCCTCGGTGGCTGGCGCTGCTCGCGATGGCCGACATCGTCGCATCCGAAAGCGCGCCGTGGCGCTTCGTCGTGCGCGTCTTCCTGGCGTTTGCCTCGCTTGCGGCGCTGCTGAGCGCGATCGGGCTCGGCACGGTCATCGCGCTCGCCGTGAGCACCAGACGACGGGAGCTGGCCATTCGCGCGGCGCTCGGCGCGGATCGTCGCCGCCTGCGGGCCGTGGTGATGAAGGAAGGCACGCGGCTGGTCGGATTCGGCGTCCTGGCCGGGTTGGCGTGTGCGCTCGCGCTCGGCCGTGCCGTCGCCGCGGTGCTCGTCGGCGTGCAGCCGCACGATCCGATCGCACTTCTCGCCGCCGCTCTCGTCGCCTTCGCGGTCGGGCTCATCGCGTGCTGGTGGCCGTCGCGACGTGCGGCGTCGGCCGATCCCGTCGAGGCGCTGCGGGCCGAGTAGTCAGTCGGCCTGGCGCCTCGACACCTCGCCTCAGCGACCTGCCTCGCACCCGGCGCTCCGAATCCCTTCGCCTCGTCGTCGAGCACCAGCACCCAGTCGAGCATCTCGCCGGCATCCGGGGGCGTGAACGTGCGCTCGCCCGTGTTCGGAAACGTGCCGATGGCCGTCGCCGCGCCGGTGCGGGGATTGAACCACCACGCCTTCACCGTCGGGCCCGCGATCGACGCTCATCTTCACGCTGAACGTCCGTCCCACCGGCGCGTAGACCATCGCGTAGCTGCCTGCGGAATCGCGCGTGGCGGCAAAGTGATAGCGGCCGGTGCCGGGCACGCTGGTCGGAATCGTGCCCGCGACGATCACGTCGGGGTCGGGGATGCGGGTCAGAAACGGCCGCGATTCGAGCAGCGCGCGCGCGTGCTGCATCTGGGCGGCGCCAGGCTGGTCGATGGCCTCGTGCCACGGCATCAGCGGGTTGTTGATTGGCGTCCTCGCCGGCGACCACATCTGCCACACCGAGTGATGGCCGTAGGTGTGGCCGAAGGCGCCGTCGAACAGATCCCAGTACAGCGGCCGGCGCACGTCGCCGCCGATCGAGTGGCCGAGCTTCTTGGCGTCGAACGACACCGGGTGATCCTCGTAGATCGGCTCGGCGTCGACCACCGGCTTGACCGGCGTGCGGTCGTAGTCGGCGCGCGTCATGTCGTAGCGGCCGGTGAACTCGGGCACGTGGCCGTTCTGCCGCATGTTGAAGTCCAGCCAGTCGTCGTCGTGGAACCAGGTGGCCGAGCCGTTGCCGCCGGTGGGATGAAACGTGCGCAGGTGCGCGCCGCCGTCGCCCTTCCGCAGGCCGCGTGCCATGGCGCGCATGATGTCGATGTGCGCGGCAGATTCGACCGGGCGATCGCCGCCGAGGATCCAGATGATGCCGGCGTCCTTGTAGCGGCGCCCCAGCCACTCGCCGTACGCCTCGGCGTTGGCGACGGTGAAGATCTCCGGGCCGACGCCCCACTTCTTGTTCCACTTGTCGCCCCACGTGGGAAGCATGCCGACGTAGATGCCGAGTGCGTTGGCGCGCTTGACGATCCAGTCCACGTGCGCGAAGTACGCCTCGTTGGGCTTGGCCGGGTCGTTGCCGACGAGCGGTCGCTCGCCGTAGGCATTCGGGTCGTTGAGCCCGTCGAGCTCTGCCAGCACCACCGCCTGCACGACGGTGAAGCGCCGCTCGGCGCGGTTCTTCAGGTACTTCTCCGCGTCCTCGCGGTTCAGGCGGTGGAACAGCTCCCACGCCGTGTCGCCGAGCCAGAAGAACGGCTTGCCGTCGGCGGTGACGAGGAACCGCTTGTTGCTCCGACACCTTCAGCCGCGGCAACGGCGACTGCGCAGAGGCCGGAACGCCGAGCCCGACGGCCAGCGCGGCGATAACCGTGATGCTGCCGATAGCTGTCACCCGACGCACGTGAAGCACCCTCTTCGATCACCGCGCCTGCCCGATCGCGTAGAGCGCGGTGTCGCTGCGGATGAACAGCGACGCCGCCCGACACGGCCATGGACGCCTGGCAGTGGCCTTCGAGCGGATTTCGCGACAGCAGCGCGTACGACGCCAGCCCCGGGCGCGACCACGCAGGTCTCGCACGCCTCGTTGAGCAGATAGAGCTTGCCGTCGGCCACGACCGGCGACGCCGAGAACGCGCCCTCCAGCCGCTGCTGCCACACCTGCGCGCCGGTCGCTCTGATCCAGCGCGCTCAGGATGCCGGCATCGCTGACGAGGAAGACAAGGCCTTCGGAGGCGACCGGCGAGGCCTGCATCGGCACGCCCTTGGTCTGCTCCCACGCGACCGCGGGGGCCGCGCCGGGCCGCACCGCGCGCACCGCCGGCGCGCCGAATCCCGACACGGTGACGACCAGGCCGCCGGCCATCACCGGCGACGGCACCACGCCCTCACCCGTGCTCGCCACGGACCACAGCCGGGCGCCCGTGGCCAGGTCGAACGCCTGCACGACGTCGCCGGCCGGGCTGACCAGCACATCGCGCGCGGCGATACGCGCGACGATGGGCGTGACGTGCGCGATGCGCGACAGGCCGCGACTGGCCTTCCACCGCTGGCGGCCCGTCCGGCGTCGAGCGCGATGACGAAGGACTGGTCCCACGGCGTCTGCCAGCCGAGCGCCTTGTCGTCGCCCTCGCTGCTGCCGTCGCGCGCCATGATCACCAGGTCGCGATACAGGACGAGCGAGGTGCCCAGGCCGTGCTGGCCGTAGAACGGGATAGTCGCGGTTCGTCCAGACGACCTTGCCGTTGACGGCATCGACGGCGGCGAAGCTGCCGTCGCCGAAGCTGGCATAGACGCGGGCGCCGTCGGTCACCGGCGTCGGCGTCGCGTACGTGTTCCGGCCTTCCTTGCGCTTGAGCGTCTGGGTGAAGACCAGCGTGTCCCACAGCACCTCGCCCGTCCGGCGGTCCAGCGCCAGCACGTGACAGGCGCGGCCCTCGTCGCGCGCGGTCGTCACGAACACGCGGCCGCCCCACACGACCGGCGACGACCAGCTTTCGCCGGGAATCGGCGTTTTCCAGATGACGTCACGCGTGGCGTTCCACGACACCGGCAGCCGGATCTCCTTCGAGTACCCCTGGCCGGTTGGCCCGCGGAATCCCGGCCACGGCTCCGCCGCAGCCATTCGGCCAGCGGGCCCGCGAAGAGGACGGCCGTCAACAGCATCCGGGTGCGCATAGGTGGGCTCCGGCGCTCGATTCTAATCGGACTCCGGACCTGAGGACCGGTCTGATAGGATTCCCGGGAAATGCTCTACACCACCTTGAAGTTTCTGCACGTCGTGCTGGCCATCACCGCAGTCGGGTTCAACTCCGCCTACGGCCTCATCATCGGCCGCGCGCGGAAGGCCGGCACGGCCGAACTGAAATTCGCGCTGCGCACGGTGAAGTTCATGGACGACTACGTCGCCAATCCGTGCTATGGCCTGCTGCTGCTGACGGGCGTGGGCATGGTCCACACGTCGGGCTATCCGTGGTCGCTGATGTGGATCCACGTGTCGATGGCCTTGCTCGTCGTGGCCTTCGTGCTGGCCCTCGGCTTCTACACGCCCACGCTCCGCAAACAGATCGCGATTCTCGAATCCCGGGGGCCGACGACGCCGAGTTCGTGCGCCTGTCGAAGCGGGGGTCGATGCTCGGCGGCATCCTCGGCCTCATCGTGCTCGTGATCGTCGCGTTGATGGTTTACAAGCCGGTATAAGACCGGGTTCACGGGTTCACAGGTTCACGGGTTCACAGGTTCACGGGTTCAGGCAGGATTCACAGGTCACATGCATCGTCGTGACTTCCTGTTGAAGTCCGCGCGCGGCGAAGTCCGCGGCCACGGCCGCAGTCGTGGGGCAGGGCTTCAGCCCTGCTGAAAGCGCGTTCGCGCAGGCGCCGGCGGCGGCCGCCAAGCCGAAGAAGAACACGTTCAAGCTGAAGTACGGGCCGCACTTCGGGATGTTCAAGGCGCACGCCGGCGAGGACTTGCTGGATCAGCTGCGCTTCATGGCCGACGTCGGGTTCACGGCCTTCGAGGACAACGGGCTGATGAAGCGCCCGGTGGCCGAGCAGGAGGCCATCGGCAAGACGCTGGCGCAGTTGAACATGACGATGGGCGTGTTCGTGATCGACGCCGGCGACAACTGGAAAGTCTCGTACGCCACGGGCAAGCCCGAGTTCAGGGAGCCGTTCCTGAAGGCGTGCCGCGATGCGGTCGACACGGCCAAGCGCGTGAACGCGAAGTGGGCCACCGTGGTGCCTGGCTACTACGAGCGAAACCTGCCGATCGGCATCCAGACCGGGCACGTGATCGACATTCTCAAGCGGGGCGCCGACATCCTTGCGCCGAACAACCTGACGATGGTGCTCGAGCCGCTGAGCGACAATCCCGATCTGTTCCTGCGCTATGCCGATCAGGGCTACGCGCTGTGTCGCGCCGTGGGCAGTCCGGCCTGCAAGATCCTCTACGACATGTACCACACGCAGCGCAACGAAGGCCGCATCATCGAGCACATGAACTGGGCGTGGGACGAGATCGCGTACTTCCAGATCGGCGACGTGCCGGGACGCAAGGAACCCGGTACCGGCGAGATGAACTACCAGGGCATCTTCAAGCACATCCACCAGAAGGCGGCCGCGGCGGGCAAGACCTTCGTGCTGGGCATGGAGCACGGCAACTTCGCGCCCGGCATCGAGGGCGAGCGGGCGTTGATCGAGGCGTATGTGAAGGCGGACAGTTTCTGAGCGTTCGTTCGGATGCCGATTGCGACTGATGCGCCACCCGCCGTGGGACTGCCGGCGTCGCGGATTGATGACGACGGCTGGCCCGTCCTTCGGCCGACGCGGCTGACGATTCATCGCACGTCGCCGCTCGACGCCAGGGACCGGCAGATCATCATGAGCCTGGACGGCAAGAAGCTGGCGACCTTGCTGTACGGCCAGACGCACACCTGCGAGATCCTGCCGGGGCCGCACACGCTGCGGGCAAACAACACCCTGGTCTGGAAGACAGTAAGCTTCAACGCGGCGCCTGGTGAGGACGTGCACTACACCACCGTCAACCGCGCGCCGGGGAGCTTGTTCTACCTGCTGTTCGTGTTCGGCGTCGGCCCGATGTACGTCACGCTCACGCCGGGGCCACCGAGTCCCGTGCGCCTAGGTCAGCTGCCTATGCTGCCTGCTGACGCTCTCGCCCGCCGAATCTGGTCGGCGTGACCATGGGCGTGCACCGCGTAGATCTCGAGCCACTTGATCACGCTGTAAGCGCCAGCCTCGGAGTGAGTGCCGGTCCGCGCCCACTCGGCTTCGGTCAGCCGTTCCAGAATCTCCGTCGTCGTCTCGCGCGCGGCCTTGAAGGCGGCCAGCGACGCGGCGATGGGCCGGTCGTATTTCAGCACGCGCGCGAATTGCTCCTGGTCGTACCCGACGATGACGGGATTGTCTTCGGCGATGAGACGCCGGAGCCGGATCGCCGAGGTCATCTCGCTGTCGGCGAGGTGGTGGACGATCTCGCGCGACGTCCACTTGTCGGGCGCCGGCCGCCTGTCGAGGTCGGCGTCTGTTGCGCCCTCGAGAGCCGCCATCACCTCGGCATAGCCGTCGCGATACTGGTCGACGAGTCTGCGGCGTGTCGTGTGATCCATGGTCTCTCCGTGCGGAACTGAAGTTCCGCCTACGTACATCCGATCTGCAATCTGCAATTCTGTCTACCGATGCGTCTTCGCCAGCACGGGCGCCTGCTGGTTCTCTTCTTCTGACGCCAGGTGCGATTCCAGGTGCACCTTCAGCGCCGAGAACGCCTCGTCGACGCTGTTCACGCGCACCAGCAGATCGGGATCCGCCGGGCCGACGGCGCCCCACTCGACCATCGGCTGCATGTTGAGGACCTGGTCCCAGTAGTCGCTGCCATACAACAGGATGGTCGTCCGATCGGTCAGCTTCTCGGTCTGCTCGAGCGTCAGGATCTCGAACAGCTCGTCGAGCGTCCCGAAGCCGCCCGGAAACACCACCAGCGCCTTGGCGAGGTAGGCGAACCAGAACTTGCGCATGAAGAAGTAGTGGAACTCGAAGTGCAGCTTCTTCGAGATGTACGGGTTCGAGTACCTGCTCGAACGGCAGCCGGATGTTGAGGCCGATGCTCTTGCCCCCGGCCTCGTACGCGCCCCGGTTGGCGGCCTCCATGATGCCGGGGCCTCCACCCGAGCACACGACGAAGCGGTGGCACGGCCCGGGAATCTGGGACGACCAGGCGGTCAGGCGGTGCGACAGCGCCCGCGCGTCTTCGTAGTACCGCGACCACTCGACGGCCTTGGTCGCGTCCCTCACCGCGGCGTCCACGCTTCGGTTTCCGAGCGCCTTGCCGCCGTGCACCTCGGCCAGATGCCGCTCGGCGGCCTCGCGGCTGCGCGTCCTCGCCGACCCGAAGAACACCACGGTGTCGCGGATGCGTTCCTTGCGGAAGCGCCGCAGCGGTTCGAGGTACTCGGCCATCAGGCGAATGGGCCGGGCCTCGTCCGAGGTCAGGAACTCCGGCGACATGTAGGCAAGCGGCTGCGTTTCCATAGCGCTCGAATGTATCATCAGCCCTCATGCGCATCGTGGCCGCCTTCGCCCTCTCGCTTGTGCTGGCCGCAAGCACCGCCCTCTCGCAGCGCCCCGCAGGCGAGGATGCCGCCAGGCTTCACGCCCGCACGCCCAAACGGCTGGTCATCCGCAACGCGATGGTGATTTACGGCAACGCCAAGCCGGCCTTCGGCCCGGTGGACGTCGTCGTGGAGGCGGGCATCATCACGGCGGTTGGACCGCGCGCCGGCGCCAGCGGCCCGTCGGCCGACGCGGTGATCGATGGCACCGGGAAGTACGTGATGCCGGGCCTGGTCAACACGCACATGCACTGGCACGAAGAGCGCGCGCCTGGCGTGCCGCAGCCGATCCAGTACGAACGCAACTTGTACCTGGCCTCTGGCGTGACCACGGCCCGCGAGCTTGGCGGCAACCTCGCCAAGAGCAAGCGCTGGCAGAAGGAGAGCGACGAGCACACGATCATCTCGCCGCGCATCGTCGCATTCACGCGTCCCTCGATGGGCAAGCGACAGACGCACGACGAAATCCGCCAGGGCGTGCGCGACGCCAAGGCCGCCGGCGCCGACGGCCTGAAGCTGATGTTCCTCGACCGCGATCAGCTCGAGGTCGTGATGAGCGAGGCCAAGGCGCTTGGCCTGCCGACCACGACCCACATCGGCGTCGAGGAGACGACGGCGAGAGACTACATCGAGCTCGGCGTGACGTCGATCGAGCACTTCTACGGCATCGGCGACGCCGCGCTCGACGGCATCCAGAACTTCCCGCCCGACATGAACTACAGCAACGAGTTCCATCGCTTCGCCCGCGCGGGCGAACTCTACGCGCAGGCCAATCCCGACAAGCTTCGCGCGATCGTCGAGCTGATGGCCAGCAAGGGCGTCGCGTGGAGCCCGACGCTGTCGATCTACGAAGCCAGCCGGGACGCCATCCGCGCGCAGAACCTGCCGTGGTATCGCGACTACCTGCACCCGTCGATGGAGCTCTACTGGAAGCCGAACCTCGACAACCACGGCTCGTACTTCGTCGGCTGGGGCAACACGCAGGAAGTGCGCTGGCGCCAGAACTACCGCATCTGGATGGACACGCTGCGGCACTTCGGCTTGAAGGGCGGCCTGATTACGACCGGCGACGACGCCGGATACATCTACTCGCTCTACGGCTTCGGCCTGGTGCGCGAGCTCGAGCTGCACGAGGAGGCCGGCTTCCATCCGCTGGAAGTGATCGCGCACGCGACCGTCAACGGCGCGCGGCTTCTGGGGCTGGGCGATCGGCTCGGCAAGGTGCGCGTCGGCTTCACCGCCGACCTGCTCGTCGTCAACGGCAACCCGCTCGAGAACCTGCGCCTGCTCAATCCCGCCGGCACCGACGTCGTCGTCAACGGCCAGGTCACGCGCGGCGGCGGCGTGGAATGGACCATCAAGGACGGCATCCCCTATCACGGCCCGACGCTGATGGCCGAGGTGCGGCAGATGGTGGATGAGGCCAGGCGCGGAGCCAAGACGACGCCCTGACGTCATCGCGCCTTCGTGCCTTCGCGCCTTCGTGATTGTTGAATGCATGACGCAACTGAAGCGCGTCCTCGGCCTCTGGGACATCGTCGCGATGAACATCGTCGCGGTCGTGGGCCTTCGGTGGATCACACGCAGCGCCCGCGCCGGCGAGTCATCGGTGACGCTGTGGATCCTGGCGTGGCTGGTGTTCTTCCTGCCGCTGGCCGCCGCCGTCATCGAGCTGTCGAGCCGACACCCCGAGCAGGGCGGCCTCTACGCGTGGACGCGGCGCGCGTTCGGCCCCGTGCACGGGTTCATCTGCGGCTGGTGCCTCTGGGTGAACAACCTGTTCTACTTCCCCGCCCTCCTGCTGTTTGCCGCCGCCAACCTCCTGCTGCTGTTCGGCCCGGCAGCCGACGGGCCTCGCCGACAGCCGCGTCTACGCCGTGGCGTTCGTGCTCGTCGCGCTGTGGGGCTGCGTGGGCCTGAACCTGCTCGGGCTCGGGGCCGGCCGTCTGCTGCAATCGGCGGGAAGCGTCGCGACGTGGGTGCCGGCGGCGCTGCTGATCGTGGCCGGCGCCGTCGCTTTTGCCACCGTCGGCTCGGCCATCGACGTTTTCGGCGTCGACGCTGCTGCCTCGCACCGACGTGCTGGCGACGATCAGCCTGTGGTCCGCGATGTGTTTCGCGTTCTCGGGCTTCGAGATCGGCGGGCTGGTGAGCGAGGAGGTGAAGGACGCGCGGCGCACCATCCCGCGCGCGATCCTGATCTCCGGCGTCGTCGTCACCGTCATCTACGTCGTCGGCTCGGCCTCGGTGCTGGTCGCGGTTCCCGCCGACACGCTGAAGGAGCTGAGCGGCATCGCCGACGCCGTGGAGCACGCGGGGGTGCAGCTCGGCCTGGCCGGCATGGGCGCCCTGACCGGCGGGCTGCTGGCGCTGGGGTCCCTCGCGGGCAACAACTCGTGGTTCGGCGGCGCGGCGCGCGTGCCGTTTGCCGCCGGCGTGCACGACGTCCTGCCGCCGGCGTTTGCCCGCCTGCACCCGCGCCATCACACGCCGGTCAACGCCCTCGTCGTGCAGGGCGTGGCGGCCACGGCGATCTTCCTGCTCAGCCTGTTTGTGTCGATCACCGGCGGCAGCACGACCATCCAGGAGGCGTACGACATCCTGGTGAACCTCACCATCCTGGTGTACTTCGTGCCCTACCTGTACCTGTTTCCCACCCTGATTCGCCTGCGCAGACTCGCCGGCGGCGACGACCAGGGGGTGGTGCGGGTGCCGGGCGGGACGCCCGGCCTGTGGCTGGTGGCGGCGGCGGGACTTGCGGCGACGGCCACGTCCATGGCGCTCGTCTTCGTGCCGCCGCCCGACACGGTCAACGTGCTCAACTACGAAGTGAACCTCATCGGCCAGTCGGCCATCGTGATCGGCCTGGGCGTCGCGCTGTACTGGTGGTCGAGCGCCGGTCGCTAGGATTCTGCCGCCAGCTTCAGCTCGCCGACTCTAGACCCGGTGCAGCTTCAGGAAATTCGCGGCCGGCCGCCGCAAGTCCTCGTGCACGCTGACGAAGACGACCTCGTCGCCCGGCGCGAGCAGCCCGCGGCCCACCAGCTCGCGCCCGATGGCCTCGCCGGTGGCATCGACGTTCTCGCCAAACGGCGTCACGATGGGCACGACACCGCGATGGAGCAACAGCCGGCGCGCCACGTCGGGGCTGATTGGTGGCCGCCAGGATCGACGCCTGCGGGCGAAACGTCGCCAGCATGCGTGCCGTGTTCCCGCCGCGCGTCACCGCGACGATGGCCTTGGCATGCCCGCGGTCGGCCAGCGTCACCGCCGCCTCGCACAAGCGCTCGCCCGTGCTCGGCGTGCATCAGACCGACCGGTGGCGCGTCACCGCCGGCGGAGGCAGCTGCTCGGCCTCGCGGATGATCGCGTCGAGCGTCTGCACCGACTCGACGGGAAACGCGCCCGACGCCGTCTCGCCCGCCAGCATGATCGCGTCCACGCCGTCGTCGACGGCGTTGGCCGCGTCGCTCACTTCGGCGCGCGTCGGACGAGGTTCCTTGCGCATCGATTCGAGCACCTGCGTGGCGACGATCACGGGCCGGCCCAGCGCGCGCGCCCGGCGCGTGATCTCCTTCTGCAGGCGCGGCACGCGTTCGAGGGGCACTTCCAGGCCCAGGTCGCCGCGCGCCACCATCACGGCATCGGCCTCGGCGAGGATCGGGTCGAGCTGCTCGATCGCCTGCGGCCGCTCGAGCTTGGCGACGATGGGCGATCGTCGGGCTTGCCCAGCGCCTCGAGCACGGCGCGCGCGGCGCGCACGTCCGAGACGTGCTGCACGAACGACAGGCGCGATCATGTCGACGCCGGCCGCCAGGCCAAACCGCAGGTCCTCGTCGTCTTTCGCGGTCAGCCCCTCGGAGGGCAGCGCCACACCTGGCGCCGTGATGCCCTTGTGCTCGCCAAGCTGCGAGCCGTGCACGACGGTCGTCTGGATGGCGACGCCGTCGGTCGACTCCACGCGCAAGACGATGCGGCCGTCGTCGAGCAGGAGCTGCTGTCCCGGCGACGACGCTGGCCGCAAGCGGCGCGTAGGTGGTGAACACCTCGCCGGACCGACCGATGTCGTCGCCCGTGCGGATGGTCAGGCGGTCGCCCTTTGCCAGGGCGATCGGCTCGCCGCCGTCCAGGCGGCCGGTTCGGATCTTCGGCCCGGCCAGGTCCTGCAGGATGGCGACCACGCGCGGCCCTCGCGCCTCGGCGGCGCGGATGGCGTCGATGGTCGCCCGGTGCGACTCGTGCGTGCCATGCGAGAAGTTCAGACGGAAGATGTCCGCGCCCGCCAGCAGCAGCGCATCCAGCATGTCCGGCGTGCTGGTGGCCGGACCGACGGTGGCGACGATCCTGGTGTGGCGCATGGGTGGTGCCAGCTTACAATCGGTGTCCGCCATGCGCCAGACAATCGCGGCACCTGTGCTCGACTACCTCGACCGGCATCATCCACCGCTCGAGCCGGTTCTCGAGTCCATCCGGGCCGAAGGCCTGGCCGCGGGACTGCCGCTCGTGGACGCGGCCACGGCACGGCTGCTTCGCGCGCTGGTCGTCTCGCTTGGCGCCCGCCGCATCCTCGAAGTCGGCACGGCCATCGGCTACTCGGCAACCTGCATGGCGCTCGCGCTGCCACCCGACGGCCTGCTGCTGACGATGGAGATGGACGCGGAGCGGGCGGCCACGGCGCGCCAGAACTTCGCGCGCGCCGGCGTCGATGCCAGGGTCAACGTGATCGTCGGCGACGCGGCGCGCTTCATCCACAAGGTCGGCCGGTCCCTTCGATCTCATCTTCCAGGACGGCAGCAAGCAGCTCTACGAGCCGCTGCTCGACCGGCTCGTGGCGCATTTGCGTCCAGGCGGTGTTCTCGTGACCGACAACGTCCTGTGGCACGGCGAGGTCATCGACGGTTTCGTCGACCCGCCGCAGCGCGACGCCGGCGACACCGAGGCCATCCGCCGCTACAACGATCGGCTCGCCGCCGACGCGCGGCTGTTCACGACGTTTCTGCCGCTGGGCGATGGCGTCGCCCTCTCGGTGAAGCTGCCATGACGTCCACATCTGCTCGACACGTGGAAGGCCTGGGCGATTGCCGACGCGGAGCGCCGCGGCCTGCACGGTCTCAAGCCGATCCTCGAAGCGCTGGCGGCCTCGACGGCGCGCCTGCGCGCCACCGCGTGGCAGCCTGCCGCCGACTCGCCTCAGCCGCCTCACTCGCCCGAGCGCGACACCCATGGCCGCTGATCCGTCAACGCTCGACATCGTCGAGGCCGGCCATCAACTGCGCGCGAAGGCGCTCACGTCCGAGGCGCTGACCGAGGCGTGCCTGGCCAACATCACCGCGCGCAACGACGAGTTGCGCGCATTCATCACGGTCACGGCGGAGAGCGCGCGCGCCGCCGCGAGGCTGGCCGATCGGGAACTGGGCAGCGGACACGATCGCGGACCGCTGCACGGCATTCCGATCGCGCTCAAGGACCTGATCGACCAGGCGGGCGTGCCAACCACCGCCGCCTCGCACGTGCGTCCGCTCACACCCGCCAGCAGCGACGCGATCGTGACCGCGCGCCTGAAGGCGGCCGGCGCCGTCCTGGTTGGCAAGACCAACCTGCACGAGTTCGCGCTGGGCACGACGAGCGAGGACTCGGCGTTTGGCGCCGTCCGCAACCCGCTCGACACGTCGCGATCGGCAGGGGGCTCGAGCGGCGGATCGGCCGCTGCCATCGTGGCCGGCATGGCGCTTGGCGCAATCGGCACCGACACCGGCGGCTCCATCCGGATCCCGTCAGCCGCGTGTGGCCTGGTCGGGCTGAAGCCCGGATTCGGCGAGGTTCCCGTCGACGGCGTCGTGCCCTTGAGCACGACCCTCGATCACGTCGGGCCTCTCGCGCGCACGGTGGCCGACGCGGCGGCCATTCACGGCGTGCTGGCGCGCGTCTACGCTGCGCGCGCTGCAGCCGCCGCCGATTGCGACGGATCAGGCTGGGTCGACTGTCGGGCTACTTCGAGGAACTGCTGCAGCCCGAAGTGCGCAGCGCCTACGAGTCCGCGCTTGACGCGGCTGGCGCGGCGGGCGCCGCGATCCGATCGGTGTCGGTGCCGCATGCCGCCGACGCCGCGGCCATCTACCTGCACATCTGCCTGCCGGAGGGCGCCGCGTATCACGCGGAGACGCTCGAGCGATGCCCCGAACGCTATGCGCCGAATGTGCGGCTGCGCTTCGAGATGGGCCGCTACATCCTGGCCGAGGACTACGTGCGCGCGCAGGCCGCGCGCCTGGTGCTCGAGGCCGAGGTCGAAGCCGCGCTCGCCGACGTCGACGCGCTGGTGCTGCCGACGCTGGCCATCGTGGCTCCGACATCTGGGCGCCGAATCCGTGGATGTCGGCGACCGCCGCGAGGCCCTGCGCCCGGTGATGCTGCGGCTGACGCAGCCATTCAACCTGTCGCGGCACCCGGCCGTCGCGCTGCCGTGCGGCAAGGGGGCCGGACTGCCGGTGAGCCTGCAGGTGGTCGGCAAGCACGCGCGCACGGGCGCGCTGCTGGACCTGTGCAGCGCGCTGGCGCCACTGGTCGCGGCGGCGGGCTAACTCTTCCGCTGCACCTTGGGCCCGGTTTCGTGCTCGACTGGCGGCAGGCTTCGCAGGTAGCGGTAGACACTTCTCAGATCGTCGTCGGTCATGCGGCCGTACGCGCCCCACGGCATCGGCGTGCCGTCGACGAGCTCGCCCTGCCTGAAGCGCCGGATGAACACCTCCTCGGTCCACCGGCCCATGACGCTCGTCTTCGCGTCCGGCGTCAGGTTGGGCGTGACGTAGACCTTCGTCGCATCCGCCGCGACGTCCATGCGCTGGCCGCCGGCAAATGGCGGACCCACCAGCTCGCCGCGGCCGTTTCGATCGGTGTGGCACGACGACGCAGGCCGAGACCTTCGAGCGCCAGGTACGCGCCACGGCTCGACTGACACGCCCGACGGCGCACGCGCTGGAGGAGATCGCCGGGCGAAGGGCGTTCGATGGCAAGCGCCATCAACGCCACGGCCCAGCAGCGTCAGGTCGTGGGCCGGCACCGCGTGTCGCACGCCTGGCCGGGACCTGAGGTAAGAGATCACGGCCGCGAGGTCTTCGTCGGCCAGCCCGTCGGTACTCCATCAGCGGCACCGCGACGTGCCCGTCGGCGCGCACGCCATAGCGCAGGATCCGCGCAAGCTCGCCGTCGGTGCGGCGCCCGATGCCGGTGTGAGGATCCGGGGTGATGTTGGCGGAGAAGACCCGGCCAAACGGCAGCGGGAACACGTGGGCGCCGGTCAGCGGCAGCATCTCCCCGCGATCGAGCAGCTTCCACTGCTCCCTGACCACGTGACAGTACGCGCAGGCCGCCGGCCCGAACACGAGGTATCGGCCGCGTTCGAGGACAGCGGGATCGGTCGAGGCGACAACGGCCGGGAATGGCGCGTCGAAGGTGCGCGCCCAGCCGCGCTCGAGGGCGACAAGCGCGCCGGACCACCAGCAACGCCGAGGCTGGCGAGCACCACCAGCGGCGCGGTTCTCACTGGAAAAGCCACGCGCCGATTCTACGTTGCGGTCTTCTGCCTTCGCCATTTCGGTCCCGCAGGGCCGACCGGCTACAATCGAGTGTTGTTGGAGGCCGAATGTCCCCTCGTCGTCTCGCTGCCCTTGCCATCATGATCCCGACGCTTGCCGCTGCCCAGGGCCCGCCTTGAAATACCCGGACGCCCGCCGCGCAGACACCGTGGAGACGCTCCATGGCCGCGCGGTGCCCGACCCTTACCGCTGGCTGGAAGACCCGAACAGCGACGAGACCAAGGCCTGGATCGCGGCCGAGAACCGCGTGACTTTCGGCTATCTCGAGCAGATCCCGACCCGCACGAAGATCAAGGAGCGGCTCACGCGCCTGTGGAACTACGAGCGCTTCGGCACGCCGTCGCGCGAGGGCGCCTGGTACATCTTCGCGAAAAACGACGGCCTGCAGAACCAGTCGGTCATCTACAAGACCAGGGCGCTCGACGCGCCCGCGGAGATCCTGATCGACCCCAACTCGCTCTCGAGCGACGGCACGGTCGCCCTCGGCAGCCTCTCGTTCAGCGACGACGGCAAGTACCTGGCGTATTCGCTCTCGGCCAGCGGGTCCGACTGGCTCGAATGGCGCGTGCGCGATGTGGCGACGGGCCGCGACATGCCCGACGTCCTCAAGTGGGGCAAGTTCAGCAGCGCTGCCTGGCTCAAGGACGGCTCGGGTTTCTTCTACAGCCGTTACGACGCGCCGAAAGAGGGCGAGACCTTCACCGGCGTGAACAAGTTCCAGAAGGTGTTCTTCCACAAGCTGGGCACCTCACAGGACGCAGACACGCTCGTCTACGAACGCAAGGACCAGCCCGACTGGGGTCTGACGGCCGACGTCACCGAGGACGGGCGGTTTCTGCTGATTTATCAATCGGAGGGCACGAAGCCCGAGAACCGGATCTTCGTGAAGGACCTGTCGGCGCCTGGCGCCGCGATCCAGCCGTTTCTCGACAAGTTCGACGCCGACTACACCGTCGTCGGCAACGACGCCGACCGCTTCTACGTGATGACCGACAAGGACGCACCGCGTCGGCGCCTGGTCGCCATCGAGCTGGCCAGACCGGACGCGTCCGCGTGGGCCACGATCGTGCCCGAGGCCAAGGGCCGCGACGTGCTGGCCGGCGTGCACATGGTCGCCAACCGCTTCGTCACCGAGTGGCTGACCGACGCGCATGAAGTCGTCAAGCTGTACGCGCTCGACGGCACGTTCGAGCGCGAGGTGGCGTTGCCCACGATCGGCTCCACCGGCGGCTTCAGCGGCAAGCGGTCGCACGCGGAGAGCTTCTACAGCTTCTCGTCGTTCGCCTATCCTGGCGTGGTCTACCGCTACGACTTCGGCACGGCAAAGAGCACGGTCTTCAAGCAGCCGACGGTGGACTTCACGCCGGCCGACTTCGAGACCGTGGAGGTCTTCTACCCGTCCAAGGACGGCACGAAGATCCCGCTGTTTCTCACCTACAAGAAGGGCCTGAAGAAAGACGGCCAGAATCCCGACGTACCTCTACGGCTACGGCGGGTTCAACGTCGCCATGACCCCGGCGTTTTCGCCCGCCACGATCGCCTGGATGGAAATGGGCGGCATCTTCGCGCAGGCCAGCCTGCGGGGCGGCAGCGAGTACGGCAAGGCATGGCACGATGCCGGACGGCTCGCCAACAAGCAGAACGTCTTCGACGACTTCATCGCCGGCGCCGAGTACCTGATTCGCGAGAAGTACACGTCGACGCCGAAGCTGGCGATCGCGGGCGGCAGCAATGGCGGCCTCCTGGTCGCCGCCTGCGTCACGCAGCGGCCCGACCTGTTTGGCGCGGCGCTGCCCGCGGTGGGCGTGCTCGACATGCTGCGCTTTCACAAGTTCACGATCGGCTGGGCGTGGAAGTCGGACTACGGCGATCCGGACGTCGCCGCCGATTTCGAGACGCTCATGAAGTACTCGCCGCTGCAGAACCTGAAGACCGGAGCCAGCTATCCGCCGACGCTCATCACCACCTCCGATCACGACGACCGCGTCGCGCCCGCGCACAGCTTCAAGTTTGCCGCGGCGATTCAGGCCGCGCAGGCCGGCCCGGCGCCCGTCCTGATCCGCATCGAGACCAAGGCCGGCCACGGCGCCGGCAAGCCGACCAGCAAGATCATCGAGGAGCGCGCCGACATCTATGCGTTCCTCGTCAAGGCGCTCAACGTGGACGCGCCGAAGGCCGGCACTCAGTGACCAGCTGAATGCTGTCGCTGTTTTTTCACCGCTGGGAACGCCGTCTTGCCGACGTCTCGAAGGACCGCATCGTGCGGCCCTTCGAGTGGGGGCTGGACTGGCTGCCGCCCGGAGCCAACGGGCACCACGCCGACCCGCAGCGCCGTGTCCAGGCATACGTCGACGACGTGTTGCGCGACACGCACGCGTGGTTGACGCCGCCGCCGACGAGCCGAGTATGAAGTCCTGCCGGCTGCCGCCGACGGATCCTCGCTCGTCCGGTTTCCGAGCGCGCTGACGACCCCGCATCCCGAGAACAACGTCGTCACCACGCGCTTCTTCCCGGCCGCCAAAATGCGCGGCGGCGGCCGGCGCGCCGTGCTCGTGCTGCCCCAGTGGAATGCCGACGAGGGCGGGCACGTCGGGTTGTGCCGGCTGCTCGCGCGTTTCGGCATGACCGCCCTGCGCCTGAGCCTGCCCTACCACGACACGCGCATGCCGCCCGACCTCACACGCGCCGACTACATCGTCAGCGCCAACATCGTCCGAACGCTCGAGGTGTGCCGTCAGGCCGTGCTCGATGCGCGACGGGCGATTGCGTGGCTGGCGGCCCAGGGGTACGACCGCATCGGCATCCTCGGCACCAGCCTCGGGTCGTGCCTGTCGATGCTCACCGCGTGCCACGAGCCGCTCATCAGAGCGCAGGCGCTTGAATCACATCTCGCCCTATTTCGGAGACGTGGTGTGGCGCGGGCTCTCGACGCGCCATGTGCGGAAGGGGTTGGAGGGCGAGGTGTCGCTCGAGGCCTTACGAGCGCTGTGGCTGCCCATCAGCCCGCAAGTCCACCTCGACACGCTTCGCGCACGCGACGTGAAGTCGCTGCTCGTGTACGCCCGCTACGACCTGACGTTTCCCGTGGATTTGTCGCGCGACCTCGTGCACGAGTTTCGCGCCCGCGACATCCCGCACCAGGTCGTCGGTGCTGCCGTGCGGCCACTACAGCACAGGTGTCGCGCCGTTCAAGTTCATGGATGGGGCGGTGCTGACGAGGTTCCTGCACGCGCGCGCTGATCAGAGTACTTCAGGATGTCCTTCAGGGCGGTGTACAGCACACCGGCCAGCTGCTGAACCAGCGGCGAGACCTGGCCCGTATTGACGCTCTCGGCGACGGTCACCGGGTCGGTGACCAGCAGCCAGATCGTCGCCCCGGCAAACAGCGCCGCCAGGACCGCGACGGTCCCGAACAGGCTGACGCTCCAGCGAGCCAACTGCATGAGGGGTAGCCTACCACTCCGACGTAACTTCGGGGCCAGCCCCCGGGTGCACGCAATGGGGCGCTCTTGACCCCTCGAGTTGGAGTCTGAACCCGTTAGACCCCGAAATACGCCGCCCGGCCGGGAAAAGTTTCTACGGCGCGGCGATGCGGGTCGGCGGCCCAAGGTCGAGCACGCCGAGGGTCGGGGCTACGCGATCGGCGTCGCCCACTATCACGGTGACGAGTTGCTCAGGATGCAGGTTCCGGCTGGCGGCGTCCTGAACCGTGTCGAGGTCGAGCGCGGCGATGCGCGGGACGAAGGTCGCAAAGTAGTCGTCGGGCAGCTCGTACAGCGCCAGCTGCGCCACCGAGCGCGCGATCTGGTCGGCGGTTTCGAAGTTGCGCGGATAGCCCTTCGTCAGCGTCGCCCGCGCCGTCTCCAGTTCGGTCGCCGTGATGGGGCGCGCCCCACGCAGCGACGACATCTCGCTCACCGCCTCCCCGATGGCCTCGGCCGTCACCTCGGTCTGCACGCTCGCCGACATCTGGAACGGGCCGGGGCCGAGGCGGAACTCGAACCACGACCGCGCGCCGTAGGTGTAGCCCTTGCGCTCGCGCAGGTTCATGTTCAGCCGGCTCACGAACTGCCCGCCGAGCACCAGGTTGGCGACCACCAGGGCGTGGTAGTCAGGTGTGCGGCGCGAGACGGCGACGTGGCCGATGCGCAGCTCGGATTGCGCCGCGCCGGCTCGATCCACCAGCAGCAGCCTGTCGGTGGCCTGCTCCGGCGCGTCGAGAGCAGGCGGCGACGACTCGCCCGGCCGACGGCTCGGCGGCCCAGGCGCCGAAGCTCTCCGCCGCTTCCTCGCAGTGCCTGGCCGTGCGTCAGGTCGCCGACGACGATCAGCACGGCGTTGGCGGGTTGATACGCCCGGCCATGGAAATCACGCACGTCGTCGAGCGTCATGTGCTCGAGCGCGGCCATCGTGCCGATGGCCAGGTGGCCGTACGGATGGGCGCCGTAGACGGCGGTGGCAAACGCGCGGTCGGCGGTGGCTGACGGCACGTCACGCAGTTGCCGCAGGCGGTTGGTGCGCAGGTGCCGGACGCGCTCGAACTCGCCGGCGTCGAATCGCGGGCGGGTAACCAGGTCCGCGAGCAGCGACATGCCCTCGGAACGAAATTTCGTCAGCGTCGTCAGCGTGAGAAACGTCGCGTCGGGACCAACTTCCGTGTCGAACTGCGCGCCGATGCGTGCCAGCGCGTCGTGGACCTCAAGCGCGTCGCGATTGCCGGCGCCTTCATCGAGCATGTCGCCGGTGAGCGAGGCCAGCCCGGGCCGGCCCGCCGCGTCGGCCGACGAGCCTGCGCGCACGAGCAACACCATCGTCGCCACCGGCAGGGCACCGTGGCGAACGCTCCACACGGCGAGTCCGTTGGCAAGGTGCGACTTGTGGATGGTCGGGAAGGCGAACGTGCGCGTCTGCGGTCGCCACCGGCATTTGCGAGCGGTCGGCCACCTCAGTGCACCACCGCAGGCGTCGAGTCGGCCAGCGCCAGCGACGAGCTGGCCCGCCGGGACCACGCTCACCGACACGCGTTCGGTCGACCGCAGGTATTGGGCGGTCGCGGCTGCCACTTCGGCCGGCGTCACTGCCAGGTAGCGCGCGAGATCGCGCTCGAAGAACGCGGGGTCGCCGACGAAGATGTTGTAGGCGTTGAGCTGGTCGGACTTGCCCCCGAACCCGCCCACGGTCTGCAGCCGGTACACGAACTGCGCCTCGGCCTGAGCCTTGACGCGGGTCAGTTCGTCTTCGGTCGGCCCGTCGTCGGCCAGCCGCGCGATCTCGTCGACGATGACCGCCTCGATCTCATCGAGCGTATGCCCTGGCGCGGCGGTGGCAACGATCTGAAAGAACCCGGCGAGCTCGCGCGACTGCTGGAACGCGGCCACTTCGGTCGCCAGGCGGCGTTCGTACACGAGCGTCCTGTACAGCCGCGATGTCTTGCCGTTGCCGAGCAGGTCGGCGACCAGGTCGACTTCCGCGTCGCCCGGCGCGAACATCCGCGGACCGTGCCACGACAGGTACAGCCGCGGCAGCTCGACGCGATCTTCCAGGACCAGGCGGCGGGACACGGGCGAAAAGACGGGCGTGGCCACGGCCTGGCGCGCGGGCCCGCCGGGGATCTCGCTGAAGTAGTGCTCGGCGAGCGCGAACGCGCGCGCGGGTTCGATCGCGCCCGCGATCGCCAACGACGCGTTACCCGGATGATAGTGGCGCGCGAAAAACGCCTTCACCTCGTCGAGCGTCGTCGCGCGCAGGTCGTCTGCGCTTCCGATGGTGAGCCAGTGATACGGGTGGTCGGGCGGATAGAGCGCAGCCAGAATCGCCATCGCCGCCCGGCCGTAGGGACGATTCTCGTAGTTCTGTCGCCGCTCGTTGAGGACGACGTCGCGCTGGTTCGTGAACTTGGCTTCGGTCAGCGCCGGGAGCAGATAGCCCATGCGGTCGGACTCGAGCCAGAGCGCGAGGTCGACCGCCCCGGTTGGCACGACTTCCCAGTAGTTGGTGCGGTCGGCGTTGGTTGAGCCGTTGAGCACCGCGCCGGCCGCCTGCAGCGGCTGGAAGTAGCCGCTGTCGTGGTGCTGCCGACCCTTCGAACATCAAGTGCTCGAACAGGTGCGCGAGGCCCGTACGGCCGGGCCGCTCATTCTTCGAGCCGACGTGATACCAGAGATTGACGGCGACGAGCGGGCAGCCGTGATCCTCGTGAACGAGCACTGAAAGGCCGTTGTCGAGCACACGCTGCTCGCATCGCATTTCCATGTGGTGCCGGAAATCGTATCGAACTCACCGGCACCACGCACGGCCAAGAGTTACGCAGTCGAGCTCTAGGTGGTCTTCTTCTTCTTCTCACCACACGTCAGCATCGACTTGCCGTAGTAGGGGTTGCTGACCTTGTCGCCCTTCTGCAGCCATTGTTTCTTCACCATCGGGCAATACATGGCGTGGACGCTGTCGCCAGCCTCGGCCTTGGTGCTCTCCGAAAACGCGATGACGGCA
Source organism: Vicinamibacteria bacterium (assembly GCA_963818215.1). Taxonomy (GTDB): domain Bacteria; phylum Acidobacteriota; class Vicinamibacteria; order Vicinamibacterales; family JAENWD01; genus JAENWD01. The sequence continues at coordinate 126,963 of CAWFRL010000013.1, read as the reverse complement.
TCGCTCAACTGGCTGAACGCCGTGCGCGCCGCGCCCAGGTCGGTTGCGCCGGCCAGCGCATCGGCGGCCTTCGCAATCGGCGCCCCGGGCTCGCCCATCGACTTGGCGGCGGTGGCGATTGCCACGGCGTCGGCCTTCACACCCTCGGTCTTGTCATCGCTCAGCGACGCCTGAATCCGGAAATACGGATCCAGCATCGTCAGCAACGGATCGCCCGCGCGCGCGACACCGGTAGTGGCGACCGCGAGCATGACCAACAAAGCGCCCCGAACCATCAACTTCATGAAGTTGTCTCCGTGCGTCTTCGTGTCTTCGAGTCTTTGTGATTGACGAGCGATGTCGCCGCTTATCGCACGGGCGTGAGCGGAATAACGCGGTTGTAGCTGGCGATCGACACCTGTGCCGCCGCCTGCTCGGCCACGGCGCGGAACGCGCGCGCCGCCGCGGACTGTGGCTCCGCGACGACGATGGGCCGCCCCGTGTCGCCGCCAATGCGAATCGGCCGGTAGATCGGCAGCCGCCCGAGAAACGGCAGAGACATCTCGGTGGCCAGCGCCTCTCCGGCGCCACGACCGAACAGATCCGTCTCGACCCCGCACGACGGGCATTCAAACGAGCTCATGTTCTCGATCAGCCCCAGCGTCCGGATGTTCAGCTTCTGGTACATCCGCACCGCCCGACGCGTGTCCGACAGCGACACCTTTTGCGGAGTCGTCACGACGATCGCGCCCGACACCGGAACCGACTGGCTCAGACTCAACGCGACGTCGCCGGTCCCAGGCGGCAGGTCCACGACCAGATAGTCCACGTCGCTCCACGCCACCTGCCGGAAGAACTGCTGGATCGCGCCGTGCAACATCGGCCCGCGCCAGATGACCGCCGAGTCGTCGTTGGTCATGAAGCCCATCGACACGACCTGGATGCCGAACGCTTCAGCGGGAATGATCCTGCCCTGCTCGTCGGCTATCAGTTGCGTGTCCAGGCCCAGCATCATCGGCACGTTGGGGCCGTAGATGTCGCCGTCGATCATCGCGACGCGGCTGCCCAGCTGCGCAAGCGCCACCGCAAGGTTCACGGCCACGGTGGTCTTGCCGACACCGCCTTTGCCCGCGCCGACCGCGATGACGTTTTTGACGCCGGCGACCGGCTGCCGGTTGCCTTCGCCGACGGCCGAGGTGCGAACCGCCGCGGTCATCTCGATCTGGACCTCGCTGACGCCGGGCACCCGCGACACCAGGTCGCGCGCCTGGTCTCGCATCTGGTCCTTCACCGGGCAGGCCGGCGTCGTCAGCTCGATGGTGAACGAGACGCGGCCGCCGTCAATCGCCAGGTTCTTGACGAATCCGAGCGTGACGATGTCCTTGTGCAGGTCCGGGTCGCGGACGCCGCGAAGGGCCTCAAGGATGACGGGTGGACTTACAGACATGGAACGTCAAGCTTATCGTGCAACGTCTAGACGAGGGAAGGTCCTGAGATGTCAGCAATTTCGGCCGGGACGGCTGGAATTCGGCCGGATCTTCCGGTAGACTCCGCCCGACCACTTTCGGTCCCGTACGTTCAAGGAGCTCGCGCCCAATGACCGACGCGACCACGCCAGGCGCCCAGTCGAGTAACCGGGGCATCATGATCGTCCTTTCGTACCTCTGGCTGCTGGCCCTGGTGCCGCTGCTGGTGGAAAAAGAGGACAAGGAAGTCCAATGGCACGCCAAGCACGGCATCGTGCTGATGGTGGCCGAGATCGTGCTCTGGATCGCCGTCACCATCGTGACGGTCGTGATTAGTTCGATCAGCGGCGCGCTCGGTTGCGTGGTGAGCCTGCTGACCTTTGGCCTGTGGATCGGCATCCTCGTCGTGCACGTGCTGTGCATCGTCAAGGGCGTCAACGGTCAGCGTTTCCTCATCCCGGGTGTCAGCGAGTACGCGAGCCGTTTCTGAGCCTGGCTTCACGCGCGCGTCTGGTCGGGCTGCTGCTGGTTCTTCTGGTGGCAGCCGACCTGGCGCGTCCTCCCGATCGGCAGTTGTCGGCCCGCGCGCTTCGCGCGGGCATCCATCTCTACCAGCACACGCTGTCGCCCTTGATGCCCGCCCTGGGCATTCAATGCCGGTTCACGCCCACGTGCAGCCGCTATGCCGAGGCGGTCATCACCCGGCACGGAGCCCTCAGGGGATCTCTGCTCAGCCGTGAGGCGGCTGGCCCGGTGCGGGCCGTGGACGCCGGCGGGGACGGTGGACCTTCCCTGACGCGTCAGGCGTGAAAGCCCGCCCTGACTTCTTCGTGCAGCAGGACCCAGAGCGTGTAAAGGCCGAGCGCCGTGCCCAGCGGCAGCAAGAGCAGGTTGAACGCCGCCAGCATCAGGGCAAGGTTTCGCGCCCAGGCCTTGCGCGTCAGCAGCCCGCGGCTGGCGACGTGATGCGCGACAGCCCACACGATCGCCGCCAGGGCCACCACTGCCAGGGTCGCCGCGGTCACACCCGCCGCCACTTCGGTCCCAGGCGGCTCGCCGGGCGCGCTGACGACCAGCGTCGCCGCCGCCACGGCAAACGCCGCCAGGGCCAGCCCGACGACCAGGTTGAAGCCCGACCAGAGTTGTGTGAGGCGGATGACGAACGTGACGTGACGCGTCACATCAAGCAACCGACACGGTCACTTCGACGCGGGTCGGCCGCGCGCGCGGCGAGGTGAGGACGAAACGGAATCGGGTGCCGTCGGCGACCCGGGCGGGGACGGCCAGGTGCACGTGGTGCGGGTGATCGGACTCGCCCGTGCCACGGCAGCTATGGCAAGGATCGGACCACGACTCGCCGCGGCCGCCGCAGTGCCCGCACATGCCTGGCAGCGCCACCTCAAGCGGCACGACCATGCCGTAGAACGCCTGGCGGGGCGTCAGCGTGACCGACGCGCTGGCAGCCGCCAGGTGCTCGTCCTGGCTCGCAAACGTGTCCCGCACCCGGTCGATGGCCATGCCGAGCGCCGGAAAATCGATGGCGATCTCGTCGGCAAAGCACGCCCGCGTCACCGTGCGCAATTGCAGCGCGCTTGATGGCGCAAACGACTCGTCACGAATCGGCATCGGAAAATCGCTCATCTCAGTCCGGTATCGGCAGTTCAATCCTTAATCCTCAATCTGCAATCTGCAATCGTCAATCTGCAATCTGCAGGTCACCCCCCCTCCTTGTCAAGGTTGGAATGACGGTAGTACCGATCGCCTCGAGGCGTTTGGCATGACCAAGTCGACCAGCTCACTCGTCGCGACCTGTCCGGATTGCGGTGGGATTCTCCAGCCCGTGGCCCTCGAACGGCTCACCAGTTCCGAAGTCGCCCTGGGCGATTCGGCGCTGACGCCGACGCTGCACCTGCAGTGCCTGCTCTGCGGCTACGAGGAAGATCGGGCCGACGATGAAGCGGTGCTCCCGGCATGATCGAGGACACGCGCGAGTGTCCGCTGTGCGGCGAGATGATGCGCCGGGTGGAGCGCACAGTCGTGGACCGCGTCCCCGGCAGCGCCAAGGAGCGCACGTCGACCTACTTCGAGTGGGTCTGTCCCGATTGTGACTACTTCGAGGAAATTGAGGACGGAAACGCCGCCTCGTAGGTCGACCGAAGGCGTCTAACGGGCTCCGATCGTCAACAGGACTTCCTTGCGGATGGTGTCGTCGAGCTCATCGAGCTTGAGGGCGCTATCGCACTCGTCGCACAGCACTTCGAGCACGGCCGGCCGGCTCTCTTCAGACACTTCGACGCGCGCATCTTCCACGTGCACGACGTGCATTTGCAGCGACTTCACGAGGAAATTCTTATCGTTCCCGCAGTTCGGGCAGGTCAAGGCCACTGAGGCGCTCCTCTCTCCTGTATCAATCGAAGACACGAATAACAGCCCGATTGTAGGAGATAGCCGAGGCCGCCGTAAACAAGAAACGTGCCCGGCGCGGTGCGATCACCCATGCGGAGCGTGCAGATAGACCACCCGCCCACTCACCTCGAGCCCGGGAGCCAGAGCGGCAATCGCCGCCACGTAGAGGGCCAACTGCTCCTCGTGCGCGGCTCGCGGGCGGCCGGTCTTGAACTCGAGAACCTCGCGCCGGCCGGGTCCGGGTGCCACCAGGGCATCGAGCGCGCCCCGCCAGATTCGCTGGCCGTCGTGATATGCGAGCGGCACTTCGTGCCACCGCGGCCCGCTCAAACTGCCCGCGAGAGCCTCGTTCTGGGCCATTTGCCCAACGATCAGCAGCGCGGCGTCGACCAGTCGCCGCGGATTGGCAATGCCACGACGGTCATCGCCGTCCAGGAGGCGCTCGGCCAGGTGCCGAAGCGCCGCGGCGTCCAGGCCCCCGCCAAGGGCGTCATGTTCGAGAAGGCGATGAACGAGCGTCCCCAGCCGGCGGGGGTCGGGAGCATCGACGACCGGCTCCGGCAACGGCGGCGAGTCGATCGCTGACCCGACGCCAACCGTGCTGATCCGTGCGCGCGCCGGCGAGGGCGCGGCCATCAGTCGCGTGAACTCGCCGACCACCTCCTCCGGGGACCGGTCGATCTCGAGCGGAACCGGGTCGCGCCGCCGGCACGACATGCGCGAATCTGTGAACGGCCGATGCGCCCTGCCACACGAGCGATCCGTCAGCACTGTCGGCAGGCGTCGCCGCGGCCCGCTCGAAGACCGCGCGAAGATCGGCTGGCAGCACGTCGCCGAGCCCGCCCTTGGCCACCTCGAAGCGTCCGCGGTCATCGAGCGTCGTGGCCAGGTACAGCCGATCGCGCGCGCGCGTGACGGCGACATACAGAAGGCGCTTGAGCTCCTCCCGGTCTCGATCGGCCGCGTCATCGTCGGCCGCCGAGCGGAATGTCCCTACCGAGACCGCAATCTCCTCGTCGTGTTCGAGTGGCGCCACACGAATCGGGTCGCGACCGCCGCCGCCACCGCGCCCGAGGTTCACCAGGAAGACCACAGGGAACTCCAGGCCCTTGGCCGCGTGCGCCGTCATCAGATTGACCGAGTCGACGGCATCCACGGCCGCAGCCGATTCGTCACCCGCCGAGAGGCGATCGAGGTAATCGGCCACCCGCGCCAGCGTGGCGTAGCCACGATTCTCGATCCGGCGCACCAGCCCCCGCACCTTCTTGAGGTTCTCGCGCGCCTGACGACGGGCCGGGCCTTCATCAAGGCTGCCGAGCTCGTAGGCGTATGCGGTCTGTGCCAGGACGTGGTCGAGGAGCTCCGACGGGCGGATGCGATCTGCCAGTGTCAGCCACGCTGGCACGACGCGGCGCAAAGCCGCGAGTACTGCACGGTCGTCGGCGTCGAGCTCGTCGTCGCAGTCGGCCGGACGAACCATCGCGGCCGCCAGCCCGGGGGCCAGCCGCACGAGCGCGACATCAGACAACCGCACAAACCGCGACCGCAGGAACGCCGCCGCTCGCAGCTCGGAGACGGGATTGGCCAGGTAGCGCAACAGCGCGAAGACGTCTTTGACTTCGTCGGCGTCGAAGAAGCCCAGACCCTTGTACACGTAGCTGGGAATGGCGCGCTGTTCGAGCGCACGCTGGAAGGCCTGGTGCCCGTCGCGCGTGCGAAACAGGATCGCGATGTCGCCGGCAACGGCCCGCCTGGCGACGCCCGTCTGGCGATCGCGCACGACGCCGCTGGTTATCACACGCGCGATCTCGTCGGCGACGGCGGAGGCCTGGGACTCGAGGTCCGGAGCGGCAATCAGGCCAAGAGCGGCCCTCCGGCTCGATGGACTCGACTTGCGGGCACGGGGAACTCGTCGCGCTCGTCGTACGTGAAGGCGTCGTCGCGATCGAGGCGCTTGTCGAGGGCCGCGCACAGGTCATTGGTGAACGAAAGCAAGGGAGGGACGGCGCGGAAGCTCTGGCGAATCGCGCGGCTGACGTCCCGATCGCCCCGCAATTGCCGGATCTGCACCGCCGCCCGCGCCAGCACGCGCGCGTCGGCGTCGCGGAACCCGTAGATCGACTGCTTACGGTCGCCGACGACGAAGATCGTGGGCGCAAGCGCCAGATCCTGCTCCATGCCGAGGCCTTCGCGCCACGACTGCACCAGGTGCCAGACCAGCTGCCACTGGGCGTCGCTGGTGTCCTGGAACTCGTCCACCAGCAGGTGGTGATAGCGTGATTCGAGCAGGTACCGCGATCGCGTGAACTCGCCACGCTGCGCCAGCAGGCCGAGCGCGCGTTCGAGGGCCTCGGGGAAATCGACGACGGCGTGCTCGTCGAGCACCCGGCGATACTCGTCGCGCGCGATGCGAAAGAGCTTCCACACGCCGCGCGTGAGCACGGCGTTCAGGTCGCGGCGGAACGCACGCAGGTCATCGCCGAGCGGCTCGGCCAGTTGTGTCGCGGCCGCGCGATGGCTCTTGAGCGCGCGGCTGTCCAGCGCCATCGTCGGCCTTGTAGGTCGTCCACTTCTTGCGCGGCGTGCCGTTCTTCGTGAAGAAGTAGTCGTCGATCCCGTCGATGAGCAACCTGATCCGGCTCGCCTCACCAGCCTCACGCGTGCCCGCCGTAGCCTCGGCGGAGGCGGCTCCCAATCGCCCCAACCGCCTTCTTCACGTCGGCCGCAAACAACCGATATCGCGGATGGCGCACCGGCCCTGTCGCCAGAAAGCGCTCGAGTCCGCCCTCGACACCGCCCAGTGTCGCGACCAGTCGCCTGACGGCGTCGCCGGCGACCCGTTCCGGCGTCAGCTCGCGTGGCGTGGGCCGCACGGCGCGATCCAGAATCGGGCCGGCCACGAGCCGCCGGTCGAGCAGCCCGGAGAGGCCCGCCCGCAGCTGCAGGTCGCCCAGTTCGGCAAACACCATCGCCACGGCCGTGTCCTCGCGCGCCACCGCGCGGCAGATGCGCAGCGCTCGATCCAGCGCCTCGTCTGTCAGGCGCAACGCTTCGGTCTCGTCGGCCATGCCGAATCCGGGATCGAGCCCTGCTTCGAGCGGAAACTCGCGCAGCAGCGAGAGGCAGAAGGCATCGATGGTGCTGATGGCGATTTCCGGCAGGTGCTCCCGCAGCATCCGCCAGCGGCGCTGGTCGATGCCGCCCTCCTCGGCCACGCGGCCAAGCGTTGCCAGGATGCGCTCGCGCATCTCGGAGGCGGCCTTGCGCGTGAAGGTGATGGCCAGGATGTGCCTGGGCTCGACGCCGGCGCGTACGAGATTGACGTAGCGGTCCACCAGGACGCGCGTCTTGCCTGTGCCGGCCGACGCCTCGAGGACGATGTTCAGCCGCGGGTCGACGGCGTCGGCGCGATCGGCGGCGTCTGATGCGCCGGGTGCCAGAGTGTCGGGCCTGCCCGCCGCAGCCTCGGCGGAGGCGGGCTGCTCCTCAAATGGCAGGCGCGGGTTCGTCGGCATCCACGTAGTCCTTGCGGCACACGGCCGCAAACGCGCAGCTCTGGCAAAGCGACCGCGTGCGGGGACGCGGCGGAAACTCCCCGCGGGCGATCGCATCGGCAATGGCCACGACTTCCTGCTCCGCTGCCTCGAGCGCCTGTTCGTTGTCGGCAGGGCGGGTCGTCAGCGGCACGACGGTCTTGTCGCCGCGGAAGGCGACGTAGGCGGCCTCGGCCAGCTCCCAGTCGCGGCCGCGATAGCCGCGCAGCTTCTGCCGGACGCACGTCGCGTAGAGCGCGATCTGCAGAGTGGAGCCCGGCCGGCTGGCCTTGTAGTCGAGCACTCGGAACGTGCCATCGGCCAGCAGGTCGATGCGATCCGCAATGCCCCGCACTTCGATCTCGCGCACGCCGTCGGCGCCGCGAAAGCGATAGACGCCGTCGATCTTGTGTTCGAGCCGGCGCTCGACAACCTGCGGTCGGCCGCTCGGCTTCGAGGCGCAAGACGACGTCGATGAGCCCGGGGGCGACCGGCGAACCAACCAGCCGCGTCCGCTCCAGGGCGGCATCAACCGGCGACAGGCGCGCCAGGTGCGCCTCCATGGTCTCCAGCGCCAGCGTCCGGGCCTGGTCGAGCAGCTCGGGTGTCACGGTCCCGTGGCCGCGCGACTGCCACGCGGAGAAGATGGCCTCGAACAGCTCGTGGTGCATGCGGCCGCGTTCGAGCGGCGACAGCGCGTCGTCGTCGTCACGCTCCTCGGCGAGCCTGAGCACGTAGCGCGAGTAGAACTTGAACGGACACTGCGCGTAGAGCTCGAGCGCGCTGACCGAGCGCGCTCGCGGCGGTTGTGGCCCGGAAGCGCCGTGGAAGCGCGGCAGCGTGGCTGGCAAGCGCGAGCCGCGCAGCGCCGCCCACTGGGCGGCCTCGCCGTGGAGCGCCTCGGCGAGCATCGAGCGTGCGCTGCCGCACGAGAAGGCGACGCCTGCTGCGCCGAAGCCGCATGCGAACCGGCGAAGGCGAGGGCTTCGTCCTGGAAGACGCGGACGTCCGGCACGTCGAGCGGAATCGGCGTCAAGCCCGCGCGGCCGATGTCGTCGAGCAAACTCGACGGCTCCACCAGCGCGTCGTCTTCGAGCGAGAACGTCGAGACCGATGCGTGCGCGGTCGGCGACTGCAACAAGTCGACAAACGCCGCCCGTGCCGGCGCCAGCGCATCGGGGTGCTCTGCCGGCCAGCCCAGCGCGGTCAGCAGCCCCGGGGAATAGAAGATGTTGCGGCGTTGGCGGCGCGGCCATTCGCCGTCGACCAGCCCAACCAGGTGCAGCGCGTCGAAGCTGCCGAAGGGCGCGGCGGCCGCGTCGACCAGCTGCACACCTGGCTCGCCGGTCTCCGGCGTGAAGGTCTGCCCCTCGATGCGATGGCGCAGGTCGGCGGCCAGCTCGCCCAGCGTCCACAGCAGATCGTGATGCGCCCGGTGCGCCTCGGCGAGTCCAGCAATGATGGCCAGCACCGCCTGCTGAGCTCGGAGCAGTCGGGGCCGAAGCTCGTCGTCGTGTTCGACGACGCTGAGGTGGCGCTCCAGGAAACCGCCCAGGCGTTCGAGCTGAACGCTGGCGGCGTCGGCCGTCGCAAGCGGCGTCAACTCGCGGATGACCGACGCGCCTGCCCTTGCGGCGCGGGCAGCGGCGGAGGCGTCCCAGCGATCGAAGCGCGACCTGAGGCTGCCGTCGATCCACCCGTCGGCAAGCGCGTCGAGCCTGTCGGCGTCGCCCCGGTGGTCGCCGTTTTCGAGCGCGGCGTCGAGCGCGGCGACGTCGAGCCGATCGATCGGGCGCTCGTCGTCGGGCGGCACGAACCGAAGATGGGGTGAGTTCAGCAGCGCGACCAGCGCGGGCCGGCTGAACGTGGCCGCCGCACACGCCAGCACCAGGTCCACGGCTGCGGCGAACGGCTCGGCGCCGAGCGGCAGCGCGTCGCGCGCATCAAACGGCACACCGCCTTGCGCGAAGACCTCGCGCGCGAGGTACACGTAAGGCAACGGCCGGTCAAAGACGACGCCTATGCGGCCCAGCGGCAGGCGCGTCCGCTCGTCGCGCTGCAGCGTGCGGACCCGGCGGATCAGATCGCGCAGTTCCTCCTCGCGATCGCGGCTGACGAAAAATGGCCTGGCGTCAGCCCCCGTTCGGCGCTCCGCCAGGGTCGGTCCAGCGGGCACGAGCAGGCGCGGCGCGTCAAAACCCTCCAGCGAATTCGCGGTTGGGGTCAGACCCGAAGGACACGTCACGAGAGGTCTGACTCGCAGAAAGGCCGGGAGCAGTTCGTGCAGGCGCTCGTACCAGCCGGTGGCCAGCATGGCCTCGGTGGCCACGATCTCGACGGCTTCCACATCGGGCAATCGCGCGAGCAGATCGAAGTCTGCGTTCCACAGGCCGTTGTCGTCGCGGGTCTGGTCGGCAACGGCGACAACCACCCGGCGGCAGGGCCGCGCCAGCCGCGTGGTCATCAGCCATTCGCGCAAGGTGTGCTCGTCGTGGGCGGCCAGGGCGTCGCGGCGGATCTCGTAGCCTCGAAACGTCGCGGCCAGAAACCGTGTCTGGCGCAGCATGCGCTCCGCGCCGGCGTCGCCCTCTGACTCTGCCTCCAGTGCCAGCGGCTCCAGCACCAATCGCTCGAACGAGGCGATGTCCTGGCGCTGTCGCCGCACCGCGTCGTACAGGCCGACCACCTCGCCGATGAGCCCGGACCTCAGGTGGAATGGCGGCGTCGCGCCATCGGTGATGGCGGCGTGCGCGGCCGCCTCCATCAGCACGTCGCGCTCGTACAGGCCCGAGCCACCGCGGCGGCTGCGCCGCGCGTTCGGCAAGCCGCTCGTACCAGTCGCGCCGGGTGAGCAGGTCGGGCAGCACGGCCGCCTGCCCCGGCTCGAGCCGATCTTCGATCGTGCGCTGCAGCAACGCCGCGGCCGATCGCGTCGGCACGATCACGACCGTCGCACGCGCCTCATCGACGTCCTGCAACGGCAACAGGCCGATCAGCGTCTGACGAAATGCGTGCAGCGTCGAGGCGCGATGAAGGCGGAGGCTCACGGGCGTGCGGTCGAGCAGGGTCGGAGTGCGCTCGACCGGGTTCACAGGACGGGCGGCACCAGCGCGCGTTCGAGATCCTTGCGCGCGCGGTCGAGCAACATCAACGCGCCGGCAGCGGCTGAACTGGCCTGCCACGCGCGATCCATCGCGCCGCTGGAGACCGCGTCCCGCCGTACCGCGACGGCCTGCGCCGCCAGCTGCGCGGCGCTCACCATCAGCCCGTGAACCGAGGCCAAATCGGTGGGAGGCACGACAACGCCCAACCCGCGAATGGCCGCGGCGGCCCGTGCAGTCAGCTGCAGCCAGCACCGGCGATGTCGGTCCGGCCAGCCGCTTGATGTCGTCGAGCCCACGCGCCATCAGCGACAACTCGCCGAGCGGCGCCCGCACGGACCGCTTGTAGGATTTGTAGGCCACGGCTTTCACGGCCCACTGATCGCGAGCGAGGCGGAGCCTCCGCGCGGCGTCGAGATCGGCCTGCACCGTGGCCAGAATCGCCGCCACCCGATCGGGACGCTTCTGCCCCAACCTGGCGTCGCGCTTTTCAATGCTGGTCAAGGCGCGCTCGACGCCGCGAACATCGGCGCGCGCAGCGGCGGTCCTGGACCGTCTGAGCCACCTGGGCCGCCATTCGCGCGTAGGCCGCGTCGACGGCATGCTCCTCCGCCAGCCGTTCACCGACGAGCGCCCGAAGCCGGTCGCGGACCGCGACGGGCAGCCGCTCGCCCAGTCGCGCGATGGTCGCGGCAATCGCCTCGAGCAGCGACACGCGCTCGCCGGCGCTCGCGGTTCGTTCGGCCACGGCGACGGCAGCCGTGACGGCCTCCTCCGGAGTGGGCAGCGGAAGCAAGCGAGTCGGCACGGGCGCCGCGACCGCGGCATGCAGCGCGAGGTCGAACTGCTGCGCGCCAGCGGCCGCCCGGAAATCCGAGATCGCATCGTCGACCAGTTGCAGGATCTGCTGCACGTCGGAGGCACGATAATTGTGATGGCGCGCGGGCCATTCGGAGAGCCGCCGCCGGGCTTCGAGCGCCAGGCCCAGCCGCCGGGCGTTGTCTGTGGTCTGCCCGACTTCGTTGAGGAGGCGGGCGACCTCGCCGCTCAGCTCGGCAAAGTCGTGCTCGCCCCTCGCCTCGGCGTAACGCGCGGCGCGCAGCGCAACCGTGTAGTCCTCGGTGCGGACCCAATCGACGCTGTCGGCGCGCAACGACACCAGTTCGGTGGCTTCGGCGCCGTCGATGGGCAGGCTGCACACCACGTGCGCGTCGAGTCTGGCGTACTCGCCAAGGCACGTGATGACCGGGCCATCCTTCAGAAACAGGCGGAACAGCGGAGGCTCGTCGGCCCATGCCGGCGCGGCTGCCACGACGCAGAGCGCCACGGCTGTTGCCGGTCTGTTCCACGAGTTGCGCCAAGGCAGTGCCATCACTTTCCAGAAGGACGATCTGAGCGTAGTGTCTGCACCTTCCAGGGTCAAGGGACCACACGCGCGTCCTGCCTGTGGAAATCTTGTGGAAGAACCGTGCATCTCCTGTGGACGACATGTCGGGGCGAAAAAAAGATCGCGCCCCCACATAGGCTTTCCAGCCGGCGATGGCCTGTGGACGCGCGCTTCGTGAGTCCCTTCGCTTGTGTGAGCGAACCGCCTGCAGAAGAATGACGGCTCTTTCGCACACGATCGGAGGCGCTCAATCACTGCCGTGTCTTCAACCCCAGCACCGTTTCGCACCCCGCCAGTCCAGCGGTTCGACGAGATCATCGGCGGCCGCCTTTACCACATCGAGGTGTCTGCCGTGGCCAGCAACCGCTGGCGCGCGCAGATCGTCCGGGCACCCGGGGTCCCGACGGCGATGATGCCGTTTTACGGCACGACCCCTGATGCCGCCGCTGGCCAGTTGAGCAAGTGGCTTGCCCTGGCGTACCGGACGGCAACGACACCGGTCAGTTCATAATCGAGTCGTGACGCCGCCTGTTGCGACGCGTGCGCGCCTCGTGGCCGGGGCGTTGATGGCCGTGGCCTGCGCGTGGCCGCTCGTGGCGGCCCCCCTGCCGCGCGTGCGCGTGATCGCCACCGGTGGGACCATCTCCAACCACGCCGCGGGCCGTCTGTCTGGATCGGCGCTGGTCGACTCGGTGCCGTCGGTATCGGCGATTGCACGGGTCGAGGCCGAGACCTTCTCCAACGTCAGCAGCGTCGAGCTCACGCTGGCCGACTGGGTGCGGCTGTCAAAGCGCGTCAACGACGTACTGGCCAGCGGCGACGTGGCTGGTGTAGTCGTCACAAGCGGGTCCGACACGCTCGAGGAACTGGCCTGGTGGCTGCACCTCACCGTCGGCAGCGACCGCGTCGTCGTCGTCACGGGCGCGATGCGGCGGCCGTCTGATGCAGGCGCGGATGGCCCACGCAATCTGACCGATGCCGTGCGCGTGGCCGTCGATCCGGACGCCCGGCGGCGTGGGACGCTGGTCGTGATGGGCGGCCAGGTGCTGCGCGCACGCGACGCCGCCAAGCAATCGGTGACCTCGCTCGAGGCGTTTGTCTCGACCGGGGAAGGGCCGATCGGCCGCGTCAACGGCACGCGCGTGGCGTTGGCAGGGATGGCGCGCACGGCGCGTCCGCCGGTGTTCGACCTCGGCGCGCTGACCCAGCTGCCACGCGTGGACGTGCTGCTGACGTATCAGCAGGCGCCGGGCGATCTCGTGGACGCTGCCACTCGCGCTGGCGCGCGGGGCCTGGTGATTGCTGCCGCCGGCGCGGGAGCGGTCACGGCCGCACAAGCCGATGCGCTCGACGCCGCGCGCCGCGCCGGCATCCCCGTCGTCGTCGCGTCGCGGGTGGCTCATGGCGTTCTGACTGCGGCCGATGTGCCCAAAGGCACGATCCCTGCCGGGACGCTTTCGGCCGTGAAGGCCCGCATCCTCCTGATGCTTGCGTTGGCCCGCGGCGACGGCCCGGCCGAGCTGGCAACGGTGTTTCGGACCTACTGAGGCTATTCCTGGCTCCTGACTGCCAGTGCGTCCGACAGCTCGATGTTCAACCGCTGGCACTTCAGATAGAGGCCCTTGCGCGAGAGGCCGAGCAGCGCTGCCGCCTGCTCGCGGCGGCCGTGGCAGAGCTCCAGCGCGCGGATGATGGAGGCGCGCTCGAGCTCGTCGGTCGCTTCGGCCAGCGACTGATCGAGCTCGATGGTGACCTGCGACGGCGGCGTGGCGCGTGGCGGGGGCGTGACGCCGATCTCCGGCGACAGGTCCCGTGGTTCGATGGTGTCGTCGGTGGACGCGAGCGCGGCGGCCCTCCGCAGTTCGTTGACGAGCTGTCGCACATTGCCCGGCCAGTCGTAGGCCACCAGCACTTCTCGGCAGGCCTCTGACAGTCGCAGCTGTCCCTTTCGAGACTCCTTGGCGAACTTGTGCAGCGCTTCGACGGCCAGGGGAAGAATCTCGTCTCGCCGCTGGCGCAGGGGCGGGATCTCGATGCGGACGACACTGAGCCGGTAGAACAGGTCGGGGCGCATCAGGCCGGTGGCGGTGAGGTCTTCGAGACGACGGTTGGTCGCGGCCAGAACGCGCACGTTGGTGGGGCTGGGCAGCACCTCGCCGATGCCGTGCACCTCGCCGGTTTCGAGAAATCGCAGCAGCTTGGCCTGGCAGTCGGCCGGCACGTCGCCAATCTCGTCGAGCAGCACCGTGCCGCCGTCGGCGCCGCGGATGACGCCGACCGAGCCGTCGATGGCGCCGGTGAACGCGCCCTTGCGATGGCCGAACAACTGCGCTTCGACCATCTCCCGGCTCACCGCCGCGCAGTTGAACCCCACAAAGCGCGAGCGCTCCCGTCTGGACCACTCGTGAATGCGCCGCGCGAGCCATTCCTTGCCGACGCCGGTTTCGCCGAGCAGCAGCACCGGCACGTCCGAGTCGGCGACGCGCCGCGCGATGTGCAGGACGGCGCCCATGCCCGTCATCGCGACGGATGCGACCGCGCTCGAGTCGGCGTCTGACGTCGGCGGCTGGTCGGCCTGGGCCGACGCGTAGTGGCGCGCCAGTCGCAGGACCGCCGCAAAGCTCTCGGTGGCGGCAATCGAGGGGCGTGGTTCGGCGACGATCGAGAAGTGGTGCCCGCCACGATCGAACAAGTCGATGCTGAACACAGCCGGGTTGTTGAGCAGGTCGCGCAGGTCGGCCGGCGACATCGGGCCGCTGGCCTCGGCGACAAAGCGGCTGGCGCCGGTCTCGTGCACGACCGCCCATCGCACGCAGCAGTCGAGATCGTCGAGCAGGCGGCCCACCTCCGCCGCGGCGAGTTCCGGCCGGCCGGCCTGCTCGAAGATCGCCGCGGTGCGGTCGAGCACGCGCGTGCTCGCGTCGCCGGCGCGGTCGAGGTCGTGCCCCCTCGACGTGCGGCGCGGGCCGCCCGCGACGGGCCGCTTCAGTGTGGGCGCCACCAGGCGCTGCGCGCGATCCTCGAGCGCTTCCGCCTGCAATTCGAGGCCGCCGAGCGACAACACGTTGGCGATGCGATGGTTCAGCTCCGCTTGAAGACCCAGCGACGAGTTGGCGGCGTCCTGACGTGCCAGCACGGCCACGCGCCCCGCCTCGGTGAACGAGCCGCTTTGTGCCAGCACCTCGGACAAGATGAGCCGCAATCGCAGCGCGAGTCCTCTGTCGGTTGGGACGGGCAACGCCGCGAGCGCCGCTTCGCATTGCGCCTGGCACTCCTGATAGAGACCCTGCCGCAACAACATCTCGGCCTTGGTGAGCGCACCCCACACGCGGGGATACGCGTGGCGCGGGCTGGTCGACGCCAACACTTCGTCGACGAGGTGACGGCTGCTCCCCAGATTGCCGCGATGCAGTTCGAGCTGTGCCAACCCGTCGCGCACGCAGTCGCGGCATCTGGGGCTCAGGTCGCACATGTTCGATGCGCGGCGCAGCATCCGCCCCGCATCGTCGAGCCGTCCGAACTGGATCCACACGTGCGCCAGGTCGATGATGGCGGCAAACTCGCTGCGCAAGTGACCCGAGATGCGAGACAGCCGCAGCGCCTGCTTGGCGGCGTTCTCCGCGGCCGCATAGTCCATTTCCAGGTACGACAGGCAGAAGCCGCCGATGGCAATCAGCCCGCCGAGCCAGGGGTTCTCGGTCAGGCGGAGCAGATCCTGCGCCGCGATGAGGTGGCGCCGGGCCGGCGCGAGCACACCGCGCTTGGCGTAGGCCTCAGACGCGAAGACGTGGAGCGCGATGACTGCGTTGGCTTCGCCGAAGCGTTCGACGGTCAGCCGCGTCTGGGAAACCGCGGCGTCGAGATCGAGGCCGGGCTCGGCGTCGAATCTCGACAGCAGCAGCCGGAGCTGGCTCCAGCACACTTCGGCCGGCGAGCCAACCCGGTCGGCCACGGCGTGCGAGTGTTCGAGCGTCGCGATGGACTCGTCGGCGTTTCCTCGCTCCAGTTCGAGCACGCCTCGGACGATCAACGCGCGCGCCAGAGCGCGTGTGGCCATCGGTCCCCGCCGGCAGACGCCCGCGACCGCAGCGGTGGCCTCCACGGCACGGCCCGTCCGCTCGTAGGCCTCGGCGGCGAGGGCCAGGCACCACGGATCGGTTGTTTGACTGACGTCGAGTGGACGCACCGCGTCCGCGGCGGCGTAGAAAAGCCCCTGTCTCAGACGTTGCTCGACAAGCGCGACGTCTGCCATTTCGCCACCGGGATACCGCGATGGGCACGCAGTGTCAAGCCTTCGGACGCACGTAGTGTGCAGGCCGTCAGAGGCGTCCCAGGCGCTCGTACTCCTCCGGCGTATCGATGTCCTCGATTGTTGCCGGATCGTCCACGGGCACGGTCACCGCGTCGGCGAGGAACCGATGAACGACAGGCTTGGCGCCGGCGCCGACGTCGGCCGAGCGCAACGCGTCGAGCAGTGGCGCCCCGAAGATGACGGGATGGCCGTGACGCCCTCGACACACGGGTCGGACCAGCGGAGCGTGTGTCTGATGCCAGGTCGCCAGCAGCGCTTCGACGGTGGTGACGTGGACCAGGGGCAGATCGACCAGCGTCATCAATGCGGCCGCCGGGGCGCCGAGCGCCTCGAGGCCGGTGAGCAACGTCGAGAGCTGGCCCCGGTCGGGGTCCGGATTGACGACGAGCTCCGTTGCGGGCAACACCCCTTCCAGCGAGTCGACCAGCTCCGCGCGTGTGACGACGACTATGGGCGAGACGCCCGCCGCCTTCAGTGTGTCGCAGACGACGCGCGCAAATGGCAGGCCGGAAGCGCCGAGCGGAAGCAGCGCCTTTGACCGACCCATCCGGCGGGACGCGCCGGCGGCGAGCACGATGCCCGGAATCGCGGCGATCACCGGTAGTCCACAACGAGCCGCCAGAGAGCGCCGTCGGCCTGGACGTAGAACTCTCGGTCCTGACGGTCCGCGAGATGCTGGTTGATCTGCCGGCTCGTGTCGAAGTCGCGGTGAATCACGTACTCGCCGGCCTTTTCGACCTCCTCGCCGGGGCGATCGAGCGCCTCGCGGATGTCCGTGAAGAGGCCGACGCGAAACTCCTCATCGGAGATCGCAAACACCGCCGCGCCGGCCGGTGCCTGCACGGCGCGCGTGGCGACCATCGTCGACGGCTTGGGATAGAGCCCGAGGCGCTGCATGCCGCGGATCGCCTCGAGCGCCGCGTCCCCTTCGGACAAGCCTCGCGCGCGTGCCGAGGCGACCAGATCCTGGTGCGTGCGCTCGAGATGCGCGATACGTTCCATCTCGGGGCGGCGGAGGACGTCGGCCAGCGCAGTGACGTCGTACCCGTCCGGGTGCGCTTCGCGGCATTCTGCCGTCTCGAGGACGGCCTGCGCCTTGGCCTGCCCCTTTGTCACGATGACGACCGCGCAAGGCATGGCGCCACCGGCGCGGATGGCAACGACTTCGCGATCGCCGCTCAGTTGCGACGCCTCGTCGCCCCCCATGGCTGTGTATCCCCGTTCCCACGGCGCGCTTTCAATCCAGCTGGCCTTGATGCCATCCCACCGGCGGCGCGTCACGTAGGTGTCGCTGGTCGGCTGACGCGGGATCGTGACCCCGATCTCGTACTCGAGCGCCTCGGGCGTGGCCCAGCGCAGATGCCCGTGCGCGCTGCCGTACAGGCTCGGTCGATAGGTCTGGATCCACGTGCCTTCAACCGGCGATGCCGGAAATGCCGTGAGGGTCTCGATGCGACCGTCGGCGAGGGCGACGCGCACAACCGAGAATCGGTCGCGCGTGACCAGCACGCGCGCCGGCGGCGTGAACATCTCGTAGCCGAACCCGAGCACCAGCGCGCGTGCCTGGCGCACGACGACGACGACCGCGGCGCCGTCGGGAGTGAACTGCGGCGAAAAGTAGCCGTCGGCGCTCCGTCGGTACGGCGGCAATCAGACCCGCCGTGCCGACCAGCGCCAGCACCAGCATCGCGATCAGGACCTTCCGCACAGCAAAACTCTACACGTCCTGTAACTCTTACGGTCCCTTGACTTTTCGGATCTGAAGTCCCTATAGTCCGCCATCGGGACGTCAGTGGGCCTGCGGTCCTGCCAGGGACAAGGGCTCTCGAGCAACACCGGGGCCGCCCCCGGTTCGAAAACGGGTTGGCACCAAGTGGCTCGACCCTCTGGGATTCGCCCAGGGGCGCGTCCAGCGGAGGTCACGGGTATGCCGACCGGCACAATTGCACGGCTCCTCATCGACAAAGGCTTCGGGTTCATCCGCGACGAGGGCGGGACGGAGCACTTCTTCCACCGAAGCTCGGTGCGCGGCGCCGTGTTCGAGCTCCTGCGCGAAGGCCAGCGCGTGGAATTTCAAGTGGAAGACTCGGCGAAGGGGCCCAGGGCAGGCGACGTCAGGTTGATCGAGAACTGAGCCGCGTCTGGCACTCCCGGCCCCGCACACCACGTCGGGGCCGGGCCCCGACTTTCCTCCCCACCTGCACGACGGCATACACCCCACGGAAGCGAACAGGGCCCGGTGGCCCTCCCGGTCTTCAAAATCGGTTGCTTCCCGCTTGTCGGGAAGGCTGGGTTCGACTCCCAGGCGCTTCCGCCATCAACACAGGCACGAGCACGAAGACGCGGACTTGTCCGGATTTGCTGTGATCGACGCCTACAACCGCGCGAGCGCGTGCAGCACGGCGGGCGTGTCGTTGAGATCGTCGAAGACGACGTCGGCTCCCGCACTACGAAGCGCGTCCACCGAGTAACCGCCGGTGGCCACCGCCAGGCATCGCGCGCCGTGCGCGTGTGCGCAGGCGATGTCGCGCGGCGTGTCGCCGATGACGATGGCGTGCGCGGGTTCGACGTGTGGCGGCAGGCCACAGGCACGCGCACGGGTCAGGGCCACGGGCACGAGATGATTGCGGTCGCCGTGGTCCTCGCCAAACGCCCCGCAGCGAAAGTAACGCCACAGGTCGAAGTGCCCCAGCTTCACCTCGGCGGCATCGGCGTAGTTGCCGGTCAGCAGTGCGAGGAAGTTGCGCGCGTCGGGCTCCAGAGCCTCGAGCAACGGCGCGATGCCGGGCAGCACACGCTTGCCGGCGCCAGGACGCGGCACCTCGTCCTGCAGGCACACGATGTAGCGCTCACGGAAGCGCGCGGTGTTGTGCGCGTCGGCGTCCATGCCCTGGCGCGTGAACGCGTCGCCCACGATGCTCGTGTCGGTGCGCCCGGCCAGGTCCACACCCTTGAACGCGTCGGGAATCCCGAACACGTCGTGGAAGGCCCGGTTCATCGCGCGCTGGCCGGCGCCGCCGGTCACGACGAGCGTGCCGTCGATATCGAAGAGCAGCAGACGGTCGATCAGATCCATACCCTCTTTTCAACGATACAATGCCCCCAGGCATACCCAGAGGAGGCCCTGCTCATGCGTTTGATTGCTCTCGCACTGGCTGCGTCCGCAACGATGGTCGGCGCCGCCGCCGCGCAGCACGCCGGCCACCAGGCCGCTGACAAGCCGGTTGCCACCGCCACCGCCCAGATCAAGGGCGAGGGCATCACCGGCACGGCCACCTTCAGCGAAGTCAAGCACGGCACCGGTTCGGCGGTGCACGTCGAGCTTGACCGTCTCGGGGCTCAAGCCCGGCCTGCACGGCGTGCACCTGCACGCCATCGGCCAATGCGAGCCGGCCTTCACCGCGGCGGGCGGCCACTTCGATCCCGGCCCGGCTGGCAACACCGACCCGGACGCCAATCATCCTTACCACATGGGCGACCTGCCGAATCTCAGCGTGGGCGACGACGGGAAGGGCACGCTGTCGGGCGTGACCACGCGCGTGACGCTCACCGACAGCCTCGTCACCGTGTTCGACGCCGACGGCACCGCGATCATCATCCACGGCAACCCCGATCAGGGGATCACCGGCGAGCCGAAGTCCGGCGTCAGTGGGGGGCCGCGCGTGGCGTGCGGAGTGCTGGCGAAGAAATAGAGTTGATCAGGTTCGGTCAGGTTGGGTCAGGTTGGGTCAGGTTGGACCGGTTGGAGCGCACGACGCGGCAACCAGTCTCAACCTGACTCGAACCTGACCGAACCTGACCCAACCTGATCAACCGTGTACCTTCGACCGCCCTCGCCAGCTTTCCGAAGCAGTCCGCGGCCTGCGAGCCTCCGTCAGTTCCCCGGTTCCCCCGTTCAGCGTGAGCACCCTCGTCGAAAACGGCGCCGCTGTCGACGCCTCTGCGGCCAGCACGACGACCGCCACGCCGCGCGTTGCAGCCGCGCGCGAGATGTCGCTGGCAAGCGGCGCGATCTCGTGCGCCTCGAGACCGGCCACGGGATGCTCGATCAGCAGCACGGCGGGCGAGGTCGCCAGCGCGCGTGCCAGGCGGACGCGATGGCGCAGCGCGACGCCGCCCTCGCCGACCGGCCGATTCAGGCCATCGCCGTCGAGCCCGGCCTCGCGCGCCAGACCTTCGGCGCGCTCTCGAACATCAGCGGGAAGCGGCTCGACGTCCAGCGTCAGCGACATCGCGATGTTCTGGAGCGGCGTGAACTGCTCCAGCAGCACGACGCGCTCGCTGACGATGCCGAACCGGTCGACGGTGGCGAGCCAGTCGGCGCTGTCGGCGATCTCCGATGTCGCCCGGCCGAACACTCGCACCGTGCCCTCCTCGGGAAGCGTCGCACCGGTCGCCAGGTTCACGAACACCTCGGCCGTCGTCTGATCGAACCCGGCCAGGCCCACGACGGTGCCTGGCGTGACAGACAACGCGCGGAGCCGCAGCGGGCGCAGGCCGCCATAGGCCTTCGAGATGTTGGAGAATTCGAGAATGGGCGTGGGCGGCACGAAAATTGACGATTGAAGATTGACGATTAAGGTTTTCGCGCGTCGAGGAGCCGGTCGAATGCGTCGGCAGGCAGCGACACGCGGCCGAGAATGCGCGGACGCTTGCGGGCTCTGCCCGGGAGCTCGCCGTGGAAGTCCGAGCCGCCCGTGATGAGCATACCGAGACGACCGGCCATGGCACAGTAGCGCTCGACATCGCCGGGTTCGTGCTCGCTGTGGTACGCCTCGATCGCGTCAAGGCCCTCGTCGCGCCAGCGCGGGATCTCATCGTCGCGGTCGTACAGCACCGGATGCGCCACCGAGGCCAGGCCAGAGGCGTCGTGCAGCACGTCGACGACCTCGCGCACCGACGGACCCTCGCGCCGGACCCAGGCAGGACTGCCCTCGCCAAGCCAGAGATCGAACGCCTCGCGAGGGGACCGCACGTGACCCTCGGCGACCAGCGCCTCGGCCAGCGCAGGCCGGCCCAGCGCGCGTTCGGACGGCGCGTCGGTCAGCAGGCGGTCGATGTTCACCGCAACGCCGCACTCGGCCAGGCGTTGGGCCATCGCGCGCAGGCGCGTCCGTCGAGCCGTGCGCTGAGCGGCCAGGCAGCGCGCGAGCGCCGGCGCTTCCGGGTCGAAGAAGTAGCCGAGGACGTGGACATCGCGGCCGGCGTCAATCGCCGTGATCTCGATGCCGGTGACGAGCGTCAGGCCGAACGCCGCCGCAGCGTCCCGCGCCGGTCCAATGGCCGCCACGGTGTCGTGGTCGGTGACCGCGAGCGTGCGGATGCCAGCCGTCCAGGCCTCGCGCACCAGCGTCGCGGCGTCGAGGTACCCGTCCGACGCGGTCGTATGGGAATGGAGATCGACCACCTACAACGCCGTGCGGCTGGCGGCGCTGCCCTTGCCGACCGGACGGCTGCCGTTGCGCTTGCCGCGCGCCCGGCCCTGCCGCTTCACCAGCGCCTTGTATTCGCGGATGAGCAGGTCCAGGTGTTGCCGTTCCTCGTCGGCGAACTCGAGGAAGATCTGCTTGCCTTCAGAGTCCTCGAACTTCTCTCCGTAGCGCTTGAAGAAGCGGTGGGAGCCGCGTTCGCACCGGATGCCAATCAGGTAGGCCTGCTGGTCGTTGACTCCGCGGCTGAGGCGCTCGGCCCCTTCCGAGAACAGGCCGTTGGCCGCGCCCTTGAAGAACAGGAAGGTCGGGCGCGATTCAAGCTGCGCGTCACGCTCGAGCAGCACGCGGTAGCGCGCTTCGAGCGTGCCGAGATGATGCTTCTCTTCCTCGGCCAGCCGCTGGAACACCGTCCGGCCACGCGTATCGCGCGTGATGGCCGCCGCCCGCGTGTAGAAGTCCAGGCCGCTGCGTTCGGTGGCAATCGCGATGCGCAGCGCGTCGCGTGCGAAGAGCAGCTCGGTGGTCGCGCCGTTGATCGGTGTCGCGCGGCGGCCCAGGCGGCAGTCCTCGCACTCACCGTAAATCTGCAGGACACTCTGCCGCGCGGTGAAATGGCGCGCTGCGGCCACCTCTTCGATGAGCGCCTCGATGTCCGAGCTGAGGAACTCCGAGGACTGGTTGCAGGTCTTGCAGATCAGGTGAAAATGGCGGGGGTGGCGGTACGAGTGCTCGAAGCGGAACCGGCCCTCCCCGAAATCCACCTTGCGCGCAATACCGGCGTCCACCATCCACTGCAAGGTGCGGTAGACAGTGGCGCGGCTGATGCGCTGATCCTCGCGACGGATCAGATCCACCAGGTCGTCGGCGCTGAGGTGTCCTTCCTGACGGAGGAACACGTCGACGATACGATCGCGCTTGCTGGACCGCTTGCCCCCTTCCGGCCCGAGGCGAGTGAGATCGAGTGGAGTGGTGTTCATGCCGCGACCAGACTGCGGCCTTAGACGCTGAACGACTGTCCGCACCCGCAGGTCGAAACCGCCTGGGGGTTCTTGATCGTGAACCCGCCGCCGGTGACCGTGTCGACGAAGTCCACTTCGGCGCCGCCAAGGTAGCGCACGCTGATCGGATCCACGAACAGCTTCACGCCGTTGCTTTCGAAGATCTGATCGCCCATGCCGCCGCCTTCGTCGATCATCAGGCCGTACTGGAAGCCCGAGCAGCCGCCGCCTTGCACGAACACGCGCAGCCCGCTGCCGTCCTTCTGCTCTTCGGCCAGCAACTCGTTGATCTTCGAGGCTGCCGTCTCGGTGACGTTAATCATCTGGTAAGCTCTCCCGTCGCTTCATTATAGCGGCCGTCCGGCGCCCTCATCAAGGTTTGGCAGGCCTCTCCCCGGCGTGCCACGCGGGTCACAACTAATTGCCGGTCAATCACTTACACGCTGATCTTGACGCGCGCCGCCAGCGCGCCGACGCCCGCTGGACGACTCTGGCCACCGAGTCGCCTCATCTGGCACGCGCCCTGACGCTCCAGCGGCGGACTCTGGGCGCTCAGTTCGACCTGCTGCGAGCCGTCGCGCCGCTGGTCGCGGATTCGCCCATCCCGTCAGAAACCACCGTCCTCGATCACCTCGCCGACGGCTTGCCCGTGCTGCGGGCCAACATCGGGCCGCTGCCGGTGGATGTGCTGACCCCGGTGATGGCCGACCTGGGCGCAGCCATCACGGGCGCCACCGGGTATGCCGCCGCGCGCCGCGTCGCCGATGCGCTGACGTCGGGCACGGTCGATCCGGCGCGCCTGCTCGCGCTCGTCTACCAGCGCGACCAGGACGGCGTCCGCCAACTCGCCGCCGACCACGCCCTGGTCGTGGACATGCTCTGGCTGCTCGGCGACCTCGTCGTCGCGCCCATCGTCCACCTGCAGCAGCGCGCGGCGCTGCGCGACGGCCAGCCCGACTCGCCCGTGCGCGAGGCGCTCGAGCGCTGGAACCCGGGCTATTGCCCGGCGTGCGGCTCGTGGCCAGCGCTGGCGGAGTTCTTCTTCGGCGAGCGGCTGCTGCGCTGTGCCTTCTGCGCGTGCACGTGGCGGCCGGCCGTGGACCGGTGCGCCTACTGCAACGAAAAGGGCGAGCACTTCACGACGGTCGTGCCCGACCGCCAACGGCCCGGCCGGCGCGTAGAGCTCTGCCGGGCCTGCGGAGGATTTCTCAAGACCTTGGATGTCGAGCTGGTCACGCCGTTTCCGCTGGTCGCCATCGAGGACCTGGCCAGCGCCGATCTGGACCAGGCGGCGTTGCACCATGGGTTCAAGCGCTTGCCGCTCAAACGGCTCTAAGAACCGGGTTCACTGGTTTCACGGGTTCACAGGTTCACGTGGTTCGCGCGAGCGCAGCGAGCTTCTCTCCCGACGCTTGTTCGATGTCCTTGTGGAGGCTGTTGCCGTGGGCGTCCATCGTGACGATGGCCGGAAAGTCCGTGACGTGCAGGTGCCACATCGCTTCCGGCGTGCCGAACTCGAGCAGCGACACGCCGTCGACGCGATCCACCGTGCGCGCGTAGAACTGCGCGGCGCCGCCAATCGCGTTGAGGTACACGGCGCCGCACTCTTTCAGCGCCGCCAGCGTCTTGCCGCCCATGCCGCCCTTGCCGATCACCATGCGCACGCCGTACTTCCGGATGATGTCGCCCTGATAAGGCTCTTCGCGGATGCTGGTGGTCGGGCCCGCCGCGGTGACGGTCCACGTGTCGCCGTCCTTCTTCACCACCGGCCCGCAGTGATAGAGCGCCGCGCCGCGCAGGTCCACCGGCGGCTCGTGGGAGATGATGTGATGGTGCACGGCGTCGCGGCCCGTCAGCATCTTCCCGCTGACCAGCACGACGTCGCCGACCTTCAGCGATCGCACGGTCGCCTCGTCGAGCGGTGTCGTCAACCGGACTTCCCTGCCCGTGCGCTGGAACCCGGCCTGGTCGATCATCGGGATGACCGGTGACGCGGGATCGCGATAGAGCCAGCGCTTGATGGCGCCGGTCTGTGCGTCCATGACGATGCCCAGACGCCGGAAGGCCCAGCAGTCGTAGGCGACCGACACGAAGAAGCTGGCCGGCAGGCGGTTGAGCACGCCGACCTTGCAGCCGATCAGCGAGACGGCGCCGCCAAACCCCATGGTGCCGACGCCAAGCGTGTTCACGGTCTTCATGACGTCGGCTTCAAGCTCGGCGAGCCGCGCGTCGCCGTTCACGTCGTCCAGCGTCCGGAACAGCTGCTGCTTGGCCTCGGTGTAGCCCGACGTGCGATCGCCGCCGATGGCCACGCCGACGGCGCCCGGCGCGCACCCTTTGCCCTGCGCCTGCCACACGGCGTGCAGGATGCACTTGCGCACGCCGTCCAGGCTGCGATCGGCGCGGCCCAGGTGCGCCAGTTCGGTCGGCAGTGAGTACTGCGCGTTGGTGTTCTCGCAGCCCCCGCCTTTCAGGATCAGCTTCACCTCGATCTCGCCGTCGTTTTCCCACTGCTCGAAGTGCAGGATTGGCGTGCCGGGCCCGAGGTTGTCGCCCGAGTTGGTGCCGGTGATCGAATCGACCGAGTTGGGGCGCAGCTTGCCCCGCCTGGTGGCTTCGGCCACGGCCTGACGCACCTGCTCTTTGATCCAGATCTGGTTGACGCCAACCGGCGTCTTGATCTCGAAGGTCGGCATGCCGGTGTCCTGGCAGATCGCCCCCTCGTTGTTGGCCGCCAGGTCGATGTTGGTCGCGATGATCTTCAGGGCCTGCGCCGACCGCGTGCCTTCCGCTTCGCTGCCCATGGCGCTGGACATCGCCGCGCGCACGTCCGGGGGCAGCTCGGTGGAGGTCTTGACGATCAGGTCGAGGACGGAATCGAAAAAGGCGGGGATCATGGGGGAATTATAAATTGACGATTGACGATTGACGATTGACGATTAAGGTACTGCTGTGACCGTCCGCATCGAGCGGGACCCCCTGGGCGACAAGCCCGTCCCCGCGGATGCCTACTATGGCATCCAGACCACCCGCGCGCTCGAGAACTTCCCGATCAGCGGATTGCGCGCCCCGGCGGACCTCGTCACCGCGACCGTCCTGGTGAAGAAGTGCGCGGCCGAGGCAAATCTGGCCCTGGGGCGGCTGCCGGCTGACGTTGCCGGCGCCATCATCGCGGCTGCTGACGAGATCCTGGCCGGCGGGCTGCGCGACCAGTTCGTCGTCGACATCTATCAGGCAGGCGCCGGCACGTCGCACAACATGAACGCGAACGAGGTGCTGGCCAACAGGGCCGGTGAGCGGCTCGGCGAGCCGCTCGGCAGTTACACGCGCGTCCACCCGAACGACCACGTCAACATGGGCCAGTCGACCAACGACGTGTACCCGACCGTCACTCGTCTGGCGCTGCTTGCGACGACTGCGGCGCTGGCGGCGTCGGCCCACGCGCTGGCTTCTGCGCTGGACGAGAAAGCCCAGGCGTTCAAGGACGTGTTGAAGGTCGGCCGGACACACCTGCAGGACGCTGTGCCGATGACGCTGGGCCAGGAGTTGGGCGGCTATGCCGCCTGCGTCCGGCGCGGCGCCGAGGACGTGGAGCACAGCGCCCGGCAGCTGCTGGAACTGAACCTCGGCGCGACGGCGGTTGGCACGGGGCTCAACGCCGGCGACGACTTCACGCGCCTTGCGGTTGCCGCCCTGGCGCGCGAGTCGGGCTTTGCGGTCGTCCCGGCAGCCAACCGCTTTCGGGTGACGCAAAGCATGGGCGACGTGCTTGCGGTCTCGGGCGCGATGCGGCGGCTGGCGATTGAGGTCGGCAAGGTCGCCAGCGATCTGCGGCTGCTGGCGATGGGCCCGCGCGCCGGCATCGCGGAGGTGCAACTGCCGGCGGTGCAACCCGGCTCCTCGATCATGCCGGGCAAGGTGAACCCCTCGGTGCCGGAGATGGTCAACCAGGTCTGCTTCCAGGTGATTGGCTGCGACGCAACGATTGCAGCGGCCGCAGACGCCGGCCAGCTCGAGCTCAACGTCATGATGCCGGTGATTGCGTGGAATGCGCTGCATGCTTCGAGCATCCTGACGCAGGCCCTCACCGTGTTCCGCACGCGGACGATCGAGGGCCTCGAGGCAGACGCCGACCGGTGCCGTGAACTTCTCGACCGCAGCACGGCCGTTGCCACCGCCCTCAGCCCCTACCTCGGTTACGCGACTACGGCCGAGATTGCGAAGGCCGCCGTCGCCACGAACCGCTCGATCAGAGATCTCGTCCTCGAGCGCGGGCTCATGCCCGCCGATCGCCTCGACCGCGTGTTGTCGCCGGAGGCGATGACCGAGCCTGGCGTGCCTGGAGACAAGTCATGACGGCTGGTCGTTCTGCGCTGCTGGCAGCCACCGCACTCGCCGTTGTCGCGAGCCTTCCGCTCGGCGCGCAGGACCGGCCGCGGCGGCTATTCAACCCGGAAGACCTTGGAGTCCTCGAAGGACCCGACCGCGACGCCTGGCAGAAACCGGAACAGGTGATGGACACGCTCGGCATCGGCGAGCGGTCCGCGGTAGCTGACGTCGGGGCCGGCGGCGGCTGGTTCACCGTGCGGCTGGCTCGACGCGTGGGACCAAACGGCGTGGTCTACGCCCAGGACGTCCAACCGCAGATGCTCGATTCGATCAGCCGGCGCGTCGATCGCGAAGGTTTCAAGAACGTCTTCTACATCCGCGGTGAGCGGCTGGACCCGAAGCTCCCCAAACGCGCGCTCGATGCCGTGCTGATGGTCGACACGTACCACGAGTTCGAGAACCCAGTGGCGCTGCTGCGTGGCGTGGGCATCGCGCTCAAGCCGGGCGGGCGCGTCGGGATCGTCGACTTCCGCAGCGACGGCGGCGGGCCCGGCCCCCCGTTCAGCGAGCGCGTGAAGGAAGAGCGCGTGGTGGAACAGGCGGCGGAAGCCGGGTTGAGATTACTCGCACGAGAGACGTTCCTCGAGTTTCAGTACTTCCTGATCTTCGGCAGGTGATCGCGAGACACGGTCACTCGCTGCGAAGAAACCGCCACGCGACTGGCATCACGGTTGCGGCCAGGCACAGCTTGATCGCATCGGCGACGACGAACGGATAGAAACCGGTGGCCAGCGCGGCGTTGAGCGAGCGGCCGTCGGCGCCAGGCGCAAACAGCGTGAGCCAGGTCACCCCGCCGGCAAAGATCAGCGCCAGCCCGGCGGCCATCGCGAGCACCGACGTGAGGTAGCGTCGATCGAATCCGCGCGTGGCCAGCATCCCGGTCACAAACGCCGCAAACGGATACGCCATCAAGTAGCCGCCGGTCGGCCCCAGAAGCCGCGCCGCGCCCTGAGGCAGGTCGGGGGAAAACGCGAATACCGGGAAACCTGCCACACCCGCGGCCAGGTAGGCGATCTGGGCAGCCATCCCAAGCCGCGGCCCCAGCACGGCGCCGCCCAGCAGCACTATCATCGGCTGCAGCGTGAAGGGCACTGGCGTGAACGGCAGCGGCACGCTGAACTGCGAGGCGGCGGCCGTCAACACGGCGACAAAGAGCGACGCCGCTACCCTGATGGGCGTGGCGTAGCTTTCGGCGCCTGCGTGCGCCAACGACGCGTCCATGAACGGGAGCACTCGGCGGGATTCGTACATATTGTTCGGAATTCTAGCGTATGGTCACAGCACTGACAATCGCGGGCAGCGATTCGGGCGGCGGAGCTGGCATTCAGGCCGATCTCAAGTCGTTTGCCGCGCACGGCGTTTACGGCACCAGCGCGATTACCGCGCTGACCGCCCAGAACACGCGGTCGGTGCGCGGGGTGTTCGCCGTGCCGCCCGAGTTTGTCGTCGCACAGATCGACGCCGTGGCCTCCGACATCACGGTTCACGCCGCAAAGACCGGCATGCTGGCCACGCCGGAGATTGTCGAGGCGGTCGCCCAGGCGCTGTCCCGCTGGGCGTTCCCTCACGTGGTCGTCGACCCGGTCATGGTCGCCAAGAGCGGCGACCAGTTGCTGGCTGAAGCCGCGGTGCAGAGCGTGCGGCGCGATCTCGTCCCGCGCGCCTCGGTGATCACGCCCAACCGGATGGAGGCCGAGGTGCTGCTGGGCCGACCGGTCCTCACGCGCGCTGACGCCCGCGATGCCGCGCGCCGGCTCGTGGACCTGGGCGCCAGGGCCGCCGTCGTCAAGGGCGGCCACTTTGACGAGGTGGAGGTGGTCGACCTGCTCTTCGATGGCTCCACGTTCCACGAGTTTCGTCACCCGCGCCAGCAGACGAGGCACACGCACGGCACCGGGTGCACCTTTGCCGCCGCGCTGGCCGCCAATCTGGCTCTCGGGCACGCCCTGCCGGACGCCGTTCAGCGGACGACCGATTACGTGGCCGGCGCCATCGCGCACGGCCTGGCGATCGGCGGCGGCCATGGGCCGTTGGACCACTTCTGGAACCGGTGATCCTGGAGCGCCCGAACTGAAGTTCGGGCCTACGTACGGTCCTGATCGAAGCTTCGCGGCCTGTTGCCGTCCAGCTATACTTGAGAGTCATGTCCGCTGCTCGCTTCGCGGTGACGTCCGAGGCGCTGTCGCTCGACACGCTCATCGAGTGCGTCGTGGCGCATCATGCGGGTTCGGTCGGCGCGGTCACCAGCTTCCTTGGCCTCGTGCGGGCGGAGAACGTGGGCCGCGTGGTCACGTTCCTCGACTACGAGGCGTACGAGCCGCTTGCCGTGAAGGCGTTTGGCCGCATCGCCGGCGAGATCGCGGAACTCTGGCCCGGCGCCAGTATCGGCGTGCACCACCGGGTGGGCCGCGTGGACATTGCGGAGGCCAGCATCGCGATTGTCGCGGTATCGGCACACCGGGCCGACGCGTTTGCCGCGTGCCGGTACGTCATCGAACGGGTGAAGCAGATCGCGCCGATCTGGAAGCACGAGCACTTCGACGGCGGCGACGTGTGGGTCGAAGGCGCCACGGCCGAGCCCGACGACGAGGATGCGCGGCAGGAAGCGAGGAAGCGCGCGTGCGCGTGACCGTGCGGCTCTTTGCGCGGCTCAAGGACATCGCGGGAGCGCCGGAGCTCGAGCGCGACGTCCCGGCCAATGCGACGCTGGCCGACGTGTGGGCGCAGCTGGCCGACGACTTCCCCGCCATGGCGCCGTATCGCGGATCCGTGTCGGGCGCCCGCAACGCCGAGTACGCGCGGATGGACGCCGCGATTGCCGACGGAGACGAAATTGCGTTCTTGCCGCCGGTGTCGGGCGGATGATTGAAAGCCCGCAGAACCTCTAGCCCCTGAGACCCCGAGTGATTTCCGACAAGCTCAAGTCCGTTGAGTCCCGTTACGACGAGCTCGCTTCGCTGCTGGCCGATCCGGCC
The DNA here is from genome assembly GCA_963818215.1 of Vicinamibacteria bacterium. GTDB lineage: Bacteria > Acidobacteriota > Vicinamibacteria > Vicinamibacterales > JAENWD01 > JAENWD01. The sequence continues at coordinate 96,985 of CAWFRL010000013.1, read as the reverse complement.
GTGCAGTCGGATGCCGCCAAGTACCGCGAGCACGCCAAGGCGCTGGCGGAACTCGAGCCGCTCGTCGAGAAGTACCGCGAGTTCGTGGCGGTCGATCAGCAGCTCGTCGAAGCGCAGGAGCTGGCCCGGGGCGGCGACGCCGAGATGGCCGCGCTCGCCAAGGAGGAACTGAAGGACCTCGAGCCCCGGCACGAGGCGCTGCTGGCGGAGATCAAGGTCCTGCTGCTGCCGAAAGACCCCAACGACGAGAAGAACGTCCTGCTTGAAATTCGCGCCGGCACGGGCGGCGACGAGGCGGCGCTGTTTGCCGGCGAACTGTACCGCATGTACAGCCGGTACTGCGAGCGCGAGGGCTGGAAGCTCGAGGTGATGTCGCTCAGCGACAGCGTCGGCGGCGGCGTCAAGGAAGCCATCGCGTCCATCGAGGGCAGGGGCGTCTACAGCCGCCTCAAGTACGAAAGCGGCGTGCACCGCGTCCAGCGCGTGCCGGCCACTGAAGCCAGCGGCCGGATTCACACGTCCACTGCCACCGTGGCGGTGCTGCCGGAAGCCGAGGAAGTGGACATCCAGATTCTCGACAAGGACGTCCGCATCGACACGTTCTGCTCGAGCGGACCTGGCGGCCAGAGCGTCAACACGACCTACTCGGCGGTCCGTCTCACGCACCTCCCGACGGGCCTGGTCGTCTCGCAGCAGGACGAGAAGTCGCAGATCAAGAACCGGCAGAAGGCGTTCAAGGTGCTGCGCGCGCGGCTCTACGAGATCGAGATGCGCAAGCAGCAGGACGCCATCGCCAGGGACCGCAAGAGCCAGGTCGGCATGGGCGACCGATCCGAGAAGATCCGGACGTACAACTACCCGCAGAGCCGCATCACGGATCACCGGATCAACTTCACGACGCACCAGCTGTTTGCGGTGCTCAACGGCGACCTCGACGAGCTGCTCGACGCCGTCATCTCGTACTACACGGCCGAACAGCTCAAGGAGCAGTAAGCAAGCGGTGTCTTTGTGGCAGCGCGTCGTCGCCGCGCGCGAGCGGTTCATCCGCGCGGGCATCCCGCCCGATCAGGCGGCCATCGACGCTGAATTGCTGGCGCGGCACGACCGGGGATGGGACCGCGCAACTTATCTGTCGCGACGCGACGAGCCGCTGGCGCCCGGCGATGGCGCGACCTACGAGGCGCTGGTCGTCCGCCGCGAACACCGCGAGCCGGTGGCCTACATCGTCGGACATCGAGAGTTCTGGAGCCTCGAGTTCCGCGTCACGCCGGCGGTGCTCATTCCCCGGCCCGAATCCGAGTTCATCATCGAGGCGGCCCTGATGCGGCTGCCCGACAAGACCCGGCCGTGGGCGATCGCCGATGTCGGCACCGGCAGCGGCTGTCTGGCGATCACCCTGGCACATGAGCTGCCAGCGGCATCTGTCACCGCGACAGACATCTCACCGGCCGCGCTGGCCGTCGCGCGCGACAACAGCGAGCGCCTGGGTGTCGCCGACCGCGTGGCATTCGTACAGACGTCGCTGCTCGATTCCGTCCCAGGACCCTTCGATCTGATCGTGGCCAACCCCCCCTACGTCCCGCCATCTCACCATCCGACGTTGAGCCCGGACGTGCGCGACCACGAGCCGGCGCAGGCGCTCTACGGTCACGGCGCCGACGGGCTCGACGAGGCGCGGTCGCTGCTGGCGCAGGCGCCGTCGCGGCTCACCGAGAACGGCGTGCTCTTGATGGAGTTCGGGTTCGGGCAGGGCGATGCCGTGCGAGCGGCCATTCGCAAGGTCGGCGGGCTGGAGCTGGTCGACGTGCTGCGCGATCTCCAGGGCCACGAGCGGACGCTGGTCGCATCACGGGTGCGGCCAGGGCAACTGGGCCACTGAGACGCCCGGCGGCGGCTCGAACAGCGCGCTCGGCGGCTCTTCCTGCCGGACGGCGTGAAACTCGATCCGAAGCGGCGGGTCGGCGTGCTCCTCCACCAGCCCGAAGTAGTTGAGCGCCGGCGCGCGCAGAATCACGGCGCCTGTGGGCGCCACGACTCGGACGAGCTTGAACCCCCCGCGGGTGCCGCGTTCAGGAGTCAGATTCGAGAATTCCGCAGCCGCGGGCGGAGCCGTGTGCTCGAGCGCGAGCGGCTGTGCGGTCCACGAGCCGCCACTGAAGCTGTAGAACCGCGCCGTTGCGCGGTTTTCGATCGTCACAAACACGGGCGACCCATCAGCCGCCAGCGTCTCGCGCCGAACCGATCCGTCACCGCGTCTGAAAATCGGCCCCGCGTCTCGGCGGTGCCTCCGGCCGACCGGAACTCGGCGAGAAACGGTTGCCATGCCGCCGCCCGCGGGGAGACCTCCCGGCGGGCATCTCCAGCGCACCCGACGGCAGACACCGTCACAATCACCGCAACCCGCGCAATCCCCTTCCAATACCTCAATTTCGTAATCTGCAATCGTCAATCTGCAATCTGCAATTCTTTTCTTACCCCGGCGGCCACCCCAGGCTCCGGCCGGCCAGCAGGTGCAGATGAATGTGGAACACCGTCTGACCCGCCTCTGCGTTGCAGTTGAAGACCGTCCGATAGCCGCGGTCGGCGTAGCCCTCCTTCCGCGGCGATCGCGGCCGCCCGGCGGACCAGCTGGCCCACCAGCGCCTGATCGGATTCGGCGACGTCGTTGATCGTCGCGATATGCCGCTTCGGAACGATCAGCACGTGCAGCGGCGCCTGCGGGTTGATGTCCTTGAACGCCAGCACGTCGGCGTCCTCGTAGACCTTCGACGCCGGGATCTCGCCAGCCGCGATACGGCAGAACAGACAGGACATGGGGGCCTCGGAATGGCAAATTGCAGATTGCAGATTGCAGATTGCAGATTGCAGATTGCGAAATTACGCGGATTCTACTCGACGGGGCGGATTGAGGTCAGCAGGTACCGCCCACGGTGGTGCTCGCGGTGCAGCGTGAAGTCCACGACGCGGTAGCCGGCCTGGAAGTAGTGCGTGAAGATCTCGCGGGCGTGAAGCCGCCAGCGCCGTGCGCGTGGAAGGTCGGCGGTCAGCATGCCCGTGAAGTCAATCGGAATGTCGACCGTAATCCGAGGTTCGGTGCGCGCCAAATCGGCACGGCCACAATCGAGCCACGTGCCGTCAAACGCGGTCTCGTTCACCACCGGCGCGTCGGCGACCTCGTGTGACACCAACCTGATCTCGCCAACCCGATCACTCTGATCAACCTGTCGGCGTATCCGCCGTTCGACGTGCGGCCGCCGAATCCACCATTGGCATACGAACCGATCGGTGGGCAGCCCACCGTGCAGCGGGCTGGCGGACTCGCCGTAGACGTTCTCCTCGTACTCCTCGACCACCGCCCCGAGCGCGACGATGTTCAGGTTGGCGTTGAGCGCTTGGAGCGGGTCGTAGGTCCACTCGATGAGGTCCAGCCCGAGCGCCAGCACCCGCTCCCGCTGCACGAGCTTGAGTTCGCGTCCCAGGCCGGCACCCCGATAGTCCGGGTGGACACCGAGGGTGTGTGACCAGTGCGAAGCTTGGCCGACGGTCTTCCCATCGCGCCATCGTGCCTTCGTGCCTTCGTGGTTGTGGGGGTGCGCGGCGGCATCAACGTATCTCAACGCCGGAAACGAATACACGAACCCCGCCAGCCGGTCGCCGTCGTAGGCGCCGACGAGCACCGCGCCGCGCTTCACGGTCACGGCCATGATCGGCACGGGCACGAGGTCGATGGGCCCCCAGATCTCGGCTTCGAGGCGCTCGACCTGCTGGAACTGCGCGAAGGTCGTGAGGTCGTCGAATCTCAACGTCAAGGGGCTACCCGGCATTCAGCAGCGGCAGCAGCTGCCGCAGCGAATGAATCACCGGCACCTCGGCGTCGACGTCGCGCCCGAACGGCTCGTCGTGGGCGCCCCGGCGCACGAGCACCGCGCGCATTCCCACCCGCCTGGCGCCTTCGATGTCCTGGCCCACGCTGTCGCCGACCATCACCGCCTCACCGGCCGGGACCCCCAGCAGGTGCAGCGCCGCCTGGAAGATGCTCGGATGCGGCTTCAGGTAGCCGTGTTGCGACGACGACACGGCGGCGCGTGATGAAGCGGGCCAGCTCGAAGTGCTCCTGGAAGGACGCCAGGCAGCGGTGGCTGTTCGAGATGAGGCCGATGCGGATGCCGCGCCCGGCGATCTCCGCCAGCACGTCCGGCACGTCGTCGTACATCTCGAAGTGCTGGTTGGTCGCCCACTCCTCGTAGATCTCGACGGCGCACGGATCGACGGCGGGCCCCTCACCGCCCATCGCGCGGATGATCTGCGCCGTGTAGCGGTAGAAGATGGCAGGGTCGTAGATGTCGCCTTGTGCCGCGTCCAGAATCGGCGCGGCGGCCGAGACGGCGTGCGCGAAACGCGATTCGTCGAGCGCCAGGCCGTGCCGCTCGCCGAAACGGCGATACCCCTCGCTGCGAAATGTCGAGCCGGGGTAGATCAGCGTGAAGTCCACATCGAAGCAGACCGCGGTCGTCACCGATGCGGCTCCTCGATGGCGCCGGCGCCTTCCGGCGCCGGGCCGGCCACGACGATCGCGGCGCGGTCGGGCGCGAGGAACGTCCGCGCGACCTCGTGCACGTCCTCGAGAGTCACGGCGTCGAGCAATCCCGGCAGGCGCTGGTCGAAGTCGAGGCCAAGGCCGAAGAAGTCGGCGGAGTGCAGGAACCCGGCGATGCCGCCGTTGGTCTCGAGCATGCGCGGCATCGAGCCAATCAGGTAACGCTTGGCGTCGGCCAGCTCGCTCGCCGTGACGCCGTCGTTCGCCATCCGCGTCAATTCCTCGTCGATCGAGGCGATGGCCCTGGCGACATTGGACGGGTTGACGCCGGCGCGCACCATCAGCGGGCCCTCGGCGACGTTGGCGTCGAAGCCGCTGAAGACGTAGTACGCCATGCCTTGTCGTTCGCGGATGCTGTCGCCCAGCCGGCCGCCCATCGCGTATTGACCCAGCACAGTGTTCATCAGGGTCAGCGCGTAGTACCGCGGGTCGGCGCGGGTGACCGACGTGAACCCGTACGCGATGTCGCTTTGCACCTTGCCAGGCATCGCGATTGTCTGCGACGTCCTCGTGCGCCCCGGCGTTGCCGGCGGCGGCGCCAGCGGGGCTCCGCCGGGGTGAGTCCAGCCGCCAAATGCAGCGTCGGCAAGCCTGACCGCTCTGCCGGTCTCGACGTCTCCCACGATCACCACGCGCAGACTGGAGGCGCCGACGTGTGCGCGGTGAAACTCGATCAGCGCATCGCGTCCGATGGCCTGGATCGAGGCCACCGTGCCCTTCCCGCGCCGGCCGTACGGATGGCCGCCCGGGTACAGCGTGGCCATCAGCGCTTCCGTGGCTACCACGGCCGGGTTGTCCTCATCCTGTCGGATGGACGTGATTACCGACGATCGCCGCAGTTCCACCTGGGCCGCCGGAAAAGTCGGGGTCGTGATGACGCCGGCCACCAGGGCGAGCACGTCCTCCACGTCCTCGGCCAGGCACGTGCAGCTGAACGTCATGAGGTGCCGCGACACGCTCACCGACAGCGAGACGCCGCGACCGTCGAACGCCTCGGCCAGCGCGTCGGTCGAGTGTGCCTCGGTGCCACGGTCGATGACCTTGGCGACAAAGTACGCAGTGCCCAGCGCCGAGTCGGCATCGTGCCCGGACCCGGCAGCGACGCTGGCATGAATCGTCACCGCGCGGTGCGTGGCCGTGTGCTGGGCGATGACGGTCGCGCCGTTTCGCAGCTCTTTCCTGACCGGCGCGAGCCCGCGATGCACGGCTGTCGTCATCAGCGCCCTCCCCCGGCCGGCGCATCCACCGGCTGGAACCAGCCGACTGTGCGTCGGGCGGGCGACAGATAGGTCCGTGCCACTCGCGCCACGTCGTCGATGGTGACACGCGTCAGCCGTCCCTCCAGGCCGTGGTAGAGGTCCACGTCTCCCAACGTGTGGAAGTACCCGATCTGGTGCGCGATGTTGGTGACGCTGTCGGACTCGAACACCAGCCGGGCACGAAGCTGGTGTCGTGCCCGGTCGAACTCGGCCGGCGTGATGCCGTCGGCCCTGACCGCGGACAGCGCGGCGTCGGCCGCCTCCTCCAGGGCACGCGATGGGCGTGCCGTCCGAGACGGTACATGTGACGCTGTAGAGAAAAGGCTCTTCAGTGGGCAACAGCGCGCCGAACACCGACGAGGCCAGGCCCTTCTCGACCAGGGCACGATAGAGCCGCGTGCTGCGCTGCGGCGGGTTGCGGAACGACGCCCACAAGTTCACGCCCTTGGCGCCCGACAGGGCGGCATCCAGCACGAGCATCGGCACGAAGTCCGGATCCGACGCCGCCGGCGCCCGCCACGCCAGCTTGAGATACGCGGTCGTCCCCGGCCGCTCCACTCGGACACGCCGCTCGCCAAGCTGCTCCGGCTCGCGGGTCCGCACGCGACCCGGCACCACGCCCGACGCAATCGCCCCGAAGTGATGCTCGGCGCGCCGCAGCGCGTCGTCGACGTCCACGTCGCCGACGATGACCAGCGTGGCGTTGTTGGGGACGTACCAGGATCGGTAGTGCCCGAAAAGGTCGTCGCGCGTCATCGTCTCCAGGTCGCTCAACCAGCCGATCGTGGGGTGGTGGTAGCCGTGGGCCTTGAAGGCGGCGGAGGTGACCTCGGTGTCGAGCACCTGCTCCGGATCGTTCTCGCCGCCCTGCAGCTCGGAGATGATCACCGTCCGCTCCGATTCGACGTCGTCGGGGTGATAGAGGCCGTTGGCCATGCGCTCGGCTTCGATGAAGAGCATGCGGTCGAGCGCGTCGGCGGTCGCGGTTTCCAGATACGTCGTCTGGTCGATCCAGGTGTAGCCGTTCCAGCTGCCGCCGAACTGCTCGATGATGCCCTTCACCTGGTCGCGGGGGATGTTGGTGGTCCCCTTGAAGTTCATGTGCTCGACCCAGTGCGACACACCGGTCTGCCCGCGACGCTCGTCCTTCGAGCCGACCTTGTACCAGCACCACACCGATGCCAGCGGCGCGGTGCGCATGGGGCGTACGAACACCGTCAGGCCGTTGTCGAGAACGACGCGGCGCACGCTGGCCGCCTCAGTCAGCTCCGGCGAGGCTGAAGACATTCGTTTATTATAGCGGCCGCCGTGTCCGCTCCAGATACACCCGAGCTGACCTGATGCAGGACACGAAGTCCTCTCCATTCAGCGGTTTGCAGACATCCCGACCATGGCGGACTCTTTGCACAAGTCAGGGTCATTGAAGGAGCAGGATGACGATGAGACGACTTCTCTCTGTTATTGGCGGATCCCTGATCGCGGTCGCGGTGGCCGTGACCGTTCAAGGCGGCGGCAGGCGCCCGCTTCGTGCTCAGCTCGGGCGAGCACGTCTCCGGCGAACTGGTTGACTTTGGCGCGAGCGGGTTCACCGTCAGAGTCGGCGGACAGACCCGTACATTGGGGATGGGACAGGTCGCGGTGATCGACTTCACAGGTGGGTCGTCGTTCCCCGCGAATGAAGTTGACCAGGCCGGCGGCGAGCATCTGCTCGTCCTCAGCAGCGGCCAGCTGATCAAGGGCAGGCTGGTTGACGTGGGCGGCACGGCGCCCCTGCGGATCACGTTTGCCCACAACGGCTCCAATCACGACTACATGTCCAACGGCGTCGCACGCATTTACTTCGCCAGGCCGGGGCGAGCGTCTCGACCCTTCCAGGCAGCGTCACGTCGGCCGACGGCCTCGCGCCGGCCTCGGGCCGGCTGCGCGTCGCCTGCCACGGCGGGCTGGGTGAACACGGGGCTCATGGTCTCGCAGGGCCAGACGCTGCTCTTCAACACCACCGGTGAAGTGCGTTTGAGCGCGGCAAGTGACGACGTGGCCGGGCCGGCAGGGTCGAAGAAGGGCCGCTACGCGCGGCAACGGGCCGATTCCGTCAGTCGCTGGCGGGTGCGCTGATCGGCCGGATCGGCAACGGCGCGCCGTTCGGGATTGGCAACCAGACGTCAATTCCCGCGCCGGGAACAGGCGTGCTTTGGCTGGCCGTCAACGACGACAGCCTGAACGACAACGCCGGCGAGTTCGGCGTCGACGTCACGGCGCAGGCGTTTCGGCGCCGGTAGCGTAAAGGCGCGATTCGCGTGCGCGGCTGAGGCTGCGGGGGGCGCTCGCTTCGCTCGCTGGCGGGCGCCTCCCGCACCTACTCCTTGACAACTTAGGAGAACGGGCTTACAACCTCCTAAACTGTTTAGGAGGGCTCCCCGATGGGCACGAAAGCCGATCTCCTCCCCGGCACGCTCGATCTACTCGTCCTCAAGGCCACCTCCCTCGGTTCCCAGCACGGCTACGGCGTGCTGCTCCGCATCCAGCAGATCTCCGGTGGCGCCCTCACGATCGAGCAAGGTGCGCTTTATCCGGCTCTCTACCGCCTCGAGCACCAGGGCCTGCTCACCTCCGAGTGGGGGACCTCGGAAAGCAACCGGAAGGCGAAGTTCTATCAGCTCACGGCTGCCGGTCGAAAGCGCCTGGGGCAAGAGACGGCCAACTGGTTCAGTCTCGTCGCCGCCATGGCCGCCGCCCTCGAAGCGCGGCCGGACGAGGTTTAAGGTGGGCGCCCGGCTGCGTTCGTGGTCGACGGTCCTGTTCCGCCGCACGCGGTGGGAACAGGAGATGCGGGACGAGCTCGACTTCCACGTGCGCGAGCGCGCCGATGCGCTCGTCGCGGAAGGGATGACCGCCTGACGAGGCGCTGCGGCGTGCGCGGCTCGACTTTGGCGCGACTCGAGCGCTGGAAGGAACAGTGCCGCGAGGCGCAGGGCGCCGGGCACTCTGGATGAGATCTCCCGACACCTTCGAGACGCGTGGCGGTCGGCGCGCCGAGTACCCGGGCTTTGTCGGCCATCGCGGTGCTCTCGCTGGCCCTTGGCATCGGCGCCAACGTGGCGGTGTTCGGGATTGTCAACCAGCTGCTGCTCAGCCCGCTCCCGGTCCATGAGCCGGGTGAGCTGCGCCAAGTGGTTCTCTCGACCGTTCGCCGTCCCTACTACCGGATTCCCTACCCGAAGTACGCGACGCTGCGCGAGCAGTTCCCGCTCTTCACCACGCTCTTCGGGTGGGGCATCCGTTCGGCAAGACCGAGATCACCGCCGGTGACCGCACCGACCGAAGGCGTCATGACCCTCGTCACCGGCAACTTCTTCGACGGGCTGGGGGTGCGCCCCGCCGTCGGCCGGCTGATCACGCCCGACGACGACCGGCGTGGGCGGCGCAGCCAACGTCGCCGGTGCTCGGCTATGGCACGTGGGAACGCCTGTTCGGCGCCGATCCAGCAGCGCTCGGGCGCACCATCAAGGTCGGCCCAGCTCACCGTTACAGGTGATTGGCGTCACGCCGCCGGAGTTTATCGGCCCCGAGCCGTCCGATCCTGTGGACGTCTACCTGCCCGTCTACGCGATGCAGCCCACCACTCCTGACGACCTCATCACGGGACCCGGCATGATGTGGATGCACGTGATGGGACGCCTGAAGCCGGACGTGCCGCTCGAAACCGCCCAGGCGCGGCTGCGCGAAGGCTGGGCGCTGATCGACAAGGCCGATCAGGCGCGCCGCGGCGACAACACCAGGCCCGAGCACATGGTGCTCGAGGACGGCAGCCACGGCTACTCCGAGATCCGCATCGGATTTTCGCGGCCCGTGGTCGTGCTCATGGCCCTCGTCGGCATCGTCTTCCTCATCGCGTGCGGCAACATCGCATCGCTTGCTCTTCGTGCGCGCCAGCCGGCGCACCGGCGAGCTGGCCATGCGGGTCGCGCTCGGCGCCGGCCGCGGCGCGCTGGTGCGCCAATGGATGACCGAGTGCCTGTTGCTGGCGCTCATCGGCGGCCTCGCCGGCCTGCTTGCCGCGCGGTGGATCACCGACGTGCTGCTGCAGTTCGTGCCCGAGATCAACCGCGACGCGCTTCGCTTCCACGCTAGCCCCGAGGTTCTCCTCTTCGCCACGGGCCTCAGCGTCGCCGCCGCGTGCCTCTTCGGCTGGCTGCCGACGCTGCGTGCTTCGCGCGTCAACCCCAACGACGTGCTCCGCGCAATCGGTCCATCCAACACCGCACGCCGCGGTCGCGTCGCCGAGATGGTGCTTGCAGCCCAGCTCGCTGCCTCGCTCGTCCTCGTCGTCGGCGCGCTGCTCTTCGCGCAGACGCTTTGGAACCTCAACCATCAGGACGCCGGCTACGAACGCCAGACGGTGGTGTACGCCAGCCCCGAGTTCTTCCGCGCTCGCTATCCGCACGAGCAGTTGCCCGAGACGATGAGGCAGATCATGGAGCGGGTGCGGAACTCGCCGCTCTTCGTGCGGGTGGCCGTGGGGCCGCGTCCCGAGCGGCGGCGCCGGCGGGTGGGGCTGGGTGCGCGTGCCCGGCTATGTCTTCGCGACCGACGAGGACAACGTCGCCTTCAACCATTACGTTTCGCCGGGCTACTTCGGCACCGTGTCCATTCCGCTGCTGGCCGGGCGCGACTTCGAGGAGCGCGGACGCAAAGGCGGATCCGGCGCCGCTCATCGTGTCGGACAAGCTGGCGCGCCACTACTTCGGGCACGCGCGAGCCGCGATCGGCAAGCGGCTTTCCATGGGGCCGAGGCCGCCGATCAGAGGTCGTCGGCGTCGTCGCCGACATCATCGACGGCCCCTTGCGCTCGGGCGTGAAGGAGATCCTCTACTGGCCGATGTCCGGCAACGCCCCAGGCGCCATCGTGGCGCGTCTCGCCCCGGGCGTCGACGTGCGCGCGGCCCAGGCCGAGCTGCGCGCCAGCATCGCGGCGTTTGCGAAGGCCAAGGCGGTGCCAGTCGAGACCGGACGGCTCGAAGACCACGTGCAGGAGACGCTGAAGGACGACCGGCTGGTCGGTGAGCTTTCCGTGGCGCTCGGGCTGCTCGGCGTGTTCCTGGCCTCCATCGGCCTGTTCGGCGCCGTCGCTCACTGGGCGGCCGGCCGCACCCGGGAGATCGCGATCCGCCTGACGCTCGGTGCAACGCCGGGGCACATCGCACGCCTCGTGCTGAGGCGTGGCCTCGCGATCATCGGCCTCGGTGTCGTCGCCGGCGTGCCGATCGCGACGGCCTCCGCGGCGCTGATCCAGCCCACTGCTCTTCGGAGTCACACCACGCGACGCGCTGACACACGTGACGGCGGTCGCGATTCTGGTCGTGGTGGGGCTGCTCGCCGCGTGCTGGCCGGCGTGGCGCGCGGCCCGCGTCAATGCGCTGGACGCGTTGCGCTGGGAGTAACGCGCCCGCGCGAAGCGCGTCCCCGGCGAGCGAAGCGAGCCCCCGCGGCGCGAAGCCCGCCCCCGCGCGAGCGAAGCGGAGCGCGCCCTGAAGTACAATTACCTCTTCTATGCCCGACTGGAAAGCCACGCTGAACCTGCCTCGCACCGAGTTTCCGATGAAGGCCAACCTGCAGACGGCCGAGCCGGAAACCATCGCGGAATGGGAGAAGATCGGCCTCTACCGGCAGCTCCGCGCAGCGGCGGGCCGGCGCGCCGAAGTACGTGCTGCACGACGGGCCGCCCTACGCCAACGGGCAGATCCACCTGGGCACCGCGCTCAACAAGATCCTCAAGGACCTCGTCGTCAAGGCCCGCTCGATGGCCGGCTACGACGCGCCGTACATCCCGGGGTACGACTGCCACGGCCTGCCGATCGAGCTGAAGGTCGACCGCGAGCTCGGGCCGAAGAAGCGGCAGATGTCGCCGGCGGACTTTCGCCGCGCCTGCCGCGCCTACGCCGAGCGGTTCATCGGCGTGATGACCGAGCAGTTCCAGCGGCTGGGCGTGTTCGGCGACTGGGAGCACCCGTACCTGACGATGAACTTCCGCTACCAGGCGGCCATCGCGCGGGCGCTCGGCAAGTGCGTGGAGCGAGGCCTGGTCTACAAGGGCAAGAAGCCCGTCCACTGGTGCATCCACTGCCGGACGGCGCTGGCCGAGGCGGAAGTCGAGTACCGAGGCGCACACCTCGCCCTCGATCTTCGTCGAGTTCCTGCTCGACGCCTCGAGCCGCGAGGAGCTGGCTCGACGCGTGCCCGCCCTGGCCGGCCGCGACGCGGCGGTGCTCATCTGGACGACGACGCCGTGGACGATCCCGTCGAACCTGGCCGATCGCGTTTCACCCGGAGTTCGTGTACGGCGCGTACGAGCATGACGGGCGCGTGGTGTTCATCGCGGAAGACCTGGCCGCGAAAGTGTTTGCGGCGGCGAAGAAGGAGTGCGGCGAGGCGGTTGCGACGGTCACCGGCGCCGAACTCGACGGGCCTGAAGTTCACCCACCCGCTGTACGACCGGACGTCGCTCGCCGTGCTGGCCGACTACGTCACGCTCGAGCAAGGCACCGGCGCCGTGCACACGGCGCCCGGCCATGGCTCCGACGACTACCTGACGGGCGTGAAGTACGGCCTCGAGATCTACGCGCCCATCGGCCCGGATGGCCGCTTCACCGACGAGGTGGGCCTGTTTGCGGGCGAGCAGGTGTTCGAAGCCAACCCGGCGGTGGTCGAGGCGCTCACCGAGCGCGGACGGCTGTGGCACTTCGAGCCGTACGAGCACACCTACCCGCATTGCTGGCGGTGCCACAACCCGGTGATCTTCCTGGCGACGTCCCAGTGGTTCGTGCGGATGGACGGCGAGCCGTGCGTGACACCCGACGGCACGTCGCCGCGCACGCTGCGCGAGGCGGCGCTCGACGCGATCGACCATCAGGTGCAGTGGATCCCCAGCCTGGGGCCACGACCGCATCTACAACATGGTGTCGGGCCGGCCCGACTGGTGCATCTCGCGGCAGCGCGCCTGGGGCGTGCCGATTCCGGCGCTGGACTGCACGAAGTGCGGCGAGGCGGTCCTTACCGGCGCGATCGTCGAGCAGGCGGCGACCGTGTTCGACGAGTACGGCGCCGATGCCTGGTACGAGCGGCCCATCGAGGAGTTCGTGCCGTCGGGCCTGACGTGCCAGAAATGCGGCGGGGCGACGTTCGAGCGCGAGAACAACATCCTCGACGTGTGGTTCGACTCCGGATCCAGCCACGAGGCGGTGCTGCCGTTCCGGCCGGAGCTGACCTGGCCCGCCGACTTGTATCTCGAAGGCAGCGACCAGCATCGCGGCTGGTTCCAGAGCTCGCTGCTGATCGGGCTGGGCACGCGCGGCGCGCCGCCGTTTCGGGCGGTCCTCACCCACGGCTTCTTCGTGGACGAGGAAGGCCGCAAGATGTCCAAGTCCCTCGGCAACACCATCGAGCCGCAGGAGATCATCGCCAAGAGCGGCGCCGAGATCATCCGCCTCTGGGTCGCGATGGTGGACTACCGCGAGGAGATCCGCATCGGCAAGGAGATCCTGGCGCGGGTCGTCGAGGCCTACCGCAAGCTGCGCAACACGGTGCGCATTCTCGCCGCGAACCTGTTCGACTTCGACCCGTCGCGCGATCTGGTCGCGACCTCGGCGCTCGAGCCGGTGGACCGCTACATCCTGTCGCGTTACGCGACGCTCGCGCTGAAGGTCCGCGCCAGCTACGACGCGTTTGACTTCCAGGGCGCGGTCCACGGCCTCAGCGCGTTTGCGACGGTGGACCTCAGCGCGTTCTACGTGGATGTCTCGAAGGATCGCCTCTACACGCTGGCCGCCGGCTCGCCGAGCCGCCGGGCGGCGCAGACCGCGATGTTCCACATCGTCGACGGCCTGGCCCGGCTGGTGGCGCCGATCCTGCCGGTGACCGCCGAGCAGTTGTGGAAGGCGCTGCCCGGCACGCGCGACGTCGTCGGTGCACCTGGCCGAGTTCCCCGCGGCGGCCTCGCTCGAGGCGCTGGTCGACGACGCGCTGGTCGCCGAGTGGCAACGGCTGCTGGCGATCCGGGTCCAGGTCAACGGCGAGATCGAAGGGCGCCGCAACGAGAAGCTGTTTGGCACTTCGCTGGGCGCGCACGTGACGCTCACCGCGTCTGGCGACGACCTGGCGCTGCTGCGACGCTACGAGGCCGACCTGCCGATGCTGTTCATCGTCTCCGCGGTGACGCTGACCGACGGCGGCGGCGCCGATCTGGGCGTCGTCGTGACGAAGGCCGACGGCGTGAAGTGCGAGCGCTGCTGGCGCATCGTCCCGTCGGTGACGCGCGAGGCCGATCGCGAAGGCCTGTGCGAGCGATGCGAGGACGCGTTGGCCGAGCCGGTGGCGCGGTGAACCGGCGGCTCGAGCTGGCGGTCGTCGCGTTCATCGCGGTGCTCGATCAGCTCACCAAGCTGCTGGTCGTGGCCAGGATGGAGCTCTACGAGACCATCCCGGTCGTGCCCGGCCTGCTGAACCTGACCCACATCCGCAACTCCGGCGTGGCCTTCGGCCTGTTCAACGCCGCCGAGTTCAGCTACAAGCCGGTGGTGATGGCGCTGGTGGCGCTGCTCGCGCTGGTGGGCGTCGGCCTGTATGCGGCGCAACTGCCGGCGTCGCATCGCTGGGCGCGCGGCGGCCTGGCGCTGATCCTCGGCGGCGCCGCCGGAAACCTGGTCGATCGCGCGCGTCAGGGGTACGTCGTGGATTTCGTGGACGCGTACTGGAACGGCTGGCATTTCTGGGCGTTCAACGTCGCCGATGCGGCCATCAGCGTCGGCGTGGGCCTGCTCATCATCGACTTGTTCCGGTCGGAAGCGGCAGCGCCGCCGGCCGTCGAGGAGCCGCGTGTTTCCTGAACTGTTCTCGCTCGGACCGGTGACGGTCTACACGTACGGCGTGGTGCTGGCGGCGGCCTATCTGCTGGGCCTGCAGTTGGCGATGCGGCGCGCGAAGGCGCGCGGCATGGACCCCAACCGCGCGCTCGACCTGGGCATTGCCATCATCGTCTCGGCGCTGGTCGGCGCCAAGCTGCTGCTGGTGCTCGTCGACTTCGATCACTTCCGCCGCAACCCGGGCGAGCTGTTCTCGATCGTGCGCGCCGGCGGTGTGTTTTATGGCGGTCTGATTGCGGCCATCCTCGTGGCGTTCTGGTACATGCGGCGCCACAAGATGCCGCTGTGGCTGACGACCGACATCTTCGCCCCCGGCATCTCGCTGGGCCACGCCGTGGGCCGGCTGGGATGCCTGGCGGCCGGCTGCTGCTACGGGCATCCCACCGACGTCGCCGTGGGCCATCACGTTCACGAACCCGGCCGCCGCCGCCAACGTCGGCACGCCGCTGGGCGTGCCGCTTCATCCCACGCAGCTTTACGAGAGCGGCACCGAGCTGGTGATCCTTGCCTTCCTGCTGCTGACCGAGAAGAAGGGCCGGCCGTTTCCGGGACGCACGTTCTGGGCCTACCTGCTGCTGTACGGCCTGTCGCGCTTCGTGATCGAGTTCTTCCGCGGCGACCCGCGCGGGATGGTGTTTGGCAACATCTCGACGTCGCAGTTCATCTCGCTGATCCTGGTCCCGATCAGCCTGGTGATGCTGGTGTACCTGTCGCGGAAAGCCGAAGTACGCGCTGATCGTCACGCGCGCGTCACGTCACGATCACGAAGGCACGAAGGCGCGAAGGCCGCGAAGATCTGACCATGGGCGTTGCCCTCACCATCGAGCCAGCAGCGCGCGGCGAGCGGCTGGATCGTTACCTGGCCGGCGAGGTGCCCGGGCTTTCGCGGTCTCAGGCTCAGCGGCTCATCGAGGACGGCCACGTCCAGGTGGCCGGCCGGCAGGCCAAGGCCAACCTGGCCCTGAAAGACGGCGACCAGATCAGCGTCGAGCTGCCTGAACCGATCCCCACCAGCGCGCAACCCGAAGACATCCCCGTCCCGGTCCTGTACGAGGACGCCGACCTGCTGGTCGTGAACAAGCCGGCGGGGATGGTCGTGCACCCGGCGGCGGGCCACTCGTCGGGCACGCTCGTGAATGCGCTGCTCCATCACGTGGACGACCTCAGCGGCATCGGCGGCGAGTTGCGCCCCGGCATCGTGCATCGGCTGGACAAGGGCACGTCGGGCGTCATGGTCGTGGCCAAGCACGACGCCGCGCACGAGGCGCTGGCGCGGCAGTTTGCCGATCGCGAAGTCGAGAAGGAATATGTGGCGCTGGTGTGGGGCGTCGTGCAGGCCGGGCGCCGCATCGACCTGCCGATCGGGCGCGACCCCAACGACCGGCAGAAGATGTCGGCGCGGTCGCGCCGCGCGCGCTCGGCGGTGACCCGCATCACGCGCGCCCAGCACCTGAGAGGCGTCACGCTGTGCCAGGTCGCCATCGCAACCGGCCGCACGCATCAGATCCGCGTGCACCTGAACGCGATCGGCCATCCCATCGTCGGCGACGCCACGTACGGCGGCGTCAAGGCGCGCGTCCCGCAAGACCTGCGGCCGGTACTGCGGTTGGAGCGGCCCTTCCTCCACGCCGCGCGCCTCGCCTTCACCCACCCCACCGACGGCCGGACGATGAGCTTCGAGGCGCCGCTGCCAGAGGACCTGCAGCAGGTGCTGGATCAGCTCCGCGAAGCGCAGCCGGACGAAGAGGACCGAGCTTGAAAGCGTACGCGCCGGAGGCTTGAGGCTAGCGAGCGTCAGTTCCCAGCCTTGAGCACGATGATGTGCTGCCACGGCAGGACGTCGATCACCCGGTCGATCTGAAACCCGTCGGCGCCGAGTTCCTCGCGCACCTGCGACACGCTCATCTTGTGAACCTCGCGGATGGGCACTCGCGGGTCCTCGAGCCGGAACTCGATCAGCACCAGCCGCCCGTCAGGCTTGAGCGCCTCACGCAGCTTGCGCACGAAGATCTGCGGCGACGCCAGCTCGTGGTACACGTCGACCATCACGATCAGGTCGAACGTCGCGGCGGGCAGGACCGGGTCGTCGGGGCGGCCCTGGACGAGCGTGACGTTGGTCAGGCCCTGGCGCTCGACCTTCGCCCGGATCAGATCCAGCATCCCCGGCTGCAGGTCCGTCGCGACGACGCGGCCGCGCGGGCCCACGACCTGCGACAGCCGCACGGTGTAGTAGCCCGGAGCCGGCGCCGACATCCGCGACCACCGACCCCGGCGCGATGCCCAGTGCCGCGATCGCCTTTGACGGGGCCTCCTCCGCCTCGCGCTCGGGCCGGTCCAGCCACGCCGCGCCCTCGACGCCCATCGTCGGCGCGAGCACGCGTCCGCTGACCGGATGCCGCTGTGCGGCGGCTTCGAGGAGGACGAACGGCGGCCAGTAAGGTCGCCAGCGCAGGACGAAGGGCTGGGGAGAGTCGACGTCGCACGCCGTGCGACTAGTGTACGGCGTCCAGCGCCACGTGCAGCGTCGATCGGCCGGCCGTTAATACGCACATCACGCTCCTGGCTGACGTAGCCGTCCTTGATCACGCGCACATGCGGATGCGCGCCAGTGAGGTGCTAGACGGTCAGCGGCGTGGCGCCGCGGCCGATGCCATCCACCATGACGCGGGCGCCCGGCGGGCTCGCTCGTGATCGTCAACACGCCGCGGAGCATCGGTACGCTGGGATGACCGCCGGCGCGTAGCCGCGGGACTGCGAGCAGTGACCTCCTCGGCGACGTTGTGGGAGTCGAGGAACGTCGCTGGCGCAGCCTGCGGCGTGGCCCGCGCGGGACTGCACGCGGCGCCGGCGCAGCGGGCGTGTCCGTTCGGTCGCCTCCGCGAAGCGACACCGCGAACATCGTCGCGGCGGCGACCACGCCGATTGCGCCCAGTGCCGTCCACGACATGCGCATGCCGCTATTGGAGGGCGGGGCCTCGACTGCAGCGTGGGGTTGCTGGCGTCGACGACTCCAGGGCGTGATCGAACTGGGTGAGGGCCAGCGTGCGATCGAGGCCGACAGCGTCCGCGTACGCGCGGATCTCGGCTCGCCGATACACTCCGCCGGGCACGGCATCGAGGTTGCCGTGTTCCAGTGCATCGAGGTGACGCCACGGGATTCGCGTTTCGCTCGCGATCTGCTGGATGGTCAGACCCCGCCGCTCGCGGGCATCGCGCAGGAACTCGCCGAACGCCGTGACGTCGATGCGGTCGGGCAGAAGGATAGCCATGGCACTTCACCAGCACGGTGGCGGAGATGCCCCGTGCTGGCATTCTGCAGAAATGTGTGGGCGGAGGAAAGCTCAGCCGCAGGGCCGGCCGGTTAGAATCGGTCACATGTGCCGAAACATCCGCACGCTGTTCAATTTCGACCCGCCGGCCACCGACGAGGAGATTCGCGCGGCGTCGCTGCAGTTCGTGCGCAAACTCTCGGGATTCACCAAGCCGTCGGCAGCCAACCAGGCCGGCCTTCGACGGGGCAATCGATGAGGTCGCTGGCGTCGCCCGCCGGCTCATCGACGCGCTGGTCACCAACGCCCCGCCGCGCGATCGCGAGGAATGGGCGGCACGCGCGCAGAGCGCGCGCCGCCGAGCGGTACGGGACCCAGCGGACGTAATCGAAGAGCGTTGGACCTAGCGCGACGAGAGCACGAACTGGTTGCCGTCGGGATCCTTCATCACGGCAAAGGTGCCCCACGGCTCGCGCTTCGGCGGACTGACGAACTCGACGCCTTTGGCCGTGAGCTCGTCGTAGGTCCTTTCGACGTTGTCGCAGGCCAGGGCGCCGGCAAACGACGAGCCCGGCCTGGGACCGTCGTCGGTCGTGAACAGAACGAACCTCGTGTCCGACGAGCCGATGCGCAGCTCGATCCAGCGCTGCGGACCGAATGGCTGGTCGGTGAGGATCTTGAAGCCGAGCCGCCCAGTGTAAAAGGCGAGCGCGCGATCCTGATCGGTCGTGGGGATGCTGACGAATTTGACGTGCGTGATCATGCGGGAATGCTACCGGTGCGCCAGACGCGCTGTAAAGCCCGCCGCACCAGTGCTATAGTATCTATTGTTATAGCCACCCGACTGATGACGCTCGACACCTACGTGATTGACTCACTCATGCCCGACCTGGTCGGACACGACCGGCAGCCGTCTGCCCTCCTCGTCTATCTCTATCTGACGCGCCACGCGAAAGGGCGCAGGGAGCGGGTGACGACAGCGAGCCTTCAGCAGATCGCCTCGGACACGGGCCTGTCCAAGAGCGCGGTGCAGCAAGCCGTGCGGTCGCTCAAGCGGCGGCAGCTCGTTCGCGCACGCCAGGCTACCGCGACCTCTGCGCCAAGCTACGTCGTGCTCACTCCGTGGGTGCGCCGGTGATCTCGGCGCTCGAGGCCCTCGACTTGCTGCGCGAGGGCAACCGGCGGTTCGTCGCCGACGTGCGCAGCCACGAGATCCTCACCGGCCATGCGCGCCGGCGCGAGCTGGCCACCGGCCAGGAGCCGCTGGCCATCATCCTCGGCTGTTCCGATTCGCGGGTGCCGGCGGAGCTGGTGTTCGATCAGGGCCTGGGCGACCTGTTTGTGATTCGCGTCGCCGGCAACATCGTGGCGCCGTCACAGGTCGGCAGCGTCGAGTTTGCCGCCGCGCGATACGGGACGCGGCTCGTCGTCGTCCTCGGCCACTCCAGTTGCGGGGCCATCCTGGCGACGCTCGAGGAAGTCCGGCGCCGGTCCGAGGACCAGTCGCGCAACCTGCGCACGATCGTCGACCGTATCCGGCCGTCTGTCGAAGGGCTCCTGTCGACCAGGGCTGGGACACGACGAGGAGGCGCTGGTCCGGCAGGCGGTGCGCGCCAACATCCGCGCGTCGGCCGATCACCTGCGTCATGGGTCGGAGGTCCTCGAGCAGTTGATTCAGAACGAAGGACTGCTCGTCGTCGGCGCCGAGTACTCGCTCGACACGGGCATCGTCGACTTCTTCGACGGGGTCCCCGCGGCTCATCAATCGAGCTGATGGCATCGGGACCAGGATGCCGACACCCAACACTTTCCTCCTTGCATGCGCGACCGCTGTCGGCGCTGACCGGCGGCCTGCGGCGCTGTCAGCTGCGGTCCGGTGCCGTGAAGGAACTCGCGGCCGGCAAGCTCCTGGTCGCCGTTCGGGGCCTGCCCGACCCGAATTTCTCCGAGACGGTGATCCTGCTGGCGGAACACGGCGCGGATGGCTCGATGGGCCTGGTGATCAACCGGCGGACCGACGTGCCAATCGCGCGCGCTGTTCCCCGAATCTGAAACCTGCCAGGGCCGGCTCGCCGGCCCTCTACTCGGGCGGCCCGGTGGCAACCGACGGAGTCGTTGGACTCGAGCGATCTCGACGGGCGCCGCATCCGACGGGCGCCAGATCCTGGCCGATGTACGGATAATTGCGAGCCGCGAGGCGCTCGAGGCCCTGATTACGTCGGGCGCCGGACCGGACCGGTTCCGCGTGTACGTCGGGTACGCGGGCTGGGGTCCCGGGCAGTTGGAGCGAGAGACGCTGCACGGCTCGTGGCACGTCTTTCGGGCCGATACGGCCGTCGTGTTCGACCCCGATCCCGAGACACTCTGGCAGCGCCAGGTTCGCCGGACCGAGGATCGGATGGTGCTAGCCCTCCCGTAGCACTTCGACCGGATCGATTCGCGCAGCGCGCCAGGCGGGCAGAAACGCCGCCAGCGTTCCCACGACAGCCATCAGCAGCGACCGCCGCGGCAAGCGTCGCGAGGTCGCGCGCCTCGAGTCCGAACAGCAGCGCGCTCACGAACTTCGCGAGCCAGAGGCTGAGGCCCGTGCCGATGACGACGCCGAAGACGACCAGCCACGCGGCCCGTCCGAGCACGAGGCGCAGCACGCGCGACACGTCGGCGCCAAGCGCCATGCGCACGCCGATCTCGCCGCGGCGCAGCGTCACCGCGTACGACGTCACGCCGTACAGGCCCACGCCGGCGAGCAACAACGCGAGCGCGCCGAAGAACCCACCGAGCAGTGCGAGCACGCGCTCGCGCACCAGTCGTGCGTCGACCTGGTCCTTCAGCGGCCTGAACGACAGCGAGACGTCGGGATCCACCGCCGACAGCGCCTCCGACAAGCCCGCGAACCAGCAGTGCCGGCGAGCCGGCCGCCGCGCGAACGCCGACGGCGCCGTTGGGAAACACGTTGTCGGCGGCAGCTGCGCCATCGGCAGATAGACGGTCGGCGGCATCGGGTCGCGCAGCTTGACCGGTACGCGGCGTCCTCGACGACGCCCACGATCTCCAGCGCGGGCGGGCGCGGTCCCCCGACCGGCCCATCCGACTGCTGCACCACCTGGCCCAGGCGCTGCCCGGCGCGCAGGAACTTCTTGACGTACGCCTGGTTGACGATCGCGACCTGCGGACCGCCCTCGCGGTCGGCCGTCGGTGAACTCGCGTCCCGCGACCAGTCGCGTGCCGTACACCGAGTGCCAGCCTGGCGTGATGGCGTTGAGGAACGCGAGGCGCTGGCGGAGCGACAGGTTCGGCTGGCCCGGGATCTCGAAGGCGTTGTTCCACCCCTGCCGCTGACCGGCGTCAGCAACGACGTCGCCGCGCGTTCGACGCCGGGCACGCGCGCGGCGGCGTCGGCAAGCCGGGCGTACAGGTCCGCCCGCCGCTCCTGGGGCACGTGGCTTCGCTGCACGTCGAGCTCCACCAGCAGTACGGAGTCGCGATCGAACCCCAGCGGCATCGTCGCCAGCGACGCAAACGTCCGCATGAAGAGACCCGGCGCCGACGACCAGCACCAGCGACAGCGCGATCTGCACGACGACCAGCGGACTGGCCAGGCGGTGACGCGCCGCCGCGAGCGGCCCCTGCCCTGCTCCTTCAACGCGTCCATCGGCGCCAGCCGGCGTGTCGTCATCGCCGGGCGCCACGCCGAAGAGCAGCGCCGTGACGACGGCGATGGCCGCCGTGAACCCGAGCACGCGCCAGTCGAGCGACAGGTCGAGAATCAGCGGGTCGCGCGACGTGGAGAACTGCGAGACCAGCAGCGCGCTTCCCCACCGCGCGAACCCGAGCCCGAGCAGCGCGCCCAGCGCCGACAGCAGCAGGCTCTCCGTCAGCAGCTGCCGCGCCAGCCGCGCCCGGGATGCGCCGAGGGCCAGGCGCATCGTCAGCTCGTGCCGCCGGCCGCTCGCCCGCGCGAGCATCAGGTTGGCGATGTTGGCGCACGCGATCAGCAGCACCAGCGAGACGACGATCATGATCGTCACCAGCGGCTGCTGCAGCTGGTTGCGCAGGTACGAGGGGCCCTGCGACGCGGCTCGAGACAACGTCAGGCCCTCGCGGAGATATTCCTTCAGGTGCTCTTCCGGCCAGTTGTCGGGCGTCGTGGCTTCGCGGATCTGCGGCTGCACGGCGCGGAGCGCGGCCGTCGCCTGCTCGGCGGTCTGCCCGGGCTTGAGCCGCGCGGTGATGTTGAGCCACCACATCGAGCGGCCGTCGAGCCGCTGCTCGCCGCCGCTGTTGTCGAGGACGTCGGCCGTGCGCAGCGGCACGGCGACGTCGAAGCCGCGGCCGATCTGTCGGCCCCATGAACTCGGGCGGCGTCACGCCGATGATCGTGAACGGCACCCTGTTGAGGGTGATGGACCGGCCAATGACGTCGGCGGCGCCGCCGAACCGGCGCTGCCAGAAGGCGTGGCTGATGACGGCGACCGTGGACTCGGCGCCGCCACCGCGGCGATCGTTCTCGGTCGTGAAGGTCCGGCCGAGGATCGGCCGTGACGCCGAGGACCTCGAAGAACTCGCCGCTGGCCCACAGCCCCTCGACCGGCTTGGCCTCGCCGCCCTGCGACAGATCGAACTGCTGGTCCGACCAGGCGCGTCGCGCCGGCAAACAGCTGCTGCTGGCGGCTCTGGATCTGCTCCCAGATCGGGTTGGTCGTCGAGTCGCCGTCGAGCTGGACGAGCCGTTCCGGCTCGCGACACCGGCAGCGTCCGCAGGAGCAGGCTGTTGACCAGCGTGAAGATGGCGGTGTTCGCGCCGATGCCCAGCGCCAGCGACAACACGGCGACGGCCGTGAACGTCCGGCTGTGCGCGAGCATCCGGAGACCGTAGCGCAGGTCGGTGACCAGATCCTCGAGCCACCGCGTGCCCCGCTGGTCGCGGCAGTCCTCGCGCGGTCTGCTCGAGACCGCCGAACTGCGCGGCGCGCCTTGCGGCGCGCCTCGGCCTCGCTCAATCCCGTCGCGCCGGTAGTCGGCCACCTGGCGTTCGAGGTGATCGCGCAGCTCGGCATCCAGTTCACGATCGAGCTCGCCGCGTCCAAACAGGCGTCGCCACAGTGTCATGGCGCTCAATCTGCGCATTCGCAATCTGCAATCGCAATCTGCAACTGCAATTCCGCTACTCTTCCGAGAGCCACGAGAGGATCGGTGTGAGCCGCGCGGCGGGCCGGTATCGCCGCCGCCATCGCGGCTGCAGACAGCAGCACCACGCCGACGGTCGCGAATGTCGCTGGATCGGTGGACGTCACGCCGAACAGCAGTCCCCTGGGCGAGCCTGCTCGCCGCCAGGGCGCACGGCAGGCCGATGAGAATGCCGGCGGTCACCGGGACCAGCGCGCCGGTCAGCAACAACCGGATGATGTCGGTTCGCTCGGCGCCCAGCGCCAGCCGCACGCCCATCTCGCGCGTGCGACGCGCGGCTGCGTACGCCAGCGTCCCATAGACGCCGACAGACGACCAGCAGCAGCGCCAGGCTGCCGAGGAACGCCGGCGATGGTCGCCAGCATCCGTTCGGTGGCGATGCTGCCGTCGTACCTCGCGTCGAGACTCGACACGGTGTAGAGCGGCAGGCGCGGAGAGACCTCCCGCACCTGCTGTCGAACGGCGTCGACGAGCGCCAGCGGGTTTCCGTCGGTCTTCAGCGCGAACGTCAACTCCTCGGCAGAACTCCGGCAGGTGGAAGTAAGTGAAGTAGACCGTGTCGCCGGGCTCGTCCCGCAGGCTCTCGTAGCGCACGTCGGCGGCGACGCCGACGATCTCGAAACGCCGGGCGTCTGGCTCGGCGCGCCGTTCAGTGGATCGTTTCGAGCTGTCGGCCGACCGCGCTGTCGGCGCCAAACATTCGCCGGGCAAGCGACGCGCTGACAATCGCCTTCGGCGTGCTGCGCTCGTCGTCGGTCTCGCGGAAGTCGCGTCCGGCCACAATCGGCACGCCCATCGTCTCCAGGAATCTCGGACCGACGATGTTGAAATGCGCCTGCTGAACGCGAGGCTCTGGCCCGCGGCCTCCGACCGCGTCGATCCCGGCGATCGCCGACCTGCCGCCAAGCGGCGTGTCGAGCGTGAGCGTGACCGCGCGAACGCCTGCGAGCCTCGTGAAGCGCGTGTACAGCTCCCGATAGATGCGTCGCGCCTCGGCCTCGTCGGCGCCGCCGACGGCCGGACGGATGTTGGCGAGCAGCACTCGCTCTTTCCGGAAGCCGGCGTCCACGGCGTGCAGCGCCGTGAGACTTCGGACAAACAGCGCACCGGCGGCCACAAGGACCACCGCCAGCGCCGTCTGCGCCGCAATCAGTGCAGCGGTCTGGCGGCCGGTCGACTTCGACGGCGTGGTGGTCCGCAAGTGCTGACTGCGGGCCTCGGCGCTGGCGCGCAGCGCCGGCCACAGCCCGAAGAGCAGCGTCGTCGCGGCCATCACACCGATCGTGAAGCCGAGCAGGCGCACGTCGATGGGCGCCTCGAGCACGATCTGTCGCCCGCCGCGCGACAACAAGTCCAGCACCGCCGGCGCGGCCCCAGTACGCCAGGACCAGACCGGCCACGCTCCCGCACGAGTGAGATGAGCGCTGCCTCCGTGAGCATCTGGCGGACGATGCGGACGCGGCTTGCGCCGAGGGAGAGGCGAAGGCCAATCTCGTGTTGGCGCGCCTTGGCGCGCGCGAGCAGCAGGCCCGCGAGGTTCACGCAGGCGACCAGCAGCAGCACGGTCACCGCGGCCAGCAGCAGGCGCAGCGGCAACGAGTAGGCGCGCCGGAGGTCGTTGAGTCCCTGCGCGCCGGACAGCAGCGCCAGCGTGGGGCGCTCGTCGGCGGGGCGGGCGGCAACGGTCTCGAGGAGGCTCCAGGTACGGCCCAGCGCGGAGCGGAGAGCCTCACGGCTCATGCCTGCGACCGGCCGCCCGATGAGGCGAAGCCAGCGTGCGTCCGCAGAGGTCAGCAGCGGCGTGCCGGGCAGCAGCAGCGGCTGCACCGATAGCGGCACCGTGATGTCGATGGCGCGGCCTGGTTCGAGCCCGAAGAACTCGCGCGGCGTGACGCCGACCACCGTGAACGGCTGCCCCATCAGGTCGAAGGAGCGACCGACAATCCCGGCATCCCCGCCGAAGTGGCGCTGCCAGAAGTCGTAGCTGATCACCGCGACGAGCGGCCCGCCCGGCCCACGGTCGTCTGCAGCCTGCAGCAGCCGCCCGAGGACAGGCGACACGCCGAGCACCTCGAAGCAGTTGCCCGACACCAGCTGCCCCATCGCGAGTTCCGCGCCGGCGGCGGTCGTCAAGCCGGAAGCCAGGCCACGGCCGGAACGCGCACAGCCCCGCGAGGGCGTCGTTTTCGGCAAGGCGTCGGAACTCGTCGGTCGTGAACGAGAAGCCGTCGCGAGTGCCAACGCGCTGCGAGAGCAACACGAGTTGCTCTGGAGCGCGAACGGGCAGCGTCTTGAGCAGGACCGCATCGACGAGCGAGTAGATCGCGGTGATGGCGCCGATGCCGAGCGCGAGCGACAGGACGGCCACACCCGCAAACACCGGGCTCTTCCGCAGGACGCGGAGGCCGTACCGCACGTCCTGCAGCAGTTCGTCCGCGAGACGGCCGTGCCACACCTCGCGGCACGATTCGCCAGCCTGCTCGACGCCGCCAAAGCCGGCCAACGCGCGACGCCGGGCCTCGGCTTCGGAAAGACCCTGACGGCGGTAGTCTGCGATCTGCCGCTCGACGTGGTCGCGCAGCTCGGCGTCGATCTCACGATCGAGCCGGTCGCGTTCAAACAGGCGTCGCCAGAGAGTCATCGCTCAGTCTTCGCGAATCGCGCCATTCGTGCATCGTCAATTTGCAATCTGCAATCTGCAATTGCCTACGTCTCTTCCCGCAGGATGAACCCCACCGCCTCGGTCAACCGATGCCAGTTGGCCGTCTCGTTTTCGAGTTGCGCCTGACCGGCGCGCGTCAATCGGTAGAACTTCGCGTCGCGCCCGGTGTCCGTCGGTCTTCCACTCGGCTTTCAGAGTGCCCGCGCTTCTCCAGCCGGTGCAGCGCCGGATAGAGCGTGCCCTTGCTGGACGATGACGACGTCGCGGGAGACCTGCTGCAGGCGCTGTGCGATGGCGTAGCCGTGCAGCGGCCCGAGCGCGAGCGTCTTGAGAATCAGGAGGTCGAGCGTGCCCTGGGGGAGGTCGGGTTTTGAGGGTGCCATATGCCTTGAACTTCTACATATACGTCACGGACGTGTAGAAGTTCAAGGCATGTCAGTATGACGATTGCAGGTTGACGATTGAGGGATTACGCGGATTCACGGCCGGGCGCCGGCGGCGCTGGCGCGGCCTTGCCGTCGAGTTTGGCGACGACATCGTCGGAGATGTCGAGCGCCTTGTCGTACCACAGCACGGTGGCCGGCTCGAGCCGGAGCACCGCCCACAGGCTCCTGGCCTGCGCGACTTCGCCAATCACAGGAAACAGCTTTTCGCCGAAGGAGCGCTGCAACTGCACCTGCAGCTGCTGCACCTCGTCCTGGGCGTCCTGGGTGAATCGCTCCAGATCCCGACCCGTGCGCTCCACGTCTCGTTGCAGCTTCGCCAGGGCCTCGGTGTTCATCAGCGACGCGCCGTCGGCCAGCTTCGTCTGCAGCGCCTGGAACTGCTTCCGGCGTTCCGCCACTTCGGCCGCCTTTTTTCCTCGCAGCGCGTCGAGCTGAGTCGTCGCGGCCTTGCCCATCGTCGAGGTCGCCGCGACGCGGTCGAAATCCACAAAGGCGATTCTGGCTCCCGCGGGCAATGCCCCGGGCGACCCGGGCGCGGGGGTTTGCGCCGACGCGTTCATCGGCACCGGCAGGCGACCAAAGCAATGACCAGACACAGTGACGCTCTCATGGCAGACGTGCCTCCTCGGGCCATTAGACGCGGGTTGCCCGGATTGGGCCGGCCCGAAACATCGACGGATCGGACTGCAACATCCCGCGGTCCTCTCGCAAGTGGCAGGGCTTGGCGTATCAATGGCTGAGCTGGCCAAGCCCAGCAGCAGATGTACAACCGCTGATCGATCCGCGTAAGGCGTGGCAGAATGCAACCGTATGAAGCGTTGCGATTTTCCGTTGACTGAAGGGTCGCAGAAAGTGGCAAGTGAATATGGTGAAATATGTCACTCTCTCGATGCTGGTCCCCGTTCTGATGATGTCCGCCGGGACATCGGTCAGGACGCGAGCGACGACGCACGACGCGAGGGTCCATGCGGACCGCGTGTTGATCGGGCCGAGTACGTTCCCACGGCGCACGGATCTCCCGACGACACTTATCGTGGCTGCCGGCCGGACCGTCGAACTTCCGGACAACGCCACGTACGACTACATCGAGGTGGCGGGAACGCTCCGCGTCTCACGCACCCACGACACGCAGGTGAGGTTTACCCACTTGATCAACCTGCCCGGCGGGACGATAGATGTGGGGACGCAGGCCGATCCGATTCCGTGCGATCGCCGGGTCGAGTTCGTCATTCGGAATGTGCCGATCGACACCGCGAAGGATCCGTTCCAGTGGGGCAACGGGTTGATCAACTTCGGTCGTCAGACGCGCGTCGGATGTCGCAAAACGTCGTTCCTCGAAGCGACAGACAGCCTTTCGGCAGGCGCCACCCGCATCACCCTGGCGAGTGTTCCAGTGAACTGGCAGGTCGGAGACGAACTACTGCTCCCCGATACCGCGCAGCCTGCACCAACACCCCGACGCGAAGCCCCGATCACGATCACGGCCATCAACGGCGCCGACGTGACGCTGTCGAAGGGACTCGACTTTGCGCACCCGACGATTACGGATCCGAACGGCGTCGTCGTGCTGCGACCGCGCGTCGTCAATCTGACGCGGAACATCGTGGTCCGTTCCGAAGAACCGTTGCAGGCTGGGAGCACGCGAGGCCATACAGCGGACATCGGCATGACTGCAAAGTGGGATATCCGCTACAACCAGTTCGTCGGACTTGGGCGAACGCTCAATGTCCCGTTGGACGACACGGTCCCCGGCACCCACATCGGCACCAATCAACGCGGGAAGTACGCGGAACATCATCACCATGCGAGCTCGTCGGTGGGAAGCGCCGACGTCGGCAATACCTATCTGGGCAATCGCGCTACGACGAAGTGGGCGTTGGTCGTTCATGGCACGTCCGACACCATCGTGGAAGAGAACGTCGCGGTTGATTTTCCGGCGCGGGCTTCGTGACGGAAGACGGCTACGAGGTCAGGAATGCGTTTCGGCGAAATCTCGCGGCGTATATCGGAGGCGATCCCAATTCCCGGCTGGAGTTCAACGGTCAGAACGACGTCAAGGCCAACTGTCCTGGCTGCGACGGATCCGGATTCTGGTTCAGGGGCGTGATGAATACGATCGAACGGAACGAAGCGTGGAACAGCTTCAGAGGCATCAATCTGTTCAATCAGCAACAGGTCGCCGGTCGTTATCCCGGTGCGCCTGGAGCGATGCCTGACACGGCGAACAACAATCGTCTCATGCAGCCGATCGCGATGACGGACAACGTCGTCGCTGCCAACGTGCTGGCGGGGTACGAATACTGGGCGATGCGACGCTTCCCGAACGACAACCTGATTTCCGCCTACAACAAGCGCTTCCAGGTCATGGGTGTCCAGTCCGCCGGCATCGATCATTGGTATCGGAATCCGCGCTTGATCTGTCAGGTCGGCTCCCGCGGCTCGGTGGGGGTGCACAGTTCGTCAGCGTACACAGGCACTTTCGAGATTGAAGGAGGCGGCCAAATCGCGGGTTGTGGCATCGGCATCTCTGCGGGCGGCGGCAGGCATGGCCTGAACCTCACTGGAACCGTCTTGCAGAACGTAGTCAACATCGAGCATGCTGCCCCAGTCGGCACGATTCGAGAACGTGCAGCATCTGCCGCTGTCGAACTATCCGCATCAATACATTCTGTTCAACCGGGACAGCCACGCAGGCAGCCGCGTGTGGAACGGCACGGACCCGCTGCCGAGAGTCGGCAGCAGCACGTGGGTGCCTACGCGCGGATCTCGGTGGGTGGTCAAGAACTGGCAAGGGACCGGGCAAGACTACTTGCTGTTTTACCGTCAGCAGCTCGGCAACAACCCCGCTTGGTACGCCGATAAGAACCAGCACCAGTTCAACACCCCGGTAAAGGGCTCACGATGTTGCAGTCGTGGGAGCAGTTTGGCTTGTCATTCGGCGGCGACGTGTTGAAAGAGAGCGAGGCCATCCAACTGGACGGAGTGATCGATGGTTATGCGAGGGCTGGTCTCGGCGTAGCGTTTGGTCCGCCTCGCGCCATCGTCACGTTCCCAACGATGCGGGAGCCGGCGGTCGGCCCCGATGGGCGCCATCCGAGCGTTACTGGCTTTGTGAGGATCAGCGCCGTCCTCACCGGCGACCCCAACGCCGCATCGGACATCATGATGTTTAGTGTGGATGGCGAACCTCCCCGCAAAGCCCCTGGGAGTGGCGCAGTGTATTTAGATGATCGAATGTTCAACACGAGGCATATCACCCCTGGCGTCCATACGGTGAAGGTGTGGCGGACGAAAAAAGACGGAGTGACGCTCCTGCCAGGCTCAGAGTACACCGCTCAGTATTTCGTCGAGGAAACTGCTCCTGTCGCCTCAGCGTCATCGAGATGATGCGGCACCAGACACGAGATGACGGCCGACATGGCGAAATGGAGACGACCAGACGCCGCATCTAGATTCCCGCCACCGCATGTTGCTGTAGCGCAACGACGGCGGCGTTGGTCCTGCGTAAAGATGCCGTCAGCGTCGGGCGGCTGTCACGCCGACTACGAGGACTGTGCGGGACCTTCACCCTGCCACGACGCTTCTGACGCCATGACTGACAATGCCGAGCTCTCCGGCCTCTCCGTAAGGCCGAACGCCTACATCCCGATCTGCCCCGGTTGCTCTCAGCAGGGGCGTTCACGTCCAGGAGCCGACCCGCGCTTCACACGGCAATTCCGGTGTGTCGGCTGCGGCAGGACGTGGCAACACGTCGGTGCAGTGGGACCGAGGAATTTGATTAAGCGGCCGTTGACACGATAACTGACACCCTACGGGGTGAACCGAGCCTGGAGACTGGCGGACGAATGGGTCGGGAGTCCGCCACCAAGGTGGCTGCGGTTCTTACCGCTGCTCCAGCGGCACCCACGGCTGCGGCACCGCGGGGCCCGTGTACTCCGCGCGGGGGCGGATCAGGCGGTTGTTGGCGTACTGCTCGAGCACGTGCGCGGTCCAGCCGGAGGTCCGGCTGACGGCGAAGATCGGCGTGTAGAGCGAGACCGGGATCCCGAGCGCGTAGTACATCGACGCCGAGTAGAAGTCGACGTTGGGGTTGAGCTTCTTCTCGCCCTTCACCAGCGCCTCGATGCGTTCGGACATCTCGACCCAGTGGGTCTGCCCCGACCGCTTGCCCAGGTCCTTCGACAGCTGGCGCAAGTGCACGGCGCGCGGATCCATCGTCTTGTAGACGCGGTGGCCGAAGCCGGGAATCTTCTCCTTCTTCGCCAGCTTCTCGCGGATCGTGCTCTCGACCTTCTCGGGCGAGGCCGTCGCGCCGAAGTCGAGCAGCATCTTCATCACTTCCGCGTTGGCGCCGCCGTGGAGCGGGCCCTTGAGCGCGCCGATTCCGCCGACGATGGCCGAGTGGATGTCGGTGAGCGTGGCCGCAGCCACGCGGGCCGCAAACGTCGACGCGTTGAGCTCGTGGTCGGCGTGCAGGACCAGCGCGCAGTCGATGGCGCGCACGGCCAGCGCGTCGGGGCGCCGGCCGGTGAGCTGGTAGAGAAAGTTGGCGGCAAAGCCCATCACCGGATCGGGGTCGATCGGGCCCTGGTTCTGCTCGAGGCGCCCGATGGCCGCCACCAGGCTGGCCATCTGCGCCGTCAGGCGCACGGCCTTGCGGTAGTTGGCCGCGGGCGAGTCGTCGGCGGCGTCGCGGTCGTAGTGCGCCAGCGCGGAAGCCGCGGTGCGCAGCGTGTCCATCGCCTCGCTCGGCGGCAGTTGCCGCAGCAGGCGAACCACGCCGTCTGGCAGGGCGCGTCCGGCGGCAAACTGCGACTGCAGGTCGCCCAGCTCGGCACGGTTCGGGCAGCCGCCCGTGCCACAGCAGGTAACAGACCTCCTCGAACGTCGCATGCGGCGCCAGATCGTGGATGTCGTACCCGCGATAGGCCAGGATGCCGCGGTCGCCGTCGATGAAGCAGATGCTCGACGAGGTCGCGACGATGTCTTCGAGGCCGGCCTTGGGTTTGATCTCGGTGCTCACGAGTCGATCATAGATCACGTACGCCAACCACAGAGACACGGAGCACACAAAGGCCACACCGAGATACTCTTGGGCGGAAGACTCTCCTAAGAGATCTCTGTGCGTTCTCCGTGTTCTCCGTGACTCTGTGGTTGGCGTACGTCGTGCCCCTGACAATGGGCGACGGGCAACGCCGGGTAGCGCGCAAAGCGCGGATCGGTGTCGCTCCTGGCGCAGCGGATGAAGCGCTGGCCGCGGTCCGACGGGATTACCTGCGCGTGGCGGCAGGTGCCGCACAGCCCGGGCGGCGGGTTAGCAGGCCCAGGTGCCATCGCGGCGCGGCACGTAGCGCTCCAGTGCGGGCAGCGCGTCGGCGGTGGGGACGGCTCGCCGAGCGCGCCCCGGAACGCCTCGACCGCCTGCTGCATCTCGGCCATGGTCCCGATGGTGATGCGCGCCCAGGTGAGCAGCGGCGGAAACGGCCGCGCGATGTCGACGCCCCGGTTTCGGCAGGCGCGGCTGGAACACGCGGATGTCGCGCCGCACGTCCACCATCACGAAGTTGGCCTCCGAATCCGCGACGCGGTAGCCTGCATCGCGGAACGCCTGCACCGTCATCGCGCGCGCGGCGTGATTGCCGGCACGCATCTCGGACACGCGAGCCGGGTCGGCAAGCGCAGTCAGCGCCGCTCGGGCGCTCAGACAGCTCAGGCGCCCGGCGTCGAGGTACCGGTTCATCACGTCCAGCGTCGCCGGCTGTCCCACCGCGAAGCCAACCCGCAGTCCTGCCATCCCGTAAATCTTCGAGAACGTGCGCGACACGACGACGCGTGGGTTGGCCAGGGCGAGCGGTATGGCGCGTCTTGTAGCCGGGGTGCTCGACGTACTCGTGGTACGCCTCGTCGATGAGGATGGTCGCCTTCGGCTCGGTCCGAAGCGCCGCCGTGACGAACGCCTCGATGTCGGAGGCGCCATGGACGGTGCCGGTCGGGTTGTTCGGATTGCAGATGTAGATCAGTCCGGCACCACCCGCCTTCTGCGCCATCTGGCCCAGATCGAGGCGCAACTCGGCGTCGACGGGCACGTCCACGACCTGCGCGCCCCACATGTGTGCGCGACCCGACAGCAACTCGAATGTCGGTTGGCCTGTCACCAGGGCACGGCCCGGGCCGAGGAACGCGGCCGCGGCGACATCGAGGATCTCGCTCGACCCGCACCCAAGCGTCACCTGCGATGGCTGCACGCCAAGCGAAGCCGCCAGGGCGTCAGTGAGATCCGACGGGAGCCTGAACGCGTAGCGGTTCGCGACGCCGAAGGAGTCCTGCATCGCGGCCAGGACCTTCGCGCCCGGACCGGCGGAGTTCTCGTTCGAGCTCAGGCGGATGACCGACGACCGCGTGCCGGGCGCGCCCAAGCGGCGGGCGCGTCCTGCGGCGTGACGGCGGGCCCGCGAGCGGGCCGTGTGCTCGCACAGCCGGCGGCGGCGACCGCCAGGCCGTTGAGCCCGACGAGTTGAATGAAGCTGCGCCGCGAGGTCGCCATGGCTCACCCCTTGTCGAGGGCGATTGTAGCTTAACGCTGATGTGCTGGAGTGCCGAAGTGCCGGGTGCCGAGTGCTCAAGTGCGAGCGCCGAGGCGATTCGTGGGCACGTCCCAGACAGCCTGTGCGTCCTCGTGCCTCGGCACGCCTCGCACTCGGCACTCGGCACTTCAGCACTCAGCGAAGCTCACCCTTCCGTCTGCGTATCCAGCGCCACCGAGTCGTCGGCGAACTGCTGCACGATCGACAGCAGGCCGGTGTAGAGGAAGCCGATCTGGAACAGCATCAGGAACGGCAGCGTGCCGTAGATCCGGTTCGACAGCGCGTAGAACACCGTGAAGGTGAAGTAGAGGCCCAGCGACAGCTCGATGATCGGCTGGATGATGTTGCCCTGGCGGTACCTCTTGCCGACCCACTCGTCCTGGCTGTCCTCGATCTGGTACTTCGGCGTGCGGACGAACTCGGTCTGCGTGCCCATCATCGCCTCGAAGACCGCGCGCGTGTTGTTGATGGCCAGGCCAATGCCGATCGACATCAGAAACGGCAAGTACTTCAGGCGCGCGATCCACTCGGCCGGGTACAGCTCGCGCTGGCAGACGATGTAGAAGTTGGCCACCGAGGCGGTCGCGGCAAGAAACAGCGGCACGTCGATGAGGAGCATCTCGTACCAGCCCATGTTGTAGCGGATCACCATCGCCGGAAACATCAGGACCGACAGCGCCACCATCAGCACGTAGTTGAAGTTCGCGCTGAGGTGAATGAACGCCTCGGCCTTCACGCCGAGCGGTTGCTTGGACGCCAGGATCCTCGGCAGCAGCTTGCGGCACGTCTGGATGGAGCCCTTGGCCCAGCGGTGCTGCTGCGACTTGAAGGCGTTCATCTCGACCGGCAGCTCGGCCGGCACCACGACGTCGGGGACGAAGTGGAACTTCCAGCCCCGGAGCTGGGTGCGATAGCTGAGGTCGAGGTCCTCGGTGAGCGTGTCGTGCTGCCAGCCCCCGCCGTCGACGATCGCGGTCCGCCGCCAGATGCCAGCCGTGCCGTTGAAATTGAAGAAATGCCCGGCGCGATTGCGGCCGCCGTGCTCCAGCACGAAGTGCGCGTCGAGCAGGATCGACTGAATCTTGGTGAGCAGCGAGTAGCCCGCGTTGATGTGGCCCCAGCGCGCCTGGACCACGCCGACCTTCGGGTCCACGAAGTGGTGGATGGTCCGGTGCAGGAACTCGCGCGACGGCAGGAAGTCGGCGTCGAAGATCGCCAGGAACTCGCCCTTGGCTACCTGCATGCCGGCTTCGAGCGCCCCGGCCTTGAAGCCCGTGCGGTCGGTGCGGTGAATGTAGGTGATGTCGAGGCCCTGGGCCGCGGCCCGTCGCACGGCCAGCTCGGCAATCGAGCGCGTCTCGTCGGTCGAGTCGTCCAGGACCTGCACCTCGAACCGGTCGCGCGGATAGTCCATCAGCGCCACCGCGTCGATCAGGCGGTTCACCACGTACATCTCGTTGTAGATCGGCAGCTGCACGGTGACCATCGGCAGCTGCTCGAACGTGCCCGCCGGGACCGGCACGCGATCCTTGTGCTTCATGTAGGCATAGACCAGGTAGTAGCGATGCCACCCGTAGCCGGCAAGCACGATCAGGATGAAGAAATAGGTTGCGAGGACGAGAGTCTCGAGCGGCGTCATGGCTGGGAACGCGGTCCCTTCGTAAAAGAGATAATCTTCCAATTATACTTGAGTTGCCGTCATAGCATGGGTCGGACGGCCTGTAACGCCCCAATGCCCTTCGACCTCAAACATCTGCTCGACCGGGTCGCCGCCGGTGACCTGAGCGCGCGCCCAGGCCGCCGAGCAGATCGCCGCCGAAATGCGCGCCCAGCCCGTCGAGGACCTGGGCTTTGCGCGGATCGACCACCAACGGGCCCAGCGCCAGGGGTTTCCCGAGGTCATCCTCGGTCTGGGCAAGTCGCCCGACCAAATCGCCGCGATCGCCGAACGGATCGTGGCCCGCGGCCACACGCTGCTGGTGACCCGGGCCGACCGCGCCGCGTACGACGCGGTGCGCGCCGTCGTGCCCGCCGCCCGAGTACCACGAGGTCGCCCGCGCGATTACCTGCCCCATGCACGAACTGCCCGCCGGCCGCGGCACCATCGTCGTCGCGGCCGCCGGCACGTCGGACTTGCCTGTGGCCGAAGAAGCCGCCGTGACGGCCGAGGTGATGGGCAACACGGTCGACCGGCTCTTCGATGTCGGCGTCGCCGGCCTCCATCGCCTGCTGCGTGAACACGATCGGCTTCGATCGGCGCGCGTCATCGTCGTCGTGGCCGGCATGGAAGGCGCGCTGCCGAGCGTGGTCGCCGGACTCGTCTCGGTGCCCGTCGATCGCGGTGCCCACCAGCGTCGGCTACGGCGCCAGCTTTCATGGTCTGGCGGCGCTGCTCGGCATGCTCAACAGCTGCGCCAACGGCGTGTCGGTGGTCAACATCGACAACGGCTTCGGCGCCGGCTGCATCAGCAGTTTGATCAACCATCTCGACTGACTCGGCCTCCGGCCTCAGGACGCCGGCACCTAGCCTCCGGTGGCCGGGATGCTGGCCTCGGCCTCGGGCTCAAGACGGCTTCTTTCGGTTCAGGCTTCGCGCCTTCGTGCCTTCGCGTCGTTCGCTGACTGTCGCCGCCGCCTGCTTCGCGTCGTAGCCGTACACGTCGTCCCGGAACTGCAAGCCGCCCTTGGCATCCACCCAGCTCGTGAAATAGAGGATGTGCACCGGAATCGCTTCCCTGAGTTTCACGTGCGTCTCGGTGCCGGCATGCATCGCGGCGGTAATGGCGTCGGGCGTCCATCGCGCCTGATCGCGCAAGACGTACTTCGCCAGTGCGACCGGCTCTTCCACGCGCACGCACCCATGGCTGAACGTGCGTCCGAGACGGCTGAACAGGGCGTCTGCGGGCGTGTCGTGGAGATAGACGTCGTACCGGTTGGGGAACATGAACTTCACGAATCCGAGCGCGTTGCCTGCCCCGGGACGCTGGCGGAATCTCAGCCCTTCGAGGGCGGCGTCGTCCTCCCAGTCGAGCGTCGCCGGGTCGACGACCGCGGGCTGCCCGTCGGACACGCGCACCACCTCGATGTTCTGCCGCTCGAGATACGCCGGGGTCTGCCGACACGGCCGGCAGCGTCTCGTCGGTGGCGATCTTCGGCGGGATGTTCCAGAACGGGCTCATGACGACGTGCGTCATGCGCTCGCTGAAGATCGGCGTCTCGTTGCCCGGCTTGCCGACGACGGCACGGATGTCGAAGACGACCCTTCCCTGCTCGTACGCCTCGAGGTGAAAGTGCGGGACGTTGACGCGGAAGTGGCGCGCGCCGAGGTCGTCGGGCAGCCACCGCCAGCGTTCGAGGTTGAGTGCGACCTGACCGAGGCGCGTCGCAAGCGGCACGTTGAGGGCGGCGACCGTTCGGGCATCGAGCCGTCCGGTCGCGGGCAGGCCGTGATGTTCCTGGAAGACGCGCACGGCGCTGACAAGCGATTGGTCGTACCGGTTGCCCTTGACCGATGCCGCGCCGAGATCGCCAGAAGCCGCGAGCCGCTTGCGCAACGCGACCACGCCGGGATGCGACGCGCCCGGTGCGAGTCCCGCGGTGCGAAGAGCCGGCCAGCCACCCTTGGCTTCCACGCCCTGCAACGCGGCCAGGGCACCCATCATCGCGACGTACTCGGGGTGCGGCGGCTGAATCGACGGCAGCCACTGGCTCACGTCCTCTCGGCTGGCGGCCAGCGTGGCGGCAAGATTCGGCCTGCGACGCTGGGACTTCCAGCGGCCGTCCACCGCGCGGGGATCGAGCCGGCCCGATGCGACATCGCGGCCCAGCCGAATCAGCGCGGCCGTGAGGCGCAGGTCGAAGACCGCCAGCGGGTGCGGCCGCTCCGTCGGGGCCTTGCGGGCCACCACGTCACGCTCCGCTGTCAGCGCGGCCAGTTGATACGACTGGGGGTCGAGCCCGTGCGCCCGGGCCGAGGCGAGCACAGCCAACGCGCGATCGGTCTGCGAGGACGGTGCGTCTCCGACTCCAGGCGAGGGTCGTGCCCGTCTGGGCGTAGAAGGCCCGGACCGCGGCCCGGACGGTGGCATCGCCGACCTGCCGATCCAGCGTGTCGGCGGCCAGCAGCGACTGGAGCTCGGGCGACGGTCTTGTTCCGCGCCGGCACCCGACAGGGCCGATGAGTGTAAGTATTACCAGCCCTGCGAGTGCCGGAACGAGTTTTCCGCCTGTTTTCTGCAACCTGGCCTCGCTGCCCAGGCTCAGTGCAAGTGGCGGGCCGAACCTTCTGAACCCGGTGAACCTGTGAACCTGTGAACCTGTGAACGCGTGGACCGGAGCTCGGGTTCGTCGGCGTGTTACAATCAGCGGTTTCCTCCCGACTCCAACATCACCCGTCCCGACATGACCGCAGGCGGCCTGAGGGCCCTCGAATTCGACCGTGTTGTCGCCGCCGTGCGCAGCTTCGCGCTCACGACGACGGGAGCAGCCCGCCTCGAGGCGCTGACGCCGGCCACCGAACTGGCCGCTGTGCGCGAGGCGCTGGCGGCCACGTCGGAGACCGTGAGCTACCTGGCGTCCAACCCTGTGTTCCCGTTGAGGGCGCCCGAGGATCTCGAGACGCTGCTCGGTCTGCTCGGCGTCGAGGGTCGCGCGCTCGAACCGCTGCGGCTCCTCGCGTTGTCGGACTACCTCGAGTCGGTGGAAACCAGCGCGGCGGCGGTGCGCCGGGCGCCAGGCGAGTTGCCGCGCCTGA
Organism: Vicinamibacteria bacterium; assembly: GCA_963818215.1. Lineage (GTDB taxonomy): Bacteria > Acidobacteriota > Vicinamibacteria > Vicinamibacterales > JAENWD01 > JAENWD01. The sequence goes on along the minus strand of CAWFRL010000013.1, from coordinate 59,310 downwards.
AGCGGCTCGTGGGCGGCACGGCGTCGTTCAAGAACGAAATCGGAGCCGTGCGGCACGCCATCGCGCCATCCGGCGACGTCGTGGATCACGCCAGCCCGGCCCTGGGATCGATTCGCGATCGTCTCCGCCGGCAGCGCGCGAAGCTGCGTCAGACGCTCGACGCGCTATCTGCGAGGCAAGGACACCGCGAAGTACCTGCAGGACCAGATCGTCACCGAGCGCAACGGCCGCTTCGTGCTGCTCGTGAAGGCCGAGCATCGCGCGTCGCTGCCCGGGCTGGTCCACGGCAGTTCGGCCAGCGGGCAGACGCTGTATCTGGAGCCGCTGGCGACCGTCGAGATCAACAACGAGGTCGTCGAGCTCGAGGCCGAGGAAGCCGAGGAAGTGCAGCGCATCCTGCTGGCGCTCACCGACGCGTTCCGGCTGCGGCAGGACGATGTGGCCAGGACCGAGCAGGTGGCGACCGAACTCGACGTCCTGCAGGCCAAGGCGCGCCTGGCGCAGGTCACCGGCGCGGCGGCGCCGAAGCTCTCGCAGGACGGGCGCCTCGAGCTGCTGGCGGCGCGTCATCCCCTGCTGATGCGGGCCGTCGTCTCGCGGTACTCGGACGACCTGGACGGGTTGCCGGAGACGCCGATCCCGGTCGACATCAAACTGGTGCCGCCCAACACCACGCTGCTCATCACCGGCCCCAATACCGGCGGCAAGACGGTGGCGCTCAAGACGGCGGGCCTGCTGGCGCTGATGGCGCAGGCGGGCCTGCACGTGCCGGCAGAGCCGGATTCGAGCGTGCCGGTGTTCAAGTCGGTCTTTGCCGACATCGGCGACGAGCAGTCGATCGCGGCCAGCCTGAGCACTTTCGGCTGGCACATCACCAACGTCGCGTCGATGGACCGGGACCTGCGCCTGCCGGCGCTGGTGCTGCTCGACGAGATCGGCGCCGGCACCGATCCCATCGAAGGCGGGGCGCTCGGCGTCGCCATCGTCGATCACTTCCGCACGCGGGGCGCGGTGGTGCTGGGCACGACGCACTACGACGCGCTGAAGACGTACGCGCAGACCACGCCTGGCGTGCAGTGCGCGGCGTTTGCGTTCGACCCGGAGGGCTTCGCGCCGACCTACGAGCTGATCTACGGGACACCCGGCCGAAGCCTCGCCCTCGAGATGGCGGGACGTCTCGGGCTGAGCCGCAAGGTGATCGACAAGGCGCGCGCGAGCCTGGGCACGCGCGAAGCGCAGCTGGCCAACCAGCTGGCGCGGGTCGACGAGGACCTCGCGCAGCTGTCCGAGGAGCGCAAGGCCGCGGCGCGCGAGCGCGAAGCCATGGCGCGCGCGCGGGCGGCGGCCGAACGGCGCGAACAGGAGTTGCGCGAGCGCGAAGAGGCGTTCAAGCGCAAGGTCACCGATCGCGTGGAAGATCGCGTACGCGCCGCGACGCGCGAGATCGACGCGGTGGTGGCCGCGCTGAAGCGGCAGACCTCGGCGCTCACGACGCGCGAGACCGGCGCGCCTCGCCTGTCGACCGGCGATCACGGCGCGCTCAAGTCGCACGCGAAAGCGGCCGTCGAGGCCGCGGCCGCGCAGGCCCTGGGCGATCGCGCGGAGGCGCCGGCCCCGGTTGCGGCACCCGCGGTGGAATCGCGCGCGCCCCGCGTCGGCGATCGCGTCATCGTCCCGCCGTTCGGCCTGCAGGGCGTCGTCAAGAGCCTGGCCGACGGACAGGCGGAGATTGACGTCCAGGGAAAGCGGCTGCGCGCGCGCGCGCGGGATTTGACCGTGCTGAGCGCGCCGGTTGCGAAGGCCGCGGCGCCGCCGGCCAGCGTGCGCGTGAACATCGACCTGGTGCCGCGCGAAGGCGTGCTGTCGGATCTCAACGTGATTGGCCTGACGGTCGACGAGGCGCTGACGAGGACCGAGCGGTTCCTGGACGAGACGCTGGTCACCGACCAGCGCACCGTGCGCGTCATCCACGGCCACGGCACGGGCAGGCTGCAGAAGGCGATCAGCGGGTTCCTGAAGAACCATCCGCTGGTCGCGGGGTTTCACACCGCGCCGACCGAGCATGGCGGCGGCGGTGTGACGGTGGTGGAGCTGAAGGACTGACGTGGTCACAATCACGATGGCGCGATGGCCGACGATGGCGCGATGAGAGTCATGGGCGAATCGCTGTGACGATTTCGAACCGGCATTCGCGGCTTCGCGCCTTCGCGCCTTCGCGGTTGTGTAACTCGTGCCATGACGCCAGTTCCCGCGCACCTTCATCGACGACCTGCGTCTCCACGCCGACATCGTGTCGGTCGTCGGCGACGTCGTGTCGTTGAAGAAGACGGGCGCGACGTGGAAGGGGCTGTGCCCGTTCCACAACGAGAAGACGCCGTCGTTCCACGTCAACCGCGAGAAGGCGTTCTTCCACTGCTTCGGGTGCAGCACGGGCGGCGACGTGATCAAGTTCGTCGAGCTGCACGAGAAGGTCGCGTTCCCCGAAGCGGTGCGGATGCTGGCGGCGCGTTTCGGGCTGGCAATCCCCGACGACTCCGAGGCGCGTGACGAGAGCACCAGCGCGGCGGAGCGCGAGGCGCTGCTCAAGGTGCACGAAGAGGCCGCGGCCTGGTTTCAGCAGCAGCTGGCCGGACCGGCAGGCGCCCGGATGCGGCAGCAGCTGGACGCGCGGGGCATCAAGCAGGAGACCAGCGAGTTGCTGGGGCTCGGTTGCGCGCCGTCAACGCGCGACGGGCTGAAATCGTATTTGTTGGATCGGAAGTTCGAGTTGTCGCTGCTGCTGCGAAGCGGCCTGGTGGTGCAGCGGGACAGCGGCGAGGTCGTGGACCGGTTTCGCGGCCGGCTGATGATCCCCATCTGCCGCGACAGCGGGTCGGTCATCGCGTTTGGCGGCCGGGCGACCGAGCCCGATCAGGTGCCGAAGTACCTGAACTCGCCGGAAACGCCGATTTACTCGAAGAGCCGGACCCTGTATGGGCTGCACCTGGCCAAACCGGCCATTCGCAAGCTGGGGAGGGCAATTCTGGTCGAGGGCTACTTCGACGTCGCCCAGCTGGTGCAGGCCGGCATCACACCGGTGGTCGCCTCGTGCGGCACGGCGCTGACCACCCAGCAGGCGCAGCTTTTGCGTCGGTTCACGCAACAGGGTCGTGCTCAGTTTCGACCCGGACGCGGCCGGGCAGGGCGCGGCGGTCAGGTCGTGCGAGCTGCTGGTCAACGAAGGCTTCGAGGTCAACGTCGCGGTGCTGCCCGCCGGGGCGGATCCCGACGCGCTTGGTGCAGGAACGGGGGCGCGAGGGGTACCTGGCCGAACTGAAACAATCGGTGCCCTATCTCGAGTTTCTGGTGCGAAAGGCCGCCGCCGGGCACGAGCTGACCAGCGACGAGGGCCGGCGGCGCTTCCTGCACGAGATGCTGGAGGTCGCCTCCCGGATACCGGACGCCGCCGCCCGGGACCAGTTTGCCGACCGGATTGCCGCGCGGGCGCGTATTACGGAAGAAGTCGTCCGGGCCGAAATTCGTAAGGCGGCCGTGGCGCGCAAGACGACCGTGCCCGAACGGGTCCTGGCGCCCGGCCAGCCCCTCAAGCCGGCCGAGCGCGGCCTGTTGTGGGCGCTGCTGCACGCCGCCGACGAGGCGAGGCTTGCGCTGGAGGAGCTGGATCCGGAGGATCTGGAGGCGCTGCAGTCGGGTGGGGCCCTGGAAATCGCCCGCGGGCTGTCTGACGTCCCGGCTGCCAGCTTCCCAACCGCATGGCTCGAGCGTCTAAGTGAGAGGGAGGCGCAGTGGGTGACCGGCATCGGCGCCCAGGCGGAAGGCCCGGCCCATTCGGCCGAAGACTGCGTCAGGACCTTGAAGCGCCTGCGGTTCGACCGCGAGCGCACGGCATTGCAGCGAGAGATGGAGCGGCTGGCCGACGTGTCGGGACCCGACGCCGAGGCCCGCTTCGTCGAGCTGGACGGACGAAAGAAAGAACTGACGCGGCGCATCGAAGCACTCTCGGCCGATTGAGCCGAATTCGGGGCATACGACCCCACCCGCTTCGCGCCGCATGGCAAGCAGCGTAGGACGGCATCATAGATAGGGACGGTGGAATGTGACGACCGGAAAGCGAACCCCTCTGTCGATCGAGGACAAGTACGACGAAGTCCGGCAGCTGATCAACATCGGCAAGGAGAAGGGCTACCTTCTCTACGACGAGGTCAACGAGCTGCTGCCGTCGGAAATCAACTCGTCGGAGGACCTCGACGACCTGTTCAACACGCTCGGCAGCGCCGGGATCGAGGTGCTGGACTCCGACAAGGGGTTCCGCGACGACAAGCCGTTCGATCGGACGCAGGAAGGCGCCGAGGAAGGCGTCGAGCTCGACCTGACGCCGGGGGCGCTCGACAAGACCAACGACCCGGTCCGCATGTACCTGCGCGAGATGGGCACGGTGCCGCTGCTCACCCGCGAGGGCGAAGTCGCCATTGCCAAGCGCATCGAGCGCGGCAAGCTGGCGGTGATCAAGTCGATCTCCCGCACGCCGATGGTGACCAAGAAGGTCATCCAGCTGGGCGAGGACCTGCGCAACGACCAGCGCACGATCCGCGAGCTGGTGACGTTTTCCGACGAGGAGATCACCGACGAGAAGATCGAGGACCGCAAGCGCGAGGTGCTCAAGCAGATCGACGCGGTGAAGAAGGCGCGCGGCGGCGTCCAGAAGACCGAAGAGAAGCTCGAGACGGTGCCGAAGAAGGAGAAGCGCAAGTACACGCGCGCGCGGTGGAAGATGCTGCGCAGCCGCGTGGAGCTCTCCCAGGTCATCCGCAAGATCGAGTTCACCGAGCTGGTCAAGCGCCGGATGATCGACGAGATCAAGGAGCAGGTGGAGGCCGTCCAGCGCACCGAGCGCGAGATCGTGCACTACGAGCGGCAGCTCAACCCGCCCAAGGGCAAGAAGCCGATCAAGCTGAAGGAAGAGGAGAAGAAGCTCTACCTGAAGCGCATCAAGGACCTCAAGGTCCACCTCAAGACGCAGGCCGACGACCTGCAGGAGACGCCCGAGGTCCTGCTGCGCACGCTCGACAAGATCCAGAAGGGCGAGTGGGAGGCCGAGGTCGCCAAGAAGGAGCTGGTCGAGGCCAACCTCCGACTCGTCGTGTCGATCGCGAAGAAGTACACGAACCGCGGCCTGCAGTTCCTGGACCTGATCCAGGAAGGCAACATCGGCCTGATGAAGGCCGTCGACAAGTTCGAGTACCGCCGCGGCTACAAGTTCTCGACCTATGCGACGTGGTGGATCCGCCAGGCCATCACGCGCGCGATTGCCGACCAGGCGCGGACCATCCGCATCCCGGTCCACATGATCGAGACCATCAACAAGCTGATCCGCACCAGCCGCGCGCTGGTGCAGGAGCTGGGCCGCGAGCCGACCAGCGAAGAGATCGCGCAGCGGATGGACATCCCGGTCAGCAAGGTCCGCAAGGTCCTGAAGATCGCGCAGGAGCCGATCTCGCTCGAGACGCCGATCGGCGAAGAGGAAGATTCAGCCACCTGGGCGACTTCATCGAGGACCGCGGCGTCGTCTCGCCGGCCGAGGCGGTGATCAACCTGAACCTCAAGGAGCAGACCGAGGCGGTCCTCAAGACGCTGACGCCGCGCGAGGAGAAGGTGATCAAGATGCGCTTCGGCGTGGGCGACGGCTCCGAGCACACGCTCGAAGAGGTGGGGCAGAACTTCGCCGTCACCCGCGAGCGCATCCGGCAGATCGAGGCCAAGGCGCTGCGCAAGCTGCGGCACCCGTCGCGGAGCCGCAAGCTGAAGGCGTTTCTCGAGGGAAGAACGAGCTAGTTGACGATTGCCAGATTGACGATTGACGATTACAGGAGGCGGCGCGGACTTCGGTTCCGCCGCCTTCGTTGTTTTTCCCGGAACGGCCCATGGGACGCATCGTCATCGAGACCGCAATTCGGGCCCCGCAGCAGCTGTGTTTCGACCTGGCGCGGGATGTCTCGGTCCATGCCCGGCAGGCCTCCAGTCCGGAGCGCGTTGTTGCCCCGGGACGGCTGACTGGCCTGCTCGAGCAGAACGAGCGGGTCACCTACGAGGCGCGATATCTGGGCGCCACACGGCGGCTGACGGTGCAGATCGTGGAGTTCGCGCCGCCAGAGCGCTTTCTCGACGAGCAGATCAACGGCCCGTTCGTCTGGATGCAGCACCTGCACGAGTTCGAGGGGGACGGCCCGCAAACCATCATGCGGGACACCATGCACTGGAAGATGCCCTACGGCATCCTCGGACGCGCTGGTGGATGGATTGGTCGCTACGCGCTACGTGCGCCAATGGGTGACCGACCATGCGAGTCAGGTCAAGCGACGAGCTGAGATGGGCGTCTGACTCGATGGAACCGGGGGTTATACTTCAGTTGGCGCTCGCGTAATCGTCAATCTGCAATCTGCAATTCGGCAATGCCCCTCAGGGGCCCTTAGCTCAGCGGTCAGAGCTGCCGGCTCATAACCGGCTCGTCCCAGGTTCGAATCCTGGAGGGCCCATTACCTCCCTCGCTCCGCTCGGTCGGTCCTGGGCCCTCCTGCCTTCAGGCACGCGGCGGCGCGCGGCGCGCGCCGCCAGCGGGCTCGAATCCTGGAGGCTAGCTCAGTCGTCACAGGCTTCCGCCTGCGGCAAACAGAGCGAATCCTGGAGGGCCCACCGGTGAGTCGATTGCCTCCCACCACGCGGTCGCAGTAGTCTATCGATCTTCAGCGGAGAGGGCCATCGCGGTGCGCGACGAATCCTCACAACTCGTGCGGCTGTCAACGCGTGACGTTGCACCGGCCGACCGTCTGAGCTACGCAAGTTGGATCCTAGGCTCGGCCCTCGCACCGTCTGCGTTGTCCACGGGAACTCCGGCGGAATACGAGTTGGAGGTGACCGCGCTGGAGCTGCCATCGATCGCCATCGTGGCAGCGAGCGGTTCACAGACACGCTCCATTCGTGGTCCTTCGGAAATCCGTCGCACCTCTCAGCGCTATTTCAGTCTTGCTCTGGTACTGAGCGGTTCAGCGAATTTCACGAGCGTGACGCGCAACAGGTTCGGCCCTGGCGACCTCATCTTCTACGATTCCCGCTATACGCAAGACTGCGACCTTCTGCCTCACTGGAGCACCTTTGTTTTACAGCTGTCGGAACAGTTCGTGCGCAAATGGGTGCCCAATCCTCTCGTGCTAACCGGACAGCGCATTGGCGATTCCCAGTGGGGACGCGTCCTGGCGAGTTACGTCGCCCAGTTGTCGCCTGAGTTCGTCGTGGAAGCTCCGCTGCCGCAGGGGGTGCTCATCGATCAACTCGGAGCGTTATTGGCCTTGACCGCGAGCGAGCTCAGCGGGCGTCGCGCCGCATCAACGCCGCCCGAGCGCTCGGTGCGTGACCACGTTTACGATCGCATCCGGGAGCGATGCGCTGATACATCCTTGCAGGCGGCCGACGTCGCGAGTTCGCTCAACATATCCACGCGAACCCTGCATCGAGCGCTGGCGGCGTGTGGCGACACGTTCGGGGCGATGCTGATCGACGCTCGTGTCGATCTCGCCGTGCGCATGCTTCAATCGCCGCTGTTCGATCGCGTGACCACAGCCGAAATCGGGCGACGCGCCGGATTCTCGGATGCGTCCCACTTCGTGAAGGTCGTGCGCAGCCGCACCGGCCAGACGCCGCTCCAAATGCGCCGAGCCAGCCGCGGCACACCGTTCGCACACTCGTCAACGTCCGCTGATTAAGTCCTTCGAATCGAGCCTCGATCCGTGTGGCTTCGGCGAGCAGTTGTGTGATCGGCCGTACTTCATCGGTGACCTCTCGTCGGGCCGAGTCTGACCTGAGGACTCTCGGGCCCCGCTGGCATCCAGAGACAAGAACCGCCGAGTAACCTGGCACTCAGCAACCATCGGCACGCACCGCCACTTGTTATCTTCGGGCGGTGAACGAATCCCGAACAGATGAATCACCGCTGACCGGTGACACAAGGGAGCACCACGATCTCCTCCGATATGCAGTGAGCCCGCATTTCTGGTGCGTGCTCGATGCTAGCGAGCACATCCGGCGGGTTGGCGCGACGTGAAGTGGCATGGAGGTCACGTTGATCCTCGCGGCGTCATGTCGCGTGACCACGAAGCTCCGACAGTGGTGATCGTCCACGGCGCTTGGGTTGACGGGACGAGCTGGCGCGAAGTGATTGCGCTGTTGCATGTCAAGGGCTTGAGCGTCATCGCCGTGCAGAATCCCCTGAGCGCACTCGGGGACGATGTCGATGCCGTGTCACGCGTCATTAAGCGTCACCCAGGTCCGGTCGTGCTCGTCGGCCACGGTTATGGAGGGACGGTCATTACGCAGGCCGGAGGTCACTCGAATGTTGCCGCGCTCGTCTACATAGCCGCGTGCGCGCCCGACATCGGCGAGTCGACGACTGATGTGGAGAGAGACGGTCCTTCGTCGCCCGTTATCAGTCGATTCGAGGTAGACGCCGGTGGGTTTCTGTATCTGCCGCTGGCTGCTGTGCAGGAGTTTCTCGCGCACGACTTGTCAGCAGCCGAGGTCAGGGTCCTCGCCGCCGCACAGCCACCAATTCGGGCCAGCGCACTTCTCGATCGAGTGACAAAAGCCGCATGGCGCACCAAGCCCTCGTGGTACGCCGTCACTGAGGAAGACCGTATTATCTCTCCCGCCCTGCAGCGCCAGGTCGCCACTCGCATCGGGGCGCGCGTCCTCTCCCTGCGCGCCGGTCATCTACCGTTTCTCTCGAAGCCGAAGGAGACGGCGGAGGTGATCCTCGCTGCTGTGGATTCTGTGCGCGGCCAGAAGCCAGGCCGGTGAGTCGATTGCCGCTAGCCCTCGTCGGCTTCTCTGCCTGACCTGAACACTCCGAGTCGACCTGCTGGCGCGCAGAGCCAAGAAAACCGGTGACCACGTGGCACTCACCATCGCGACACCCCTTCATCTACCTGAACACCCTACCTGCTGGCGCGCAGAGCCAAGAAAACCGGTGACCACGTGCACTCAGCACCCATCCGCAGACAGCGCGGCTTGCTATTTTCTACCCGAGGTCACTCTGTCTGGAGCAAGCCAAGAGAAAGGAATCAGATGTCGCAAGCAACGAAGACGCGACGAGCTGTGTTCGGTGTCCTGCCGATCATCGCATTGGTGCTCGGCTATCAGGAGGTGTCTATGTCACAGGCAAAGCAAGGGCGGAATCAAGAATGTGGTGCTCGTACACGGCGGGTTCGTCGACGGCTCTGGATGGCAGGGCGTGTACGACATGCTGAAGAAGGACGGCTACACCGTCTCCATTGTCCAGAATCCGACGATCTCGTTGGCCGATGATGTGGCGGCGACGAAGCGGATCCTGGCCGCCCAGGACGGTCCAGCGATTCTCGTCGGCCATTCGTACGGCGGCGTCGTTATCACCGAGGCCGGCAACGATCCGAAGGTCGCCGGATTGGTCTACATCGCGGCCTTTGTTCCGGACAAGGGCGAGTCGGTGTCGGCCCTGATCAAGAACCCGCCGCCGGGTGCGCCCGTACCTCCGATCCTGCCGCCGCAGGACGGCTTCCTGCTTCTCGATCGGACGAAGTTCCGGGCGTCGTTCGCTGCGGATGTGAGCGCTGACGCGGCTGCCTTCATGGCGGACTCGCAGGTCCCGTGGGGTCTCGAAGCGCTCAATGGCGCCGTCACGGAGCCGGCGTGGAAGACGAAGCCAAGCTGGCACCTCGTCTCGACTGAAGACAAGATGATTCCGCCCGACGCGCAGCGTGCCATGTCCAAGCGCGCTGGTTCGACCGTCGTCGAAGCCAAGGGAAGTCACGCCGTCTACGTGTCGCAGCCGCGGGCCGTTGCGGACCTCATCGCGAAGGCGGCACATGGCGTGGCGGTCGCGACGCAGTAATCGACGGCGATGACTCGAGCGATTGAGGCAGGCCACATCAGGGTCGCGTTTCGCGGCCCGATGTGGCGCCCAGTGCTGTTCAGCCGACTATCTCGAATCGGATTCTTCAGCTCTACATAGAAGGACTTCGTCATGAACACAGTCGCCAACTTCAACGGGCAGAGACCAGTCATCGAAGCCGACGATGCCGTGTTGCTTCTGATCGATCATCAGAGTGGCCTGTTCCAAACCGTCAAGGACATGGAGATGACGGTACTGCGCGCCAACGCCACGACCCTCGCCAAGGTCGCGACCCTGGCCAAGATCCCCGTCATCACGAGCGCATCCGTACCACAGGGTCCAAACGGCCCCCTGATCCCCGAGATTCACAAGTACGCGCCGCATGCGAAGTACGTCGCACGCAGTGGACAGATCAACGCGTGGGACAGCCCTGACTTCGTCGCGGCCGTCAAGGCCACGGGGCGCACCACGTTGATCATCGCCGGCACCATCACCAGCGTGTGTATGGCGTTTCCGTGCATATACGCCGTGCACGACGGCTACAAGGTGTTTGCGGTGGTGGACGCCTCAGGCACGTACTCGAAGATGGCGCAGGAGATCACCCTCGCACGCATCGTTCAAGCCGGTGTAGTGCCGATCGACACCGCGGCCGTGTGTTCAGAGCTCCAAAAGACGTGGAGCCGTCCGGACGCTGCGCAGTGGGCCGAAGCCTACAGCGCGTTGTTCCCGCCCTATCAGCTGCTGATTGAGAGCTACTCGAAGGCGCAAGAAGTGGTGACGCAGCACGAACAGCTGGACTCTGTGCTCGCGTAGCCGCTCAGGCGCATGCCGGTGTGAGACGGGCACGCGGATCCGGTAGTTGCCGATCTCGATCGAGAAGACGCTCAGACTGCCGGCGCCGCTTAGGCGCTGACGCGATATGAACACTGTGCTGCGGGTCGGTGCCCTGCTGCTATTCGCGCTCGCCGTCTTCGCTTCCGCCTGGTACGTCGCCTTCCGCTTGCGGACGACGCTCGGGCTGCGGCGGCGGTGGCTGTTGCGTGTCCTCGTTATCGCGACACTCGTTGGCTGGGTCATGTTGATGGTGCCCGCGGCGAAGTCCGCTGATGTGGTAGCCGGCCTCTCGTACGTCCTTGGCGGATACCTTTTCGCTGGCTACCTCTTCCTGACGCTCGCGTTCATACTCCTGCACGTCATCGAAAGGGCGTGGCACATACGGAAAGCCCGCGTGGGTGCGGCAGCGCTGCTTCTGGCAGCCGGCGTGACGATCGTCGGCGGCATGGCGGCTAATACGTTCGAGGTTGTGGAGACCGAGATTGCCCTCTTCGACCTGGACCGCGACGTCGTAGCGATGCAGCTCTCGGACATCCACATGGGCCACCACCGGGGAAGGAAGTACCTCGAGAAGATCGTTGAAGAAACCAATCAGCGCAAGCCTGACATCGTGCTGATTACAGGTGACCTCATCGACTCGGAGGCCGCATTCGTGCCTGGAGAGCTCGAGCCGCTGGCTCGATTCTCCGCGCCCGTCTACTACGTGGCAGGGAATCACGAGAAGTATGTCGATGCGGAACGCGCGTTTGCGTTGGTGAAGAAGTACGGCGTGAACGTCCTCCGCAGCCAGGTGGTCGAAACTCACGGACTCCAGCTCGTCGGCCTCGACTACATGAACGCCGATGAGGACACCTTCGAATTGCATCCGTCCGACGACTCACGGACTATCAAGTCCGTGCTGGCGTCGCTGCCCTTGAAGAACGGCATGCCGTCGGTGCTCCTGCACCACAGTCCGGCAGGCGCCCAGTATGCAGCCGCGAACGGAATCGATTTGATGGTTGCGGGCCACACACACGGCGGGCAGTTCTTCCCAGGCACGCTCGTGGCCACGGCCATTTTTCCATTCACTCACGGCCTGTATCGTCGAGGCCCTCTGCAGGTCTTCGTGTCGCAAGGGGCCGGGACGTTCATGTCTCGCGTTCGACTCGGCACCTCGAACGAGCTGAACATCCTGCGATTGAGGCCGAAACGGTCGTTATGATCATCTGAGAGCGAGGCGCCATATGGCGGATCTGACTGTCGCGGCGGAGACCTGCGTCGCGCTGGGGGCGACCGAACATCAGTTCGAGTCGTTCCCCGGCCGCGACATCGCGCTCGGTGCGTTAACCATCACGCGGGTGCTCCCGGTGAAGGGCAGGCGCCTGGTTGGCCCATGGTGCTTTCTCGACCGTTTTGGCCCTCTGACGTTCGCGGATCCGTCGCCCATGGACGTCGGCGCGCATCCTCACATCGGGCTGCAGACCGTGACGTGGCTCCTCGACGGTGAGCTCGTTCACTACGACAGCCTCGGATACGAATCGCTGCTTCGACCAGGCGGCGTCAATGTCATGACCTCGGGTGCCGCCATTGCCCACGCGGAGAGGACCCCGGCCGGAATAGCGGCCGCTTGAGCGGGGCGCAGCTCTGGGTTGCGCTGCCGGATCGCGACCGTCAGCATGTCGGCGCTGTTTCAGCACGTCGACCGCGTGCCCGTCGATGAGCAACCTGGCGGGATCGTTCAAGTGTTTGCGGGGAGCCTTGGCGCGCTTGCCTCACCCGCAACGCATCATTCCGGGATCTTCGGCGGCGATGTTCAGGTGTATCCGGGGGCCGCCCTCGATGTGCCGTTGGACGTTTCCTACGAATACGCCGCGCTGGTCTTGAATGGCGACTGCAGCCTCGAAGGGCAGCCGCTGCAGGAGCGAGTGCTGTACTACCTTGGCGTCAACCGTTCGGAGGTGCGTTTCATCAGCCGGTCGGGTGGCCGACTCTTGCTGGTCGGCGGTCCACCGTTCCCAGAGAGGATTCTGATGTGGTGGAACTTCGTGGCGCGCACATCTCAAGAGATCGCCGACGCACGTACCGACTGGGAGGAGCGGCGGCGGTTCGGCGAGGTGACTGCGTATTCGGGGCCGCGTCTCGCTGCGCCGAGTCTCGTCAAGTTTGCGAATCCGAACCCCGTCAGTTGACCTGCGACAGATCATCTGGACTGTGAGCTTTCTCGTAGTCCTTGCGCTTCCTGCGCGGACATCGACGCAGCACAATCCGGCGGGGCAGTAACGCTCGAGCATGCCGGCGCGTTCGATTCGGTTGGCTGGCGAGCCGTGAAGGCGCGGTGATACCCTCTCGCCCGGCGCCTCCCGCCCGGCGCCTGGAGAGAATTCGATGCAGCAACAGACAGCCTGCCGCGTGCTGCTCGCCTGCGCTCTCGTCGCTGGCGCGGCGACCGCGCTTCACGCGCAGGCGGCCCCGGCTCCGAGCACGGCCATGACAACGCGACCGAGCCTGATACCCTGGCCCACGTCGGTCGAGATGAGCTCGAGCGAGGCCATCGCGATCACGAAAGACACCGTCATCGAGGTGACGCCCGGCCAGGGTGACCTGTGGCGACTCGCGACCGACCTCGCCCGTCTCCTGCGGCCCGCACTGGACGCGACGATCGCCATCCGCGACATCGCCGGACCAGCAGCGCGCCGGCACGATCCGTCTCGAGATCGTGCCCGCCACCTCGTCGCTCGCCGGCGACGGCTACGACCTGACCATCGGCGCCAACGGTATCCGCATCGCAGCCGCCACGCCTGCCGGCGTCTTCTACGGCACGCAGACGCTGCGTCAACTGCTGCCGTGGGCCGTCGAGTTGCGCGGCCCGCGGCCGTTTGCCGTCGCGGTGCCCGCCGGCCACATCACCGACAGGCCGCGGTACGAGTGGCGCGGCGTCTTCCTCGACGTGTCGCGGCACTTCTTCTCCGTGGCCGACGTGAAGCGCTACATCGACCTCACGGCGATGTACAAGATGAACCGCCTGCACCTGCATCTTTCGGACGACCAGGGCTGGCGGATCGAAATCGCCGCCTGGCCCAACCTGACGCGCTACGGCGGGAGCACGGCCGTTGGCGGCGGCGCCGGCGGCTTCTACACGAAGGCCGACTACGCCGAGATCGTCAACTATGCGCGCGACCGGTTCATGATGGTCATCCCCGAGATCGAGATGCCGAGCCACTGCAACGCCGCCCTGGCGTCGTATCCCGAGCTCACCTGCGATGGCGTCGCGCCGCCGCTCTACACCGGGATCGAGGTCGGCTTCAGCAACTTCTGCTTCGAGAAGGACATCACCTTCAAGTTCCTCGACGATGTGATCCGGGAACTGGCGGCGTTGACGCCCGGGCCGTACATCCACGTTGGCGGCGACGAGGTCAAGAAGATGACGCCCGAGCAGTACTCCACGTTCATGGAGCGGGCGCAGGGCATCGTCGCGCGGCACGGCAAGACTGCGATCGCGTGGGACGAGATCATCCACGGCAAGATGCTGCCGACGACCATCGTCCAGTACTGGCGGCCCGACGCGTCGCTTGCGCCGCCGCCCGGCACGAAGCTGATCCTCTCGCCGGCCAACCGCCTCTACCTGGACATGAAGTACGACGACACCACGGTGCTCGGCCTGAAGTGGGCAGGCAACGTGGACGTCAACGTGCCCTACGAGTGGGATCCGGCCAGGCACGTGAACGTGCCAGAGTCGTCGATCCTCGGTGTCGAGACTGCGATCTGGTCGGAGACGCCGGCGACGATCCGCGACCTCGAGTTCCTGCTGTTCCCGCGGCTGCCCGCGGTGGCGGAACTCGGGTGGACGGCACAGTCCGCCCGCAACTGGAGTGACTTCCGCGTGCGCCTCGGCGCCCAGGCGCCGCGCTGGTCGGCGCTCGGGATCAACGCGTTCTGGTCGCCGAAGATCGACTGGACGAGGTGAGAGACGCGATTACTCGCAGAAGAGCGTGACCGCTCATTTCGCGGCACGGCGTGCGCGTCGGCGAGGTGCTGCGGATCGCCATTCCCGTCGCCGATGCACGACGGCTGCCACGCGCGCGGGATCATCCATCGCGATCTCAAACCGGCCAACGTCATGGTCGGCACCGACGGCGCCGTGAAGGTGCTCGACTTCGGCCTGGCGAAACTGATCGGGCGCGAGCGAGGCGCACGACAGCGGCACTGCACGCAGACAGCGGATGTGGCGCGAGGAGCCCGGACCAGCCGACCGCGCCTACAGCACCCGGCAGCGTCGCGGAACGTGACGCGCGCAGCGACATCTTCAGCTTCGCGCGAGCTCTACGAGATCACCGCCCTTGCCGCTCCACGCACACACCCCGCCAACCCCCACCCCCACCCCATCGCACGCGAAGCTTGCCGCGCCGTAGCGGCGCGAAGCCCGACGCGAAGGCGGATCACTCCTGCCGCAGCGCCGCCATCGGATCGACTCGCGAGGCCCGCAACGCCGGCAGGTACGCGGCGCTCAGCGCCACCGCACAGAAGCACCCCGATGGCAGACGACAGCGTCATGCGGATCCTGCGGCGCGACGCCGAACAGCCGGCTGTCGATCAGGCGGGACGCGGCATAGGCCAGGACACCGCCCGCGGCCAGGCCAGCGAACACGACGCCCAGCGTCTCGCGCAGGATCATCGCGATGACACCGCGGGACTGAGCGCCGAGGGCGATCCGCACGGCAATCTCCCCGGTGCGGCGCGCCACGCCGTACGACAGCACGCCATACAGCCCGATGGCCGCCAGCACGAGCGCGACGATGCCGAACACCACGGCGAGCTGCGCCGTCGTGCGATCCTGCGCCGTCAACGGCGCCAGGCGCTCCTGAATCGACTTCGCCGAGATGATCGGGAGTGCAGGGTCCACCTCCTGAATGCCCGCGCGAATCCCCGCCATCACCGACGGGCTGTCGGTCGCGGTCCGAATGATGAACGTCGGGCTTCTCGGCGAGTGCGGCGGCTGCTCGGCCGACACGTAGTAGCGCGGCTCGACCTGGCCGCGTACGTCATCGGTATGCGCGTTTCTGGCCACGCCGACGACCTGGTACGACGTGCGGTTTCCATTGTCAACGGTGGTCACGCGCATCCCGAGAGGGTTGCGTCCGGCAAAGAATTTCCTGACGAACGCGTCGTTGATCACGCAGACCTTCGGGGAGTCGCCGCGGTCCGAGTCGAGCAGGTCGCGTCCGAGGGTGATCGGGACGCCGAGACCGGAGAAGTAGCCAGGGCCGACCGTGTCGACGGCCGACTCGCGATCGGTCTCGCCCTTCGGCGTGAAGCCCTCGACTTCGATCGCGTTGTTCGAAAACCCGCCCGTGAACACGCCGAGCTGCGAGTACGTGACCGAGCGAACGCCTGGCACCTGCTGCAGGCGCTCCCTGAGCAGCCCCCGCAGGGCGCTGCGCCGGTCGATGCCCTGCTCGGTGTCGTCGAGGTCGACGCGGACGAGCAGCAGGCGTTCTGCCGGATACCCGAGGTCGGCGCGCTGCAGGTTGTAGACGGTCCGCGCCAGCAGCCCGGCCCCAACCAGCAGCGGCAGCGACAACGCGAGCTGCAGGCCGACCAGCCATCGTCCCGTGCGCATCTGCCGCCTGCGTGCCGCCCGCGCCGCGGGTGTGTTCATTGAGGGCAGGGGCTCCCTCCGACCTCGTGAGCTGCCAGGCTGGAAGCACGCCGAAGAGAAGGGCTGATGCCACGGTCGCGACGGCGGCAAATGCCAGGACCAGCGGGTCGAGCGCGAACTGCAGCTCGAACGAACGTGCGAATCCGGAAAGCATCCGGACCAGGACGCCGTGGAGGGCGAACGCGACGGCAAGGGCGGCGATGCCTCCGGCGGAAGCCATCACGAGGGCTTCGGTGATCAGCTGGCGGACCAGGCGGCCGCGGCTGGCGCCGAGTGACACCCGCAGCGCAATCTCCGTCCGGCGCGACTCGCCGCGCGCCAGCAGCAGGTTGGCGAGATTGGCACACGCGATCAGCAGCAGCACGCCGACGCCGACGAGCAGTGCCGTCAGCGAGTCCGAGAATTCGCGCCGCGTCGACGAGGCGCCGCGCTCGGCGGACTGGAGCTTCAGCCGCTCGTCGCGAAAGCTGGCGCCGCTGGGCCGCGTCAGCGTGTTCCCGTTGAAGGCCGCGAGGTTGGCCTGGAGTATGGCATTGGCCTGCGCCTCGGCTTCGGCGCCGCTCACTGCCGGCTTCAGCCGTCCGAAGACGTGCAGCCACATCGACTTGTCCGGTGGCGTGTCGTGCAGGCGATCCGTGCCGGGGAACACGCGTGGCTGCAGCCGTATCGGCAGCCAGAAGTCCGGCTGCTGGCCGCTGGTCTCGCCGATGAAGCCCTGGGGCGTGACGCCGATCACCGTCACGGTGGCATTGCGCACCTGGAACGTCTTGCCCAGCGCGTCGAGCTGTCCCCCGAACCGCCGGCGCCAGTACGCGTGGCTGATGACGGCGTGCGGCACCTCGTGCCGGTCGTCCGACGCGGTGAACAGCCGGCCAATGGCCGGCCTGACCCCGAGCACTTCGAAGAAACCACCGGACACGAGCCGCCCGCGGCCTTCTTCCCAGCCATCCCCCTGGAAACGGATCTGCCACGTGCTGAGGCTGCTCTGACTGGCCATCAACGACGAGAACCGATCGGCCTGGTCCCGCAACTGCTCGAACTCTGCGTAGGTCACCCACGACCGCGGTCCGTCGGTGCGCCCGTTCCAGCCGCCGGTCCAACTGCCAGCCTCGTCGGGGTTGGTCAGCATCACCAGCTGGCCCGGCTGCGTCACCATCGGCAGCGACGCGTGCAGCACGCCATGCCACAGCTTGAAGATCGCGGTGTTGGCGCCAATGCCCAGGGCCAGCGACAGCAGCGCCGTCGCGGTGAATCCCGGCCTGGCGGCCATCGTGCGCAGCGCGTAGCGCAGGTCCTGCCCCAGGACGTGCGCGTGCTCCGCCGGAGCGACCTTCATCGCGTCGACGACGGCGCGCGCCCAGAGGACCGCCTGAGCTCGCAGGCCTCCGCGTTGACCCGCGTGCCGCAGCTGCTCGTCGAACATGAGCTGCATCTGCTTGCCGTACTCGTCGCGGAACGGCGCCGGGATAGCAGCGCAGCAAGCACTTGGTAGATCGCTTCGCCGCGCATCATGCACCCCGCACCAGCCCGGTCGCTCGTCGCCTGCTGAACCAGCGCGTTGAGCCGCTCCACTTCGGCGGCCGCCACGCGTCTTCCAAACCGCGTGAGCCGGTAGTAGCGCCTTCGCTCGTCGGTGCTCGACGGGTCCGGGCTCTCCGCGAGCTCTTCGATGACGCCCTGCTCGAGCATGCGCCGGATCGAGCTGTAGAGCGTCCCGGCGCTCAGCTGCACCTTGCCGTCAGTCCTGGCAGCGACGTCCTGCATGATGGAGTAGCCGTGGCGATCGCGGTCGGCGAGCGCGATCAGGATGTGAAACACCGCGGTTGGCAGCGGCAGCAGCGAGTCGGGCGTGGAATCGGTCATCGTGAAGTCTCTACCTGCTGACAACTATACTACGATTCAAGTATACTTTGTTCCGGCACACATGCAGGTGCTCGGCCCCGCCGTAGCCCAAAAGGCGGCGGCGCGCCTATATTCAGGCGATGGCGGCTGAGCCCGAACACGAAATCCTCACGGTCGGCGACCGCGAGGTCGCGATCTCGAACCCGTCCAAGGTCCTGTTCCCTCAGGCCGGCCACACCAAGCTCGATCTTGCCCGCTACTACGTCGCCGTCGCCGAGGGCGCCCTGCAGGGCGCCGGCGGCCGGCCCAACGTCCTGGTCCGCTATCCCAACGGCATCGGCGGCGAGTTCTTCTTCCAGAAGCGGGCGCCGCAGTCGCGCCCTCGAGTGGCTCGATGTCGTCGAGCTGAAGTTTCCGTCGGGCCGGACGGCCGAAGAGATCGTGCCCAACGAGCCGGCCGCGTTCGTCTGGATGGCCAACCTGGCGTGCCTCGAGCTGCATCCGCATCCGGTTCGCGCCGACGATCTCGATCATCCCGACGAGCTGCGCATCGACCTCGATCCGGTGCCGGGCGTGGAGTGGCCGCAGATACGCGAAGTCGCCGGCGTCGTGCGGGCGACGCTCGACGATCTCGGGCTGGTCGGGTGGCCAAAGACGTCCGGCTCGCGAGGGGTGCACGTCTACGTGCGGATCGAGCGTCGCTGGACCTTCGACCAGGTGCGGCGCGCGGCGCTGGCGTTTGCGCGCGAGGTCGAGCGCCGTGCGCCCGGTCGCGCGACGAGCAAGTGGTGGAAGGAGGAACGCGAGGGCGTGTTCCTCGACTACAACCAGAACGCGAAAGACCGCACGGTCGCCGCGGCCTACTCGGTCAGGCCGCGGCCCGACGCGCGTGTGTCGGCGCCGCTGACATGGGACGAGATCGCCGAATGCGATCCGGCCGATTTCACGCTGCAGACGATGCCGGCCCGATTCGCGCAGGTCGGTGACCGACACGCCGACATGGACCGACACGCCTGCGTGCTCGACAGGTTGCTCGAGCTGTCGGCGCGTCAGGAACGCGAAGGGCTGGGCGATGCGCCGTGGCCGCCGCACTATCGAAAGCAGGCCGGCGAGGAGCCGCGCGTGGCGCCGTCACGCCGCCGCACGCCGACCAAGCCGCTTGTCGAGATCGGACGCGCTCG
The DNA here is from genome assembly GCA_963818215.1 of Vicinamibacteria bacterium. Classification (GTDB taxonomy): domain Bacteria; phylum Acidobacteriota; class Vicinamibacteria; order Vicinamibacterales; family JAENWD01; genus JAENWD01. Next base: position 39,902 of record CAWFRL010000013.1, on the reverse strand, counting down.
GGAGAAAGCCGACGCGCTTGCGGGCTTCGAACGCTGGAAGCTGCGTCACCCGGACGTCGGCGAGCACCTGAAGCCCGCCGACGTGCTCGTGGATGCGATGCGGGGCCGGTTCCGCACGTGGACGCGCGTGCGCGTGAACCTCCAGCATGTGCCCGAGGCGCTCCGCCCCGCCCAGGAACCGCTGGACCCCGACGAGAACATGGCCGACGACTGGAAGGTGCGTCAGGCGGCGGCGTCCGCGCCGACGCGCCGAACACCTTCGCGAGCTCGTAAGGGGTCGTGACCTCGAGCTGGTCGTAGCCGCAATCGCTCGGCCGCTTGTCGGCGCGCCAGCGCTGAAAGACGGCCGCGTGACGGAACCGCGTGCCCTGCATGTGGTCGTACTTCACCTCGCAGACGCGCTCGATGCGCAGCGGCTCCCACGACAGGTCCTTGCCTGCGCTCCAACGGCTCTGGCCGCCGGGCATGCGCGTCATCTCACCCTGTATTTCGGCCCACTCCCGCCACGGGTGCCCCTCGAGCGCTCCCTCGCGCAGCGGCGCCAGCTCCGCCAGCAGCTGCGCGCGCGCGGCCATCGTGAACGACGAGGTGACTCCGACGTGCTGCAACCTTCCTTTGTCGTCGTACAAGCCGAGGAGCAGGGAACCTACGCGCGCGTCCTTCCCGTCCTTGTGCCAGCGGAAGCCCGCGACGACGCAGTCAGCCGTGCGCGAGTGCTTCACCTTGATCATCGCGCGCTTGCCGGGCTGATAGGTCCCGTCGACAGGCTTGGCGATCACGCCGTCGAGCCCGGCGCCCTCGAATCGTGCCAGCCATTCCGACGCCAGCGTGCGATCGCCGGTCATCGGGGTCAGGTGAATCGGCGGCCTGGCATCGGCCAGCAGCCGCTCCAGGCGCCCGCGCCGCTCCGACTGCGCGATACCGCGCAGGTCCTGGCCGTCGGCCGCGAGCGCATCGAACCCGACAAAGGCGGCCGGCGTCTCAATCGCGAGCCTGGCGACACGCGAGGCGGCGGGGTGCAGGCGCATCTGAAGGGCATCGAAATCGAGCCCGTGCGGCTGTGGCGATGACGATCTCGCCGTCGAGCACGCAACCGTCGGGCAGCCCGGCTCGCGAGCGCGTCGTGCAGCTCCGGAAAATACCGATCGAGCGGCTTGAGGTCGCGGCTCTGGATGTAGACCTCTTCGCCGCCGCGAAAGACGATGCGCCCGAAAGCCATCCCACTTGGGCTCGAAGTGAAAACCGTCGCCGGCGGGGATCTCCGTGGCGAGCTTGGCGAGCATGGGCTCGATGGGTGGCGCGATCGGAAATCGGTTGGTCATGAAGTCCCCAGAAGCCGCGCCGCCGCGCGCGGGTCAGCGGCCACCGCCTGCATCACAGGCAGGGCGAACGTCAGCAACGCTCTCGCGCCGAGCAGGAAACACTGCGCGTCGCCGACTCGCCCGCCGTGGTTGCCGGTCTCGGCCAGATGCGTGTCCACGAGCCGCGCGAAGAAGCGGTCGGGCCAGTGCGGATGCGCGCCCTCGCTGGTATCGAACTCCTCCATGTCCCGCCAGACGCCGCATGCCGCCGTCGCTGACGGGCACCTTGAACTTCGACACGCGCTTGCCGGGGATGTCGACGATGTGCTCGGCGTAGTGAAGGAAGGTCACGGTGTCGTGATCGCAGCCGAGCAGCAGGATCTTGCCGTCGAGCTCGACGAACCGATCGAGGGCCGAGGCGCGACCGAAGGCGTAGTTCCACGGCTGCTTCGAGAGCAGGTACGCGGCATGCCGGCCCCACGCGACGAAGCGCGCCACGTGATCGTTGACCGATCGACCCCGGATACGTGCGGAGCAGCTCGACCAGCGCGCCGTTGTCGCGCGCGGACCGCGCGGTCACCGGGTCGAAGGCCGGAAGCTTCTCCAGCAGCTCGCGCTCCTGTTCGGCGCTCAGGTTCCCGCGTCCGATCTCATCGTAGTGGGCCGGGACAGCTCGCGTACATCATCAGCGTCCCGGCGTCGGTCAGCGCCTCCTTGATGGCAAGGTGGATCTGATCCGGGCCGCCGGCGACGTCGCCCACCGAGCGGACGGAGGCATGCGCCATGACGGCGTCGCCGGGCCTGATGCCCAGGCTGCGAAACCCGGCGGCGAGTTCCTGCCGTGAATACATCCCACCGAAATCTTACCGAGAGTCACACGGCTCGTCCGCACTCAAACGTGGCACTCGGCACCTGGCACTCGGCACCGCACCCAGCACCCGGCACTGCGGCACCGGGCACTTCTACTACCTACCCGATGTGGTACAGTCCCTACGGTGCACCCCGATCTCGAACGCCTGATCCGCCTGCAGGCCCTGGACACGCAGGCGGCGGACGCGCGCAAGGCGCAGACCTCCATTCCCGAGACGCAGCTGGCGCTCGACCAGAAGCTGGAGGGTGCCCGAGGCGCGGTCGCCGCGGCCAGGGAGAAACAAGCCGCGAACCAGGCCGACCGCCGCGCGCTCGAGAAAGACCTCGCCTCCCTCAACACCCGCCTCTCCCGCTACAAAGACCAGCTGATGGAAGTGAAGACCAACCGCGAATACACCGCCATGCAGCACGAGATCGAGACGGCGCAGGGCGAGGTGAAGCGGCTGGAAGACCAGATGCTCGAGAAGATGCTCGAGGCCGATGAACTCGCGGCGGGGCTCAAGGCGGCCGAGGCCGCGCTGAAGACGGCGGAGCAGAAAATCGTCAAGGAACGTGCCGAGCTCGACGTGCAGCTGGTCGAGGCCGGCACGACGCTCGACAGCACGCTGAAGGAGCGCGCGGCGCTGGTGGCCGAGTTGCCAGCGTCGGTGGTCGCCACCTACGAGTCGATTGCGCGCGGTCGCAAGGGCATTGCCGTCGTCGTCGCCAAAGACGAGCGGTGCAGCCAGTGCCAGGTGCGCCTGAGGCCCCAGGTCTTCGTGCAGGTCCGCCTGAACAGCGGCATCGTCCAGTGCGACAGCTGCCAGCGCATCCTCTACTTCGTGCCGCCCCCGGCGGCCCCGGCCCAGCCAGCGGCTCCCGCCACGGCATGATCACGGCGTACATCGATGGCGGCTCGCGCGGCAATCCAGGGCCCGCGGGCTACGGCGTCCAGATTGTGGGCGACGACGGCGCGGTGGTCGCGGAGCTGTACGGCAGCCTGGCACACGCCACCAACAACGTCGCGGAGTACAACGGTCTGCTGGCGGCGCTCGCCTGGGCTGTCGACCAGGGGCAGCGATCGCTGCACATCCGCTCGGATTCCGAGCTGCTCGTCAAGCAACTCCGCGGCGAATACCGCGTGAAGAATCCCGGCCTGCAGCCGCTCTATCAGGACGCCCGCGCGCTCATCGGCCGCATCGGCCGGGTGACGTTCGAACACGTGCGCCGGGAGCTCAACAAGGAAGCCGATCGACTGGCCAACCTTGCGATGGACGAAGCCGCCGCGTCCGCAAAGTCTTCGGCGAGTACGTAGGGCGGAACTTCAGTTCCGCCGAGTCTATAATTCCGCCATGTCTCTACGCGCTCTCGCCCTGTCCGTCGTCGCTATCTCCCTGTGCCTCGCGCCGGCGCGCGCCGTGTCACCGGCTGCCGAGCCCCCGGCTGGTTTCGTCGCGCTCTTCAACGGCCGCGACCTCGCAGGATGGTACGGTCTGCCGCAGATCGATCCGGCAAAGCTTGCGGCGATGAGCGCCGACGAGCGCGCGCAGAAGCGCGCCGCCGACGCCGTGGAGTTCACGAAGCACTGGCGCGTCGAAAACGGCGAGCTGGTCAACGACGGCAACGGCCCGTTTGCCACGACCGATCGCGACTACGGGGACATCGACCTGCGCCTCGAGTACCGCACGGTCGCCAAGGCCGACAGCGGCATCTACCTGCGCGGCACGCCGCAGGTGCAGATCTGGGACACGACCGAAGCAGGCGGCAAGTGGAAGCAAGGCGCCGACAAGGGGTCGGGCGCGCTGTGGAACAACTCGCCGGGCGCCCCGGGAAAGGACCCGCTGAAGCTGGCCGACAAGCCCTTCGGGCAGTGGAACACGCTTCGCATCGTCCAGGCCGGCGAGCGGACGTGGGTGTGGCTCAACGGCACGCTGACCGTGGACGGCGCGCGGATGGAGAACTTCTGGGACACAGACGGCGCCGCTGCCGAAGGCGGGGCCGATTCAGCTGCAGACCCACGGCGGCGAGATCCGCTGGCGCAACGTGTTCCTGCGCGAGCTGCCGGCGGCGGAGTCGACAAAGCTGATCTGGTCGCGTGGCGAGGACGGCTTCACGTCCGTCTTCAACGGCAAGGACTGGACGGGTTGGGCGGGGCCTGTCGAGAACTACCAGATCGTCGACGGCGCCATCGTGTGCAAGCCGAAGAGCGGCGGGACGATCTACACGAAGCAGGTCTACAGCGACTTCGCGGTGCGTTTCGAATTCAAGCTGCCGCCGGCGGGCAACAACGGCCTGGCGATTCGGTATCCCGGAGAGGGCGACACCGCGTACGTGGGAATGACCGAGCTTCAGGTGCTGGACACCGAGGCGCCGGCCTATGCCAAGCTGGATCCTCGCCAGACGCACGGATCGGCCTACGGCATGGCCGCCGCCCGGCGCGGCTATCTGCGTCCAGTCGGCGAGTGGAACGTTCAGGAAGTGACCGTGAAAGGGTCGACGATCGTCGTCGAGCTCAACGGCACGCGCATCCTCGACGCCGACCTGAGCACCATCACTGATTACCTCGACGGCAAGGCCCACCCGGGCAAGGACCGCAAGGAAGGCCATTTCGGCTTTGCCGGCCACGGCGATCCGGTGGCGTTCAGGAACATCCGCATCAAGCCTCTCTGATGACGGCCGTCATCGCGTCACGATCGTCGCATCCACGCGTAATCCAATAGGCAGGTTCGCGCCGGGATCCAGCTCCACGAGTGTCTCGAGGATCTTCGTGTCCACGCGCTCGCGCGGCTCGTCGGTGCGGATGTTTTTCCTGCCCAGCACGCCGCCGATGCGAATCACGCGGCCTTCGAAGCGGCGCGCGCCAAAGGCGCCGGCGGTGACATAGGCGCGTTGTCCGAGCTGGATTGCGCCGACGTCGTGCTCGTCGACGTCCACGCGCACGCGGAGGCGTGACACATCCGCGATCGTAAAGAGCGAGGTGCCGGGCACTTCGGGGGAGACGCTCTCGCCCACCCGAACCCGGCGCCGCAGTACCGTGCCGGCAATTGGGGAGACCACCGATGTCTTGGCCAGCCGCGCACGGGCATCCTGCAGGGCGGCCTCGGCGGCATCGACATCGGCCTGGGCGCTGGCGCGGTCCTCCGCGCGAGGCCCTGCCTCGACCAACGCCAGGCGCTGGCGCAGTTCCCCCAGCCGCGCACGCGCGACTTCGAGGTCGCGCGCCGAGCGATCCTGCTCTTCACGGGCGATCACGCCATCTTGCGCGAGCGCATCACGTCGGGCCGCCTCGCGCTCGGCCTGGGCGAGCACCGCTTCCGCTTGCGACACAGCCGCCTGCGCTTCACGACGCTCTTCCGGCCGCGAGCCATTGCTGGTTCGCAGGCGCACGGCGCGCGCACTGGCCAGACGAGCCTCGGAGAGCGCCACCTGCGCGCGGTAGTCGCGGCTTTCGAGTGTCGCGAGCACCTGCCCGGCGCGGACCGGCTCGCCCTCCTCGACGGTGATTGTCACGATCCGCCCGCCGACCTCCACGCCAATCTCGATTTCCTCCGAGATTGGCTCCACGCGGCCCGGGCCCACGACGCGCGCCGCGTCGGCGTATCGCGGCCGTCGCGGTCGAGGGGCGGGCCGCGGGAACCGGGTCACGCGCACCCAGGGCGAGGACGCTGGCCGCGACCGTCGCCACACCAGCGAGAATCAGAACACCACGCGAAATGAGTCTCATGACGCCAACGCCTCCAAAATGCTCTGCGCGTTCCGAGCGGTTGCGGTCTCGACCAGCAACCCATCCTCGATCGCTACCTGCCGGTCTGCATACCGGTACGTGCGGCTGTCGTGCGTCACCAGCACTACCGCTCGATTGCGCGCGCGCGCGAGCGACCGCAGGAGGTCCATCACGAGTTGTCCGCTGGTTGAATCCAGCGCCGCCGTGGGCTCGTCGGCCAGGATGATGGACGGGTCGCCCGCCAATGCGCGGGCGATGGCCACGCGCTGCTTCTGGCCGCCCGACAGGTCGGCCGGCCTGACGTCCACTTTGTCTGCCAGGCCCACCAGGTCGAGCGCCTCGGCCGCCTGTCTGCGCGCGGACCGTCCGCCAACGCCTTTCAGCCCAAGGGCGATCTCGACGTTTTCTCCGGCGGTCAGCGCCGGAAACAGGTTGAAGCCCTGAAAGACAAACCCGAAATGCTGGAGCCGCACGAGCGGCAGATCGCGCTCGGCCAGATGCGCGACCTCTCGCCCCTGGACCCTCACGCTGCCACTCGAGGCACGCAGAATGCACCCCATGATCGACAGCAGCGTCGTCTTGCCGCTTCCCGACGGCCCGAGCAGCAACACGATCTCGCCGGGTGCGACCTCCAGGCTCACGCCCCGCAACGCGTGCACCGCCACCGCGCCGCTGCTATAGGTCTTGGTCACGTCGGTGACCGCAATCGCCGGAATCATCGTCAATCCCCGTGAATTTTGCTCAATCTGTCAATCTGCAATCTGCAATTCTCGTTAGCCCTCTGAACACCATGGCTGGATCCAGCCGCGTGACCTTGTTGATCGACACCACCGATGCCGCCGCGCACATCGCCATCGTCAATCCGAAGAGGGCCAGGACCAGCGCAGGCGGCACGAGGATCGCCGGGCTGCCCTTCAGGCTTGCCAGCGACACTGCCAGCGCGATGGCGATCCCGATCGCGTACCCGATCACCCCGCTCGTGAGCGCCTGTCGCAGGATCACGCCGTAGATGTACGCGTTGGTCGCGCCCATGGCCTTCAACGTCCCGAACTCGCGGATGTGATCGACCGTCGCGGCGTAGATGGTCTGCGCGACGACGACCACGCCGACCAGCAGCCCGAGCGCCGCGGCGATGAGGACCGTCACGCCGGCGCCCGTGCCGAACATCCAGTAATTGCGCTGTGTGGCGCTCCATTCAGACGTCGTTCGCACGTCGACGTCGCCGAGACGCGCGATGAGCGCCGCACGTACCGCCTCGATCGAGGCGCCTTTTGTCAGCTGCACGAGGAGGTAGCTGGTCTGATCCTCGCGAAGGCCGAAGTAGTTCTGTGCGTTCTTGAACGACGTGAAGACCGTGGGCGCGGTCGTGAACGTGCGAATGCCGCGGGTGAATCCGGCGACGCGGGCCCGGAAGCCTCCGATCTCGACCTGCTGGCCCAGATGCGTCACACCGAGCTTTTTCTGGTACAACTCGTCGACGAAGATGGTGTCGGCCTGCTCGAGGTCCTTCATCGATCCGGCCACGATGTTCCAGGGCCGGCCCATCGGGCCCTTCGGGTCGAAGCCGAGCAACATGACGCTTTCTTCGGCGCCGTCGGGGCGCTTCCAGCGGCCGAACTGCACGATTTGCTTTTGAACGCGCGCGACGCCAGGTGTGCCCAGCGCGCGGAAATACTGCTGTTCGGTGAACGCGACGCTGCTTTCAAGGTGGGTGGCGCCCTCGGAGACGACCCAGAGGTCGGCTCCCGACTGGTCGATGACGTCCGAGGTGGCGGTCGTAAAGCCCAGGAAGAGCCCTAACTGGACGCTGGCCAGGACGACGGAGAACACGATGCCGGTCAGGGTGACGGCCAGCCGGACCTTGTCGTGGAAGAGGTTACGGGTCGAAAGGGATGCCATACGTCTCCTGAAATGTTTACACTGGATACATTTGATATCATCTAGAAGTTACCAATGTCAACATCTCCTTCGACGTCCGGTCCCGCCAAGAGGTTCCGCCCCGCCAGGCGGGCCGCGGGCCGATACCACCACGGCGACCTCCGCCGGGCCCTCATAGACGCGGCGCTGCACCTGGTGGAGCGGCAGGGCCCCGGCGGGCTCACGCTCCGGGAGGCCGCCCGCCTGGTGGGCGTCAGCCACGCTGCCGTGTACCGGCACTTTGCGGACAAGACCGCACTGCTGCGCGCGGTCGCCGTGGAAGGGATGTTCGGCATGCGCGACGCCATGCAGGCTTCAATCGCCGGCGTCGACGACCCGGTGGATGCCTTCCAGGCGTTCGGAGTGGCTTACGTGATGTACGCCGTGCAGCACCCCGCCCATTTCCGCGTGATGTACAGCGCGGAGGTGGACTGCTCCGAGGGACCGCTGGCCGAGGCCAAGGAAGAAAAGATGGGGATGCTCATCGCGGGCGTGGAGGCGTGCCAGCGGGCGGGCGTCTTCCCGCCTGGACCGTCGGAGCGGTACACGGTCGTGGCCTGGTCACTGGTCCATGGCCTGGCGACGTTGATGGTCGATGGCGTCCTTCAGCGCACCAACCTGCCGTCACAAGATCCCGAGGCCGTCGCCGAGATGGTCACCGGCACCGTCCTCGGCCTGTTCCGCCGGGCGGGGTCGTAGGAGCGCCTACCGATCGTTCTCGGTGTCGGGCACTTGTGGCTGCGCTCCGTGTGCGGCGTGTCGAGGGCCGGACGATCGGGCGCGTTGCCCAGCGCCCAGGCGACGGCGAGCACGGTCCGCGCGATTTTCTGGAGCTTCACGAAGTCGATGCGGTCGATCTCATCGGAGGGCCGGTGGTAGTCCTGGTGCAGGCCACTGAAGAAGAACGCGACCGGAATGCCCTTCTGCGCGTACTGGTAGTGGTCGCTCCGCTCGTAGATGCGTTCGGGATCGGCCGGGGTCGTCGTACTTCGGGTTCAGCGTCAGGTTCAGGTACGCGCGGTTCACGCTGGCCACCGTGTCGGCCAGGGCGCGGCTCAACCGGCCGGCGCCCACCACATACACCTCGTCTGGTCCCGTCAGCGCGGAGTTGGCTGCGACGTCGTCGCCGGCGCGGCGCGACCGGCCGATCATGTCCAGGTTCAGCTGCGCGACGATGCGGTCGATGGGCACGGGGGGAAACGCCGTGATGTAGCGCGAGCCCCAGCCGCCGCTTTCCTCGCCCGTGTGCCAGACAAACAGCAGCGACCGCTTCGGCCTCGGGCCGCGCATCGCCGCCGCCGCCATCTCCACGAGCGCCACCACGCCCGAGCCGTCGTCGTCGGCGCCGTTGTTGATGACGTCCGGCTGTGGCGACGGCTGCTGTGCGGCCGGTGCCGACCGTCTCGAGCGCCCGGCTCCTGGCGGCGCGAAGGCCGATGTGATCGAGGTGCGCGCCGAGCGCGATGAACTCGGACCGCAGCACCGGGTCGGTGCCCTCGACGCTGGCAACGACATTGAACGTGTCTTCGCGCGCCACGCGGGCGCCGACGGCAAGCGTGACCTGCTTGGACGCGGTGAGCGCAAACGACGTCGCCGGCGTCTTTGGCCACCGCACGTTCGTGCAGGCGCTCGCCGCTTTCGCGCTCGCCGCGGAGCAGCACCGCCAGCAGGCGCGGGCCTGCGGTGACCACGGGGACCGGTTCCTCTTCGGGCGTCAGTCGATCCACGACCAGGGCGCCGCGCGACGTCTGTCGTTCGCGCGTGCGCTGCCAGTTCGACAGATCGTCGAAGTCCGGCGACGCGGATCACGCCACGCGCGCCCAGCGCGCGAGCGTTGTCTTCCGGTCCCCACCAGTCGGCGCCCTTCTTGAGGGCCCGCAACTCGCGGGCGCTCACGCCGGGCGGCGTGCCAGACAGCACGAGCAGCAGCGCGTCTTTCACCTCGACTCCCGCAAACGGGTCGATCTTCTTCGACGGAATCCGGTACCCGTGGCCGACATAGACGACGCGGCCGGTCGCCGAGCCGCTGCCGCTGGCCAGCAGGTCGTCGCCGAAAGTGAAGGTCTGTCCGGCCACTTCGACTGACGTCTTCGCAGGATCTACCGACGTGCGCCGCATCGTCACGCGCTGCAGGAACGAGCCGTCGTCGCCGCGGGGCGTCAGCCCGAGGCCGGTCAGTTCCGACGCCAGGTACTCCGCCGCGGCGCGAAACCCCGGCGACAGCGACTCCCGTCCTTCGAGCGCGTCGGAGGCAATGAACCGCAGACGACGTTCGAGGCCGCCGACGGAGATGGCGTCGGTGGGAGCGCCCGCCGGCCTGCCGGCCGCCCCGAGCGTGACGAGGCACCCGGCGACCAGCAGCACCGGAACGAGCAAGCGGGACCGTCGCATAGCCCATGATGCCACGTGGACACGCGTGCACGCCGGTGATCGGCACCGCACACATCCGGCACCCTGCACTCAGCACTTCCCTTGACCCTCGCTGAATCGCGTGAAAGACTGGGCACCAGCAGGCGCGCAGCATCTTCTCGGTGACCCGCCGTTTCTTCGCCCCCGGCACGCAGGGCTGGGAGCGTCCGACGCCAGCAGTTCTTCAGGGCGCCTGCCGATTCGCCCCATGTCACGCCCGCTTCGCTTCACGTTGATCGTGTTGGCCGGTCTGGGCCTCCTGGTCCTGGCGACATCGTTCTTCGTCAGCCGGACGATCGAGGAGTGGGTCGACCGGGACCTGTCCACGCGGGCGCAACTGGCGCTGCAGGGCGCGCAGGCCGGCCCTGGTGACCAGCTGGATCACCGGCTCGACGGGAGCGGCTCGGGGCGCTGCTCACCGACCTCACGCGCGACGAGCGCGTCGTGGCGGCGGCGGCGTGCACTCGCGACGGCAACCGCGTGGCGGCGACCAGCGCGTGGCCGGCGCGCGTCACGTGCGCGACGTCGCGCCCGCGCGTGCGTCCCGACCGCCGACGCACCGGGCCCGCAATGGGGCAGCTGGAACGGCAGCGTGTCGGAGGGCAACCAGGACCTCTACCTGAGCGCCCTGCCGGTCTCCGAGCGCGGCGAGCCGATTGGCTTCCTGATGCTGCTGCACGATCGTGGCTTTGCGGAGCCTCGCGAGCGGCAGCTCCAGCGTCTGCTGATCGGCACCTTCGCCGTCCTGGCCTGCGCGGCCTCGCTGCTGACGATCATCCTGACGCGCGTGTCGTGGCGCGGCTGGACCAACGAGATCCGCCGCGTGCTGCGCGGCGGCATGCACAAGCCCGAGTTCCAGCCGCTGCTCAAGGACGTGCGCGAGCTCGTCGACCGGCTGAGCCTCGAACGCGAGCTGGACGGCACGGCCGGCACATGGACGCCGCAGCGCCTGAAGGACTCGCTCAAGCGATATCTGCTCGGCGAGCGCGTCGTCGTGCTCGCCAACCGCGAGCCGTACATCCACGACTTCGATCGCGACGGCCGCATCGTCGTGCACCATCCGGCCTCGGGCCTGGTGACCGCGCTCGAGCCCGTGATGCGCGCCTGTTCCGGCGTGTGGGTCGCGCACGGCAGCGGCACCGCCGATCGCGAGACGGTGGACCGCAAGGATCTGGTGCACGTGCCGCCGGGCGAGGACGCCTACCTGCTCCGGCGCGTGTGGCTGAGCGAGGAGGAAGAGCTCGGGTACTACTACGGCTTTGCCAACGAAGGGCTGTGGCCGCTCTGTCACGTCGCGCACACCCGCCCGATGTTCCGTTCGGGCGACTGGGCGCACTACCAGGCGGTGAATCGCAAGTTCGCCGAGGCGGCGCTGCAGGAAGTGGACGCCGACGACCCGATCATCCTCGTGCAGGACTACCACTTCGCGCTGGTCCCGCGGATGATCCGCGAGCAGTTGCCCAAGGCCACCATCATCACGTTCTGGCACATCCCCTGGCCCAACTTCGAGCGCCTGGGCATCTGCCCGTGGTCCGAGGAACTGCTGGACGGGTTGCTGGGCAGCAGCATCCTCGGATTCCACACGCAGTTCCACTGCAACAACTTCTTCGACTCCGTGGACCGCTATCTCGAAGCGCGCATCGACCGGGAGTTCGACGCCGTCGTATATGGAGGTATGCGCACGCTGGTGCGGCCGTACCCCATCTCGATCGACTGGCCCAACCGGTGGGCGCAGGGCACGGCGACGGCGGAGGAATGCCGCAGGTCGCTCATCGCCGAGCTCCGGTTGCGCGACGACGCGAAGATCGGCGTCGGCGTCGACCGGCTGGACTACACCAAGGGCATCGAGGAACGTCTGCTGGCCGTCGAGCGCCTGCTCGAAACCCATCCCGAGCATCGCGGCGTCTTCACGTTCGTCCAGGCGGCGGCGCCGAGCCGCTCGACGCATTCCGGAGTACCAGGCGATAGGCGATCGCGTGGAGGCCATCGCCGAACGCGTCAACAAGCGGTTTGGGGATGGCCCGTACCGGCCCATCATCCTGCGGCGCCGGCACCACGAGCCCCCTGAGGTGTTCCGCCTCTTCAAGGCAGCGGACCTGTGCTACGTCAGCAGCCTGCACGACGGCATGAACCTGGTGGCCAAGGAGTTCGTCGCCGCGCGCGACGACGAGCGCGGCGTGCTGGTGCTCAGCTCGTTCACCGGCGCGTCGCGCGAGCTGGCCGAGTCGCTCATCGTCAATCCCTACGACCTCGACGAGGCGGCAGAGGCGATGGCGCTCGCGCTGGTGATGCCCGCGGCAGAGCAGCGCGTGCGCATGCACGCGATGCGCGCCTTCGTCGCCGAGTTCAACATCTACCGCTGGGCGGGGCGCATGTTGCGCGACGCCGAGCGGCTGCGCCGGCGAGAGCGGCTCTCGGGCCGATTCGAAGGCTCGCCGCACGATCTGCCCGGGCTCGAGGCCTGAGCCGGCATGCGTCACCTGTTCAGCAGGACCAGCGACGGAGTGCTTGCCGGCCTGATGCATCAGCAAGCCGCTGCTCGGCTTCGACTTCGACGGGACCCTCGCGGCGCTGGTGGAGCGCCCCTCCATGGCGCGGCTCGAAGCGGCCACATCCGCCAAGCTGGCGCGACTGGCCGCGGCCGTGCCCGTCGTCGTGATCTCCGGCCGGGCGGTGCAGCGACCTGGCGCCGCGTCTCGAGGGCATTCCGCTGGCGGGGATCTCCGGCAATCACGGCCTGGAGCCGTGGGGCGCGACGCCCGAGGTCGAGCACCTGGTCGCGGGCTGGGACGACGCGCTGTCGCAGCGTTTCGGACACGTGCCCGGGCTCGAGATCGAGAACAAGCGCTGGTCGCTGACGGTGGACTACCGCCACGTGCCGGACCTGTCGAGCACCGAGAAAGCCCTGGCCGGATTCGCCCGGACGTTGCCGCAGGTGCGCGTCCTCGGCGGCCGCCATGCCGACCTCAACCTCGCGCCCGCCGGAGAGCACCACAAGGGCACGGCGCTCGCGCGCCACCTGGCGGTCCTGGGCCGCGGGGCGGCGCTTGTACGTCGGCGACGATCGCACCGACGAGGACGCCTTCGCGCAGCCGATCGCCGGCCTGGTGAGCGTGCGGGTCGGCCAGAAGACCGGCAGCCAGGCACATTTCTTCCTGCAGGAGCAGCCCGAGGTCGACCGCCTGCTCGACGCGCTGCTGGCGCTGGTCACGTCCCGACGCCCGATGACCACGCCCGCCACGCCAGCGTCATCGAAAACCGCGACCCTGTTTACGGCCGCCGGCGTGTGGTGGCATCGGCTCTCGCCGCTGGTCGGACTCGCGCTTTTCGCCGTGGCGATCCTCGTGCTCGGCGGCGAGCTGCGCAAGATGCCGCCGCGCGAGCTGGCCGCGACGATGCGGGCGATGCCGACGCCAGGCGCTGGCGCTGGCGGCGCTGCTGACATTCCTCAACTACCTGATCCTGACCGGCTACGATCAGCTGGCCTTCGTCTACATCCGCCGGCCCATCGCGCGCTGGCAGATCGCGATGGCGTCGTTTGTCGGCTATGCCATCGCCAACAACGTGGGCTTCGCGCTGCTGTCGGGCACGTCGGCGCGCTATCGCTTCTACTCGCGCTGGGGCCTGAGCGGAGAAGACATCTCGCGCGTCGTCCTGTTCTACTCGAGCACCTACTGGCTGGGCCTCAACGTGGTCGGCGGCTGGGCGCTGGCGGGCGGCGAGATCCAGGGCATCGACGCGTACGTGCCCGCGCTCGCTGGCACGTCTGACGGGGTGGTTGTTCCTCCTCAGCGCGCTTGCCTACCCGCTGTTCGTGCTGATGCGGAAGACGCCGATCTGCGTGGGCGGGGTGCGCATCGAGCTGCCGTCGATGGGCGCTGGTGGGATCGCAGTTCCTGCTCTCGATGCTCGACTGGGTCCTCGCCTCGGCCGTGCTGTACGTGCTGGTGCCGGCCCCGCGACCCGACTTCCTCTATTTCCTCGGCGCGTTCCTGGCCGCGCAGCTGGTGGCGCTCATCAGCCACGTGCCTGGCGGCCTGGGCGTCTTCGAGTCGCTGATGGTGCTGCTGCTGGGTCTGCCGGCCGTCAAGGTGCTGCCGGCCCTGGCGTTGTTTCGCGTGATCTACTACCTCGTGCCGCTGGTCGGGGCGCTGCTGGTGCTGATCGTCGACGAGATCTCGCAGCGACGCCACCAGGTGGTGCAGTGGGGCAATGCCTTTGGCACCCTCACCGCGTCGGTCGCGCCGAAGCTGCTGGCGATCTTCACGATGCTGGCCGGCGGCGTGCTGCTGGCCTCTGCCGCATCGCCTTCGGAAGGCCGGCGCCTGGCCTGGCTGGCCAACGCGCGTGCCGCTGCCCGTCATCGAGGTCTCGCACTTCGGCGCCAGCCTGGCCGGCGCGCTGCTGCTGCTGGCGGCGTGGGGCCTGGCGCGGCGGCTGGCCGACGCGTATCGCCTGGCCGTGGCGGCGCTTGCCACCGGCATCGTGCTGTCGCTGCTCAAGGGACTCGACTACGAGACGTCCGTCGTGCTGGCGGCGCTGCTGGTGGCGCTGATGCTGAGCCGCGAGGAGTTCACCCGTCGCGCGGCGATGCTCGACGTGCCGTTCTCGCCGTCGTGGGTCGCGAGCACGCTGACGATCGTGGGCGCCGCGATCGGGCTTGGCCTGTTCGCATTCAGGGATCTCGACTACCGGCTCGAGCTCTGGTTGTGGGTGGACCTCTATGGCGACATGTCGCGCTTCCTGCGCGCCAGCGCCGGCGTCATCCTCGCGCTCACCGTGCTGGGCGTCGCACGGCTGACGAGGCGTCCGCGGCCGGCGATGGTGATCCCGGCCGAGTCCGAGCGGGTCGAAGCCGCCGCGCTTGCGCGCGCGACGTCGACACCCGGCGGACAGCTCGTGCTGCTCGGCGACCAGGCGCTGCTGTGGAATCCCGCACGGACGCGCCTGCCTGATGTACGGCGTCCGCGGCCACACCTGGGTCGCGTTGGGCGAGCCCATCGGTCCGACGAGCGAGGCCGAGGGCCTGGTCGCGCAGTTCCTCGAACGCTGCGACGACTACAGCGGCCTGCCGGTCGTGTATCAGGCCTCGAAGGACTGGCTGCACGTCTTCACCGACTACGGCCTGACGTTTGTGACCCTCGGGGAGGACGCGCGCGTCTTCCTGCCGCACTTCTCGATCGACGGCAGCGGCCACCGCGCCATGCGCACGACGGTGGCGCATCTCGAGCGGCTCGGCGTGAAGATGCGGGTGGAGATACCGCCGAAGGTCGATCCACTGCTGCCGTCGCTGGCCGGCGTGTCCGACGCGTGGCTTGCCGAGCGGGGCGGAGTCGAGCAGGGGTTTGCGGTGAGCCGCTTCGACCCTCGCTACATGTCGTCGTGCCCGGTTGTCGTCGCCACGCGAGCCGGCACGGTCGAAGCGTTCGCGACGCTGTGGTCGCTGCCGGGCCGCCACACGCTGGCGGTCGACATGGTCCGCCACCGCCCCGGCGCGCCGCGCGGCATTGCCGAAGGGATGATCGCCTGGCTGCTGGTGTGGGCGCGCCAGCATGGCTACACGTGGTGCGACCTGGGGATGGCCCCGCCGGCACGCAGCGAGCGGCCTGAACTGGTGCCGTTCTGGCGCCGACTGCTCAAGACCGCACCGACCTACGGCGACGGCCGCGCGACGATGCGGACGCTGCGCGAGGACAAGCAGAAGTTCGACCCGGTGTGGGAGCCGCGATACCTGGTGTATCCAGGCGGCGCGGCGCTGGGCAGCGTCCTGGCGGACGTAACGGCGCTGATAGAAGAGACGCCAGGCCTCAGGACCTCGTGGCGCGATCAGGCCAGGTTGAAACAGACGAACTTCAGGTTCGTCATCTCCTCCACGGCAAAGCGCACGCCTTCCCTGCCGATGCCGCTCATGCGGTTGCCGCCATACGGCATGTGGTCCACCCGGAAAATCGACGTGTCGTTGACCAGGACCCCGCCGACGTCCAGCGCCGCGACGGCGCGGAACGCCTTGCGCAGGTCCTGCGTGTAGATCCCGGCCTGCAGGCCGTACGGCGAGTCGCCCAGCATCCGCAGCGCGTCCTCGAAGTCCTTGTAGAACACCACCGAGACCAGCGGCGCGAACGCCTCGCGACACATCACCTTCATGTCCGGCCGCGTGTCGGTGAGCACGGCAGGCCACACCAGTCGGCCTTCGCGACGCCCACCCACGAGCAGCGTCGCGCCCTCGGCGACCGCCTCGGCGGTCCACGCCGCCGCGCGGTCCGCGGCCTCGTCCGAGATCATCGGCCCGACATCGCAGTCGCGGTCGAGCGGGTTGCCGACCTTCAGGGCACGCGTCTGGGCGAGGAAGCGATCCATGAATGCGGTCGCGATCGCCTCGTGGACGTACAGCCGCTGCAGGCTGATGCACACCTGACCGGCGTTGGCGAAGGCCGACATCACGCAGCGCGGCACGGCGGTGTCGAGGTTCGCGTCCGGTTCGACGATGGTGCCGGAGTTGTTGCCCAGCTCCAGCGTCACGCGCTTGAGCCCGGCATGCTGGAGGATGTGCGCTCCAACCGGCGGGCTGCCGGTGAACGAGACCTTTGCCGGCAGTGGATGCCTCACCAGCGCCTCGCCGGTGACCGGGCCGTCCCCGTAAACGAGTTCCAGGACGCCGTCGGGCAGCCCGGCTTCGCGCAGGCAGTCCGCCATCAACACGGCGGTGAGCGGTGTCTCCTCGGCAGGCTTGAGCACGACGGTGTTGCCGGCGGCAAGCGCCGGGCGCCACCTTGTGCGCGACGAGGTTGAGCGGGAAATTGAACGGCGTGATCGCCGACACGACGCCCAGCGGAGCGCGCAGGTAGAAGCCGATGCGGTTCTCGCCGAAGATCGACGCATCCATCGGCACCGTCTCGCCGTGGATGCGCTTGGCTTCTTCACCGGCAAACGTGAACGTCTCGACCGAGCGCGCGACCTCGTTCTCCGAGTGCTTCCACGCCTTGCCCGCTTCGCGCGCGATGGTCTCGGCGAAACGGTCGCGCCGCTGGTCGATCAGCGCGGCCGCCTTCGAGCAGGATCGCAGCACGGCGGTGCGCGGGCGTGGCCGACCACGACGGGAAATGCCGCATGCGCGCGGCGCGACCGCGGCGTCGACCTCCTCGGCGCCGGCGGCCGGCAGCCGGCCGATCTCCTCGCCCGGTGAATTTGTCGGTGACCTGCAGCCAGTCCGGCATCTCTAGACTTCCGTGACGTCCATCTCGCCGTCCCAGCGCCGCGCGCCGGCGCTGGCGATGTCGAACAGATCCAGGATGCGTGTGACGGTGTGGTCCACGATCTCCTCCACGGTCCGCGGCTTGATGTAAAACGCAGGCAGCGGCGGCGCGATGATGGCGCCCATGCGCGTGAGCGTGAGCATGTGCTGCAGGTGGACCTCGTGCAGCGGCGACTCGCGCACGCCCAGCACCAGCCGCCGGCGCTCCTTGAGCACGACGTCGGCCGCCCGCGGCAGCAGGCTGTCGCCCGTGCACGTGGCAATCTGCCCGAGCGTCTTCATGCTGCACGGCAGGACGACCATGCCCAGTGTGAGGAACGACCCGCTCGAAATGGCCGCGCCCTGGTCCGTCGAGGGGTAGACCACCGTCGCCAGCCGCTGCACCTGGTCCACGGTGTAGCTGGTCTCGTGGACCAGCGTCCGCGCGCCCCACCGGCTGAGCACCAGGTGCGATTCGATGCCGGTGTCCTGCAGGCGCTCGAGCAGACGGATGCCGTAGATGGATCCGCTGGCGCCGGTGAGCCCGACGATGAGGCGACGTGGCGGGGTCATAGGCTGGTTCCTGCGCGCAGACCCTGGACTGCGCCTGAAAACGATGCCGCTGGTGATGACGGCCGCCGGCTCGCGCGAGGTGTCGACCGCGTCGGCCAGCACGGCGACCACGGCAAGCGGGAAGACGGTCACTCCCGGTGCGGTTGGATGCGGCGTGTCGGGACCTGTCACGATGGCCTTCACGTAGTAGGTGCCCTCGGCGTCCACGAAAAGCAGCGCGATCCTGCCCTGCTGTCTCAGGTGCCGTGCGGTGCTGCTGCCGCCGTACACGGCGGCGCGCATCGATCGCTCATCGTCTGCCGCAAGCTCCGCGTAGCTGAGCATCGCGGGATGCGGCAGGCCGTCGGGATCGACCGTGCAGATGGGCATCGGCGGTGAATTCGAGCGGTGCCGGGTGCCGCGGCCTGCACCGAGCCGCTCCAGCAGCAGCGGCGGCAGCGTGTCGCCAATCACGGTAGCCACGGATCCAATCCTATAATGAGCGGCATGTTGCTTGGGTCCGAACGTCTGCTGCAGTCGCCTCGCCTCAAGGGCCTCCGGGTCGGCGTCGTCGCCAATCCCGCCTCGGTCGACCACCACTTCCGTCACGTCACCGAGCGGCTGAGCGTCTCGACCGACTACACGCTGACGGCCATTTTCGGGCCGCAGCACGGCTATCGGTCGGACCTGCAGGACAACATGATCGAGACGCCGCACGACGAGGACCCGCGGCGCAACGTTCCGATCTTCTCGCTCTACAGCGAGACGCGCGAGCCGACGGCCGAGATGCTGAGCCTCATCGACGTGCTGGTCATCGACCTGCAGGACGTGGGCGCCCGCATCTACACCTTTGTCTACACGATGGCCAACTGCCTGCGGGCCATGGCCCGGGCAGGCAAGCCCGTGATCGTCACCGACCGGCCCAACCCCATCGGCGGCGTGCGCGTGGAAGGGCCGACGCTCGAGCCGGGCTTCGAGAGCTTCGTCGGGCAGTTCCGGATGCCGATGCGGCACGGGATGACCATCGCCGAGCTGGCGCTCTACTTCAACCAGTGGATTGGCGCCGAGCTCGAGGTGGTCGCGATGGAAGGGTGGTCTCGCGAGATGTACTGGGACGACACGGACGTGCCATGGGTGCTGCCGTCGCCCAACGTGCCGACCCTCGACAGCGCAATCGTCTATCCAGGCACGGTGCTGGTCGAAGGGACGATGCTGTCGGAGGGGCGCGGGACGACGCAGGCCGTTCGAGCTGATTGGCGTGCCGTGGGCCGACGGCGAGCTGTTTGCCGGCCGCATGAACCGCGTCGGGCTTGTCAGGCGTGCACTTCCGCGGCGTGCACTTCGAGCCGACGTTCCAGAAGCACGCGAAGACGACGTGCGGCGGCTGCCAGATCCACGTGCTCGACCGGCACGCGTTCAAGCCGGTGACCTCGGGCGTCTCGCTCATCCGCGAGTTCTACGGGACGGCGCCGGACCTGTTCGCCTGGCGCGAGCCGCCCGTACGAGTACGAGCACGACAAGATGCCAATCGACATCCTTGCCGGCAGCCCCGCGCTACGCGGCCAGGTGGAGGCCCAGGCGTCGATCGAGGAGATCGAGGCGACGTGGGAGGCCGGGGAGAAGGAGTTCCTGGAGCAGCGCCAGCCGCACCTGCTTGTACCGCTAGACGTTGGGGAACGCTTCACCCGACGCGCAGCCGATATTCGCCGCGGGCAGGCGTCGTCGCGTAGCCTTCGGCCACCAGCGCCCGGTTGCCAAGCCCCGCGTCGGGCCGCGAAAGGCCCGTCACACGGGCCAGCTCACCGGGGAACGTGGCGCCAGCGCCGGCCAGAAACGCACGGGCGATCTCCCGAAGCGCGGTGGGACGGCCGACGCGCCGCCGCAGCGCGTCCGGGAATCGTCCGACGCCCAACGTCCAGATGTACGTGAACTTCGGCATGTAGGCGACCTCGCTCGGCACGACGATCATCGCCGCCTGCAGCTCGTCGATGGCGCGCGTGAACGCCACGCGGTCCTTCACGCCAGACTCGTCGCGCAGGTCCGACGTCGCCATCTCCCACTCACGGCGGAGCACTCTGAGGATGGCGCGCGCGTGCCGGCTCAGCCGACGCGGCTCGTCCGATCGGCGCACGCCCCAGATCGCGTGAAAATGCGGGATCATCCGCGGCGCGAGAAACATCGCCTTGCCGCGGGCGAGCTTGGCGTAGTAGACCTTGCCGCGTCGCACGACCTCGTCCTTCAGCACCCAGGTGAGCGAGGACTCCGGGTCTTTCTGGACGTTGCGGGGCATCACTGCGTCGCGCCGGCCGCAGACGGCGACGTACAGCGATGGCCCAGGGCGCCGCGCGTCGGTGAGACAGGCCGCAAAGCCAACCTGCTCGATGAAGCGTTCCGCCTCGAGGGCCGTCGCGACCTGACGGGTGCCCTCACGGCGCCAATGCTGGTCGCGGTAGTCCTCGATGTCGTCGCCGAGTGGTGGACGCATGCGCATATTGCCGGGACCAGCATATGCCGCGGCCCTTGACGGCCGCCGGCGGCCTTCTACAATGACTCGCGGCTCTGCCGCTTTGGGCGGTGCCAGAACTCGGGAAGGGCCAAATGTCCATCACACTTCGGACAATTTGCTGTGGCGCGCTGGTCGCTGCGGTGGCCGCGTTTCATGCGTCGTCGGCCGCAGACGACGTCCTCGCGCAGCCGGCGGCCATCGACCTTTCGGCCCAGCTCGCCGCCGGCAGGCTTCGCGCGGTGAACCGCGAGGTGACGCCGTTACAGGGACGCGCCGGCGCGGTTCATCTCTCGGAGGCCGCCGGCAACGGCGTGGCCTGGATTGAAGGCTCTGAATTTGGCGATGGCACGCTCGAGGTGGAGATTCGCGGGCGCGACCTCATGCAGCGGAGCTTCGTCGGCATCGCCTTTCACCGAAACAACGATGCGGCGTACGAGACCGTGTACCTGCGCCCCTTCAACTTCCGGGCGGAGGATCCGACACGGCATCAGCACGCCGTGCAGTACATCGCCCTGCCGGACTACGACTGGCCGCGGCTGCGGAAGGAGTTTCCGGAAGAGTTCGAGAACCCCGTGGATGCGTCGGTTTCGCCGACCGACTGGGTCCCGCTGCGCGTCGTGGTCAAAGGCCAGACGATTCAGATCTTCGTCGGGGCGGTCAAGGCGCCGACGCTCGAGGTACGCAAACTCGGAACACACCAAGGCGGCATGGTCGGCCTGTGGGCTGGCAACAACAGCGACGGCGACTTCGCGAATCTGAAGATCACGCCCGGCAAGTAGGAGCGCCCCGTGCCGCTGGCTGGAGCACGATCCGCGTACCGCCGTCAGCCGGATCGACTCGACGACACGCCGTTGGCACATTGGTGGCTACCGTTCGGGTTCGCGCTGCCGAACCTCGGCGGCGGCCTGGCGGCCGAACTCGACGTCCTGCTCGGGCGTGTGCTTGTTCTTGGGCAGTCTGCTCGCCGTCGCTGCGCGCACACGCCCACGACGGACATAGTCACGACCATCACGAGCGTCACGGCCTTCGGTGACACGATGTCGTTCGCGATGACAGCTCTCCTCGGCTGTCCGCGCATTCTAGCGTGACGATTCCCGCGGCGCCTCCCACCCTGCAGGCCCAGCTCATCAACGATTCTCCAACCTCATCAACGGTTCAAGTGTCGGACTGCGCCTCGACGACAGCGGGTATTCAGTTCCGACGGTGTAGTGTTCCAGTTCGGTAGACTCTGAGGCGGAACGCGGGAGTGCTGGTGGACCCGCGAAGCGGCCAATGGAAGCTGGCGTCGTACCGGCCGATCGCGCGTCAGCAGCATGGGGACATGACTCGATAGAGGAGGTCGCGGCGTGAGCGTCACCGTTCGCGTCGATCGCGATGGAGATCGCGGGCGTCTCGTGCCGAGCGGTCCGTTCGACCTCGCCCATGCAGCAGCGGTGGCGCAGGCCGTGGAGCACCCACCGCCGGATCTGGAGGGGTGCCGCTCGATCGATGTCGACCTGGGGCATCTCGATCGCATCGATGGCGCCGGCGCGGTCCTGCTCGCGGGCTTCCTGGATCGTCTGGACGCAGGTGGGAAGCGCACGCAGGTGGTGGACGACCGCAACGCCGAGGCTGCGCGTCTGATCGCCCTCTACCGTGGCCGTCGGGAGGAACGCCCGGCGCCCCCAGCCCCCAGACGAGACGCGCTGACTCGACTCGGCGCCGTTGCGTCAGCGCTGCCCGTCGCGATCGCCGGCGCGCTGGACTTTACCGGCCGCTGCGCCGTGGCGATTCCTAAAGCGGTCGCGACACCGCGCTCGGTGGATTGGCACTCGCTGCCGAGGCTGCTCCAGGAGATCGGGGCCGATGGCCTTGTCGTCACGGGCGCCGCCAACTTCCTGGTGGGTCTGATCATCGGCTTGCTCGGCATCTCGCAGCTCGCGCGATTTGGCGCCGTCGCCTACGTCCCGGAGCTCGTCGTCGTCGCGCAGTTCCGCGAGCTCGGGCCGCTCGTCACGGCGATCGTGGTCGCCGGCCGGTCGGGCGCGGGTCTCGCGTCCGAGCTCGCGACGATGAAGGTGTCGGAAGAGATCGACGCCCTGCGATCGATGGGGTTCGATCCGGTGCGATGGCTGGTGGTGCCCCGCTGCGTGGCGCTCGTGCTCGTTCTGCCGCTGCTGACCTGGATCGGCAATGCGCTGGCGCTCCTCGGCGGCTTCCTGGCAACGACCGTCACGACCGAGATGCCAGTGCGCGCGTATCTGTTCGCGACGACCGACGCGATTACCGTCGCTCACCTGGTGGGGGGCCTCGTCAAGGCGCCATTTCTCGCGCTCGCGATCGGCCTGATTTCCTGCCGGCAGGGACTGGCCGCGCAAGGCGGCGCGGCAGCGGTTGGCGCCAAGACTACGAGTGCCGTCGTGATGGCGATCCTCGGGGTGATCGTGACCAACGCCCTGTTCACGTTCTTCTACACGCTCCTGGGCATCTGACCATGCCGCGATCGAGGGCGCACATCATCGTCGAGGATCTGCGAATCGGGTGGGGGAAGCGAGTGCTCATGGAGCACGTGAGCTTCCAGGTCGAGCGCGGCACGACCATGGCCATCCTCGGCGGGTCGGGAAGCGGCAAGAGCACGCTGCTGCGCTATTTGATCGGCCTCGAGCGGCCTCAGGCCGGCCGGATCGATATCGACGGGGTCGGCGAGCCGCATCGCTACGAGGGCGTGCCGCCCTTCGGCGTGCTGTTTCAGTCCGGCGCGCTCTTCAGCTCGCTGACGCTCGCGCAGAATCTCGCGCTACCGCTGACGGCCTGGACGCCGATACGCGGAGAGACCGTGCGGCGACTCTGTCAGGCCAAGCTCGAGCTCGTCGGGCTCGGTCCATTCGCCGGGCATCTGCCGGGCGAGATCTCGGGCGGCATGAAGAAGCGTGCCGGCATCGCGCGCGCGCTGATGCTGGAGCCGGATCTCCTGTTCTTCGACGAGCCGTCTGCCGGGCTCGACCCGATTTCGGCGGTCGAGCTCGACCAGCTCATCGTCACGCTCAGCCGCGATCTTGGGATCACCGTCGTCATCGTGACGCACGAGCTGCCGAGCATCTTCCTCGTGGCCGATTCCTGTATCGTCCTCGACAAGACCGCGAAGGGCATCGTGGCGCAGGGCAACCCCCACCGGCTGCGCGACGAATCGAAGATCCCGTTCGTGCACAACTTCTTCACGCGGTCATCGCCGGGGGTAACCGCGAGCTAGCGAGTGTGGCCGATGCCCGTCGAAAGAAACTACGCCCGACTTGGCCTGTTCCTGGTAGTGACGCTTGCCGTGCTGCTCGCCACCGCCTTGCTCTTCCTGCAACGGGCCAGGAGCCGTGCCGTGATCGAGATGGTCACCTACACGAGGGAGAACGTGAGCGGCATCGATGTCTCGAGCCCGGTGCGGTACAGGGGCGTGCCGCTGGGCCGCGTCACCGAGGTGCGCGTGGACCCGCGATCGAGCACCATCCAGATCGACTTCGAGGTGTTTCTCGACCGGCTCAGCACCGTCGGCGCGAACGTCAAGCGGATCCGGGAGACCGCCGATCTCGAAGGCATGTTCCTCAAGCTTCGCGCCCAGGTCATCGGCAACCCGGTGACCGGGGAGGCGTACCTGCTGCTCGACGCGCCGGAGACCCCGCCGCCGGCGCTGGACCTCGGATTCAAGCCCGATCGAGCGTATATCCCGTCGATGCCGACCACGCTTGCGTCGATACGGGACCGCGTGCCGGAGGTGCTCCAGCGCGCGGAAGCTACGCTGCAGGTGCTCGAGAACATCGTTGGCAGGATTCCGGACAGCCTCGACCGAAGCGACCGCTTCTTCACGAACATCGAGCGCATCGTTCGGCAGAGCGAACTGCCGGCGCTGAGCGCCGATTCGCGGAAGTTCTTCGCGGCGACGAGCGCGCAGATCGAACAGATCGCGTTGGAGCTGGAAGGAGTGATCGGCACCCAGGGGAGGCTCGTGACGTTTGTCGAAGAGGCGCGCTCCGCGATCAAGGCCGCCGATCTTCCAGCGACCAATCAGTCTGCGCGCGCCGCGGCGGAACAGACTGCGCTCGCGGCCGACGATCTGCGGCGCTCGCTTCCGGCCATCCGGGATTCGCTCGAACAACTGCGCGACCTCGCCCGGCAACTGCAGGAGCAGCCAGAGTCAGTGGTGTATGGGCCCAGACCCGCCACGGAGAAACAGTGACTGGCTTCACTCGGACTGGCCCCTGTATCCTCATTATCAGCGTCTGCCTGGCCGCAGCCGCCTGTCAGCTCAAGCGGCCCGACACGACACCGGCCCGCATGCTCGAGCCGCAACTGCCCGAGCCGGCGACGCGAACAACGAGCGCCGCCAATGCTGCGCCGATTCGGCTGCTCGATACACAAGCACGTGGACACATCGGCCGCCGATTGCTGTACCAACAACCGACTGGTGAGCTGACCGAGGACTCCACCTGGCGATGGTCGTCATCGCCCGACCGGTACCTGGACACGGCACTGCGCCTCGAATTGTCGTCGAGTCCCGGACTGCGCCTCGTCGACGCGCCCAGCGCTCCAGCGCTGG
This sequence comes from Vicinamibacteria bacterium, assembly GCA_963818215.1. Lineage (GTDB taxonomy): Bacteria > Acidobacteriota > Vicinamibacteria > Vicinamibacterales > JAENWD01 > JAENWD01. Next base: position 14,849 of record CAWFRL010000013.1, on the reverse strand, counting down.
CCGCCAACCTCGTGGCCTGGCACTTGGAGTCTGCAGACGGGGCACGACTGGTCGGCGCAGTCGAATTCCAGTTCACGCGGGTCGACCGCGGTGTCCATACCTACATCGTGCGAGCAAGCGAGCCCATATCCGCCGATCTGCCCGGCGACCTGGCTGCTGCCGCGGGCCGACTCTTCCGGCGGCTCGCGTCGGAGGGCTTGACGCAAGTGCCACGCGAGCGATGACGCTGGTCGTCCGATGCGTCTGACGCGAGGCGATCGCAGGACGCCACCTGGCACGGACTCCTGAGTCACACGAGGTGTGGGTTAGCGGCCGTCGCCTGCGTCCTGGAAGGCCGCAGCCTCGCTGCCGCACCGAACTCGCCGGCGAGCTTGTCGGCAACCGTGGAAGCGATGGCCTCCATCGCCGCCGGCAGCTCGGATGCGGGCTGCCGGTAGCTCTCACCCCATACCTGCGTCGCCGACGACGGGTCGACGATCTCCACTTGAATGGTTATGGCATCCGCCCGTCGCGAAATTCGCCCTGTCAGCACGGCTGAAACGTGCAGTTCGTCAGCGACGCGACGGATGTCAATCTTCTGCCCCTTGTATGTGAACGCGGCTACCCGCGCGATCACCCGAACCCCCGAGAGCCTGGACAGCGTGTTGATCAGGCTCTCGGCCAGTCCGTCGGCGACGTACTCCGAACCCGGGTCGTCCGACTCCCATCCGAATGGCAGGACGGCGACACTCATCAGCGGCTCTGCAGGAACAACGACGCGGCGTGGGACGAAACGGTAGCCTCGCTTGGGCACTGTCTCGATGAACCTGCGACGCCCCTGGCGGTCGGCCAGCGCCTTCCGGATCACCGAGATGTTGTAGGACAGGCTCCCGCATTCCACGAACGTGTCGGGCCAGACCCGCTTCAGCAGCGTCTCTCTCGCGACCAGTTGCCCGCCGCGCTCGACGAGCGCCACGAGGAGGTCGAATGCTTTCGGAGGCAGCGCGAGCGGCCGCCCGTTGCGCAGCAGCTGCTGCTCGCCGACATTCAGCTGGAACTCGCCGAACTCGAATATTGGCGGCGCTGACGACATCGGCGGACCAAGCGCGGCTGAGCGCCCAAAGAAATTTCCAACAAAAGCTTCGACGCGGCCCAACGGCCCCGCCGCCCCGGCATTCGTAATGTCTCTTAAGGACGGCGAGTACGGCGTTCCGGTTCGCCAGCGGCGCCGGATCTGCCGTCTGTCCCGGGATGAATGGAGAACCGATGCCGAGGACAATGCCTCATCGGGCGGGCGCGTTGGTCGCAACGGTGCTCCTGCTGGGCGCGGCAGTTCAGCAGCGCGCCAGCGGCGGCACCCTGCAGGACATCGGCTACCGATCACTGCTGAGCGTCGCGGCCACCTCGGCGGTTGCCGACCCGGAACCGCTGCCGCCGCCCAATCTGATCGTGCCATCTCCGTATGACAAGCTCGTCTCAGACATGTGGCGCCGTTCGGGGACGTTCCGGCGTCAGGGCCGTCGAATTGCGGGGGAAACCGGACTCGTCGTGCGGGTCCACATGAACCCGCTCGTACCAGGTGAGAGCGTTCGTGCGACGACTCGTGCGACGACTCGTGTCAAACGCCAACCGGGGTCGCTCGCCGCAGATGTGTCCATCCGTGACACGGGGTGCTTCGTCGAACTGCTGGCGCACGAGCTCGAACATGTGCTCGAGCAGCTCGACGGGCTCGATCTGGCGGCGGCAGCACAGCGAGCTGGAAGAGCGGTGTGGGTCGCCGGCGACGGCTCGTTCGAGACCATACGCGCGATCCATGTTGGCCGTCAGGTCGCGGCTGAAGTGCAGGGCTTCGGGCAGTAACACCACCCATCACCGGGCTGCACCACCGACGACGATGCGACCGGGAAGGGACGCGCATATGGCGAATCGGCGGTCGCTGCGCGCCTCGAATCGAGCGTCCTGCTGGAGTGGCGCGCTGGCCGCAGTGCTCCTGTCGGTAGCCGACCCGGCAACGCTCCCCGGGACTTGTCCGCTCGAGACGCTCCCGCAGCGAGCCGACGGCACCGGAGTCCCAGCCGGCTCCGTCAGCATCAGCGCGAGCGGCCGGTTCCTCGCATTTGCGTCGAATGGCCGGCTGATCGCGGCCGACACCAACGACCGGAGTGACATCTACGTCTACGATCTGACTACCGGCCGGATCACAATCGAGTCACTGTTGCCGAACGGCACGTCATCAAACGGCGACAGTTTCCGGCCCAGCATCAGCGCGGACGGGCGATTCGTCGTGTTCGAGTCGATCGGGCAGCTGGCCGGCGGCAGTGACGCCATCGTTCAGGTGGTGCTGCGCGATCGTCAGCTCGCCGTGACGAGCGTGCTCAGCAGGAGTCGGACCGGAGCCCTGGGAAACCACTCCAGTTCGCACGCTGTGATTAGCGGAGATGGCGGCATCGTCGCGTTCCAATCCGCCGCGACCAACCTGCTGCCGTCTGGTGAGCCTTCCTTGCCGACGATCGACGTCTACGCGATGGTGCCGGCCAGCGGGGAGATCTGGCCGATGAGCCGCGTCTCGCGAGCCTCGGATGGAAAGGCTGGCGCCAACTTCTCGCCGGCCCTCAGCAGCGACGGCCTTCATCTGGCCTTCACCTTCAAGGGGTCGGCTGACGACATCGTCGCGTTTGGCCCGGCGCGCCCCGGCACCGTCGCGTGGCGGGATGTCGGCCCCGCCCCGACCGAGGTCCGTGTCTACGCCATACGGCGCGGCACGATCGCCAGCGTGAGCCGTCGAAGCGACGGACGCTCCGGCGAACGGACGGAGCTATCTGCCCGCGATTAGCGGTGACGGGCGCTACGTCGCGTTCGTGTCCGAAGCGACCAATCTTGCCGCGGCAGACACCAACGGCGCGGCCGATGTCTTCCTGCACGACCTGCAAAGCGGGTCCACCGACCTGGTCAGCCGCAGCCGGCGGGGCCGCACCGGCAATGGCGCGAGCTCGTATCCGGCGCTGTCGCTCGGAGCGCGCTTCATCGCCTTCCAGTCCGAGGCCGCCGATCTGGTGTGCGCCAGCCGCTGTTCCCCACGCGAGAGGGACGTCAACCTGACGTCGGATGTCTTCGTGTTCGATCGCGAGAGCAACACCATGACCCGCATCAGCGAGGATACGGCCGGACCGTGGCTGGAGCCGAGCGGAGCTCCCGCCGTCGACGGAATGGGCGCGGTCCTCGCGTTCTCCGTCGCGGCGGCCCATCGACGCCCGGGACGGCTCATCCGATTTCGATCTGTTCGTGCGCCGCTGCAACCCCTGAGGCCGGCCGCGCACCGCTTCGATGGATGAGCCAGACAACGACAAATCCAATGAGCAGTGCGTCCCGGCGGAAAGCAACGCGCTGTTGGTCAGAGAATCGGGAGCGCCGTGTGATCGAGTTCTGTACTCGGCCAGCACCGCCGCAACCGGCGCGGGTGAGGAGAACAGCGCCAGTTGGAACCAACTGTTCAGTTGGTTGCGCCACATCGACGCACTAAGATGTGCCGCCTAAGTGCTGAACCGCAGCCAACCAAGCAAGGTAAAGGAGATGAGACATCAAAGGCTACGGACGCGGGAAGCCGTGGCCGTCACGCGACGACAGTTCCTGACACGTGTTGCCGCAGTGGGTGGCGGCTCGCTCGCGTACGAGGCGATGACTGCACTCGGCCTGCTCGCCGCGCCGTCGCAGGCGTCCTTCAACCTCGCCGGCCGCGTCAGTGGCGTCCGCGTCGTGATTCTCGGCGCCGGTTTGTCCGGGATGACGGCCGCGTACGAGCTTGGCAAAGCCGGCTTCGACTGCCGGGTCCTCGAGGCACGGGCGCGGCCCGGCGGCCGCGTCTTCACGGTTCGCCGCGGCACGGCGAGCGAAGAGAGCACCCAGACGCAGACCTCGGCCTTTGCTGACGGACTGTACTTCAACGCCGGACCGATGCGCATCTCGCATCATCACCACACGACCCTCGCCTACTGCCGCGAGCTGCAGGTGGCTACCGAAGTATTCGTGCCCGATTGCGAGACCGCGTATCTGGCCCAGACGCGCGGCCCCCTTGCTGGCCGCCGGATACGTCTTCGTGAGGCCCGCGCCGATTTCGACGGCTACATCGCCGAGCTTTTGAGCAAGTCGCTCTCGCAGGCGCAGCTCGATCAGCCGCTGACCGCAGAGGATCGCGATCGGGTGCTGGCGTATCTGCGCAGCCTTGGCGTGCTCAATGAGACAGGTCATTACCGCGGCTCATCGCGACGCGGCACCGACGCGCCGGTGGCGCTGCGCGATTTGTTCAGTGGGATCCCAGGGTTCTACGTGCAGACCGACTGGTCGTCTCAACCGACGATGATGCAGGTCGCCGGCGGAATGGATCGCCTGCCCGCGGCGCTCGCAACTCGGTTGCGAAATCGCATTACGTATCGTGCAGCCGTCCGCGAGATCCGGCAGAGCGAGCGCGGCGTGTGGGTGATCTATACGGACGTTCAAGGGCAGCCGCGGCGCGTCGACGCTGACTACTGTATCTCCACGATCCCCCTCCCGGTGCTCACTGATATCGAAAAGGATGTGTCGCAGGCAGTGCAGTCGGCCATTGCCGAAGCACGTTATGACGGCGCCGGCAAGATCGGTTTGCAATTCAAGCGACGGTTCTGGGAACAAGACGACGAGATCTATGGGGGCCGATCGTGGACCGACCAGGAGGTCGGACAGATCATCTACCCCTCGCACGGATTTACCACTGCCAAGGGCATCCTCGTCGGCTACTACCTCGATTTCCGCGGCACCATGCGCGATCGCCCGCCCGCTGAAATCCAGCGCCTCGCGCTCGAGCATGGCGCCCGCGTTCATCCGCAATACGCGACCGAATTCGAGAATGCGTTCTCCGTCACGTGGGCACGAGTGCCATGGAGTCTAGGCTCATGGAGGTCGGAATCGTCCGACGCACATCAGGGGCTCGCGCCGTTACGGGAGCCCGACGGGCGCGTCTATTTCGCCGGCGATTACATGACCGACATGAGCTCGTGGATGCAGGGTGCGTTCGAGTCTGCCCGCGAGGTCGCGACCGCGCTTCACCGGCGCGCGCTCGTTCGCGGGTGAACTGGGACTGCGGCCCAGTCCAGAGCCCACTCGCCACCCGGCCTCAACTACCGCAGTTCCGTTGAGCGGCTATTCCGCGCGCAGCGCGGCGCACGGGTCGATCCTTGTCGCGCGGCGCGCGGGCAGCCATGCCGCCATCAGTCCCACCGCCATCAGCAGCAGCGTGACGATCGTGAACGCGATCGGATCGGTCGGCGTCACCCCGAACAGGAACCTCTGCAGCACGCGAGTCACGCCGACGGCCCCGGCGAGGCCGACGATCAGGCCGGCGACGACGATGCGGAGCGCGCGCGTGAGCACGAGGCGGAGCACGTCGCGGCGTTCGGCGCCGAGCGCCATGCGCACGCCGATCTCGCGGCGGCGCTGCGTCACCGCGTAGGCCATCAATCCGTAGATGCCGCACGTCGCGATCAGCGTCGCGGTCATCGCGAACAGCGCCAGCAGCAACATCCGGAAACGCGGCGGCGCCACCGACGCCGCCACCGCTTCGTCCATCGTCAGCGGTGCTCTGGATCGGCAGATCGGGCGCGGCGCGGCGTATTTCCGCGCGGATGCTTTCGACCACCCTGGCGGGTGTGGCCGTGCGCGCGACGAACGACACGAACCGCAGGACGAAGACCTCGCCGCGCTCCTGCTGGAACGGCACGTAGATCATGGGCTGCACGTCCTGATCGAGTCCCATCTGACGGATGTCCGCGACCACGCCCACCACCGTCAGCCACTCGCCGCGATCGCCCAGGCGCACGCGCCGGCCGAGCGCCTCGCCCGGACCACCCGGAAAGTAGTCGCGCACGATGCGCTCGCTGACGATCGCCACGTTCAGCGCTCCCGCCGTGTCCCGTGCGGTGAACTCGCGTCCCGCCAGCAGCGGAATCCCCATGGTCTTGAAATAGTCCGCCTCGATCTTCGGCCTGCCGGCATCGAGCGTCGGCTTCGGCTGCCCTTCGATGCCGAATTCGTCGCGGATGAACATCCTGCCGAACGGCGCCGAGTTGATCAGGCTCGCGGAGGTCACGCCCGGCAGGTACTGGATGCGATCGAGCACGCCGCGCGCGAACGCCTGGATGCGCTCGGGCTCGTCGTAGAGGTGCTGGGGCAGCGTCACCTTGACGGTCTGCACGACGCCGTCGCTCCCGCTCGATTCGAAGCCTGGCGACACCGACGTGAGACGCACGAAGCTGTGAATCAGCAGGCCCGCGGCGATCAGGAGGACGAGCGTCATCGCGATCTGCCCGGCGACCAGCAGCGTCCGCAGCCGCTCGCCCTGGCGGTCGCTCGTCGTGCGCGTTTCGCCGGCGTGCAGCGCGAGGCCTTCGCCAAACGCGGCCCCGCCGACGCGCAGGGCCGGCACGAGGCCGATCAGCAGCGTCGAGACGAGCGACAAGCCGAGGCAGAACGCCATCACGCGCGCGTCGATCATGATGCCGCCGAGGCGTGGCAGCGCGGATTGCGGCACGAGCGGCAGCGTGACGCCGATCGCGATCTGCGCGAGCATCACGCCGAGCGCCGCGCCGAGCAGCGACAACACGACCGCTTCCGTCAGCAGCTGACGCACGATCCGCCGGCGTCCCGCGCCGAGGGCCATGCGTACGGACAGTTCGCCGCGGCGCGCGGTGAGGCGCGCCATCTGCAGGTTCGCGACGTTGACGCAGGCGATCAGCAGCACGAACGACACCGCCCCGAGCAGGATCAGCAGCAGCGTGCGCACCGACTCCGAGCCGTACTCCTGCAAGCCGACCGCGCGCGCGAGCCTGCGGACGTTCGGCGCGAGCGCGCCTTCCATCCCGAGTGCGCCGGCGGGCACGATCGACGAATCGTTCGCCAGCGCCGTCAATTCCGCTTCCGCGCGTTCCTGGTCACGCCTGGCTTCATGCGGCCCAGCAGGAAGAGAAACGCGTTCCTGCCGGTGTCGCCGGGCCAGCGATTGGGCAGAAAGACGTCCGCTTCCGGCAGCGCGCCGCTCCGGATCACCGGCCTGAAGCTGAAGTCCGGCGGCAGCACGCCGATGACGGTACGGGGGAGGCCGTCGATGGTGATGGACTGTCCGACGATCGCCGGATCGGCCTTGAGCGACGTGCGCCACAGCCGATCGCTGACGATCGCGCTGCGATCGTCGTCTGGCGCCGCGGCGCCGCTGAGGAACGCGCGGCCGCGCGCGGGACTGACGCCCAGCGTGGCGAAGAAATTCGGACTCACGTCGAGCGCGGGCACCTGCAGCGGCTCGCCGCGTCCGGTGAACTGCACGTCGATCGGGGCGTAGGCCGCGAGATGATCGAGCGCGGTGACGCGCGGGCGCAGCCCCTCGTACGACACGGGCGCCCAGGTCGAGAACGTCTTGACGCCCTTCTCGGTCTGCTGCGACGACGAGACGATGACGAGACGATCGGCATTGGGATACGGCAGCGGACGCCAGAGCACGCCGTAGGCGACGGAGAAAATCGCGGTGTTGAGGCCGATGCCGAGCGCGAGCGTGGCGAGGGCGGTGAAGGTGAACGCCGGATCGCGCCGCATCAAACGCAGCGCGTGACGCACGTCCTCCGCGAACGTTTCGACCGTCGGGAAGGTCCACGGTTCGCGCGACTGTTCGCGCAGCCGCAGCGGATTGCCCATCCGCCGCCGCGCGGCCGCCCGCGCCTCGTCGCCGCTCATGCCATCCGCGTCGGCGAGGGCGTGCGCCTTCATCTCCTCGTGAAAGCGCAGCTCGTCTTCCAGATCCCGATCGAACTGATTCCGCTGGAAGAAGAACAGCAGACGTCGGAGCACAGAACCCACGGCACTCTCCTGAGAGTCAGGACACTACGTCGTCTTCATCACGCGCATGATCGCGCCGAACATCTGGGAGAATCGCGATTCCTCGACGCCGAGCTGCGTCTTCCCGGCAGTCGTGAGCGTGTAGAAGCGCGCTCGCCGGTTGTTCGCCGAAATCTTCCACTCGGCCAACACCCATCCCTTGACGAGCATCCGCTGCAGCGCCGGATACAGCGATCCCTCTTCGATCGTCAGCACGTCCGCCGACAGCATCTGGATGTGCTGCGCGATGCCGTAGCCGTGCATCGACTCGATCGACAGCGTCTTCAGAATCAACATCTCGAGCGTGCCCGGAAGCAGCTCGTTCTTGCTCTTCGTCCTGGCTTCTTTCATCAGCTTCTCTTTGCATAGACGAACTATGGAAGCGGGAAGTTTCCTCCCTTTGGGGAGGGGCTGTCAACTGTTGGCGTTTGGCGTTTTCCGAAGCAGATGACCTGGCCGTCGGCGTCGCCGCCTACGAGTAGAACGGGAACTGACGGTCTTTCGGCGTGTTATTTCCAGAGCAGCTTCTTGCTCTGCAGATCGAGCGCCATCACTTCGTTGTTGAAGGATTTACTGGACGACCAAATCCACGATGCGGACCTGAAAACTGGACCGCATGCAGATCCTGCTCACCTCGAGCGGCGCGGAGTGGACACCGGGCCGGACCGGTGGCACTTGCGCCGCCTTGGGTAGTTCGGCCACTGGATTGCTCGCGGCGAGGGGGGATTTCCTCTCGATCCTGGACGTCAACGCCGAGGCTCGAGGGTCGCGCTCACTTTCACGACCTTGCCCGTGTTCACCTGGACGGCGGCCGTCCATCGCGCGTGGCCTGGGCTCTCGATCCAAATCACGTGAGCGCCGGCGGTGACGCCCGTCAGTTGAAGAGGAGTCTCGCCGACACGCTGGCGGTCCAGGAAAACGGTGCCACCCGCTGGATTCGACTGGACGCCAAGCGCTCCTGCGAAGACAGGTGGTGCGCTTGGATCTCCTCCTGCGGGCTGTGGCCTTCGAGCGCTATGTTGGGTCGCCGCCTTTGAAGACGTTGCCTTTCGGGACGCCGACTTGGTCGCGGCCGGGATCACTCTGGGCGTCGTCGGCGCGGCCGTGGCGAGGGGTGTCGGGGCCGGGGGAATCGGTACATCCACGGCAGGACTCGGCAACACCGGACTCGAGGCCGCCGTTGCAATGTGCGCCTCGGACTTGTGCTGTGTCACAGCGGCCTGAACGGGGGGACGTGCCCGGCGCGCCGCGAGGCCGCTGCCAACAACGACTAGCGCCAATATCCCTACCACACCGGTCGCGACTGCGAGACGTCCGATGGTACGCTTCGGCTCGCCGAGTCGAGATCCGTCGCCGTTGGAACCCCCAGCATCGACGGAAACCAGCGGGAAGGGTGCCGCTGGCTCGTCAGCGCGATCGTGAAGGGCCTGCCCCACGATTGGTTCCGCCGCCTGGGTGACGGACTGTTCTCGTGCAAGCAGCGCGGCGATTCGCGTCTTCACGCGCGACACGACCGCGGCGAGGCGGTCGGCTGCGGCCAGACCAGGAGCAATCCGATCCGCCGCGTGGGCGAGGGACTGTTCTCGTGCAAGCAGCGCGGCGATTCGCGTCTTCACGCGCGACACGACCGCGGCGAGGCGGTCGGCTTCGGCCAGACCAGGGCCGATCCTCCGGCCGCCTGGGTGAGGGACTGTTCTCGTTCAAGTAGCGTCGCGATCCGGATTTCCACACCCGACACGAGCTCGGCGAGGCGGTCGGCTTCGGCCAGGCCGGGGCCAATCCTCTCGGCCGCCTGGGTGAGTGAGTGTTCTCGTTCAAGTAGCGTCGCGATCCGGGTCTCCACGCCGGACACAACCGTTGCCAGACGGTCGGCTTCGGCCAGACCCGGAGGGATCCGGTCCGCCGCGTGGGTGAGGGAGTGTTCTCGTTCTTCCAGCGTGGCGATCCGCGTCTCCACGCCGGACACAACCGTTGCCAGACGGTCGGCTTCGGCCAGACCCGGAGCAATCCGGTCCGCCGCGTGGGTGAGGGAGTGTTCTCGTTCTTCCAGGGTGGCGATCCGGGTCTCCACGCCCGACACGACTTCTGCGAGGCGGTCGGCCTCGGCCAGGCCGGCGGCGATCCTCTCGGCCGTCTGGGTGAGTGAGTGTTCTCGTTCAAGGAGCGTCGCGATCCGCGTCTCCACGCCGGACACAACCGTTGCCAGACGGTCGGCTTCGGCCAGACCGGGAGCGATCCGATCCGCCGCGTGGGTGAGGGAGTGTTCTCGTTCTTCCAGGGTGGCGATCCGCGTCTCCACACCCGACACGACCGCGGCGAGGCGGTCGGCTTCGGCCAGACCGGGGCCGATCCTCTCCGCCGTCTGGGTGAGTGAGTGTTCTCGTTCAAGGAGCGTCGCGATCCGCGTCTCCACGCCGGACACAACCGTTGCCAGACGGTCGGCTTCGGCCAGACCGGGCGCATCCGATCCGCCGCGTGGGTGAGGGAGTGTTCTCGTTCTTCCAGGGTGGCGATCCGCGTCTCCACACCCGACACGACCGCGGCGAGGCGGTCGGCTTCGGCCAGACCGGGGCCGATCCTCTCCGCCGTCTGGGTGAGTGAGTGTTCTCGTTCAAGGAGCGTCGCGATCCGGGTCTCCACGCCGGACACAACCGTTGCCAGACGGTCGGCTTCGGCCAGACCCGGAGCGATCCGATCCGCCGCGTGGGTGAGGGAGTGTTCTCGTTCTTCCAGGGTGGCGATCCGCGTCTCCACACCCGACACGACCTCTGCGAGGCGGTCGGCTTCGGCCAGGCCGGGGCCGATCCTCTCCGCCGTCTGGGTGAGTGAGTGTTCTCGTTCAAGGAGCGTCGCGATCCGCGTCTCCACGCCGGACACAACCGTTGCCAGACGGTCGGCTTCGGCCAGACCCGGAGCGATCGGATCCGCCGCGTGGGTGAGGGAGTGTTCTCGTTCTTCCAGGGTGGCGATCCGCGTCTCCACACCCGACACGACTTCTGCGAGGCGGTCGGCTTCGGCCAGACCGGGGCCGATCCTCTCCGCCGTCTGGGTGAGTGAGTGTTCTCGTTCAAGGAGCGTCGCGATCCGCGTCTCCACGCCGGACACAACCGTTGCCAGACGGTCGGCTTCGGCCAGACCCGGCGCGATCCGATCCGCCGCGTGGGTGAGGGAGTGTTCTCGTTCTTCCAGGGTGGCGATCCGCGTCTCCACACCCGACACGACCGCTGCGAGGCGGTCGGCTTCGGCCAGACCGGCGGCGATTCTATCCGCCTGACCTCTGAATCCCGCCAGGACTCCTTCGAGTTGCGTCGTCATCGCGCCGAACGCGCCCTCCTCGAGCCGAGCGACGTTTGTTTGGCCCAGTGCAAGGGGCGATTTGGTTCGGTGACCTTCTGAATGCGCGCTTCCCAGCCAACCACGCGCTCCTCGAGTCGGTTGATCTCGATCGGTGTCGGCTCGAAGTACGTTATTTGAGGGTTGAAGAACTCGAATTCGAGTTGTCCCGTGGTTTCGGCGGTGCTGGCCTGATCGACGCTTGACGCCCGCGCCTCGGCACCGCGCTTTTTCTCCCGGCGAAAGAACGAGACGGCATCTGGCGCCACGGCCACACCTCTTGTCGTCCGCACGTCTAACGTGCGCGTGGTGCTTTCTTCTCGAGGGGCGGTCTCCGGAGTTGGAGACTTGAACCCGGCCCACAAGAATACTCGGCTTGTGGCGGTTGGTGAAAGCTAACCCCCCTCGCGAGTCCGATACAGTCTCGCTTGAATTGGCAGAGGCAATCCTCAGATTCAGCCAGGCAGCTCATCAATTCAGCTCGCATGGCTCCTTGCGGACGGGCTCACCGCGGCGGATTGCTCGCGAAATGTCGCCCAGTGTTGAGCTATCCAAATGGCGCTGAGGGTGTTGAGTCCGATGCCCGCGTGCTGTCGTCCTTGCAGCGGCTGAAGCCGCAGTGCGGCGGGCCGTCGTCCTCTTGAACCTCAATTCGGGACGATGTGTAAATCCTCCTCGAGGGCGGCATACCGTCATTCGGCGCGGTCTCGATCAGGTATTGCGTCGTTTTCTCGCGCGGAGAGTGCGCTCCCATCCTGACAACGCCCGTGCCTTTCGCACCCCGTACGCGATCGCCCGCCTTGAATTTGAAGAACGACGCGTCGCCCGGATTCCGCAGCAGCTTGAGGTCATCGACGAAGTTGATGCGGAACGGACGATTCCGTGAATTTGGATAACGGTGGCGCCTTGCGACCAGGCGAAGTGATTCATCTTCTTCGGAACCAGCGCATAGTTCCGACGGTCAGCTCGCGTAGATCGCTGCGCGAGAAGCGGTCGCCTGCCCCCAGATACCAGATGCCTTGCACCACGACGATATGCTCGTCTTCCGGGTGCCGATGCGGGAACACGATCTGTCCGTCCACGTTCTCGATGCGGATCACGAATGGCGCGCCAGCAATGTTCGGATCGCCCGACAGGCGGGTGATGACCTGCCCGTCTCTGACGAGCGGAACGACGACATGATGTGGCGCCGCCTCTTGTTGCCCCGCCTTGGTCGGCGAGACAACGAGCAGCATCGTGACCACGAGGGTGATGGCCTGCGATACGCGGGATCGCAGCCGCGGCGAGGTGCTCATCAGGGGCATCCTGTCTCTTTCAAGACGTACATGGGTCGTCGAGTTCCCCGGCAGCGGCTTGTCAGGCGTCCTGCGCGTCACGGTGCCCGTCGCCGGCACGCGACGGCGCCGAGCGCTATGCCTGTCCCCGGTTCCAGACCGTAACGCTACCGCGACGATCGCGACGCCGCGGACCTGCGGTGCCCCCAGGACGATGGGCCGAGCACGTCTTCCAGTCATAATTACCCTGCTGATTCTTATTGATGTCATCGCGTCACCCGCTGGTAAAACCGCTCCCTGCGCAGCATCCCCGTATAATTCGGGCGGTTCACCCTGTCTTTAGCCCCTGGCACGCGGCTCGGCCCCTACGAAATCACCGCCCAAATCGGCGCCGGCGGCATGGGCGAGGTGTATCGCGCACGGGATTCCCGCATCGGCCGGGACGTGGCCATCAAGGTGGCCGCCGAGGAGTTCAGCGAGCGATCCGAGCGCGAGGCGCGGGCCGTCGCGGCCTTGAACCATCCCAACGTCTGCACGCTGCACGACGTCGGGCCCAACTACCTCGTGATGGAGCTGGTCGAGGGGGAACGCCGAAAGGGCCGCTGCCGCTTAGACGGCGCTCGACTACGCGCGCCAGATCGCCGATGCCCTCGACGCCGCGCACGAAAAAGGCATCGTCCATCGCGATCTCAAACCTGGCACATCAAGATCAGAAGCGACGGCACCGTCAAGGTGCTCGACTTCGGCCTGGCGAAAATCGTCGCGCCGGAATCGGCGGAGATATCCGCCAGAATCTCTCGGACTCGCCGACCATCACGATGGCCGCGACGCATGCGGGCATGATCCTGGGCACCGCGGCCTACATGGCGCCCGAACAGGCGCGCGGCAAACCGGTGGACAAGCGCGCCGACATCTGGGCATTTGGCGTCGTCCTCTACGAGATGCTGACCGGCCGACGGCGTTCGAGGGCGAGGATGTCTCGTCGATCCTGGCCGCGGTCATCAAGTACGAGCCGCGCTGGGACGGCGTTCCGGCGAGCGTCAGGAGATTGCTCAAGAGCTGTCTTGAAAAGGATCCGAAGAAGCGGCTGCGCGATATCGGCGACGTCTGGAAGCTGCTCGATGACCAGCCGGCAGTCGCCACACGTAAGCAGAGCGGCACCGTTGGCTGGGCAGCCGCAGGACTGCTTGCGCTCCTGGCGGCGGTGGCGCTTTGGGCGCCATGGCGCGGGACGCCGGCTCCTGCCGTGCAGCCAGTCCTGCGGCTCGAAGCGAATCTGGGAAACGAAGTTTCACTGGTGCCACTCGCCATCCCCACTTTCAGCAGCGTCGTGATCTCACCCGATGGAACGCGACTGGTGTATGTGGGCACCATCTCCGGTGGGCTGGCAAGGCTGCTCACGCGACGGCTGAATCAACCCAACGCCACCGAACTGGCTGGCACCGAGGGCGCCGTGGAGCCCGTTTTTCTCCCGCGACGGGCAGTGGGTGGCGTTTTCGATCGGCACAGAGCTCTACAAAGTCCCGGTCGACGGCGGTGGCCCTGTCCGGTTCGCTCAGCTCGGCACCATGACGGGGGGATATTGGGGCGACGAGGGAAACCTCGTGATCGGGACCGGCGGGTCTGCAAATGGCGTGCTGCGGGTTCCCGCAAATGGGGGCGCAGGAACACCCGATCCTGGAGCTTGCCAGTGGCGAGTTGTTCCATACACACCCGCAGATTCTGCCGGGTGGGAAAGCGATGCTCCTCCAGGCAGTCGGCACTCCGCCGAGCCAGGACAACTTCACCGTTGACGTCGTCTCTCATCGCCAATCGCGCCCGCAAGACACTCGCGCGAGGAGTCGGGTCTCCTCGCTACTTGTCGAGTGGCCATCTCGTGTACACGAAGAACGCGACGATGTTCGCCGTGCCGTTCGACCTCGAGCGGATGGAAACGCGCGGGGCTGCCGTCGCGGTTCTCGACGACGTGGCGTACAAGACCCGGTTGCGTATGGCGCTCAGTACAGACGTGTCACCCACCGGCACGTTCGTGTCCCGGCAGCACGTTGGTGGTTCCAGCCCGACCGTGCAGTGGCTCGATACGACGGGCAAGCAGCAGCCGCTCCTGGCCATGCCCGGCACATATGTAGGGAACGCCCCGCGTGTCGCCCGATGGCAAGCGCATCGCAATCACCGTTCGGGATGGCAGCAATCAGGACATCTGGATCTACGAGCCGGGGCGTGATGCGATGACCCGTCTGACTTCCGGTGGAGGAACATTTGTCAGTCCGGTGTGGACCCGCGACGGACGGCACGTTGTCTACGGGATGTTGGGCAGCGGCCTTCGATGGAGTCGCGCGGACGGCGCTGGCCAGCCGCAGGTGCTGCAGG
>CAWFRL010000012.1:0-76406 GCA_963818215.1 Vicinamibacteria bacterium | reverse complement strand
GATCCCGTACGGGTGCTGAAGGTCCTTCCGCTCTCTCTCCTCGCGTATACATACTCTGAAGCGACGTTTCAAACTGTCCCGGGGAGACCTGTCGGCGCACAGCGTGGGGCTGGGCCAGGCTCACCTTGGATGTTGGTCTAACCCGCGGATCTGACGTGCGAGGGCGGGAATCGAGCCCGCTGGCCGGAGGCCGAAGGCCGACGGCGCGTGCCTGATGACCGCCCCCGGCACGAAGCCGAGCAAATGCGACGGTGAAGTGCCGGGGGCGGGAATCGAACCCACACGCCTCTTTGGGAGGCCGCGGATTTTAAGTCCGCTGCGTCTGCCAGTTTCGCCACCCCGGCCAATTCGTGCCCGGTGCCAATGCGTGCGTGCCGTGCGGTGCCAGGTGCACGTGCGCAGTGCCAGGCAGCTTGCCGCGGTCGCGCACTCGCACGAGGCACCAAGCACCGCACTGGCACCAGGCACCCTGCACCGGCACTCGACCGTCAGTGGTCCTCGAGCCTCCGCCCAGCCCGCGACGACTAACGGCGACTTCAACCCTTCCGCCCGGACCAGCGCGCCGTCGAGGTCGCCGTAGGTCTGGCTGAACAGCAGGTCCGAGCCCTTCTCGATCGCCAGCCAGATACCCGCTCGGGGGCTCGACGATGAAGCAGTGCAGGTGGTCGTCGTGACGGCGGAGCCGCCAGAGCGTCACGGCTTCGCCACGCAGATGGAGGAGGGGCTGCTCGTTCATCGGTGTCAGTGCACCACGGGGACTCACGATGCGGCAGCCGGTCGGCCGCCATCACGCGCGTGATTGTCGCTTCCAGTTCCGCCTGGTCGACGTCGAAGGGACCGGCCGCAGCCGCGCCAATCTGAATCTCGACCGCGACGGTGAAGCCGCCGCCCTCGAACGGGCTCACGATCCAGCTGAAGCCGCGCAGCGCCACGGCACGATCGCGATCGGCGTCGGGCGACTTGGCCCGCTCCACCGCGCGCAGCAGTTCCTTCAGCAGCACGCGCACGTCGTCGTCGGCCCATCCGCGCGGCGGACCAAGCGGCGCGTCCACGACGTCGGTCGTCGCAAAGTCATTGCCCCTCAGCCAGACCTCGATCTCCAGGCGCATCCGGGCGATTGTAGCATCGGAGCCGGAAGTCGCAGCCGACGGCACGCGCGACCGACCGACGCTACGATTCGCCGGAACTGAAGTTCCGGCCTACGTACCGTCGCGCGGTTCGGCCAGTGCCGCGCGCAGCGCCTCCGGCGTCGTCACCGGCGCCTGGCATGTGAAGTTGGCGCAGAGATACGCGGCCGACTGCCCGCTCACGGGCCCCATCGCCAGCCGACGAGTGGCAACGCCGCGCGCAGGGCGTCCGCACGTGGAGTGGCGTGACCGGGATCTCGACGAGAAACGGCCGATAGTGCTCCGCCGCCGCCTCGCGCAGAGCGGCAGCGCCTCGGTCCCCGTCGCCGGCTTCGACGATGACGAGCTGGCCGATGCCGGCCTCCTCGCCCGACCAGCGCCGCCAGCACCATCGGCACGGCCCGCGCGTACTCACCCAGCCGCGTGCCGAATCGCGCGATCGACTGGCTGATGCGCGCCGTGCGATCGGCGTCGGGCTGCAGGTGCGTCAGCACCTGCAGGTTGAGCAGCGCCAGCGCGGTCGGCGATGGCTCGGCGCCGTCGTAGTCCTCCTTGGACCGCACGAGCACGGTCGGGTCCTCGCCCGTCGTGCTGAACCACCCGCCGTCGATCGGGTCGTAGAACCGCTGCGTCGAGGATGGTCTGCAACTGGTCCGCCCACTGCAGCCACGCCGGGTCGCCGTCGGCCTGGAACAGCTCGAGCAGACCGAACGCCAGGCCGGCGTAGTCCTCCGCGTAGCCGTCCACCGCCGCATCTCCGTCCCTGAAGCGCCGCAGCAGCACCTGGCGCTGGCCGTCCCACAGCCGCTCGCGAACGAATGCTCGCCGCGCGCTGCGCCGTTGCCAGATGAGCGGCTGGCAGTGTCGTGGAGGCCGAACCGGCGCGCGCGCAGCACGCGCGCGGCGCGCGCGAAGGCCGCGATCATCAGGCCATTCCACGCCGACAGCACCTTGTCGTCCAGGTGCGGACGCGGCCGACTGCAGCCGCGCGCGCAAACAGCACGAGCCGCGCGCGGCCCAGCGTGTCGACCACCTCCTCGGCCGTCCGCCCCGTCGTCGCGACGATGTCGTCCACCGACGCGGCCGTGTAGAGCAGGTTCTTCCCGGTGAACTCCCCCTGCGGATCGAACGGCGCGTTGCCGCCCTCTTCCACGCCGAAGCGAGGCGCGATGACGTCGGCGTCGTCGCCGAGCACGTCGCGGAGTTCGCTGGCGCTCCAGACGTAGAACGCGCCCTCGACCTTGTGGCCACCGGCCGGCGCGCCTGGCGGCAGGCTGTCGGCGTCCTCCGCGGAATAGAAGCCGCCATCGGGATGCGTCAGCTCGCGGCCCACGTACTGCAGCGTGTCCTCCGCGACCTGCGCGAAGAACCGATCGCCGGTGGCCTGCGCGGCTTCGAGGTACGCCAGCACGAGCTGCGCCTGGTCGTACAGCATCTTCTCGAAGTGCGGGACGCGCCACGCCTCGTCGACCGAGTAGCGATGAAAGCCGCCGCCGACGTGGTCGCGCATGCCGCCCAGCGCCATCGCGCGAAGGGCGTGCAGCGCCAGATCGCGCGGCACCGGCTCGCGCGTGCGGGCGTGCTCGCGCAGCAGGAACAGCAGCTCGCTCGGCCGCGGGAACTTCGGCGCGCTGCCAAAGCCGCCGTGCCGCGCGTCGTAGGACTGCGGCGAACGCGGCGACGCCGCGCGCCAGCACGTCGGGCGCCGGCGCGGCCGTGCCTGCCGGACTGGCGCTCGCCGACTCGCGCATCCGGCGCACCAGCTCGGTCGCCGACAGCTCGATCCGCTCGCGCTCGTCGCGCCACGCGCGCGCGATCGCCTGAAGCACCTCGACGAAGCCGGGCCGGTTGTATCGCGACTCCGGCGGAAAGTACGTGCCGCCGTAAAACGGCTTCAGCTCCGGCGTCAGCCACACGCTCATCGGCCAGCCGCCGGCACCGGTCGTCGCCTGCACGAACGCCATGTAGACGCGGTCCACGTCCGGACGCTCCTCGCGGTCCACCTTGATCGACACGAACGACTGGTTCAGCACGTCGGCCACGGCCGGCTGCTCGAACGACTCGTGCTCCATCACGTGGCACCAGTGACACGTCGAGTAGCCCACCGACAGGAAGATCGGCTTGTCTTCGGCACGCGCGCGCGCAAACGCCTCGTCGCCCCACGGATACCAGTCCACGGGATTCTGCGCGTGCTGCAGCAGGTACGGGCTCTTCTCGGCGGCCAGGCGGTTGGGCATGTGGACATTATGTCGGACTGGACTGCGGGCTGCCGGCGCTCAGCCCACGTGATATACATCTGCCATGACCGACGAGCAGAAGCCGCGGCGCGTGGCCGTGCTGCTGGAAGACGAATTCGAAGACAGCGAAGTCACGGGCCCGGTGGAGCGGCTGCGTGCGGCGGGGCTGGAGGTCGTGCTCGTCGGCCCGCTTGCCGGGCACACCTACACGGGCAAGAAAGGCACGGCCCTGGTCGCCGACCTGGCCGCCGGCAAAGCTCGCGCGCGCGACTTCGACGCCGTCGTCGTTCCCGGCGGGCACGCACCCGACCGGATGCGGATGCGGCATGCGATGGTCGACCTGGTGCGCGACATGATCGCCGCCGGCAAGCCCGTGGCCGCGATCTGCCACGGACCGCAGCTGCTGATCTCGGTAAACGCGCTGCGAGGGCGCACCGTCACCTGCTGGCCGTCGATTGCCATCGACGTCAAGAATGCCGGCGGCCTCTACGTCGACAAGCCCGTCGTCGTCGACGGCCCCGTCATCACCTCGCGCAAGCCCGATGACATCCCGTTCTTCAGCGACGCGATCATCGCCGCGCTGAACGGGACTGACGAGGCTCCGGATCCGACGACCCGACCTGGACCCGAGCATGCGCATCGGCATCGACCTGGGCGGCACCAAGATCGAAGGCGTCGTGCTCGACGACGACGGCGCGATCCGTTTTCGTGAACGGCGCGCCACGCCTCGCGGCGACTACGACGGCACCGTCGACGCCCTCGTCGATCTGGTCGCGGCCGCCGAGGCCGCCATCGGCCAGACCGGCGTCGGTCGGCATCGGCATGCCGGGCGCGATCTCGCCGGCGACGGGCCTGGTGAAGAACGCGAACTCGACGTGGCTCATCGGCCGGACGCTCGACCGCGATCTGGAAGCGCGGCTCGGACGGCCCGTGCGCCTCGCCAACGACGCCAACTGCTTCGCGCTATCGGAGGCCAGCGACGGCGCCGCGGCCGGCGCGCCGGTGGTGTTTGGCGTGATCGTCGGCACCGGATGCGGCGGCGGCGTGGTCGTCCACGGCCAGGTCCTCACCGGTCCCAACGCCATCGCCGGCGAGTGGGGCCACAATCCCCTGCCCTGGCCCGCGCCGCGACGAACTGCCCGGGCCGGAGTGCTACTGCGGCAAGCGCGGCTGCCTCGAGACGTTCCTGTCGGGCCCCGGCCTGGCCCGCGACTACGCCGCGTGCGCCGAGGTCGGATCCCGGCCGAGATCAAGGGCGCCACCGTCGTCGCGCGCGCCGCCGCTGGCGACCGCCACGCCAGCGCCGCGCTCGACCGCTACGCCCATCGGCTGGCGCGCGGCCTTGCCACCGTGATCAACACGCTCGATCCGGACGTCATCGTGCTTGGCGGCGGCGTCTCGAACGTCGCGATGCTGTACGACGCCGTCCCGCGCTGGCTCGACGCAGTTCGTCTTCTCCGATCAGTCGCGACCCGGATTGTGCCGCCGATGCATGGCGACTCGAGCGGCGTCCGCGGCGCGGCGTGGCTGTGGCCACGCCGCGATTAAGGGATCCGCGGATTACGCAGACGAGATATCCGCAGATTACGCAGATTACACAGATTCCTGTTTGCTACGGCGTGAGCGGAGGCGCCGCGGGAGCCTCGTCGGTGCGGCCGCGGCGGATGCGGCTGTAGGCCGCGGTGAACTCGACGCCGTACAACAGGATCACCGCCGAGACGTACACCCACAGCAGGAAGACCACCACGGCGCCGATCGACCCGTGCACGCTGAAGCGCGACATGTCGCGCACGTACCACGAGAAGCCGGCAAACGCCGACCGCCACAGCAGGCCCGTCAGCACGGCGCCGACCCACACGTCGCGGAAGCGCACCTTCGCGTTGGGCACGAAGTAGAACACCAGCCCGACGGCCAGGATCAGCGCGAATGTCGCCGCCCAGTTCACGCCAAAGCTTCGCAGCTCCATCAGCCAGGGGAAGCGCGTCCGACACCGTCGACGAACCACGACGCGCCCACCACCTGGCTCGCGCTGAACACCACCAGCGTCAACGCCAGAAGACCGCACGCGGCGGCCAGCATCAGGAAGGCGACGAGCTTGTGTTTCAGATAGCTCCGCTGCCGCTCGACGCGCCAGGCGCTGTTCACGGCCGAGTTGATCGCGCTGAAGAACCCCAGCGAGGCCCAGATCAGCGCCAGGCCGCCCATCACGCCGAGCGGCACCTGGGTGCGCTGGAGCGCGGTGATCTGGCTGCTCACGAACTCGAGGCGCGTGGGAAAGTAGCGCAGCACGAAGTCGAGCGTGGCCTGGCGGGCCTGCTCGTCCGCCGTGAACGCGCCGAGCACCGACACCAGCAGCAGGAGGAACGGGAAACAACGAGAGCAGCGCGTAGTAGGCGATGGAGGCGGAGTGCGTCAGGTCGTCGCTGTTGTAGAGGCTGGTGAACCCGCGCCAGGCCGCCTGCGCCGACAGCGACCCGATGCGCCGCGCCCGCCCGGCGAGCGCCCCCGCCCAGCGGCGCAGGTGGGCTCGTCGTGGAAAATGACCCGTCATCGGGCTGACGTGCGGCCGCGCTCAGCGCGTGGCCGACCGCGAGGCCACGTCCTGCGCCGCCTGCGCGCCCTGCGCGGGCCACCACCTGCAGGCGCCTGGCCGATGCCGACAGCGCCATCGCCTGGCTGGCCAGATCCTGCAGCCGCGGCTCCAGCCGCGCGCGCATGCGCCGGCCATCATCGGTGAGCCACAGCCATCCGGCGACCCCGCCAGCCGCCGCGCCTGCCACCAGGCCAATCAACACGGCCGTCCGATCACGCACGACTGGCCTCCTCGTCGGGCGTCAGAGCCGCGCGCCTCGATGCCGCGGCTGGCCGGCGGCGTGCGCGTGGCCGACACGACGGCCACGCCCTTCGTCGCGAATCTTGTGCTTCCGCATCTTGCTGTACAGCGTCGGCCGATACAGCCCGAGCTGCGCGGCGGCCTCCTGCTTGTTCCAGTTGGTCCGCTCCAGCGCCTGCAGAATCGCCATCCGCTCGATCTCGGCCAGCGTGCGATGCGGCGGCATCACGACATCGCCGCCTGGGCCCGAGTCCTCGCGCAGCGTCTCGGGCAGGTCGGCCGGAGTGATCTCGCTGCCCTTGGCCACCAGCACGGCACGCTCCAGCGCGTTCTCCAGCTCGCGCACGTTGCCCGGGCCATCGGCTGCGGATCAGCAGGTGATACGCCGCCGGCGCGATGGTCCGCACGTTGCGCTGGTACCGCTGCCGGAACCGATCGAGGAAATGATCGCACAGAAGCGGGATGTCTTCGGTCCGCTCGCGCACCGGCGGCACGCGCAGGGCGATGGTGTTGATGCGGAAGTACAGATCTTCGCGGATCCGGCCGTCCTTGCAGCGCGGCGTCCAGATCGATGTTGGTCGCGCAGATGAGCCGGAAATCCACGCGGACGACCCGGTCGCTGCCGACGGGCCGGTACTCGCGCTCCTGCAGCACGCGCAAGAGCTTGGTCTGCAGGTACGGCGGCATCTCGCCGATCTCGTCGAGCAGCAGCGAGCCGCCCTGCGCCTGCTCGAGCAGGCCGTCGCGATCCTGGATCGCGCCGGTGAAGGCACCGCGCCGATGGCCGAACAGCTCGGCCTCGATCAGATCCTTGGGAATCGCCGCGCAGTTGATCTTGATGAACGGGCCCTTCACGCGCCGGCTGTTGTAGTGGATCGCGTTGGCGATCAGCTCCTTGCCCGTGCCGTTCTCGCCCTGAATCAGGATGTTCGCTTCCGAGTCGGCGACGGCGGCCACCAGGTCGAACAGCTCGCGCATCTTCCGGCTGCGCCCGATGATGTTCTCGAACTGATAGCGGTCCAGCAGTTGCCGGCGCAGCGCGACGTTTTCGGCCTCGAGCTCGGTGCGCTCGATCGCGCGGCCCAGCATCGCCAGCACGCTCTCGGCGTCGATCGGCTTTTCGAGAAAGTACGTCGCGCCGGCCTTGATGGCCTCGACCGCGCGCGGAATGCTGCCCTGTCCGCTGATGACCAGAACTTCGGTCCGTGGCTGCAGAGTCTTGAAGCGGCGCACCAGGTCCGCGCCGTTGACGTCGGGCAGCACGAGATCCACCAGCGCCGCGTCGGGCTGCCAGCTCGTGAACAACTGCTCGGCTTCCGCGCCGCGCGTGGCGACACGCACGTCGTACCCGGCGCCGGTCACCGTCAGCGCCAGCCACTCCGCCATGTCCGGCTCGTCGTCGATGACGAGCACCCGCCTCATCCGCTTGCCGCTCATGATCGAGTTAACTCGGCCGCCAAGCCCCAATGGCTGAGGCTGGCGAGTCAGCCTCGACTGTAGCACGACGTGCCGACCGAAATCGATACACAAAACGGGAATGTGTCGGCTCTATGACGTCAGCCGTATCCGGCACCGCCTCATCAGCACGGCGCCGGACGACGCCAACCTCGACCGCCCGGGACCCGCCGACGCGGCCGGTATAATGCCGCGCATGTCCGACGCTCCCAAGCCCTCCGCGCGTCACCAGCTTGCAGCCGTTGCTGACTCCCCGAACCGCCGCCGAATCCAACGAGAAAATGGTCTGCGAGCGCTGCGGCGGCGCCAACGTCTACCGGATGCACGCTGTCTGGCGCTGTTCGGATTGCGGGTTCAAGACCGACTGCTGCGGCTGGTAGAGCCGGGCCATGGAACGTCTGCCCACGCAGATCGACCCGCGCAGCGCGGAGTTTGTTGCCAACGCCGAGGCCAACCGCGCGCTGGTCGCCACGCTGCGCGCGACGCGCGAGAACGCCCGAGCCGGCGGCGGCGCCAAGGCGCTCGAGCGCCACCACGCGCAAGGCAAGCTCTTCGTGCGCGATCGCCTGACGCGGCTGCTCGATCCGGGCTCGCCGTTTCTCGAACTGTCGCCGCTGGCGGCACACGACGTCTACGAAGACGAGGCGCCAGGCGCGGGGCTCGTCACGGGCATCGGACGCGTCTCGGGCCGCGAGGTGCTGATCGTCGCCAACGACGCGACCGTGAAGGGCGGCACCTACTACCCGCTGACGGTGAAGAAACACCTGCGCGCGCAGGAAGTGGCCATGGCCAACCACCTGCCCTGCGTCTACCTGGTCGATTCAGGCGGCGCGTTCCTGCCGATGCAGGCCGAAGTCTTCCCCGATCGCGACCACTTCGGCCGCATCTTCTACAACCAGGCGCGGATGTCGGCCGCCGGGCTGGCGCAGATTGCCGTCGTGATGGGCTCGTGCACGGCCGGCGGCGCCTACGTGCCGGCGATGTCGGACCAGACGGTGATCGTCAAGGGCACCGGCACGATCTTTCTCGGCGGACCGCCGCTCGTGAAAGCCGCGACGGGCGAGGACGTCACGCCCGAGGAGCTTGGCGGCGCCGACGTGCACACGCGCCTGTCGGGCGTCGCCGACTACTTTGCCGACGACGACGCGCATGCGCTCGAGATCGCGCGCACCATCGTCAGCTCGCTGACCTCGGCCAAGCACTGGCCGGCAAGCGCGATCGCCGCCGAAGATCCCAGCTACGACCCCGCTGAGCTGTACGGCATCGTCCCGGCCGATGTGCGCAAGGGCTACGACGTGCGCGAGGTGATCGCGCGGGTCGTGGACGGGTCGCGGTTCGACGAGTTCAAGGAACGTTACGCGCCGACGCTGGTCACCGGGTTCGCACGGGTCCACGGGCTGCTGGTCGGCATCGTCGCCAACAACGGCGTGCTTTTCTCGGAGTCCGCGCTCAAGGGCACGCACTTCATCGAGCTGTGCAACATCCGCGGCATCCCGCTGGTCTTCCTCCAGAACATCACCGGGCTTCATCGTCGGCCGCCAGTACGAGCGCGCCGGCATCGCGCGCGACGGCGCCAAGCTGGTGCACGCCGTGGCCAACAGCGTCGTGCCCAAGTTCACCGTCGTCATCGGCGGCTCGTTTGGCGCCGGCAACTACGGCATGTGCGGCCGCGCCTACGACCCGCGCTTTCTGTGGATGTGGCCCAACGCGCGCATCTCGGTGATGGGCGGCGAGCAGGCGGCCGGCGTGCTGACGACGGTCAAGCGCGACCAGCTGGCGCGCGACGGCCGCACGCTGTCGGCCGAGGAGGAAGCCGCGATTCGCGATCCGTTGCTGGCGAAGTACGAGACCGAAGGATCGCCCTACTACTCCACCGCGCGCTTGTGGGACGATGGGATCCTGGATCCGATCGACACGCGCGCGTCGCTGGCTCTGGGCCTGTCGGCCGCCTGCAACGCGCCGATTCCGGCGCCGCGCTACGGCGTCTTCAGGATGTAGCGTCAACTCGCATGGGATTCCGCTATCTCGATGTCCGCCGTGACGGAGGCGTGGAGTACCTGACGCTGAACCGTCCCGACGTCAGGAATGCGTTCAACGACGGCGTGATCACCGAGCTCACCTGGTGGGCCGACTCGGTGGCCAGGGATCGCGACGTGCGCGCCGTGGTGTTTGCCGGCGCGGGCCCGACGTTTTGCGCAGGCGCCGATCTGGAGTGGATGCGGCGCATGGCGGGCTACTCGCACCAGCAGAACCTGGACGACGCCAGCGACATGGCGCGGATGTTTCTGACGCTCGACAAGCTGCCCGTGCCCGTCATCGGGCGCGTGCAAGGCGCGGCGCTCGGCGGAGGCACGGGCCTGGCCGCGATCTGCGACATCGTCGTCGCCGCCGACGACGCGGTGTTCGGCCTGACCGAGGTGCGGCTGGGCCTCATCCCGGCAGTCATCGCGCCATTTGTCATTGGCAAGATCGGCCGCTCCGCGGCGCGAGAGCTGTTTCTGACCGGCGCCAGGTTCAGCGCCGAGCGTGCGAAGACACTCGGGCTGGTGCACGCCGTCGTGCCCGACGCGGAGCTCGACCGCGCCGTGGCCGGCTACGTGAAGGACCTGCTGGCCGGCGCGCCGGGAGCCATCAGCGAGGCCAAGCACCTCATCGCCGAGTGCGCCAAGCGGTCGGCCACCGAAACGGCGACGCTGTGCGCCGAAGCCATCGCCACAGCGTCGCGCGTCGCCGGAGGGGCAGGAAGGGATTCGGGCGTTCCTCGAGAAGAGGGCGCCGAAGTGGTGAGCTCGGCGCTCTGCCACAATCACGATGGCGCGATGGCGCGAAGGTCGTGGCTAGCTGATGTTCGCGAAGGTCCTGATCGCCAATCGCGGCGAGATCGCCATCCGCGTGATGCGGACGTGCCGCGAGATGGGCATTCGCACCGTGGCGGTCTATTCCGACGCCGATGCGCGCAGCCGTCACGTGTTCGAAGCCGACGAGGCTGTTCGGCTCGGCCCGGCGGCGCCCTCCGAAAGCTACCTGCGCGGCAATCTGATTCTTGATGCGGCCCGGGCCTGCGGCGCCGAGGCCATTCATCCGGGCTACGGGTTCCTCTCCGAGAACGCGGCATTTGCCCAGGCGTGCGCGGATGCCGGCGTGATCTTCATCGGCCCGCCGCCGGCGGCGATGATCGCGATGAGCTCGAAGATTGGCGCGCGACGCCTGATGGAGGCGGCGGGCGTGCCCGTCGTCCCGGGTGAGACGCCCCCCGATCAGTCCGACGAGGCGCTGCTGGCCGCGCTCGAGCGGGTCGGGCGTCCGGCGCTGGTGAAGCCGTCGGGCGGCGGCGGCGGCATCGGCATGCGCGTCGTCGGCGCGGATGACGACGCGCTGGAGGCGGTGCAGGCGGCCCGGCGAGACGCCGAGCACGCGTTCGGCAACGGCACGCTCTACGTGGAACGCCTGGTCGAACGCCCCCGCCACGTCGAGATTCAGATCTTCGCCGACGCGCACGACGGCTGCGTGTCGCTGTTCGAACGCGAGTGCTCGGTCCAGCGCCGGCACCAGAAGGTCATCGAGGAGAGCCCGTCGCCGGTGATGACGCCGGAACTTCGCGCGCGGATGGGCGAGGCGGCGGTCGCGGCCGCACGCGCATGCGGGTATCAGAACGCCGGCACGGTCGAGTTTCTCGTCGAAGGCGGAGACACCGAGACGCCACGGTTCTTCTTCCTCGAGATGAACACGCGGCTGCAGGTCGAGCACCCCGTGACGGAACTGGTCACCGGCTTCGACCTCGTGCGCGCGCAGCTGCTGGTGGCCGCCGGCCAGCCCCTGCCATTTCCGGCGGGCCGGCTCGGCTCAGCGCGGTCACGCGATCGAGTTGCGCGTGTACGCCGAAGACCCTTCAAACGGCTTTCTGCCGCAGGCCGGCACGGTCCTGCTCTATCGCGAGCCGCGTGGGCCCGGCATCCGCGTGGACAGCGCCATCGGAGAGGGCGACGTCGTCAGCGTCCACTACGACCCGCTGCTCGCCAAGCTGATCGTGAGCGCGGAGACACGGGCGGCCGCGCTGGCACGCGCCGACCGCGCGCTCGGCGAGTTCGCCATTCTCGGCATCGTGACCAACATCCCGCTCCTGCGCGCGCTGGTGCGGCATCCCGACGTCCGCGCCGGACGCCTCGACACGGGGCTGCTCGGACGCCTGCTGCCGTCGCTGCTTCCTGCCTTCCGCCGACCTGCCGGCGGCTGTGGCCGCTGTCGCCGCCGCGCGCGCCGCACAGCCTGGTCCGCCCGCGGCGGCAGCGCCGGGGCGAGTCCGCGCGACACGACCCCTGGACGGCGCTTCAGGGATGGCGGCACTGACGTGGCGGCACGTGCCTTCGACGTCCGCCTCGGCGACACGGTCGTGCGCGTCGACGCGCTGGCCGACGGCACGCTGCAGGCCGCCGGCGCGCCGGCTCATGTCGAAGCCATCGCCGCCGGGCAGTGGCGCGTGGTCGTCGACGGCATCGCGCACCAGCGTGTTTGCCGCTGGCCCGGCCGACGCGCCGTGGATCTGGCTCGACGGTGTGGTCTATCGGCCGGAGGTGGCCGACTCCGAGCGCCCGGCACGCACGCGCAGCCGCGACACCTCCGGCAGCCTGTCGGCGCCGATGCCGGCCACCGTGCGCGCCATCGCGATCGCGCCCGGCGACCGCGTCGCGCGCGGCGACACGCTCGATCGTGCTCGAGGCGATGAAGATGGAACTGCCGCTCAAGTCGCCGGTCGACGGCGTCGTCGCGTCGGTCGCCTGCCAGGTGGGCGACCTGGTGCAGCCCGGTATCCCGCTGGTGGAGCTCGCATGAGCCGCCCGCCGCTGCCACGTCGCGTGACCGTCGTCGAGGTGGGCCCGCGCGACGGCCTGCAGAACGAGGCGGCGCAGATCCCGACGTCGACCAAGATCGCCTTCGTCGAGGCCCTGGCCGCGGCCGGACTCCCGGTCGTCGAGATCGCGGCATTCGTGAATCCCGCGCGCGTGCCGCAGATGGCCGATGCGATCGAGGTCGCGCGCGGCATCGCGCGGCGGCCCGGAACCCGATACTCGGCGCTGGTGCCCAACCAGCGCGGTCTCGCCGCGGCGCACGACGCCGGGATGACCGAGGTCGCGATTTTCGCGGCGGCGTCGGAGACCTTCAGCCAGCGCAACATCAACCAGACCATCGAGGGGTCGTTGACGGCCTACGCGCACGTCGTTCGCGAGGCGCACGCCATGGGCCTGCGCGTTCGCGCGCTACCTCTCCACCGCGTTCGGGTGTCCGTTCGAGGGCACGGTGCCACAGGCGCGCGTCGTCGAGTTGACGGAACGACTGCTGGCGATGGGCGCCTTCGAGGTGGCGGTGAGCGACACCATCGGCGTCGCCACACCAGGCCAGGTGGCCGACGTGGTCGACCAGCTGCGCGCGCGCGTTCCGGTCGCGGCGCATCGCGCTGCACCTGCACGACACCCGCGGAACGGCGCTCGCCAATGTCTTTGCGGCGCTCGAAGCCGGCGTCACCACGTTTGATGCGTCGGCCGGGGGGCTGGGCGGTTGTCCCTTTGCGCCAGGCGCCGCGGGCAACCTGTCGACGGAAGATCTGCTCTACATGCTGCACGGGCTCGGCATCGAGACCGGCGTCGATCTCGACGCTGTCGTGCGCGCGTCGCAGTTGATCGCGCCGTCAATCGGCCACGCGCTGCCATCGCGCTACCTGCAGGCCGCCTCCGCGGCATCGGACACGCTGAGCCGATATCGCGTCGCTCGGCCGACGACTCGGCCTATCCCAGCGTGCCGTCGGCCGACCTGCGCACCGCCGAGAATCCGCCCGGCTGCTCGAGCCGGCCGGGCAGCGTGATCGTGAACGTCGCGCCCTGCCCTACCCCGGGACTCGAGACTTCCACGGTCCCGCCGTGCGCCTCGACGAGCTCGCGCACGATCGCCAGTCCGATGCCGAGGCCACGCACGCCGCGCGCCTCGGGTGCGTCGGCTTGCGAGAAGCGATCGAACACGCGCGAGAGGAACGCCGGAGCGATGCCGCGCCCCGTGTCTGTGACCACCAGCTTCAGCGCGGCACCGGCCGGCGCCAGCGCGATCGTCACCCGTCCGCCGGTCGGCGTGAACTTCACGGCGTTGGACAGCAGGTTCCACGCCACCTGCCGAAGTCGATCGCCGTCGGCCGATAGCCAGCGCGCCGACGGATCGATGGCGGTCACCAGCTCGACGCCGCGCGCCTCCGCGGCCGGCCGCACCGCTTCGAGCGCGCTTTGGACGACGCCGCCCGCATCCACCGGCTCGACGTGCAGTCGCAGCTGGCCGCTTTCGATCCGCGACAGGTCGAGCAACTCCTCCACCAGGCGGGCCTGCGCCTGCGCGTTGCGTTCGATGACCGTCATCGCATGCTCGACGCGATGCGGCGGCACCTGCCCGCTCGACAGCATCCGGGCCCAGCCCAGCACGGCATTGAGCGGCGTCCGCAACTCGTGCGAGATCGTCGCGAGGAAGTCGTCCTTCATCCGGATCGCATCGGCCAGCGCGGACTCGGCATCTTTCTGCCGCGTGATGTCCACGGTGATGCCGTCAAATCGCGCCGGCCGTCCCTGCCGATCGTAGAACCCGCGCCCCAGCGCCTTGAGCCACCGCGTTCCGCCTGCCAGGCAGCATCACGCGGAAGTCGATGTCGCAGCTGGTGTGGCCGAAGATGGCGCGCTCGGCGCCCTTCTGGAAGCGCTCGCGATCCTCGGGATGAATGCATCCGATGAACACGTCGAGGTTCACGCCCGCGTTGGCCGGGAGCCCGAAGTGGGCCTTGCACTGCGCGTCCCAGTGCATCTGCTGCGTCGGCAGGTCGCTGTACCAGTGCCCGATCCCGATCGAGTGCATGACCTCGGCAAAGCGCGAATGCTGGTCGCGCAGGTCCTCGAGCTGGAGCCGCTGGCGTCGCTGCCTGTCGGCCAGTGCGGCCACGACCGCTCCGACGACCGCAAACACCAACAGCCGCACGAACATGCTGGGCGCGGTATTGGGCGTCGGCAGTTGCTCGATTTGCGGAAGGATGACGGCGCCGACCACCGAAAGGGCCGTGGCGAGCAGTCCCACTCCCAGCCCGCCGACCCACGCGCTCAGCAGCGCCGCCAGCAGCAGAAGCGTGAGCAAGGCTCCGCCACGAGGGGCGACCAGATAGCTGAAGAACAGTCCGAGAGAAACGGTGCCGACGGCCAGCAGCGGGCCGCCCCACCACGCGTCGCTTCATGGATGCTCCGAAGGAGTGGAGCACCACGATAGGGTTCCCCGTGCGGGGTGTCAAACGGCTGGGGCGGGATCCAGGGGTGGCGGGGAAATCGTCTCGCGGGGCAGGGCCGGCGCCGACCAGTCAAACGGCAGACGCCCGTGTTCGTCGTCGGCCGTGAGCAGGAGCAGGGGGAGCAACCAGTCCGCGAAAGCCATCCGCCGGGGTGTATCGGCCCCGGCTGGGGTTGACTGTAGAGCTTTGCGTCCAGCCAGTCACCAGGCCGGCGCTACCGTGCGGTGCGCTGCCCCGTCACCCACGCGTAGCGTGCAAACCGGTCGGGCGCGCCAGCGAACCGCGGCCGCGGCGCCTTGTTATCGAGTCTCCAGCCCGGCGATTCGACGTGGCAGTCCGGGCAGGCCGAGGTAGACGCGACGGTCGTCGATGCACAGGGCCGGCGCGTGTCCTTGAAGCTTGCAGCGCAGCGCGGCCAGGGCGGCTGCGGCGCGAGAGCCGAGCGACGTGTCGGCCGGGCGTCGTGCGGCACCAGGCCCGGCAACGTGCGCGAGAATAGTCTGGCCGGAGGTCGTCATGCCCGCTAACGGGGCAAGCCTCAGGCCATGCCCGTTTGGGCCGGAAACACGCGATTTTCGACGGCTGTTCCCCGTCCGAGTCTGGTGGCGGCCAGATGTTTGTCGGCCGGGGGCGGAATTGTTGGAGTGTGCAGTGCCGAGCAGCCGATCCCGCTATTTCAATGCGGCTTCCACCGACAACACCGTCATCGGCCCCAGGTTCAGGGCCCGCAGTGGCGCCTCGACTTTCGCCCGGTCGCCCACCACGACCACCAGGAACTTCGAGGGCTGGATGTACTGGGTCGCCACGCGCGCCGCCTCGGCGGGTGTCACCGCCATCACTTTCTGGACGTAGGTCGAGTAGACATCGTCGGGCAGGCCCAGCACCGCCTGCGCCTGCAGCCGTGCCAGCAGGTCGCCGGTCGTCTCGAAATCGCCCGGGAAGCTCAGGGCGACGTTGCGTTGCGCCTTGCCGAACTCGTCGGCCGGGATCGGCTTGCGAATGCCGTCGAACTCGTTGAAGAACTCGCGCACCGACTCGGCGGTCTTGTCCGTCTGCACGCCCGCCGCGCCGACAAATGGACCCGCCTGACGGCGCATCACGAATTGCGACGACGCGCCGTAGGCATAGCCGTGGGTCTCGCGCAGATTGGTGTTCAAGCGCGACGTGAACGACCCGCCAAGGATCGTGTTTGCGACGGTCAGGGGAAAAAGTCGGCCGTGGCGCGCGGCACGCCGATCCACCCGATGCGAATCTGCGACTGCGCGGCCCCCGGCTTGTCGACCAGCACCACGCGGCGCGCCGCCGGCTGGCGGGCCTCGGGCACAGCCACCGGCGTCGGCGCGGCCCCGGACGCGCTCCAGCCGCTGAACGCGCGTTCGAGCAGCGGCAGCACGCCGTCCAATTTCACGTCGCCGACGACGATGAGCTGCGCGGCGTCCGGACGGTACTGCGACATCGTTACTCCTTGGAGGACGCCGCGGCGGGCACCACCGACAACTCGACACGCCGGTCTGCCGGCAACCACGTGAGGATGGCCGCCTGCACGTCAGAAGGCGTCAGCGCCTGATAACGAGCCAGGTCCTCGGCGAAGTAGTCGGGGTTGCCCGTTTTCGTGACATACGCGTTGAGCGTGTCGGCGCGCCCGCCGACGCGCTCCAGCCCGTTGTAGAACGCGGCCTCGTAGCCGTTGACGACGCGCTCGACTTCGCGGGCCTCGGGAGGCGCCTCGCGCAGCCGCTGAATCTCCTCGTCAATGACCTTCGTCATCTCCTCGATCGTGTGGCCCGGGCCTGGCGGTCGCGACAATCGCAAAGGTCGACGTCGAGGTCGGCGCTTTGCTGAAACGCAAACACGTTCTGCGCGATCTGCAGGTCGTAGACCAGCCGCTTGTACAACCGGGAGCTCTTGCCGCCGGCAAGGAGGTTGGCCACGACATCGAGTTCCGCGTCGCCAGGCGTGAACGCCGCCGGCCCCGTCCACGCCAGGTAGATCCGCGGCAGCTGGACGCGGTCCGTGATCGTCTTCTTCGAGACGCCGGTCAACTGCACGGGCGGCACCGACAGCGGAGCCACGTGCAGGCCCCCGCTTGACGTCGGAGAACCATCGCTCGACCAGCGCACGCGTCTTCGCAGGGTCGATGTCGCCGGCAACGACGAGCGTCGCGTTGTTGGGCCCGTAGTACCGCTTGAAGAAATCCGTCACGTCCTCGTACGACGCGGCGGTCAGGTCGTCCATGTAGCCGATCGTCGGCCAGTGATACGGATGGCCGTCGGGAAAGAGCATCTCGCTGAGCGTGATGAAGGCCTGCCCGTACGGCTGGTTCTCGACGCCCTGCCGCCGCTCGTTCTTGACCACGTCGCGCTGGCCATCGACTTTGGCGGGCGACATCGCCTCGAGCAGATAGCCCATCCGATCGGACTCGAGAAACAGCGCCAGTTCCAGCGCGCTCGACGGCACGTTGAGGTAGTAGTTGGTGCGATCGCGTGTTGGTCGAGCCGTTGTTGTCGCCGCCGGCGCCCTCGAGCAGGTTGTCGAAGTCGCCTTCCTTCACGTGCCCCGAGCCTTCGAACATCAGGTGTTCGAACAGGTGCGCGAAGCCGGTGCGGCCCGGCTTCTCGCGACCCGACCCGACGTGATACCAGACGTTGACGGCGACGACGGGCACGCTGTGGTCTTCGTGCAGCACCACGCGCAGCCCATTGGGCAGCGTGAACTGGGTGTATGGCACCGACAGCCGCGGTCGCGCGGCCGCATCGTCACCGGCGGCGGCGCGGAGCGAGGCGCCGAGGGCCAGCGCAACAAGGGCAAGAGACAGAAGCGGGCGAATGCGACACATCACCGGCAGACTCCTCGGAAGGGTCTGTCAGTGTAACGCGACTGGCGGCAGGCAAACGAACCCCGCACCGCCCGCCCAGGCGAGGAGGAGCCTGAGGAGCGGTACGGGGTGACCGGACAGAGGGGACGTCAGAACTTCGGGGTGCGCTTTCCCTGCCGACTGCGACGACGCATGATGTACAGCGTCAGAGCAATTCCAGCAAGAATCAGAAGCGCAATGCTTTGCATCTCCATGATGTCCCTTTCATCGGCCGGTCGGCGCCGGCGCTGTAGCCCGGTGTCGATCTGTGCAGGCGCGGGCGGCGCCTGCCGAAGTATAGGGACTGCAGGGCCAGGTACTGTCAAGAATGTTACTGGAACCGTCGCCAACGTCTCAACGTCGCCGCACTAGCGAAGCCGCCGCAGGTGGTCCACCAGGTCCGCGACCCGCCGCGCCGACACCTTCCCCCGGCGGTGGCCGGCTCGCGCACGAGCCTGCCGACGTGGACCTCACGCAGGCCGGGCACCCGCGAGAGCAGGGTCAGCGCCTCCAGGGTGATGCCTCCGCCGGGCAGCACCTGCAGCCTGGTCCCGGCCTGCGCGCTCCACGTCCCCAGCCGCGAGGCCCGCTCGGCCCATCCGCCACTTCCCCCGTCGCACAGCACGTGGTCCACGGCCGGATGCCGCGCGAGGATGGCCAGCCCCTCGTCGTGGTCCGCCAGATCTTCGAATGCGCGATGAAACGTGACAGGCCGTCCGGCAGCGCCAGCGACAGCGTCGAGCAACGCCTCGTCGATGCGCCGGTCGACCAGCGCGCCAAACACGAGGCCGTCCACGTTGTGCTGGCCGATGGCGCGCGCCTGTTCGACCAGCCGTCGGCGGACGTGCGGGTCGGGGACCTCGTGCGGTTCGGCGTCGCGCACCATCACGCGCACAGGGATGCGGACGTGCGCGAGGACCGCCTCGACCATCGCCAGTGACGGCGTCAGCCCGCCGCGCTCGAGCGAGGTCACCAGCTCGATTCGCGCCGCTCCGCCCTCCTCCGCGGCGAGGGCATCGTCGAGCGAGGTCGCGATGACTTCGAGCGCCAGCGGGCCGTTCACAGGTCGCGCACGTACCAGGCGTCACAGCCGAAGTGGCCCGTATGCCCGATGGGTTTGCCGACGGGCGCAAAGCCGTTGCGCTCGTAGAGGCGCCGGGCCTCGCGCATCGTCTGCCTCGTCTCGAGATACATGCGCTTATAGCCGAGCTGCCGGGCCCTCTCCATGCAACGGGTGAGCATTGCGCGCCCCAGCCCTCGACCCCGCGCCTCGGGCCGGAGGTACATCTTCCGAAGTTCACAGACGTCGGGCTCGCCTCCCGCCAACGGGCCGAGCCCTCCCCCGCCGACGAGGCCGCCGGTGGACTCGACCACGAAGTAGGCCGATCTGGCGCCCGCGTACGCGGAGGCGATGTCCTGCATCTCGGGATCCTGAAGCGACGAGCCTGCGCCGGTGGCGCCGAACTCCTCCATGACATCGCGCAGGAGTCCGGCCAGCAGTTGGTTGTCGTCGTCGGCGACTGGACGAATGAGAAACCCTGCCCCCTCGGGAGTCGTATCGTGTGTCATGCGGCCACCCCGCCCTCGCGTGCCTGGGCTATAGTTGATCGCGAGCCGGGCACACTCCAAGGCATGGGACTGCCGGCCGACACTGGGGGACAAACGGTATGGAGCAAGTGATGCGGTGGACGCGCGCGATCGTTGCGCTGGCGCTGGTCGCGTTGGCCGCGCCGGCGATCGTGGCGCAGGAATCTGGCAAGCTCAAGGTCACGGTGGACTACACGGGTACCGGCACCGTCGACGCGACGCACGAGATTTTCGTGTGGGTGTTCGACAACCCGAACATCGGCGCCGACTCGGTGCCCATCGCCAGCGACGCGCTGACGGCCAACGGCGGCTCGCTGAACTTCAGCGGCCTCCCCAAGGAGGTGTACCTGGCGGCGGCGTTCGACGAGAAGGGCGATTACGACGGGACGTCGGGCCCGCCACCCCCCGGCACGCCGATCACCATCTACGGGGAGACGGGCGTGGCCAAGGCCATACCGACGGGCGGCGCCGACGCAGCCGTGAGCGTGACCTTCGACGCGACCGTGCGGATGCCGTAATGCCACTCCAGCGGCGGAGCGGGCTCACGCCCGTTCCGCCGTGAATCGGCTCGGTCTCGCCTCACACCTTCCGCAGCTTCGTCACCCTCCCGATCTCGACCCACTCGACCACGAAGATGTTGCCCGCGCGATCGAACGTCGCGCCGTGCGGGCAGACGAACTTGCCGATCGGGAACCCTTCGCGCGGCCCCGTGCGCAGCGCCTTCCACGAGTCCGGCCCGTTGTCGCCCAGTTCCGCCACGACGGCATTCCTGCGATCGACCAGCGTGACCTTCGCAAACAGGTCGGGCACGACCATGACGCCCTTGTGCTCGCTGAAGTGGCACGGGTGCGGAAAGCCCTCGTCGAACCCCTGATGCGTGCCGTCGAGCGAGAACCGCTGCAGGCGTCGATTGCTGCGATCGGCGACCAGCAGCACCGGCGTGGCCGCGCGCGTGTCGACGATCAGGCCGTGCGGGCAATCCAGCTGGCCCGCGGCCTTGCCCTTCCCTCCAAACGTGCGCAGGTACTTGCCCGAGGCGTCGTACTGGTTGATGTAACTCGAGCCGTAGCCGTCGGCGACGTAGACGCTCGCCGTTTGGCCCCACAGCGACGTTGGTCGGCGAGTACTTCACGCCCGGCGTCCCGTCTGCGTTCATCGGATACTGGGCTGACTCCTTCGGGTAGCCCAGTTGCCAGACGACCTCACCGGTCGGCGTCACCTTGGTCACCGTGCCCCGCTTGGTGTCGCACAGGATCAGAAACTCCTGCCTTCCCTCGCGGAGAATGTGGAGGCCGTGCGCGCCACCTTCAAATTCCTTGCCCCAGCTGCGGACGAAACGGCCCTTGGCGTCGAAGACCACCATCGTGTCGTGCCGATCGCTGGACGCGTGCACCGTGTGGTGCACGTAGATGCGGCCCTGCGCGTCCTCGGCGACGCCGTGCGTGTTGCCGTACTTGAGGCCGGCGGGCAATTCCCCCCAGTCGTGGTAGACCTCATACGTGAACTCGCCGCTGCCGATGACCGGCCGCTTGGTGCCGGCCTTGTCGGTTGCGTGCAGCAGCGTTGGACCGGCCGCCGAAGCGACCAGGCCGGTGCCGAGCGCGCCGAGGAACTGTCGGCGGGTCGGACTTGACGACGGGTGTGACGAGCGGCTCATGGAAGACTCCTGCGGTCGCGGCGATCCCGCTAATGCTACGGCCAAGGCGCCTGCCCATCAAGCTGCGAGTGGGTGAACGCCTGAGCGCTGCCCGCTGTGGCAAGATCGTGTCAGGTCACGCCCATGCCAACGATCGAACGTCTGCCCACGCCGGTCGGTATCCTGACGATTGTCACGAACGCAGACGCCCTGCTGGCGATTCATTTCGGCGACGCACCTGCCATCGCTGGCCCTTCGGAGGCCCGTTCGCCGCTGCACGCTGGACGTCATCGCGCGGTTGACGGCGTACTTCGATGGCGATCGGACCTCGATTGACGAGATCCCTGTCGAACCGGGCGGGACGGCGTTTCAGCGCCAGGTCTGGCTGATGCTGCGCCGCATTCGCGCCGGCAGCACGTGGAGCTACCGCCAGCTCGCCGAGCGCGTGAACCGGCCGGCCGCCATTCGGGCGGTGGGCGCGGCCAACGGCGCCAACCCCATCCCGATCGTCCTGCCCTGCCATCGCGTCATCGGCAGCGACGGCAAGCTCGTGGGCTACGGCGGCGGGATGGAGCGCAAGAAGTGGCTGTTGGCCCACGAAGGCGCCGTCTCGTCGCCGCTGTGGTGATGGGCCGCTAACAAGCGACCAGCCTGCGTCGCGTCCAAGTCGCCGGAGGCCCTGCTTCGATGGACACCCTGCGTCGCGACGTCACCCTTGCCATTCGGTCGCTGCTTCGCGATCGCGCGTTCTCGATCGCCGCCGTGGCCACGCTGGCGCTGGGCGTCGGGGCGATCACCACGCTGGCGGCCGTGGTGGCTGGCGTGCTGCTGGCGCCGCTGCCCTATCGACAACCCGACCGCCTCGTCGACGATCCTGCACGGCCGCTCGGTGAGCAGCCCGGTGTCGCCGGCCGATTTCGACGACATCCGCCGCACGGCGCGGTCGTTCAGCGGGATGGCCGCCGCGCAGGCGTGGGGCGCCAACCTGAGCGCCGAGGGGCGCACCGAGCGCGTGCCGGCGCTGCAAGTGTCGGGCACGTTGTTCGACGTGCTTGGCGCTGCTCCCCTCATTGGCCGGACGATCGCCGAACACGACGTGACCGGCGATGTGCGCGTCGTCGTGCTCGCCCACCGGCTGTGGGTCCGGCGCTTCGGCAGCGACGCGACAGTGGTCGGGCGGCCGGTCGTCATCAACGGCGAGTCGTATCGCGTGATTGGCGTCATGCCGCCGGCGTTCCGGTTCGCGCCGTTCTGGCAGACACGAGCCGAGGCGTGGGTCCCGCTGTCGCTGGCCGATCGCGCCGCCGATCGCGGCGGCCGATCGCTTCGGGTGTTCGCCCGACTGCGCGACGGCGTCTCGCTCGACCAGGCGCGCGCGGAGCTGGCTGCGGTCAACGATCGCCTGGCGCGAGACTGGCCCGACACCAACACGGGGCTGACGACCGGCGCGATGCTGCTCGAGGAGAAGGCCGTCGGGCCGATCCGCCCGCTGCTGCTCGCGGTGTTCGGATTGGCGGCGGGGCTGCTGCTGGTCGCCGCGGTCAACTTCGCGATGCTCGTCGTCGCGCGGATGACGAGCCGGCAGGGCGAGCTGGCGATTCGAGCGGCGCTCGGCGCGACCGATGCGCGGCTGCTGCGCGGTTCGCTCATCGAAGGGCTGCTGGTAGGCGTCCTGGGCGCCGGCTTCGGCCTTGCCTGCGCGGCGGGCGGAACGCTGCTGCTGGCGCGCACTCTGCCGGCCGACAGCCTGCCACCCCACGCGGAAATCGCGTTGTCGCCGGCGGTGCTGGCATTTGCGGTGGTCATCGCGACGCTTGCCGCGACGGTCGCCACTTTGGCGCCAGGCTGGCGGCTTGGCCGCGTCGGCGCCGCCGGCGCGCTCCAGCCTACGCGCACTGTCGCCGGAAGCCGCGCAAGCAGCCGGGCGCGGGCGACGCTCGTCGGGTTGGAGGTGACCCTGGCGTTCGTGCTCGCCGTCGCGGCGATGCTCTTCGCCCGCACGCTCGTGCACCTGCAGCACGTCGACCTCGGGCTCATGCCCGACAGGCTGGTGGCGACAAGCGTGTCGCTCGATGGCGCCAATCAGTCCTCTGCCGAGGCGCGGACCGCATTCTTCACCTCGCTGACATCCAGCATCGCGGCGCTGCCAGGCGTGTCCTCGGTGAGCGCCATCAACCACCTGCCGCTCGCCGGCGATCTCTGGACACTGGGCTATTCGGTGGACGGCCGGCCGCCTGCGGCCCCGGGCCAGGAGGATGGCGCGGCGTATCGCGTCGTGCTTCCCCGGTACTTCGCGACAGTTGGACAGGCGATTCGCGCAGGCCGCGACTTCACACCGGCGGATCGGGCGGGCAGCGTGCCCGTCGTGATCGTCAACCAGCACCTCGCGGATCGCCAGTGGCCCGGGCAAAGCGCCCTGGGCAGGCGGCTGCGTTTCGGTGACGACGTGCTCACGGTCGTCGGCGTCGTGGCCGACGTCCCGCAGGCCACGCTGGTCGAGCCGATCGACGACGAGATGTACCTGCCATTGGCCCAGCGGCCGATCCAGTCAGCCACGCGCTCGCCGATGACGCTGGTCGTGCGCACCGCGACCGACGCGCCGATCTTCCCTGCCCTGCGCGACGCCGTCTGGACTCTGGATCGTCAGGCTGCCGTCTACGACGGGATGACGCTGGCAGACGTGCTCGCCTCCG
Source organism: Vicinamibacteria bacterium (assembly GCA_963818215.1). Taxonomy (GTDB): domain Bacteria; phylum Acidobacteriota; class Vicinamibacteria; order Vicinamibacterales; family JAENWD01; genus JAENWD01. Next base: position 52,681 of record CAWFRL010000012.1, on the reverse strand, counting down.
AGACCTGGCGCGAGCGGCTCGGCGCGCACGTCGGAGCCATCTTTGCCGGCAGTGGCCCTGCTGCTGGCCGCCGTGGGCATCTCGAGTGTGGTGCGCTACGCCGTGACCCGCCGCTGGCGCGAGTTCGGCGTGCGATTGGCACTTGGCGCCACACGAGGGCATGTGGTGACGCTGGCGGTTCGCGAAGCGGCCGCGCCGGTGCTTGCGGGCCTGCTGGCGGGAGCCATCCTGGTCGCGCTGACGGCGCGGCTCCTGGGTTCGCTGCTGGTCGGCGTCGCTCCGCACGACCCGATCGCCATCGCCTCGGCTGCCCTGGCGCTGCTCGTTGTCTCGCTGCTCGCCGCGTGGCGGCCCGCCGTGCGCGCCTCCCGCGTGGATCCGGGAGTCGCGCTGCGCGAAGTGTAGAGCGTCTCGGCGACGTGGTAGAGTCCGCGGCATGTCGTCGAGGACTCTCGCTCTCCTGATCGCCGTGCTCATCGCCCCTGCCCTGGCTCACGCGCAGGCGCCGGCAACAGTCGGCGCGTCGCCCGTGCCGGTCTTCTCCGATCACGCACGCCGCGAGAAGCTGGCCGGCGCGTTCGCGGCGATCCGCGACAGCATGCCCGAGGCGGCCAAACGGATTGGCGCACCTGGACTGGCGTGGGGCGTGATCGTCGACGGCGAGTTGGCGGCCTCCGGGGCCGTGGGCGTGCGCGATGTCGAAGGGAACCAGCCCGCGACGCCGCAGACGATCTTCCGTATCGCGTCGATGACCAAGAGCTTCACCGCTCTGGCGATCCTCGCACTGCGCGACGAGGGCAAGCTGTCGCTCGACGACGCGGTGACCAGGCACATCCCGGAGTTTGCCGGTGTCACGCTGCCGACCAGGGACGCGCCGGCCATCACCATCCGACACCTGCTCACACACTCCGAGGGATTTGCCGAAGACAACCCCTGGGGCGATCGCCAACTCGCCATTCCCGACCAGACGCTGGGCGACTGGCTGAAACAGGGACTGCCGTTTTCGACCTCGCCCGGCACGGCCTTCGAGTACTCGAACTACGGCTTCGCGCTGCTGGGCCGCATCGTCTCCAACGTTTCGGGCATGCCATTCGGCGACTACATCCGTACGCGAATCCTGATGCCGCTCGGCATGCGCTCCACGATGTGGGATCCCGGCGATGTGCCCGCCGATCGCATCGCTCACGGGTATCGCCGCAACGGCGAGCGCTGGATCCGGGAGACGCCGTTGGCGCACGGGTCGTTTGGCGCGATGGGAGGGCTCTACACGTCCACCGACGATCTGGCTCGATACGTCGCGTTCATGTTGTCGGCCTGGCCGCCGCGAGACGACGCCGAGGCCGGCCCGGTGCGCCGCAGTTCGGTGCGCGAGATGCAGCAGGGCCAGCGGCATTCCGGCCTCGCCGTCTTCCGCCCGGCGCCCGATGCGCCGCTCACCGTGCGCAGCAGCGCCTATGCCTACGGACTGGGCTCGACGCAGGATTGCCGGTTCCGGATGACCGTGGCGCACGGCGGCGGCCTGCCTGGTTTCGGGTCCACCATGCAGTGGCTGCCCGACTACGGCGTCGGCGTCATCGTCCTCGCCAATGTGACCTATGCCGGAGCGGGCGGCATCGGACGCGACATCCTCGAGAAGCTCGCCGCGACCGGTGCGCTCCAGCCTCGCACGCTGCCGGCCTCTGCGGCCTCTGCTCGAGACGCGCGCCGCGATCACCGCGCTGGTGAATGAGTGGAGCGATTCGGGCTTTCCAGGCAATCGCGGCCGACAACCTGTTGCTCGACCGGCCACTCGACACGCGGCGGCAGGATGTGACGGCGCTGCACCAGTCGCTGGGGACCTGCGCGCCTGATGGCGACATCGACGCCGAAAACTGGCTTCGCGGGTCGTTCAAGCTCACGTGCACGGAGGGCTGGCTGCGGGTCACCTTTACGCTGGCTCCGACCAGCGCCGCCACGGGTGCAGTTCCTGTCATTCGCGGAGGGCCGCCCGATGTCGCCTGCGCTTGCCGCTGTCGCGCGACGGCTGGCGTCGGCAACGGCGGTTTCGGGCGATGACCTCGAAGCCCCTGCTGGCGGCCTCACTCGACAGCGCGGCGGTGGCGCGTCAGGTGGCCGCGTTCCGCGCCGACTACGGCGCCTGCACGCTTGGCGACACATTGAGTGGCAACGGATCGACGAGCGCCCGTGTCCGTCTGTCGTGCGAGCGCGGAAAAGCCGACCTGGCCCTGAGCGCCGCCTCGAGCGGGACTCTCGAACGCGTGGCCTTCAGCGGCGCCGAACCGTGCGTGCCGTGACGTTAGTCAGGTTCACGGGTTCACAGGTTCACGGGTTCATCAGGTTCACGTTTCAGGTTCACGGTTCACTTGGTTCTTGAGGTTCCGGCGTGCGGTAAGATTCGGACGTGGCGACGCTCACACCTGCGCAGCTCAAGACGCTTCGTGACCGGCTGCTGCACCTTCACAAGACGCTGCTCGACTCGGATCGCGCGGCGTACGAGCGAGCCTACGGGCCCGTCGGATCGAGCGGGGAATGGCTGCAGTTGGTGCTCGGCCACGAGCACTTCGCCTGGCTCCGGCCTTTCTCCGGTCTCATCGTCCGCATCGACGAATGGCTGGCGGGCGACGAGCGGCCCGACGATGAGCGGACGGCGGTCGTCAAGGAGGCGGACCGGCTCACCTCGATCAGCGCGTCGACCGAAGAGCGGGCCCTGCGCTATCGCAAGTCCATCGACAGATCGGCCGACGTTGCCGTCGCGCACGCCGCGGTGCGCGACGCCCTGGACAACGCGAAGAGCTGACGCGCTCCCCTCTCACCACAAGCCGGCGGAGCCAATCTCCGGGTGCGCCTTCATGAACTCCACGAGGCGATCGACGTAGGCGTTGAAGTGCGGCACGGCCACCCGTCCCGGGGCGAGGTCCCTCGAGGCATTGGTCGTGTCGTACTGGGTCGGGTGCACGAAGTAGTCGAGCGCCTGCGGCGAAACGCGCAGCAGGCGCCGCAGCCACCTGACGTGCTCGAGCTCGTGGCGGGCCAGCCGATAAGGCACCGGCACCCGCCATACACGCCTTCCGGTGGCCAACGCCATCACGTGCAGCAGGCGATCGATGGACATTGGGCTGGGATCGGCCAGGTGATACGTCAGTCCCACCGCGCCGGCACGGGTACTCAACCACGCCAGCGCGCGGCCGACAAAGTCGCTCGGCACCACGTTGAAGCTGGTCTCGAGCGGCTTGCCCGGCACGGGCAAGAGCGCCATGCGCGGCTGGCGCAGCAGCAACTGCAGCACGCAATATGGTCCGTCGTACTTCTGCGTCTCGCCAGTCCTGCTGTCGCCGACGACCACCGACGGCCGATACACCGTAGCCGGCAGCCCCGCGGCCATCGCCGCGCGCACTTCACGCTCGGCCAGCGCCTTGCTCTCTTCGTAGAAGTTGTTGAACGTCTGCCCGACGTCGAGGTCGGCTTCACGGAACACACCGGGATGGCGGCCGCTGACAAAGCAGGTGCTGACGTAATGCACGCGCCGCAGCGTCGGGTACCCGGCACACGTCTCGAGCACGTGCCGCGTGCCCTCGACATTCACGCGCATCGCGACGTCACGGGGCACGCCCAGGTCGTAGGCTGCCGCGAAGTGAAACACTTCGGTCACCTGGGCCTGCCACGATGCGGCCGACAGCCCCAGACCGGGCTCGACGATGTCGCCTTCGACCAGTTCGATGCGACCACGTGTGTGGGGCTGGGTCAGCGCGAGCCGCCCGACGGCTTGCGTGGCCAGCGGCGCCCAGCGCGGCTGAACCAGACAGACCGCACGCGCCACCGGCCGGTCGGTCAGCAGTCGAGGAAGCAGCGTCGAGCCGAGGAAGCCGGGGAATCCGGTCAGGAAGAGAACCGCCACGGCCTGCCTCGCATGGTAGCGCAGGCGTCGCACGGGGCTGCACGCTCGGCTATCCTTGCGTATGCGCGCGAACCGAACAGCGCTCACCGTCCTCGCAGGCACCATGGCGCTGTCGGCGCCGGTGCCCGCGCAGGTCACCGATGCGGTCGCGATGCGCGCCGAGCGCTTCGAGCGTGCCGTCGGCGCCGCCGACCGCGTCCTGCGCGCGTGGCTGGAGGCCGCCGACCCAAAGACGCTGTTGCTGCCCGACCGGCTGACCGGCCCCGGCAGCGGACGGCCCGCCGGGAACACGACGCGTGAATACACGCCGCACAACTCCGGCGCCGATCTGTATCCGTACCTGATCCTGACCGCGCACCTGACCCAGCCCGACCTGCTCGATGGCCGCCTCCTCGAGATGTTGCGCAACGAGGTGCGATACACGACCTCCTCGCAGCGCGGGGTGCCAGGTGCGCTGAACCTCGACACGGGCGTGGCCGGAGCCCCCAGTCTGTTTGGCGCCGGCGAGTACGCCAAGGACGGGCTGATCACCGTCACCGAGTACCTGGGCCGGACGGCGTGGTACACCCGGATGGTGGACATGATCGCCGACGCCATGGCGGCGGCGCCGGTCGACTCGCGATTCGGCAAGCTGCCTGCGTCCGACTCCGAGCTCAACGGCGACTACTTGCAGGTGCTGCCGCGGCTGGCGCTGATGACCGGCGACGATCGCTTCCTCGAATGGGGCCGCCGCATCGCCGACGCCTACGTCGACGAGGTGCTGCCCGGCAGCCACGGCGTGCCGAGCGGGCAGTGGAACTTTACGACGCACACGGGCGACGGCACACTGCGGCTGCGCGACCACGGCAACGAGCTGGTCGTCGGCCTCGTGCTTCAGTACGCGCTCGAGCACTATCGCCAGACGCCTCGCGCCGCGAAGTGGCGGCCCGTCATCGCGCGCATGCTCGATCGCATTCTCGAATCCGCCAATCCTGACGGCATGCTCTACAACGCGGTCGACACGCAGACGCTCGCGCCCAAGGGCGACCGGCTGTCCGACAACTGGGGCTACGTCTACGGGGCCGTCTACACCTTCTACCTCTGCACGGGCGACACGCGCTACAAGGAGGCGGTCAGGCACGTGCTCGGCAATCTTCCCAAGTACCGCAACTACTCGTGGGAGCCGCGCAACATCCCGGAGCTTCCGCTGGGGTCGTTCGACGGCTATGCGGACACGATCGAAAGCGCCGTCTATCTGGTCAATCGAGAGCCGGTGCCCGAGGCGCTCGCGTGGATCGAGTCCGAGATGGACGTCCTGCTGAAGATGCAGCGTCCCGACGGCCACTTCGAATACTGGTACGGCGAGGGCAACTTCAACCGGACGGCCCTGCTCTACGCGCTCATGCAGAGCCAGGGCGTGCGGCCGGCCGTGTGGCAGAAGGGCGTCGGCATCGGGGCCGTGCCCGCAGGTGACGGGCTTGCTCTCCACGTGAAGGCGCCGGCTCCGCTGCTGGTCCAGTTCGACTACGCGCGGCATCGGCGCGTCATGAACCTCGATCGCAACTACGTGCGCCTCAACGAATTCCCCGAGTGGTTCGTCGTCGACGAAAACGCGCGCTACGATGTGACCCGCGCCGGCGGCGAGTCGATGCAGCGGCTTGGAGCGGAACTGGTGCGGGGGGTCACGCTGTCGCCGGGCGACTGGGTCGTGTCGCCCGCCGCAGCCGGCACGCGCTAGGCGCCGCGCCTCGGCATCGCGTCAGCCGCGGCGCTGCCGTGGCTGCAGCCGCGCGAGCAGCTCCGACATGTCCGCGGGCAACGGCGATTCGAGCCGCAGCCGTCCGGCCCGTGACCGGGTGCTCGAAGGCGAGCTTCCAGGCGTGCAGCGCCTGCCGCGGAAACGCGATGTGGCTCAGCGTCGGCGCGTCGGCGTACATCTTCTCGCCCACCAGTGGATGGCCGCGCAGCTCCGCCTGCAGCCGGATCTGGTTGCGCTTGCCCGTCACCAGCCGGACCTCGACGAGCGAGGCGCCCCGCAGCCGCTGCATGACGCGGTACTCGCTCAGCGCTTCCTTGCCTCTGGGGTCGCGCGCGCTGGTCGCGCGCTGAATCAGCTCGTCGCCATCCCAGACCAGGTGGTCGCGCCAGCTGCCGGCCTCCGGCGTCAGGTGTCCGTGCACGATCGCCTGATAGACGCGCTCCGGCTCGCGCCGCAGGAACTGGCCTTTCAGGTTCGCCAGCGACGCGCCGTCCTTGGCGAACAGCACCAGGCCCGAGGTATCGCGGTCGATCCGATGCACGACCTGCGGGCGTCGCTTTCCCTGCGACCGCAGGTGTGCCTCGACCAGTTCGACCAGCGACTCGGCCTGGCCCCTCCTCCCAAGCGGCACGGCCAGCAGCCCCGGCGGCTTGTCGACGACCAGCAGCGACGCGTCCTCGTACACGACCACCAGGTCGCCTTCCCGGCGGGTGCGCGCGCGCACCGCGCGGCCGCTTCCGGGCCGGTCCATCCACACCCGAACGACATCGCCATCGGAGAGCATCATGGCCGCATCGGCGGTCGCCGCCTCACGGTCGCCGACGAACACCTTCCCCCGGTCGATCGCCGCAGCCGCCTTCGAGCGTGAGCCCAGCCGATCCGGCGCGGCGAGGAACTTGTCCAGCCGGCCGCCTGCCTCTCCAGCAGACACCGTCCACTGCCTATCGGACACGGCACCATCATAGACGCGGTCTTCGGACGGCGCGCGCACCCAGCACTCAGCACACGGCACCCGGCACCGCACCCAGGCACCCGGCACCAGGCACCCAGCACTTCACGAGTGCGATCCTTGACACCTCTCACATAGATGTCTACAGTAGCAGTCTACATATGGCCAAAGCCGATCACCTTCAAGGCGCCCTCGAACTGCTCGTCCTCAAGATCCTCAAGCGGGGCCCCAATCACGGGTTTGCCATCGCGACCTTCATCGAGCAGACCTCCGACGACGTGCTGCGCGTGGAGGAAGGATCGCTCTACCCGGCCCTGCACCGCATGACCGAGCTGGGTCTGCTGAAGGCCGAGTGGAAGATGACCGACGCCGGCCGGCGCGCCCGCGTCTATCAACTCACGACGAAGGGCCGCCGGCGCCTCGCCGACTCGGAAGCCCGGTGGCACGACGTCACGGCCGCCGTCGCCAAAGTCCTCCGCACCGCCTGAGAGGTGGCCATGAGCCTCTGGTCCCGACTCGTTCGCACCGTCAGCCGGTCGCGCCACGACCAGGACATCGACGACGAAATCGCCTTCCACCTGGCGATGAAGGCGCAGGCCGCCTCCGACAAACGGCAGGCGCGCCTGCGCTTCGGCAACCCGGCGGTCGTGCGCGAAGACATGCGAGATGCCGGGATCCTCGTGTGGCTCGACTCGGTGCTGCGCGACACACGCTACGCGTGGCGGCAACTCCGCCGCAGCTGGGTCGTCACCTCGGCCGTCGTGGCCTCGCTGGTCATCGGCATCGGGGCCAACACCGCGATCTTCACGCTCGTAGACGCCGCGCTGCTGAAGGACATTCCCGTCGAGGATCCTCGCTCGCTGGCTTTGATCGAGTGGACCAACAAAGGGTGGCCGGAGGCCTTGTGTAACTCGCACACCGGCAACACCGACGGCGACCCCACGTCGCTGATGCAAGGCTCGTCGATCTCGCCGCTTGTCTATCGCCGGCTGGCCTCCGAGCAGACCGCCGTCGCCTCGCTCATCGGTTTCTCCGACAGCAACGACGTCACGATCTCCGCGCGCGGCCGGGGCGGCGAACAGGTCGGCCTTCAGTACGTCAGCGCCAACTACTTCCAGAGCCTCGGCGTGGCGCCCCTGCTCGGCCGAGCCTTCTCGCAGGATGACGACCGCGTGGGCCGCGAGGTCGTGGTCGTGATCAGCCATCGGCTGTGGCAACGGATGTTCGAGGGCCGCGCCGACGCCGTCGGCTCGACGCTCCGCGTCAACGGCGTGTTGACGACGATCGTCGGGGTGGCGCCGCGGACCTTCTTCGGCATCTCCATAGGCGAGTGGGTGGACGTCTTCACGCCTCTGGCCGCGAAGGTCACGCTGACGCGCGCCCCTGGCGACACGAGCCCGCTGGCCGAGGACGCCAAGTACTGGTGGGTCCGGCAGATCGCGCGGCTCAGCCCAGGCGTCGATGCCGCGACCGCTCAGCGGCAGCTGACGCAGCAGTTTCAGCGGCTGGTCGTCCCCGAGGGCGTGACCATTGCGGCCGGACGCGACCCCGACCCTGGTGACCTCGTCGGCGCGGCGCGGGTTCGACCCGATCGGGACCGACGAAGGCCGCGCGCTGTGGGTGCTGCTGCTCCTGGTCGGCCTGGTGCTGCTCATCGTCTGTGCCAACGTCGCGAACCTGCTTGCTCGCCCGCGCCGTCGGGCGGCAGCGCGAATCGGCCGTGCGTCTGGCCCTTGGCGCCGGCCGGGGGCGGCTGATGCGCCAGCACCTGGTCGAAAGCCTGATGCTGGCAGCCATTGGCGCCGCGCTCGGGTTGTGGGTGGGTCACGTGCTGGCCGGCGGCATCGATGTCCTGCTGCGCGAAAGCGCGGGGACACGGCTCGACCTGCGCGTCGACAGCCGGATACTTCTGTACACCACCGCGCTGGCCGGCGCTGGCGGCCCTGCTGTTCGGACTGGCGCCCGCGGTCCGTGTGGCAGGCGCCGATGTCCAGGACACGCTCAAGGCGCATGGCCGCGCCATTACGTCCGGACATCTGCGGCTCCCACGCCTGCTGGTCGGCGCTCAGATGGCGCTGTGCCTCACCGTGCTGGTCGCGGCCGGCTTGCTGGGACGATCGCTGGCGACGCTGCGACTCACCGATCTCGGGTTCGACCGCACGCGCATCCTGTATGCGTCGGTGAACCCGTGGCAGGCGGGCCTGCCTGCCAACCAGGTCGCGCCCTACGTCGAGCGTCTAAGAGCGGAACTGTCGGCGATCCCCGGCGTGGCGCGCGTGGCGACGATTGGGTCGCGGCCGCTGTCGGGCAGTTCGTCGATGACCGAGCGCGCACCTGCCCGGCCGGCCGTACCGCGAGGATGGCGCCGACAACGTCCTGCTGAACGAGTTGGGCGACGGCCTGGTCGAGACGCTCGGATTCCGAGTGCTCGCCGGCCGCAGCTTCGATGCGCGCGATCTCACGCCGGGCACCAAGGCCGTGCTCGTGGACGAGCGGTTCGTCAAGAAGTTCTATCCCAACGGCGCCGCCGTCGGACAGCGTTTCGGCACGGGTCGCGAGGACACCGACACGCACGAGATCGTCGGCGTCATCAGCAGCAGCCGGTACCACAGTTTGCGCGACGAGGATCTGCGCGCGACCATCTATCGCCCGCTGCAGCCAGGCGAGCGCCAGGGGCGAAGCGTGCACCTGGTGATCCGCGCCGCGGTCGACGCGTCGCGGCTCGCGCCGGCGGTGCATCAGGCCGCCGCGCGCGTCAACCCCGACGTGCCGGTGACGGAGTTCTTCACGCAGTCGGCGCTCATCGACCGCATGTTGCGAACCGAGCGACTGCTCAGCGTCGCCTCGCGAGCGTTTGGGGGGATCGCGGTGATCCTGGCCGCGGTCGGCCTCGGCGGGCTGTTGATCTACGCCGTGACGCGGCGGACCAACGAGATCGGCATCCGGATGGCGATGGGAGCCGCGCCCGGCGACGTCGCGCGCATGGTGATGCGCGACTCGCTCTGGCTGGTGGCTGGCGGTGTGATCGTCGGGATCCCGGCGGCGCTGGCCGTGGCGCGGCTGCTCAAGTCCTCGCTGGTGGGCGTCGAGGCGACCGACCCATGGACGGCGGCCGGCGCGATGGGAGTGCTGGTGATGGTGGCGGTGCTTGCGGCCTGGGTCCCGGCGCGCCGCGCAGCCGCGATCGAACCGATGACCGCGCTGCGCGAGGAGTAGCAGTCGTCAATTGACCGGTGCTGCCGCCGCTTTCTTCACGACGTACTCGACCGTTCCCCAGTCGCCGGTCGCCTTGATGGCGATCTCGTCGCCGGCGGCGTTGATCCTGGCCTCGTGCGTGATCTTGCCGCCCTCGAGGTCGACGTCGAATGTGAAGCATCTCGCCGGCGACCTTGCCGTTGCTGAGCGGCTGGCTGCCCATCGCGCTGGTGACGCTCCCCGTCAACGTCTCGCCCTCGGCCTTGAACTCGTAGGTGAGCTCGAATCGGGCCGTTGGGTGTGTCCACGCTCCCCACCCACTTGCCGGTGACATCGGCGGCCAGGGCCGCGGTCGCCATTCCAACGGTCATCACGAACGCAAGCAGGACACGACGCATCTGCAATCTCCTTGGCGCGAGCCGCCGGCGCCTGATGCGCCGCCCCACGACCCCGCGGACGGCATGATAGCGCGCAACTTCCCGTGGCTGGTGAAAAACATCGGGGTCCAGGCGTGGCCCCGGGGGGACGAACCGAGTGCGCCCCCTTGAGCCCCGGCCACGCCAGCGCGGATGATGCGCGTGGCGCCACAGGTCGCGGCGCAGGAGGACTGTGTGATGATCGCCCGACGCGCCCCATTTGCCCTGCTCGCTCTGCTCGCCCTCCCGGCCGTCGCGGTTGCGCAGGGGCCGCCGCTGACCCTGCCCCAAGCCAGCCAGGCCGCAACAGCGTCGCAGCGGATCGGGTTGACCGACATCACCGTCAAGTACCACCGGCCGGCCGTCAGGCAGCGGACCGTCTGGGGCGACCTGGTGCCGTACGACCAGGTGTGGCGCGCCGGCGCCAACGAGAACACCGTGCTGTCGCTGTCGACGCCGTTTTCGGTCGGCGGCCAGCAGCTCCCCGCCGGCGACTACGGCCTCCACGTGATCCCGACCAAGGCCGAGTGGACCGTGATCCTCAACAAGGAATCGACGGCGTGGGGCAGCTTCTTCTACGACCAGGCGAAGGATGCCGTCCGCTTCACGACGCGCCCCCAGCCCGGCGAGTTCCAGGAGCACCTCGCATACACCTTCGAATCGCCGGGACCGGCTGGCGTGACGCTGACGCTCCACTGGGAGAAGGTCGCGCTGCCCATTCCCATCGCCGTCGACACGCCGGCCGTGGTATCGGACAACCTGGAGCAGCAGCTGCACAACCTGCCGGGGTTTTTCTGGCAGAGCTTCGCGCAGGCCGCGTCCTGGAGCGCCCGCAACAACGCCAACCTGGACCGTGCCGCGGCGTGGGCCGACAAGGCCATCGCGATGAACCGCAACTACCAGACGCTGCGCGCCAAGGCCCTCGTGCTCGAACGCAAGGGCGAGGCTGCCGCGGCGGTCGCCTTGCGCGAGGAGGCGATGAAGGTCGCCACGGAAGCCGACATCAACGCCTACGGCTACGAGCTGCTGGGTGCCGGAAAGGTGGACGAGGCCATCGCGGTCTTCCGCAAGAACGTCGCGGATCACCCTGGCTCATGGAACACCTATGACAGCCTCGGGGAGGCGCTGGCGCTGAAGGGACAGACCGCGGAGGCGGTCGCGCAGTACACCAAGGCACTCAAAATGGTCGGCGACGACACCAACAAGAACCGGATCAACGGGATCCTGGCAAAGCTGGCCGCCAACTCGAAGTAGCCAGTGCCTGTGCCGTTGCCGGCGCCAGCCGGCAACGGCTCACGATGTCGCGACCCCCGAACCTCCAATCCGTCGTAGACCCACCCACTGCAGTTCGGCGAAACCCAGAACGGCGATGGCCTGGCCGATGACGAAGACATACCCAAGCATCGTGGGTGCCACCTTCCCGCTGACGAGCAGGGCAAAGCTGGCGACGACCCACAGAGCGTTGGCGACGATGACGGCCACGATGGCCCCGCTCGTCAGGTGACGCCGCGTGGCCAGCGCGATCAACAAGCCACAGAACGGCAGCAGGCTCAAGCCTGCGACCTGAAAGAGTGTGGAAGGCAGCGCGAGCCAGGACTCGAGCAGGTCGGCGCCCAGCCACATCAGGACGCCCGTTGCGCCGCTGATCGCGGCATCGAGCCACAAAGTGCGGCGGAGAAACATCGAGGGATCGGACACAGTCATCGGAACCTCCAGGTGATTGCGGCGGGGCGACACCAGGTCGACGCGGCGCACCGACGTTTCGATAGTGGCCTGCGCGTGGGCGGGTGTCGATTACGTCCGAGGTAATGGCCGCCACGACTGGCGGTCTGCTATCGTCACGCCATCATGGCAACTCCGGCGTCATCGGTAGGTCCGCTGCTGCGCGAATGGCGACAACGCAGGCGCTTGAGCCAGCTGGCGCTGGCCTGCGAAGCGGACGTCTCGAGCCGGCACGTGAGCTTCCTCGAGACGGGCCGGGCCAAGCCCAGCCGCGAGATGGTGCTCCTGCTGGCCGAACGGCTCGACGTCCCGCTCCGCGAACGCAACGCCTTGCTCATCGCTGCAGGCTTCGCGCCCGTCTTTGCCGAGCGCCCGCTGGCGGATCCAGCGCTCGACGTCGCACGCCGGGCGGTGGACCTCGTCTTGAAGGGGCACGAGCCGTACCCCGCGCTGGCCATCGACCGGCACTGGACGCTGGTCGCCGCCAATCGAGCGGTCGCGCCGCTGCTGGCCGGCATCGACCCGAGCCTCCTGCAACCGCCGGTGAACGTCCTTCGCCTCAGCCTGCATCCCGGGGGCATCGCGCCCCGGATCGTGAATGCGTCCGAGTGGCGCACGCACATCGTCGAGCGCCTCCGGCGGCAAGTTGCCGCCACCGCCGATGCGACACTCTCGGCGCTCCTGGACGAATTGCGCCGCTATCCCCTGGCCGACGACGGCGTGGCGCGGCAGGAGGCACCGAGCGACTTCGGAGGTGTCCTCGTGCCGCTGCGCCTGCGAACCGAGGCCGGCGTGATGTCGTTTGTGAGCACGACGACGATCTTCGGGACGCCAGTCGATATCACGCTGTCAGAGCTGGCGATCGAGTCGTTCTTCCCGGCCGATGCCGCAACCGCGGCGGCATTGCAGACCGCGGTTCAGCGCTAGCGCGCCGGTCCCAACGGCCGTCCCAGCGAGATTCCGTCACACGACACACGCGCGGCCGATCGAGCGTACCATCCACGGCGGAGGCACGCCGTGCGCCGACCGCTCATCGTCATCCTGCTCTCGAGTGCCGCGCTCAGCATGGCATTTCACGCAGCGCAATCGATCTCGGGTTCGCCCGCTGCCGCCGGCGCGTCGTCACAGGACTCGCTCACCACGCAGGAGTTCAACGATCGCGTCGAGGCAAGGCTCAAGCAGCGGCTCGGTGCACGCGAGTCGGAGCCAGCCTCCGCAGTGTTCAAGAACATCAAGATCGAATGGCTGGAGGACGTACCGGCAGGCGACTTTCTTGGAATCATGAATGGCGGGTACGCCAGGGCGCTGGGCGTGCGCTGCACGCACTGCCACGTCGAAGACGACTTTGCCAGCGACGATCTGCGCCCCAAGCGCGCGGCGCGTGAGATGGCGGTGATGCACCACGGCATCAACCAGCAACTCGCCAAAATGGAGCACCTCGAAGGCACTCCCCAGGACCGCTTCATCAACTGCGCGACGTGCCATCGCGGCCGCGTCGATCCGCACGATCCGCCTGCCCGCTAATCGCGCTCGGCGGGTATACTGCGGCGCCATGCTGCCCCGTGCCCTGCTCGTCGTGTCCCTGGCGGCCAGCGCCGTGGCCGTGCCCACCGCAGATGATGCGCCACGCGTGCCCGGCATCGAGGACGTGCTGACGCTCAAGACGATCGCCGGCGTGCAGATCTCGCCCGACGGCAAGTGGGTCGTCTACGGCGTCACCGAGACCGATTTCGAACAGGACGCCTTTGTCACGCAGCTCTGGGCGGTCCCAACCTCCGGCGGGACACCCGTCCAGTTGACTCGCGGCCAGAAATCATCCGGCGGGGCGCAGTGGTCGCCGGACAGCCAGTGGATCGGCTTCACGAGCGCCCGGGTCGGCGACAAGAACCAGATTTTCGCGATCCGTCCAGACGGCGGCGAAGCGGTGCAGTTGACGAAGAGCGAGACGGCCGTCAACGGCTTCGAGTGGTCGGCCGACGGCGCGCGCATCGCCTATCTCGCCGCGGATGCCGAGTCGAAGGAGCGCAAGGCCCGCAAGGATCGCATGGGCGACTTCGAGGTCGTACGCGGCGAGTACGTCTTCACCCATATCTGGACGTTCGACGTCGCCGAGGCCTTGAAGGCGCCGGTCACGGGCACGCAACGCACGAAGGGCAACACGTTCAATGTCGGCTCGCTGGCCTGGGCCCCCGACGGAACGAAGCTGGCATTCCACGCGACGAAGAACGCCGACCTTGTGCAGGGGCACACAGCCGACGTCTACACGCTGGACCTGGCCACCGACACTGTGGCGGCGCTGGTGACCCAGGCAGGCCCCGATACGAGCCCGCGCTGGTCGCCCGACGGATCGAAGATCGCGTTCGAGTCGGCGATGAGCCGCCCGGACTACTTTCATGCCAACGGACGCATCGCCGTCGTGGCCGCGTCAGGAGGCACGCCGGTATCGGTCACCGACGCGTTCGACGAAGACCCGAACCTGATCGACTGGACCAGCGTGGGGATCCTGTTTTCCGGGCCTGCACAAGACCACCAGCCATCTGTTCGTCGCCGATCCCTCCTCGAAGGCCATCACGCGCATCAGCCAGCCCGATGCGCTCATCGGATTTGGCTTCTCTGTCTCGAAGGACGGCTCGTCGGTCGCATTCGGCGCCGCGTCGCCGACGACGATGGCGGAGGTCTATGCGGCCAGCCGCACCGGCTTTTCACCGCGGAAGCTCACCGACATGACGTCGCAACTGGCGTCCTATCGCGTGGGCCGGCGCGAGGTCGTGCAGTGGAAGAGCCAGGACGGCACGGCGATCGAGGGCGTGCTCGTGCGGCCGGCGGATTTCGACTCGACGAAGAAGTACCCGCTGCTGGTCATCATCCATGGCGGCCCGACCGGCATCGACCGGCCCGTGCTGCTGGAGAATCGCTACTACCCCGTCGACACGTGGGTCGGACGCGGCGCGATGGTGTTGAAGGTGAACTACCGCGGCAGCGCGGGATACGGCGAGAAGTTCCGGCAGCTCAACGTGCGGAATCTCGGCGTCGGCGACGCGTGGGACGTCGTCGCGGGCATCGACCACCTCGTGGCCAAAGGCTGGGTCGATCCGGCGCGTGTCGGCTGCATGGGCTGGAGCCAGGGCGGCTACATCTCGGCGTTCCTGACGACGTCGACTACCAAGTGCGCGGCGGTGTCGGTGGGCGCCGGCATCTCGAACTGGGCAACCTACTACTACAACACCGACATCACGCCGTTCACGATCCAGTATCTCGGGAAGGATCCCGCGGCCGACCCGGCGATCTACGTGAAGACCTCGCCGATGACGCACATCCTGCAGGCAAAGACGCCGACGCTGATTCAGCACGGCGAGAACGACCGCCGCGTGCCGATCCCGAACGCGTACGAGCTACGGCAGGGACTGGAAGACCGCGGAGTGCCGGTGTCGATGGTCGTCTACAAGGGCTTCGGCCACGGCATCAACAAGCCGAAGGCCATGCGGGCCGTGATGCGGCACAACCTCGAGTGGTTCAATCACTACCTGTGGAAGGACCCGGTGCCGGACTTCGCCAACCCGAGCGCTGCCTTGAGCGCCGAAGGTTCCGACCAGCGGCGCCTCGCGGTACACTGCGCGCTCATGCGCAGTGTCATTCTTGCCCTCCTAGCCGTCGCCGCGGTCCAACCCACCGGACGCGTGCTCGTCCTCGAGCACGCGCGTCTGGTGGACGGCACCGGCAGGCCCCCCATCGAAGACGCCCGCATCGTCATCGACGGCGAGCGCATCAGCGCCGTGGGAGCCGCGGCGAGCGTGCCGGTTCCCGCCGGCGCCGAGCGCGTGGACCTGTCGGGCCGCACGGTGCTGCCGGGCCTGGTGGACATGCACTTCCACCTCGAGAACAAGCCGCCGGACCCGAAGCTGGCGCTGCGGCAACTCGCCAACGGCGTGACGGCCTTCCGCGACCCCGGCCAGTGGGACGAGTACTTCGCCGGGCTGCGGGCGATGATCGCGGCCGACGGGCTGCGCGGCCCGCGCATCCACACGGCTGGCCCTCACATCGACGGCGAACGCCCCGCCTATCCCAACGACTCGGTCGTGGCGCGCGACGCGCAGGAAGCACGCTGGTTCGCCGAGCGCGCGATCAGGCAGGGCGCGACGGCGATCAAGATCTATTTCCGATTGCCGCTCGGCAGCGCCAAGGCCGTGATTGACGTGTGCCGCGAGCATCACGTCATCTCGACCGCACACCTGGAGCAGCTGGAGGCCGGCGAGCTGTTCGCGTACGGCCTCGATGGCGTCGAGCACATCACCTCGCTCGGGCCCAGCCTGCTGCCGCAGCTCGAGCGCGAGCGCTATCGGCAAGCCGTCCTGGCCGACAATGCGGCCAGGAGCGCAGGCCGCTACGCGGCCTTTGCGGACCTTGACCTCGACAGCGCGGATGCCCGCGCACTCTGGGCGATCATCGGCAAGCAGAAGCCATTCATCGACGCGACCCTTGCCGTCTTCGAGCGGCGGCCAGGCGTTCCATCCGAGCCCAAGGACACGCCGGAGCTGATCGCAACCCGCGTCAACGGCTTCAGAAAGATGCTGGCCACGACCCGCCGCGCCTTCGAGGCGGGCGGGCGGATCGTCGTGGGCGGGCATTCGACGGTGCCGTTTGCGGGGCGTGGCGAGGCCCCATGGCGCGAAATGGAGCTGCTGGTCGACGCGGGCTTGACGCCGATGCAGGCCGTACAGGCCGCCACGGCCACCGGCGCGGCCTTCCTCGGGCGCGCCGGCGATCTGGGCACGATCGAGCCGGGCAAACTCGCCGATCTCATCGTGCTGACGGGCAATCCGCTGCGGCAAATCTCGGAAATCCGCACGGTTCAGCGTGTCCTGGCCGGGGGCGCGTGGGTGGATGTCGAAAAATACCGGAAGGACTGAAGGGCATTGCGTCAAGCCGGCGACAAAGTTACGCTTCGTCGGATCCCAGTCATGAGAGTGTCTTGAATCGCGTAGGACGCTACGAAATCACGGAGAAGCTCGGCCAGGGCGGCATGGGGACGGTCTACAAGGCCTTCGATCCCGCTGCTCACGCGTGTCGTCGCCGTCAAAGTCATCTCCGGCCAGCTCGACGCCAACCCCGATCATCGCGAGCGGTTCTTCCGGGAAGCGCGGGCCGCGGCGCAGCTCTCGCACCGCAACATCATCACGATCTACGACCTGGGCGAGCAGGACGGCGCGC
Source organism: Vicinamibacteria bacterium (assembly GCA_963818215.1). Lineage (GTDB taxonomy): Bacteria > Acidobacteriota > Vicinamibacteria > Vicinamibacterales > JAENWD01 > JAENWD01. The sequence goes on along the minus strand of CAWFRL010000012.1, from coordinate 35,558 downwards.
CGTACCTGGCGATGGAGTACCTCGAGGGACGCGACCTCGATCAGCGCCTGCACGACCCGGAGGGCATGTCCCTCACACGCAAGCTCGAGCTGGCCCTGAGCATCTGCGAGGGGCTGGCGCATGCGCACGTGTGCGGGCTGATCCACCGCGACATCAAGCCGGCCAACATCTTCGTCACCGACGATGGCGGCGTCAAGATCCTCGACTTCGGCCTCGCGCGCCTCATCACGTCGGAGCTGACGCGCAGCAACGTCATGGTCGGCACCGTGAACTACATGGCGCCGGAGCAACTGCGCGGCGAACGCGCGGACCATCGGTGCCGACATCTTCTCGTTCGGCGTGCTGCTCTACGAGCTGCTCGGAGGGCGGAAGCCCTTCCAGGGCGACTCGGCCGCGTCGACGATGTACAAGATCCTGCACGAGGTCCCGACGGCGCTCGACGAGCTCGATCCCGCCGTGGGGCCGCCACTGACGACTCTTGTGGACCGGGCCATGGCGAAGGCCCGCGAGGATCGCTATCAGCGGATGACCGATCTGCTGCGCGACCTCGAGGCGGCGTACGAGCCGATGCGAGGCGCGGATCGACGCGTCATCAGCCGGGTCGAAGCGGCGCTGAGCGCTCCTTCCGGGTCGCGAACAACCCCGCCTCCAGGGGACTACAATCCGGACAACTCGCCGACGATCTCCGACGAGACGGTGCCGCTCACCAACCCACGGCCCCTTACCCCCGCACCGGTCGTCGCGCAGGGTGGAGCCACCAGCCAGGTCAAGCCGCGTCGAACCTGGCTCATCGGTGCAGTGTCGCTCGTCCTGCTGGGTGTGGCTGGATGGCTTGTCGTCGGACGCCAGACACCTCCTCCGACCGAGCAAGCTCCCGCGACCGTCACAACCGCGCCCCCGGTTGCGCCGACACAGCCGGCGCTGCCAACGCCGCCGCCGGCGCCACCAGCACCCGAAGCCCCGCCAATCGCCGCTCCGCAGGTGGACCCGCCGGCGCGGCCGCCGCGGACGTCCGAATCGTCGCGTGACGCCGCAGTTGCGGTCGATCGCAAGCATGCCTCCGCCGCGCTTGTGCAGATGGACGCCGGCAAAGCCGCCGCTCAAGCAGCCAACGCCCGGGAGCTCGCCCCGCAGCTCTATGCGTCGGCGGAGCGAGAAGAGACGCGCGCGCGCGAGGACCTGCGCCAGCAGCGGTTTGCCGTGGCCGCCGCTCGCATGGAGTCGGCGGCGACGCTCTTCAGGAGTGCAGCGGCAGCCGCCGACGCCGAAAAGCAGGCGGCGGAAGCCCGCGCACGCGCGGCCGAGGAAGGCCGGCGGCGTGCCGAACAGGCCGCGCGTCAGACACCGCCGGCGACACCACCTCCGGCGACGGCACCCGCACTTCCGCAGCCGCTTCCGCGTCCCGCGCCGGTCCCGCCTTCACCGGCGCCGGCTCCGGCGCCTGCTCAGCCAACCGCGCAGGAAGCCGTGGCAGCGACGCTGCGCCGCTATACGTCCGCGCTCGAGCAGCGGGACGTCGCGGCGCTCAAGGCGGTGTGGCCCGGGCTGAGCCGGTCGCAGCAGGAGGCGGTCGAAGCCGATTTCGCGAACGCGCGATCCATCAGCGTCGAGCTGGCGAGCCCCCGGATCGACGTCAACGGCGCGACGGCGACCGTCACCGCGGTACGCCACTACAGTCTGCGAACGCGCGACGGCCAGCAGTTGCGAAGCGACACCACCACCACGTTGACGCTGCGGCACGCAGCCAGCGGGTGGCTGATTGAATCGGTGAGCCATCGACCGTTGCGGTGAGTTCCCGACGCCGCTTTGCTGTGGTCCGAGATATGTCCGGAGGGTCCATGCTGCGACGAGCCCTGATCGTCCTTGTGCTGACATCCATGCCCGTGCCATCCGCGCTCGCGCAATCGCGGCCGCCCCGGCTCGCGTCGGTCTTTGCCGACCTGTTTGGCCCCAACGGGCTGGTCGTCAACAGCGAGTCAGTGCTGCCTGACGGATCCACGCACTCTGCGCACTTCAACAGCGCGTTCCAGTCGAATTTCACCCAGTTCAACATCGCCCTGGCCAGCCAGCTCACCTCGCTGCCGCTGCCGTCGCCCGCCTCGGGTTTCACCTATCGCTTCGACGCGGCGACCGGCACGTTTGTCCGATCCACGCAGAGCTTCGGCCCGATTCTCACCGACAGGGCCGAGACCATCGGCAAGGGACGGTTCGCCTTCGGCTTCAACTTCCAGCACTTCTCGTTCGATCAGCTGGAAGGCATCGACCTGAGCTCCGTGCCCTCGGTCTTCACGCACGACGACTTCCAGCTCGGCGGCGGCCGCGCCGACGTCGTGACCACTGCGAGCGCGATCGACGTGTCGGTTGGCCAGTGGACCGGCGCCCTGACCTACGGTCTGACCGACCGGCTGGACGTGTCGCTGGCCGTGCCGGTCGTGAATACGAACCTCCACGTGACATCGGCGGCGACGATGAGGCGCCTGGGGACGCTCGATGCGACAACCGTGCACTTCTTCCGCGATCCTGATGCGCCCGACGGCATCGGCTCGAATCGGAACTTCGAGGCGGGTGGCTCGGCGAGCGGCCTCGGCGATCTGATCGTGCGCGTGAAGAGCGCCGTGATGCGCGAGGGCCCGCGCGGACTGGCCGTCGGCGTGGACATGCGCATGCCCACCGGCGACGAGCGGAACCTGCTCGGGTCGGGGGCGTTCGGCGTCAAGCCGTTTCTCGCCTATTCAGGGTCGTACCGCCGGGTCTCGCCGCACGTGAACCTTGGCTACCAATGGAATGGCGAAAGCGTGCTGGCCGGCGACGTCGAGACCGGCGAAAAAGACGACCTGCCGGATCAACTCCTGTACGCGTTTGGCGCCGACATCGGCGTGACCGACAAGTTCAGCCTCACGGCCGACCTGCTGGGGCGCCGCGCCATCAACTCGCCGCGCGTCCGCATCGAGCCCTTTACCGCCGTCGGCACGACCGGCTCCGCGACGTTCGACGACATCGCGATCTTCCACGAGTCGTTCTGGGCGTCGAGCGCCGCCGTCGGGTTCAAGGCCAACCTCAGCGGGCGACTGCTGGTGGACTTCAATCTCCGCTTCACGCTCGGCACCAACGGGCTGACCGATCGCGTGACGCCGCTTCTCGGCATCGAATACGGGTTCTGACGGTCAAAGTGGCCGGCCGATCGGCCCGCCGCCCGCTGACCCGCTCGATGTCGATGCGATAGACGATCGGCACGTGATGCTCCGGACCGGCCCGGCCTTGGCCGCCGCCGGCTGCCACCACTCCTCGCGCTGCTCGAAGAGACGCCGGGCGCGCATGCGCGCCCGCTGGTGCTCAGCAGGCGCTCGGAGCTCTTCGTATCCTCCGAACACCATCACCGTCGTCCAGTGAAACCGATCCTGACGTCGGACACCTCGACGCAGACGTTCGGAGTTCTCCCGCATCCACACGATCTTCTGGCCGAGCGTCGAGAAGCCGTAGAGGTGCTCGCCGTCGAAATCGTAACGAGATCGGCACGACGTACGGGTGGTCGTCGCGGCAGCACGCCAGCCGCGCCATGTGGCAGCGTCCGCAGCACTTTCCGACACTCCGCAGTGCGTCAGTTCATGAATCAGCATGGCTCAACGCACCTCGACCGCAAGAGACTCGCCGGCAGACAACGTCCGCTCGGGTGTGATGACGGCTTTCGCCGTGTCGACGGCGACGCTGCCGAGCGTCAGTCGCCCCTCGATGACGTCGAGCGTGAGCGTCCAGCCCTGACGGGCGGTGCCCGCGATGGTGCCTGTGCCCCACCCGTAACCGGTTGACCAGAACAACCGGCCAGGCTTGCCGGCCAGCGCCAGCTCGCGCGTCACCGCCGAATAACGGAACCCCGTGAGCGCGAGCACGGCCGCCCAGCTCGCCATCGCGCGCGCGTAGTGGTGGCCGCACTCGGCTTCGTCGAAGGGATTGCGCTTCAGGCCATCGTAGCGTGCCCGGATGTCGCGAATCGACTGGAGGCCTTCGCCGATCATCCCCTCGTACAGCATCCCGACGGCCGCGGTGTACTCGAAGCCGGTCATGACCTCGCCGAAGTACGGAAACGGGTTCGCGGGGCGCTCGCGCGGATAGCTCGCCATCAGCAGCGCTGATTCACCGGCGACCGCAAAGCTGCGCAGCGGGTTGAAATGCGCGTGCAGGTCGGTTCGCCGGTTGTACTTGAGGATGCTCGCGAGCGTCGTCTTCACCCGCTCGGGCTTCACCAGGTAGCCGAGCCCGACGACGTGCGCCATGTACTGGCCGACGAGTTGATCGACGAGGCACCCGGAGCCGAGCTGGTAGTCGGGCTTGGTGATGTCGTCGGCGCCCATGCCGACCAGCAGGCTCGGCGCCACGGCATCGGCGCTGGCCGGCGGCCGGATCTGGTGCTCGTAGTACTCGCCGTTGAACAGCTGCGCGTCGATCCAGGCGCTGCCGCGGCTGAACAGATCCAGACACGTGTCGGCAAATGCCGTCTCGCCGAGGTGGCGCGCCATCGCCTCGGCGGCTTTGAGGGCGCCCAGGTACCACAGGCCCATCTGCGGATTGGGTCCGTAGTACTCGACGTCCATCGTGTTGTGTTGCGCGCCTTCCATCACGCCGTCTTTGTCGGCGTCCCACCCGCCCGGAATCCAGCAGAACTCCAGCGACCGCTTCACGTGCGGCCACAGGCTCTTGAGCGCCGCTTCGTCTCCCGAGAGCTGCCAGTCGCGATAGACCTTCATCACGCAGCCCATCTGACCGTCGGCGGCCGCCTTGCCGAACTCCTGTGCGCGCTCCAGCGGGAGGTGCACGCGGAAGCTCATGAGGCCGGTGGCATCGGTCGCGTGGGCGAACTCGATCTCGCGCATCGACCACGCGAGCCCGCCGAAAAGAAACGCCGTGGCCTGTTCGTAGTTCCAGACGTGAGTGCAGGAGCCCCAGCAGCAGCCGCTGTGGTTGTTGCTGCCTTCGAACCCGAAGAAGCGTCCGTCTTCGGTGCGAAAGCATGTCTGCGTGCGCAGCGTGCTGAGGTTGCTGAGCGCCGCCTCCTTGACTTCCGGCGGCAGGTTGCTTTCCGTGAACGCTCGCACGAAGCGGTGCGTGCGCTGCCGCAGGTCCTCGAGCCGCGGCGCTTCGCGGTCGACGACCTCCCACGCGTCGCGATAGCGCGTCGTGTAGAAGTTGCCGACGCGGTCGTCGGGCCCCGGCGGCTGGCCGCGCGGCTGCCAGCTGTAGCGGTTCGGAAAATGCCAGGCCAGCAGCAGCGTGACGTCGCGGCTCTCGCCAGGCGGAATGGCAAGGGTCACCGCCAGCGAAGCCATCGGCGCGTCGATGGCCTTGCGCGGCGTCCGCTCGTCGAGCCGGCCGTCGGCGGCAAAGTCGTCCCAGAAATCCAGGAGCGGCGTGCCCCATCGGCCGCTGTCCCAGGCCGTTCGTCGCGAGACCCCCTCGCGCGCCGTCGTCGCGATGGCGATGGTGCCCCAGGCCGCCGCCGAGTCATCGACTCCGGCCGACGACAACAGCACGCCGGTCGCGTGATCGGAGGCGCGCGCGGTGTTCCGATTCCTCCGCGCGCCAGCAGGCCAGCTGTCGCCCTTCCAGTCGGTGGCGGTTACTGCCCCGTCCACGCCGATGAAGTTGGGAAGGCTGATCGCGGCGCTCGCTGTCACCGCGCGCGCCCGAAGGTTGCGCATCGTGACTGTGAAGACGGCGAGCGGGATTCCGCTGGCGTCCGGGTCCGCCGGCACCAGCGGATTGAACCCCTTCAGCTCGACGTCCAGCGGGACATCGGGATCGGACAGCATCACTCGCCCGAACGGATACGCCGCGGCAAATCGACACCCGCGGAAGCGCGGCATGTGCTCGTTCGGCGTGCGGGCGCCGTGGCTGCCTTCGTACTCCGAGATCGGGCTGGGGCCCTCGAGCAGACGGCACACCGCAGGCTGGCCATCTTCCTGAGCGAACAGCGAGAGGAAGGGACCCACCGAGTCCTGGTTGCCGAGCCTGGGCACGAAGCCCTTGGCCGGCCGGTTCATGATCTCCCAGTCGCGCAGGTCGCCCCGGCCACCGAGCGAAACCGTGCCGGTGCCGATGCCGCCGATGGGCAGCGCGATACGGTCCAGGTGCGCCTCGTCGAACACGCGCAGCGACGGCCAGGTCTTGTCGTCGAGCACGAGCCGCTCGCTCGCGTCGCGCTGCGCGGCCTCGGCCTCTGGCGCGGTGAGACCTCCCAGGGAAGCCAGCCCGCCCAGGCCGAGGCTGACCGACTTCACGAAGTCGCGCCGATCCACCTGTGGACCGCAGTCGTCGCCCTCGCAACATCGGGGCTTGGGCTTTGATGGATCGTGGGCCATCTGAGGCGTCCTCTGGTCGCGCGTCTGGCGATGCGCGGGCATCATAGCGCAGAGCACGTCGGTGGCAGGGCTTCAGCCCTGCGCGACGGCCGGGTATACTGCCAACGTCAGCAGGCTTACCCACCACTGATGTCGTCGCCGCCCGAGACTCCGAACCCTCCACAAGGCGACCAGACCGCGTTTCGCGTGCTCGGCGCGCTCAGCCTCTGCCACCTCCTGAACGACATGGTGCAGTCGCTGCTGCCGTCGATCTATCCGATCCTCAAGACCGCGTTGCGGCTCGATTTCGGCCACATCGGCCTGATCACGCTGGTCAATCAGCTCACCGCGTCGCTGCTGCAGCCGGTGATTGGCTCGTACACCGACCGGCGACCGCAGCCGCAGTCGCTGGCGATTGGCATGTCGTTCACGCTGGTGGGCCTGGTGTTGCTGGCGCTGTCGGAACGATTCGGCGCCGTACTTGCGGCGGCGGCGTTGATCGGCATCGGGTCGTCGGTGTTTCATCCCGAGTCCTCGCGCATCGCGCGACTCGCGTCGGGGGGACAGCACGGTCTTGCGCAGTCGCTGTTCCAGGTAGGCGGAAACGCCGGGTCGGCCGTCGGCCCGCTGCTGGCGGCGCTCATCGTGCTGCCGCGCGGGCAGCGCAGCCTCCTGTGGTTTGCGATCGTGCCGGTCGTGGCAATCGCGGTGCTCTGGCGCGTCGGCGGCTGGTACCGTCGCCGAGCGCCTCGGCAGCCACGGTCCGTCCACCCGGCCCACGCCCCGCATCATCACCTCACGCGGGCCGAGGTGAGACGCGCGCTGGCGATACTGCTGGTGCTGGTGTTTTCGAAGTATGTCTACCTGGCGAGCCTGAGCACGTACTACACGTTCTATCTGATCGAGACCTTCGGCGTCTCGGTGCGCAGCGCGCAGCTGCACCTGTTCGTCTTTCTCGGGTCGGTCGCGGCGGGCACGATCCTCGGCGGACCGGTCGGCGATCGCTACGGCCGCAAGTACGTGATCTGGGGGTCCATCCTGGGCGTGCTGCCGTTTTCCGTCGCGCTGCCGCACGCGAGCCTGGCGGTCACGGGCGTGCTGAGCGCCGTCATCGGCTTGATTCTCGCCTCGGCATTTTCGGCCATCCTGGTCTATGCGCAAGAGCTCGTGCCCGGCAATGTCGGGATGATCTCGGGGCTCTTTTTTGGCCTCGCGTTCGGCATCGGCGGCCTCGGCGCGGCCGCGCTCGGGGCGCTGGCCGATGCCACCAGCATGACGACGGTCTATCACGTCTGTGCGTGGCTGCCCGCGCTCGGCCTGCTCACGGCATGGCTGCCCGATCTGGAGCCTAGAAGGCGCGCCCGGGCATGATGACTTTGATCGACGTGATGCAGTCGTTCAACCCGTCGTGCGAGCAGCTACCCGCGACCAGCTGCAGGTTTGGCGCATCGGCCGACAGCTCGACCGACTGCCCACGATAATCGGTGTCGCGGTAAGCAATCGCCCGCCATCCTGGCGCGACCCTGACCGATGACACGCAGTCGTTCCAGTCGTGGATCGTGGTCTCGCCATCGCGTCATGCTCGCACGGGCCGTCGTACTCCGACAGGTCGGTGTTGCTTTCAGTCAGCAGCGCCGAGTTGCCCAGGAAATTGGCGTGCTCGTAAATCGAGACGCCGCTGGTGAGATCCGATGGCGCCATCGGCAGCGAGGGCATCTCGCAGCCGGCCATCCCGACGAGCAGCGCGAGCGCGATTCCTCGACGACCGTGGCGACTGGGGGGCATCGTCGCACTCCCGAGAGGGCAGGGCAGGCGGCACGAATCTACTCTACACTCTCCAGGGTGATGCCAAGGAACACTCCATGAGACTGCTGGCCGTCCTCATCGCCCTTCTGGTTCTTCCGCAGTCTGCCCCGGCCGACTGGCGCACGGCGCCCCAGACCGACTGGCAGGCGATCTTCAACGGCCGCAATCTCGACGGTTGGGTGGTGAAGTTCGCCCACCACGAACTGGGGGACAACTACGCCGACACCTTTCGCGTGGAGCAGGGCGCCATCCGGGTGATGTACGACAAGTACGGCGAGTTCGGCGCCCGGTTCGGACACCTCTTCTACAAACAGAAGCTCTCCCATTATGTCCTTGCCCTCGAGTACCGGTTCTTCGGCGAGCAGGCGCGCGGCGGCCCAGGGTACGCACGCCTCAACAGCGGCGTGATGGTCCACTCCCAGGCGCCGGAGACCATCCTCAAAGACCAGGACTGGCCAATCTCCGTGGAGGCGCAGTTCCTGGCCGGCAACCGCACCACCATGAACGTGTGCACGCCGGGGACCGAGATCGTCATGAAAGGCGCGATGGTGAAGGCGCATTGCGTCAACTCCACCTCCAGGCTCTACGGCGACGAGGGGTGGGTGGCCGTCGAAGTGGAGGTGCTGGGGGCCGAACGGGTGCGTCACCTGATAGGCGGCCAGGTCGTGCTCCAGTACGAGCACCCGACCATCGGCGGCGGAGTCGCCACTGGCTTTGACCCGGCCATCAAGAAAGACGGCGCCGTTCTCGCCGACGGCTACATCGGCCTGCAGGCCGAGAGCCAGCCGGTCGAGTTCCGCAACATCCGACTTCTGAACCTTTCCGGCTGCATGAACCCCGCCTCACCGGCCTACCGGCCGTACTTCGTGCACCGCGACGACTCGCGCTGTACGGGACCGTGACGCAGGCAGGTTGGGCGCTTCGGGCACGCGCGCATTTCCTGTATGATCGCCGCGCCTTGCTGCTCTCGGAACCAGACTCGGAAACTACGAGACTATGGCCAGCCCTGCCGCGAAGTGATGTCGCATGATCGCGGGAGGAGACAACATGCACGAGGGACTGACGCCAGAGAAGATTCTGCAGACCGGGCTCGCCTTCTGGGCGTCGAAGACGTTGCTGAGCGCCATAGAGATGGGCGTGTTCACCGAGCTGGCGCGTGGCGCCGAACCGTTCGACACGCTGAGCGGACGGCTGGGCCTGCACCCGCGCTCGGCGCGCGACTTCCTCGACGCGCTCGTCGCGCTCGGCTTCCTCACGCGCAGCGGGGATTGTTACGCCAACACGCCCGAGACGGACCTGTTTCTCGACAGGGGCAAGCCGTCGTATCTCGGCGGCATCCTGGAGATGGCCAACCATCGCCTCTATCCGTTCTGGGGCCACCTGACCGAAGCCCTGCGGACGGGCATGCCACAAAACGAAGTCGAAGAGCGGCGGTCCCGGCGTCTTCCAGACGCTCTACGCCGATCCGGCGCGCCTGCAGCAGTTCCTGGCCGCCATGACCGGCATCAGCCACGGCGCCAACATGACCATCGCCCGGGCCTTTCCGTGGAAGGACTACCGCACCTTTGTGGACGTGGGCACCGCGCAAGGCGATCTGGCGGCGCAGATTGCGCTGGCCAACCCGCACCTGCAGGGTCAGGCCTTCGACCTGCCCGAGGTCGCGCCGATCTTCGAGGCGTACGCGCAGCAGGTCGGCGTCGCCGACCGCGTCCGGTTCGTGCCCGGCGACTTCTTTCGAGGAGCCGCTCCCGAAGGCCGACGTCGTGCTGATGGGCCATATCCTGCACGACTGGGATCTGCCGACAAGAAGATGCTCATTCGGAAGGCCTTCGACGCCCTGCCCGCCGGCGGCGCGCTCATCGTCTACGAGGCCATCATCGACGACGACCGATCGAAGAATGCATTCGGACTCCTGATGAGCCTGAACATGCTCATCGAGACGCCGGGCGGCTTCGACTACACCGGCGCCGACTGCGCGGGGTGGATGAAGGACGCGGGGTTCCTGGCCACGCGCGTCGAGCCGCTGGTCGGGCCCGATTCGATGGTGATCGGCGTCAAGTAGCGCGCCAGCTGGACTGCGCATGAAGCGGGGCGCGTGATTGGCCCGGGTGAGAGCGCGGGCGCGCTCTCACCCAGGCGAAATGACCGACCTACCAGCCCAGTCGTACGCCGAAGCGAATCTGCCGCTCGCTGCCGTCCTGCGTGCCGGTGACGACCGCAAACCCGTTCAGGTTGCGGACGCTCCCGTCAGGATTGAGCTGCAGGTTCGACACGTTGTTCCCCGGGTTGGAGAAGCGGGGGCGATCGGTGAGGTTGAACGCCTCCATCCTTATCTGCAGGTTCATCTGCCGCGGCAGGTCGAACTGCCGGACCACGCATCGAGGTCCCACGACGCCACACCGGGCCCGCGCAGGCTGTTGAACCCCGCCGTGCCGAAGCGCGGCTCGGTGACGGGCTTGAACGCCAGCGGATCGAAGTACGCGATTTGTCGCGCCGATGCCCCCAAGAATCTGGGGATCCTCCACGACCTGATCGCCGCGCTGTTCGTTCTCCGGCGCGTTGAGCGACGTGCCAGACGCCGTCACGCCGAACGGCAGGCCGCTGTAGAAGCTGAGGATGTTGTTCACCTGCCAGCCACCGACGATCTGCGACAGGAGCCCGCCGTCGTTGACCCACCGGCGGCCCGGCCCGAACGGCAGCTCCGCGATGTTGGTGATGGCCAGGTTGTGCGTCCGGTCGAAGTTGCTGAGCGACTTGTTCAGGTCGTAGTACTCGGGGATGTTGATCCGCAGCGCGTTGTCGCTGTCCGGCAGCACGCCCGTGGACTTCGACCAGGTGTAGTTGACGCCAAACTGGAAGCCGTTGGCGTACCGCCGCTGCAGACGAGCCTGCAGCGCGTCGTACTGGCTGTCGCCGACCGGCGCGATCAGACGCGTCTGCCCGGTGCGGCCGAACTTCTTGTTCAGTTGCCTGCCGGCCTGCCCGCCGCCGATCGGCGACCAGTTGAGCTCGCGGAAGCCGAGTTGATCGATCTGGCGCGTCCCGACGTAGGCGGCCTCGCCGACGAACCCCCACTTCAGTTCCTTCTGCACGGCGACGTTGAACGATCGGATGTAGCCGCGAACGAACTCGTCCTCCAGCGTGAAGACGGTGATCGGGCTCGGCACCGGGATGAGGCCGTTGCCGAGATCGGGATCCGGGATGAGCGGGATCCCGTCGGACGTGCGGCTGTACATACGACAGCGAGTTGGGCGCGTCGAGCAGCAGGTTGAGCACCGCCGGGTGATTGGTGCGCAGCGGCCTGGCCAGCGAGTACGGGTCGTTGGTGATGCCGAAGCCGGCGCGCACGACCATGCCCTCCGACGCACGCCAGGTCATCCCCAGGCGCGGCGCGAACATCGTCTTGCTCACGCTCACGCCCAGATCCTCGGGCACGCTGCCGATGCCGCCGACCATGATCTGGTTCGTGTCGACGTTGTAGCGTTCGAGCCCGCGGTGGGCGCGCGTGGGCACCGGGTAATACTCCCAGCGCGTGCCGAAAGAGACGGTCAGCTTCGACGAGACCTGCCACTGGTCGCGCACGTAGAGGCTGTACTGCCAGTTCCGGGTCGTGTAGGGCTCGACCAGCTTGAGCCGGCCAATCCGGTTGGGCACGCCCAGCAGGAACGACGCGAACGCGTTGTACTGGTTGCCGCCGGGCCCGCCCTGGATCTGGGTCGGTCCCGACTGGAACCGGAAGCCGCCGCGCGCCCCCAGGCTGTCGCCGCCGCTGATCTCGGGCTGGGTGTGGTTGAGCGCCTGATAGTAGATGTCGGTGCCGAACCTGACGTTGTGGCCGCCCTTGATCCAGTTGACGTTCAGCACGGTCTGATACTGATCGTCGCTGCGGTAGTACGGCATGAACGTGTCGGTCGTGCCGAGATCCGCGTAGGTGTCGAGGTCGAACAGCGGCGTGCCGCCTTCGTAGTCGTTCGGGCCGTTGGTGCCCGGCAGTCCCAGCACGTCCAGTCCCTTGTTCTCGTCGATATCGGACTGCGCGACGCCGGTGTTCATGCGCACGAACCCCACGTGCGCGTCCATCACCAGCGTGGACGACAGCGTATAGGTGGCGCCCGCCGAGACGTTGTAGGTGTTGCCCTCGCCGGTCCCCGGGTTGCTGCTGCCAAGCGGCTGCCCCTGCAGCTCGCGGCCGAAGTTGGTGCCGTTCTCGGTGAAGAAATCCAGCACGCTGAACCGGCCGAAGATGTTCATCTTCTCGGTGGCGACCCAGTTCAACTTGGTGTCCAGCGTGTTCCGGTTGAGGACGAACGGCGCCTGCGCGAAGTAGTTGTTCGTCTCGGCAATCCCACCGCTCGCGGTGCGGAGGTTCGGCATCGGCAGCAGGGCGAGCAGCCGCGCCGCGGTCGGGTCGATCATCTCGGCCGGGATGATGTTGTTCTCGAACGGGGTGCGGCCCGCGCCGGTCGAAGTCCCGGTAAACGGGTTGTAGATGGGATTGGGCGACGCTCGCAGGTCGCCGCGCCGCAGGGCCTCGGTCGGCACCGACACGGTGCGGTTCAAGGTCTGCTCGTCGCGCGTGCCTTCGTAGCTGGCGAAGAAGAAGGCCCTGTTGCGGACGATCGGGCCTCCCACCGTGCCGCCGAACTGGTTGTACTCCCAATTCCCCTTCGGCGTGTTCGGGGGCGCGAAGTAGTTCCTCGTCCGAAGATCCTCGTTGGTGAAGTACTCGAAAGCCGACCCGTGCAGGTTGTTGGTGCCGCTCTTGATCTGCACGTTGATGGCCGACCCGCCGGCCAGCCCCTGCTCGGCGTCGAAGCTGTTGGTGACGACGTTGACGGTTTCGAGCGACTCGAGCGCGGGCACGTAGGCCGCCACGTGCGGAAGCCAGATGTTGGTCGTGCTCACGCCGTCGATGCGGACGTTGTTGGAACTGCGGCTGGCGCCGTTGACGTTGAAGACCAGCGCGCGCGACGGGTTGGACGGCACCGAGTGGGCCTCGGCCGGAGGCGTGAAGCCGGGCAGCACGCGGAACAGGTACTGGTAGTTCCGGTTCATCGAGACGGGCAGGTTCACCAGCTCGCGCGTCTTCAGCTCCGAACGCACCTCCGCGCGATCGGTCTGCAGCATCGGCGTGTCGGCCGAGACCGTCACCGTCTCGGTGAGGCTGCCGACGACCAGCGCCGCGTCGACACGCGCGACGTCGTTCATGTTGATGGCGACGTCAGGGCGGATGAACGTGCGGAACCCGTCGACCTTCACCGTCACGGTGTACGTGCCTGGCTGCACGGTGAGGAACCGGAAGGCGCCCGTGCGCATCGCTCACCACTTCACGCGAGGCGCCCGTGCCCCCCGCGGTGATGGTCACCGTGGCGCCCGGCACGGCGGAGCCGGATTCGTCGACGACGTTGCCGACAATCGAGCCGTACAGGACCTGAGCGCTCACCGGCGCCGGCCCTGCCAGCACCGACAGCAGAAACGCACTGATTGACAGGCAGGCACTGGCCGACCTGAGGCGAAGGCTGACGCTCGTCATGGCGTGCTCTCCTCTCAACAACGGGCCGGATCACGATGCGCGGCGCGCGGAAAGACAAGAGCAGCCGGCGTCATGTGGGGACGGCTGCACCGCGGGCAGAAGCGCCGCAGTCGACAAACAGGGGCTACCGTAGGGAAATACCTGGGTGTTGTCAAGGACTACGAAAGGCCGTGCCTGGCCTCGAATCGGCGAGGACGCCGTCGTGAAGTAACATCGCCGCGCGGCAGGCCGTGTCGGCCTGCCTTGGCCGAAGGGATCAGAATCACGATGGCGAATGCGCCAATCCATCCTCATGGTTTTTTGCCTGCTGGTGGCCACGCCGGCCCTGGCGCAGGTCAGCGCTCAGGCCTTGCAGGATGAGGCCGTCAACTGGCTGCAGGCCTACCTTCGCGTCGACACCATCAACCCGCCGGGCAACGAAGCGGCAGGCGTCCAGTTCTTCAAGGCGATCCTCGACGCCGAAGGCATCCCGTACGAGACGGCAGAATCGGCGCCGGGCCGCGGCAATATCTGGGCGCGCCTCAAGGGCGGCACACAGCCGGCGCTGATGCTCTTGCACCACATGGACGTCGTGCCAGCCAACAAGGCGTCGTGGAAGGTCGACCCCTTGTCGGGAGACATCCTCGACGGGTATCTGTATGGCCGCGGCGCGCTCGACACCAAGTCGAGCGGCATCCTGCACCTTGCGACCCTCATCGCGCTGCACCGATCCAAAATCTCGTTGAACCGCGACGTCATCTTCATGGCGACGGCGGATGAGGAGGCCGGCGGCTTGTTCGGCGCTGGCTGGCTCGTCAAGAACCGCCCGGACCTTTTCAAGGGCGTCGGCTACGTGCTCAACGAAGGGGGCGAAGGCCGCGTCCGCGGAGGCCGGCCCCTGTTCAGCGTCGAAGTCACTCAGAAGGTGCCCGTACTGGCTGCGCCTCACGTCGCGCGGAGAACCAGGTCACGGATCCACGCCGCGTCCAGAGTCGGCAGTCACCGCGCTGATTGCCGCGCTGGAGCGGCTGCGCCACCACCAGTTCGAGGCACGCATCGTCCCGGCCGTCGACGCCTACTTCAAGGGAATCGCACCAGTGGCCGGGCCCAAGTGGCGCGAGCGGTTCGCCGACATCGCCGCTGCGGTGCGCGCGCCGGGAGTGGTGGCGGAGTTCCAGCGTGACGACCCGACGCTTCACACGCTCGTCCGCAATACCTGCTCGATCACTCGACTTGGCGGCAGCGACAAGATCAACGTCGTGCCGCCGGAGGCGTGGGCCGAGATCGATTGTCGCCTGCTGCCGGATCAGGATCCGAAGCAGTTCCTGGCCGAACTCGGACGCGTGCTCGGCGACGATATCCAGGTCGAGACGATCACTGGGCTTCACGCCCGCGGTGTCGTCGACCGACACCGAGCTGTATCGCGTGTTGGAAGCGGTGTGCCGGGAGCACTTCCCCGAGGCTCCGGTGGTGCCTTCGGTCCTCGGAGGCTTCACGGACAGCCACTTCCTGCGCGACCTGGGCATCACCGCCTACGGCTTCGTCCCGGTGGTCATTCCCTTCGAGGACGAGGGAGGCCTGCACGGCAACAACGAGCGTATTTCGGTGGAGAACATGCGGCGCGGCGTCGACGATGATGCTGGAGATCGCAAGGCGCGTCGTGGTGAACTGATCGGATGGCGCTGGGGTCCGCGCTCTTCTACGCCGGGGCCGTGACGGCCGCTGCCGGCGTGCTCAGCCTGATCCGGCCGCTTCGCTGGCTCGGCATCCGCACGCGCGGGCGCGGCGCGTTGGTCGTGACAGCCGGCGCAGCCCTGGCGCTCGGCGCGATGCTGCTCCCCGACGCAACACGCACGACGGACGCGCGCGACACGCTCATCGATCGGTGGCTGCCCGAATGGCAGTTTGGCGAGTACCACGAGCGGCGCGTACGCGCCAGCCCGCGCCAGGTCTTCGCCGCGATCCGTTCCGTCCGATCGTCGGACATCTTCCTCTTCCGCACGCTCACCTTCATCCGGAATCCGAGCCGCGGGGGCCAGGGCGAGCACATTCTCAACCCGTCAGCCGAAAAGCCGATCCTGGACGTCGCGTTGGCGGGCGGGTTCGTGTTGCTCGGAGAAGATGCGGACAGCGAGTTGCTGCTGGGCACCGTCGTGATAGCGCCGCCGGAGATCGTGCGGGCAGCCCGGCAAGGGAAGACGCCGTCGCTGGATCCCGGGCTGTTCCGGACGCTCGGCCGGCCAGGCTTCGCGCGCGCCGTGATGAACTTTCGCGTGATTCCTGAAGCGGACGGATGGACGCGGGTGACGACCGAGACGCGTGTCCACGCGCTGGACCGCGACGACCCAGCGGCGCTTCGCGCGGTATTGGCGAGTGATCTATCCCGGAAGCTGGATCATCCGGTGGAGCTGGCTGCGCGCGGTTGAATCCCGTATCGAGCCGTGATAGGCCGGATGCTGATGCGGTAGCCGATCCAGGTGAGCACCAGCCCGATCAGCTCCGTGACGTACAGGACCTCGGTGTGTCCCATCCGCGTCGCGGTGCCGCCGATGCCCGGCAGGATCGCGCCGATGGCGATGAGGATGTTGGCGTACATCCGGTGCCGGGTCGCCGGATCGAGGCTGTAGCGCAAGGCCGACAGCACGGCGCCGCCGATCAGGAACACGACCGCGTACAGGTTCACCGCGGGACTGAACATCCGCACCCACTGCCATCCGAAGACGCGTCCAGTGAGCCGGTGCGGCTCGACGGCCGACAGGTCGATGGGCGCCAGCTACCACGGCAATCGACGCCACCACGACGTAGAGCACGAGCGCGGCCGTCAGCAGATGCGCGGTCCTCCGCTTCAGCAGCAGGTAGACCGTCCCCTGCGCCAGCGGCGCGCCGCCCAGCAGCGCACCGGAGATGTACCACGACTTGAAGATGAACGGGTTCCACCCGAACAGGGTGGTCCACGCTTCGGTGAACGTGCCCACGCCGTACACTGCCACGCCGATGGCCCACCAGAGCAGATGCAGCCGATCGGGGTGCTGTCGCCACCGTCGGAAGATCTCCAGCGAGAACGGCACTGCAAGCAGTGTCGTGACGATCGGGATGTAGTGAACGAGCGTGGGCATTGTTCGCTCGCCTCCAGCGCTTCGGCCTGCTAGAACGCTCCGAGGTTGAGCCCGACGGTGAAGCTGCGCCCGCGCGCCGGCGCAAACTGAAATTGCTCGCGGTAGTAATCGTCGGTCAGGTTCTCGACGGCAAACGAGAGGCCCACGCGGTCCCGGCCTCTTGCCAGGTTCACGCCCCAGCCGATGCGGTGCACGGCAATGCCGTCGAGCGACAGCAGGTCCTGCGCGATGAGGAACGGCGAATCGAGCAGCGTCTCGGCCACGCGCGAGACCTCGCCCTGGCCGCGGAAGCCATACTCAGCCCACCAGCGGCCGCGAGGCTCGGTGTAGCGCACGGCGGCCAGGATTCGTGACGGCGTGATGTTGTCGGCCGGAGTGCCATCGAGCGACTCGCCATCGAGCGGGTTCACGCCCTCGGTGATCGTGCCGCGCGTGAAGGCGCCAGCTGTCGCGATCGTCAGCACGCCGCGGCCGACTGCGGATCGGCGCGTCGGCCGAGAACTCGATGCCGCTGATCCGCACGTCCGCGTAGTTGATGGCTTGTGCAATGCGGGCCCGAAGGCCCGACGGCCACGAAGTCCTGCGAGATGAAATCCTGATACTGGTTCACGAAGAAATAGGCGCCGCCGGACACCCGGCCGATCACGAACTTCGCGCCGGTGTCGAAGTTGTTGCCGGTCTCCGGCTTCACCGTGACGTTGGGGACGATGCTGCCGACGGTGGCCGGGCCGGCAAACAGCATCTCCTCGAGGTTCGGGTGGCGGTAGCTGCGGCCGAAGCGGATGAACGGGCTGACCGTGCCTCCCTGGTTTGCCACCAGGCCGATGTCGCCGGTCAGCGACTGACGGGTGTAGGTGGCCCCGTTGGGGTCCGGCAGCGTCGACGGATCGATTGGCGGCCTCGCGCCGGCGACGACCGGCGTCGACGTTGTAGCCCGGCGTGGCCTCGGTCGACACGTTGAAGAAGTCGCCGCGCAGGCCCGCGACCAATGAGAGGTTGGGCCGCAGACGCCACTCGTCCTGCGCGAAGACCGCGATGTCGCGGAAGCTCGCGTCCGGCACGCGCACGGGGTGCGCCGTCGACGGCGGGCCCGAGCTGAACCGGCGTTCGGAAAGACCACCGGCGCCGGGCCGCGCGACCCGAGCGCGACCAGCCCCACCATCGAGGTCGTGGTCGTCGTGGTGCGTTGGTCGCTGCTGCGATCGCGGTAGAACGTGAGGCCGGTCGTGAGCAGGTGCTTGCTCGCGGGCACGAAGACCGCCTGGAGATCGACGCCGGGCGTCCAGACCCGCTGCTCGGTCTCGGACAGGATGTCCAGCCGCATCACGCTGATCGGGAAGAACGCGCCCGCCGTGGGCGCTGGAAACTGCACCGGCAGCGCGTTCTGCAGCAGCCGCTCGGTGCGCTGGAAGTAGGACGTCACCGACAGGTTGGCGAGCCACGGCGTGACTGCCTGCGCCTCGTAGCGAGCCGACACCCGGTCGAGGTTGCTGTGCGGCAGCGCCGTCGCGTTGAAGAAATACGGGGCGGCGAAGTCCGGGAAGCCGACGTCTTCCATCCGGCGGCGCTGGTACCGCACGCGGACCGACCGGCGATCGCCGACCTTGATGCTGCCGGTGACGTTGACGAAGTTCCCGCGCGCCTGCGAGTTGAGCACCTCGTTGTCGGTGCGCACGTACGGCGCGTTGAACGGATCGGGGAACGCGTTGAAGCGGAAGCCGAAGTTGTCGTCGATGGTGTCGGCCCGGTCGAGCACGCCCGACGCGAACAGCGGCCGCGTGTCCTCCGAGTCGAGGTCGCCGGCCTGGTAGTTGTCGTAGTCTTCGGCGCCCGCCTGGACGCGCACGGTGAAGCGCGGCGTGGTGACGCCCAGCGTCCCCGTGCCGCGCATGCCGTTCTCGTTCGAGCTGTAGAAGCCGTTGAAGCCGTACAGCCACTCGACCTGGGGCGTGAACGACGGCTTCGTTCGTGATGATGTTGATGGTGCCGGCCAGCGCGTCCGAGCCGTACATCAGCGTGCCGGCGCCGTTGACGACCTCCATCCGGCTGATCGAGTCCGGCGAGACCAGCCCCACCTCGGCGCCGGTGCGATCGGTCGCCTGACGCGCGGTGTTCAGCCGCTCGCCGTCGACCAGCACCAGCAGGCGCGTCGAGTCCAGGCCGCGCAGGCGCGGCCGGACGCCGAAGGGACCGTTGCCGACGGGCGTGATGTTGGCCGCCAGCGTCAGGGCATCGCCCGTGGAGAGCTGGTTGGTCTGCTCCACGGCCGCCTTCGTGATGGCCTCCACGTGAAGCGGAATCTGCCTGGTGTCGCGCTCGGCCCGCGAGGCCGTCACCACGACGGCCGACGCGACCGGTCCCACCTGAAGGCGCAGGGGCACGTCGAGCGCCTGGTCGGCGCGTTCCACGATCACGGTCTCGACGGCTTCAGAAAAGCCCTCGCGCGCGACGCTCACCAGATACGTGCCCGGTGTCGGCGTCTCCACCGTGTAGCGGCCGTCCTCGCCGGTCTCGGTCACGATCTCCTGGCGCGTGGCGACGTCGCGGACCACGACCCGAGTGGCCACGACCGCGGCGCCGCTGGTATCCGTCACGACCCCGCTGATGGTGGCCGCGTCGGCCGGCAGCACGCCCATCAACACCATCCACATCACACGAAACAAGTACGCGAACTCATCACCTTGACTCCGTCCAAAGGCCCTCGGACCGCTGACGCGTCGCCGCGTACGGTCGTGAGGGCGCGCGCAAGCGCGCGGCCGCCGTCCTCGGTTGAGAGACGCGACAGAAAGGCCGCGCCGCGTGGGCGGCGACCGCTTCTACAGGAACGCGAGCGAGGCGAGCGACGGCGGAGGGCGGGACGCGGAGGGAAGCGAGCGGCGCGGGCTCGAACGGGCGAGTACGGCGTCGTCCGCACCGCACGCGCGATCACGAGGCGCGGGCGCGAACAGCCGGCGCAGCAGTCCGGCCAGCAGCAGGAGCCCGAGGCCGAGCGCCACTGACGCCGCCGCAATCTGCACCAGCGCGGTGACGACTTCGGCCAGCGGCCGGGGACTCGTGCGTCAGGGCGCCGCCCGCCATGGCCGGGCCGTGGAGCAGCGCCGCCAGCAACCAGATCGAGACCGCCTTGCGGCCTCTGAAGAGCGAGGCGCCGCTTCTGTGCAGACCGGCGAGCGCGGCCACCAGGCCGGCCGCCATCAGCCAGCGCAGGACGGGGCCCAGTTCCGTCAGGCGGCCATCCAGCAACTGGCTGCCGAACAGCCAGAGGTGGAAGAGCACGAGCAGGCCGCCAAGGGCAGCGGCGAGACGGCGGAACATCACCCGCGATTGTATCCCTCCGAGCGCAGAATCGGGAGCGCGCTCGGCAAATCAGTGGGACAAGCGGTCATACCGCCCATCGGGCATTCGCGATAGTCTGATGGAAATGCGCGTGCTCCCACTCCACCGGCGTCTCGGTTCGTCCCTTCTTGCCCTGCTGCTCGGCGCGGTCGCCTTTGGTACGACGTCTGCCCAACCGTCGCAAACCGCGGCTCCGTCGCCGGTCCCGCTCATACGCGAGGTCCGCGAAGGCAAGCTCCCCAACGGGCTGAGGTACTACATCAGGCCCAACGGACGCCCGCAGGGCCGCGCGGAGCTGCGGCTGGTCGTCAACGCGGGGTCGATCCTCGAAGACGATGACCAGCTCGGCGCAGCGCATTTCATCGAGCACATGTCCTTCAACGGCACGCGCCGTTTCCCGAAAACGAGCTCGTCTCGTACCTGCAGTCGGTGGGTGTACGGCTCGGCGGCGATCTCAATGCGTCCACGGGGTACGACGAGACGATCTATGTCCTCCCGATTCCAGTCGGCAACCGCGACGTGCTCGAGACTGGCCTCGCCATCCTGCGAGAGTGGGCCGGCAACGCCTTGCTCACCGATGCGGACATCGAGGCCGAGCGCGGCGTCGTGCTGGCGGAGCTGCGCAGCGGCCACGCCGCCGTGGAGCGCGTACGGCGGCAGACGCTGCTGAAGATGTTCAACGGGAGCCGCTACGCCGCACGGCTCCCGATCGGCACCGAACGCAGCCTGCGTACGATGACGCCCGACGCGCTGCGCCGGTTCTATCGCGACTGGTACCGCCCCGATCTCGAGGCCGTGATTGTCGTGGGCGATGTCAACGTCGACGAGGTCGAGCGCAGCATCAAGGCGCTGTTCGCCGATGTGCCGGCGGTCGCGAACCCGCGGCCCAGACCTCAGCACTTCGAGATCCCGCCGCGGACGACGCTCGACGCGCTCGTCGTCACGGAGCCCGAACTGCCATCCGGCCACGTCGACCTGACCCAATACGTGCGGCCGCAGCCGTCGTTGGCCACCGTTGGCGCCTACGAGGCGTTGCTCGAAGACCAGTTGGTCAACCGGATGCTCGGCATGCGCCTGTACGAGCTCACCGACAGGCCCGTGCGCCCCTTCCTGGCCGCGCAGGCGCAGCGATCGCCGATCGTGCGCGGCTACGAGGCGTTTGTCGCCACCGCTGCCATTGCCGGGCAGGATCCGGTCGAGACGACACGCCTGCTGGCAACCGAGATCGAGCGGGCGCGCCGATTCGGATTCACCATCGAGGAGCTCGACGCGGCCAAGCGCGACGTGATGAACAGGTACGCCCAGGCCGCCGCGGAGGGAGACAAATCGGAGTCCGACGCGCTCGCCGACGAGCTTGGGCGTCACTTTCTCACCGACGAACCCGTGCCGGGCATTGCGTGGGAGTACGAGCGGGTCAAACAGTTCATCCCGGGTCGCACGCTGGAGGCCGTCAACGACCACGCGCGAATGGTCCTCGAGGAGCCGGGCAGCCAGCCGTTTGTGATGGTCGCCGCACCTGCCGCGGGCGCGGCCACCGACGCCGCACTGCGGAGCGTGGTGAGCGAGGTGCTGCAGGCCAACATCCAGCCGTATCGCGGGATCAAGGTCGATGCGCAGCTGCTGGATCGCGAGCCCGAGCCGGGTCGGCTGCTCTCCGAGACCACCGATGCCGCGCTCGGCACCACCACGCTGGAATTTGCGAACGGAACGCGGGTCGTACTGAAGCCGACGGATTTCAAGAACGATGAAGTCCTCCTGTCGGCCGCCCGCTATGGCGGCCAATACCTCTACGACCAGTCCGACCATCAGAACGCCGTGCACCTGGTCGGCACCATCGAGGCCATGGGCTACGGCGCGCTCACTCCGACTTCGCTCCAGCGGTTCCTGAACACCCGGAGGGCCGGTGCGAGCATCGAGTTCGCGGCGTACACGGAGGAAGTCGACGGGGGCGCCACTCGCGACGACGTCCCCACACTGTTGCAGCTCGTGTACCTGAAGCTCACGTCGCCACGACTCGACGCGGCCCGGTTCGAATCGACCCGCGCGGCGCTCAAGGGCTATCTTGCGAGCATGTCGAACAGCCCGCAGCGCCAGTTCGAAGAC
This sequence comes from Vicinamibacteria bacterium, assembly GCA_963818215.1. Lineage (GTDB taxonomy): Bacteria > Acidobacteriota > Vicinamibacteria > Vicinamibacterales > JAENWD01 > JAENWD01. Next base: position 13,353 of record CAWFRL010000012.1, on the reverse strand, counting down.
TTCACGCATGGGTGCTGTCGCAGGACCATCCACGTGCGCGGCGGGCACCGAAGCCTGGCGATCTGGACCAGGTGAATGCAGAGCGCTCGGTGGCGATGTTCCGCGACCGGCTTGGCAACGCGGCCGGAATGACGTTCGTGCTGGTCGGCAGCTTTTCGATCGCGGAAGTGAAGCCGCTTGTGGCCCGCTACCTGGGCGGCCTTCCGTCGTCGCCGCGAGAGGCGCATTTCCGGGATGTCGGCGTGCGGTACCCGCCAGGCAACATCGACCGCACTCTGCAGAAAGGGTCGGACAACAGCGCCGTGACCGTCATCTACAGCGGAGTGCACCCCTACTCGGTCGGTGCGGCGCTCAAGCTCGAAGCGCTTGCCGAGGTCCTGCGCCTGCGAGTCGTCGACCGTATCCGCGAGGAGCTCGGCACCTCGTATTCGCCCGGCGTCGTCAGTCAGTTCACCAATGTGCCAGTCGGAGAGTACGAGCTCCGGTTCTGGGTGGCTTGTTCCCCCGACGAGGCGCCCAGCGTCGGGCGAACCATCGACGGGATCATCCGGGCGGTGCAGGAAAATGGCCCGACGGCCGCGGAACTCGCGAAGGTCACGCGCACCTGGCTCAACGAGCACGACGCCCGCACGAAGACGAACCAGGTACCTGGTCCAGCCGCCTCCGAACTCGTGCGCTGGATCCGGCCCTGGACGAGGAGTCGGACTACGTCGCCCGCGTGAAGGCGTTGAGCGCGGCCGATGTGCAGGCCGCTGCCCGTGCGTTTGCCGGCGCCAACCGCGTGCGCCTCCTGCTGAAACCGGAACTGGCGGGGACAGCCCGGTGAACCGCCGCGAGTTCCTGGCTGGCCTGGGAACAAGCGCCGTCGCGGCGGGCTGCCGGTCTCGCACCGAGCGTGGGCCCCTGGTGCTCCGGCTCTCGCATTCCATGGCGCCGGGCGTCACTTCGCTCCACACCTTCAGCGACACGTTCCGCACCCTGGCAGAAGCGGCAACCGGCGGCGCGGTGACAATCCGCGTGTTCCCCAGCGGCACGCTCGGGCAGGAACGCGAGGTCGTCCAGCAACTCCAGGAAGGGCTCGTCGACTTCATGGTCTCGGGCTCGGCCATCTGGGGCAGCGTCGCCCCGAAGCTGCAGGTGCTGGATTTCCCGTTCATGTGGCGGGACTGGGCGCACGTGCACCAGCATCGTCGACGGGCCCGTAGGACGCGAGGCCGCCGACTACCTCGATCGTGCCGTCCGGATGCGGCCGCTCGCCTGGAGCGACTCGTTCGGCTTCCGTCACGTCGTCACGCGGTCGCGGGACATCACCGAGACCAGCCAGTTGGCCGGCCTCAAGATCCGGACCATCCAGACGCCGATCTACGTCAAGGCGGTGGAGTTGATGGGGGCCAGCCCGACGCCGATGGCCTTCGGCGAGGTCTACACGTCGCTCCAGACCGGCGTGATCGACGGCTACGAGCACGACGCGAACACGACCATGCAACAGCGCTTCTACGAGATCGCCGGCTTCATGGCGCGCACGGGCCACATCGCCGGCGTGCTCGGCCTGTGGGCGTCGACCGCCACGCTGGCCCGTCTGCCCGCCGACGTCCGCACCGCGATTGAAGGCGCGGCGCTCGAAGCCGCGCGCCTGCACCGCGCACGCGGGCCCGATGAGGACGCGGCGGCGACCGAGCAGTTGGTCAGGAGCGGCATGACCATCCGCGAGATCGATCACCGCGCGCTGCTGCCGGCCGCCGAGCGGCTCTGGGAGACCGAAGCGCGGGCGCAGGGCACGACGTCGTGGCTCGAGGCGATCCGCGGGTGAGCGCGCCAACACACTCCCCCGCCGGCGCCTCCCGCGTCGATCTCGCGCTTCAGTGGGCCCTCGCGGTCCTCGTCGTCGCGCAGGCCGCGGTCGTGGGCCTCCAGGTCGTGGGCCGCCACGTCCTGCACCGGCCGATTCCCTGGACCGAAGAGATCGCGCGCCTGCTGCTGGCCTGGCTGATGTGCGTCGGCGGCATCGCCGCGTTGCGGCATGCCCAGCATCCGCGCGTGACCGCGCTGGTGCGGCTGCTCTCCGAGCCTCGACGCCAGGCCGTCGACCGCGGCCTGCGGCTGGTCCTGCTTGCCCTCTTCGTCTGCCTGATTGTTCCGGCCTGGCAGCTGACCGTCGCAAGCGCCGGCGAGCGCCTGCCGGCAAGTGATGTCTCCGGCGCGTGGATCTCCGTGATTCTGCCGGCAGCCCTGCTGCTGATGTCCGCTGTCGTCGTGCATCAGTTGTGGCACGACGGCATGCGGCCGTGGCGGGATCGCGCGTCGCTGACGTGGTCGCTCGGCACCGCAGGCGTGGTGATCGCCTCGGTGCTCATCCCGCTGGTTGCCGGTGCGGCGCCGCTGGCTGTCCTCGTCATCGGGTTTCTCGTGACCGGGGCGCTCGGCCTGCCGCTGGCCTTCACGCTTGCGCTGACGTCGCTGACGTACCTGCTGGGCATCGGCGGCGTGGGGCTGATCATCCTGCCCATCAAGATCCTCGGCGGCGTCGACTCGTTCGTGCTGCTGGCGATTCCGCTGTTCATCCTGGCCGGCGCGCTGATGGAGTCGGGCGGGATCTCCGAACGCATCGTCGATCTGGCGATGGCCATTGTCGGCAAGGTCCGCGGCGGGCTGGCCATGGTCGTGGTCGTGGCGGAGATCCTCTTTTCCGGCATCTCCGGATCGACGGCGGCCGACGTCTCGGCGATCAGCTCGCTGCTGGTGCCGTCGATGAAGCGCGCCGGCTACTCGGGCCCGGAATCGGTGAGCGTCGTCGCGGCCGCTTCGGCCATGGGCATCCTCGTGCCGCCGTGCTTGACCATGGTGGTGCTCGGGTCGCTGGTCAACCTGTCGATCGTGACGCTGTTTCTCGCGGGGTTCGTGCCGGCGTTCATCCTTGCCGGAGCGCTTGCTCGTGCTGATCGCGGTGCGCGCGCGCCGCCAGAACTGGCCGGTGACCGGCGGCGCCTCGCGCTCGCACCTGGCCCACGCAATCCGCCGGGCGATCGTGCCGATGGGCCTTCCTGTCGTCCTGTTTGGCGGCATCTTCTCGGGCGCGACGACGGTGACCGAGGCGGCGCTCATCGCGGTCGTGTACGCGCTGGTCGCCGGGATCTTCATGGGCGGCATTCGCCGCGCGGAGGTCGTCGCCCAGCTCGCGCAAAGCGGCGTCGTCACGGCGACCACCTTGTGGGTGCTGGCGGCGGCATCGGCCTTTGCGTGGATCCTGGTGCGCGAGTGGGTGCCGCAGACGCTGGGCGAATGGATCGGCGGGGTTGGCGCCGGGCGAGTCGGCTTCATGGCGTCCACGGTCGTGCTGTTCGTGGTGATCGGCGCGTTGCTCGAAGGGCTGCCGGCGCTGCTGATCTTCGGCCCGATCCTCTTCCCCATCAGCCGCGTGCTCGGCATCGACCCGGTCCACTACGGCATCGTGATCATCGCCGCGATGGGCATCGCGTTCTTCCTGCCACCGGTCGGCGTCGGCCTGACGATTGCCGCCGGCATCGCGCGGGTGGACATCGACGAAGTGAGCCGCGCCTATGTCCCGTACCTTCTGGCGCTGCTGGCCGGGCTGGCGCTGATCGCGGCGTTCCCGTTCTTCACGCTGGTCCTGCCGCGGCTGTTCATGGGGTACAGCGGCTGAAGGCGTGACGGCCAGGAGGCACTCGCGCCGGGGTCATCGCCTGTGTATACTCGCCCCAATCGAGGGCCCGCGTCGCTTGTCGGCACCCAACGGCGCGAGCGACCATGAGCACCGACACCGCTCACCTCACCCGGCTGCTCCGCGATTGGGCACACGGCGACACGCAAGCGCGCGACGAGCTGATCCCGATCGTCTACCGCATGTTGCACCGCCTCGCCGAGCACTACCTCCTCAACGAGCGGCAGGCATACACGCTTCAGCCCACGGCTCTCGTGCACGAGGCCTATGTGCGGCTCGTGGGCGACACGCTTCCCAACTGGAACAGCCGCGATCACTTTTTCGGCGTCGCCGCGCACTTGATGCGACAGGTGCTCGTGGACCACGCGCGTCGGCGTCTCAGCCAGAAGCGGGGTGGCGGCGCGCTCGCGCTGGAACTCGAGGCGGCAGAGGATGTGGCCGCTCCCGCGGCGCCGCTGGAGATCCTGGCGCTCAACGACGCGCTCGAGGAGCTCGCCCGCCTGGACGCACGTAAGTGTCAGGTCATTGAGCTTCGGTACTTCGGCGGGTGCACCGAGGAGGAAACGGCCCGCGTCCTGTCGCTGTCGCCGGCGACGGTGCGGCGTGACACGCGTGCCGCAGAGGCCTGGCTCTCGGCACGGCTTCAGTCCAGCACCTAGTCATGGATCCCGAGCGCTGGCGCGCTGTCGAGGCGCTGTTTCATCAGGCGCTTGAGCTCGAGGAGCCGGCCCGCACCCTGTTCCTCGAGGCGCAGTGCGAAGGCGACCCCGAGCTTCGGCGCGAGGTCGATGCATGGCTCGCTGCTGACGCAACGGCGCCGGCGCATCTTGCGTCCGCCGTAGGCGACGCCGTTCGGCTGCTTGCGCACCGCGTTGCCGCCAGGCACGCGCGTCGGCCAGTACGAGATCGTCAGCCTCATCGGCGAAGGCGGCATGGGCAGCGTGTACCGCGCGCGCCGAAGCGACGATGTGTTCCAGAAGGAAGTCGCGATCAAGGTCGTGAAGCGCGGCATGGCCAGCGGCGATCTCCTCCGCCGCTTCCGGCGCGAGCGCCAGATCCTCGCGCGCCTCGAACACCCGAACATCGCCCGCGTGCTCGATGGCGGCAGCACCGACGATGGCCTGCCGTACCTGGTGATGGAATACGTCGAGGGCCGAAACCTGCTCGACTACGCCAGCCGAGGCTCGACCTCGACTTGACCGCGCGGCTGCGCCTGTTCGTCGAGGTGTGCGGCGCCGTGGAACACGCGCACCAGCAGCAGGTCGTGCATCGCGACCTGAAGCCGAACAACATCATGGTCGACGGCCACGGGCGTCCACGACTGCTCGATTTCGGCATCGCCAAGCTGGTGGGCACGGGCGAGCCGGGCCCGGACGACGACACGACGGCGACCGGCGCTGATTTCGGCATGCTGACACCGAGGTACGCGAGCCCCGAGCACGTCAAGGGCGAGCCGATCACGGTCGCCTCCGACGTCTACTCGCTTGGCGTCATCCTGTATGAGCTGCTGACCGGCCAGGTGGTCCATCGACTCACTGGCAATTCGCCCGCAGCGATTCTGAAAGCCGTTTGCGAGGACGAGGTGGCGCCGCCCAGTCAGGCGGCAGCAGCCGCACCTGGAGCGGGAGGTTCGGTTTCGATTGCGCCGGAAGCGCTCGAGGGCGACCTGGACCTCATCGTGTTGAGGGCCCTGGAAAAAGACCCGCGGCGCCGGTATGCCTCCGTGCACGCGCTTGCCGATGATCTCCGTCGGTGTATCGAGCATCTACCCGTGGCAGCGCGTTCTCAAACAGCTGGTCGCGCCCTCAGGTTTGTCCGCCGGCACCGCTCTGCGATGACGCTGATGTTCCTTGCTGTCCTGGCGGCAGTGCTGACAGTCGCTTACTTCCGTGTTTTTGACAGAAAGACAGGCGAACGCACCAGGCGGGCAAGGTCATGCTGGCGGCGCTTCCCCTGGAGAATCTCACCGGGCGAGTGGAGCAGGAATACTTCATCGATGGCCTTCACGAGGAGATCATTTCGCGACTTGGTCGATTGCGACCCGATCGCCTTGGCGTGATCGCGCGCACATCGACCATGCAGTACAAAGCCACGACCAAGTCGATTGCGGCGATCGGCAAAGAGCTTGGTGTGCAGTACGTCCTGGAAGGGAGCGTTCGCCAGGCCGGCGAGCGCGTGCGGGTGACCGCGCAGCTGATCCACGTCAGCGACCAGGCGCACGTGTGGGCGGAAACGTTTGAACGCAAGTTCAGCGACGTGTTTTCCGTACAGGCGGAAATCGGCGCTCACGTGGCAGATTCGTTGGAGCTGCAGATCCTTCCCCAGGCATTCGCCGCCACGGAACGCCACGCGCAACTCAGCCCGGACGTCCTTGCGGCGTATTTGCGCGGAAGGTACTACTGGCAACGGCGCTGGCTCGACTATCCGGCAAACCTGCAACGCGCGCTTGATCACTTTCAGAGCGTCGTGTCGGCCGCGCCAGACTATGCCGATGGCCATTCGGCGCTTGGCCAATGTTATGCCTTTCAATCATTCGGCGCGCTGGCCGAGAGGCAGGCGTTGCGCGCAAAGGCAAGAACCGCGCTCTTCAAGGCGCTCGCGCTGGACCCCCATCTGGCATCCGCGCATTCCGCGCTGGGATTCGTTTTCCTCCAGGAGTGGGAGTGGGCCGCCGCGGAGCGGTCATTCCGCGAGGCGCTCCGTCTGGATCCGAACTTTGCGGACAACCGTGAAAATCTCGCGATGCTTCTGTCCTATATCGGTCGCCACGAGGAGGCTGACCGTGAGGCTCGTCGTGGCACAGGAGTTGGACCCGCTCTCCGCGACCGCGCACAAGCTGATGTTTTTTGTTCACGTTGCGGGCAGCAGGTGGGAGAAGGCTGCCGAGGCGGTTCACCGGCTGTCCGAGGTGGCGCCTGACGATTTGACTCACACCTACTTTGCCAGCTTCCTTCTGGCGCTACGCGGCGATTGCAGGGGAGCGCGAGACACACTCGCCCAGCGAGCGACACTGCGTGTGGGGTCCGGCGTCACGGACGAAGACTATGTCGTCGTGTACATTCTGGGCCGATGCGGAGCACCGCGTGAGGTCGCCCGCGAGGTGAAGAGCCTGGAAATGCGCCCACAGAACTACGCCCAGACGATCGCCGTTCTCTACGCGGGCGCCGGCGATCGCGCTGGCGCGCTAGGTTGGCTCGAAGAGTCCTTCCGCCGTCGCGAGCCGTTGCTGTTTTTCGTCGCGGTCGATCCCTCGTTGGAGTTCCTGCGGAGCGAACCACGTTTTCAAGCCCTCCTTCAAAAGATGGGCCTCCGGCAGCCGTGATCACTCTGTCACCGTGAAGCCCATGCCCGCCCGGTACTCCGCCCCTCGGCCGTCGCGCTCCAGAAAATGAACGTCTCGCGGAACTGACGGTAAACCGCTCTCTCGAGAGCGTGAGCGGTTTTGCGTCCGCTTTGCGCCCATCCGATCGAACGCAGCACGGACATGGGCGGCGTCGCAATTCCGCGGCCTGGCCAGTCCAGCAACAGAACGAGGACTCGAGCCATGAAGAAGATCACCGCTCTCGTCGTCCCGATGGCCCTTCTGGTTGTGACAATCGCGTGTGGCGACCAGAAGTCGCCGACAGGCCCGACGCCTCCACCGGCGCCCGCCCCGGCCCCGAGCTCGGATCCCGCGCCGGCGCCAAGCCGCGCCCGCTCCCGCTCCCGCGCCGACGCCCGGCACCCGCGCCGACGCCGGATCCCACGCCTGCGCCAGCGCCGGATCCGACGCCGGCGCCCGTCCCCCCACCGGCCGGCGACGCGATCACCTTCACCTCCGACGGCGTTGCAGGCGCCCGGTCGGTACTCGCTCGAATATGCTGGAACCGAGGGCGACGACCTGTTTGTGACGCTCAGGGCGAACGACTTCGGCCCCGACTTCGACGACCTGCTGCCTACGTGAGGGCGACGATCAGCTACGACCCGAGCAAGGTTGAGGCGGTGAGCTTCAAGCGGGCCGACTGGCTGGTCGGAGACTACAAGGTCACCAACTCCGAGCAACAGCCAGGTGAAGATCCGGGTGGACGCGGCCTCTGCCGACGGCTGGAAGGCCGGCTCCGGCGACATGCTGCGCCTGCGTTTCCGGAAGAAAGTGGCCTGGGTCGTCGCGGCTCGATTTCGTCGAGGCCATCGCCTACGACGGCGGCTACAACGACAGACTCGCCGGAAACTCTGGCGGCACGATCAACGCGAACTGAAGCGTGTCATCCGAAGCGCCAGGTGAAGTCGAATGCTTCACCTGGCGCTTGACGCTACGGCGACCTCGCCGTCCTACCTCGACAGAAGGCCAGGCGCGCTGATCGCGGACCGCGGGTGTATAACTGAGATATCCCCAGTGGGCCTTGACGCTGAGGGCTCGCCATGCGTCTCACTGCACTGGTCATTGCCGCTACCCTGTTTGCCGCTGTTCCAGCCTCCGGCCAGGAGCCTCCGCCCGAACAGCATCCGTACGGTCTGCGATCCCTACGACCCGAGTGACGCCGCGCTGCTCAGAGACTACGGCGTCACGCTGGTGTCGCAAACGCCGCATAGCCGAACTCCGCAAGCTGGATCCCTACAAGCCCAGTCACGCGGCGCTGCTCCGTCAACTTGGCGGCGGAATCCCGCTGTGGGGCTGGGCGTGGTATGCGTCGCCCGGTCCAGCGCCACTGACACCGTTTCCGCCAGCCGGCTCGATGAATCTGCCAACGGTCAGAGTCCCGCTGGAGCGGCAGCGCGCATTCGGCGATGAAGCTAGTGCGGCCGCGGCCGCCGTCACAACCAGTGCCACGGCCGCCCTCGTCAATGGCGACGCTGCGGAAACCGGAAAGCAATGACGGCGTCTGGATACGCTACGGGCAGCAGAAGTGGATCAGCGCCGGACCATCCGGTCCCCTTCGAGGAGTCGGCGTTCCAGCGCATCGGCGAGTACGGGGCGTTTCCGGTCTTCAGGCGGACACGGGCAATGGAAGAAGTGATCTATGTGCCGACGCGCAAGGACATGGTCATGCCGTATCGGTTGAAACCCTAGCTCGCCTCCGCTGCTCGGACAAGGTTCACAGGCCTTGACCATGAACATTTTAGTGCTCTCGGTCGTGTCCGTCAGCGTGCTGCTCGGGTACACACAGGCGCCGCCTCAGCCGCCTTCGAGTCCGGCCGGCGTTGCCCTCGACGAAAAGCTCGTCGAAGTCGCCCGGGTGCTTCCCGGCTTTGGCGGAATATACGTCGACGAGAAGGGCGACCTGAACGTCTATATGGTCGAAGGCCCCACGCCTCTCAGTGCCGCAGCGGCAGAGGCGCGGAGGGGCCAGGTAGACAAAGCGCTGCGGCAGGTCCTTGGCGATGACATTCTCATGCAGCTCGGCGCCTCGCCGCTCGCCGCAGGGCCAGGAGCAGGCGACTCCAACTCCTCTCAGAATCACCATCGTCAAGGGCAACTACGACATCCTGCAGCTCGCATCGTGGCGCAGCAAGGTCGAAGCGCAGTCGGAACCAACGGCGTCGTATTCACCGACCTTGACGAGCGAAACAACCGGTTGAAGATAGGCATTGTCCCGGGTACGCCTCGAGAACGAATCGAGGCGGCCGTCAAGGAGAGCGGCGTGCCGGCCGAGGCCGTCCTTATCGAAGAGACCCAGCCCGTCTACTTTCAGGCCACGCTCAGGAGCAAAGTTCGGCCGATGCCCGGCGGCGTTCAGGTCGAATCCGATACGGGCGTCTTTTCCTACAGCCTCTGCACGATGGGGTTCAACGCGATCCGCGCGGGCGTGGCCGGCTTTGTCACCAACTCGCACTGTACAAGACGCGCGGGGGCAGCGAGGGCACCGATTTCCACCAGCCCAACGATCCGTGGTGGACCGAGGGCAACAAAGTGGGCGATGAAATCGCCGACCCGGAGTTTTTCACCGGTGGCCTCTGTCCAGTCGGCCGACGCTGCCGTTTCAGCGATAGCGCGTTTGTCGACTATTCGATTGCGCGGGGCAGCGCCATCGCGCGTACGACAGGCTGGAACACCGGTTCCCTGGAAATCAGCAGCACCAACCCGCGGTTGGCCATCGTCGGGGAGATTTCGGCCTGGGTCGACGGCAGCGAGCTCGACAAGATTGGTCGCACCACCGGCTGGACCTATGGCCGCGTCAATGGCACGTGCCAGAACACGCACGTCACAGACACCGACATCACGCTCTTGTGTCAGTTCCGTGTCAATCGAATTCCCGGCCACACGCACAAGATGAAGGACAATGGGGACAGCGGTTCGCCTGTATTCAGGTGGATGGGCTCCACGACACTTCTGTCCGGGATCCTGTGGGGCGGCCCGAAGGACAACAGCTCCTTTGTGTTCAGCCCGATGAACCAGATCGAACAGGAACTGGGCGAGTTGACGACGTTCAACTTTCCTCAGCCGCAGCCCTCTGAAGGCCAGTGCCCCACCGGGCAGAGATGTTGCGAGATCGAGATCGTGAACAACAAACCGAAGTGCGTGCTCTGCGTGCCGAACAACGCCGAGTGTCCGTAGCGGTCCGCATCCCTCAAGCGCGGAGCTTCTTGAACAGCTCGAGGTTCGCCTTCAGCGACTCGAGCGGCGGCACGCCTTCCCTCTCGTACTCGATGATGTACCACTCGATGCCGCCAACGGCCTCGGCGGCGGTCATGATGGCCGGCCAGTCGAGTTCATCTGCTCCCGAGGTAGGCGTTCGGGTCCTTCCTCGAGAAGGGCTTCACGTGCATCGAGATCGTCCGGCCCGCGTTGCGCTGGATGAGCGCCTGGGGCGTCACGCCTTCCATCTCCGATGCGTTGCCTGTGTCGAACTGCAGGACGACGTCCTTCGAGGTCTGGTCGGCGAAGCGGTTCCACCAGTATTCGCCGTCGATGCGATTGAAGTCCGTCGTGTGGTTGTGGTACCCGACGCGCATCTTGTGCGGCTTCAGCTTTTCGGCGACCTCGTTGACCTCGTCGGCGGTCTTCTTCAGCAGGTCGGCCGACGTGTACACCGGCGGCGCGAGCGAGCGGATGATCAGGTTGCGATTCCCGATGGACTGGTTGAACTCGACGCTGGCGGCGAGCTTGTCGCCCTGCAGCTCGCTGAGGCGATGGTGGAAGCCGCACGCCTTGAGCTTGGCGGCGTCCAGATGCGTCCGCCATTCCGCGCCGGACTTGCCGAATGCGTTCTCCAGCTCGACCGCTTCGTAGCCCATCGCGCCGAGCGCGTTCAGCGTTCCGGGAATATCGGTCGCCAGCTGCTTGCGCACGCACCAGAGCTGCGTGCCGATGGGGACCTTCTTCCATGCAGCCGCCCGGAGGGGCAGCAGGCGGAGCGAGCACCGCGGCAGCGGCAGCGCCGCCAAGCTTCGAGAATGTCGCGACGGGTCGGATTGGTCATGAATGCGTCCTTCTGTCGCATCCTACTTATCGGCGGGCGATACCGGCAAGACCTGGTCCGCAAGCTGGACCCTTACAAGCCCAGTCACGCCGCCCTGTTTGACGCCGTAACGAGAAGGTCTCTTCAGTCGGGCGGGACCAGGCCGACGCGCCGAACCAGGTCACGGAACTGGGCGTCGCCAAACAGCGGCTGCCAGGCCTGGTCGACGGTGATGCTGGTGAGCCAGCTGTCGCGTACCTCATATGCCCGTTCGAGCCACGTCAGGGCCAGGGCCTTTTCGCCAAGGCCGACATAGATAATCGCGATCTGAGAAGGCGGCACATATCGCTGACGCGACTCCCGCTCCAAGTCCGCTGCCATAACACGCGCCCTCTGCGTGTCGCCGGACCGCGCCAGGCCATAGGCCAGCTTCGCGACAAAGTGCGGGTTCCGACGATCGAGGTCCACACCAAGCGCGAGGGCTTTCACACCGTCTGCAAACAAGCCCTTCTCGATGTACGCCTCGCCGAGGGAATGGTGAGCCCAGCGAAAGCCAGGATCCAGGTCAAGTACTTTGCGGCACTGCTCGATGGCACGGTCGAACTGCTTGGCGTCAAAGAAGATGTTCGCGGTGCTCGTGCTGGTGACCAGTGACAGCGGATCCAGGTCCTCGGCGCGTCGTGCTTCCTCAATGGCCTGCTGGTATTGGCCAGTCCAGGCAAGGTGATACGATACCAGAGGTGCGCCATCGCCGAGCTCGGATTCAGCTCAAGAGCGCGGTTGAATTGCTGCTCGCCGCGGGCCCACTGCCACTCGAAGTTGTCTGTGATGAGCGCCAGCGAGGTATGGGCCTCGCTCAGACGGTCATTGAGCTCGAGCGCTCGGAGCGCTGCGGCCTTGGCGCGAGGAAAGGCATCCTTCGGCGCGATCACACCGTAGTATCCGAGGAGCGCATGGGAATCAGCCAGTCCTGCATAGGCTTCCGCATAGGCTGGATCCTCTGCAATCGCCTGCTGAAAGAACTGACCGGCTCGCTGGTATCCTTCGGGCGTCCACTTTGCCAGATGGTACCGCCCTTTGAGATAGGCCTCATGAGCGGCCGGGTTCACAGTCCTCGGACTCGATACGCCCTGGAACGCGTGCGCGGGTAGTCTCACGCGAATCTCGCTCGCGATGGCGCGTGCCACCTCATCCTGCAACGCCAGGACATCCTGCACGGGCCGCTCGTAGCTCTGACCCCACACGTTGTGGTCCGTCACACCGTCGGTGAGCTGGGCCGTAACGCGGATCCGGTCGCCGGACCGCAGAACTGCGCCTTGCAGAACTGCGTCGACACGCAGCTCCCTGGCGATGTCCGGAATGGTCTTCTTGCTGCCCTTGTAGTGCATGACCGACGTGCGCGAAATCACCTTCAAGGCACCGATGTGCCCGATGGCCGTGATGAGCTCGTCGGTCATGGCGTCAGCAAAGTAGTCCTGTTCGGGATCGCGGGACATATTCTCAAGCGGCAACACCGCCAGCGACCGCACGTGCCGCGGACTCTCCGCTCCGAACAACTGTCGCCACCCACCACCGGCGTCGCGGCCGACGAACCAGCCAATCCCCACTACGACGATGGCCACCAGAGCGACCAACGCCGTGGTCCGACGCTTCGCCGTCGGCAGCACGCCGGAGGTGGCTGAGGCACGTTCTCGCGGTGGTGCCGGGCCGTCGTGGTGCGCGTGCTCGCCAGCGCTTCCCGGGGCTGCAATCTGGTCGCGGGCGGACTGCCGTGCCTTCAGATCATCGATGAGCGCTTCCAGGTCGAGCACCAAATCCTGCATCGTCTGGTACCGATGCGCGCGATCCTTTCGGAGCGCCTTGGTGACAATGCGGTGCAGCTCCGCCGGCACATGTGGCTCGAACCGGGCCAGCGCGTCAGGTTCACGATCGAGAATCGCCGCCAGAATGTCGGTGCTGCTTGGACCCTCGAATGGAACGCGTCCGGCCACCATCTGTACAGCACAACGCCCAGTGACCAGATGTCGGTCCGCGCATCCACGTGTTGTCCGCGAGCCTGCTCGGGCGACATGTAGACGACTGTGCCCATCACCGTCCCGGCTTGGGTCTCGACCAGCGTCTGCGTCGGCTCGGCGGGCCGCGCTGCTCCGAGCGGGTCGAGCTTGGCCAGGCCGAAATCCAGGACCTTCACCACCCCGTCGGGGCGAACCATGACATTTTCCGGCTTGATGTCGCGGTGCACCACGCCGCCGGCGTGCGCAGCGGTCAGCGCGGAGGCGACCTGGATGGCCAGAC
>CAWFRL010000011.1:0-121443 GCA_963818215.1 Vicinamibacteria bacterium | reverse complement strand
CAAGAAGATTTTCGATGCCTCTGCTGGAAGGTGCCATGACGCCACGCCCGCAAGCTCATCGGGTCTCAGCGCCAGGACCCAGGCCTGGCGGCCGCCGTTGGCTGCTGTTCGTGCACCAGCTTCCGTCGCATCCCTCGAACCTCCGGGTTCGCACGTGGCGCCGGCTGCAGCAATTGGGCGCGATCCCGATCAAGCAGGCGGTGTACGTGCTGCCCGACACACCGGGCGCCCGTGAAGATTTCGAGTGGCTGAAGACGGAGGTGAAGGCGACCGGCGGTGACGCGAGCGTCTTCGCCGCGGATAACGTCGATGCCTGGTCTGATGACGCCCTTGTCGAAGAGTTCAGGCGATCGCGTCAGGACGCGTACAGCGCGCTGGCTCGAGACGTGGAGAAGGCGCTGAAACGAGGCGCACGGCGGGCTACCGCAGGGAACACGTGCGCCAGCGGTCCGTCGTCTCATCGATATTTTCAGAGAGCGCCTCACCGCCATCGAGGGAATCGACTTCTTCGGAAGCGCGGGACGCGATCGGGTCGCCACGTTGTTGGATCAACTCGAGGTCCGGGCATCCGACACAGGCCGAACCGGGACATCACCAGCCCCGGCGGGCTCGGGAGACGCGACGTCGTTTCAGAAGCGCCTGTGGATTACGCGTCCCCGGCCGGGCGTCGATCGGATGGCCTCTGCGTGGTTGATTCGACGATTCATCGACCCGCATGCGCGCTTCGGCTTTGCCGCCGATCGGCAGGCGGTCCCGCGGGACGGCGTGCCATTCGACATGTTTGGCGTTGACTTCAGCCATCAGGGCGGCGGATGCACGTTCGAGACCTTGTGTGCGGTGTTCGGCATCGGTGAGCCGGCCATCTTCACGAATCGCCGCGATCGTGCACGACCTCGATCTCAAGGACGAACGGTTCGGTGCGCCCGAGGCCGCGACGGTGGGCGCGATGATTGAAGGTCTTCAGCTCGCGTACGCCGACGACGACGCGTTGCTCGCACACGGCATGACGATGTTTGACTCGCTGTATCGCTCGTTCGAGCAGGCAGCGCGCTCGGCCGGACCTCGACCACTGGCGCGGCCGAAGAAGACCCAGCGCCGGGCCCGGACGCAGAGTCACAACGGGCGAAGAAGGCGAGGTAAGGCGGTCTTACGATGGCAAGGCACCCTGCAGCGGCTGGCCGCGCGACCGCCGCCGACGAGATTGCCGGCTCGCAACGCCTCGGTGAAGCGACGGCGCGGGCGGCGTTGATACGCCTGTCTGCGGCGGCGTTGGTCGCGTATTGCAGTTACTCGATCTGTCGCACGCCGCTCCTGCCGTTGTTCGCTCGCGAGCTGGGTGCAGACCCGTCGCTGGTTGGTTTCGTGATGGGCGCGTCCACGTTGACTGGCATCTTCGTCAAACTCCCGGCAGGCGCATTGTCCGACCTGCTCGGCCGGCGTCGCCTGCTCCTCGCCGGCGCGCTTGTGTTCGCAAGCATGCCGTTCACGTATCTCGCCGTATCGACGCTCGCGCTGCTCATCGTGCTCCGGTTTGTGCACGGGAGTGCGACGGCAATTTTTGGTCCGGTCGCCTCGGCGAGTCTCTCGGACGTCGCCCCGCCGGCAAGCCGAGGCACGTGGCTGAGCATGTACTCGACGGCCCAGGGCGCCGGCCAGGCGCTTGGACCGGTAATCGCCGGCTACCTCATCGCGGCCGGTCGTTTCGATCTGGCATTCATCACAGCGGGCGCGATCGGTCTGTGCGTGCCGCTCATCGTCGCTCGATGGCAGGCAGCTCCGGCGACGAAGTCGACACGCAGCTCATGGCCCGAGTTCAAGCGTGGTGTGATGGAGGTCGGGCGCGATCGTCTCGTGATCATGACGAGCGGGGCGCAAGCCGCGCAGTTCGTGTTGAACGGCACGTTGAACGCGTTTCTGCCGCTCTACGGCCGTGAAGTGCTGGGCCTGACCGCAACCGAGCTGGGGTGGCTCTTCGGTGTTCAGACGCTGACGACGCTGGCGGTGCGGCCGGCCATCGGCTTCCTGTCCGATCGCGCGGGGCGACGATGGGTCATCGTGACCGGGTTGACGATGTGCAGTGTCGCAGTGTTTTCACTCTCTCTCGCGGCGACCGCGTCTGCCGTCGTCGTCGGCGGTCATCGTGTACGCCGCGGGAGTGGCCACGACGACGGCCGCCACGAGCGCCTACATCACGGACGTCACCCGGCGCGCCCGATATGGGGCCGCCCATGGCGTGTTTGGCACCATTTATGACGTGGGTGACGCCCTCGGGCCCATCGTCGCGGGCCTGCTGGTCGTCGCAGTCGGCTACGCGCGGATGTTTCAGATCATGGCTGCCGTCGCGTTCACGATGGCGGTTGCGTTTGCCGTGATCGCGCGTTCGCGGCCAGCGGCCGCGTGAGGCTGCACGAGGTGTCCGTGACTTCCTCGTCTCCTGGCTTGAAGGGAGCACTGCGATGCGGACGGCGAGCTTCTTTGGCGCGTGGGTCGTGGTGAGCATGACGCTCGTCGTGCATGGCGCGACCCGGAAGGTGGATTTTTCGGACGACGCCGTCGGACAAGCGCCGAAAGGATTCGAGTTCGGCCACACTGCAAAGGCTGGGGCGCCAGGCAAATGGGTTGTGCAGGCCGAAGGCAGCAACAGGTACCTGGCCCAGGTTGATCCCGACAACACGCGGTCGCGGTTTCCCGTCGCGGTCGTGTCGGACGTTACGGCGGCAGACGTTGATTTGTCCGCCCGTTTCAGGCCGGTGTCGGGCCGCGTCGACCAGGCGGCAGGTCTCGTGTGGCGATTCCAGAACGAGGACAACTACTACATCGTTCGCGCGAACGCGCTCGAGAACAACGTGGTTCTGTACAAGGTCGAGAAGGGCAAGCGCACGGACCTTCCGGTCAAGGGCGAAGGCCGGACGTACGGGAAGAAGGCGCACGTCCCGTCGGGACAATGGAGCACGTTGCGGGTGGTCGCGACCGGGCCGCGCTTCGAGGTGTTTTTCAACGGCAACAAGCTGTACGAGGTCGAGGACACCACATTCACGCAGGCCGGGCAAGATCGGCCTCTGGACCAAGGCAGACTCGGTGACGCAGTTTGACGACGTGACGATTGTGGCGAAGTAGTGGCCATGGCCCCCGTCATGCGCTTCTTCGCGATTCAACTGTGCGCAGCCCTCGCCGCCGCGGCATCGGGCGCATGCCGATCGCCGGAACCGCCCCCGAGTGCCGCGCGGCAAGTTACGGTCTACGTCTCCACCGATCGGGTCTTTTCCGAGCCTGTGCTCCGCGAGTACGAAAACGCGGTCCGGCGTCAGGGTCGACGCCGTCTACGACACGGAGGAAACGAAGTCCACCGGGCTCGCCAACCGGTTGCTCGCCGAGAAGGCGAGACCGCAGGCCGATGTGTTCTGGTCCAACGAGCCAGTCCGCACGCTGGTGCTGAAATCACGGGGTGTCCTTGCGGCGTACAAGTCTCCGAGCGCACAGGGTATTCCTGCGGTTCTCATCGACCCCGACGGCTACTGGACGGGCTTCTCGGCGCGAATCCGCGTCATTGCCTACAACACGACCCTGGTCACAGCCGGCGGAAGCACCGCGCTCCATATTCGATCTGGCCGATCCCAGGTGGCGCGGCCAGGTGGCGATCGCCGATCCGCGGTTCGGCTCGACCTCGTTCCACGTCGCCGCCCTCTACGCGCTTGCCGGCGACGAGAAGATGGATGACTTCTTTCGACGGTTCAAAGCCAATGGCGTCCGCGTCGTGGACGGCAACTCCGTCGTTCGCGATCTCGTCGCCCGTGGCGAGGTCAAAGTAGGGCTGACCGATACCGACGACGTCAATGTGGCGATCGAGGACGGGCAGCCGATCGCGATGGTGCTGCCCGACAAGGACGGTCTCGGCGTGCCGGTCATGCCGAACATGGTGTCGCTGATCGCGAATGCGCCGCACCCAGACGAAGGACGGAAGCTGGTCGACTACCTGTTGTCCCCGATGTCGAACGGCAGCTGGCTCAATCCGAAGCGGTGCAGATCCCGCTGCACGCGGGTGTGCAGGGTCCCGAAGAACATTCCGGCGATCGACACCTTCAAGCCGATGACGCTCGACTATGCGAAGGCCGCCGATCGGGTCGAGGACGCGACCAGGCGGCTCGCCGACATTCTCGGACTCTGAGCCGCCGGCGCGGTAAACCAGAGAGCACACACGATCCATGTGGGGCTGGCGTTCCAGTCGAACGTTCGTGATCGGCGCCGCAGGCGTCATCTTTGCCGTCTGCTGCCTCCTGCCGGTCGCCTACTTCTTCACGACATCGCTGACTGGCATCGACGCCGGCCGCACGCGCTGTTTCTCGACGCACGTCAACGGACGCTGCTCTACAACACGACCGCTGCTGGGCGTTGGCGTTGCGGCTCTCTCGACAGCCATCGGTGCGCCTCTTGGAGTCGCGTTGGCGCGCGTGCCATTGAAACGAAAGGACGCCATTCGTGTCGTGCTTGCCGCGCCGATGCTGCTGCCGCCCTACGTCGTCGCCCTGGCCTGGACATATTTCGGACCAGCGGCATGCTCACGACGCTCGTCGACAGCGACGTCGTGGCGTCGTGGACGTACAGCCTGCCCGGCGGCGATCGTCGTGTTGAGTCTCGTCTTCTACCCGCTCTCGATGCTCGCGAGCGAGGCGGGGCTGCGACGAATCGACGGCCGTCTCGAGGAAGCCGCTCTGGTCGTGGCGTCTCCACGGCGGGTCCTCCGACGGATCACGCTGCCGCTTGCGGCGCCACCGTCGCCGCGGCGGCGCTGGTCGTCTTCGTGCTCGCCGTCTCCGAGTTCGGTGTGCCCGGATTGCTGCGCGTGCGCGTGTACACGACGGAGGTGTTCACGGCGTTCGCGGCGCTCTACGACTTTTCACGAGCTATCGTGCTGGCCGTTCCGCTGTTGGCGTTGTGCGCCGCCGTCGGTGCGGTCGCTGCGCGGCTGCTGGGGGACCGCATCGTCTCGCCGCGGCGGCTCACGGGCGGCATCCGCCGCTCTTCGACCGCTGGAGGCGCGGGGGCGCGACTCGCCGTCGCGGCGGTGTTCGTCGTCGCGCTTGCCTTGCCCATCACGCTGCTGGCTCGTGAGGCGCTGAACGTTCGATCGGTGCGGGCGTCGCTTGCCGGCTCCGGCGAGGCGATTGCGAACAGCCTGATCTCTCGACCATTGGGGCGACCATCGTCGCGGCTGTCGCCTTGTGCCTCGGCTATGCGCGCGCGAGGGCCCGCGACCGAGTCGCCAACCTCGCGGACATTCTGTTCGTTGTTCTCTTTGCCGTTCCGAGCACGATCGTGGGCGTGGGGTTGATTGGATTCTGGAATCGCCCCGGAGTGTTCGGCGCGGTCTACGGCACGGACGCGATGTTCATCCTGGCCTATCTGGCGCGGTTCGTTCCCGTCGCCGCGCTGATACTCGCCGCGGCTATCCGGTACGTGCCGGTCTCCCATGAGGAAGCGGCGGCGGCGGCCGGTGCCGGGTGGCTCCGCACCATGTGGCGCATCGTGCTGCCGCAGCTTCGGCTCGGCCTCGCGGCGGCCTGGATCGTGGTCTTCGTGCTCTCGTTCGGCGAGCTCGGGGCCAGCGTGCTCATCGCACCGCCCGGCGAGTCCACGCTGCCGATTCGCATCTACACGATCATCGCCAACGCGCCGCCGGCCCAGGTTGCCGCCCTTGCGCTCTTGCAGGCGCTGGTCATTTTCACGCCGCTGGCGATTCTCGGAACCGTCGCATCGCTTCGGGGAGGTCCCGTTGACGCCAGTGGCCCTCTCCGTCAGGGGCATCTCCAAACGATTCGGCTCGCATCAGGCGCTCGATGGCGTTTCGCTCGAGGTCCCTCCGAGCGCGTGTGTGGTGGTCCTGGGACCAGCGGCTGCGGCAAGACGACGCTGCTGCGCGTGATTGCCGGACTCGAAACACCGGACAGCGGCGAGATCTGGCTGGCGGGGCGCAGGTCGACGGCGCGGGCGCGGAACCTCGTCGCCGCCACATGAGACGACGGATCGGCTTCGTGTTTCAGGACCTGGCTCTCTGGCCGCATCTCAGCGTGCGGCAGAATCTCGAATTCGTCCTCGAGGCGCAACGAGTTCCGCGGGCGGCTCGGACGGCGAGAGTGGAGGACGCGCTGCGAGTCGTTCGGATCGAGCCCCTGTTTGGCCGCTACCCTCACGAATTGTCCGGCGGGGAGCAGCAGCGTGTCGCGCTCGCGCGAAGCCTGGTCGGCGAACCGCGGGTCCTGCTTCTCGACGAGCCGCTGTCGAGCCTCGACCCCGAACTGAGGGCGACGCTGCGGCAGGAACTCGCGCAGACTTCAGCGCACCCTACGGCTCACGACCGTATACGTCACGCACGATCGAGAAGACGCGTCCGCGCTCGCCGATTCCATCGTGGAAATGCGAGCACGGCCGAATCGTGTCAGTTATCCAGACGGCAGCGAAGGACGCCGGGGTGAGGGCGCGCAGCTGCTGGCGCGTCGCTGTGGTCCCCGCGAGCCCGGCGCGGCGAGGAGCCCGAGCGGTGTCGCGTGCTGTGCCGTCCGGAATTCAACGTCGAGCCGACGCTGACGATCACGAACCTGTTTGGCTCGCCGCGACTTGCACGGCGACCAGGGCACGACTCGAGAAGGGCGTCAGGCGGAGTTTGAACTCATTCTGTCGCTCGGCCTGCCGACGCGGATCCGCTGGCTCGAGTTCACTGTGGAAGCGATCTTCCTTCCTTTCGAGCGTGACAGCACACCGGAGCTCGAGTTCGAGAGCAATTTCATCTGGCTGCCGGCGAGCACGGACGCGTGGCTGGGTCGCCTCGCACTTCGACGTCGTGGACAAGTTCAGCGAGGCCGAGCGCCCCGGCGATCGTCGTGCGTACACGCACAAGTTGAACTTCGAGCTCGACACCAGTGTGTCGATCTTCAACTGGCTGCCGGAGGACGCTGGCTGCGAGGCGTGGAGCTCGAAGGCTCGCTCGACTACGTCGCGACCGGGCTTCCTCGGCGAGGCGACGTCATTGACGGCGCGCGCTTCATCGACAACGCCAGCCCCTGGTCGTTTTCATAGTCCTCGTCGTGCCGGTCGCCCCCATGTAGGTCACGCGAGATTTCGCATCCCATCCAACTCAGCCGTGACAGTCGGTCGCTCGCGGAGGACCGCCGCCTCCGCAGGTGGCACGAATGGTGGGAGCCGGTGCATCATCGATTGCGCTGAGGTGCGAGCCGATGGACGTTCGCTTGGTGACCGAGCAAGGCGTCGAAGACCGTCCTGCCGAAGAGCTGGCGGCACTGCTCCGCCGTGACACCGGGGTGGTCTGGGTCGACATCCCGAACTGCGACGACGACAGCGCGCGCGTGCTGTCGGAGGTGTTCGCCTTCCATCCCCTTGCGATCCGGGACTGCGTCGAGCGCAATCGCGTGCCGAAGGTGCACGGCTACGGAGACCACGTGCTGATCGTGCTGCACGCCCCCGAGCGAGGGCAGCGCGGCCACGTGCACTACATCGAGCTCGACCAGTTCATCGGCCGGAACTACCTGGTCACCGTGCACGGACCAATCAACCCGGCGGTTGACCCGGAGGTGGCGCTGCGCGAGACGCGGGCGGTGCACGCACGAATAGCCGCGGGGCGCTTCCGTCCCGGTTCGGCCTTCGAGCTGTCACACGCCATCGTCTCCGCTCTCGCCCGGAATCAAGAGAGCTTCGTCGAGGTGGTGACCCGCGACGTGTGGCGG
The DNA here is from genome assembly GCA_963818215.1 of Vicinamibacteria bacterium. Lineage (GTDB taxonomy): Bacteria > Acidobacteriota > Vicinamibacteria > Vicinamibacterales > JAENWD01 > JAENWD01. The sequence continues at coordinate 113,707 of CAWFRL010000011.1, read as the reverse complement.
CTCGAGCAGCGCGTGACTGGCGGAGACGTCGGCGATCCGGAGGGGTTCATCAACGAGCTGTTCCGCGCCCGCCATGGGCTTCTTGCCGTGCGGACCATGGCCGCGCTGAGCGGAGCGATTTACGGTCGGATGGCCGGCCTCACTCGCATACCACAAGGCGGGCAGGCGCTGATGGCCGACATCGCCGATCAGTTCGACCGCGTTCGCGCCGTGGCGGACGGCGAGAAGGAGTACCTGCAGGGCGTCATCGAGTTCTACCAGACCGTCCTCACGATCAACGCCGCGCTGGTCGGCCAGGCACAGAACGTCGAAGTCCAGCGGCTCACCGAGGCCAGCTACGCGCAGAACGAGGAGATCAAGAAGATCTCCGCGTGGGCGGCGATCTTCTTCGCGCCATCCCTCATCGGCACGATATACGGCATGAACTTCGACCACATGCCGGAGCTGCATTGGACGTTTGGCTACCCCGCCGCCGTGATCCTGATGATGCTGGCGTCGGTCGCCCTGTACGTCATGTTCAGGCGGCGGCAATGGCTGTAAGGGCCAGGCCATGACGAGTTCACGATGAGCTGAGTCGGCCGCCGCTCGAACCCCGACGGTCGGCGGACAAGCGCCGGATGCATTACTTGTCGACGCTGCAGGAGGCCCGCATGGACGACCGAACCCGTTCACCACGTTCTGGGAGAACGAATCGAAGACCACGCGCAACGTGATCGCGCGCATTCCGGAAGGCTCCGATTACCGGCCCGATCCGAAGTCTCCACCGCGAGTGAAATCGCATGGCAGATCGCGTGCGAAGAGAAGATGCTCATCGAGGCGATCAGACCGGCAAGCCGAGTGGACGCCGCGCCCACGCCGCAACGATGAGGGAGTTGCTCGACATCTATGAGAAGCAGAGCGCGACATCGTCGGCGGTTGAAGGCGCTGCCCGCCGCACGTGGGACGGCACGCTCGAATTTTTCGGCATCAGCGGCCAGCCTCGCCGATGGCGTGGAGCTTCCTCTTCGACATCGTGCACCATCGCGGGCAGATTTCTACCTACCTGCGCCCGATGGGCTACCGTCCCCCAGATTTACGGGCCGAGCGCGGACGAGCCCTAATCGTCCGCGCAGTGGTCGAATTGACAGTGTTCAGGGTCCGGAGGCCACATCCGTGATTAGCAGACGAACATTCATGGAACAGTCGGCGGCGTCCTGGCGTCGGCCGTGCTCGGTTCACGCTCCGTCGGCGCCCAGCGTTACAAGATGGGCCTCCAGCTGTTCACCCTGCGCGCCGCGATGGCGCAGGACGTCGCGGGCACGCTGAAGCGCATCGCGGCCATCGGTTACGAGGAGGTCGAGACCTACGGCTTCAACGATGGCGCGATCAGGTACTACGGGCTGGAAGCCAAGGCCTTCCGGCAGATGCTGGCGGACAACAACCTCACCACGTCCAGCGGCCACTACGACTTGAACAAGTTCGTCGCCTCGCCCATCGGCGATCTCGAGCGCTACGTCGACAAATGCATCGATGGCGCTCGAGCGCTGGGCCAGGAGTACATCACATGGCCATTTCTGGACGAACAGTCCAGGACGATCGAGAAGTTCAAGGTGGTGGCCGAGCGACTGAACGTCGCGGGAGAACGGATCAGGAAGGCCGGCCTGCAGCTGGCCTACCACAACCACGACTTCGAGTTCGTCGAGCAGGACGGACGGATCGGCTACGACATCATCGCCGGCGATACCGATCCGAACCTGGTCAAGCTGCAGATGGACCTCTACTGGATCGCGCACGGGTCGAAGCTGACACCTCACCAGTGGTTCGAAAAGTATCCCGGCCGGTTCGTGATGTGGCATGTCAAGGACATGCACCGGACCAGCCGCGACTACACGGAACTGGGCAATGGCACCATCGACTTCACGAAGATCTGGCCCGACGCCTCGCTGGCGGGCCTGAAGCACTTCTTCGTCGAGCAGGGCGGCAACTTCACGCACGATCCTTTCAGGAGTGTGGCCGATAGCGCCGCGTACGTCAGGAACGTGCTCCTGAAGTAGAACGGCCACATTACAAGCCTGACGCCCGACTCCAAGTTCTGCAATCGGCGGGCGCCGCCCGGTCGGTGTTCGACCGAAACAGCCCGTAAGTCGATCGGTCTTCTGGCATAGCTCTTGACCACTGTGGAGGTCAGGAGGCCAGATGACACGTCCCTGGATCGCCACGATCGTCCTGCTTCTCGTAGCCCCCGCGCGGCTCTCCGCGCAAAGCGCGGAGTTCAGGGTCGACACGGCCTCGGCCAGCGTCCACAAGGCGCCGAGCATCGCGAGTCCCGTAATCGGCCACGCGCGCCAGGGCGTCGCGCTCGAAGTGACGCGCGACCTCGGCAGTTGGGTGAAGGTGCCGTGGCCCGACGCGTCAGGTGGCATCGGCTACATCCACGTCAGCATGGGAACAAGAATCGGCACCCCCTTGCCGCGAGTGGCGGTCGCGTCAGTTGTGCCTGCGGGCGAGGCCGCTGCCGCGAGCCAGTCGGTCGCGCTCGCGCCGCGAATATGTCGTTCCGCCGGCGCATGTCGTCGGACTGGGCGGGCAGTTCGGCGGCTCGACGGTCGGATCCGGGATCAACGCGAGGACCTGGCTTCACGATCGGCTGGGGCTCCAGCTCGAGGTCTCCCGGACCTCGTTCACCGGCCCGATCGCGTCCGATCGGCTCACCGCGACTCAGTTTGCGCCGAGCCTCCTGTACTCCCCGTCGAATCTCGTGACCGACTACGTGTGGGTTCGGCCGTACCTGGGAGCCGGCCCTCGCATCGTGCGGCAATCGGTGGGCGTCATCCCTGGTGCCGGCGGCGTGGCGGTGTCCAGGAGCAGCGTGGGCGTGCAGACCTTTGGCGGCGGTGAGTTCACGTTTGCGAGCATGCCGCGACTTTCGGTGAGCGCAGACCTCCGCTACGGCTGGATCAACGACACGGCACCCGCCTTTGACCTTGACGGAATGGGCTTCTCGTTATCCGCGCACTGGTATGTGAAATAGGCACCGATCGATTTGGCCGTGCCTGGCGGCTCTGTTATCGTTGCCGCCATGAGCGAAGCAACCACACGGTTGCGCTTGCGGTCGTGGACCGTGCGCTGCACGGACCCGGCTTCTCGAGCGTCCACTTGCGGCGGGCCGCCTTCGACAACCGCGGCGTCGACAGTCGTGCAGCAAGCTCTCGTGGACACCGTCGCGCGCAACGCCTGGAAGGTCACCGACGAGCAGGTCGCCGACACGCTGGCCGCCGGCGTTTGCGAGGAAGTGGTCTTCGAGCTCGCGGTGTGCGCGGCGCTGGGCCAGTCGAGCCGGCAGCTTTCCGCCGCGCTGGCCGCGCTCGACGAGGCGACCGCGGATCGCGTCGAGCCCCGACGCGACGAGGGAGTCACGCGATGAGGCTCGGCATGCTCGATCACGGGCATCCGCTGAAGATCAAGGCGCTGTTTGCGCTGATCCGCCTGATCTCCGGCCATCGCGCGCCCGACGTCGTCAAGACGCTGCGGTACCGGCCGGACTTCTTCGGCGGTCCGATGAGCCAGGTGTTCCAGGAGGCGATGCGCGGCCCGTCGGCGTGGTCGGTCGGCGACCGCGAGCTCATGGCCGCCTGGTCTCGCACACCAACGCCTGCGAATTTTGAACGAAGGCCCACGGCGCGGTCGCGTCGAAGGTCCTCGGAGAAGCCACGGTGCAGGCGGCGCTTGCCGACCTGGACTCGGCGCCGATCGACCGAGCCGCTGCGCGCGACGCTGCGGTTCCTGCGAAAGGTCACCCGCGAGCACGAGGCGGTCACCGCCGATGACGTGCGGGCGCTGCTGGCGCTTGGCGTCACGCGCGGCGCAGATCGAGGACGCGCTGCACGTCGGGTTCGCCTTCAACGTGATTACCCGCCTGGCAGACACGTTCGAGTTCGAGGTCGGCTCGCCCGCCTCGTTTGACGCCAGCGCGAAGGTTCTCCTGACCCGAGGCTACAAGTAGACGAACGCCTGGCGCGTGATCTCGCTCACGGGACCTGCATCACGAAAATCCCGTAGCCGACGCCCGCAGCGTCTTTGCTGCGAGCGGACTGGAACGCGATCCGGCGCCCGTCGGGGCTCACGACGGGGTTTGAGGCCTTGAATCCAGGGCACTCGCCCCAGCGCGTCATCCGCACGAAGTCAGTGCTGGCCGGCTCCAGCTTCAGCTTCCAGATGTCGATGTGGTTCGAGTCGTGCTGGACCTGCTCGCGGCTGGACTCCACCAGCGCGTGTTCGCCGTCGGGGAAAATTCCTTCGACCTCGTTGTACTCGCTTGCGATCTTGCGGTAGACGGTCACGGCGCCAGTGCCAAGGTCGACGCCGAAGACATCGGCGTAGGGCGTGCGATAGCAGGTGTAGATCAGCTCGGTGTCATTCCGGCGGAAGTCCTGCGCCTCGAGGGTGCACTCGGGACGCCTGGCGCGAATGACTTCCTTCTTGTTGACGAGCCGCGGCTGACCACCCGGGTCCGTGGCGATGTCGGCGGTGTAGATGACCGACTCGCCCTCCTGCAGCAGATCTGGATACTGCCCGTGCGTGTTCGACCACGCTATCCGCATCCCGCGCCTCGAGATCGCGACCCCCTCCGAGATCTTGTGACCAAGTGGGACCGCGCGGCTGCCCGGCGTGCCGTCCGCCCTTCAGGATCCACATCTCCTGGTCACGCGAGCGGGTCGTCTGGATGTCGGTGAACGTCGATGCGCCGATCAGCAGGTAGTCGCCGTTGGGCAGGAACTGGACGCGCAGGAAGCCGGCGTGGGGATAGTGGGTCAGGAGCCGCGTCGCCCGTGTCGCCGCGTCCACGACGAACGCGTCGCCGAAGCTTTTCGACATGAACGCGATGCGCGTCCCATCGGGCGACCAGGACGCGCGCTCGCCGAAGCTGGTGAGCCGGGTGAAGCCTGTCGGCAGGTTGTCTTCCGGGCTGCATTGCCTGCCGCCCTGCCCATCGGGCGACGCCGTCGCGCCGATCGTCGCTGCCAGCACGACGAACCACGTCCAGCGTGGGCGTCGGCCGCCTCCCGGCTGGAGCAGCCTTCATCGGCGGCCGATCAATGCGCCGGTCGTGGCCACCAGCACGCTCAGCGCCACGCCTTCGGCAGCCAGCGCCACGGAGGCCTGATCCGGATAGGTCGGCGCGATGCGGATGTTGCGATCGCGCGGATCCCGGCCGAGCGGAAACGTCGATCCGGCCGGCGTCAGCTCGACGCCCGCCTGCTTGGCCAGGCGGACGACCTCCGACGCACAACCGTCGAGCACGTCCAGGCTGACGAAGTAGCCGCCTTTCGGCTGCGTCCAGGCGGCCACGCCGCTGCCGGACAGGTGAGCGGTGAAGGTCTCGATGACCTTCGCGAACTTCGGCGCGATCACGGTGCGGTGGGCGTCCATCAGGGCCAGCAGGCCATCGCGATCCCGCAGGAAGCGGACGTGGCGCAGCTGATTGACCTTGTCGCCGCCGATGGTCCGCCGGCCCATGCGCTTCAAGTACCACGCGACGTTCTGCGGCGACGATCCGAACAGCGCGACGCCGGCGCCGGCCAGCGTGATTTTGGACGTCGAGCCGTAGACGAACGGACGGTTCGGGTGCCCGTGCCGGGCGCAGGCCGAGACGATGTTGGCGATCTCGATCCGCTCGGGCGTGAGATGGTGCACGGCGTAGGCGTTGTCCCAGAACAGCCGGAAGTCCGGCGCCGCCGTGGGCATGGCCGCCAGCCGTTCCACGGTCTCGTTCGAGTACACCGTGCCGGTCGGGTTGCTGTACTTCGGCATGCACCACATGCCCCGGATCGCTTCGTCTTCCCCGACCAGCCGCTCGACCACTTCGAGATCGGGACCGGCGTCGGTCATCGGCACCGGGATCATCTCGATGCCGAAGTCCTGGCAGATCGCGAAGTGGCGGTCGTAGCCGGGCACCGGGCAGAGAAATGCGACGCGCGGGCTCTTCGACCAGGGACGCGGGCTGTCGCAGGCGCCGCACAGCAGCGCGTAGGCGATGGTGTCGTGCATCAACCCCAGGCTGGAGTTGTCGCCGATGAGCGTGTGCTCCGGCTCGAGCCCGAACAGCGGCGCGAGCAGCGCGCGCAGTTCCGGGAGGCCCTGGAGCACACCGTAGTTGCGCGTGTCGCTGCGGTCCGCCGCGAGGTAGTCGCCCGCGCCGGGAAGCGTGAGCAGCGCGCCGGACAGATCGAGCTGCTCGGACGAGGGTTTGCCACGGGTGAGGTCCAACTTCACTCCCCGGGTGACGAAATCGTCGTAACGCCGGCGTGCGGCGTCGTGGACGGCGCGCACCTGCTCTGGGGTGGTCTGGGTCAGGTCGGTCATGGGGTCGGTGGCGGGCATGCCCACCAGAGTAGCATTCGACCTCGCCTGACTGGAAGCTTCCTGCGCATGTCGCCGTTCTTCACGCGCCACCCGCCGGCTCGTGACATGCCGTGACCATTTCGGGCATGATTGGCCGGTCCCATCGACGAATGTCCGAGGCGCGTCCCGAAGTCCCAGGAGTGCGCGTGGAAGATCGACCGGACCAACCGTCCACCGCCTTGACGCCTCTGCATATTCGGGCCTGGGGCGGCCGCGCGCTACTCGCCTGCAGCGTCCTGCTGCTCGTGGGGTGCGCGCCGGCTCACCTGTCCGACCTGCCCGATCGTCCGGCCGTTGCGATCCGGGCCCCGTCCGATGACGAGCGCCGGCAGCAGGAGATCGACTTGCTGCGCGATGCGTTCGTCCAGCGCGATGAGGTCGCGCCCGGCCGCCAGCCAGTCGCGCCGACGTTTGTTCCAAAGGCCACCCGGCTCGAGACAGTGCGCGCGATGCTCTCGATGAGCCGTATGGGGACGCGCCCCTACAGGCTGGGAGACGTTTACAAGCGGCTCGACCCTTCCGTGCGGGCCGGGGCCGGGCAACTGCGTGCCATCGGGGTCGACGGCGACGGCGAGTTTCAGGAGCTGCTGCGGGGGATGGCCGACACGCTGGGCGCATGCACGGTGCCCATCGCCCAATTCATTCGGCGAGCTCCGCTTCGACGGCCGGCCGGTCGCCATCGTCGCCCCGATGAAGGGAGAACGACGCATCGTCGAGAAGGCGCTGACCCAGACATGGGCGATGTGTCGATGGTGCAGGACCTGGTGCGCGGCTCGGTGGCGTTGGACCATCCCGCCGACGTGCAGGTCGTGGCCGACCGCACGGTCGCGATGTTGCGGCAGCGGCGAATCGAGATTGCCGAGATCGAAGACCACTTCACGAATACCAGCGCCGGCGGCTATCGCGACTTTCAGATCAACTTCCGTTTGCCGCGTACCCGCGTCATCGGCGAACTCCAGTTGCACGTCAAGGACCTGCTCGTCGTCAAGCAGCGCGTCGGGCACGGGGTTTACGAGCGCGCGCGGCTGGCGTGCGCGGCGATGGAGATGGGAATCACGACTGCCGAAGGTCGAGGCAGTCTGCACGCGCAATGCGAACGAGATGGCCTTGAGCTACGACCGTGCCTACCGCCGCTCGTGGTCGCGACCGCGAATCCTCTTTCGACCCTGCGTGCCGGCCAAAGCCATGACAGGAACGGCCACATTACAAGGCTGACGCTCGACTCCAAGTTCTGCAATCGGCAGGCGCCGCACGGTCGGTGTTGAACCAGAATCAGCCCGTAAGTCGCACAGTCTTCTGGCATAGCTCTTGAGCACTGTGGGGGCCGGAGGCCAGATGACACGTCCCTGTATTGCCATGATTGTCCTGCTTCTCGTAGTCCCCGCGCGGCTCTCCGCGCAAAGCGCGGAGTTCAAGGTCGAGACGGCCTCGGCCAGCGTCCACAAGGCGCCGAGCATCGCAAGTCCCGTGATCGGGCGCGCGCGTCAGGGCGTCGCGCTCGAAGTGACGCGCGATCTCGGCAGTTGGGTGAAGGTCCCGTGGCCCGACGCGTCCGATGGCATATCGGCTACATTCACGTCAGCATGGGAACAAGAATCGGCACCATGTTGCCGCTAGTGGCAGGCGCGTCAGTTGTGCCTGCCGGCGAGGCCGCTGCCGCGAGCCAGTCGGTCGCTCTTCGCGCCGCAATATGTCGTTCCGCCGGCGCATATCGTCGGACTGGGTCGGGCAGTTCGGCGGCTCGACGGTCGGATCCGGGATTAACGCGAGAACCTGGTCTTCACCATTGGCTGGGGCTGCAGCTCGAGGCTCTCCCGAACCTCGTTCACGGGCCCGATTGCGTCCGATTGAATCCACCGCCACTCAGTTTGCGCCGAGCCTTCTTGTATTCCCTCTCGAATCTCGTGAGCGACTATGTGTGGGTTTGGCCGTATCTCGGAGCTGGGCCTCGTATCGTGCGGCGATCGCTGGGCGTCATCCCTCAGGGCAGCGGCGTGGCGGTGTCCAGAAGCAGCGTGGGTTTGCAGACCTTTGGCGGCGGCGAGTTCACGTTTGCCGGGCATGCCGCGATTTTCGGTGAGCGCAGATCTCCGCTACGGCTGGATTAACGACATCGAACCTGCCTTTGAGCTTGACGGATTGGGCTTCTCGTTATCCGCCACTGGTATCTGAAATAGAGAAGGCTTTGGCGCAGAGGCGTGATTTCGCTCACGGGACCTGCATCACAAAAATCCCGTAGCCGACGCCGCAGCGTCTTTGCTGCGAGCGGACTGGAACGCGATCCGGCGCCCGTCGGGGCTCACGACGGGGTTTGAGGCCTTGAATCCAGGGCACTCGCCCCAGCGCGTCATCCGCACGAAGTCAGTGCTGGCCGGCTCCAGCTTCAGCTTCCAGATGTCGATGTGGTTCGAGTCGTGCTGGACCTGCTCGCGGCTGGACTCCACCAGAGCGTGTTCGCCGTCGGGGAAAATTCCTTCGACCTCGTTGTACTCGCTTGCGATCTTGCGGTAGACGGTCACGGCGCCAGTGCCAAGGTCGACGCCGAAGACATCGGCGTAGGGCGTGCGATAGCAGGTGTAGATCAGCTCGGTGTCGTTCCGGCGGAAGTCCTGCGCCTCGAGGGTGCACTCGGGACGCCTGGCGCGAATGACTTCCTTCTTGTTGACGAGCCGCGGCTGACCACCCGGGTCCGTGGCGATGTCGGCGGTGTAGATGACCGACTCGCCCTCCTGCAGCAGATCCGGATACTGCCCGTGCGTGTTCGACCACGCTATCCGCATCCCGCGCCTCGAGATCGCGACCCCCTCCGAGATCTTGTGACCAAGTGGGACCGCGCGGCTGCCCGGCGTGCCGTCGCCCTTCAGGATCCACATCTCCTGGTCACGCGAGCGGGTCGTCTGGATGTCGGTGAACGTCGATGCGCCGATCAGCAGGTAGTCGCCGTTGGGCAGGAACTGGACGCGCAGGAAGCCGGCATGGGGATAGTGGGTCAGGAGCCGCGTTGCCCGTGTCGCCGCGTCCACGACGAACGCGTCGCCGAAGCTTTTCGACATGAACGCGATGCGCGTCCCATCGGGCGACCAGGACGCGCGCTCGCCGAAGCTGGTGAGCCGGGTGAAGCCTGTCGGCAGGTTGTCTTCCGGGCTGCACTGCCTGCCGCCCTGCCCATCGGGCGACAGCCGTCGCGCCGATCGTCGCTGCCAGCACGACGAACCACGTCCAGCGCGGCGGCGGCCGCCCGGGCTGGAGCAGCCGTTCATCGACGGCCGATCAACGCGCTGGTCGTGGCCACCAGCACGCTCAGCGCCACGCCTTCGGCAGCCAGCGCCACGGAGGCCTGATCCGGATAGGTCGGCGCGATGCGGATGTTGCGGTCGCGCGGATCCCGGCCGAGCGGAAACGTCGAGCCGGCCGGCGTCAGTTCGACGCCCGCCTGCTTGGCCAGGCGGACGACCTCCGACGCACAACCGTCGAGCACGTCCAGGCTGACGAAGTAGCCGCCTTTCGGCTGCGTCCAGGAGGCCACGCCGCTGCCGGCCAGGTGGGTAGTGAAGGTCTCGATGACCTTCGCAAACTTCGGCGCGATCACCGTGCGGTGGGCGTCCATCAGGGCCAGCAGGCCATCGCGATCGCGCAGGAAGCGGACGTGGCGCAGCTGATTGACCTTGTCGCCGCCAATGGTCCGCCGGCCCATGCGCTTCAAGTACCACGCGACGTTCTGCGCCGACGATCCGAACAGCGCCACGCCGGCGCCCGCCAGTGTGATCTTGGACGTCGAGCCGTAGACGAACGGGCGGTTCGGGTGCCCGTGACGCGCGCAGGCCGCGACGATGTTGGCGATCTCGATCCGCTCGGGCGTGAGATGGTGCACGGCGTAGGCGTTGTCCCAGAACAGCCGGAAGTCCGGCGCCGCCGTGGGCATGGCCGCCAGCCGTTCCACGGTCTCGTTCGAGTACACCGTGCCAGTCGGGTTGCTGTACTTCGGCATGCACCACATGCCCCGGATCGCTTCGTCTTCCCTGACCAGCCGCTCGACCACTTCGAGATCGGGACCGGCGTCGGTCATCGGCACCGGGATCATCTCGATGCCGAAGTCCTGGCAGATCGCGAAGTGGCGGTCGTAGCCGGGCACCGGGCAGAGAAACGCCACGCGCGGGCTCTTCGACCAGGGACGCGGGCTGTCGCAGGCGCCGCACAGCAGCGCGTAGGCGATGGTGTCGTGCATCAACCCCAGGCTGGAGTTGTCGCCGATGAGCGTGTGCTCCGGCTCCAGCCCGAATAGCGGCGCCATCAGCGCGCGCAGTTCCGGGAGGCCCTGGAGCACACCGTAGTTCCGCGTGTCGCTGCGGTCCGCCGCGAGGTAGTCGCCCGCGCCGGGAAGCGTGAGCAGCGCGCCGGCCAGATCGAGCTGCTCGGACGAGGGTTTGCCACGGGTGAGGTCCAACTTCACTCCCCGGGTGACGAAATCGTCGTAACGCCGGCGTGCGGCGTCGTGGACGGCGCGCACCTGCTCTGGTGTGGTCTGGGTCAGGTCGGTCATGGGGTTGGTGGCGGGCATGCCCCACCAGAGTAGCATCCGAGCCTCGCCTGACTGGAAGCTTCGTGGCGCATGTCGCCGTTCTTCAGCGCCGCCGTCCGCTCGTGACATGCCGTGACCATTTCGGGCATGATCGGCCGGTCTCATCGACGAATGTCGAGGCGCGTCCCGAAGTCCCAGGAGTGCGCGTGGAAGATCGACCGGACCAACCGTCCACCGCCTTGACGCCTCTGCATGTTCGGGCCTGGGGCGGCCGCGCGCTCCTCGCCTGCAGCGTCCTGCTGCTCGTGGGGTGCGCGCCGGCTCACCTGTCCGACCTGCCCGATCGTCCGGCCGTTGCGATCCGGGCCCCGTCCGATGACGAGCGCCGGCAGCAGGAGATCGACTTGCTGCGCGATGCGTTCGTTCAGCGCGATGAGGTCGCGCCAGGCCGCCAGCCAGTCGCGCCGACGTTCGTTCCAAAGGCCACCCGGCTCGAGACCGTGCGCGCGATGCTCTCGATGAGCCGTATGGGGACGCGCCCCTACAGGCTGGAAGACGTCTACGAGCGGCTCGACCCTTCCGTGCGGGCCGGGGCCGAGCGACTGCGTGCCATCGGGGCCGAGGGCGACGTCGAGTTTCAGGAGCTGCTGCGGGGGATGGCCGACACGCTGGGCGCATGCACGGTGCCCATCGCCCAATTCGTTCGCGAGCTCCGCTTCGACGGCCGGCCGGTCGCCATCGTCGCCCCGATGAAGGGAGAACGACGCATCGTCGAGAAGGCGCTGACCCACGACATGGGCGATGTGTCGATGGTGCAGGACCTGGTGCGCGGCTCGGTGGCGCTCGACCATCCCGACGACGTGCAGGTCGTGGCCGACCGCACGGTCGCGATGTTGCGGCAGCGGCGAATCGAGATTGCCGAGATCGAAGACCACTTCACGAATGCCAGCGCCGGCGGCTATCGCGACTTTCAGATCAACTTCCGTTTGCCGCGTACTCGCGTCATCGGCGAGCTGCAGTTGCACGTCAAGGACCTGCTCGTCGTCAAGCAGCGCGTCGGGCACGGGGTTTACGAGCGCGCGCGGCTGGCATGCGCGGCGATGGAGATGGGAATCACGAATGCCGACGTCGAGGCGGTCTGCACGCGCAATGCGAATGAAATGAAGGCGAGCTACGACCGCGCCTACCGCCGCTCGTGGTCGCGGCCGCGAATCGTCTTTCAACCCTGCGTGCCGGCGAAGGCCATGACAGCGGCTACAACCGAGTCCGAAGCGCTCATTCGTACCGTAGCGCCGTCATCGGATCGACGGCGGTCGCGCGGCGAGCCGGGACAACCGCAGCCAGCAGGGCCACCATCGCCAGCAGCAGCGACATGCCGACGTACAGGCGCCAGTCCGTTGGTGTCACGCCGACCAGCATCGCTTCCATCGCCTGGCCCAGGACCCAGGCCAATGCCAGGCCTGGAATCAGGCCCATCAGCAGCATCGCGCGAATCTGCTTCAGGACCAGCGCCGCGACGTCGCTGCCGCGGGCGCCAAGCGCCATGCGAAGCCCGATCTCACGCGTCCGCTGACTGAAGTTGTACGAGACCACGCCGTAGACACCCACACCCGCCAGCAGCAACGTGACCACGCCAAAGAACGAGACGAACGTCGAGGTCGTGCGGAAGGGCGTCGTCACATGGCCTATGAGCGCGTCCATTGAGAAGACCCGCGAGATCGGCTCGGCAGGGTCGAGGCCGGCGACGGCGTCCCGGACGGTTCCGACCAGCGCTTCCGGATCGCCGGAGGTGCGAACGACGACACTCATCTGCCGGGATGGACGCTGCGCGAATGGCACGTAGATCTGCGGCTCGGCCGCGTCAACCGTCTCGTAGTTCTTCACGTCCCCGACGATGCCGACGATGGTCCAGGATTCCGGCGACAGGCGACCCAGGCGAAGGCGCTGGCCGATCGCATTTCCGCTGGCGAAGTAGCGCTTTGCCAGCGTCTCGTTGATCATCGCGACCTTCAGGCCGTCGGCGCTGTCGCCGGCGCCCAGCCGGCGCCCGCCGACCAGGCGCAGGCGCACGGTGTCCTCGTAGCCGTTGGTGATCTGATTCAGGGACGCGCCGGGTGTGTCCCTGGGTGCCGGGTCGGGCCGCCCTTCGATGAAAAACTCCGTGCCGTCGCCGCCGCGGGCGAACGGGACGAACGAGCCTGCCGCGGCGCTGACCACGCCGGGACGGCCGCGCAGATCCGCGGTCAGCCGCTCGTAGAACCCGCGAATCGCCGGGGCGTCCAGATACTGGCGCTCATCGAGCAGCATCTGAAACGTCAGCAGCCGGCTCGAGTCGAACCCCACGTCGACGCGCGTGATGTTGCGGGCTGTCTGAACCAGCAGCGCGGAGCTGATGAGCAGCCCGAGCGCGAGCGACACTTCAGCCACCACCAGCGCGCCACGCAGCCGGTTTCCCCTGGTGGCGGTCGTCGTCCGCCCCGACGCGTCGCGCAGGTCGGCGTTGACATCGGCCTTCACCCCGGTCCACGCCGTCAGCCAGCCAAACAGCATTCCGCACGACGCGCCGACGGCGAGCGCGAAGAGCAGCACCGCCTGATCGACGGTGACGACGCCGTAGTTCCGGAGGTAGCCACGGTTCTCGAATGGGATCGAGTTCGTGATCCAGTCCGTGGCGTAGACCGCCAGCGCGGCGCCTGCCGCGCCGGCAGCTACGAAGACCATGAGGTGCTCGATCAGCCACTGCCTGGCGATCCGGGATCGGGACGCGCCGAGCGCGATTCGCACGGCCGTTTCGTGTCGCCTCGCAGTTGCGCGGGCAAGCATGACGTTGGTGACGTTGACGCACGCGATCAGCAGGACGCAGCCGGTCATGGCGAACAGCACCGGCAACAGGAAGCCCATGTCGTGGTGCAGGCGTATTTCGTCGGCCAGCCGCAGCACGCGCACGCCGCGCGTGGCGTTGGTATCGGGGTAGGCCGTGGCCAGGCGTCCGGCGATACCGGCAAGCTCCGTTCGTGCCATGTCGACGGTGATGCCGTCGCGCAGACGGCCGAGCCCGATGATCGACCGCGGACGCCGGTTCGAGGCGTCCTCCGGCGTGAAGACCAGCGGCGTCCAGACATTCGCGCGGCCCAGCAACGTGAACTGAAACGACTCGGGCAGCACACCGACGACGACGTGCGCGCGGCCGTCGAGCTCGACACTGCGGCCGAGAATCGAAGCGTCGGCGCCGAACCGCTCGCGCCACAGCCCATGGCTGAGGACCGTAACCGGAGTCTTGTCAGCCTTCCGATCCTCGTCGTCGAACAGGCGGCCCAGGGCCGCGTGCGCGCCAATCAGGCGGAAGAAGTTGGGAGTGACCGACGCGCCCTGCGCGCGCTCGGGCCGGTCGCCGCCGGTGAGCCGGTAGTCGTCGCTGCGGTACGCGGCGAGCTCCTCGAGGGTGCGCGTCGAACGCGACCAGTCCAGGAAATCGGCCGGGTTGATCCCGCCATAGTTGCCGGTGGAAGTATCGATGTGCCGAAGGTCGACCAGAGTATCGGGGCGCGCGAACGGCAGCGGCTCGAGGATCCAGAACTTGATCATGCTGAACATGGCCGTTGGACCGGCGATGCCGATGGCAAGCGTCAGCACGGCAATCGCCGTCAGCCCCGGAGTGCGCCGAAGCGTGCGCGCGGCGTACTTGACGTCCTGGGCGATGTGTTCGAGTGAGGGCAGGCCCTGCTGCTCGCGGTATTGCTCCTTGAGCGACTCGACGCCGCCGAGGGTCAGCACCGCGGCGCGGCGGGCTGCCTCGGGCGACAGCCCCCGGCGGATGTTCTCGTCGGTGTGGAGCTGGAGGTGGCTCTCGATCTCGTCGGCCATCTCGCGCTCGCGCCGGCCGGTGCGAAACATCCCGGCCGCGCGAATCAGCCACGCTCGAAGCCTTCTCACGGTGCCTCCTATGGGAGAACAATACGAGAGTGCCACGAGTCGTATGGGAAAGCAATAGAAGGATGCGCCGGCGAGGAGCCCAGCTCAACGAATCCCGAAAACATTTACCGGCGGCGGAAGCGGTCCGCGAGCCGACGACGCCGGAGGCGTCGCTGGAGTGGACGATGTCGTTGGTATCGATCGTGCTCGGACAGCGTCGTGGAGGTAGTGATGCGCCTGTTTCGTCCCACGCGGTACGCAGCCTTGTGCCCTCGCGCTGCTCGTCGCGAGCTGCGGCGGAGGGGGAGGATACAACGACCCCGGCCCGATCCCGGCCCGACGCCGCCGCCGGCGACGGCCGGGCAGGTGAGCATCGTGGGGCAGCGTGGCAACACGTCGTTCAGCCCCAATCCTGTCAGCCGCGTCCTCGAGCCAGACGGCGGTGTGGACCAACGCCGATTCGGTCGTCCACCGCATCGTCAGCAACGACGGGACGTTCGACACGGGCAACATCGCGCCGGGTGCCGCGAGCGCCGCCATCGCGATCCCGGCCGCCGGGGCCAACTATCACTGCTCCCTTCACCCGGCAATGGTCGGCGCGGTCCGGAGTTCGGGCGGTAGTGAACCGCCGCCGTGCACAGGGACTACTGTTAGGCACTAAGCGGGCACTGTCTGCCAATCGACCGGCAGCACGGCTCTTGCTCTTCCGACGGCATTCGAGACAGGACTATGTCGAGGAGCAGACCTGCCATGGATGCCCAGAGACTGCGCGCGGCTTTCCTGATCGTCGGCGCCCTCGTTCTCGCGACCGCGTGCGGATCGGGCAATCCGTCTCCGGCTGGGCCCGAGCCAGCCAGAACCGAACCCTCAGGCTCCTTCTCCAGCGCCGGCGCCTGGCGGTGCCACCGTGAGCGGCACCGTCGCCACCGGAGCCTCGGGTCAGGCCGCATCCTCCCTGCCGGCACACGCTGAGCGCGGGCCTCGCAGGTGTCAACGTCGCGGTGGAAGGGCACGGACCTCTCGACCACCACAGGGCCGAACGGAGCGTTCGAGCTGCGCGGCGTGCCCCATCGGGTCGCGTTCGCTTGCGGTTTCAGGGATCTGGCGCGTCGGGAACGCTCGAGCTGACCGACGTCTCACAGACCGAAGAGATCGAGCTCTTTGTCGTCGTGAACGGGTCGACGGTGGAACTGGAAAGCCAGGAGCGGGTCACCGGCAGCCAGGCGCAGCTCGAAGGGAAGGTCGCCAGCGTGAACTACGCCGCGCGGTCGCTCGTCGTCGGCACGACGACCGTCCTGGTTCCCGAGGGCATTCCCATCACCAACGGATTTCGCGCGCTGGAACTGCAGGACGTCATCGTCGGGGCGCGCATCCACGTGAAAGGGTCCCGCGCCGGCGATACGCTGACTGCCACCAGCCTCATGGTGCAGCAGACCGGGCTCGATCGCGTCTCGCTGTCGGGGTCGTGTCCGATCTCGGCGGGGCGTGCCCTGAGCCAAGACGTTCAAGTTCGGCAGCCAGGTCATCGCCGTGAACGCATCGACGATTTTCGTCCAGGGCGCGTGCAGCGACCTGGCCAGCGGTGCGCGCGGCCGACGTCAAGGGCTTCCGCCGCACGGACGACAGCGTGCTGGCGACGATGGTCAAATTCAAGTCCAACGGCGACGACGATGGCGCGGGCGAGTCCGTCGAGCTCTCGGGCGCCATCTCGGAGCTGTCCGGTTCATGTCCTGCGCGTTCGTTCCACATCGGCGACCGCGAGGTCCGGACAACGGGCGCCACGAACTTTCCTCACGCCGTGCGCGACGCTCGCTAATGGACAAAACGTCAACGTGAAGGGGAAGGCGACGGGCAACGGGAAAGTGAAGGCCTCGCAAGTGCAATGAGACGTCAGTCCGCCTGGCTTCCGGCTCAGGGCAGGCGCTGGCTCACCAGTTCGGCCACGCGGTCGGCACTGCCGGGGCCAGCGCGCCGTGCAGGCTCGAACGGCACGTCCACCGTCGTGATCGCCTTCGACGAACACGCCCCTGCCAGCCCAGGTCCGGCACGTGAGGACGCCGCCCGAGCACACGCACGATCAACGCACGCGCGGCGACCGGCTGGGACACGTGGCTGGACGCCAGCCGGAGATGGTGGGATGTGATCGCGCGGCCACCGACCTTCGCGCCAAGCAGCTCGCCTGACCTGCCGAAGAACGCGAGCCCGCGCCGGGCGAGATATTCGAGACGCGCAGAGGTCGGCCATCTCCTGCAACGCCGCGACGTGATACCTGCTCTTCACCCCCAGTTGCGCGACCCGCGCGCGGGCGGCCGCGCCGAGGCTGGATGAACGACGCCAGGCCGGATTGAGCGCGTCGACCAGGCCGAGAAACGCAATCTCTTTGCCCCGCGCGATGAGCTGTCGCGCAAGCTTCGAGTGGCGACGACGCCGCCAAAGCACACGCCGACGAGACGATACGGGCCATCCGGATCGCGCGCCAGCAGCACGTCCACGCATTGGCTGGCGAGATGTTCGACGCTCTCCGTGCGCTCCAGCCGTCGAAGGTCGAACGCCCACACCGGCTGGCTGGACGGCAGCGCGCGGGTGAGCCGATCGATGCCATGCAACACGCCGTCGTGACCCGGAATGCAGTAGAGCGGCGGCCTGGCGCCGCCCGGTCGCAGGGCCACCAGCGGGGAAGTGGCGGCGCCAGCGTCGGCTTCAAGCGCCGCGGCAAGTGCCTCGATGGTCCCGTCCTCCGCAAACACCAGGTACGGAACATCGCGCCCCAGCCGCTCGCTGACCTCGGCGAGCATTCGCACCGCCAGCAGCGAGTCCCCGCCGAGGGCTTCGAATCGGGTCTTCACACCGATGGGTTGCCCCGGAAAGATCTTCGCCCAGACCTCGGCGATGTCCTTTTCAGCGGCCGACCGCGGCGGCACGTGCTCGGCCTCGCCGAGACGATCGTCGAGCGGCTCGATGCCGAGCCGGGCCGCCAACCCGACGCGCTGAAGCTTGCCCGTCGGTCCTTTCGGGATCTCGTCGAGGAAGCGAATCACTCGCGGCACCTTGAATGCCGGCAGGCGCTCGCCGACCCAGGCCCGCAGTTCGGAGACCGTCACAGACGCGTTGGCGCGCACCTCGACCGCGGCGCCAATCTCTTCGCCCAACTGCGCATGCGCCACGGCAAAGCACACGGCCTGCCTGACGGCTGGATGGGCGAGCAGCACCTCATCGACCTCGCGCGGCGAGATCTTCTCGCCGCCGCGGTTGATCAATTCCTTGAGACGGCCCGTCAGGCGGAGGTAGCCGTCGGGGTCGATCCAGCCCTGGTCGCCGGTTCGAAACCAGCCGTCGCGAAACGCCTCGGCATTGGCGGCCGGGTTGTCTTCGTAGCCGCCGGTGACGTTCTGCGCCACGGATGACGATTTCGCCCGTCTCGCCAGACGGCAGGATCCGGCCGTCGGGGGCCATGACGGCGATGTCGGGCCCCGCCGGCAGGCCGACAGATCCGGGCTTGCGGCCGCGCGGCGGCAGCGGGTTGCTCGCCATCTGGTGCGCGGCCTCGGTCATGCCGTAGGCCTCGAGCACCGGCGCGCGAAAGGTCTCCTCGAGCGCTGCAAGCACGCGCTCCGGCAGTGCCGCCGACGACGAGCGGACCAGCCGCAGCGGCACGTCGGCAATGACGTCGGCGTGCTCGCGGGCACGCGCCAGAATCGCCTGGTGCATCGTCGGCACGGCGGTGTACCACGTGGGACGGAACTCTCGAGCCACGCGTAGAACCCGCTGGCATACACGCCGTCGGTGCACACGACGCTGGCGCCGGCGGAAAGCGACGCCAGCACGGCGGCCATCAGCCCATGGATGTGGAACAGGGGCATCACGTTCAGGCAGCGGTCCTCGGGCGACAGCGCCAGCGTCGTCGCGATGTGGCGCGCCGACGCCGTCAGATTCGCGGAGGTGAGCGGCACCAGCTTCGGCTTTGACGTCGTCCCGGACGTGTGGAGCAGCAGCGCCGTGTCGTGAGGACCCGGCCACGACGTCTGCGAGGTCGTCGCGAGCCACGGCGCCGTCGACGATGGTGAAGTCGCCGGCCTTCGCGCCAGGCCGTATGCGCAATACCGGGATGCCGCAGGCGGTCGCAGCCTCCACCGCGGGGCCAGCTGGCCGTCTCGTCGACGAGCAACGCGTTGGCGCGAAGGTCCGGCAGATAGAACTCGAAGTCCGCCCGGGTGAACGCCGGATTGAGCGGGGCGCACACGCCGCAGGACGCCAGCGCGGCAAACGCGGTCGCCATCTCCGGGCCGTTGGGCAGCACGACGGCGATGCGCGACCGCGTGTCGAAGCCGCTGTGGCGCAGATGTCGCGCCGTGCGGGCGACGTGGGCAGCCAGATCGACATAGGTCAGCGGCTCACGGCCCGGCGCCAGCATGGCCGGCCGATTCGCATGCTGGCGGGCCGAGCCCGCAAGCAGGCTCCAGACCGACGAGGCAACGGGAAGCGATGTCACGGCCAGGGCCTGTCTAGGATATCCTCCGGCGGATGTCCGAGCCCCTTGCCCGCCTCGCCGCGGCCCGCTGGCGCATTGCCATCGCCCTCACCCTGGCAATGATGGCCATCTACTTCGGTTTCATCCTCCTGGTTGCGTACGACAAGCCGCTGCTGACCAGGGTCCTGGCGCCCGGGCTCAGCGTCGGGATCCTGCTCGGCGCACTGGTCATTGTCGCGGCGTGGGTGCTGATGTTCGTCTACGTCACCTGGGCGAATCGGCACCACGACGCGGCCGTGCACGCGATCCGGGAGTCCCGATGACCACGTCGCTGGGCCAGCCTGACGCCATCGCCATCTCCGGTTTCCTGATCTTCATCGCGCTGTCGCTCGGCATCACGTGGTGGGCCGCGCGAAAGACGCACAGCGCCGATCACTTCTACACGGCGGGGCGCACCGTCTCCGGGCTCCAGAACGGGCTCGCCCTGGCGGGCGACTACATGAGCGCGGCGAGCTTTCTCGGGATTGCCGGCCTGGTGGCGCTTTCGGGCTTCGACGGGCTGATCTACTCGATCGGGTTCCTGGTCGGCTGGCCCATCGTGCTCTTCCTGATTGCCGAGCCGTTGCGGAACCTCGGCAAGTACACCTTTACCGACGTCGTGGCATTCCGGCTGCGGCAGCGCCCCGTGCGCATCGCCGCCGCGATCGGCAGCCTGGCGGTCGTGTCTTTCTACCTGATCGCGCAGATGGTGGGCGCGGGCAACCTGATCCGGCTGCTCTTCGGGCTCAGCTACGAGACCGCCATCGTCATCGTCGGCTGCGTGATGCTGGCCTACGTCCTGTTCGGCGGCATGATCGCCACCACGTGGGTGCAGATCGTCAAGGCCGTGCTGCTGATGCTGGGCGCGGCGATGCTGGCCGGCCTGGTGCTGGCTCGATTCAGCTTCAACCCGCTGCGCCTCTTTTCGGCGGCCGCCGAGATGTACGGCGCCGGCGTGCTGGGTCCAGGCAAGCTGGTGTCCGATCCGCTCGACGCCATCTCGCTCGGCCTCGCCCTGATGTTTGGCACGGCGGGGCTGCCGCATATCCTGATGCGCTTCTACACGGTGCCCGACGCACGGACCGCGCGCGTCTCGGTGAACTGGGCGACGGGGTTCATCGGGACGTTCTACCTGCTCACGTTCGTGCTCGGCTTTGGCGCGATGGTGCTGGTGGGGCACACGGCGATTACGGCGGTGGACCCGGGCGGCAACATGGCGGCGCCGCTGCTGGCCGAGGTCGTCGGCGGGCGCGTGTTTCTCGGCTTCATCACGGCCGTGGCGTTTGCGACGATCCTCGCGGTCGTTGCCGGCCTCACGCTGGCCGGTGCGGCGGCGCTGTCGCACGACCTGTGGATCAACGTCGTCCGGCGCGGGCATGCGGCGCCGCAGGAAGAGCTGCGCGTCGCGCGGATCTCGACGGTCGTGCTCGGACTGGTCTCGATAGGCCTCGGCCTGGCGTTCAAGGGCCAGAATGTCGCCTACATGGTCGGCCTCGCGTTTGCGATCGCGGCAAGCGCGAACTTCCCCGCGCTGGTGCTGTCGGTGTTCTGGCGCCGCTTCACGACGCGCGCCGCAGCCGCATCGATGGTGACCGGCACCGTGGCCAGCCTCGTGCTGATCTACTTCTCGCCGACGATTCAGATTGGGCTCCTCGGCGAGACGCTCGGCCCCATTTCCATTGAGGAATCCCGGGCTGGTCTCGATGCCGCTGAGCTTCCTGGTTGCGATCGTCGTGGCGCTGGCCAGCCCGGAGCCCGAGGCGGAACGGCGGTTCGAAGAGGTAGCGCATCGCGCGATTCTCGGAGAAACTTAGATCGGGGAGCTCACCTGAGGTGACGACGTCCGCGCGGTTCCTCCTGCTCGGCCAGTCTGCTTTCTGCCATGAGCCTGCCGCTTCGAGCGCAGGCGCCGGCTGAGCCACAGTCGAGGTTGCCCCCGTCAGCCACCCGCCCGGTGGACTTCTCAAAAGACGTCAAGCCGATTCTCCAGGTCGCCTGCGTGCGGTGCCACGCTCGCGGCAACGACAAAGGCGGCTTCAGCATCGAGACGCGCGAGTCGTTGTTGCGAGGCGGCGACACCGGGCCGGCAGTCGTGCCTGGCCAAAGCTCCGAGAGCTTCCTCATCGAACTGGTGTCCGGCCTCGAGCCCGACATGGTGATGCCGAAGAAGGGCTCGCGGCTCACCGGCGATCAGATCGGGCTGCTCCGCGCGTGGATCGATCAAGGGGCTGTGTGGGACCCGGGTGTGACGTTTGCACGTGCGGCGCCAGGAACCTGGCCAGGCGGGCGCCGGCCCTGCCCGACGCTCCCGCACCCGACGGCTCACCGGTGGATCGGCTGCTTCACGGGTACTTTGCCTCGCACAAGAGCACCGCGTCACGTGTTGACGACCGGCTGCTGATCAGGCGCCTGACGCTCGACGTGATCGGCGAACTGCCGTCGCCCTCCGACGTACGGGCGTTTGTCGCCGACCGCGCTCCCGACAAGCGCGAGCGCCTGGTCGCGCGGCTGCTCGCCGACCAGCGCCGCTACGCCGAGCACTGGCTGAGTTTCTGGAACGACCTGCTGCGCAACGACTATCGCGGCACCGGCTACATCGACGGCGGGCGCCGCCAGATCACCGCGTGGCTGTATGCCGCGCTGGCCAACAACCTGCCGTACGACCAGTTCGTCGCCTCGCTGGTCAACCCGGTGCCAGGCACCGAAGGCTTCACCAAGGGGATTGTGTGGCGCGGCGTCGTCAATGCCAGCCAGACGCCGGAGATGCAGGCCGCGCAGAACATCTCGCAGGTCTTCATGGGGGTGAATCTCAAGTGCGCGTCGTGCCACGACAGCTTCATCAACGAATGGCAGTTGTCCGACGCGTACGGCCTGGCCAGCATCTACGCCGATCGGCCGCTCGAGATGGTGGAGTGCGACCGTCCGACCGGCAAGACCGCGGCCATGAAGTTCCTCTACGCGGATCTCGGCAGCATCGATTCCTCCTCCCCGCGGGGCGTGCGGCTGGATCAGCTGATGCACGCGCTGGTCGGCCCGACAAACGGCCGGCTGGCCCGCACGGTGGTCAATCGGCTGTGGGCGCGGTTCATGGGTCGTGGGCTGGTCGAGCCGGTCGACGACATGGAACAGGCCGCGTGGCATCCCGACCTGCTGGACTGGCTGGCCGAGGATCTGGTCGCGCACGGCTACGACTTGAAGCGCACGATGTCGGTCATCCTGACGTCAGCCGCGTACCAGCGCGCGGCGGTGAGCTGCGCCGGCCGCCAACGAGCCGTACGTCTTTCGCGGGCCCGAAGCCAGGCGTCTCACCGCCGAGCAGTTCGTGGATGCCGTGAGCGCCGTCACCGGCATCTGGCAGAAGGCGCCCGACGCACGCCTCAACGTCGCGCTGGTCCTGCCGCAGGCGATGCCGCCGCCGGAACGAACGCGCGCGGCGATGGTGGCGGCAAACCCGCTGATGCTGGCCCTTGGGCGGCCCAACCGCGAACAGGTCGTGACGACCAGAGCGGCAGCGGCCACGACGCTGCAGACGCTGGAGTTGCTGAACGGACCCGACGCTGGCGAGCCATCTTCAACGTGGCGCCGAGCGGCTGCTCGCCAGCGGGAAGGAGCTCCGGAGCGATTGTCGACGAGGTGTTCGAGCGCGCGCTCGGACGCGACGCCGACGAAGGCCGAGCGCATGCTTTCGACCGAGGCCCTGGGAGCGCGGCCGGACCAGGCCGCCATCGAGGACCTGCTCTGGAGCGTGGTGATGCTGCCCGAATTTCAAGTGGTGCGGTGACATGGCTTCAACCACCAGACGCGACTTCCTGGCGACCGCCAGCGCCGCGACGCTTTCCGCGTTGGCCGCCGGCTTTCCGCGTGCCGTGGCAGCGCAGGGCGCCGAGAAGCTGGTCCCGACGGCCGATTCGGTCATCGTGCTCTGGATGGGCGGCGGGATGGCGCACACCGAGACGTTCGATCCGAAGCGCTACACCCCGTTTTCGCCGGGCCTGCGGCCCGATCAGGTGCTGAGCACGTTTCCCTCCATCGACACCGCGGTCGACCACATCAAGTTCTCGGAAGGGCTGGAGCGGATTGCGCGGCGTGATGGATCGCGGGACGCTGATCCGCAGCTACACCGCCGGCGATCTGGGCTTCATCCTGCACTCGCGGCATCAATATCAGTGGCACACGGGCTACGCGCCTCCGCAGACCGTCGCCGCACCGCATCTGGGCGCGATCGTTTCGAGGACGCTGGGGCCGCGCGAACCCGCGATGCCGGCGTTCATCAACATCGGCCAGCGCCTCGACGTCGGCGAAGGCGAGGAGCTGAAGGCGTTTACGACGGCGGGATTTCTCGGCACCGAGTACGGGCCGTTCAGCGTGCCGTACCCCGACGAAGCGGCCGACGTGGTGCGCCCGCCCGGCGGCATGTCGCCCGGCCGGTTCGAGAGTCGCGATCGCTTCTATCGCCGGCTGCTCGAGGCCAACCCGATCGGGCAGGAAGGCAGCGAGTATCAGCGCGAGTCGCTGATGCGCGCGTACGACAACGCGCATCGGCTGCTCAGCTCGCCAGCCGCAAAGGCCTTCGACCTGTCGCTCGAGCCGCTGGAGCACATCCAGAAGTACGTGCCGGGATACACGCCGGGCCAGCAGTTCCGCGCCGCAGCAGGATCGCTTCGGCGCGGCGTACGAGCGGCAGATGGTGGGCCGGTTCGGGCTCGGCTGTCTGCTGGCGCGGCGCCTGGTGGAAGCCGGCGCGCGGTACATCGAGGTGACGACCGAGTACATCCCGTTTCTCAATTGGGACACGCACGAGAACGGGCACGAGCGGCTCGTGGCGATGAAGCGGCAGATCGACGCGCCGGTCGCGCAGCTCGTTCTCGACCTGGAAGCCCGCGGCCTGCTGAATCGCACGCTCGTCGTCCTGGCGAGCGAGTTCAGCCGCGACTTGCTGATCGAAGGCAAGCCGGATCTGAAGGTGAAGGACCAGGTCGAAGTGCCCGACCTGATCACCGAGCCGAAGCACTACGGCATGCACCGGCATTTCACCGACGCCGGCAGCGTGCTGCTGTTTGGCGGCGGCGTCAGGCGCGGGCACCTGCATGGCGTCACGGCCGACGAGCGCCCGTGCCGCACGCTCGAGGATCGCGTCGTGATCGAGGACCTGCACGCGACGATCTTCCGCACGCTGGGAATCGCGCCGACGCAGGCGTACGAGATCGAACAGCGGCCGTTCTACGTGACCAGCGACGGCAAGGGCAAGGCGATCACGTCGCTTGCCTCGCATAGCGCGTGCTAGCCCTGGCTGCCTATGCGCCTCCGGAAGGGTGAGGATGCCGAGCACGGGATAGTGATCCGAGCCGTACCGGCTGTCGAGCCGCCGGCTCGTCATCGTCCACCCCGAGGGAAGACGGGCCAGCAGGTAGTCGATGCGCCCGACCCCGGCAGCGTCTCGCGGGTGTCCTCGCCCACGGGCGTGTCGAACACATCCTTCAGCAGCTCGATCGTCGGCTCGCTCGACGCCCACGTGTTGAGATCGCCGCCGAGGATCGCCGGCCCATCGGGCAGGAACTTCTTGACGAGCGCGCGGGCCTGGCGCGCCCGGGCCGATGGCGCTTCCAGCCAGAAGTGACGGCTGCCCGTTCGGTTCTCGAGATGGACGCTGAGCACCCACAGATCGTCGTCAGACGTCACATCGGCGATGCGCGCGGCGACGGCGACGCGGCGCTGCCGCTCGAATGGCAGCTCGATCGCGTGCGGATCGGCGAGTGTCATCGTGGACAGAATCGCCGACCCGCGGTCTTCGCGCTGGTTCGCGTCACCTGCCCCGTTGCGCATGCTCGGCACGTAAACCAGGTGGAGACCCAGCCGTCTGGCGAGATCCGGCGTTGACACGCGTGAACCGGACGGCGGAGGCGGCGCGATGCGTGGCGGCGCCGGCTGCCCGCTTCGCCAGGGCGGAATGTCGCCGCTCGTGCGGAACGCTTCCTGGAGCAGGAGGACGACCGGCAGGGCTTCTCCGCCAGTGAGCCGGCCAGCTCGAAGGTCGGCGCTGAGCGCGGCGATGTCCCCTCCACCGACGTGCACGTTCCACGAGACGAGCGCGATGCGTCGGCCTGGAGGCAGTGCGAGCCCAGGCGTCGGTTGATGCACGACCGGCGTGCCGACCGTCGCGCACCAGGCATCGAGGCGCTGACGCTGGTCATCGGCGGCGGGTGTGAACCACCGCACCGAGGCGCTGGTTCCAGCGGCGCCCGTGCACGAGCGGGTTCGGGTGTCGAGATCGAGGTCCAGCGCGCCGGAACACGCCGCTGCGCAAGCCACCAGCGCCGTCGCGAAGACTCGCCGCAACCGGTCGTAGCCGCGGGTCCCAACCACCGCTACAATCGTGCCGCCACCGGGCGGCCCGGACCGCCAGGAGAATGACCAGCGGAGTCGAGGAGGCTGTGTGCGCATCAGATTACCTCCTGCCGGTGCGCGACTCCGCCCAAGGCGTGCGATTGCCTGGTCCACGAAGCCGTACGCAACTACAATCAAGCCAAGCTCAGCCGGGGAGCCGCCACCGCCACGGGATCTCCGGGGCGACCGGGCTCCCCCTTCCCGGAAGGAGCCTCCTGTCTGCCAGTAGTCACCCCAACCGGTCATCAGCAAAGTATGCGACGCGGCGACCTTGACCCACTTCGCGCATTACCCAGCGCTATCGGAGGAGTAGAGATGAGAGCTTGGCTCAGAAACACTTTGCTTATCGTCGTCGGCGCCATCGGTCTGGTCACGCCCGGCAGCGCTCAGGCGCCGGACGGGACCACCGTGTATACGCGGTGGCTCCTGGCAGATCGCGCGTCCCACCTGGGACGCCTACGATGCGGACATCCAGAAGAACACCGCTGCCGGTCCTCGATAAGATTCTGGCGGACGGCCTCATCACCGAATACGGGGTCGTTTCCGAGGCCGTGCACACGGCGGATGGTTTCACGCACGTCACGTGGTTCTAGCAGCCGGACGATGGCCGGCCTCGAGAAGGCGTTGGCGGCGTTCTGAGGCCGATGCCAAGTTTCTCGGCGGCCGAACGGCGACGAGAGCGACACGGACTTTTCGGGGACCAAGCACGCCGACTCCGCTGGTGCAGCTCGCGCATCGTACGCGGCCGGACGACCAAGCTGACCGAGGGGTACGCCCAGTCTGGCCAACGACCTGGTGCAGCCCGGGAAGAGGCAGGCCTACAACGACCGATACGAGAAAGTGCAGCGGCCCGTCGTGGAGAAGCTCTTCGCCGACGGTACGGTGACCTCGTTTGGTATCGACAACGAGTACATCCACACCGCCGACCCCTGCTGAGGGCACGGTGGTATCTGGTGTCCGAACGCCGAGGGGATCGACAAAGTGGCCGAGCGCACAGGCAGCCGGTCAGGCACGGACACCTGCGGAGAGGGAGGCTACACGCCCAGGCCAGCCGCGGAGATATCCTGGGCTCGCGCCATCGCGACGAGCTCTGGGAGATCACTGCGTTCGCATCGAAGTACTGAGTACCTGGACTGGAGCGCGCTGGCGTGCGTTGGAAGTGCCGGCGCGCCAGCCGCGCTCCGGCCTCGTCTCGCACGGGGCCGCAGGTCGCAACCCGTCGCGGCGATCCATTACAATCGTTCTCCACTCCTGCGGAGGGATGGCCGAGTGGTTGATGGCGGCGGTCTTGAAAACCGCTGTACCTGAAAGGGTATCGGGGGTTCGAATCCCTCTCCCTCCGCCAGATTCTCGCTTCCGCTCGCCTCTGGCGGAGCGAGACGGCTTCAGGCACGCGGCCGCGCGCTCGGCGCGCCGCCAGCGGGCTCGAATCCCTGCAGTCCCGATCTCGCTCGCTTCGCTCGCCGCTGGCGGCGCGAGACGGCTTCAGGCACGCGGCGGCGCGCTCGGCGCACCGCGCCCTGCGCACCGCCAGCGGGCTCGAATCCCTCGCAGTTCCGATCTCGCTCGCTTCGCTCGCCTCTGGCGGCGCGAGACGGCTTCAGGCACGCGGCGGCGCGCTCGGCGCACTGCCAGCGGGCTCGAATCCCCGCAGTTCCGATCTCTCGCTCGGCTGATCGCGTCGCCGCTGGCGGCGGCGAGACGTCTGCAGGCGCAGCGGCCATGCGGGCTGCCTGCTCGCAGCCGCGATTGCTCGCTTTCGCCCGCACGCTGCGCGGCGCAATGAGCGAGCGTCAGCGCGCGCGGCGGCGCCGCTGCGGCGCTGCCGGCTCCGAGCTGGGCTCGGACGTCCGTGGATCGCGCAACTGCTCGTCGAGGGAGAATCTGCGGCGGAGCGAATGCTGCCGGCTCTCACGCGATTCGGTGAAGCCGGCAGGCGTTGTCACTGAACGATCTCTGGGCGACTTCGCCGGCGCCTGCGGCGAAGCCGGCTGCGCCCTTGTTCGAGCACGTGATTCTGCATGATCCTCGTCGATGAATCGCGGTCGAAGCCGCATCTAACGTCGTGCCGCGTGTCGATGACATGCCGCACGTTGTCCGGAGTGATTCGGTGATCGTCGTGAAGCCGGGCTCTGCATGCTGACACATAGGCGAACGTGGACCATCGATGCGATCGTCCTAAGCCGCTCGATACCCGTCGCGTGGCCCGGCAAGAACGAGCAGCCGTTCTCGAACGGCACACCTGTGAGCGTGCTCACGTAGAACGCGCCGTCGGGTCCGATGATGACCTCGGTCGGCACGGCTTCGGCGGTTTGCGACGCCGGCAGCGGCGGTGGCGACGCGAGGGGCAGCGCCGCGAAACTGGCGATAAGAGACACCCTGCCGTTGGCCGCCACACGCAACAGCGAGTTGCCGCCCGCATCGGTCACATAGCGGTTACCCGGCGTAGCGACCACGCCATAGGGATTGGAGTCCTTCGGTCCACCGGCCGGGTTGTTGGCGTCTTCAAAGTCTGAGATATCAGCATCGACGCGCCAGTGCCCGCTGGGCTGCAGCGCGATTAGCGTGCCGACCAGCGAACCGGCGGTGCCCAGCGCCTCGCGCGCTGCCGGAGCGCCACCCCAGCCGAGCGTGACGTAGCCGCCACCTCGCCCCTGAAACGAAATGTCGTTTGCCCCGACGACGTCGCGGCGGATGGTGTTGAACATGGAGGGCAGGTCTGTCGCTACACGCTCTTGCACGCCCTTATAGAGACGCGTCACTCTGCCGGTTTCGCTGTAGCAGTTCATGCCGAGGGCGACGACGACGCAGTTGCCTGAATTGACCGGCACACCCGCTTCGGTGACGTACAGCCCGCCTTCGGGTCCGAAAGCCAGACCGCGCGGTGAGTCGAGGCCCGACATGACCTGCGTGATGGTCTGTGCATGAGCTGGCGTGACGAGCCCGGCAAGGCCGAAGCTCAGGCCGAAGAGAGTGGCGATTCCTCGTGAAGTCGTTCGCGTCATTTACGGATTCCCTTCCGTGACCCGCCCATGATGTCGGCGGGCCGCCCGAATCAGGCGGACGTGCATCATACTCTGCCATTGGGCACATTCGCCGTGCTCCAGAAGATGCTCACTCCTGTAAGTTATTGAAAGAGAACGGCCCGCCGCACTGGGCGATGTCCGCAGTTACCTCATCCATACCGCGGGCGCCCTCTGGCGGCGGGCTAAGCTCTTCGAGGCATGCGGCGCAAGCTCAGGCGGCGCGGTAGTGGTCCTGCACGGGGTAGCCGCGCGCGTACAGCGCGAAGGCCACCGCGGCGCCAAACGCGAACGCCGCGAAGAAGAACATCAGGAACGCGTTCTCGCTGTAGCCGGTACCGGCGATGCGCGAGGTGACCGCCTCGTTTCGCACGGCGGCGTTTGTCAGCAGCACCCAGAGGTTGCCAAAGGTGACCGACAGGTACCAGAACGCCATGATCACGCCCTTCATCGCGGCGGTGGCCTGGCTGTAGGCGAACTCCAGCGCGGTGGCCGAGACGAGAATCTCGCCGGTGGTCAGCAGAACATAGGGCAGGATCTGCCACGCCAGTGACGTGGACGCGCCGCTGTCGATGTGCAGCTGGATGAGCCCCGCGCCGATCCAGGCGAGGCCGGAGAAGCCGATGCCCCAACCCATTCGTCTCAGTGCCGTCGGCTCGTATCCCATCCGCCGCAGGAACGGATAGAGCAGGATGTTGTTGAGAGGGATCAACGCCATCACCAGCAGCGGGTTCAGCGCCTGCATCTGCGCCGGCTCCTTGACCAGCCAGCTTGGCCACCACCAGGCCTCGTGCGGCACGCGCATGGCATTGCCTTGCAGGATCCACGTGGACGCTTTCTGATCGAACAGCGACCAGAATGGCGTCACCAGCGCAAACACGATCAGGATCCGCAGCACCGCGCGGACATCGTCGATGGCCCCGTCAGGGTGCATGCCCCGGGCGCGCTCCAGTTGCATCGCGGTGCCAATCCCGCCGCACACGATGAGAACGCCGAGGGCCAGGCACGCGGTGATGACGAATTCGAACTGGCCCGGCCAGAACGCGGGCTTGAACGCCCAGCCCGCCAGCAGCGCCGCTGCCAGCAGAACCCCCAGCGCCGCGATCGCCAGGCCAGGCCTGGCGCTGGCCGTCGGCCCGTGCGGTGAGCGCACTGCGGGCGACGTTGAAAAACGAGTGGGGATCCCGGCCGCGGGTCGGGGGAACCCGCACGTACCGCTTCCGGCCCATCCAGAACAGCAGCGTGGCGATGCCCATCAGGATCCCGGGAATGCCGAACGCCACGGCGGGCCCGTACCGGCGAAGGAAGATCGGCATCAGCAGCGAGGCAAAGAAACTGCCGAAGTTGATCGACCAGTAGAACGCGTCGAAGACGACTTTCGCGAGGGCCTTGTTGGCCTGGCTGAACTGGTCGCCCACGAAGGACACGACAAGCGGCTTGATGCCGCCCGATCCGAAGGCGATCAGGAAGAGGCCCGTGTAGAAGCCTGCGCGATTGTCGTCAAACGCGGCCAGCATCGCGTGCCCGCCGCAGTAGATCAATGAGAACCACAGCACCGTGTG
Source organism: Vicinamibacteria bacterium (assembly GCA_963818215.1). GTDB lineage: Bacteria > Acidobacteriota > Vicinamibacteria > Vicinamibacterales > JAENWD01 > JAENWD01. The sequence goes on along the minus strand of CAWFRL010000011.1, from coordinate 83,419 downwards.
GTACTTGCCGAGGTACCGGTCGGACAGCCAGCCGCCCAGGAGCGGAAAGAGGTACACGCCGATGACGAAGCTGTGGAAGACGTCCTTGGCAATGCCCGGCCGGTCGGCCTCCGGTGCGTACAGGAGCAGCGTCGACACCAGGAACGGCGTCAGGATGTTGCGCATCCCGTAGAAGCTGAAGCGCTCGCAGGCCTCGTTGCCGATGATGTAGGGGACCTGTCGAGGCAGGCGCATGACTAGCGGGAGATCCGGTCTTTGCCGAAGTACGGACGCAGCGCCGTCGGGATGGTGACCGAGCCGTCCGCCTGCTGGCAGTTCTCGACAATCGCGATCATCGTCCGGCCGACGGCGAGGCCCGATCCGTTCAGTGTATGGACGAACTCCGCCTTGCCCGTGCCGGCAGGACGGTGACGGATGTTGGCGCGGCGCGCCTGGAAGGCTTCGGTGTTGCTGCACGACGAGATCTCGCGGTACGTCTGCTGGCTTGGCAGCCACACCTCGATGTCGTAGGTCTTGGCGGACGCAAAGCCCATGTCGCCGGTGCACAGCAGCATCGTCCGATAGGGAAGCTCGAGCAGCTGAAGGATGCGCTCGGCGTTCCCGGTCAGGCGTTCGAGTTCCTCGTAGCTGTGCTCAGGCGGTCGTGAACGACATCAGCTCGACCTTGTCGAACTGGTGCTGGCGGATCAAGCCCGCGCACGTCGGCGCCGTAGGAACCAGCTTCGCTGCGGAAGCACGGCGTGTACGCGGTGTAGCGCAGCGGCAGCACGCGGCCGTCGAGAATCTCGGCGCGATGGAGATTCGTCAGCGGCACTTCCGCGGTCGGGATGAGGAACAGGTCCCAGTCGCCGGCGATCCGGAAGAGATCCTGCTCGAACTTCGGCAGGTTGCCGGTGCCGGTCAACGACGCGGTGTTGGCGAGAAACGGCGGCTCGACTTCGGTGTAGCCATGCTCGCGCGTGTGAAGGTCGAGCATGAAGTTGATGAGCGCGCGCGCCAGGCGCGCGCCGTCCTTCATCAGGACGGCGAAGCGTGCCCCGGCGATCTTCGTGCCCCGCTCGAAGTCGACCATGCCGAGCTCGGGTCCGAGGTCCCAGTGCGCCTTCGGCTCGAAGTCGAATGCGCGGGGCTCGCCGACGCGCCGCACTTCGACGGTTGTCCCCGGCGCCGTGCCCGACGGGCACCGAGGCGTGCGGCACGTTCGGGATCGTCAACAGCAGCGCGCGCCGCTCGTCTTCGAGCGCCTGAAGCGCGGCGTCTTTCTCCTTCACCAGCTGCCCGCGTGCGCGGTTCGCGTCGACGAAGGCGCTGATGTCCTCGCCGGCCTTCTTGCGCCGGGCGACCTGCTTCGGCGGCGGCGTTCTGCTCGCGCTTGAGCGTCTCGACTTCGAGGATCAGGGCGCGGCGACGCTCGTCGAGCGGGCGCCAGGGGAGCGAGAATCGATCTCAGGATCGGCGCCGCGGTTCTTCAGCGCGGCACGGACGAGGTCGGGGTGGTCTCGAAGGAAACCTGGGTCGAGCATGGGGACAGGATCTTATACTGACGATTGCAGATTGCGATTGCGAGATTGCGCAGATTTCGAATCGTCAATCGGCAATTCCTGGAGGCCTGATTGTCGCGTATTCGCAAAGCCGTCTTCCCTGCCGCAGGACTTGGCACGCGGTTTCTGCCAGCCACCAAGGCGCAGCCCAAAGAGATGCTGCCGCTGGTGGACAAGCCCATCATCCAGTACGGCGTGGAGGAGGCGCTGGCCTCGGGCGTGGACAACATCCTGCTGGTCACCGGCCGTGGGAAGAACGCGATCGAGGATCACTTCGACGTGTCGGTGGAGCTCGAGACGTTCCTCGAGTCGCGCGGCAAGCTCGAGATGCTGGCGGAGGTCCGCAAGATCTCCAATCTGATCAACTTCGCGTACGTGCGGCAGGGCGAGCCGCTGGGCCTGGGGCACGCCGTGATGGTCACGCGCGAGCTCGTCGGCCAGGAAGCCTTCGCGGTCATCCTCAGCGACGACGTGATCGACGCCGATCCGCCGGCGCTCAAGCAGATGATCGACGTCTACGACCAGGTGCAGGGACCGGTGCTGTGCGTGGAGCGCGTGCCGCGCGAGGACATCTCGAGTTACGGCGTCATCGCGTACGAGCCCGACCCGTCGCTGCCGGCCGGCGTGTTTCGCGTCACCGACCTGGTGGAGAAGCCGCCGGTGGAGCAGGCGCCTTCGGACCTGGCCATCATCGGCCGCTACATCCTGACGCCCGACATCTTCGAGTCGCTCGAGGAAACCGCGAAGGATCGCACCGGCGAGATTCAGCTCACCAACGGCCTGCGGCACCTGCTGCGCTCGCGGCCCATCTACGCCTGCGCGGTCGACGGCGTGCGGCACGACACCGGCAACAAGCTCGGATTCCTGAAGGCCGTGACGTACTTCGCCCTCAAGCGCCCCGACATCTCCGGCCCGTTCAGCGACTATTTGCGGTCGGTCCTGAAGTAGGGGCGGGTTTGAACCCGCCCATCGGTCTTCAGCCCGTCAGCCCTCGGCGCGTGGTTCAATCGGCCTTGGGCGTCGTCGTGGTCGACGGCGTCGAGGCCGTGTCGCTGGCGGCGGGCTTTGACGCCGCGCTCTTGTCCGACTTTGTCGGACTTGTCCGAGGTGGAGCTCGCCGACCCGTCGGCCTTGGCCTGATCGGCCTTGGCCTGATCGGCCTTGCCCTGATCGGCCTTTCGCCCTGATCCTTCCGCGCGTAGTCGGTGATGTAGAAGCCCGTGCCCTTGAAGGTGAAGGCGGGCGACGAGATCAGCTTCACCACCGGGCCGCCGCCGCACTGCGGGCACACGCTGACGTGAGGATCGGAGAATTTCTGGATCACCTCGAACTGGTGCTCGCACGACTCGCAGCGGTACTCGTACAGCGGCATTTAGACGTCAACCTTCATTCACGACGAGAGGCGCATGCATGCTGGACGACGCTATTCGAGCACGTTGCCGACATCGCCCAGCATCAACTTCCGATGCACGGAGAACGGCGCGTTGCCCTGCTTCAACAGCGCGTCGTGGAACGTGCGGAGCGAGAACGTGTCGCCCTGGCGGGCCTCCACGTCGTGGCGCAGCTTCTGCAGCATCAGCTTGCCGACCGAGTAGACCAGGTACGTCGGGTCGAACGTGCCCCGCTCGGCCTCGCGCCGCGCCGTGGCTTCCTCGAGCATCGCGCGTTCGCGGAACAGCCGCACGCCCTGCTCGACCGACAGGTCCTCGGTGTGGAGGCGGATCGAGACGATGAAGCGGACCAGGCGGATGAGCGACTCCTGCAGCTGCCCGAGGCGGATGAAGGGGTCCTTCCTGCCGAAGCCGGCCTCGATCATCATCTCTTCGGCGTAGTGCGCCCAGCCCTCGACAAACGTCGCCGGCGCGAAGAAGAGCGACTTGCGCGCCTTCGATTCGACCGATCGCAGGTGCTGGTACTGCAGGTAGTGACCCGGATACACCTCGTGCATCGAGATGCACCACAGCGTGCCGAGATTGAAGTCGCGCAGGTGTTCCTTCTGACGCTCCGGGGTCCACGACCGATCGACGTCGGTGACGTAGTAGCAGGCGCGTGACGGCCGGGTCTCGAACGGCCCCGGCGTCCACATGCTGGCGGTGGACCAGCGGAAGAAGTCCGGCGTGGGCGCGACGGTCACCGGCTCGCCGGCCGGCAGCGTCACCAGCTTCTGCTTTTCGAGGAACGCTTCGAGCTCGACCAGCTGCGCCTGCGCGGTCTTGACCAGCGCGCCGGGCTCGGGATGCCGCTGCTTGGCCTGCTCCCACGCGCTTCTCGGGATCGCCGCCATTGAGCTTGGCGGCGGTCTGCCGAAACTCGTCGCCGGTGCGATCGAGCTCGCGTTCGGCAATCGCCAGCAGCCGGTCCACGGTCAGGCCGCCGAGCCCTTCTTCCAGGCGCAGCTTCTGTTCGAACTTGTCGCGGCCGAGCCGAAAGGTCGCGCGCGCCTTCGACGCCTGCTCGGTCTCGAGATAGTCGACGTACCCGCGAATCGCGGTCGACGCCTCGGTGGAGGCATCGGCCAGGTCCCCGAGCAGGTGGAGGTCGTCGACGTCGCGCAGGGCACGCGGCAGGTCGCGTTCGATGAAGCGAAGCGTGCCCTTGAACGTGTCGACGCCGACTTTCACGAAGATGCCCGGCGGGTCCTTGACGTTGTCGCGCGCCGCCTGCAGCAGCCGCGACGTCTGGCGCAGCTTGGACAACACCCGGCGTGCCCGTTCGGTGGCCGGCGCGTAGGCAAAAATCGCCTGTGCGGCCAGGCTCGACGACAGGATGTCGGCGTACAGGTGCGGGTTGCGCTCCCAGGTACGAACCTCCTCGAGCTCGAACAGCCGCGCGCGCACGTGGTTGGCGAGCATCGGCTGCTCGGCCGCTTCCACTGGCCCGAGGCCGGCCGGATCGATCTCCCCCAGGCGGCGCGCAAAGCTGGAAAGGGCGCGCGCGTCGGCCTCGATCGCCTGCCGGCTGAGGTCTTCGAGCAGGTCGTCGTGGAGGTGAACGCCGTCGAAAGACGCCAGGGTCGGCCGCGTTTCCTGCAGGTAACGCAGGTAGTCGTCGACGAAGTGGGGCAACGGTTCGGAGGAATACATGGGCGACAAAAGAGCCAATGGTACAATAGGTACCCAACCGTCCATTATGCCCGGATCGCTCTTCCTGGTCGCCACGCCCATCGGCAACCTGGAAGACATCACGTTGCGCGCCCTGCGGGTGCTCAAGGAAGTGGACCTGATTGCGGCCGAGGACACCCGCCGCACGGGCCACCTGCTCACGCACTTCGGGATCGCCACACGCACGACCAGCCTGCACGAACACAACGAGAAAAGCCGCGTGCCCGGTTTGGTCCGGCAGGTCGCCGATGGGCTGCGACTCGCCGTGGTCACCGATGCCGGCATGCCGTCGGTGTCCGACCCCGGCTATTTGATCGTCCGTCAGGCGCTCGATGCCGGCTTGAAGGTGGAGGTGGTTCCTGGGGTATCAGCCCTAACAACCGCATTGGCCGGGTCAGGACTGCCGACCGATGAGTTCGTGTTTCTGGGATTTGCCCCATCCAGGAGCGGGTGAGCGGAAGCGCTGGCTGTCGGCCAAGGTGGCCGCCGCCACGGGAACCGTCGGCCATGTTCGAGGCGCCAGGCCGGCTGGCGGGTCTGCTGGGCGACCTGGCAGCGGTCTGCGGCGACCGGTATGTCGTGATCGCCCACGAGTTGACCAAGCTCCACGAGTCCTGGCATCGCGGGTGGCTGTCGGAGCTGACCCAGGCGACGGCTCTGGCCAGCCTTCCGAGCCGCGGCGAGTTCGTTGTTCTGGTATCTGACCAAAAACTGAGCTCGGACGTGGAGCCGCGTGCGTCCACCAACGAGGAGGAGATCGCGGCGATGTTCGAGCAGGTCAGCCAGGATCCGGACGTCAGCCGTCGCGAAGCGCTCAATCGGGTCGCCGCGAGCTTTTCCCTTTCGAACAAGGCCGTCTACGCGATTGTCGAGCGCATGAAGGATTCTGGTAAATGACCGAATCTGCGGTTCACGTCGTCGTGCTGGCGGCCGGGAAGGGCACGCGGATGAAGTCGTCCCTGCCCAAAGTGCTTCACAGGGTCAACGGGCGGCCGATGCTGTCTCACGTGCTTGCCGACGGCCCGCTCGGTCGACCCCGCGTCGATTACGGTTGTATTAGGTCATATGGCCGATGACGTCCGGGCCGCCTATCAAGGCGACGCGTCGGTGACGTTCGTCGTGCAGGAGCCGCAGCTGGGGACCGGCCACGCCCTGCTGCAGGCGCTCCCCGAGCTTGAGCGAGCGCGACGGGCGACATCCTGCTGCTGTACGGCGACGTGCCGCTCCTGTCGGCGGCCACGGTGGCCGAGCCTGCTGGCCCGGCATCGGCGACGACCGGGCGGCCGCCACGGTGCTGACGGCGGAGGTCGACCAGCCGTTCGGCTACGGCCGCATCGTGCGGCAGGACGGCGCCATCGTCGCGCATCGTCGAGGAACGCGACGCCACGCCGGCCGAACGCGCTCTCAAGGAGATCAACGCCGGCATCTACGCGCTGGCGCTCGAACCGCTGCCCGAGGCGATGGCCGCCCTGGCCCCCCAGAACGCGCAGGGCGAGTACTACCTGCCCGATCTGGTTGGCATTTATCGCCGGCGCGGCCTGGGCGTCTCGACGCTCACGGTGCGCTCGGCAGACGAGATTCGCGGCATCAACAGTCGCCGCGAGCTCGCGGAGGTGTCACGTCTCGTGCGCAACGCCAAAAACGAAGAACTGCTGGCCGCCGGCGTCACCTTGATCGACCCTGCGACGACCTACGTGGAGGCCGACGTCGAGGTCGGCGCCGATACGGTCATCCACCCGAACGTCTACCTCGAGGGCCGCACGGTCATCGGCGCGGCCTGCGAGATCCACGCGGGCACGCGGCTGGTCAACGCCACCGTCGGCGATCGCGTGACCATCCGCAATTACTGCGTCATCACCGACTCGACGGTGGAGTCCGACGCCGTGCTCGGGCCCTTCGCCCACCTGCGACCGGGCAGCGTCGTGCAAAGCGAGGCCCACGTCGGCAACTTCGTCGAGCTGAAGAAGGCCACGCTGGGCCGAAAGTCGAAAGCCAGCCACCTCACGTATCTGGGTGACGCGACCATCGGCGACAACGTCAACATCGGCGCCGGCACGATCACCTGCAACTACGACGGCAAGCTCAAGCATCAGACCGTCATCGGCGACGGCGCCTTCATCGGCAGCGACTCGCAGCTGATCGCGCCGGTCACGATCGGCAAGGGCGCGTACGTCGCCGCCGGCTCGTCGATCACCGACGATGTGCCCGACGAGGCGCTGGCCATCACGCGCGGACGGCAGGTGAACAAGGAGGGGTGGGCGCGGAAGAGGAGAAGTGCAGTGCGAGTGCCAGTGCAGTGCGGTGCGAGCTGGGCACGGGTGCAATGGGGTGCACCCAGGCACGACGCAGCACTGGCACTAGCACGCACTGCACTTAGCACTCAGCACTTCAGCGAAGCTCAGATATGTGCGGCATCATCGGCTACATCGGGCCCCGTCCCGTTCTGCCGGTCCTGGTCGAGGGCCTGCGGCGGCTGGAGTACCGCGGCTACGACTCGGCCGGCGTCGCGCTGGTGAACGACGGGCGTCTCGACGTCCGGCGAAGCGCGGGCAAGCTCGCCAGGCTCGAGGAGGTGCTGGCGGCCGACCCGATCGCCGGCAGCTACGGCCTGGGCCACACGCGCTGGGCCACCCACGGCCGCCCCACCGAAGAAAACGCGCATCCACACCGGGACTGCACCGGCCGGCTCGTCGTCGTCCACAACGGCATCATCGAAAACTATCTCGACCTCAAGTCCGCGCTCGAAGCCGAGGGCCACCGGTTCGTCACCGAGACCGACACCGAGATCGTCGCGCACCTGGTGGAGCGCGAGATGCGTGGCGACGGGCTCGAGGCCGCCGTGGGCCGCGCGCTGCGACAACTGCGCGGCCTGTTTGCGATCGTGCTGATCTCGGCCGACGACCCCGACGTCATCGTCGCGGCGCGCAACGGCCCGCCGGTCGTCGTGGGCCTTGGCGACGGCGAGTTCTTCGTCGCCTCGGACATCCCGGCCATCCTGTCCCACACCCGCGACGTCGTGTTCCTCGACGACGGCGAGATCGCCGTGCTGACGCGGGCGGGAGTCCGGTTCACCGACCTCGATGGGCCGGCCCCGCGTCAGCGGACGCTCGCAGCGCGTGCTGTGGGACCCGGTGATGGCCGAGCGCGCCGGCTACAAGCACTTCATGCTCAAGGAGATCTTCGAGCAGCCTCGCGCCATTGGCGAGACGCTGGTCGGCCGCCTCTCCTCGTCGCGCGCCGAGGTGACCCTCGACGAGATTGGCCTCGACGACCGGCGCGCTCGCTGCGGTCGATCGGCTGCTCATCGTCGCCTGTGGCACGAGCTGGCATGCGGGGCTCGTGGGCAAGTTCCTCGTCGAGCAGCTGGCGCGCGTGCCGGTGGAAGTGGACTACGGGTCGGAGTATCGGTATCGCGATCCGATCGTCGACCAGCGCACGCTGACCGTGGTCATCACGCAATCGGGTGAAACCGCCGACACGCTGGCGGCGCTGCGCGAGGCCAAACGCAAGGGCGCGGCGAGCCTCGCCGTGTGCAACGTGGTCGGCAGCATGGTCACGCGCGAGTCCGACGGGCGTCATCTACACGCACGCGGGCCCGGAGATTGGCGTCGCCTCCACCAAGGCCTTCACCACGCAGCTGGTGGCGCTCTACCTGCTCGCGCTGCACCTGGCGCGGGTGAAGGGCACGCTGGGTCCGCAAGAGCGGCAGCCCCATCTGGACGCGCTGGCGCACCTGCCGCTGCTGGTCGAACAGGTCCTCAAGGCCGACGAGCAGATTCAGGAGGTCGGCGACCGCTTTCACACGCGCAGCGACTTCCTTTTCCTGGGCAGGGGCATTCACTACCCGATCGCGCTCGAAGGCGCGCTGAAGCTGAAGGAGATCTCGTACATCCACGCCGAGGGGTATCCCGCCGGCGAGATGAAGCACGGGCCCATCGCGCTCATCGACGACCAGATGCCGGTGGTCGCGCTGATGCCGCACGACGCGCGTCTACGAGAAGATGCTGGGCAACGTGCAGGAAGCCAAGGCGCGCGGCGGGACGGTCATCGCGCTTGCCACCGACGGCGCGCCGGGCCTCGACCGCATCCTGCACCCTGAACGCGACGCGCTGATCCGGCTGCCGGCGGCCCTGGCGCTGACCTCGCCCATCGTCGCGACCGTGCCGCTGCAGCTGCTGGCGTACCACATCGCGGTCCGGCGCGGGTGCGACGTGGACCAGCCGCGTAACCTGGCGAAGAGCGTTACGGTAGAATAGAGTTGTCGCACGCATCTCGCGGACTCGTTCACCCCACCGGCACCTCCGCGATCAGATAGCACCGGCAGTACCACGGATGGATTTCACCTCAGGACTCAATCCCGAGCAGCGCGAGGCCGTGCTGCAGACCGATGGCGCCGTGCTGATCCTGGCGGGTGCCGGATCGGGCAAGACCCGTGTCATCGCCCACCGCATCGCGCACATCGTCGCCTCGGGCCTTGCGCCCGCCGACGGCGTGCTGGCCGTGACGTTCACCAACAAGGCCGCGGAGGAGATGCGGACGCGCGTATCGGCGCTGCTCGCGCGCCGACTGCTCGCGGATGTGGATCTCGACGTTCCACTCGCTCTCGGCGCGGCTCCTCAGGCGCGAGGCGCCGGCCATTGGCCTGTCGCGCGACTTCGTGATCTACGACTCGTCGGACCAGCTCTCGGTCGTCAAGCAGGCGATGAAGGAGCTGAACATCGACGACGCGCTGGTGCAGCCGCGCGCGGCGCTGTCGCGGATCAGCCACGCGAAGAACCTCATGGAGGGGCCCGAGGTGCTCGAGCGCGGCTGGAACCCGCGCGACAAGCAGATCGCGAAGATCTACCGCTACTACCTCGACGCGCTTCACGAGAGCCACGCGCTCGACTTCGACGACCTGCTGCTGAAGACGGTGGAGCTGGTGGAGAAGGCCGAGCACGTCCGCGCGCGGTACGCGAACCAGTTCCGCTACGTCATGGTGGACGAGTACCAGGACACCAACCGTCCGCAGTACATGCTGGTGCGCCGGCTCGCCGAGCGTCACGGCAACATCTGCGTCGTCGGCGATCCGGACCAGTCGATCTACAAGTGGCGGGGCGCGGATCTGAAGAACATCCTCGACTTCGAGCACGACTTCCCCAACGCCGCGGTCGTGCGGCTCGAGCGGAACTACCGGTCGACGCAGGTCATTCTCGATGCCGCCTCCGCGGTGATCAGGTGCAACCGGAATCGCAAGGACAAGCGGCTCTGGACCGACCAGGAAGGGCGGCGCCCGCATCCTGCTGTATCGCGGTGGAGACGAGCTCGAGGAGGCCGACTTCATCATGCGGACCAGCCGGCGGGCGCTGGCCGAAGACGCCGACTCGACCGTCGCGATTCTCTACCGCATCAACTCGCAGTCGCGCGCGATCGAAGACGCGCTGATGCGCGAGGGCGTGGCGTACAAGATCGTCGGCAGCGTCAGGTTCTACGAGCGCAAGGAGATCAAGGACGCGCTGGCGTACCTCAAGCTCATCGTCAATCCGTTCGACGACGTCAGCCTGCGCCGGGTGATCAACGTGCCGACCCGAGGGATCGGCCGCGGCGTGATGGACGGCCTCGACCAGCTCGGGCCGCCGGCTGAACTGCCGCCGCTGCTGGCCGCGGGCCTCGAGCCGGTCGTCTCGTCCAACGCGCTCTGGGTGAGGCTGCAGCGCGCCATCAGCGAGAGGGCGCTGGCGCCGAGGGCGCTTCAGTCGCTCGCGGCCTTCCGCGACCTCATCGTGGCCTTGACCGAGGTGGCCACGCGCGAGCCGGTGTCCATCACCGTCGGCAAGATGCTCGACCAGTCCGGCTACCTCCACGACCTGCGCGAGGATCGCAGCGAAGAGGCGGCGGGGCGCATCGAGAACCTGATGGAGCTGGTGTCGGCGGCCAAGGAGTACGAGGCCCGGGACCCCGAGCCGTCGCTTGGCGGCTTCGTCGATCAGCTGTCCCTCTTGTCGGAAACCGACGAGGAGGCCGGCGCCCGCATCGGCGCGCGTGTGGATGATGACCATGCACGCCGCCAAGGGCCTGGAGTTCCCCGTCGTCGTCATTGCCGGACTCGAGGAAGGCCTGTTCCCGCACTCGCGCGCGTTCGAGGACGAAGGCGAGCTCGAGGAAGAGCGGCGGCTGTGTTACGTCGGGATGACCCGCGCGCGGCAGCGGCTGGTGCTGACCGGAGCCGCACGACGGCGCACGTTTGGCGAGTACAAGGCCACCAACCCGTCGCGTTTCCTCGATGAGGTCCCGGCCGAGTTGATCGAGCAGGCAGCCGACTACAGCTCGGAGTACCAGCGCAGCTTCGGCGGCGCCGGAGGATCGTCTGCATCCCGCGGGCAGAATCCATATCGACGGGGCGGCGGCTACCCTGGGCGTGTGCGCGAGGCTTCCATGCCGTTTGCGTCCTATGAGGACGAGGACCAGTCCGCCGGCAGCGGCGGCGGCATCGTGCCTGGCGCGCGAGTGCGTCACGCGCAGTTCGGCGTCGGGACCGTGATCAGCGTCGAGCCGCTCGACGACGACGCGAAGATCGTCGTCCGGTTCGCGATCGGCCAGAAGACGCTGCGCGCGAAATACGCGCGGCTGCAGCTCGCTTGATGGATGACGGACGTTAACCACGGAGACAGCGGTCATCGAATGGAAAACGCCGTCAGCTCCGACTGATCGACTTCCTGACCGTTTTCGTCGACGCGCGCGACGCGCCACAGGTAGGGCGTGCCGGTCTTGAGCAGCCGGCGGAGCTCGTCAGGCGCCTCGGCCTGGCTCCCGCGCGCCTCGATGCCGTAGACCTGCCGCTCGGCCTCGTCGAAGACCCGCACGCGGACCACGGCATCAGCGGACGCGCCGCGCCAGGTGAATGCGAACGGCCAGCCCGTCACGCCAGCCGGAGCCGCCGCCTGCAGTGACCCGGCCGGGGCGACGGCGGCTGGCGGCGGCGCGCTCGAGCAGCCCGCCGCCAGCGCCACCGCCAGTAACCCGTACCGAAGGGCGTGCGCCCTGTCGACCATCACGCCAACCAGCACGCGCGTTGGTTCACGCCGGCCCGAGGCGCGGTGATGACCCAGCGGCCGACGATCTCCTGGCCGCTGGCGTCCTTCATCTTCGCCCGCGAGACGACAGCCTTGAGCGTCTTGGTCGTGGTCGCGCCATCGGGCTGCCGCACGGTCGCGTTGATGACGACGTCTTTGGCCGCCATCTCTCCGTCGAGCGCCGTGACGTCGGCGGCGGCGGCCGACCGCGCGAGGCTGAGCTCGGCCACACCGCGATCGTTGCCGAGCTGGCGCTGGGCGTCCGACACGGCCTTGTTGTGCGTGGCGGCGTCGCTGGCCCACTTCGCCCACGCATCGGCCACGGCCTTGTCCTTGGCGGCGATGGGCTTGCCGGCGGCCTGCGCCCTGGTCACGCGGTCGATGGCCGCGATGTTGGCTTTCTGGTACGCGAGTTTCTCGCGCCGAGAAGGCCTCGTCGGCGGCCTTGGCGTCGGCCAGCTGCTGGGCGAACTGCTTGAGGGGAATGGGACGCACCCGCTCCTCGCTGACGCTGACGACGTCGAATTTCTGGACGATGCCGTCGGTGCGGGGGTCGAACGAGACGGTCGCGAAGTTGCCGAGCGTCGTGTTGTCGCGCAGCCTGGCCGCGCGGAAGAAGTCGTCGAGGATCTTCTGCTCGGCGTCCGCCCGAGCAGGCCATCATGAGCGCAAGCGTACCCGCCGACGAGCGTGTACGAGGTAATCCGACGCCGTTGCATGCCTGCCTCCTAGGTTGGGGGTCGTGCTGCCGCCGCTCTCCTTCAGTTCGAGTCGGGTGCGGGCTCGTCGATCGAGCCCTGGTCTTCCAGGCGCGCCACCGCCACGGTGCGATCGCCCTCGTCGAGATCGATGAGCCGCACGCCCTGCGTGGCCCGGCCGATGATCGAGATGCCGCTGGCCTGGGTCCGCAGGATCATGCCCTGCTCGGTGATGAACATCAACTCCTCCTGCTCGAGGACGCAGGAGACCGCCACGACCTGTCCGTTGCGCTCGGTGGTCTGGATGTTGATGATGCCAGAGCCGCCGCGGCCCTGGACGCGGTACTCGTCGATCTCGGTGCGCTTGCCGTAGCCGTTGACGGTCACCGTCAGGATCGTGCCGCCGGGCCGCAGCGTCTCCATGCCGACCACTTCGTCCTGGTCGCGCAGCGTGATGCCTCGCACGCCGTACGCCGTGCGGCCCATGGACCGGATGTCGGACTCCGGGAAACGAATGGCCATGCCGTCTCGCGTGCCGATGAACACTTCGCTCTGGCCGTCGGACAACTGCACGCCAATCACCGCGTCGCCCTCGTCGATGCCGATGGCGATGATGCCGCCGGCGCGCGGGTTGCTGAACGCCGACAACTCGGTCTTCTTCACGGTGCCCGTTGCGCGTGCACATCACGATGAACCGGTCCGGCGTGTCGAGCTCGCGCACGGCGAGCACCGACGCGATCTTCTCGTCGGGCTGCATCGAGACGAGGTTGGCGATGGCCTTGCCCTTGCCGGCCGCGACGACGTCCGGAATCTCGTGCACCTTCAGCCAGTAGCAGCGGCCCTTGTCGGAGAAGATCAGGATGTAGCTGTGCGTCGAGGCCACAAACAGGTGGTTGACGATGTCTTCCTCGCGGGTCCGCATGCCGATGCGGCCGCGGCCGCCGCGGCGCTGGCTGCGGTACTCCGTGATCGCCGTGCGCTTGATGTACCCGGTCGCGCGTCACGGTGATGGCGACGTCTTCGTCGGCAATCAGGTCCTCGACGCGGAACTCGCCTTCGGCGTCGACGATGACCGTGCGCCGCTGGTCGCCGTACTTCGTCGCGCACCGCCTTCAGCTCGTCGACGACGACCTGCATCAGCAGGATGTCGCTGGCGAGAATTGCGCGGAGCTGCTCGATGAGCTTCATCAGCTCGGCGAGCTCGTCGACGATCTTCTGCCGTTCGAGGCCCGTCAGCCGCTGCAGCTGCATCTCGAGGATGGCCTGCGCCTGCAGTTGCGACAGGCTGAGGCCGTCGATCAGCCCGTCGCGCGCCTCGGCCGTCGTCTTGGACGACGCGGATGATCGCGATCACCTGGTCGAGGTGATCGAGGGCGATGCGCAGCCCCTCGAGGATGTGGGCGCGCGCTTCGGCCTTGCGCAGCTCGAACTCGGTGCGCCGCCGCACGACTTCGCGGCGGAACTCGATGAACTCCTCGATGAACTCGAGAAGGTTCAGCACCTTCGGCCGGCCGCGGGCGATGGCCAGCATGATGATGCCGAACGTCGTCTGCAGCTGCGTGTGCTTGTAGAGGTTGTTGAGGATGACCTCGGGCACCTCGCCGCGCTTGAGCTCGATCACGATCCGCATGCCGTCGCGGTCGGATTCGTCGCGCAGGTCCGAGATGCCCTCGATGGCCTTGTCGCGCACCAGGTCCGCGATGCTTTCGATGAGCCGCTTCTTGTTGACCTGGTACGGAATCTCGGTGACGACGATCGACTGACGATCGCCCTTCTTCGAGGTCTCGACGTCGGTGCGCGAGCGGACGGTGATCGAGCCGCGGCCCTCGCGGTAGGCCTGCACGATGCCGGACCGGCCGACGATGATGCCGCCGGTGGGGAAGTCGGGCCCGGTGACGATGCGGAAGAGCTGCCGCAGGCGCTCTTCGCGGGTCGTCGCGCGCTCGCCCGCCTCCGCCGAGGCCGCGGCCGGCAGGCCCGGCCAGGCGGCGGGCCTTCTGCTGTTCGTCGATGACGTAGATGACCCCGTCGATGACCTCGGTGAGGTTGTGCGGCGGGACGTTGGTCGCCATGCCCACGGCGATGCCCGACGACCCGTTCACCAGCAGGTTCGGGATCGGCGCCGGCAGCACCGTCGGCTCTTCCGTGGTCTCGTCGTAGTTGGGGACGAAGTCGACCGTCTCCTTCTCCAGGTCGGCCATCAGGTCGTCGGCCAGTCCCTGAAGGCGCGCCTCGGTGTAGCGCATCGCCGCCGGCATGTCGCCGTCGACCGATCCGAAGTTCCCCTGGCCGTCCACCAGGGGATATCGCATGTTGAATTCCTGCGAGAGGCGGACCAGCGTGTCGTAGATGGAGGCGTCGCCGTGCGGATGGAAGTTGCCCATCACCTCGCCGACGATCTTGGCGCACTTGCGGTACCCGCGATTGCTCGCCAGGCCCATGTTCCGCATGCCGTACAGCACGCGACGGTGCGCCGGCTTGAGGCCATCGCGGACGTCAGGCAGCGCTCGCCCGATGATCACGCTCATCGCGTAATCCATGTACGAGCGCTTCATCTCGTCTTCGATGTTGACGGGGATCTTCGAGGCGGCGAATTCCATAGAGTCAGATGCTCGCGTCAATCACAGAGGCACCGAGACTACGAAGACGCGTCGAAGAGACGTGCAGCGTGCATTCCAGAGCGAATCTTCGTGCGTCCTTGTGCCTTCGTGTCTCTGTGGTTGACGTCTACACGTCCAGGTTCTTCACGTCGAGCGCGTTGTCTTCGATGAACTTCCGGCGCGGCTCCACCTGATCGCCCATCAACGTGGTGAACATCAGGTCCGCCTCCGCGTGGTCTTCGGCACGCACCTGCAGCAGCGTGCGGACCTCCGGCTTCATCGTGGTGTCCCAGAGCTGGTCGGGGTTCATCTCGCCGAGGCCCTTGTAGCGGTTGATGGCGATGCCCTTCTTGCCGGCGACGATGAAGTACTCGACCAGGTCTTCGACCGTCGGCAACGACACGTGCTCGTCGCGGCCGCGCGGGCGGGGACGGGCCTCGGCGGGCGGCTCCGCGGTCTCCGCGACGTCCTCGTCGCTGGCGGCGGCGCCGCTGGTGGCGACGACGAACGGGCCATGCAGAAACGCCTGCACGTCGCGATACCCGCCGCTCAACTGGCGATACTCGCCCGTCGTCAGGAAATCCGCCGTCATCGTGTGCCGCCTGGGGTAGCCGCGTCGATCGGTCCTCGATGAGGAGCTGGAACAGGTTGTGCTCCTCGTCGGCCACCAGGGTCACCGAGCGGTCCGTCGCGTGACACGGCGTCGGCAAACGCTTCGAGGCCCGCGCGATCCGCGAAGAACGACTTGTCGCGCACCTCGCGCGCCAGCAGCTGCTCGACGACCTCGCGCGTGTGGCCGCGGCGTTCGACGACCTGCATCAGCTTGCGGTACGTCATCAGCTTCTGCAGCAGGCGCACCAGGTCCTCGCCGCTGACCGCGTCGGCCGATCCGTTCACCGTGAGCCGGCGAGCCTCCGCCGCGCGCTGGATCAGGAAGCTCTCGAGGTCGCGGTCGTCCTTGATGTAGGTCTCGCTCTTGCCGCGCTTGGCGCGGTAGAGCGGCGGCTGCGCGATGTAGATGTAGCCGTTCTCGATGAGCTGCGGCATCTGGCGGTAGAAGAACGTGAGCAGCAGCGTGCGGATGTGGCTGCCGTCGACGTCGGCGTCGGTCATCAGGATCACGCGGTGGTAGCGCAGCTTGGCCAGGTCGAAGTCGTCGGCGCCGATGCCGCAGCCCAGCGCCGCGATCATCGTGCGGATCTCCTCGCTGCCGAGCATCTTGTCGAACCGCGCCTTCTCGACGTTCAGGATCTTGCCCTTGATCGGCAGAATCGCCTGGAAGCGTCGGTCGCGGCCCTGCTTGGCGCTGCCACCGGCCGAATCGCCTTCGACGATGTAGATCTCGCTGAGGGCGGGATCGCGCTCCTGGCAATCGGCCAGCTTGCCGGGCAGCGTGGAGCTGTCGAGGGCGCCCTTGCGGCGCACGAGATCGCGCGCCTTGCGCGCCGCCTCGCGCGCCCGCGCCGCGTCCACGGCCTTCGAGATCACCTTGCGCGCGACGGCCGGGTTCTGCTCGAGGTAGGCGCCGAGCTTGTCGTTGACGATCTGCTCGACGATGCCCTTGACCTCGGTGTTGCCCAGCTTCGTCTTGGTCTGTCCCTCGAACTGCGGCTGCGGGATCTTGACGGAGATGATCGCGACCAGGCCCTCGCGGATGTCGTCGCCGCTGACGCTCTCCTTGAGATCCTTGGCCAGGTTGTGCTCGGTGGCGTAGGCGTTGATCGTCCGCGTCAGCGCCGACGCGGAACCCGGACAGGTGCGTGCCGCCTTCGTGCGTGTTGATGTTGTTGGCGAAGGTGTAGACCGCCTCGGCGTAGCCGTCGTTCCACTGCAGCGCGATCTCGGTTTCGATCCGGTCCTTCTGCGCCTGCATGTAGATCGGCACGTCGTTGACGACCGACCGGTTCTTGTTCAGGTGCGTGACGAACTCGCGGATGCCGCCTTCGTAGTGGAAGTGATGGCTCTTGCCTTCCTCGCGCTCGTCCTCGAGCGTGATGACGACGCCGCCGTTGAGGAACGCCAGTTCGCGGAGCCGGTTGGCAAGCGTGTCGAAGCTGAACTCGATCGTCTCGAACACCTGCGGGTCCGGCTTGAAGCGCACCTTGGTGCCGCGCCGCTTGGTCGTGCCCGTGATCGAGCAGCTCGGTCGTCGGCTTGCCGCGCTCGTAGCTCTGCTGGTAGACCTGGCTGTCGCGCCAGATCTCGAGGTCGAGCGTCTCGGACAGCGCGTTGACGACGGACACGCCGACGCCGTGCAATCCGCCCGACACCTTGTACGCGTCGTTTTCGAACTTGCCGCCGGCGTGCAGCACCGTCAGCACGACCTCGGCCGCCGACTTGCCCGTCTCGTGCATGTCGACGGGAATGCCGCGGCCGTTGTCGACAACGGTGACGGAGTTGTCGCTGTGGATCGTGACGTTGACCTGATCGCAGTACCCGGCCAGCGCCTCGTCGATGGAGTTGTCCACGACCTCGTACACGAGGTGGTGCAACCCGGCTCGGGCCGGTCGATCCGATGTACATCGCCGGCCGCTTCCGGACGGCTTCGAGCCCCTCGAGGACCTTGATCTTGTCCGCGCCGTACTCTTCGCTCGTCGTGCCGACGATGCGGCGCATCCACGCCGGTCAGTTGCTCGTCGTTCGGCGGTTCAATCTGAGACACCAAGCGCCCTTTCGCTTACAGTCGCATCGGCATGATCACGTAGGTGTAGTCGTACCCGTCGGCGGCTACCGGACGCATCAATGCCTGACTTACTTCGTCTTTCAGTTCCAGCTGCACGTGGTCGGTCTCGACCACCGCAAGAAAATCGGCGACGTACTTCGCGTTGAAACAGATCTGCATGGCCGGACCGCTGTAGTCCACCATCACCTGTTCACGCGCCTCGCCGAAGTCCGGGCTCTCCGACGAGATCTCCACGCGGCCCGCCTGGATGTCGAACTTCACCGCGCGCGATCGATCGTTGGACAGGATCGAGACGCGCTTGACCGCACTGGTCAACCGGTCGCGCTCGAACTCGATCTTCTTGTCGTTGCCCTTCGGGATCACGCGCTCGTACGCGGGGAACTGGCCCTCGTGGATGCGCGAGATGAGCAGGCGGTCGCCGACGTTGAAGAACTGGTGGTTCTCGCCGAGCTCGTACGTGATGTCGCCGTCGCCATCCGAGAGCAGCCTCGACAACTCGGTGAGCGTCTTCTTCGGGATGATCGCCTTGAACTCGGCGCCGGTCGCATCGGTCGCAAGCGGGCTGGTCACCAGCGCCAGACGATGTCCGTCGGTGGCGACCATGATCATGGTGCCGCCCTTGACGACAAACTGCGCGCCATTGAGGTAGTAGCGCGTGTCTTCACCGGTGATCGCAAACTGCGTGCGTGCGATCAAGTCGCGCACGCCCTTGCGCGGCAGCGTGACCGAGCCGCGGCTCGTCGCTTCCGGCAGCGTCGGAAAATCCTCGCGCGGCAGCGTCTGCATCTTCGACTCGAAACGATCGGCGGCCACCTTCACGTTCGTGCCGTCCTGCTCGATCCGCACGTCGGTGTCGGGCAGTGCCTTGACGATCTCGAACAGTTTCTTGGCGGGCAGCGTCAACGCTCCACCGCGCGCGATGGAGGCCTCGCAGGTGCTTCGCAGGCTCACCTCGAGATCGGTCGCCAGCAGACGCACCTTCCCATCGGCCGCTTCGAGCAGCACGTTGGCCAGAATCGGAATGGTGCTCTTACGTTCGACGATGCCCTGGAAATACTGCAGTTCGCGCAGCAGGTCGTTCTTCCGGACAACCAGTTCCATGTAGCGCGGTCCTCGCGTTGGTGGTGGCGGGTCTTGTCTTCAACGATCCTGAAGATCAGAGGATCAAGAAATTATACTTAATAAGAGGTGCTGTCGAAAAGCAGGATCTGAGCTTTTTAGTCTTTGTGCGTCAAGGATTTAGGCTGTGGACGCAGCTGTGGAAGCTGACCCCGGGCGACTACCCCCGCCGGGTGTGGAAAAACCGCGTTTCGCACGCGTCCACAGAACACCCACAGCCACTATCGACACAGGGTGTGGAAATCGCCAAAAAGTCACTTGAATGACTCGATCAAGTTGTTGATGTGGCTGTTGAAGCCGCCGTCGCGCTTCCGCAGGTCCTCGATTTTCCGAATGGAGTGAATGACCGTGGAATGGTGTTTTCCGCCGAAGCACCGGCCGATTTCCGGCAGCGAGGCGTGGGTCAACTGCTTGCACAGATACATCGCGACCTGGCGCGGAATCGCCACGGATTTCGAGTTGTTTCGGGACTTCAACTCCGCCAGTTTGAGCTGGTAGTAGTCCGCGACGTATTTCTGGATGATCTCGATCGTGACGGCCTTTTCGTCGTGGTCCAGGATGTTCTTGAGCACGTCCTGGGCCAGGGCGAGCGAGATCTCGCTGCCGGTCAGCGAGGCATAGGCCACCAGGCGAATCAACGAGCCTTCCAGTTCCCTGATGTTCGACTTGATCTTGCCGGCGATGTAGATCGCGACGTTATCGGGCAGCGGAACGGCCTCGGCTTCGGCCTTTTTCTTGAGAATTGCGACCTTGGTCTCGAGATCGGGCGACTGAATGTCGGCAATCAGCCCCCATTCGAACCGGGACCGCAGGCGCTCTTCGAGCGAGGGAATTTCGTGGGGCGGGCAGTCGCTGCTGATGACAATCTGCTTCTGAGCGTCGTAGAGCGCGTTGAACGTGTGAAAAAACTCGTTCTGCGTGCCTTCCTTGCCGGCAAGAAACTGGATGTCGTCGACCAGGAGCACGTCGACGGACCGGTAGCGCTCGCGGAATTCGAGGCTCCGGTCGTAGCGCACGGCGTTGATCATCTCGTTCATGAAGCGTTCCGACGAGATGTAGGTCAGGACGAAGTTCGGGTTGTGCTGGAGCACGTACCGCCCGATGGCGTGCATCAGGTGTGTCTTGCCCAGGCCCACGCCGCCGTAAATGAACAGCGGGTTATAGGACCTCGAGGGGGCTTCCGCGACGGCACGGCTGGCAGCGTGCGCAAACTGGTTCGACGGCCCGACGATGAACGTGTCGAACGTATACCGGGGATTCAGACCGCCGCTGCCCGTGACAGGCATCGGAAGCGCCTCGGCCAGACCGGCGGTCGCATCGGTCACCTCGTCGGGCAGCGGTTCGTCCACAAGCGGCGGGCCCACTTCCGGCGGGTCCTCGCCGTCTGTGAGAAACAGCAGGCCGGCGTTGGTCCGATTGAGTTCGGCCAGCGACTCGTTGATGACGGTCGAGTAGTGCTTGGTGAGCCAGTCCCGGAAGAGCGCGTTGGGCACCCGGACGTGGATGGTGGCGCCCTGATCGCCCACAAACGAGGTAGGTTTGAACCAGGTGTAGTAGCTGTGGCGGTTGACCTTGGCCTCGATGCGGCCGAGAACCTCGTCCCAGATGTTTGGCATGGACCGAAACGCCGCCCGCCAGCCAGCTCAACCTGTGGACTTTCGCCCCCCAGAAGCGGCCAGATTTACAGGATCTTTACCGATTCGACATCGCCGGGGCCAGCGCAGTAAGGCCGTAACCTCTTTCGCCACGCCGAATACCCGGACCCAGAGGCCCTCGCGGCGATCGGCCTCATGACAAGCCCTTGGTTTTCCACAATTTTTTCCACAGGTGTGGAAAACTTTGGGGGCAAACCCAATCCGACGGGCGGGGTCAGGGGTGCTCTGAACGCGTGAGGAAGACCCCCGAAGTTATCACAGACGGCCCCGGGCGGCCACCGTCAAATGCCGAGGCCAGACCGGTTGGCAATTGACACATTCCCGACCAGTTGGATACCATTTGAGGTTCGGTCCGCCTGCTCAAATGCCTGCAGGGGACGAAGATCTCTCTTGAGGATTGAGAAGCAATGAAGCGGACGTATCAGCCAAACAATCGCCGGCGCCGTCGGACGCACGGGTTTCTGGTCCGGATGGCCACCAAGAACGGCCGCCTCGTGCTGAAGCGCCGCCGCGCCAAGGGGCGCAAGCGCCTCACCGTCGCCTCCAACTAGCTCGGCCGTCGGCACTCCGCTGCCGCCCGTGCACTCCCATCCGATGTCGGCAGACCACCGCGCGGCGTCCGGAGTAGAGACGATGCAGCCGGACCGGCGCTTCCGCGGACATCAGCACATCCGCCAGCGGGCCGAATTCCAGCAGGTCTACGACCGCGGCCGGAAACATCAGGGCCGCTACATGATTGTCTTTACGCTTCCACGCGCCGGTCAGCCCACGCGCCTGGGAATCGCGGCAACCCGGAAGATGGGCATCGCGGTCGAGCGCAATCGGGCCAAGCGCCGGGTCCGCGAGTTGTTCCGCCACCATCCCGCGCCCGCCGGCTTCGACATCGTCGTCGTGCCGAGGCGGCCCCTGGTGGGTGCATCCTTCGCCAGTCTCGAGGCCGAGTATGTCGCGACCCTTGGACGCCTGCGCCCCGGATCGACGGCCCGCTGAGGGCCCGGCGGTGCGAGTCGCGCTGGCGGCGCTTCGCGCGTACAAGCTCTTGCTGTCGCCCCTGTTCACGGGGGCGTGCCGGTTTCATCCGTCGTGCTCGACCTACGCCGCCGACGCGCTGCGCGCGCACGGGCTGGTGACGGGCACATGGCTGGCCGTGCGCCGGCTGGCGCGCTGTCACCCCTTTGGCGGGTCTGGATACGACCCGGTGCCGCCTCGCCGGACGTTCTGACCCTTCGGCGCTATCGCTCTCAGGTGTTCATGGAAAAGCGTGTTCTGATTGCCGTCTTCCTCTCGTTCCTGGTGCTCTACGCCTACCAGGCCATCGTGCCGCAACCCAAGCGGCCCGCGCCGAGGCCTGCGCAGGCCGTTGTCACCGAGCCGGCAGCGACGGCCGCCGCGACGGCCACAGCCCGCGGCCAGCGCCGGCAACACGGCGGCGACGGTTGACGCGCCCGCCGCGGTCCCGGCAACCCCGCCTCTGGTCGGCGACACCGTGGAGCGCGACATCGTCGTCGACGCGGGCACCGTGCGCGCGACCTTCAGCAACCGCGGCGGCGATCGTCAAGAGCTGGCAGCTGCTGCGATACCTCGATCAGGCGGGCAAGCCCATCGACCTGGTGCCGTCGGGGCTGCCGGCCTCGTCGCCGCGACCCTTTACGCTGCGCGTCGCCGACGAGGCCAAGAGCGCGCGATTGAACAGCGCGCTGTATCGCTCGACGGCGCCGGCCGCGGTCGACGCGACGTCGACGCCGACGACCCTCACCTTCGAGTTCGACAGCGGCGACGGGCTGCGCGCGAAGAAAGTGTTCCGACTGGATCCCGAGTCCTACGTCGTGACGTTTTCGGTGGAGGTCAGCGACGGCAGCGCGACGCTGAATCCGGCGATCGAGTGGGGGCCGGGCCTGGGCGACAGCATGCACGTCGAGGCCCAGCGCAGCACCTTCGGCACCTACGTGCAGAAGCCGCAGGCCATCCTCTACGCAAACGGATCGGTCGAACGGCTGGCTGCCGAGAGCGTGCTCGGCCAGCCCACGTGGCAGGGCGACTTTCCGTTTGCCGGCATCGACGATCACTACTTCCTCGCCAGCCTCGTCAAACCGGGCACGGTGCGCATGGTCTATCGGCCGAGCTCGGCGCCGATGCCCGGGCAGCCCGAGATTCAGCGCGACATGATGCGGTTCGAAGTGCTGTACGCGCAGCCGCCGGTGAATCAGCGCGTGTTTGTCGGACCGAAGGACTTCGACGTGCTGGAGAGCGTGGACCGCGATCTCGTCCGCACCGTCCACTACGGAATCTTCTCGTTCCTCGCAGTGCCGCTGCTGCGCTCGTTGAAGTGGATCGACGGGTTCGTCGGCAACTACGGCTGGTCGATCATCATCCTGACCGTCCTCATCAACATCGCGATGTTCCCGCTCAAGCACAAGAGCGTTGTCTCGATGCGGAAGATGCAGGAGCTGCAGCCGCAGGTGAAGGCCATCCAGGATCGGCTACTCGAAGATGAAGATGACCGATCCTGGCCGGTCGAAGATGAACGAAGAGCTCATGGGGCTCTACAAAGAGAAGGGCGTGAACCCGGCCAGCGGATGCGTGCCGATGCTGCTGACGATGCCGGTGCTGTTTGCGTTCTACTCGATGTTGTCGGTGGCCGTCGAGATTCGTGGCGAGCCGTGGGCGCTGTGGATCACGGATCTCTCGCAGCACGATCCGTACTACGTGACGCCCCTGCTGATGGGGGCCACGATGTTCTGGCAGCAGAGCATGACGCCGGTTGCGGATCCCGCGCAGCAGAAAGTGATGATGCTGACGCCGATCATGTTCCTGGTGTTCTTCCTGTGGGCGCCAAGCGGCCTCGTGATCTACTGGCTGATGAGCAACCTGATCGGCATCGGACAGCAGTACGCGACGAACCGTTTGATCGGCAAGCCCGTGGTGAAGGCCCCACGACCGCCAGCCGAGCGCAAGGTGAAGCAAGCGGGCGCCGGCCAGAGCGACGGCGCGCGCGGCGGCGGACACTGAGGCGGCGGACAACTTCGGACTACGGACGGCAGAGCTGACTATGAGTGCGACACCTGTGAAGGATCAGATCGTCGAGTTCGTGGCCACGGTGGCAGGCGCGATGGGCCTGCACGTCAGCGTCACGGGGACCGAGGCTGGCGAAGGCGTCCGCGTGGACATCGAAGGCGAGGGCAGCGAGGCGTTCCTGTTCCAGCGCGGCGAAGCCTTGCGGGCGCTGCAGACCATCGTCAACATCGCGTTCCGCCGGCAGCTTGGCGAAAACGGCCGGGTGCTGGTCGACTGCCAGGGGTTCCGGCGGGACAAGGATGCCGAGCTGCGGCAGACGGCGAAGTTCCTGGCTGACAAGGTGCTTCAGAACGGCACCCCGCAGGAGATGGGGCCGCTCAACTCGTACGAGCGCCGCATCGTGCATCTCGCCGTGGCCGAGATCCCCGGCGTGAGCTCCGAGAGCATCGGCGACGCGTCCGTGAAGAAAGTGATCATCTCGACGGACTGACGCTGTTGGCTGCGGTACGTCGGCCGACTCTCTAGTCAACGCCGATATTCTGTCATACGACCAATATCGTATTGCTCGACATTCACGAGCGTTGGTTCCATCCATCGGACCGGCGGCTGATACGCTACCATCGGCCTGCCAGGAAACGATCGTGGCAGCCAGCGTCAGGCGTATTCTTACTGAGCGCCCGCACCGCCCAGCCCGATCACCTCTCCGCCGTGTGTCCCGCGTCTACGGAGTGATCGACTTACGTGACCAGCCGAGCCTTCCAGGACCGCCTCTTGAAACGCGCACGGAAGGCCGGGTGCAGCGTCAGTCCAGCGCTGGCGACGGAGCTCGAGCGCTACTTCTCCCTGCTGGCCCGCTGGAACGCCAAGATCAACCTGACGGCGTTCAATCTTCGTGAACCCAAGGACGAGGCCTTCGACAGGCTGCTCGTCGAGCCGGTTGTCGCCGCGCAGCAGCTTCCAGCGACCGCCGGCACTCTGCTTGACGTCGGGTCTGGAAGCGGGTCGCCGGCGATTCCATTGAGGTTGGCGGCGCCCAAGGTCCGTTTGACGATGGTCGAGGCGAAGACGCGGAAGGCCGTGTTTCTCCTCGAGGCGCTGCGGCACCTCGAGATCGCGAATGCGTCGGTCGAGACAGCCAGGTTCGAGCAGCTGTTGACCCGTCCAGAGCTCCACGAAGCGTTCGACGTCCTCACGATCCGCGCTGTGCGGGTCGAGTCGGCGACCCTGGTGACGCTGCAGGCCTTTCTGAAGCCAGGAGGCCAGATGTTCTGGTTTCAAGGTGCGGGCCGTGAGCTCGAGCCTGGCCTGTTGGTCTTTCCGCTCGTGCTCTCCCGGGTTGTTCCGCTAGTGGAAGCCTCCGGCAGCCGCCTCGTGATTCTCAGCAAGCAGAACGCCGCTCGGCAGCTAGCGTGTGTTCCACGTGGAACACTCACACAGCCGCTGAGATGTTTGACTCGATCGTCGCTTCGTACTATCCTTGGCCGCAGGTTGCCAACGACGTCAACGCGATTCTGTCAAATACCATATAATTAGATAAGTCATTTATTATCAGTAAGATACGAGATGTCACGAGTCGTCACCATCACGAACCAGAAGGGCGGCGTCGGCAAGACCACGACGGCGATCAACCTCGCCGCGTCGCTCGCGCTTGCAGAACAGCGCGTGCTGCTGGTCGACATGGATCCCCAGAGCAACATGACCAGCGGCGTCGGCCTGCGGGGGCACCACGGGCCGGGCGGGACCATCTACGAGGCGCTGACCAGCGCCAGCCCCGTCGACCCTGACACCGTGATTCTGCCGACCTCGGTCGACCATCTCTTCGTCATTCCCGCGGACCGTCAGCTCACGGGCGCCGAGATCGAGCTGGTGGGCCTGCAGGAACGCGAGTTCCGCCTGCGCCGATTCCTCGAGCCGCTCCGCAACCGCTTCGATCGCATCTTCATCGATTGCCCGCCGAGTCTCGGGCTGCTCACCCTGAACGCGCTGGTGGCCGCCGACGCGGTGCTGATTCCGCTGCACTGCGAGTACTTCGCGCTCGAAGGGCTGGCGGACCTGGTCGCGACGCTGAAGCGGGTTCGCGGATCGCTGAACCCGACGCTCGACATCGACGGCGTCCTGCTGACGATGCACGACGAGCGCACGAACCTGGGCCAGCAGGTCGCGCGCGACGTGCGCGAGTTCTTCCAGGAGAAGGTGTTCCAGACGGTCATTCCGCGCAACGTGCGCCTCGGCGAGGCGCCCAGCCACGGCAAGCCCGTGATTCTCTACGACGCGAAGTCCCGCGGCGCCGAGGCGTATCTCAACCTCGCCAAAGAAGTGCTGGCGCGAGCCTCGTAAGCACCCGAAGCACTTGAAGGTATCGCAATGGACAAACGACCTGCACTCGGCAAAGGCCTGAGCGCGCTGATCCCCGATACGCCGGCCCCGGGTGCACCGGCAGCCGCCGTCGTCGAGCTCGACATCGATCGGCTCTCGCCCAACGACTATCAGCCTCGCCGGCAGATGGCCGACGACAAGCTCGAGGAACTCGCCGCGTCGATCAAAGCCAACGGCGTCATTCAGCCAATCGTCGTGCGTGCGACCCCCGACGGCTATCGCATCATCGCCGGCGAACGCAGGTGGCGCGCGGCCCGCCGCGCGGGGCTGGTTCGCGTCCCGGTGGTGGTGAAGGACGTCTCAGGCGACCAGGCCCAGCAGAAGGCGCTGGAGATGGCGCTCATCGAGAACATCCAGCGCGAGGACCTCAACGCCATCGACGAAGCCAAGGCCTATCGTCGACTCGTCGACGAGTTCGCGCTGACCCAGGAAGCCGTGGCCACCGCGGTGGGCAAGGATCGCGCGACGGTCGCCAACACGCTGCGCCTGTTGAAACTGCCTGCCGAAGTGCAGGGCGACGTCGCGGCTGGCGCGATCACGATGGGCCATGCCCGCGCGCTGCTTGCCCTGCCCGGCGACAACAGCCAGCTGCATCTGGGCCGCGAGATCAAGACGCGCGGCTTGTCGGTGCGCGAGACCGAAGCGCTCGTCAAGCGCGTGCTGGAAGGCGGCGAGCTGACGGCCACGCCATCGCCGCGGACCGTGACGCCGCAGGCCAGACCCGACGTCCACACGCGCGCGGCCGAAGACAAGCTGAAGCTGCTGCTTGGCACGCGCGTACGGATCAAGCGCAAGGCCAGGGGCGGGCGGATCGAGATCGACTTCGGCAACGAGAACGAGCTGATCCGGATCTTCGAAGCGTTGACCGAGAAGTAGCCTTGATGACGGACGTTAACCACAAAGCCACGGAGACACAAAGAACGCACGGAGTCTTTTGGGGGATGCTCGAAGTGGCGGAACTGAAGTTCCGCCCTACGTGCCGTCGGTAAGTTCCCGGTTCGATTAAGAAGCCTCTGTGCGTCCTCCGTGTTTCCGTGTCCCTGTGGTTAGCGTTCGTCATCCATCATGGGGAGACATGACGAAGCAGCGTTTGACCGAGCTGGTCGCCTGCGCGGGTTGAGCGAGCAAACTCGCCGCCGGCGAGCTCGCTCACGTGTTGAGTGACCTACCACCGCAAACCGATCCCGGGGTGCTGATTGACTTCAGGACCTCCGACGATGCCGGTGTGTACAGGTGGCCGGGCAGTGGCCCTGCGCTCGTGCAGACAGTGGATTTCTTCACCCCCATCGTCGACGACCCATTCGTTTACGGACAGATCGCCGCCGCCAACTCTCTCAGCGATGTCTATGCGATGGGCGCAACGCCGGTGACGGCGCTGGCTGTCGCGGGCTTTCCCGACAAGGTCCTCGACCCCGAGACGATCAAGCAGATCTTCCTGGGCGGCTACGACAAGCTGCGCGAGGCCGGCGTCGCGCTGCTCGGCGGCCACACGGTACGGGATCCCGAGGTGAAGTTCGGCTATGCCGTGACCGGCGCGGTCGACCCCGATCGCATCTGGGCCAACGCCGGCGCGCGCGCCGGCGATCGGCTGATTCTCACCAAGTGGCTCGGCACCGGCATCGTCGGCACTTCGATCAAGAAGGGCCGCGCCGGACGACCAGCTCGTCGCGCTCGCCGTGGCCTCGATGACGATGCTGAACAAGGTCGCCTCCGAGGTGCTGAAGAGATTTGCCGGCGCCGTCCACGGCGCCACCGACATCACTGGCTTCGGCTTGATCGGTCACGCCATCGAGATGGCGAGGGCCAGCGGCGTGTCGATCGCGATCGACGTCGCGCGCCTGCCACTGCTGCCAGGCGTGACGGCGATCGCGTCGCAGAACCGCTCGGGCGGGATGGGCACCAACCGAGAGCACTTCGAGGACGGCGTCAGCGCTGGCACGGTGGCAGCCGACGTGCTCGACGTCTGCTACGACCCGCAGACGTCGGGCGGCTTGCTGGTGTCTGTGGACGCTGCGCACGTCGAGGCGATCCTCGCGGAGTTGGCGAGCAGCGGCGTTCCAGCGGCGGTGGCGGGCGAGGTCGTGGCGCCGGGCCCCCACGCCGTCACGTTGTCGTAGGCCCGACTCACCTCGCCAGGAGCGAATCGATCAGATTCGTTCGAGCGTGCCGCGGGTGCGATCGCTGGTGACGTTTCCGGTGTTCACCGTTCCCGCCGGCTCGAACAGCAGCACCGACACTTCCTCGTCGGCGACAGGACGATGCTCCACGCCGCGCGGCACGATGAGGAACTCGCCGCGTTCGAGCCACACCTCGCGATCGCGGAACTCCATTCGGAATCGCCCATCGACGACGAGAAACAACTCGTCCTCACCGTCGTGGTGATGCCAGACGAACTCGCCCTGGAACTTGACGAGCTTGACGTGCTGACCGTTCAACTCGCCGACGATGCGCGGATTCCAGTGGTCGGAGAACTGGGAGAGCTTCGAGGCGATAGACACCTTCTCCATGAAGCCAATCTTAGCGGCGCGCCGCCGCTCCAACAATCACGAAGGCACGACGACACGAACGGCACTCCGGACTAGGCGGGTTCGGTGTCGAATCCAGGACGGACGAACTCCCGCGCACGCGGGAGGGCGGCTTCCAGCGCATCCCGCGCCCGGTCCAGCAGTTCGACGGCCTCGCGGACCGCGCTCACCGATTCGGTGTGCTGCCCCAGTTCCAGCCAGGCGGCCATCACATCGTCCATGGCCACGAGCGCGGCCTTCGCCGAGCCGTACGCGTCGGCCTCCAGGTCGTCGGGATCGAACCACTCGTCCTTCTTTCCGTGGAGCGCGCGGTGGACCTTGATCCAGATGAAGTGCTGGTGCCACCGCACGATCTCTGCCGCCTCGTGCGCACCGGCCTCGCCAAGCTCCCCGAGCGCGACATAGGCTGCCGTCGTATACGCCTTGGCCAGGTCGAGGGCGGGCTCCCGGGCGACCTCGCGGCGAAGCCGGTGGTGCCGCCGATCGAACTCCGCCATGTCGGCGGCCGTCGGTTCCTCGAACGCGCCTGCGGCTTCAAGGGTTTCCTGGAGTTCCCGCGTCATCACCGGCTCGAAGGGAACCGTGTCGCGCGCTTCCTTCGAGTCCGGGTGGGCGTTGACGTAGACCGTGCATCGGGCCGTGAAGCGACAGCGCTCGCACCACCTGTTGCAGTAGTTGTGGACCCCGTCGAGGACGTCGATGGGAATCACGAAGCGTTCGGGAGGTCGCTCGCTCATGCCGGACCAGGGAGCAAGGCGCGCGCCAGCGACGATCAGGCCAGAAATCGCGCAGTCGCGAATGAGATGTCGCAGGAACTGCCATGGCACTCGAATCCGGGATCGCAGAATCTGCGACTGCCTGCCTAGCAGCCCGTGGTGCAAGTCAGCCTGCATTTGACCGGCGATGCATCCCGCCTGGCAGCTTGCTCCTCACTCAGATACTCCCCGGACGCTCGCTTCGCGACTTGCCATGCGGGCGCCTCGCCGGTCTCGGTGCGACGGCTGGACTTGCACCCGGACTGCTAGCGGCGCTGCAGCCGTTGCGCGATCCAGACCGTGATCGATTCGATCCCGAGTCGCCGCTTTCCGTCGACGTCGTCAACTCACGAGCTCCTGATCCGTGGCGGCGAGCGCGAATCCATTCGCCGCGAGGAAACACTCCGCGGCGACAGCGGCCGTGCCCCTCGAGGCGGTCACAAACGGCGTAGTCGTCACCAGGGCGTGCAGCAGCGCCGCGGCCTTTGCGGAGAGCGTGGGGTAGAGGTCTTCGCCGTCGAAGACGAGTGTCGGCTTGAGGACCGCGGCATCGAGCGCGCGGAGATCGCGGATGCCCGGGTCGCCGCTGAGCAGACCTGTCAGGCCCTGGTGCAGGCTCAAGACCTGTTCCGCGGAGAGATAGCGCGTCATCGGAGCATCCGTTTGGGCAACGCAGCCCGACGCGCGATCACCTCGTCTGCCAGCGCCCGGAATCGATCCGTGACCAGGCCGCCCTCGATGTACGCCACACCGGGCCGGATCGTGATGGCGCCGGTTTGCGGATGCACGGCGACTTCGACCTCCTGGCCCTTCTGGAGGCCGAAGGCCTGCACGACTTCCATCGGAAGAGTGACTGCCAGCGAGCTGCCGGTCTGGACGATCGACCGTTTCACGGCCGTGATCCTACCAGAAATACGTATCTGATAAGTATTATTCGGTCTCGTTGGTTGGTTGTGAACAGAATCACATGGTATAAACGGGTGTTTGCCCGCCCGTGGCGGGCGCTGTTCTCGGAGTACCGCACGTGATTCCGGACCTCTCCGTTCTCTGGGTCATCTTCTTCGTCCTGCTCATCACGACCACTGCTGAACCTGCTGTTGTTCAAGCCGCTGCTGGCGGTGAAGAGCAAGCGGGAAGGCGCAGTGAAGTCGGCGCGCGCGCTGGCCGAGTCGGCCGCCGCCAAGGCACAGCAGGCGGCAGACGAGTTCGAGTCGCGGACCAAGGCCGCCCGCGTCGAGGTGTACCAGCAGATGGACGCCACGCGCCGCGCCGCCGAGGAGCGCCGGGCCCAGCTGATCGCCGCCGCACGCGAGCAGGCGGCCGCATCGACCACCGAAGCCACGGCCCAGGTGGCGGCCGAGACGGCCGAGGCGCGGGCTCGCATCGAGCGCGACGCCGACGCGCTGGCCGGGGTCATCGCCGAGCGGGTGCTCGGGCGGCAGACGACGTAGGTTCGGAAGGCACATTTGGTCATGGCCGCATCTTCGCGGGGCTCAGGCCCCACCGCGCCCTTCCCTTGAATGCAGGGCTGAAGCCCTGCCTCCACAACTGTGGTGCGTTCGTGTTGCTGGCGCTGCTGTCCGATCCCCAGCCTGGCGGCGCAGGAACATGCCGCGCCACCGCCGCAACAGCTGCGCCGGCCGCCGATCACGCGCCGGCCGCGTCGCAGGACTCTCACGCTCCTGCCGGCGAGGCCCACGAGGAGAGCATCTGGCCGCAGGTCGGCAAGATCGTCAACTTCGCGATCCTCGTCGGCACGGTGATCTACTTCGGGCGCAAGCCGCTCGCGACTACTTCGCCAGCCGCCGCGCGCAGGTTCGCTCGGACCTCGTGGCCGCCGAGGAGATGAAGAAGAGCGCCGCAGCGCAGATCGCCGAGATGGACGCGAAGCTCCAGGCCTTGCCTGCCGAGCTCGACGCGCTCAAGGCCCGCGGCCAGCAGGAGATCGCGGCCGAGGAGCAGCGCATCCGCGAGCTGGCGGAGACCGAACGCGCGCGCCTGCTGGAACAGGCCTCGCGCGAGATCGCGCAGCGCACGCGCGCTGGCGCGCCGCGAGCTGGTCGAGCACGCCGCGTCGCTGGCCGTCGGCGTCGCCCAGACCAAGATCAAGGCGCAAATCACCGACACCGACCAGGCGCGGCTCGTCGATCGGTATCTCACCGAGGTGAAGAGCCATGAGTGACCGCGCCGACGCGCTGCGATACGCGCGCGAGCTGTTCGAGGTGACGTGGCGGCACGGACAGGCGCCCGCCGTGGCCGAGGAGCTCGAGACGCTCGTGCTGGCGGCACGCGACTACCAGGACCAGGTGCGCCCGCTGTTCCACCCGCTGGTGCCCAAGGCCAGCAAGCTGGTGACCATCCGCGCCTTCACGACGCAGGGCCGGCATCAGCAAGGCGACCTCGGTGCTGCTCGAGGCGCTGGTGCAGTTCCACGCGCTGCATCTGCTGGGCGCGATTGCCACCGGGTTCAGGGAGCGCCTGAACAAGAAACAGGGCGTCGTGCGGGCGACGGTCAAGACGGCGACGGCGCTGCCGGCCGACAAGGCGGGCGCGCTGGCCGCGCGACTGTCGGAGCTGACGGGAAGCAAGGTGACGCTTCAAACGCAGGTGGACCCGGCCATCATCGGCGGGGTCGTGACGCAGATTGACAGCACGGTGTACGACGGCAGCGTGACGCGGCAACTGGCCCGCATGCGGCAGAAGCTCGTGGAGAACGTGTAGCGATGAGCATCAAGGCAGACGACATCACGCGGATCATCCGGGAACAGCTGGGCAGCTTCTCGCTCGACGTCGACGTCGCCGAAGTCGGCGCGGTCGTGTCGGTGGGCGACGGCATCGCGCGCGTGCAGGGCGTGGACAAGGCCATGTCCGGCGAGATGCTGGAGTTTCCGAACGGCCTGTTCGGCATCGCGCTGAACCTCGAAGAAGACAGCGTCGGCGTCGGTGCTGCTCGGCGAGTTCGACGCGCTGAAGGAAGGCGACCAGGTCAAGCGCACCGGCCGCATCATCTCGGTGCCGGTGGGCGACGCGATGCTCGGCCGCGTGGTCAACGCGCTTGGCCAGCCGGTTGACGGCAAGGGCCCGGTCGCGACCAGCGAGTTCGCGCCCATCGAGCGCCTGGCGCCGGGCGTCACCGATCGCTTCCCGGTCAGGGAGTCGCTGCAGACCGGCATCAAGGCCATCGACGCGATGATCCCGATCGGCCGCGGCCAGCGCGAGCTGGTCATCGGCGACCGCCAGACGGGCAAGACCGCCGTCTGCATCGACGCGATCATCAACCAGAAGGGCAAAGACGTCATCTGCATCTACAACGCGATCGGACAGAAGCAGTCCACGATCGCGCAGGTGGTGAAGACGCTCGAGGAAGCCGGCGCGATGGAGTACACCGTCGTCGTCGCCGCCTCGGCGTCCGAGCCGGCGCCGCTGCTCTACATCAGCCCGTACTCGGCGTGCGCGATCGGCGAGTTCTTCCGCGACTCGGGCCGGCACGCGCTGGTGGTCTACGACGACCTGTCGAAGCACGCGCAGGCCTACCGCGAGATCTCGCTGCTGCTGCGCCGCCCGCCGGGCCGCGAGGCCTATCCCGGGCGACGTCTTCTACCTGCACTCGCGCCTGCTCGAGCGCGCGGCGAAGCTGAAGAAGGAACTGGGCGGCGGGTCGCTGACGGCGCTGCCGATCATCGAGACGCAGGCCGGCGACCTGTCGGCGTACATCCCGACCAACGTCATCTCGATCACCGACGGGCAGTTGTTCCTCGAATCCGACCTGTTCAACCAGGGCGTCCGCCCGGCCATCAACGTCGGCAACTCGGTGTCGCGCGTCGGCGGCTCGGCGCAGATCAAGGCGATGCGGCAGGTCGCCGGCTCGCTGCGGCTCGACCTGGCGCAGTACCGCGAGCTGGCGGCCTTCGCGCAGTTCGGCAGCGACCTGGACAAGGCGACCCAGCAGCAGCTGAACCGCGGCAAGCGGCTCGTCGAGATCCTCAAGCAGCCGCAGTACCGACCGCTCGCCGTCGAAAAGCAGGTGGTCCTGATCTACGCGGCCATCAACGGCTACTTCGACGGCGTGGAGGTCGAGACCATTCGCGGCCTCGAAGAGCAGCTCCACACCTTCTTCGAGAGGCACCACCCGTCGGTGCTCACCGAGATCGCCCAGAAGAAGGTGATCGACGACGAGCTGAAGCCGAAACTGAACGAGCTGCTCAAGGAGTTCCTGAAGGACGTGGCGGGAGTGAAGGACGTGTGGCCGCGATGCAGCTGAGTGCGGACCGTAGGCACACTGGCACCGACGGCACTGAAGCATCGGCCATATGCCTTCTCTAATCGACATCCGCCGCCGGATCCGCGCCGTCAAGTCGACGCAGCAGATCACCAAGGCGATGAAGATGGTGGCGGCAAGCCGCATGCGACGCGCGTACGAGCGCATCCTGAATGCGAGGCCGTTCTCCAAGCAGATGCTTCGCGTCCTGCACGGGCTCGCGAGCCGTGTCGATCCGACGACGCACCCGCTGCTCGCCGAGCGCGACGTGAACAAGCCGGGCGCGCGGATTCAGCTGATCGTCGTGTCGGCCGACAAGGGCCTGGCGGGCAGCTTCAACTCGAACATCATCAAGGCGGCCGGCACCTTCATCGTCGAGCGGCCCGGCCAGCAGATCGAGCTGACGCTGGTCGGCCGCAAGGCGCGCGACTTCTTCCGGCGCCGCGGGTTCCCGACGCGCGCCGAACACGTCGGCATCTTCTCGCACCTCGAGTCGAAGCACGCGCGGGCCATCGCCGAGACCGCGATCGAAGACTTCACCGCCGGAAAGGTCGACGCCGTCTTCATCGTCTACAACGAGTTCAAGTCGATCATGACGCAGAAGGTGGTGGCCGAACAGCTGCTGCCGATTCCGCGCGCGGGGCTCGACGCCGAGATGACGGCGGCCGGGCACAGGGTCACCAGCGCGGGCGCCAACCTCGACGTCGACCGCGACGGCCGCATCGACGAGGGGTCGGCCATCGACTACCTCTACGAGCCCGATCCGGCGACCATCTTCGCCGAGCTGCTGCCGCAGTACGTCCACACGCTGGTCTTCCGCGCGCTGCTGGAATCGGCGGCCGCCGAACACGCCGCCCGGATGACCGCGATGGAAGCGGCCACGAAGAACTCGGCGGAGATGCTCGACAGCCTCACGCTTTACATGAACAAGGTCCGCCAGGCGGCGATTACGCGCGAGATCATCGAAGTGGTCTCCGGCGCGCAGGCACTGTAGGGGAACACCAATGGCACAGCAGGCAGCACACACCGGCCGGGTCGTGCAGGTCATCGGACCGGTCGTGGACATCGAATTCGCCGACGGGCACCTGCCCGACATCTACAACGCCGTCCGCATCCTGGCGGCCCCGGGCACCAACGCCATCGATGTCGTCGTCGAGGTCGAGCAGCACCTCGGCGAGGGGCGCGTGCGGACCATCGCGATGAAGCCGACCGACGGCATGCAGCGCGGGATGGAAGCCGTCGACACCGGCGCGCCGATTTCGGTGCCGGTGGGCCCCAAGACGCTGGGCCGCGTGCTGAACGTGCTGGGCGAGCCGGTGGACTTCCCCGACCAGCCGGTGCAGAGCGCGGAGCGCTGGCCGATTCACCGCCAGGCGCCGAACCTCGAGAGCCAGTCGACCGAGCTCGAGATGTTCGAGACGGGCATCAAGGTCATCGACCTGCTCGAGCCGTACCTCAAGGGCGGCAAGATTGGCCTGTTCGGCGGTGC
The DNA here is from genome assembly GCA_963818215.1 of Vicinamibacteria bacterium. Taxonomy (GTDB): domain Bacteria; phylum Acidobacteriota; class Vicinamibacteria; order Vicinamibacterales; family JAENWD01; genus JAENWD01. The sequence continues at coordinate 48,552 of CAWFRL010000011.1, read as the reverse complement.
CGGTGTCGGCAAGACCGTCATCATTCATGGAGCTGATCCACAACATCGCCGTCAAGCACGGCGGCGTGTCGGTCTTTGCCGGCGTCGGCGAGCGCACGCGCGAAGGCAACGACTTGTGGCTCGAGTTCCAGGAGAGCGGCGTCATCAACATCAACGAGCCCGACAAGTCGCGCGCCGCGCTCGTCTACGGCCAGATGACCGAGCCGCCGGGTGCGCGCATGCGCGTCGGCCTGACCGGGCTGACCGTCGCCGAGTACTTCCGCGACGCCGAGAACAAGGACGTGCTCCTGTTCATCGACAACATCTTCCGCTTCACGCAGGCCGGCTCGGAAGTGTCGGCGCTGCTTGGCCGCATGCCGTCGGCCGTCGGCTACCAGCCGACGCTGCTCTCCGAGATGGGCCAGCTCCAGGAGCGCATCACCTCGACCAAGTCGGGCTCCATCACCTCGGTGCAGGCGATCTACGTGCCGGCCGACGACTACACCGACCCGGCGCCGGCGACGACCTTCGCGCATCTTGACGCGACGACCAACCTGTCGCGTGCGATCGCCGAGCTGGGCATCTACCCGGCCGTCGACCCGCTCGCCTCGACCTCGCGCATTCTCGACCCGCGCGTCATCGGCGACGAGCACTACAACGTCGCCCGCCAGGTCAAGCAGGTGCTGCAGCGCTACAAGGACCTGCAGGACATCATCGCGATCCTCGGCATCGACGAGCTGTCGGAAGACGACAAGCTCAGCGTGACGCGCGCGCGCAAGATCCAGAAGTTCCTCATCGCAGCCCTTCTTCGTCGCGGAGCAGTTCACCGGGTTCAAGGGCAAGTACGTGCCGATTGCCGAGACGATCCGCGGCTTCAAGGAGATCGTGGAAGGCAAGCACGACGCGGTGCCCGAGCAGGCCTTCTACCTGGTTGGCACGATCGACGAAGCGATCGAGAAGGCGAAGCAGACCGCATGAGCCCGCTGCCCAAAGTCGCTGACGCTCGACATCGTCACGCCCGACAAGGCCATCGTTCACGACGACGTGGACGAAGTGCAGTTGCCGGGCTGGGACGGCGCGCTCGGCATCCGCCCGGGTCACACGCCGCTGCTGGCGATGTTGAAGCCCGGCGAGTTGTGGTACCGCAAGGGCCAGGAGAAGACCTACTTCGTGCTCGACTTCGGGATGGCCGAAGTGCTGCCGGACAAGGTCACGGTCCTGGTCCGCCTGGCCGACAAGCCCGAGGACATCGACATCGCCAAGCAGGAGGCCGACCGGCAGGCGGCCGAAGGCGAGCTGCACAAGGCCACCAGCGTCGAAGACTCCGAACGCGCGCGCATTGCGATGCTCACCGCGATGATGAAGCTGCGAGCGGCCGAGCGGGTGACGGATGAAGAAGGGGATCTGATCCGGCGCTCCGGCTGAACCCAGGCGGGGCGCACGCCGTGCGCCCCTACAGGAATGCTGCAAAACCTTCGTAACCTCCTCAAGTACCGCGGGCTGATTCAAAGCCTGGTGGTACGCGACCTCAAGGCGCGTTACCGCGGGTCGGTGCTCGGGTTCTTCTGGTCGTTCGTCAACCCGCTGCTGCTCCTCCTCATCTACACCTTCGTCTTCACGGTCGTGCTGCCGGGGGCCCACCCGAAGGAACTCGAGCCCTACGCGCTCTTCATGTTCTGCGGCATCCTGCCGTGGACGTGGTTCTCGTCGTCGCTGCTCGAGGCGTCCAATGTCCTCATCTCGGGCGGCAACCTGATCAAGAAAGTGCTGTTTCCAGCCGAGGTGCTGCCCATCGTCACGGTGGTGGCCAACATGGTGCACTTCTTCCTCGGCCTGCCGATCCTGCTGGGGTTTCTGATCTACTTTCGCCATCCCCTCAACATCACGGACCTGGTCTGGTTCCCGGTCGTCGTCTTCACGCAGCTGGTCCTGACCGTCGGCCTCTCGCTCATCGTCTCGGCGTTGACGGTTCACTTTCGCGACTTGAAGGACCTGCTCGCAAACCTCATGACGCTCTGGTTCTTCGCGACGCCAATCATCTATCCGATGACGCTGGCGGCCGGAGTCGGGCAGGGGCTGAGCAAGCGGGTGCTGGATCTGAACCCGTTCACGCACCTCGCGATCTCCTACCAGGAGATCCTGTTCTACGACGGCCCGTTCGGGCACTGGAGGTGGCTGCTCGCGCTGCTGGTCGGCTCGACGGGGTTGTTCGTGGCCGGCTACGCCCTGTTCGACCGGTTGAGGGATTCGTTTGCGGAGGGCGTGTGAGCGGGCGTCACAATCGCCATGACGCGAAGGCGCGAAGGCGCGAAGGGCATCGAAAAGGGATGCCATCGCGTCATCGCGCCATCGCGCCATCGTGATTGTGGCGGAGGGCGGCGCTGCCATGAGCTCCATCGCCATCGACGCCCGCGACGTCACGAAGGTCTACCGGAAGTTCGCGCACCGCAAGCAGTTTGCGACGATCAAGAGCGCCTTGCTCTCCGGCAGCCTCGTGCGCGACCTGCGGCCAGACGAGACATTTGCGGCGCTCAAGGGCGTCTCGTTCCAGGTGCCGGCCGGCTGCACCTACGGCGTCATCGGCCGCAACGGCTCGGGCAAGAGCACGATGCTCAAGTGCGTCGCCGGCATTTCGCGGCCCACGACCGGCAGCGTGACGGTCAACGGACGGATCTCGGCGCTCATCGAGTTGGGCGCGGGCTTCCACCCCGAGATTTCCGGCCGCGAGAACGTCTTCATCAACGGCATCATGCTGGGCCTGTCGCGCAAGGAGATCGCGCGCCGGTTCGACGAGATTGTCGAGTTTGCCGAGCTCGAGGAGTTCATCGACGCGCCGGTGAAGACGTACTCGTCCGGCATGTACATGCGCCTGGGCTTTGCCGTGGCGATCCACGTCGACCCCGACGTGCTGCTGGTCGACGAAGTCCTGGCCGTCGGCGACGAGGGCTTCACGCACAAGTGTCTGGACAAGTTCGGCGAGTTCAGGCGGCGCGGGAAGACCGTGCTGCTGGTGACGCACTCGCTGGCCCTGGTCGAGCGCTTTTGCGATGAGGCGCTCTGGATTGACGGCGGCCTCGGACGCGCGCATGGCGACCCGCGCCGCGTCGTCGGCGCCTACATCACCGACGTCGAGAAGATGCGAGGAGCGGGCCCTGGCAGCGGCCGATGCCAAGGCGCAGGAACACGCCGAGGCCGAGCCCGTCGCCGAACCGGTCATCTCCGACCCGGTCGCGGCCGCCGAGACGCCTGACGACGGCTTCAAGGCGTCGGAGGGCCGCTGGGGTTCTCGAGAGGTCGAGATTATCCGGCGTCAGCCTCATCGGCGAAGACGGACAGCCCGGCCACGTGTTCCACTCGGGCGAGGCGGTGACGATCGAGCTGAGCGTCGCCGCGAGACACCGCGTCACGGATTTCGCCTTCGGCATCGGCCTCTTCAGCGCCGATGGCGTGTGTTGTTATGGCACCAACACCGACGTCGCGGACTTGAAGTCGGTCGAGCTGTCGGGAAGCGGCACCGCACGGTTCGTCATCGAGAGCCTCGACCTGGTCGAAGGCACGTACAAGCTCGACGTCGCGGTCCACAAGCGGGACGGCTACGCCTACGACTATCACCGGCAGCTGTACACGTTCCGCGTGAAGTCGCGCACGAAGGATGCCGGCATCTACCGCCCGCGTCATCGGTGGGAGTTCTCGCCTTCGGTCCGCCTGACGCCGGGAGGCGTCTGAGGTCGATGACCGGGCGCAAGACCTGGACGCCGGCCGATGTCGTGGACGTCAGCGGGCCGCCGGCGCTGCTGCGCAACTACCTCGAGCAGCGCGACGTGCGCGAGTACGTCCAGCGCGCGGAGATGACCACGCCAATCACACGGGCGTACGACGTCGGCTGCGGGTTCGGACGGCTCACCCCGGTGCTGGCCGAGTTCGCGTCAGCGGTCGTCGGTTTCGAACGGGAAGCGTCACTGCTCGCCACGGCCCGCACACTGCTGCCCGCGCTGGAGTTCGTTGAGGTCGCGACGCTGTCGGCGTTGCCGGCGCCTGATGCGAGCGCCGAGTTCGTGATGACGTTCACCGTGCTGCAGCACATGCCCGACTCACACGCGGAAGCCGTCATCCGCGAGATCACCCGCGTTCTGGCGCCCCAGGGCCACGTGCTGGCGGTCGAGGAAACGGATCCCGGCCCTGGAGGCCGGCGACGTGGCCCGGGCCGACGCGGGCTACACACGAGGGCGCCCGTGGTCGTGGTACGAGGCCCGATTCGCGCCGCTGCAGTTGATTCGGATGGGTCCCCGCGTGATTGAACCGGGGTATCCGCGCGCCGATGTCGGCACGTTCATGCTGTTTGGACCCGCCAGATGACGTCACCGGCCCCCGACGCTCGCCGAAGCGGAGACGCTCGTCGAACGGTTGCGCTCGGACGGCAAGTCGATAGTCTTCACCAACGGCGTCTACGACCTGCTCCATCCCGGCCACGTGCGCTACCTGCAGGCCGCGCGCGCGCTGGGCGACGCCCTCATCGTCGGCGTGAACTCCGATCGGTCGGTGCGGGCAAACAAGGGACCGACGCGGCCGATCAACCCGGAGGCGGAGCGGGCCGAAGTCATCGCGGCGCTCGACTGCGTCGATGCCGCCGTGATCTTCGACGAGGACACGCCGCACGAGATCATCAGCCGCCTGCAGCCCGACGTGCTGGTGAAAGGCGCCGACTGGGCCGAAGACGCCATCGTCGGCCGCGACATCGTCGAGGCCCGCGGCGGACGGGTCGTCCGGATGCCCATCGAGCAGGGGTTTTCTACGACGACGCCTGATCGAACGAATCAATGCTGGTTCACAGGAGATCAGGAAGATCCAGGAGTAACAGGAGATCAGCGAGGCTAGTGAGATCCCTCCTGATCTCCTGATCTCCTGATACGGAATCCTATCTCCTGAAGCTCTCGACCTTGCTATACTGAATAGTTCCGCCGCCCGGTTCTGGTCATCTCAGTGTCGTCCTCGAGTTCTCTCGCTCTTCGCGCGCTCTTTCGTTCAGCGGCCGTGAAAGCCGGCCTGGACGCAGCCAAGTGGCACCCTCTCGGGCCTGACCACGGCGGCTCGTGGTCTGTACGTCGCTCTCGCGCGCCAACACCTCGCCGAAGCGATCTGACGGTCGTCGTCGTGCCGACAGACGCCGACGTCGACGAACTGACGTCGGACGCCCGCTATTTCCTTGATGCCCTCGAGGGTCTGGGCGAAGCCGCCGTTGCCGATGCGGTCGTGCCGCTGCCCAGCCACGAGGTCGATCCCTATCGCGGCCTGGCGCCGCACCTGCAGGTTGCGTCCACCCGCGCGCGCGCCCTGGCCGAGATTGTGGCGGGCGCAGGCGCGCGTGGTCGGTGATCTCGGCGCCCGCGCTCCTGCCGCGCCTGGTGCCGCCGGCTCAGCTCGCGTCGGCGTCGGTGGACCTCGGCGCCCGGGGTCGATATCGGCCCGCTCCTGCTGGCCGAGCAACTCGTCGAAGCCGGATTCACCCGCGAGGATCCCGTCGACGAGCACGGCGAGTTCTGCGTGCGCGGCGGCATCGTGGACGTGTTCCCGCCGGGCGACGCCGAGCCGTTGCGCATCGAGTTCATCGGCGACACGGTGGAGTCCATCCGCCGCTACGACCCGTCCACTCAGCGCTCGACCCGGACCGTCGATCAGGCGCGGATCGTGCCTATTCGCGAGCGCCTCGGGCAGACCGACAACCCGTCGGCGGCGGACCTCCGGCTGGAGTCCACGGTCTTCGAGTATCTGAACTTCCGCCGCCGCCCCGTCTTCGTCGTCGCCGAACCCGACGAGGTGTTTGCGGCCGTCGACACCTTCCTCGAGCAGACCGCGGCGAGCTATCAGACGCTCACCAGCGAGACCAGGACGACGCGCGGTGCGGCGCCGGGGTCGGTCGCGCCGCCCGAGCGGTTGTTCGTCGACCGCGACACCGTCGCCGAGCGGCTGGCTTCCGCTGTGCGGCTCGAGCAGCTGAGCATCGAGAGCGATGCGGCTGAACGACGTCGGCGCGACAGGAGCATCCGGAACGCGGCATGTCGCGTGTCAGCCGGTCATCGAGTTCAGCGGCCGCGTGCAGGACTGGATCGCCGAAGTGCGCCGGGCGCGCGAGCAGCAGGAACTGGTCGTGTTCGTCGCGGCCTCGCCTGGCCGTGCCGAGCGCATGCTGGAGATCGCGCGCGACTACCAGATCATCGCGGCGCCGGCCGAACGCGCCGAAGACGCCCACACGGCCGCGCTCATTGTCGCGGTCGGGCCGGCTGTCGCGCGGATTCCGCCTGCCGGCCGCGCCGCTGTCGATTTACGCGGAGACCGACGTCTTCGACGAGGACCGGCGCGCGCCCGAACAGCGACGACGGTCGGCCAGCAAGGCGTTCCTCTCCGACCTGCGCGATCTGAAGGTCGGCGACTACGTCGTGCACGTCGACCACGGCATCGGCGCGTTTGTCGGGCTCAAGCAGATCACGCTCGGCCCCGGAGAGCCGCAGCAGGAGTTCATGGAACTCCGCTACCACGGCGACGACAAGCTGTTCGTGCCAGTGGAGCGGCTGGACCTGGTCCAGAAGTACACGGGCGCGCTCGAAGCCGCCGGTCGACAAGCTGGGCGGGACGACGTGGGAGAAGGCGAAGACGCGCGTCAAGAAGGCGATGCGCGACATGGCGGAGGAGCTGCTGAAGCTCTACGCCGCGCGCAAGGCCGTCGCCGGCCACGCCTTTGCTCCCGACACCCACTGGCAGCAGGAGTTCGAGGACGCCTTCCCGTACGACCTGACGGTCGACCAGCGCTCGGCCATCACGGACATCAAGAGCGACATGGAAACGCCGATGCCGATGGACCGCCTGCTCTGCGGCGATGTCGGCTACGGCAAGACGGAGGTCGCGATGCGCGCCGCCTTCAAGGCGGTCATGGACGGCAAACAGGTCGCGGTCCTCGCGCCGACGACCGTCCTGGCGTTCCAGCATCTGAAGACGCTGCGCGAGCGCTTCGCCGGGTTCCCCGTGCGCATCGACATGGTCAGCCGGTTCCGCACGAAGGCCGAGCAGAAGGCCACGCTCGAGGATCTGGCGGCCGGCAAGGTCGAAGTGCTCGTCGGCACCCATCGGCTGTTGTCGAAAGACGTGCGTGTTCCGCGACCTCGGCCTGCTCGTGGTGGACGAAGAGCAGCGCTTCGGCGTCACGCACAAGGAGCGGATCAAGCAGCTGCGCAAGCGCGTCGACGTCCTGACCCTGACGGCGACTCCCATTCCGCGCACGCTGAACATGTCCCTGGTCGGCATTCGCGACATGTCGACCATCGAGACGCCGCCGAAGGATCGCCTGTCGATCCAGACGCACGTGGTGAAGTTCGACGCCGAGGTGATCCGCCGCGCCGTGCGCCACGAGCTCGAACGCGGCGGACAGGTGTATGTCGTCCACAACCGCGTGGAGTCGATCTACTCGCTCGCCAATCTGGTCACCCGGCTGGTGCCGGAGGCCAGAGTGGTCGTCGGCCACGGCCAGATGGGCGAAGAGCAGCTCGAACAGACGATGCTCGACTTCGTGGCGCACAAGTACGACGTGCTCGTCGCCACGACGATCGTCGAAAACGGGCTGGACATCCCGAACGCCAACACCATCGTCATCAACCGCGCGGATCGCTACGGCCTGGCGCAGCTGTACCAGCTGCGCGGGCGCGTCGGGCGTTCCGACCGGCCCGCGTACGCCTTCCTGCTGATCCCGCCCGAGGACGCGCTGTCGGCCGTCGCCAAGAAGCGCCTGGCCGCCATCCGCGAGTTCAGCGACCTGGGCAGCGGCTTCCGCGTCGCGGCGCTGGACCTGGAGATCCGCGGCGCCGGCAACCTCCTGGGCGGCGAGCAGAGCGGCCACATGGACTCGGTGGGCTTCGAGATGTACATGAAGCTGCTCGAGGACACGGTCCGCGAGCTCAAGGGCGAAGAGATCGACGACGACATCCGCGCGACGGTGAACCTGCGCGTCGATCTCAAGATCGAGGAGACCTACATCCCCGACATGAACCAGCGGCTGATGGTCTATCGCCGGATCGCCTCGGCGCGCAGCGAAGAGGAGATCGACCGGATCGTCGCGGAAGTCCGCGACCGCTACGGCCCGATTCCGCCGTCGATCCTGAACCTGGCCGACTACGGCCGCATCCGCGTCATGGCCGACCGCCTGGGCATCGAGGCCGTGGACCGGGAAGGCGAGAAGGTCCTGTTCCGCTTCCGGCCGCAGACGCAAGGTCGATCCGGGAACCCTGGTGGGACTGGTCCAGCAGCGTGGCGACGTCACGCTCGTGCCGCCGGCCAGCCTGCGCCTGGAGCTGGCTGCGGTGTCGAAGGGGACCGCCGAAGCCCGAAGCCGAGCCCCGACGCCACGAGCCGCAAGCCCCGGCCGCCGGCCCCTGGGCGAACATCGGGCAAAAGCCGCTGACCTCGAGCGACCTGCGCGCCGGCCGGCGCCGGCACGGGCCCGACGAGTCGGCCGCCCCGGCCTCCTGGTGGACGGCCCGGGCCACGGCGGGCGAGGTCACCTCGGGGTTCTCCAAGGCCGAGATCCTGAAGGCCGGCCCGCAAGACCCCCGCGCGCCCTCCGGCGTCTTTACTCGTGTCGGCGGGCTGTTGAGCGACCTGCTCGGCTGAGGGTAAGATGTTGAGTCAGAAAGAATTGAAGGTCCTGATGCACTTCCGCCGACTGATGCCCTGCCAGGCGCGCTGGCCTCGCTCGCGCTGCTCGCCGCGATCGTCGCGTCGATGACCGTCGCCGCTGACGGCCGACATCATCGAGGCGGTGCTGGTCAAGGTGAACGGCGAGATCCTCACCAAGACCGATCTCGAGCAGCGGCAGGTGCTGGCGTTGCGCGCGCGCGGCATCCAGACCTCCGACGACGAGGCGCTGAAGAAGGCGATTGCCGACATCACGCCCCAGCTGCTTGTCGAGACCATCGACGAGATGCTGCTGGTCCAGCGTGGCAAGGAGCTCGGCTACAAGATGACCGACGAGGACTTCAACCGCGTCGTCACGCGCATCCGCACCGACAACAAGCTCGATACCGACGAGGCGTTTCACGCGGCGCTGAAGCAGGAAGGCATGACGATGGCCGACCTGCGGACCTCGCTTGAAAAGCAGATGCTGGTGACCCGCGTGCAGCAGGCCGAGGTGATGGGCAAGATCAGCATCACCGAAGAGGAAGCGCGGAAGTACCACGCCGAGCACGTCCAGGAGTTCACGCCGCCCCGGCGAGGTGACGATTCGCGAGATCCAGCTGGCCGTGCCGAAGAGCGACAAGGGCTTCAACGTCGGCCTCGACGACGAGGCCAGGGCCAAGGCCGAGGCGGCGCGCAAGCGGATCGCCGGCGGCGAGGCGTTCGAGCTGGTGGCCGGCGAGGTGTCGACCTCGCCCTCGCGAGCCAACGGCGGCCTGGTCGGGCCGCTCAACCCGGCCGAGTTGACGCCGGCGTTTCAGGAGCTGCTCAAGGGACTCAAGCCCGGCGACGTCAGCGACGTCATCAGGACGCCGGCCGGCTATCAGATCGTGAAGCTCGAATCGCAGACGGCCGACACGGTGCTGTCGGCCGAAGAAGCGCGCGACCGGATCGCCGATGCGATCTTCGAGCAGAAGCGCCAGGTCGAGTTCAAGAAGTACCTGGAGAAGCAGCGGGCGCAGGCGATCATCGAGTGGAAGAACGAGGAAATCAAGAAGGCGTGGCAGTCGAAAGTCGGCGCTGCCGGCGCCGGAGCCGGCCGCCGCCGCGCCGGAGAAGCCCGCCGACAAACTGATGTCCCCTTCCTGCCGCGCCCAGGCGGGACCGCCGAGCCGGCCGACTCGGAGCCGGCTCGACGCGGTCCGCTGGTTCGCGGTCTGGACCCGCAGCCGCCACGAGCAGGTCGTGCGGGCGCAGCTCGACGAGAAGCACGTCCCCGCGTTCCTGCCGACGCAGACCAAGTGGAGCCGCTGGAAGGATCGCCGCAAGCAGATCGACGTCCCGCTGTTTCCCGGGTACGTCTTCGCGCAGTTCGATCCCGACGCGCGGCTGGCGGTGCTGAAGTGCACCGGCGTGGTCTCGATCGTCTCGGTGAACGGCACGCCCGTTCCCGTTCCGAACGAGGAGATCGAGAGCATCCGGACGCTGGTCACCAGCACGCTGCCCTACGACCCGTGCCCGACGATCAAGACCGGAACGATGGTCGAAGTGGTGCACGGGCCGCTGACCGGCGTCGTCGGGCGGCTGACGCGCAAGGGAACGCAGGCGCGGCTGATCCTGGCCGTGAACCTGATCGGGCAAGGCGTCAGCGTGCAGGTGGACGCGGCGGACGTGCGAGCCGCTATGAAGATTCGCGACCTCCAGCTTCCGTCGCCGTTTGCGATCGCGCCCATGGCGGGCATGACCGACACGGCATTTCGCCGCCTGGTCAAGCGGCAGGGCGGCTGCGGCCTGGTCGTCAGCGAGATGGTGAGCTCGGAAGGCCTGGTGCGCGGCATCGATCGGACGCTCGAATACGCCGAGTACACCGAGGAAGAGCGGCCGGTGTCGATCCAGATCTTCGGCGGCGATCCGGAGAAGATGGCCGACGCCGCGCAGATCATCGAGCAGCTCGGCGCCAACGTCGTCGACGTCAACATGGGCTGCCCGGTGCCGAAGATCGCCAAGCACCACGCCGGCTGCAGCCTGATGCGTCAGCCCGAGCACGCGGCCTCGGTCATCGCCGCGATGACCAGGAAGGTCCGCATCCCCGTCACCGTCAAGATGCGCGCGGGCTGGAACGACGAACAGCGCAACGCCGGCGAGCTCGCGCGCCTGGTGCAGGACGCCGGGGCGTCGGCCATCGCCGTGCACGGGCGCACGGCGGCGCAGTCGTACTCGGGCTCGTCGGACTGGGACTTCATCTCCCGCGTCGCCGAGTCGGTGGATATCCCGGTCTTTGGCAGCGGCGACGTGATCGAGCCCGAGCAGGCGATCGAGCGGCTGCGAACGACCGCGGTCAGCGGCGTGCTGGTCGGGCGGGGCGTGCTGCGCAACCCGTGGATTCTGTCGCAGGCGCAGGCGCTGTCGGAGGGTCGCACGCCGCGCGCCGGTCACGCTCGAGCAGCGCGGGCAGTTCCTGCTCGACTATCTCGACCTGCTGCTGGCCGAAGGCGACAACGAAGCCGAGGGATTCCGCCACTCGGTCATCGCCGACCCGGCCCTGAACCCGTCGGCGCAGGAGCGCGTCGCGCGCGGGCGCGAGCGGTGGGTGATCAACAAGCTGCGGGCGCTGGGGTCCTGGTACACGAAGGGACTCGACAACGGCTCGCACCTGCGCACCGCGATCAATCAGAGCGAGTCGATTGGGGAGTTGCGCGACGTCGTCGCGCGGTTTTTCTTCGAGGGCGGGGCGCTAGCAGACCATCGCGCTCTGGCCGAAGCCAGTCGCGCGGTGGCGTTCGAGGGTTGACGCCCGCGGACGGCGGTCGAGCGGCCCCCAGCCTTCCCGCAGCAGCGCGGCCTGCAGCTCGGCGAAGCGGCGCGTCAAGGCCTCCTCGCTGAGGAACCGCTCGGTCAGCAGGGTGCCTTCCGGAGAAGCCAGACCAAGCTCGTAGCCAGGACCGTCGTCTCGCAGACGGACCTCGTAGTAGAGGTGCTGGTCGCCGCGCTGATAGAACCAGATCATTGTCGAGCCTGCCAGACGTCTCGCTGGGGTCAGACGATCTATCGGCACAGCACGGACGAGCTTTACACCCCATCCAGTTCGAGTTGGTGCAACTCACCTAAAGTACTTGATTATATGATAGTTTACGCGCGTCGATAGCGCTCGATCAGCAGGGCTGGCCGGCTGAAGAAGTACTCAAAAGGCCCGACCAGGAGCAGATTGAAGAGGGCCGCGGGCCGCGGATCGTGGCCCGCAAGGCCGGTCAGCAGCAAGGCGGAGGCCGTCAGGATGCCGTTGCCCAGGCCGATGGTCACCAGCACCAGCAGGAGCGTGCCCGCCGGTCAGCACGCCGAGCGGCACGGCCAGCCCGAGCAGCACCAGCGCCAGCAGCTCCACCCACGGGCGCCACCAGCAGGTTGAAGGCGTACCGCGGCAGGTCGACCAGGCCCAGCCGGCCGTAGCGGGGGTTGAAGAAGAGCGCCCTGTGGCGCCACATCAGGCCAAACGGCACCCGCGCCCGGCGCGCCAGCCGCTCCGCGTCGGCCGGCACGACCAGGCCCACCGGCTCGGCGACGTGGATGATGCGGTAGCGCTGCCGGTTCCCGCCGAAATGGGCGTGCACCCGCAGTGTCATGTCCGCATGGACGGCGATGACGTCCTCGGCGAACCCCCGACGTCGAGCACGACGTCGCGCCGCCAAATCGTGAACCCGGGGCACCCGTCCGGCGGCAGATCGAGCCTTCGGCGCCCGACGGTGACCAGCCGCGTCCGCGCCGCCGACAGGTAGCGGAGCGCCTCGACCAAGCCCGGTGGGCGCCTCCCCGCGCAGCGCAGCGTCGAGCCCCTCCACCGGGTGCACCGACAGCGACGTCGTCGCGCCGACCACGCGCTGCGGCTCCTCGAGCGCCGCCTGCATCGCCTCCAGCAAGGCGTCGCTGTTGTAGGTGGCCGGCGCATCCACGACGGCCAGGTATCGATAGCGCGCGAGGTTCACCCCGCAGTTGAGCGCCTCGCCGACGCTGGCCGGCTCGGACTGCACGACGATCACGCGGGTATCGGTGCCGCTTCGATACAGCCCGCGCACGGCGGCGCCGGCGAGCGACTTGCGATAGAAGACTTCGGCCGCCGAGAGCGACCAGCCCATGCTTGAGGTCCTCCAGCGCCGATCCCGCCGACACGACGACGATGAGTTCGAGTTCCGGATACCGGAGCTGCAGCAGATGCCGCACGCGATGCGGGGCGTCGTCGGCGTCGGCATCGATGGGCACGATGAGGCTGACCGGGAATCGTGAACCGCGAGGTCGCCAGCACGTCGTCGTTCCTCGTGCGGTAGCGGAGCCGGCGCCGCTTGCCCAGCGTCAGCAGCGTGCGGAGCAGGAGAAACGGCGCGCCGATGCCGTAGGCCGCGACCAGCAGCACCGCGGAGGCTGCCGTGAGCCAGGCGAGCGCCTCGATCCAAGTGCCGGTCACGACTCGACTCCGGCGGGTTCGAGCCCCAGCGTCTCGAGCAGCGCGCGCACGCGCGGGCGCGTCCGCGCGTCGACGCGTTCGAGCAGCGCGGCCGTCATCCGCGTGCCGCCTGCCGAGGCGATCTTGCGCAGCATCTCGAGCTTGGCGGTACTGGGTTTGGCCGTGACGGCCTCGAGCACGATCAGGCTGTCGAGCACGCCGATGTTCTGCAGCACCTCGGCGGCGCCGTTGCGCGCGAACCCGTCCTCGTGGTCCAGATACGGCACGAGCACCGACCACACTTCGTCGCCCAGCTGCTGCAGCGATTCCTTCACGGCCAGCCGCACCCACCATTCGCGATCGGCCAGCAGCGGAGCGATCTCTTCGGCGACGTCCGCGTCGCCCGTCGACGCGAGCGCGCGCGCGGCGTGCGCGCGGACGAACCACGTCTCGTCGGCGAGCAGGCGCCGCGCAACCGGCGCCGAGAGACGGCCCGCCGATCTGGGCCAGGCTTGCCACCGCCGCCTTGCGCACCAGCGGCGCCGAATCCGCAGCCAGCGCGGCGAGGTCCCGATCGATGCCGTCCACCGGATGCCGCGACAGCAGCGTCGCGCCCCAGTAGCGCACGTTCGGGTCCGGATGATGCAGCAGCGGCCGCAGGTCGGCGCCGATCGGACGCTCGAAGCGGTCCAGATACGTCGCGACGCGCGACGGCGTGTACTTGGCGTGCTTGAGCGCGTCGATCGAGCGCCGCCGCCGCCGTGTCGTCGGGCACGCGACCCAGCAGCGCGAGGCTGGCGCCGACAATCTCGGGATCGCGGTCGTCGACCGCGCGCGCCAGCACCGTCGTCACGCCAGGCGCCCGCGCCAGGGCCAGCACCTGCATGGCCGCGATGCGGCGGTTGTTGTGGCGCGGATGGCCTGGCGTTGCCGCCCGCTCTTCGAGCGCCGCGCGGCCCAGGCGCGCGACGATCGCCTCGGCCAGCCGGCGAGCGCCGGGCTCGTCGGGCGCTCCGCGCCCCGAGGGGCAGCAGCACGGCTCTCGGGCAGGGTGGCCACCAGCGCGACCAGCGCGCTGTGCTCGCTCTCGGGGTCGAGTCGCCGGTCGCGCGATCTCCCGCAGCCGCTGGCGCGCCCGCGCCAGGGCCAGCGCCCGTCGGCCGCCGGCCAGCCCGCGCAGCAGCAGCACGAGGCTGACGCACGACCCAGGCGCCCAGCGCGAGATAGAACGCGGGCAGCAGGAGGATGTCGAGCAGGTGGGACGGGGTCAGCACGCTTCTGTTACGGATTGTCGGATGGCCGGGACGACGCCAATAGTAGCGCACCAAAAAGGGACGTGGCCGACCCCGTCGACCTCGCCTCGATCTCCGGTCAGGAGAGACGAGGTCGAGTATGGGGCCGGCCACGCCGGACGCAGGAGGGCCATCCTGCGAGGTCCGGAACCTGTGAACCTGTGAACCTGTGAACCTGTGAACCGTGAACCTCACCTGTCGAAGGCTCGACGCGACCCTGTAGTTGTTGGCGACCACGGCAGCGGTGACGCTGTTGGCAATCAGCATCGTCGCGATCGCGCCGGCGCGATTGCCCGCTTCCACATCCGCTCGGCCATCCAGATGGTGCTCGCCGCCACGCCCGCCTTCACCGCCATCATCGCGCCCTTGTTTCCGACGACGCCCTTCATCAGCGGATTGGCTTCGATGCCGCCGCGATTGATCGCCGAGTAGGTCGAGTGCGCGTCGAGTGCCTGCAACGCGGCCTGCGTGGCGTACAGCGCCGGCAGTGCCATGGGCCGCTTGGCTCGCGGCGTGAAGCTGGCGCGCGTGAACGTCGGTCCCTGCTCGCCGTCGGCCTTGGCCGCGGTCGCGCCGGCATCGGCGGCACGCGCGACCGGCGCCGGCGCAAGCGGCGTCACCGGGAAGAGCACGGTGTTGGCGACCGGCGTTGGCCGCCATGAATTCCTGAGCCTGAGCGGGCGCGACGACGCCCAACGTGAGAAATGCAGCCGTGGCGACGACGAAGCTGGGGAGCGAGCGGAACATGGCAACAACCTTCCTGGCCTGGATGGCCCTCTGGTGCCGCCGCACGTTCCTGCCGTATGACATGACCGGAAGCAGGTGACGCGCGCGCAGCCGTCGCCATGCACTAGGGCAAGGCGGGTACCCGCCGTGCCCGATCGGTCAAGTTGTTGATTTCAGAAGCGAACGCGAGTGATGTGCGCTGTGCGCACACCCGCCGGCGATCACAGTTCTGTCGGGCCTGATTCCGGTTCTGTCTGAGAGAGGATTCTGAGAGCGCGAGGAAGGATTCTGGCGAGGGGAAGAATCTGACCATTGAGGAGGGACGAGTGACGACGGATGCGCGCGGTTTTATGTGTGACGAAGTTGTCGAGGATCGAAGGACATCCAGGGTGACGGCACGGCCGCATCGATGGTATCGAGGAAGCGCCGGAATTCTTGCGCCCGCTGGCGCTCGTGACATTCGCCTATCACGCGTCCCTTGCGCTCATCCAAGTCTGCAAACAGCGTCGTCGTGCCATGCCGTATGTAATCGTGTGCGTGCCGTTCCTGCTGGCCCGGCCGCATCGGCAAGACGGGGGTACTCCGATTGAGCGTTTGGATTTGCGATTTCTCATCGACTCTCAGCACCAGCGCGCGCTCCGGCGGCTGCAGATACTACCCTTCTTGTCCCGTACCTTCTCGACGAAGAGCGGATCTTTCGACAGCTTGAACGTTTCCACGCGATTCGGCTTCAGCGCGAACGCGCGCCTTATGCTCGCCACGGCGGTTTCACTCTACCCGCTCGTTCTGGCCTTCGCGCGCGGTATTCCAGTGCGTGGCGTCTCCGGGCGTCGATTCGGGATTGCGGATTGCAGACTGTGGATTACGCGCGGCCGCGGTCGACGCTTGAGGCCGAGCAGTCCCTTGAGACGATCGACGAGCGAGGTCTCTCCCGCGTCCGGGCTGTCGGCGGCGATGAGCAGATCGAGGCACGCGCCGACGGAGTTCACGCCGCCGATGCCGAGGCGGCGCGCGCTGGCGGGCACGGCGTTCTGATCGCCGCGCCAGATCAGAATCGCGCGCGCCTTGGAATCGATCGCGATGTCGAGGCAGTTCTCGGGCCGGTCGTCGACGACGACGTCGAGCTCGAGGCCGGCGGCAATCTTCCCGCGCGACGTCGACACGACGAACAACGCGGGATACTCGAAGCCGTGCGTGCGCAACCAGCGCTGGCTCTGCACCTGCACGACGTCGCCCGCCGTGCGCGGCCGGCTGGTGAGAAACATCACTTCCCAGCGGCGCGCACGCGCCGTCTCGGCCAGGCGCCTGATGATGCCGGGCTCGGTCTCGTCGAGCGTCTCCCAGAAGTTGTCGATGCGCTTGACCGCGTCCCAGAGCTGGCGCTCCTGGCGCCGCGTGAGGCTCAACGAGGCAGGGCTGGTCTCGGCAGGATCGACGCCCTCGGCGCCGTCGGGGTCGACGGCGGCCGGCGCCACGCCCTGATCGACGCCCTGCCGTGATCTCGAGGCCGGGAAACAGGCGCATGGCTTCTCGAACCAGCGAGCTGTTGAGGTCGGCGAGGACGCCGTCGAGATCGAAGCCGAGACGGAGGGACATGAATGGCGTGCGCACCTATCTTACCGCCTCGACATCGCGGCACGGTCAGTGGTGATGTGCCGCCGGCTGTCGAGCCGCCCGACACGAGCCGTCGGGCGAACCGGTAGGCCGGGTTCTTCTTCAACCGGCGATCCAGGCGCGAGACTGTCGCTCCGGTGGCGAACCACTGCTGGAGGCTGCCGCCGCCGCCGCAGCGCGCGCGCCGACCCGTCGAGGTCCGCCGGCTCGACAGCGCCCTGCGTGGGCAGTGGCAACAGCCGGTCGCCGAGGCCCGACGGCGCGCAATTCGGCCAGCAGCTCCGCCACCTCGCCCGGCGTCGCGCGCGGGTTGAACGTGAAGGTGGCGTAGGGCACGACCGTCTGCACGTCCAGTTCGCGCACCCACTGAACGGCTTCCTTCGGACCAGCCGTGTACTGAAACGACCTGGTGAGCATCGTCGTGTCGACGTAGCGGCAGAAGCCGTTCACGCCGCCGTCGGCGACCGAATACTCCATGCGCGAGATCGGGAGAAACGCCACCGTGGGCCGATGCTCCTCCCGGACGCGCGCGAGCGCCGCCGGCATCTCGCCGAACGTGTCCCGGAAAGCGTCGACGCCGCCGTACAGGGACAGGCCCGCTGGTCTTGAAGACGTACGTGTAGTGGTCGATCTCCGCGCCGGGCTCGTCCTGTTCGCCGTGGAACGGCACGAGAATCATCTCGACGTCGCCCAGCTGGAGACGGTCCCAGGGGTCGACCTCACGGATGTCGGTGAATCCGAGCAGACGCAGCACCGGCGCCATGGGCGGATTGAAGATCGTCGGCTTGTACACGCGCGGGAATCACGACCGGCGTCGCCTTGTCGAACATCAGCAGCGACTGCACGTCGCAGTGGTCCCAGTGCGCGTGCGTGAGGCAGATGGCGGACAAGCGGCAGGCGGACGGCATCGAGCGCCGCGCGCGGCGCCGCCGAGGCTCGGCCGCAGCAGCGGATCGGTGACGATGGCCGTCGTCGCGGTCTGCAGCAGAATCGACGTGTGCGCGACAAACGTCGTTCGCGGTCGTGCCGGCGACTTGAGGCACGCGTTTTCCGATCTGCGGCCCTTCTTCGAGAAACTTCTCGGCGGCAAGCAGATCCATCAGGCCCTTCGCCCAGCGCCGATCGTCGTCGTCGAAGGCCTCGATGCGGCCGGCGATCTCCTCCGACGAGTAGTCTCCCTGCAGCAGCGGCACCAGTTGGCCGAGCACGCGCAGCCGCGCGAGGTGAGCGGGTACGACGACCAATCACCGCGGCGTCCCACGCGCAGGTGGAGGTCGAGCAGCGGAGGGCGGCGCCTGTTCGCGGAAGATCGAATCGCGCAGCGTGACCGCCACCTTCGTCGTCGCTGGCCGTCGACCTCGTAGTACTGCGCGATCTCGGCCGATTCGTTGACGAAGTCGCGGATCTCCGGCAGTGGCTTCGACCGCGACAGGCGGTAGATGACCTCGGGATAGGCGCGCAACAACTGCCGGTAGCGATCCCCCATGAAGAGGAGGCGGCAATCGAGCGTGGACTCGTCATGCTGCGGCTCGATGTTCACGCCGTCGACGAGACGAAGCACCTGTTTGGCCATGTTTCCTAGTCTCCCACACCGTCGCGGACGGCAACAGACGCCGATCCCAGCCGATACAGCGTCACCGAGCGCGATGAGCGCTCCGGCCAGGACGTACGACTGCACGACGTTGCCCGGGGGCGTCTCGACGTCGATCAACGGCTCCCAGAGATTGCCCGTTGCCAGACCGCGGACACCACAGCGCCGGCAGGACCCACCGTGGCAGCAATGCCGACGCTGCCGGCAAGCCCGCCGCCAACACAAGTATCGGCAGCAAGACACCGTAATGATGATCCCATGCGATAGGCGAGGCCATCGTCACGCTGAGACAGGCGATCGCCAGATCGAGCGGCGTGCCCGCAAACCGCAGGCGACGAGGCAGCCACATCGCCAGACCCAAGCAGCGCCAGGCTGCTGGCGATGGTCCCGGCCTGCACCAGCGGGAGGGGCGGCGGGTAGCTGTGGAAGTCCCACCCGCGATGCTCGGGCGGCTGCAGCAGCCGGTTCAGCAACCCGTTGACCGTCTGGTTCGCGTAGAGGGCTTCGCCGCGTTCGCCGATGTACGCAAGCACCCGAGCGTAGGCGACATGCTCGGACCAGCCGAAGATCGCGACGGCGATCGCGACGCCCACCACCGCCGTCGCCGCAGCGGCGTACGACGAACGACCACTGGCGCCGGGCCGCGCCCCAGACGAGCAGCAACGCGAAGTGCGGCTTGACCAGGCAGGCAACGCCGACGGCCACGCCAGCGGCAGCTCGCTGGTTCAGCAGCCAGCAGACCAGCGCGACGCTGATCGCGGCGTTGACGATCGTCTGGATCTGCCCGAGGACGTACGCGATGGTGACGGGGAAGAACGCGAGGCTGCAGGCCGCGATGACTGCCGCACCCAGCCAGAGACTGCAGGCGTCCCGTCATCGACGCATCGGTCCGCCACGTCCGGATGAACAGCACCACGGTCGAGAGCATCACGACCAGGGTCGCGGCCAGGCCGACGCGGTTCAGCGCATGGAACAGCGGGATGCCCGAGCGCTGTTCGCTCCGGAGCGCGAGCGGCAACAGCAGAGAGCTTGGCGGGTACTGAAACTTGACCCGGTCGCGGAAGAACACCGTGTCGTAGATCGGCTGCCCTGAGTCCCAGGCGTCCAGCCCTCGCAGCATCGGTCGCCACGAATCCGCGCTGGCTTGCTGAACCAGCAGCATGCGCACGTAGCGCAGCGACGTCGTGTCGCCCATCCGCCACAGCACGACGTTCACGGCGACAGCGCCCGCCAGCAGCGTCGTCAGTCCGATCAGCCGCGCACGTGTCACGACGGCTCGACCTTGTCGGCCAGCGTCACGCGCAGCAAACGCTGCCCGAATCCCTCGCCGACCAGCTCGACGCGCGCGCCGTCGTGCAACAGCTGCAGGATGAGCCACCGGGCGTCACCGTAGACGAAAAAGGTCCCGCGCCGCCGCGTGAGCGTCCGCGTACTCCACCATCGCAATTGGCCGCCACCTGTTCAGCGCCCGCATCGCCCGTTCGGAGCTGTCTTCGAACCTCGGCACGGCCATGTCGTGCGGCGGCATCGCGATCGTGAGACGGCGCACCAGCTCGGGTGGACCGTAGTGTCTCAACTGCGTGTAGGTCGCGTCGTTGCTGAGCAGGATGGGCACCGCCGGCTCGCGCATGGCCACGCGCAGCATCGGATGACGCGCCAGCGCCTCAGGAGGCGCATTGACCCACAGAGGGACAGCGTAGCCGACACTTCGCACGACGAGCCACGCGCCGAGGACCGCCAGCAGCGCCGCGGGACGCAGGCTGCGGCTGGTCCCGGCGAGAATGCCAACCACGCCGCCCAAGGCCCAACACCATCGGGATCGACATAGCGATGCCGATATCCGCCCACGAGGAATCCCAGCGCGACGGCCAGCACCGGCAGCAGCAGCAGGGTGATTGACACGCCCAGCTCGGGAGTGGGCGTCGTCGTCGGGGTCGCGGTCGATCTGGGCGGCTCGTCGGGGAACAGCCAGACGGTACAGGCCCAGGCCCAGCACGCACGAGCAGCAGCGGCAACAGGATCGGATAGAGGAAGTAGCGGTACGTGTACGGCACCTGCCCGAACGACGCCCGCGTCCAGAACAACGTGCTGTACTCCGAGGCGGCCGTCATGAGCGGCCTGTACGCCAGCAGCGGCAGACACCCCGCCGCCATGGCGAGCCAGACGGCAGGGCTCTTGTAGCGATCGCGGCTGATCCTCAGCAATTCACCGACCGCCAGCGGGACCACGAGCAGGACGGCGTAGTAGTGCAGAGAGACCGCGATGGCCAGGGCCGCTGCCAGGGCCGCCGACCCATGCCGACGAGATTGCGGGCGTCCGGCTGCCTGCCAGCGCCACCAGCGCCACGTCCCGAGGCCCCGAGCAGCAGCCCGTACGGACGCGCCTCGTAGGCGTAGTCGTAGCCGGCAGTGACCGACGGGACCAGGAGGGCAACCGTGCCGCCGGCCAGGCCGACGCGCCGCCTCACGAAGAGCCCGAGGCACACGCAGCCCAGGCCGAAGCCCACCAGCGAGGGCAGGCGCGTGGCGAGCAGCCCATCGCCCAGGGCGACGTCGTCGCCCGCATCACCAGGTAGCCAAGCGGAGGCTGCAGGTCCAGGCCATCGGCCAGCGCCCGCCACAGCGCCTGTGGCGACAGTTGCGAGGCGTAGAGCGTGAAGAGCTCGTCGTGCCAGAGCAGCCGCTCCGACGCCCTTCCAGCCGCGCCAAGCAGCAGCAACGCCACCAGGAGAGCCCACACCAACGGCCAATGGCGAATCAGCGCCTCCGAGGCCCGCGCCACCTGGCCCATGGCCTGGCCGACCACCCCTTGACGCGACCTGGCTATCGGAGGGGGAAAACACCATGGAATCGCAGAAAGCCTACACCTCTCCGCAGGACGGCAAGTGCCACAACCGGCCGCCCGCATCGATTGGTGTATCGGTCCCGTCACAGATGTCGACCTCGCGCGATGCGCGGCCCCCGTCACCGCCTTGACTTAGCGCTTCGAGCAGGCCCCTAAACTCTTGATTGAGAATGGGGTTTTGTAGCCGTCGCGTTGCGAGACACTGTGCAGGCGCAGGCCGTCGTGTGAGCTGGCAGCTCCATCCCGGAATCGTGGCACGGCGGCTGGGCGACTCGCTGGTGCTCGTGAACCTCACCAACAACGAGATCTACGAGCTCAACAAGACCGGGGCCCGGGCGCTGGAGTTGATCCAGGACGGAGCCAGGCGAGACGAGCTGGTGGACCGACTGGCCGCCGAGTTTGCATCCGACCGTTCCACGATTGCCGGTGACGTCGATCGGCTGTTGAGTGAACTGGAGCAGGCCGGGTTGATTTATGACGGTCATGAGTGAACCGGCTCTCGGCCGCCGCTGCTCGAAGACCGCGCTGCTCGACCAGCCGCTGTCTGGCGAGGTCTGCGCCGGGGGTCGGAGCAGACGTCTGGCAAGGACGGCCGCCTGCAGGTTCGGGCGGCCGGACCGGGCCGCGTGCCCGACGTCGGCCGGTGCGGCGCCCTCGCCGTGATCTTCGACGGGCAGCTTCACAGTGCCAGGGATCTGGCCGCAGCTCTGTCTGCTGCCGGTCAGCCACGCCCGGCGCCGACCTGGTCGCCCGGCGTGCACGCGCTGGGGTGATGCCTCGTTCTCCCGCCTGAAGGGCGCGTTCGCGTTTGCGGTCTGGAAGCTCGTCGACCCGCATGCTGAAGCTGGTTCGCGATCCGGTCGGAACCTACCCGCTGTTTTTCGCGGAGTCGGCTGGCCGCATCGCCTTTGGCGTCGATGTCAGAGCCTCTCCTGAGCTTGCCGTGGGTGTCACGGACGCTGAACCGCGCTGCCATCGCCGACCACCTGTCGCACCGGTGGCTGCAGTGGCACGAGACGCACTATCAGGACGTGTCGCGGGTGCCAGCCGGATTCTCGCCACGTGGCAGGACGGGACTCGCCGGTTCGAGCGCTATTGGTATCCCGTCGACCCATCCGGCAATATCGAATGGGTTCACGACGAAGGGCGCCGATCAGTTCCAGGAGGTCTTCGAGCAGGCCATCGACCGGTGCCTGGGACAAGGTCCGGCGGCGATCTTCCTGAGCGGAGGATTCGACTCGGTCAGCATCGGCGTCACGGCGGCCGATCTGGCCCGCAAACGGGCGGAGCGCCCGCCGATTGCGGCCTCGCTGTTTTTCCCCGATCCGTCCTGCAACGAGGAACCCATCCAGCGGGCGGTTGCTCAGCAGCTTGGATTGCCGTTTGTCAGTGTCCGGCTCGACGAGGCGCTTGGATCGGTAGGGTTGATTCAGGCAGGCGTCGAGATCAACCGCACCGCGGCGATGCCCATGATGAACGCCTGGCGACCGGCGTACCGGGCTCTGGGCGATCAGGCACGCGCGGCCGGCGCGCGAGTGACGATGACGGGCGAGGGCGGCGACGAGTGGCTGACGGTCGGCCCGGAGTACATGGTGGATCTCATTCGGAGATTCGACGTCGCCGGGCTCAATCGGATGCTCGGCTCGGTGCTGCGGTCGTACGACACCAGCCGGAGCGCTGCTCCTGTACAATATGCTCTGGAGATTTGGCGGGCGCCTGCTGCTCGGCCTCGTGGGGGCGCGATGCCCTGCGCCTGCTGGCGCCCAAGCGTCTGTTCGCGCACCGCCTCGCCCAGCTCGAGGCGCGCAGTCCGGCGTGGGTGTCGCCCTCGCCCGATCTGCAGCGCGAGTTGCGCGTTCGGATGGAACGCTGGACGGCCGAGTCGCTGGAAGTGGCGGAGCCCCGTGGGCCGTTTGGCTTCTATCTGTCGGCCTTGCCCGGCGGGTTCCTTCACCCGCTCCGCTCGCTGGATTGCGAGGAGGTTTTCCAGAGTCGCCGGCGCAACGGCCTCCGCGAACTGCAGCCGTACTGGGACTCGGACCTGATCCAGTTCCTCTGCCGGGTGCACCCGACGACACTCGACCGGGGCGGGCGCAGCAAGGGACTGGTCAGGGACCAGATGGCGCGGCGGTTTCCGGGCCTTGGATTCGAGCATCACCGGAAGGTCTCGGCAAGCACGTTCTTCTCTGAACGGATGGCCGCCGAGGGACCGGCGGCGTGGAAGGGGCTTGGCGGGGTGAAGACGCTGGCAGCCCTGGGAATCGTCGATGCCGGAAGGGCTGAAGAGACCGCGCGCGCCAATATCGCTACAATCGTGCGCAGCGGCAACATCCGGATCTGGGAGATGTTGAATCTCGAGGCTTGGGTACGCGGTAAGGTGTAACGGAAACGGACGAGACATGACCAACGACAAGAACGAACGTGACGGACAAGAACACCTGGAAAACGCCGACCCTGACCTACGTGAGCCGCGTGGACCAACTGGTCCAGGGCGGCACCGGCAAGGTGACGGTCGAGGTCGGCGATCCCGGCGAGCCCAAGAAGGTCGACAACAAGGGGTAAGGCGGTGGAGCGCGGCCTCGACCGGATGGAGTTGCGGCTCCAACTGGCTGGTCCGAACGACGCTCCACCTCCGCCGCCAGTTCGACCTCCTCAGCCTGGCGTCGACTGCTGGCGGGACCACAGCTGGGGAAGTGTGCGCCTACACGTACGTGCAGGACGGCCACTTCTTCATGGACTGGCTCGGCGTTGCACGCTATTGCTTCGACGCGTCGGGCGACGCCGTAAGGGCGTGGCCCGCCGACGGCGTGCCCGTGGCGTCGGTCCGGCGCGTCCACAGGCGGGCGGTCGTGCCCGCGGCTCTGCAGTCGCTTGGCTGCGAGACCCTACACGCCAGCGCCACACGCCTCGCCAGCGGCGTGGTGGGGTTTTGCGGACATGCAGGTGCCGGCAAGTCCACCATGGCGCTCGCGTGCGCCGCCGTGGGAGCGCGAGCAATGGGCTGACGACACCCTCGTGCTCCAGGTCGGCGCAACGGGTGTGAATGCCATCCCCATCGCGTACGACGTGGCGTTGCGTCCTCCCTCGGTCGCGCATTTCGGCGAGCGGGACCGCGGCCGTCGGCGGTGGTGCGTGCCTCGCGGCCCCGCCCCCCTTCGTGCGCTCTTCCTGCTGAATCGATCCGACTCGAGCCCCCTCGTCAGCCGCTCGATCCCGCAGAAGCGCTGATGGCGCTGCTTCCGCACGCATGCACGTTCTCCATGATCGACGCCGGCAGGCGCCGGCTGATGATCGAGCAGTACCTCGCGCTGGTGGATCTGGTCCCTGTCTATCGACTCTCGTATCCATCGAACTACGCGATCCTGCCCGAAGTCGCCGATCTGGTGCGACGGCAGGTCGATCGGGCCGACACCGGTGGCGGCGACATGACCGGCGTGCCCGCGCGCTCGACCTGGCTGGCCGTGCGCATGGCCGTCTGGGTCGTGGCGCTGCGCGTGCTCGTGCGGGTGCTGGCACTGCCGCGTGTCGTGCGGCTGGCCGAACCCCGTTCGATGACTTCGTCGTCCCACGAACGCGACGTCGGCCGCATCGTCGCGCTCGCGCAGACCGTGACCGCGCTCGCGACCAGGCGGCCCGAGACGATGTGCCTGGTACGCAGCCTGGTGGCCTATCGCTATCTCGCCCGTGCCGGCGTCCACCCGGAGCTCCACGTGGGCTTCGAGCGCGAGCCGGATGGGCTCCGCGGCCATGCGTGGGTCGTGGTGGACGGCGCGCCGGTCACCGATCGCCCGGACGCGATCGCGTCGCTGATGTCGTCGATCGCGTTCGTGCCCGTCGCGCGATAGTCTAGTCGATCCCCTGAGCCCGCGCGAGCGACCAGAGCCGTCCGCCCTGGTTGCGAGGAGGCTGGTCCAGGTCCCCGATTCCACGAGCCGGCCCTCGTCGACCACATGGATGATGTCCGCGTCCTTCAAGATGCCGAGGCGGTGGGTGATCAGCAGGACGGTCATCCGGCCGTGCAGCGCGCCGAGGGCCGCCGAGAAGGATCTGTTCGTTCTCGGAATCGAGTGCGCTGGTGGCTTCATCCAGGATCAGCAGTCGGGGCCGTCGAAGAATGGCCCTCGCCAGCGCGAGTCGCTGGCGCTCGCCTCCGGACAGGCGGACACCGCGGTCGCCCAGGACCGTCTCCAATCCGCGCGGCAGGGCGCGCACGAACACGTCGGCCGCCGCCGTCCGAAGCGCACTCCACACCTCGTCCTCGGATGCTCCGGGCCTGGCCCAGATCAGGTTCGCGCGCACGCTGTCGTGAAAGAGAAACGTGTCCTGGGTGACGTAGCCGATCTGCGCGCGCCAGGATCCGAGCGTAGAGGAATCGAGCAGCGCGTCGTCGATGATCAGCGCGGCCCGACTGCGGCTCCAGCAACCCGAGGACGAGATCCGCGATGGTGGTCTTCCCGCCTCCGGATGGCCCCGCCAGGCCGATGGTCGTGCCCGCCTCCACTCGCAGGGTGACCCCGCACGGACGCGGGCACCTCCGACGCGGGGTACGTGAAGGTGACATCCTCGAGAACCAGCGCCCGGCTGAACGCGACAGCCCGCGCGGTGCCAGTGGGAGCCTCCGAATTCGCCTCGCAATCCTGCAGGAGTCGGGTCGCCGCCGCAAACGAGGGCAGCAGGGACACCAGGCTCAGCGAGCCGCTGTGCAGCGTGGAGAGCCGTGGCACGAGCCGCCCGAAGACGACAAGCAGCACCAGCAGGTCGGCGCCTGGCATCGCGACGCCACGCACGGCGACGAGCACCAGCGCGGCCAACAGCACGGCCGAGCTGATCTGGACAAATGCGCGCTGGTTGCTGTGCTCACGAAGCATCTCGGCGTTGGCATTGGCCACGTCGTCGTGACATTCGCACGAAGATCTCCGTGTTGCGGCCCTCGGCGCCGTAGCTCTTCGTGGTCTTGGCGCTAGCCAGGTGCTCGACCGCGGCCCCGTGAACGGCGGCGTTGGCGCCGGTCACGCGCTCGCCCGCTCGCGTCGTGCGCCTCAGCCGTCCCCAACTGATTGCCACCGGCACCAGCGCCGCGACAAACGCGACGGTCGTCACGACCGGCGACAGCCGCACGGCGACGACGAGATAGATGACGGTGAGAACAGCTACGGCGGAGAGCGACATGAGCTGAAAAGCGGCGATGCCCGCTTTTTGCAAGTCCGCAGTGAGGACGTGCGCGATGTCCGATGAACGCCGCAGCACCAGCATCGCCCACCTGCTCGCGACGACGGCCCTATAGAGTCGTGCGCGACAGCGCGCGACGTACTCGTGTTCCAGGGCATAGGTGACCTGTGATTGCCATCGCGTGAAGAGGGCCAGCGCGCAGGCGACCAGCGTGAAGGCGAGCAGTGTCGGCTCGAGGGCGGGCCGGATCGCCGAGGCCCAGCAGGCGGGTCAGCGGCTCGGCGACGCGGCTCGATGCGCCGGCGCCGCTTCCAGTCCAAGCGCTTGCAGCAGGGGCACGAGGAGCACCAGGCCGAGGCCTTCGACGATCCCGGTGAGTGCCGATGAGGATTGCGGCCAGCAGGGTACGCCAGCCCATGACGCGCACCAGGTCCCTGACGAAGGCGAGCAGTGTTGCCAGGAGGGGCGTCAGTCAGACCTGGTCTCCGCCGGCACGGCCGATCGGTCGGTCAGGTTCTTGGAAAGGGCGGGGACGCCGCGCATTGCGCCGGCGGCTATGGCGAGTCGGCGGCTCGTGCATGGCGATGGCCATCAGCACGACGCAGAAGACCGCATTGCCGGGCATCTGAAGACTGAACTCGACCAGCGACTGCAACCCGATCGCGACCAGGCCGGTTGTCGCGCCCACGCGCCGCCAGTACGCCATGCTGTCATCCTGGTGCATCGCGAAGCGACTCCGGATCGCGCGTGCCAGCATGACCAGGGCCAGCGCCGCCGGCACGGCGACCAGCAGGCCGCCTTCCACCAGGACCTGCAGATAGTCGTTGTGCGCTTCCTGGAAATGCGTGTCGCGCTGCGTCGTCTGGTAGCTCAGCATCGCCGTGCCGAACGAGTTGAGCCCGGTGCCCACCAGCGGGAAATCCCGAATCACGGCAGCGCTGTCGCGCCAGATGACCCGCCGAAGTCCCGACCGAGCCCGAAGCGAAGCGGTCGGTGACATCGGCGCCGGCCCATGTGAAGACGCCAACCAGCATCAGCGCCAGCGCGCCCACCGCCAGCCAGCGGAATCGTCCGGTGCCGAAGCGCTTGCCGACGACGACCCCGGCGATCATCATCGAGAGGACGAAACCGGCAATCCCGGAACGCGATCGGGTCATCAGGAGCGAGACGCCCATGACCATGGTGGCCAGCGCCGCCAGTTGCAGTTTTCCGCCCTCGGGCGACGAGAGCCAGAGCAGGCCGTGGCGCCAGCCCTGACTCCCGTGTCGCTGCGCGCGCTCGGCCCACCCGAGGCCGAGCCCCATCGCCAGCGGCAGGCCCATCAACATCCAGCCGGCGAAGTGGTTCTTGTTGACGAACGGCCCGAACGGCGTCGTGAGCAGGTTCATCGGCTGTCCAGAAGCCGTAGATGCGCATGCCGCCAAACGCGTGATCGCCCAGCACGGCGTATTGGATGATGCCAAACAGGGCGAGCGCCGTGCCGAAGGCGACAATCCAGCCGACCAGGCGCCGCGCGCCGGTGATGTTGAGCAGTCGGGTGAGGCCCGCCAGCAACAGCGTCAGGCCGACCAGCAGGACCAGCGCGCGGGCCGTCGCGTCCGGGTTGATGGACAACGTGCGTTCGGGGAGGGCCGCCGGCACTTGCGCCGACGACCCGTCGTCGACCACGCCGGTGAGCCGCGCGGCCATCGCGTACTCGAGGTCCTGTTCGAGCAGCACGGTCTCGCTCGACGGGCTCACCAGCAGGCGCGTACCGCGAGGGATCGGCATCAGCTGCAACGCGCCGGTGAGCGCGACACAGCCGAGCGCCGCCAGCACGGCCCGATCGTGCGCACGCGCGCCGTACCGCCGTGCGACCAGCCAGGCAGGCGGCGCCGACCACCGCGCAGCCCGTGATGAGCGGTCGCCAGGCCCACGGGTACACGGCGCCAAAGGCCAGAGCGCCCCACACGACGAGGAGCCAGGTGGCCACGAGCAGCAGACGTGACATCAGTTCAGATCAGTGGCCCGACGGCTCCGCGGTGGACAACGCCGCGGCAGGCGTGTGCCGGCCGACCGCCCAGCCGGCGAAGCAGGACACGCCGGGCCGGGGGATGGCGAAGCAGCGAGAGGATCAGGTCGCGGTGCTCGTTGAACTTCGCGGTCTTTCGGACGATCGGCATCACGCCGTCGGTCCGCGCGAGCTCGAAGAACGCGTCGATGTCGGCGTCCGACAGCCGCTGCGAGAGCAGGCGCAGACGGAGTTGCGCCTTCAGTTCCGGTCCAAGCCGCGCCTTCCATGCCGCCTCGTAGGGCTGAAGCGCCGACGCCTGAAGGCGATCGGCCCGCAGCGCGGCGCCGAGCACGTCGCTGGCCATGCCGGCGCTGAGCAGGCTGTAGTAGATGCCGCCGCCGGTCGTGGCCTTGACCAGTCCGGCCGCATCGCCGACCGCCAGCACGCGGCTCGCGTAGGTGCGGGGGATGGGCGCCAGCGGAAGCACCTTCTGGCGCGGCGTGAGCAGCGGGCGGCCCGGGCCCCCCGCGTCGATGCCCCAGCGCGCCGCGATGTCGCGCGTCAGGCGGCTGAAGAAATGGCCGGCCTGGCGGTCGCACATCAGCCCGACCCGGGCGTGAGGACCCGAGGGCCGCGACGACCGGCACCGTCCAGGCGAAGCCGCCGGGCGCCACTTGCCGGCCAAACCGGACCTCGACGTCGCCCAGGCGGCGCGGCCGGCAGTTCCATCTGGGCCGACTGAAGGAACACGGCAGGCAAGCCCATGCCGAGGCGTCGCTGGATCGCGTACTGAGCGCCGCACGCCAGCACGCAGGCGCGACCCCGGACGGTCGTCCCGTCGTTCAGCGAAACCGCGACACTGCTGTCTTCGACTCTGACACCCGACACGCGGCAGCCCGTGACGACGGTGGCGCCGGCCCGCCGAGCGGCGTCGAACAGCGCTCGATCCAGGGCCAGCCGATCCACGACCACCGCCTCGGTGTCGGGGGTCGTGTGTTCAACCTCGCGCCCGACGGCGCAAAGAACCGCGCCGTGCTGAGAGGGTTGAGGATGACGTCGCGGGAGAGGCCGAGTTGTTCGAAGGCTTCGACGGCCAGCACGCCCGTGCAGTGCACCGGGTCGCCGCTGGTGGGGTGTTCCTCGTAAACGGCGACGTCGAAGCCGTCGCCGGCCAGCAGACGCGCCGTTTCGAGGCCGCCAGGGCCGCCGCCGATGATGAGGACGTCTCGCATCAGAGATACCCGCGGGCCATCCCTCAGGGTGCCCATAGGGTATCGCAAACGCGTGACCACGGTCTCAGGAATGCGCGGATGCGGGGCGAGGTCGAAGAAGCGCGGAAATCGAATTGGTGAGTCGAGCGCGCGTCGACGCCGGCAGCTGCTGCGCGGACCGTTCCAGCCAGAAGCAGGCTCGATTCGGAAGCAGCCTCTTCAACCAGTCGGAGTCCCGCGCCCCCAGACAGAAAGGGCGTGCCCCACAGGAGCATGTGTTCGACCTGGAGGCCGGCGTCGGCGGCCATCGCCGTCAGCTCTCCAGGCGTGAGGAGGAACAGATGGCCATCGGCATCGGGCTTGAACTGATTGGCCTCGAGCAGACTGGGGTCGCCGATCTCGGTGAACGTCGGCAGCTGGTTCCTGAAGTACCTGCCGTTGGGTGTCGTCAGGAGAAGTGCGCCATCCGGCGCCACGAAACGGGCAAGCGTGCGAAGCAATTCGTCGGGGTGCGCCACGTGCTCGATGACCTCGCAGGCGATGACCAGATCGAAGGCGCCGAGGCTGCGCGGATTGAGATTGAAGACGTTGCCGCCAAGGCACGCGATACGGGACGCGGACGTGAACTGGGTGATGGCCCGATCGAGCTCGTCGCTTCGGAGGTCGTTGGCAACCACCTCGGCGCCGCGAGCGGCCAGCGACGCCGACAAGGCCGCGTCCCCCGCCGCGATTCCGAGCACCCGCCGCGGCCGCCGCTCGACGGCGTGTTCGAATGCCAGCAGGGCCCGCAGCCGTCCGTAGGCTTCGTACGACGGCGCTCGCACGGCGCGGAAATTCCAGCCGCCAGGGTCGTGGTCGCGGGCATCGGCCACGAGGGGCCGAAATGCGGAAAGGCCCTGGGTGCAGACGGCATGAAAGCGGTCGAAGGTCGGGAGTCTGCCCGGAGCGACAGGTGGCATGTCAGAACTTGTCGCCGCGATGTTCCCAGCGGCCGCGGAATGTGATCCAGAACGAGAGCAGGATCAGCGTGACGTCCAAACCAAAGCCCCTCCGTTTGATGTAGAGCCGGGCTGCACCGGAACTTGTTGCGCCGCGAGATGTCACGTGGTGCGTAAATCTGCGCGATGCCGGTCAGACCAGGGCGGATGCTGTGGCGCTCGGCGAATCCGGGCACGTCCTCGAGCTTTTCGTGCGTCCCGTCGCCGCGCGCCTCGATCTCACCGGGCCGGAGTGCGCGGGGCCCGACAAAACTCATATCGCCCACGAAGATGCTCCACAGTTGGGGCAGTTCGTCCATCGCGGTTGACCGCATCAGCCGTCCGATCCGGGTGACCCGCGGGTCGTGCTCGCTCGCCTGCAAGGCTCCCACCTTGGCCTCGGCATCGGGAATCATCGAGCGGAACTTGTACGCGTGGAAGATGCGTCCGCCCTCGCCAACACGCTCCTGCCCATAGAAGATCGGCCCGCCGTCTTCGAGCTTGACCATGGCGGAAAGCGCGGCCCATACAGGCGAGGACAGCACGAGGCCCACGCCCGACAGCCCGATGTCGAGCATCCGCTTGGCGAGCGGAATCGGCGCGACGTGAATCGCGGCGGATGCCGGCACAGCCGGCGGCGGAGTCGCCGCGGCGCTCAGGCCTGACGAAGCCAACGCAACCCTCCTGTGATCATGCGGTGGACGTAGAGCGCCGGCAGCCAGGTGCGACGCGACCGGTGATACGACCGCAACATGAAGTCGGCCGGCGGAAACGCATGTTCATACAACAGCCTGGCCCGCGCGCGCCATGACGGCAACACTCGCAAGTCCGACATCAGCGTCGCCAGTTTGCCGGCTGAACCAGCCAGATACTGCGCGGGTTCTTCAGTCGACGCGTCGACGGCATCAAGGGCAGCAAGGATCTCATCCGGTACCCGAGTATCGAACCATCGCCGGCGGCATGCAGTCCTGTCGCGCACACCGTCGCCAGCCCACGCGATCGCACGAGCTCGACGACCGCGGCAAACTCCGGCAGAGTGAGGCGGCCACACAACACGTGCAGGTCGTAGAGCCAGATCAGACGCAACTGGTGGGTGTGATGCGCGGCCAGATGGACCGTGGCGATCACCAGTGCATGTGGCGCCGACAGCGTCCGCGCATGTGGCCCCAGAGCCGGCAGGGCCACCGACTCTGCCATCAACTCCTCGACCGTCACCAGGTTGGCGAACACGTGAGGGTTGGCGACTTTCCAGTGCACGTCGATGGCATGCCACACGCCGTGCGTATCCAGCCTGGCAAGGGCGATCTGGTGCGACACCAACTGCCCGACGTTCTGGGCGCTTCTCGAGTAGCCGTGAGCCTCCAGTGCCCGAATCGCCAGCTCGACGTGAGTCGTGCGCCACGAGGACATCGGTATCCACCCGAGGCCGCTGTTCCGGTGACTCGTACAGCGCGTACGCCAGTGCCGTCCCCTTGGCGAGCAACGCTCGGACGCCCACCTGGTGCAGCGTTTCGAGCACGTGCCGCAGCTCGCGCTCGCGCACGGCCTCGATCACGGCGGCGTCCCGCGCGACCAGAGCCAGTCGCCCGCGCAGGTCCGCCGGGCAACCCGTCAACGCCGCCGCGCGAGTGGCCATCAGCACGTCGACGCCGTGCGCGCTCGCCAACTGCAGCAGGCTGTCCCGGACCGTTCGATTGGCCGGCCACTGCGGCGCGTCTCCACGCACGACGGCGGCCAACAGGTCAACCAGACCGGCCTGGCTATCGGCGTCGTGTGCGCCCGGTTGATGGTGCTCTGGCGAGCGGAGAGTCACGGCGCCGTGATCTCCTGGTAAATCTGCAGCGTCCGTTTGGCCATGCGGTCGGCTGTGAACTCGCATTCCACGCGGCGTCGGGCGCCTTCCCCAAGGCTGGCCCGGAGGTGGTCGTCGGCAAGGAGTAGCTGCAAGCTCGCGCGGAGTGCCTCGGCGTCGCCTGGAGGCACGACCAGCCCGCTGTCGCCGTGCTGGTTCACCCATGGGACGCCGGACGCCAGATTCGTGCTCACGACCGGCTTGCCGCACGCCATGGCCTCGAGCTGGACCATCCCAAAGGCCTCCGCACGAGTGACCGATGGCAGCACGAACACGTCGCACGCATGGTAGAGCGCCAGACACCGGCTCGTCGGGCAACGCACCGAGAAACCGCACCCGTCGGCGACGCCAGTTTCGACAGCCAGCCGCTCGAGCGCCTCGCGCACAGGGCCGTCGCCCACGACGGCCAGGCGGTGCGTCGAGCCCTTGCATCGCCCGAATCAGCACGTCGACGCCCTTGTAGGGAACCAGCCGTCCCACAAACAGCAGAAGCGGCGAGGGCCCGATATCGCGCCGCCAGTGCTGCGCCCGTGCCTCGATTGCCGGAGTTGTCGAGGCGAGGCTGGCGAGATCGATCCGTACGGCACCACGGCACACTTGTGCCGATAGCCTTCCAGCTGGGTCGCCGACTCGCGCATTGCAGGCGAGGCGACCAGGATCCGCGCCGCGCGATCCAGCACGCGTCGCAGAAACGGCCGGTACAGCAACTGATACTTCCACTGTGCGCGCACGACCTCGCTGTGGAAGTACACGACCAGCGCGCCGCGCCGGCGCGTGACCATGTCTGCAACCAGCGCAACTGGGTTGGGCTCGTGAACGACGGTGACGTCGGCTGGTGTACGGGCGAGTTCGACGGCCAAGCGCGGGCGACAACCCGACGCTGCCGACCCGAGCCAGCGTCGCAGCCCTGGTGACAGGAACGCCGCGACAGATCTCGCGCGACGTGCGCGCGTCCGTGTTGGCGACAAGGACCCGCGAGTCGACCAGTTGCCGCTCGGACTCGCACAGCAGCTGCAGCACACGCTCCATGCCGCCAGGCACCGGCGGAAGTACTTGCCGACGTGAAGGACGCGCAGCGCCCGCCTGGACGTGACGCCGGCCGCTCGGTCGGCTCGCGATCGGCGTGGAGCGTCGGCTCCTGCGAGGCCCCTGTTCTCATCGGCTGCCCGGCTGCCCGGCCCCCGCTGGCGGCGTCGGCGACAGACCTGTAGATGTCCGTCATTTCGCGCGCGTATCGGCGCCAGGAAAACTCGCTACCCCGCCTCTTCGCCCTCAATTGCCGCTCGCGCCACGCTCGGGCCGCGTCCGTCGATTCACGCAGCAGTGTCGTCACCGTGTGTACCCAGTCGGCCGTGTCGCCCAGGCGCGCGTAGGACGCCGCCAGGCCCCCGACCTCACGGAAGACCGGCATGTCCGTCGCCACGACCGGGGTGCCTGCGGCGAGCGCTTCCGCGACCGGCAACCCGAACCCTTCACGCTCCGACGTGGACAGCAGCAGCGTGGCGCGGCGATACACCGCGGCCAGCGCCTCTCGATCGAGGACCGGCAGCTCCACGATGCGTCCCAGAATCCCCAGGCGTTCCGCCAGCGCGCGTTGTGCCGGCGTCAGCGCGCCCACCAACGCGTACCAGTCGGCGGACGGCCACACCGCGAGCACCTCGGCGAAGACCTGGAGCAGCAGGTCAATTCTCTTACGCGGCACCGTGCTGCCCACGTGCAGAAGGTCGGTGAACGTGCCCATCGGCCCGAGCAAAGAGGTCATCGGCGCCTCGACGGACGGCAGGGTCTCCGGCAGATCGACGCCGTTGTACACGACGGCCACGCGATCGGCGGCCACCAGCTGGCGCTCCACCAGCGCGGAGGCCGTCGCCTGGCTCGGACACACGACTTTGGCGGCTCGCGCCAGCCCCGCCGACAGGCGTCGAACCAGAAAGTCGGGCAGGCCTGTCGCGTTGCCGTTGGATGCCGCGTGCTGATCGAACGCATCGATGTCGTGGCAGGTGACCACCGTCCGCGCCGGTGGGAGCACCAGCGCCAGGTGTCCGTAACTGTGATCGACCACGTGACAGATGTCCATCGAGCGCGCCGGAAGCAGGGCACGCCGATAGAGCCAGAACCGGTTGACCACCCGAGCCAGAGTCGGTATCGCCGTTTCGCCTCGGCGCCAGCCGTCGATGCTGGGCAGCAGCCGCGGGCGGATCAGCACTGGTCGGACAGCCAGGGCGGGGTCCGCGGCCAGTTCGCGGGTGAGCGACTCGGCGACCAGGTCCATGCTCGGCCAGCGCTCCTCGAGCATGTCGGCGAGGACGGCGACCCGAAGGGGTTCGCGTGGTGGCGGATGTGGACTCATCGCAGAGGTATTCGCGACGCTACGTACGTGGCCGTGCCAGCACCACCAGGTCCATCGGCGAGCCCAGCCGCACGACGCGATCCAGCCAGGCCAGGCCAAGGATGACCCCAAGCGGGACCCGGCGGGGCCGCCAATGCGTCAGGACGGCCTGGAAGCAATAGTGCATGCAGTAGCGCGCCTCGACGATCGTGAGACCCTGCTCTTCGAAGAGCGCTGACAGCTGCGCCAGGGTGTACCCCTCGCGGACATGGGCGGGGTCAAAGACCGCAGGCGGCGTCGGAACGCTGAGCACCAATGACCCACCAGGCGAGAGCACTCGCCGCAGCTCCGCCACCGCAGCGCGGTCGTCTTTCACGTGTTCCAGGACTTCAGTGCAGATCGCCAGGTCCACCGATCCGCTCCGAACGGGAATCGCGGTAAGCGAGGCGCTGAAGCGATGAGCGCGAGCGTCCGCGCTTCTTGCGGGGGCGGCGAAGTCGAACTCCAGCAGCCGCGCGCCCGGTGCGAACCGCCGCAGCATCGGACTGTACAGGCCCTCTCCCACGCCGGCATTGAGCCCGACTGCCGGAGCAGGCCTATCGCCGATCGCGCGTGCCAGCAACGCTTCGAGCGCGGGCGTCTGCACGATGCGGCGCCCCGCGTCCGGCCACCCTGGCGCCACCAGGCGAACTCCGGGCGACCGCGCCACGACCCGGACGACGCCGGCATCGAGCAGGCCGCGCGCCTTGACGGGTGCCCTGCCGTCATGACGTCGCCAACCCTGCCTCACCGGCCTGCCTTATGAAGGAACTGTCACGAGCTTCGTGCGACCTTTGGCCACGTGAATTCGCGCGCGGCCCGCGCGTGTGCCTGGCGCCCGAGCGACTCGCGCAGGGCCGGCGATGTCACCAGTCGTTCCACGGCGGCGTCGATTGCGCCAGGCGAGCGCGTCGGAACCAGCAGCCCGCTTCGATCCGCCTCCACGGCATCCTTGATGCCGCACGTCGCGGTCGCCACGATGGGCAACCCGGACATCATGGCCTCGATGAGCGTCAGCGGCGTGCCCTCGAACAGGCTGGGCAGGACAAAGATGTCGGCGCGCTCCAGTGCGGCCACCGCCCCGCGATCATCGGTGCTTGGGATGGTCGACACGCGTGCTCGCACGTCGGCGGGGAAGGCGTCGGCGACCACGCCCGGGGCAACGCCTGCCCCCAGCACCGTGAGCGACAGCGTCGCATGGCGTCTGGCCAGCGCGGCGAATGCGTCGACGAGATCGAGAATGCCCTTGTTGTGGCGCCAGGTGCCCGCAAACAGCAGTCGATCGCCGGATGCGTACGTCCGTCCCGCCGCCGGCACCGCAAAGGCCTGATCGGCGCCTGGCCGCATACGCGCGGTGCGCGATGCCGCCACGCCGATGCGCGTCGTCAGGTACCTCCGATCCTCGTCGCTCAGGGTCAGCACCAGGCTTGCCCGTGTCAGCGCAATCCGCGACTGCCACAGGCTCGTGGCCGGGTAGACCACGCGCGTTCGACAGCCCGGGCCCGCCGCGCCCGAGCCGCCGTTCCTCGAGGGCCAGCTCCCACGCGCGCTGTTCGATACCGTGCGAGGTCACGACCACGCCGAACCGCGTGACGCGGCGCCGCGCCAGCCCGACCAGCGCTCCGTGCGGCTCATGCACGTTGACGATGTCGTAGGGCGTGCCCGCGCCGCGCGGCCGCCTGCGCCCGCCGGTACACGAGCCATGGGAACGCGGCGCGGACGCCCGATCCCCGCCACCGGACGGCACGTCCTCGGCCGAGAGCCAGTCGACGGTGTGGCCCTGCGCGGCGATCTGGTCGTGGATGAGCTCCATGATCCGGCTCATCCCACCAGTCCTCCGGCGGTCGACGTTGTGCGCGACGAGAATTCGCATGCCGACTACGCCGACCGCGGCGCTTGCGACGTCAACTCGTCCAGCGTCGCCATGAGGGCTGTGACATGACGTGCCTGCTGGTCGCGCAGCGCGGACGCGGTCACGGGAGCCCTGCGGGTCATCGCAAGACAGCCGAGGATGGCCGCGGCCAGGCCGTCGGCGCTCGGCGGATCGGCCGGCGCGATCCGTCCGACATCCGTCGTGCAGCCATTCCGGGATACCGCCGACCCCGAACGCCGCGACCGGCACCCCCGCGGCAGTGGCCTCCAGACCCGACAGACCAAAGGGCTCTGGCCAGAGGCTCGGCAGAACGACGACGTTGGCGTCTGCAAGAACGCGCGATCGCTCGTTGCCGCATCGATCCAGCCGCGGAACTCCACCTCGATCTGGCTCGACCTGCACCTCCGTCGCCTGGCGCTCGCACCGCGCCCGGTCCGGACCATCGCCGGCGATCACGAGCCGCAACCGGCGCCCGAGCCTCGCCTGCACGGTCGGCAGCGCTTCGATCAGCAGGCGACACCCTTTCAGCCGATCGATCCGGCCGAGAAACAGCAGCGTCGCCGACGTCGACAACCGGCGCGCTGCCGATGGCAGCATCGGCATGTCGGGACAGCAGGCGGCAGCGCCCGCACGCGATCCGGCGCGAACCCATGCCGCATGTACTCGCTGACGCATGTGCTCGGACAGCGTCACGACGCCTGCATACGAGCGGATGCTCCGAGCTGGCGCCTCTGCCGCCGGTAGTCCTTCACCATCGTGACCGGGCTGAGGCCACCGCAACGGCGTCGGGTAGAACATCGCCAGACACGCCGGTCCGAACCGGCGGTCGCAGGGCTGTGCGCGCGGAAAGACCAGTGTCTTGCCACCGCTGATACAGGTTCCGGTGTAGGTATGAGCGACGAACACCGACGGGGCCACGCCAAGCAACCGCGCCTCGAGGGCCTCGTCAACCATGCCGTTAACGAGCAACACCGACGGGGCCCACTGCTGAGCGCCGCGACGGACGCG
The DNA here is from genome assembly GCA_963818215.1 of Vicinamibacteria bacterium. Lineage (GTDB taxonomy): Bacteria > Acidobacteriota > Vicinamibacteria > Vicinamibacterales > JAENWD01 > JAENWD01. Next base: position 10,962 of record CAWFRL010000011.1, on the reverse strand, counting down.
TCGACGCCGTCGGTGGCCGCGCACCATCGGCTCGCCCCAGCCGGCACGTCCAGCGGCAGCGCGATCGCCCGGGCTGTCCTGCTCGGTCCACAGCGCCACCTCGCAGCCACGGTCGGCCATCGCCGTGAGCAGGAAGTCCACGTACGTCTCGATGCCTCCTGCGTGCCGTCTCGTCCAGTTGACGAAGGCGACCCTGCGCGGCCGGGGATCAGGCATCGGGCGCGCTCAGCAGGACCTCGAGCGCGCGGTCGACGTGGAAGCGATCGAGCGTACAGCCGCGAGGCGGCCTGCGACAGCGCCGCGCGCCGCGACGGGGCATCGAGCAGCGCAACCGCCGCATCCACCATCGCCGCGTGATCGTCCTGCGGCGTCAGGTGTACGGCATCCTCCCAGCACGTCTTCGGTCCGGATGCCGCGTGACGTCACGATCGCGCGGCCGTGCTCGAGCAGCGCCATCAGCGTCGTCCGGCGCGTGCTGACGCCGTCAGGATACGGCTGCACGAACAGATCGCAGCACTGAATCATGGTCGAGAGTTCGTCGGCCGGCCGCATGCCGCGCGCGACGATCGCCTGGGCGAGGCCGGGTGTGTGCGCCTCGAGCGCGCTGGCCAGCTGTCTCGGTGCCACGACCGAGCAACACGAACCTGACGTCTGGTCGCCGCCCCGCGATCCCGACGATCACGCTCTCGAGCACGCCGGCCACCAGGGCGTTGGCGGTGCCGAAGTATCCGACCGTAGGATGCGCTCCGGCCAGTGTCCGGCGACGCGTCAGACACCTCCGCGCTGCATGGGCCGTGCTGGGGATCGGGCTGGGAATTGGCAGCCACGCGTACGGGGACGACTGGGGCCGAAAGGTCGCACCATCGGCAGAAACGCCGGCGTCGAGACCCACACCCGGCGCAGCGGCTCGCAGCAGCACCATGAGCATCAGCCTGTGCGACGATCGCGCCAGCGTTCTGGCGAACCCGTCCTGAGGCAAACGGCAGGAATGGCTCGTGGACCATGAGGTCCACGACGTCACCCTTGCGTGCACGTCGCCAGAGCCACGGCAGAACGGCACATTGAGCGACTTGTACCCGTAGCCGTGCGGGACCCATTGGACAAAGAGCCGCCGCGGTCCCTCGACCGCGTCGAGGGCGCGGCTGAGACCACGAAGGCGGCTGGCCGCGTACCCTCCGGCAACGGGTGCACGGCGACGCCTGGCATCTGCTTCAGCCGGTGCGGGAGACCAGACGTGGACCTCGCTGGCCGCGCGCGGCCAGCGCCGTCGCCACGACCCGCGTGAAGTCTGCGACGCCGCCAATCTGCGGGGGACTTTCGGGAGTGATGATGATGCCAGGACGCGGGTCGTGCGACCACTTAGCCCATGACCCCGGCCCGACACGCTGGCCGTCGCTCGGCCCATCACCATGCCAGAGCCCAGTCAGCCACGACCTGGTCACAATGCGGACCTGCGCGCTGTTCAGCCTGCCGCGCGCGCCACCTCGCCCATTTGTCGCAAGTGGGGCCGTGCCTCGATCTGCAGCCGCCAGCGCGTCCGCCAGATCCGCCGTCGACGCCGGCGCGACCAGCCAGCCTGTTTCCCGGCGTTACCCATTCGGCTGCGCCGGTACTGGTCGGTCGTGATCACCGGCCGGAACAGGCCATCGCCTCGGCGACGGCAAACGGCGACCCGTCTTCCAGTGTCGGCAGGGCGAAGACCTCAGACGCGGCCAGTGCCTCGCGCGGGTCACCGGAGCGCACCGTGACGTCGAGACCCTGTCGCTCGCGCTCCAGAAGCGCACGGCTGCATCGATCGCCAGTGGCACCAACGAACCGCAGCTGCATCGGCACGCTGGGTTGCCAGACTGCGCATCGCACTGCAGGAGATACACAAAGCCCTTGCGCAGGTCGAGGCTCCCGACACAGCACACCTTCAACGGCCCGGTCGCTGGCGGGTCGAGCCACCCACAGCGGTACCAGTCCAGGTCCACGGGCTGTTGCAGGACTGTCACCCGCTCGACATCGGCACGCCGCCGGCGACGAGCGAATCGAGTGCCCACCGCGACGACACCTCGAACGCGAAGCGCCAGCGCCAGCTCGCCGCTCACCCGGTCGACCATGCCTTGCGTCGGATGGCCCCGATAGCGTCCCGTCACACCATCGGGTGGCTTCACTGACATACACCGTCTCGAAAAGCCCGCAGATGGCCGTTCGGGCTTTCGAGAACACTCGGCACGCCCGCGGCGGCGGCCCATCGCAGCGTCTCGAGGCCCACCTGCGTGAACGTGTAACAGAGGTCGGGCCGCGTCCGGGCGACAACGGCGCCCGCGAAACGGCCGATGCGCTGGTCGGTCCACATCTGCCCGGCGCCGGCGAACCGGCGAAAGGGCCGCCACCAGGCGCGTCCGGTGGGCGAGGCCGGCGAGTGATGCCACGTGACGTTGGCCTGCGCGCGCGCATACGCGTCCACGCCCGGTCCGGGTCCGATCGCGTGCACATGACATCCGGTCAGCGCCAGGGCGCGCAGCGCGTTGCCGGCCTGTGTTCCCAGACCGCCCACGCCCAACGGCACTCCATAGACGAACGCGATGGTCCGGATCTCACCAGCCGCCGCCTCGTCACGCCGCTCGAAGCCAGGTGAGCCGCGGAAACAGAGGGGCCAGGCGGGCGGTGACAAACGGCGCCAGCACGCTACGTCTCAGGCCGTGCGCCATCGTCGCAAGATAGACGACGCTGATTGCAGCGCCGGCCACCGACAAGCCCGCGACGGTTGAGGGCACCCACACCGTAGGCAGCCAGACGCAGATCAGTCGCAAGCACGAGGACTCGCCAGCCCCAGGGCATCAGGCTGCGGACCCAACGTGAGGGCGTGACGTCGGTTCGAGCGGCCAGCGCGAACAGATTGGACGGCAGACTGATGGCGACAACGGCCACCAGCGAGCCCACGACGGGCCCGGCCAGCCCGATCACAGGAATCAGCAGAAGGCCGAGGACGACAGAAACGGCGCCATCCACCAGATTGGTCATCGACACACGCCGCTCGAGACCGAAGGCGACCAGACCGTAGATGAGAGTGATGTTCCAGTGCCGCAGTATCAACTGCAGTGCCAGCAATATCGTCAGGGTGCCGCCGCCATACTGCACTGGGCCCGACCCACCACGTGACGAAACCTTCATTGAGCGCAAGCGTGAGGCAGACGATCAGCCCGCTGGTCGTCAACATCGCGAGCGTGAGCGCGGTGACCAGTTCGATCAGCCGCTCGCGCTTACCGGCGGCCCACAGCTCACTCAGCGCGGGCGCCGCAGAGGCCATGACCAGCTGCGGATGGTTGGCCAGGACGGTCGTGAGTTTGCTCGTGCAAGCGTAGAGGACCACCGACTGCGCACCAAGCAGGCTGCCGACCATCAGCAGGTCCGAGCCGCTGAGCAACACCTGCGCCACCTGGGCGACGCTGACCCATGCGGCGTTCTGCACGTAGGGGCGCACTTCCGGCCAGCCCGGTTTGGACGTCCGACGCCGGCCAGGCGCGTCGATGGCGCTGACGAACGCGGAGCCACGTCGCCGCGGCAGTCAGTGTCTGGGCGGCGACCCATCCGACGACCAGCGCCCACAGCCGCGCGCCCGCCAGGACCAGCACGACCGTCAGTCCGGTCATGACCAGCCACGATGCGATCTGCAACTTGCCGAGGAACGGCAGTTCCTGCAGCCCCTGCAGCACCGACTGATAGAGCCGTAACGGGAAGAGCAGCGCGAAACAGGCCAGCACCAGCATCAGTGGCGCACCGGGATGCTGGGTTCGCGTGTGCGGCCCAGATTCCCACGGCCACGGTGGCCAGACACACCAGCGGGACCTGGAAACTGGTGGCCCGCCGCGCCCGCGCGATGACGCTGGCCAGATTGCCGGTTCTCGCACCGCCGGCCCGGCCGACCGCGTACGCCGTTTCGCGCGGCAACACCGCCGTCACGCCGAGGTCCATCAGCAGCAGGTAGCCGAGGAGTTGCTGTGCGACCAGCCAGAAACCCAGCGTCTCGGACCCCAGCCGCCTGAGGAGAAACGGCGTCATCAACAGACCGACGACCGTCGCCAGCACCAGCTGCAGGCGAGCCGAGCGTGACGCCGCCGAGAAATCGATGGGTTCGCGTCATTTGCGCCAGGCAGTCGTGCCGTACACTCCGCGTGACGCACCGTAGAGCGCGCTCGTAAAGAACCAGAACTGCGAACCCAGCTGCGTGTTGAAGGCGGGACCGGCCCAGGCAAATCCGGCGATCAGCGCCTGCACGCCCAGCACGACAATGCGACTTCTCGGCCAGATCCGGCACGCACCCGTCTCACACAGAATCGATAGGCGCCCGACCAGCGCCATCACGACCGCGCCGCCGTAGAGCAACCACATCGGGATGCCGCCGTCGAGCAGCCAACCGGTTGCCTGAATCTCCGCGTGGATGGGCGTGGCTCGAGATCGGCAGGCATCCCCGAGGTACACGCTCATCATGCCCCAGCGACCGAACCAGCCCCCAGCGGGTACCGGTCCAGCAGATCACCGAATGTGTTGGCGACAAATGCGCCGCGATTGTCCTGGTACGCGCGCACCGCCCCCTGCTGCGTGATACCGACGAACCGCTGCTCGACCGACTCCCCGCCAAGCGACCGCGCCCAGACGAAGGCAAGCGACGACCAGGACGGCCGCGCTGATCGCGATCCGCCCCGCCTGCCGACCTGCCCGCGCCGAAACAGCACGACGGCGATGACGGCCAGGGCGCCGACCGACATCATGAGCAGCGACCGGACCTGCGTCAGGTAGATCGCCGCCAACCCGACGGCGACCGCGATGAGCTGCGCGGCCAACGCGCCCGGGCTCCTCGCGCCCACACTGAGACCGACGCCAAGGACGACGGTCAGGGCCCCGGCGATAGCCGCACCGCCTGGCTGATCGCTCGAGTCCCGGGGGCCGGACGATTCGCCGGCCATCAATCCCGACGTAGGTGAGCGAATCGACGTAAAGCTCGTTCATCCGCGTGCCCAGCGAGCTGAACTGCGGAGGCATGAACTGATCGGGGTTGTAAACCTGAACACGCCCAGGACGGAGCCGATCGCGTTGAACACGAAAGCCAGGACCAGGAGCTTTCGCAGCTGAGCCGGCGACGAACGGCCCTCCACGCCCAGAACATCGGCGCGGCGATGGCGACCTGGAACAGGCACCTGCGCAATCCCCGCGGTGACCTGCGTGGTCGGATGCAGAAGGTTCAGGCCAAGCAGACCGAGGGCGAAGGTGAGCAACAGGGTTCCGCGCGGCGCGCGGCCCCTCATCGCCCTGGGCCAGTAGATCAACAGTCAGCCCGGCGCTGACCGCATAGGGCAGCCCGCGAACCACAGGGCGGTACGGCTGCGAGCCCGGCAGGAACAGCAGTGCACCCCACAGGAACTGGACAGCCAGGAAAATCACGACCCAGAGGAGTCGTTCCCTGGCTGCGCCGGGCTCCTCGACGACGGGCGCCTCCGCGGGAGTTTCGGGCTGCGAGATCGCCGCCCTGCGCGGTTCCAGGACGGTGGCGCGACGCGGACCGATCCGTCGAGCCGCTCATCCAGGCCTGGTCAAGATGTCATCAGCCATGGCCGTTTGCCAGCGAGAAGACGAGCCGCTCGTACTTCGTCAATGGTTCGCCGAAGATCGAATTGGGCCGCGCGCGTCTCGACCTGCCACGCACAGCGCCTCGCGCTCGCCGTGATTGCGCAACAGCTCCATCAGGTGTCGGCGAACTCCTCGTCGCTCAACCAGCCGGCCGTACTTGCCGCCCGCCAGGACCTCGATGCTTCCGGGATTGGTCGTTGCGACCACCGGCGTGCCACACGCCATGGCTTCGATGTACGGCAGTCCAAACCCTTCATACGTCGACGGCGACGCATACACCCACGCCCGGCGATACAACGCGGCCAGCGCCGGTCATCGAGACCTTTGTAGAATTCGACGCCTTCAACAGCCGCGCCGCCCTCACAAACCATGTGCAGCGTCGCCGACGGCAGGCACACTCGGTCGGATGCGCTCGACGAACTGCTTCACGAGCCATGCGCCACGCTTGCGGCCGCCCATGGCTCCCACAAAGACGATGCCCGGCGTCCGCGCCGCGCCGCGGCATCTCATGGAACACCGACCAGTCCACTCCGTTGGGTATCACGCGCGCGACCCATCGGTTGGACTCCCTGGTCGCTGCGCTGACACCCACGCTGAGCTGTGTCATCGAGGTCAGCAATTCCAGGCACATAGACGCCGAGCTGCAACACGCGCCGGTGCAACGACGTCGCCGCCGCGCTTCGTCGATGGCCGAGCCAGTGCATGACCCGGATCACCGGGTCGCCGCAACGCCGGCAGTAACAGGCTGTCCCCGTGGGAGATGATCACCTCCGCCTCGCCAAAGGCGGCCAGCAGCCACAGCACGTTGCCGAGGTATCCCATCGTCACGCTCCGGCCCAGCCGCGTGCTGGCGAACCTGCCCAGGGCAGGTCGCCGACGGTGTAGGAGGCCCGGAGGCGCGGGATCGTGCGAGAACACCGTCACGGCATGACCACGAGCGGCAAGTCCTTCGGAGAGTTCGTGGGCGACGCGTTCGACGCCCCCTCGTTTGTAGCCCGCTCGCGGCAAGTTGTATGTCACCACGGCGACGCGTACAGGTCGTGACATACCGTTCACGCCACGCGACATCGCGTCGCGCCATTACAACGTGGCATACATCGCGTGGAGGGTGCGGCCCATCCGCTGCGTTGAAAAGTCACGCTGCACGGCGGAGGCAGCACTCTCGCCCAATCGACTTCGCAGGGGCGCGTCAGCGGCAAGCCGTGAAATCTGGGCAGTCAGATCCGCGACATCAGCTGGGCGGTGCGTGATCACGGAGTGTTCCGGCTGGCCGATTTCCCGGGCGCCGCCGGCATCGCTCACAATCACCGCCCTGCCGCACGCCATGGCTTCGGCGACGACAAGCCCGAACGGCTCCGGTTGGTACTCGCATGCACCACGACGTCCAGCGCGCGGTATACGGAGCCGTCTCCGCCTGGAACTCGACAAACCCAATCCGATCACCAAGCCCAAGCCCGGTGGCCAGCGTCTGCAGGGCTGCCCGGGTCCACTGGCTCGGACCCGTCTGGTACAAAGGGCCCCCGACGATGTATCCGCGGACGTGCAGACGTGGATTGAGGCGCGACACCGCGCGGAGAAACACCTCGTGGCCTTTCCACTTCGCGTAGGTCCCCACCAGGCCGACGCGCACCGTGTTGACCGGTGCCGGCCGAAGACCGCAGCCGCGTCCAGGTCCTGCGACGGTCCGTCGGGACGAAAGCGGGTCGTGTCAACGCCGTTGTGCAGCACGTGGACCCGCGCGGGTTGCGCCACGAGTCGCCGGACGTCGGCTGCCACACTGTCAGAGTTGGCAAGGATGGCCGCTGCTCGGCCCTGAACAACGGCGAAACAGCCAGGCCGACATCGCCCGAGTGCTCACATAGTCATGGACGTGCCACACCAGACGGGTCTTTTCGCCGGCGACCCACGACGACAGGACATGCGCCTTGAGCCCGTTGGCGTGCACGATGTCGGGCCGTGACTTCGTCGAGACGTTTGCCGAGCGCTCGTGCATACCGCACCAGCGACGGGAGCGCCATGGCCAGCCGGGCTGCGGTCATCACAGGGTGGCGGCCATGCTCGCCGGTCGCGGCAAACAGTCGGGGCAACGGCAGCACCCTGTACGACGCACCGAGCGACTCCACTTCACGTCGCAGCGGGCCTTCTTCGACACTGAGGACGTGAATTGCCCAGTCCGGCTGCAGCCCCCGGGTCACCGCAACGATGTCAACCAGAACCCGCTCTGCTCCGCCGAGTCGCCCGGAGACGCTCAGAAGCAGCAATCGCACAGCTGAACCTCACCCTCTCCTGACGTGCCGCCGCCGTCGCCGGACGCCGCTGCGTGGGCCTGCGGCGGCCGTCCACATTACCGCGAAGGAAGCACGCGACTGGCGCCGTGGGTGATAGTGACGGTTGCGGGCAGGACCTGGAAGGCGATCGACGGGGAAGCGCCGGCTACCCGTTGGCGTAAACTGTGCACTCCACGGCATGGGCCATCAATGTCAGGAAGATGGCACTCTGCAGACCAAGGAGGGCGACGTAACTGACGGACTGACATACCAGCGTCAGGTCGCACTGGACTTGGACGCCTGAGCGTAATACCCGACGGACTCCTTCCGGACGGACGCGGAGTAGTAATACGGGTTCTTCTCCAAATCCACACGGTTGAGCACGGCGCCGATGACGTGGGCCTGCACGGCGCTCAGCTGCTCAACCGCCGCTTTCGCGGTGTTGCGGCTGGTCTGGTCGGCCCCCACCACGAAGATGACGCCGGAGGCCGCATTGGCGAGCACCGATGCGTCGGCCACGGCCAGAACCGGCGGTGAGTCGAGAATCACCCAGTCGAAGTGCTCACCGAGCGTCGCGAGGTAGTCGCCGCACCGCTTCGACCCGAGCAGCTCCGCGGGGTTCGGCGGAATCATCCCGGCCGGCAGCACACAGAGGTTCTGGACGGCCGTCTTCCGAACGGCCTCGCTCGGCTTGCAGTCGCCGACGAGCAGGTTCGAGAGGCCGGGCTCCTGCGTCACGTCGAAGATCTCGTGCACGCGGGGCCGCCGCATGTCGGCATCGATGTGCAGCACGCGCTGGCCGGCCTGCGCGAGCGAGACCGAGAGATTGCTCGAGAAGAGGCTCTTGCCCTCGCCGGGACCGGCACTCGTCACGACAACGGTGCGCACGCCGTCTTCGGCCGACGAGAACAGCACGTTCGTCCGGACGGCGCGGATGGCCTCGCCGAAGGCCGGGGGCACGGCCTCGTGCAGCAGCGTCGGCCCGCTGTCGTCGATCCCGGGATCATCCCGAGGAAGGCGAGGTTCAGGTGCGCCCGCAGCTCCTGCGGCGACTTGATGCGGTTGTCGAGGTATTCGAAGAGGAACACGAGCCCGAGCGCGAGGACGATCCCGCGAGAAACGCCATCATCAGGTCGTGCCCGCGGCGCGGCAGCACCGGGAAGGTGGGCATCTCCGCGGCGTCCACCACGCGAATGTTGCTGGTCTTCAGCTCGCTCGAGATCCCTGTTTCCTTCGTGCGCTGCAGCAGCGCCTCGTATACCTGCCGGTTGCTCTCGGCCTCGCGCTGCAGGACGCTGTACTCGATGCCCTTTCGGTTCAGCCCGAGCGCCTCGGTCTTCTGGCTCTCGAGCGCGCCGACGAGGCTCCGCTCTTGCGCGAGCGCCGCCTGGAACTCGGCGTGCATCGACTCGACGATCTTGTTCACCTCGTTGTCGAACTTGGCCTGCGTCACCTGCACGGCGTTCCTGATGCACCATCTCGGGGTGCCGCTCGCCGTACTTCTCCGTCAGCTGCGCCTGCTGACTCTGCAGATCGGCGAGCTCGCCCTTCAGCTTCTGGATGTACTCGTTACCCAGCACGGCGGACAGTGTGTCGACCGTCGGTGTGCCCTGCACCGCCTTCAGCTGGTTGTAGAGCGCCTCCTTCTCGATCCGCATGGTCTTGGCCTTGGTGACGGCCCCGTTCAGATCCGCGAGCCGCTGCACGACGATGTTCTGGCGGTCCTCGACCGCGACCGCGTCGTGCGACTCCTTGTAGCGCTGGAGCGCCGCCTCGCTCTCCTCGACTTGGCGCCGCTGCTCGGCCAGCCGCTCGCCCAGCCAGTCGGTGGCGTCCTTCGAGGCGGAGAACCGGGTTTCGAGGTTCTGCTGGATGTAGGCCTTCGCGAGCCCGTTGGCCATGTCGGCCGCGAGCTGCGGCTCCGACGACGTGACCCGCAGCTCGACGATCCGGCTGTTGCGCACGGGCACGACGTTCAGCGACCCGAGGACCAGGCCGACGTACTGCGCCAGCGAGTCACGCGCGTCCTGACGCGGGGCGGCGGGCTTCTCGGCTGGAGCACCCTCACCGCCCTGCGAGCCAGGGCGATCCCGTCGTAGAAGAGGCCGGTCAGCGTGATGGGGGCCTCGCTCGGTGCCGTCGCCTGGCGCAGGGAGGGATGCGCCGGCAGGTTCATGAGCTCGACGGTCCGGCGCGCGAGGCTGCGGCTCTGCAGGATCTTGTACTGCGTCTGATAGAAGTCGTCGTTGTACCAGCCGTCCTGCTCCTGGAACATCGTGTTGAGGCTGGCGACCTTCGGCGTGTCCTTCTCGATGAGCAGCTGCGTGCGCGCCTCGTAGATCGGCGTGGTGCGATAGCTGTTCAGCGCGCCGACGGTGAACACCACGAGCAGCGTCGGGATCGCGATCCACCGGCGCTTGTAGACCACGCGGACGTAGTCCGTGAGGTGATGCTCGTCGTCGTGCTGGTTGCGCAACTGAACGACCCTGGCCTGGTTGTCAATCTGCATGCGCGTCCTCGGAGACGGCGGGGCCAAAGCCCCGCCCCACGTGCGCTAGAAGAACCGCTCGGCGACGATGAGCGTGTCGCCAGGTTCCACGACGTCGGTGAGCTTGACCTTGACCTCTTTCTTCTTGCCGTCCGCGGTCCGTACGACCTTGATGCGGCCCGTCGATCCGCGGTCGGTGACCCCGCCGGCGAGCGAGAGCGCCTGGAGCACGGTCGTGCCGCGGTCGATCGGATAGGCGCCGGGGGTGCGCACCTGCCCGAAGACGTACACCGCCTGCGACTTCTGACCACCATCGAGTCGCCGTCGCGGAGCGCCACGTTCTGGGAAAGCACGCCCGCCTGCAGCTCGCGCACGTTCACCTTGATCACGGTCGCCTCGGCGTCGGTCGGCATCGCGGGGCCCGCTGCCTTCGCGCCGGGCGGCGCGCGCACGATCAGGATCTCTTCTGCCGCGTTCTGCGTGGCCCAGCCGGCCTTCGCGAGCGCCTCGATGATGGTCATGTCACCGGTCAACTGATAGGCGCCGGGTCCCCGGACCTCGCCCATGACGAAGACGCGCTGGCTGCGGTAACGT
>CAWFRL010000010.1:0-173698 GCA_963818215.1 Vicinamibacteria bacterium | reverse complement strand
CGGACGACTCGGGTATCTCTGCAAAGCAGTAGCCCGAAAACGACATCGCTGACAACCCGCCGAGCAGCGGCCGCCACGGATAGTCGACAAACAAGTCGCGCATGTGGACCTGGCCGATCTGGTCGCGGACCAGCGCGAAGTTCGAGTCGAAGCCGCCATCCAGCAGATCCGTCGGGTTCGAGTTCCAGCACACACGCACGGCCGGATGGTTCCCGCCGTAGTCCAGGATCTTGCGAATGCGGGGCAGCCTGGACGACCCCTCGCCGTGGACCTCGAGCTGAATCGCCACGCCGTGCTCGCGCGCAAATGCGCCACACTCGGCGAGCGCCTTGCCGATCTGCTCGAGCGTCTTTTCCTCCGGCACGTCCTTGGGCAGCCCGTTGGGCCGCACCTTCACCGAAGGCGAGCCGATGTCGCGGGCAAGCTGCACCCAGGCCTTGGTCTCGTCGACGTTCTTGCGGACGACGCCGGGGTCGGGCGAGTGGTACTCGCAGGTCGTGCCGAGCCCGCCAATCCTGATTGGAGAGTCCTCGAATCGCTTCCGGATGTCCGCCCGCGCTGCCGGCGAAAGCGACAGCTCGACGCCGTGACGATGCGTCGTCCTCAACTCCACCGCGTCGAAGCGCGCCTCCGTGAGGTTCGCGATGAGGGCCGGCACGTCCCAATCCTTCGCGATGTTGTAGGTGACGGTGCCGAGCTTCAAGCCGCGGCGAGTCGGCCGCGCCCTGGACGCTGTCGAGCCGCTCGACCCGGCCGAGCGCGGGAAGCACAACGAGGCTGGAGAGCAAGTCGCGTCGGCGCATGGGAGGAGGATACTCCGTCGCCGCCACGAAGCGGCCCGTTGCTCGATTGCAGCGGGTTGGTATCTAATGCCGGGGATCCGCGGCCGTCCACGTCCGCACCCCGGGCTTCCCATGACCTTCAGGCTCAACGGCTCCACCTGCGCCGCCTCAGCTTTAGCGGCACTGGTGAGCGCGATGGCCTTCCCGTCAGCGCAGGAAACCGTCACGGCGCCACCCCCGAAGTTCACGGTGCCGGCCGGCTTCGAGGTCGTGCGCGTCGCTGGACCTCCGCTGGTCGATCGGCCCATCGTCGCGGACTTCGACGAGCGCGGCCGCCTCTACGTCGCCGATTCCTCCGGGTCCAACGACAAGGTCGAAAAGCAACTCGCCGATCGGCCGCACCGGATCGTGCGGCTCGAAGACAAGGACGGCGACGGGACGTTCGACACCAGCGTGGTCTTCGCCGACCGCATGATGCTGCCCCAGGGCGCGATGTGGTTCGACGGCTCGCTGTATGTGGGAGCGCCGCCCAGCATCTGGAAGCTGACCGACACCAACGACGACGGCGTCGCAGACACGCGGGAAGAATGGTTCGCCGGCAAGACGCTGACGACGTGCGCCAACGATCTGCACGGTCCGTATCTCGGACCCGACGGGTGGATCTACTGGACCAAGGGCGCGTTTGCCGAGCAGACCTACGAGCGGCCGGGCAAACCGCCGCTGGTGACGCGCGCCGCGCACATCTTCCGCCGACGGCCTGGCGAGACGCTCGTGGAGCCGGTGATCGCCGGCGGCATGGACAACCCGGTCGACGTCGCGTTCACGCCGAGCGGCGAGGCGATGCTCACGGCGACGTTTCTCGAGCACCCGCAGCTCGGCCGGCGGGACGCGTTCATCCATGCCGTCTACGGCGGCCTGTTCGGCAAGCCGCACGGCGTCATCGACGGACACCCGCAGACCGGCGACCTGATGCCGCCGGTCAGTCACCTCGGGGCCGCCGCGGTCTCGGGCCTGACCCGATATGCGTCGCGCGTCTTCGGCGACGGCTACCGCGACAACTTCTTCGCGGCGCTGTTCAACATGCAGAAGGTGACGCGGCACGTCCTCGAGCCCAGCGGCGCGACGTTCAAGAGCCGCGATTCGGACTTCCTCGTCGCCGACAGCCTCGACTTCCACCCGACCGACGTCATCGAAGACGCCGACGGCAGCCTGCTCGTCGTCGACACCGGCGCCTGGTACAAGCTGTGTTGCCCCACGTCGCAGCTGGCCAAGCCGGACGTCCTCGGCGCGATCTATCGCGTGCGTCGTCGCGCCGCTCCGGCGATGCAGGATCCGCGTGGGTTGAAGATCGCCTGGGCCACGCTGACGCCGGTCGAGCTGGCCGCGCGCCTCGACGATGCCGCGGCCGGCCGTGCAACGGCGCGCGATCGAGCAGCTCGCGACGCTCGAGGGCGCAGGCCCTGCCGGTGCTCGGCGGCGTGGTCGCGAAGGGACGCACGGCCACTCAGCGGCGGAACGCGATCTGGGCGCTGACGCGGAACGCCACCGCCGAGGCGCGAGCGGCGATTCGCCCCGCCCTGGGTGATGCCGACCTCAGCGTGCGGCTGGCCGCGCTCCATTCAGTCGGCTTGTGGCGCGACGCCGGTTCGGTTCCGCAACTGCTCGAGGCGGTCGCATCGCGGCTCCCGGCCGTGCGACGCGGCGCCGCCGAGGCGCTGGGACGCATCGGCGACCGGCGCGCCGTGCCGGCGCTGCGTCACCGCCGCGGCTCTGCCGCTCGACCGCGTCGGCGAGCATTCGGTGACCTACGCGCTCATCGAGATCGCAGATCCGGAATCCACCGCGGCGGCGCTGACGAGCCCGTCGCTCCGCACGCAGCGCGCGGCGCTGTTCGCGCTCGACCAGATGCCCAACGGCGGACTGCAGGCGGCCACAGTCGTTGCCCTGCTCGAGTCGCCCGACGCGGACATGCGCGACACCGCGTGGCGCGTCGTCGCGCGCCATCAGGATTGGGGCGACGCCCTTGCCGGGTATTTCCAGCAACGGATGGCGAAGGCCGACCAGAGCGCCGCGGATCTGGAACAACTGCAGCAGAAGCTGGCGCAGTTTGGCAACAACGCGGCCGTTCAGCAGCAGCTTGGCGCGGCCCTGAACCCGTCGACGCCGCACGACGTGCGCGCGGCGGTGTTGCGAGCCATGGCGTCGTCGCGCGTGAAGCAGCTGCCCGAGGCGTGGCTGGCCCCGCTGGTGGGCGCGATGTCGAGTGGAGAGCCGGATATCGCGCAACTTGCTGTTGCCGTGGCTCGTTCCGCGCCGGCTTCGCCAACGGCTTCAACCGACCTGCAGGCGGCGCTTGTTGCGCGTCGCGCGCGATCCGTCGCGGCCAACGGCCGTACGCCTGGACGCCCTGGGGTCGCTCAGCAAGGGGTTGCCGCTGGTGACCGCGGACCAGTTCGCGCTCTTGCGCGCCAGCCTCGATCCTGGACAGCCCGTGGCCCTGCGCACGGCTGCCGCCGCGATTGTCGAGAAGGCCCGGCTCGACCGCGACCAGCTGCAGGCGCTGGTCGACGTGGTGCGACAGGCCGGCCCGATCGAGTTGCCGCGACTGCTGCCCGCCTTCGATCAAGAGCGGCGATGAAGCACTCGGCCTGGCGATGCTGGCGGCACTGGAGCAGGCGCCCGGCCGGTCGAACGTGCGCCCCGATGTTCTGCGTCCCGCGCCTGGCGAAGTACTCGCCGGCCGTGCAGGCCAGGGGCGAGGCCCTGCTTGCCTCGCTGCAGGCTGATTCGGTCAAACAGGCCCAGCGCCTGGACCAGCTCATCGCGGGCATGGTCGGCGGCGGCGATATCCGTCGCGGCCAGTCGCTGTTCAACAGCCCGAAGGCCGCGTGTGCGACGTGTCACGCGATCGGATATCGCGGCGGCAAGCTCGGTCCCGACCTGACGTCGATCGGTCAGATTCGCAGCGAGCGCGACCTGCTGGAGGCCATCATCTTTCCGAACGCCAGCTTCGTGCGCGGGTACGAGCCGCTGGTCGTCACGACGACCGCCGGTGCGACGCACAGCGGCGTCTTGAAGGCCGAGCAGCCGGACGAGCTGGTCCTGACCATCGGCGAATCGCAGGAAGCCCGCATCCCGCGCGCCCAGGTCGCCGACATGCAGCCAGGCGCGGCGTCGGTGATGCCGGCCGGCTACGGCGACCAGCTGTCGCGGCAGGAACTGGCGGACCTGCTGGCGTTTCTGAAAGGGACGAAGTGGGGAGCGAACTGAAATTGCAGATTGCAGATTGCAGATTGACGATTACGAAATTGCGCGGATTGAGATGATTCAGAAAAAAGTCTGCATGCTCGGCGCGTTTGCGGTTGGCAAGACCAGCCTGGTGTCGAGGTTCGTCCACAGCATCTTCTCGGACAAGTACCTGACGACGCTCGGCGTCAAGATCGACAAGAAATCCGTCTCGCTGCTCCGCGGCGAGATGGAGTTGATCCTGTGGGACATCTACGGCGAGGACGAGTTCCAGAAGGTGCGCATGTCGTACCTGCAGGGCGCCGTCGGCGTACCTGCTGGTTGCCGACGGCACGAGGCGCGCGACGCTGGACGTCGCCGGTCGCTGCAGCAGGCTGCCGAGCAGGAGATCGGCAAAGTGCCGTTCGTGCTGGCGCTCAACAAGGTCGACCTGGCCGATCGGTGGCAAGTGGACCACGCCGCGCTCGAGCAGGCGGGCGAGCTGGGCTGGAAAGTCGTGCGGACCAGCGCGAAGACGGGCGAGGGCGTCGAAGAGGCGTTCTCTGATCCTCGCGCGGGCGATGGCGTCGCGATAATGGGGGAGATATGAGCAACGACGCGCTTCAGGCGGTCGTCTCCGCGCTCGAGATCGGCATCTTCGAGCAGACGCCCGACGGCGCATTTGCCTCGGTGGGCACGCCGCCGGCCTGGATGGCGGCCTTCAGCCGGAATCCGACGCTTTCCGTTTCTGGGCAGCTTCCTTGCCGCAGGCGCGGCAGTTCTGGTCCGAGCCGCGGGCGGATCGTCTGACGTGGGGACCGTGCGCCGAGGTCGATCCGGAGGGGCGCGAGTTCCACTTCACGGTGTCCGCGTTGTCGTTGCCCGATCGGAAGTTCCTCGTGTTCGAGCTCGATCGCAGCGCCGAGCCGATGCGCGCGCTGCTCCAGAAGGCGCGGGAGCAGGCGCTGGCACGCCAGACGCCCGGCGAGGCCCGGGTCGACGACACTCACGGCGACTGACCCAAGCGTCAATCCGTAGATCATCAATCCGCCATCGACGATCATTCATGACGCCCAACGGTCGACCAACTGATCCAGCGCTACTGCGAGTGCGCGCGCTCGCTGTGGAACAACTACCTCAGGTCCAGCGAGGCCGACGAGGCCGCCCTCGAACGCTACGACGAGGTTCGCGCGCTGCTGTTTCGCGCCATCGTGCTCGATGCGATCGGCATGGGCGATGCCGAGCGCGACCGCGAAGACCAGACGTGGCCGTTTCTCCGCGTGGCCGCCGGCGCGGAACCGACGACCATCCTCGTGAACACGCCGTCGTCGGACGGCAATCAGTATTGGGAGCCGGCAGAGAAGGGCACGGACCTGTCGGACGCGGAGATCCTGTTTGTGGACCTGTTCGACTGGGACCCGCAGGCGTTTCGTGACCTGGCGCTCGTGATGGCGCTGGTCGTCGCCAGCCCGAAGCATCCTGAACTGGTCGGCCGGTCCATCCTGCTCGAGCGCAACACCGTCACCGTCGTGTTCGAAGAGCCCGACACGATTTGATCTGCAATCGGCAGTCTGCAATCGTCAATTTCCTATCGCACCCCGGGAAGCCAGCGCATCAGCCGCAGCATGCGCGGTCAGCACGCGCCGATACGTTGCAGGCGCGACGCCGCGGGGCACCGCCAGGGGCACCAGGCGCTGGACCGCGATCGTCTTCGTGCGGGTGACGACGTCGAACGCGCGCCGCCCGTGGCGATGGCCAGGGCCCGACGCCTTCCAGCCGCTGCTGGGGCTGTCGACCGATCCCCACGCGGCGGCATACGCCTCGTTGATGTTCACCGAGCCGACGGCCAGCCGGCGCGCCACGCGTCGGGCGCGCGCGACATCTCGAGACCACACGCTCGCGGTCAGACCGTACGCCGAGTCGTTGGCGCGAGCGACCGCCTCGTCGTCGCTGTCGACGGCGTAGACGGCCGCGACGGGACCGAACGTCTCCTCGCCCCACAGCGTCATCGCCGGCGTGACGCCGGACAGCAGCGTCGGCTCGAACGCGAAAGGGCCGATGTCGGGCCGCGGTCGTGCCCCCGACCAGCACCCGCGCGCCCTTGGCCACGGCGTCGTCCACATGTGCGCGCACGCGCGCCAGCTGCCTGGCCGAGCCGAGCGTGCCCACCTCGACGTCCCAGTCGAAGCTGCACGAGAGGCGCAGCGCGCGCGTCCGCTCGACCAGGCGCGGGACGAGCGCCTCGTAGACGCGCCGGTCGACGTAGAGCCGCTCGTACGACAGGCACACCTGGCCGGCGCCGACGAAGCACCCGCGGACGATGCCGTCGGCCGCGGCGTCGAGGTCGGCGTCGTCGAGCACGAGCAGCGCATTCTTGCCGCCCAGTTCAACCGAGGCAGGCACCAGCCGCGCCCCGGCCTGCGCCGCGACGATCCGCCCGGTGGGCGTGCTGCCGGTGAAGAGCACCGCGTCGGCCTGGCCGATCAGCACCGGGCCCAGTTCGGCGCCGGGCCCGGTCACGACCTGCAGAATCTCGTCGGGCACGCCCGCCTCTCGCCAGATCGCCAGCGCCCAGAGCGCCGTGAACGACGTCTGCTGGTCGGGCATCGCGACCACGGCGTTGCCGCTGACCAGCGCAGGCGTGATGTCGGTGATGAACAGGTTGAGCGGGTAGTTCCACGGCACGATGACGGCGACCAGGCCCGCCGGCGAGATCTCGCGCGTCGTCTTCGTCAGGAGGGGAATCGCGCCCCGGCGTCGCGACGGCGCCAGCCAGCCTGGAGCGCGCACCGCGTAGTAGCGCAGCACGTTGGCCGCGTCGGCCACTTCCTCGAAGGCGTGCCGCCGCGCCTTGCCGGTTTCGAGCTGGATCAGATCGAGCGCCTGTTCCTGACGCGCCAGCAGAAGGTCGTGCACGCGCAGCAGCACCGAAGCGCGTGACGCCGGAGCGCGTGCGGCCCAGGCGGCCTGAGCCGCGCGGCCGGTTGCGGCGGCCGTGACGACGTCGTCTGGCGTGACCGCGGCGAAGGTGCGCAAGCACCTCTCCCGTGAACGGCGCCAGCACGGGCAGGCCAGCCGCGGCGTCGCTCACGGACGCGAGGGCGGCCCACGCTGAAAAGTGCTGCGTCGGTCAGCCATGGCGGCCGCGGCAGCGGGCTCACCCCAACAGGATACCCGCCATGTTGAAGTAGCAGAGCAGCGTCGCCAGGTCGGTCAGCGCGAGCACGATGGGGCCGGCCGCGATCTTCGGGTCGGCCTTCAACGCGCGCAGGGCCGTGGGCATCAGCACGCCGAGCAGGCACGCCGTGATCATCGCCACCGTGATGGCCAGCGTCAGCACGAAGCCCACGCCGGTAGCGCCCTTCCACGCGAATGCGGCCAGTCCGACGATGGACCCGCATCCCAGGCCAAGCATCAGCGCCGTGAGGAACTCCTTGGCCACCCCTCGCGCGACGATCCCCCAGTGGATCGGACCGTCAGACAGGTTCTGCAGGGTCAGGGTCAGCGACTGGATGCTGACGGCCTCGGCCAGTGTGAGCACGACGGGGATGAACAGAGCGAGGACGACCAGGTGCTCGAGCAGTCCCTCGTAGTAGCTGGCGAGGACGGCGCACATCAGGCCGCCGGCGACGTTGCAGAGCAGCCACGGGAAGCGATCGAGGAAGCTGGTCCACGCCGTGCGCCCTTCAGTAGCGTGGACGCCGATGAGTTGGAAGATGCCGTCGAAGGATTGCCGCGCCAGCGTCAGCACGTCGTCGGTGAAGAGGCTGACGTCGACGACGCCCACCAGTCGTCCGCCAGGTTCGACGACGGGGAAGGCGAGGAAGCGACGATTGACGAAGTATTCCGCTGCGACGAGCACGGTCGCCCACGACGGAATGGCCTCGACGTCGTCGATCATGATCGAGTCGATGCGTGCCTCCGGCGCCGTCGTCAGCAGGCGCCGGATGGGCACCACGCCGACCAGGCGCTCCTCGAGGTCCACGACGTAGCAATACAGGATGATCTGGGTCGCCGGCAGCTGGCGCGCCCGTTCCAGGGCGATGGCGATGGTGTCGTCGGGTCTGAGGGTCAGGCCGGCAGGCTGAACGTACTCGATGATCGGGTCATGGAGTTGCGCGGGAGTGATAGGCACGGCAGACACCTTACCCCACCTTGCTCGGCGCGCAAATTGGACGGACCTATAATCCCAGTCACATGCATCTCCCCTTTCCCGGCGGCGTCGTCCGTACCTGGCGGGCCGACGATGCCACGGCGCTGGCGCGACACGCCAACAACCGCCGGGTCTGGGCCAATCTGCGCGACCGGTTCCCGTCGCCTTACACGCTCGATGACGCCGATGCGTGGCTGCGGCATTGCGTGCGCGCCGTGCCCGCGACCGACTTTGCCATCGAAGTGGACGGCGAGGCCGTCGGCGGCATCGGCCTCGTGCTCCGCACCGACGTCGAACGTGTCGACGCCGAGATGGGCTACTGGCTCGGGGAAGCGCACTGGGGCAAGGGCCTGATGTCGGGGGCCGTGCAGGTATTTGCGCCCTGGGCGCTGGAGCGCTTCAATCTCGCGCGGCTTCACGCGCACGTGTTCGCGTTCAACCTTCCCTCGGCCCGTGTGCTGGAGAAGGCGGGGTTCGCCCTGGAGGGGCGCCTCCGGCACAGCGCCTTCAAGGACGGCACGCTGATCGATCAGCTGCTCTACGCGCGCGTGCGCGAGCAGTGGCGGCCGTGACTACTGCGTGGGCGTGCGCGCCGCCAGGTAGGCGAGCCAGCGCGCAGCCACCGGCGGCAGCGGGCGTGCCGCTGGCTTCGTACCGGGCGGTAAGGTCTTTCAACCTCGCGATGGCGTCCTGCTCCTCCCCGACAGGCCTGCGTGGCCAGGTCGGCCAACGCGAGCCGCAGCGCCAGGTCGAGCGCTTCACGGTCGCCGGTTTGACGTGTCCAGCCAGGGGCGCAGCCGATCCAGGGCCTCGGCTGGCTTGTCCTGCGCCGCCTGCGCCAGCGTCGCCCGCACCACGAAGCGGTAGTCCTCGGGCCATTTCGCCGCGGCCTCCTCGATGGCCCCGATGGCGGCATCGGTGTCGCCGATACGAAGGAAGCCGTCGATGAGCAGCTGAAAGACATCGGGGGATGAATCGTCGCCGACAAGCGATGTCTGCCATGCGCCCACGGCCTCGCGGCCGCGGCCCCCTGCGGCGTAGCACGCACCGAGATAGAAGATGCCAGGAAGGAAATCCGACGACTGCCTGACGGCGGCGCGGAATTCCTTGGCAGCGTCCTCGAACTTGGCCACCCGGTAGTTCGCCAGCCCTCGCAGGAACACCGCGGTGATGGACGCATCGTCGCCGAGCGCGGCCAGGTCGAGCGTCTCGAGGCGGCCGGCGGCCACTTCATCGGCCAGGTGCGATACGGGTTCCGATGGCGGCGTCTCCGTCAACTCGCGCGACTTGGCCACGGCAGGCGCCAGCAGGGCGGGCGTCAGGACATGGCCGCGCTGGAACGCGCCCACGCGGGTCGACAAGTCGTCCTTGAACATCTGGCCGGCTGGCACCGCGCGCGCCAGGCGGAACGGGCGCATCTGAACGCTCGTGTTGTCGCCGGCGGCGACGCGTGCGCGCGCAAGGTACTCGCCCGGCGGCACCAGGCCCAGCGGCAGCAGCGCCTGGGCGACGTAACGGCCCTTGTCCATCGTCTCGCCGACGACCGCCTCGGCCGAGGCAATCGCGGGCGCCGTCTCGCTCTCGGCGACCTCGATGGTCACTTTCGCGCGGCGCGTCAGGTCGGTCGAACCGGAATACAGCTCGAGGTACGCGCCAAAGGGCTCGTCTTCGATCGTCGTGTCTGCGACCAGGCGCACCGCCGCGACGGTGCCGGCATTGGCCGGCGCCAGGAGCAGGTCCGCGACTTCCACGTCGCCGACCGACGAGAGGCCGGCGTCGAGCGGGTGCTCGACGCTGCCCGCGCGCCCGCTGGCATCGAGCACGGCGAGGCGCAGCAGGTACTTCCCGGGTGGCACTTCGATGATCGTGGTTGCCTGCAGTGGACCAGGCGCGGTCGTTCGCACCGGCGCCGCCTTGTTGGTCGTCAGCGACGTCCCGGCGACCTTGCCTTTGTCGGTCAGCACGATGTACGCCACCGCGGCGTCCTCGGCAGCGGTGGCATTGCGGCCAAACTCGGTCGTCACCACCACCTTGACGGTGGACGCACCCGGCGTGCGCAGGTTGTAGGTGGCCACCTTGATCGGCAACTCCGTAGCCAGCAGCGGCTGCTGCAGGACGGCGGCCAGACGCTGAGCGGGCGACGGAGGCGCCGGCGCGTCCTTGGCCAGCGTGAACTCGCGACGTGCGCGGATGTTGACGTCCTTGCGATTGACGGCCACCTTGATGCGGTGCGGCCGGCCATCACGATCCTCGGCCGCCGGTTCCGCGCTCAGCAGGTAGTACGCGGTCATCTCCTTCGCGATGCGCTGAAAGACGTTGCTGCCGGTGCCAATCGACGTGAACATCGAGCCACGTGTGATGCCGGCAATCATGGCGAGCCCGTCGGTGGCCAGCTGGCGGTCCTGCATCAGCGAGGGGGACGGACGGCTGCGCGAGGCATCGGCAATGATCGTCTGGTCCAGGTGCAGGCTGTAAATGGTCGTGCGCGCGGCGGCCGCCATGGCCGCCATGCCGCCGATTTCGACGCGATCCTCGGCCAGCGCCAGCCCTTCCGAGATCCACACGACCGTCTTGGGCGCGTCGATCTTCGCAAACGTGGTCAGCAGGGAACGCAGCGTCTGCAGCGAGTTGACGCCGTGCTGGCGGTGGACCATCGCCATCGATCGCGCCTGGCTCTCGAGGCTGGTGCGGCAGATGTCGAGGCCTTCCGGCGAGCGCTCGTTGGCGCATTCGCGCTCCAGCGAGACGCTCGAACGCGCTGGGGTCGCCGCGGTCGACGTCGAACGCCTCGGACAGGCCGATTTGTAGATCCCGTCGGTGAAGAACTGACCCCGGCCCACCACCCGCATCAAGGTCTGCCTGACCTTCTCGCGATCGGTGGTGAAGTCGATGCTGGCGCCGTTGGGAACGCCAGCACGCCGACGCGGTCCGCGCTGGCGAGCTGGTCGAGGAAGCGCGAGGCGGCGACGGTGGCCCCCCGGCCGCCGCCGACGCCGATGCCCTCGAGATCGAAGACGATCAGGACGAGACGTCCGCCGACGGCCGACTCGTTGGTCGAGAACGGGAGCTTGCGGCCGGCCAGCGTCGGCGCCGGTCCCGGCGGGTCCTGCTTGATGAACTGCGCCGACACGACACGCCGCGGCGACCCGTCGATCGTGAGGACGAAGTCCTCGGGCGTCAGGTCGGCAATCGGCTCGCCGCGATCGGTGACGACGGTCGCGTCGATAGCGATGAGCTCGGTGGCCGCGCGGAAGGTGGGCTGTGACGGCGGCGCCGCGGGCTGTTGCGCGCGAAGCGCGGTCGCGGCCAGCATCCACACCGACGTCAGCCCGACGAGGGTTCGTGTGGTCATGGCTTCTTCTTCTTTCCGCCGGCCGCCCGGTAGCCCTGCCGGTGCCGGACCTGGTACTTCTGCTCGGGCAGCTCGACCAGGATCTTGCGCCAGGTGCCGTCGTGCGCGTCGTTGGACGAAGCATACGACAGCAGGTACTGGTTCGAGAGCTCCTCGACGATGTCGGCGAAGACGGTCTTGATTTCGCTCGATGTCGTCGAGCAGAAACGAGCGTCCGCCGCTCATCTGCGACATCCGCGCCATCACCTGCGCGAGATCCCTGTCCTTGACGCTGCGCCCAAGGCCGATCGTGTAGATGGTCGCGTCGCTGGTCTCGAGCCGCGTCTCCACGCGCTTGAGCGTCGCGACCGAGTTCTGGTCCTCGCCGTCGCTGAACACGACCAGCGCCCGGCGGCCGGGCTGCTTGCCGACGGTGTTGAGCGCGATGAGCATCGCGTCGTACAGCGCCGTGCCGCCCCAGGGCGCCAGCCGGTCGACGGCGCGCAGGCGCAGCGCCGGGTCCGTCGCGCGGCGCGCGAGCGTGACGATGTTGTCGTTGAACGCCATCAAGGTCACCTGGTCGGCCGGCCGCAGCGCGGTGAGGAAGGTGCGGACGGCGGCCTTCAACGTCGGCATCGCGTCGGTCATGCTGTGGCTGACGTCGACGGCCACGACGATCTCGAGCGGGATGTTCTCGCCGGCAAACGCGGTGAGGCGCTGGGGCACGTCGTCTTCCTTCACCCGAAACTGATCGCGGGCCAGCCCCTTGATGAAGCGTCCCTCGTCGTCGGTGACGGTGGCCGTCACCTGCACGATCTCGACCTCGACGGTCTCGACGTAGCCGGCACTGCGCGTCCGCGAGGTGGCCACCAGCTTGCCGCCATCGGCCAGCGTCGCGACGGCACGCACGACGTGCTCCCTGAGCCCGGGGCCGGCATCCCAGTTGCACTCGAATGGCGGGCGCGCCACGGTGCAGACGCTGCGCCCGTCGGCGTAGAACGTGACCAGGCGCACGCGAGCCTGGCGTTCTGGCGCGCACCTGCAGCAGGACCGGCCCCGTGATGTAGCTGCCATCGGCGGGCGAGCTGATGACCAGCGGTTCGGGCTCAGGCGTCTGGGTCGCACGGCGGCCGCAGGCAGAAGCGTCGCGGCAAGCAGAGCCGCGGGCATGACACGTCGCAGCATCTATTGATGTCCGTTGGTCGGCGCCTGAGCCGGTGCCAGCGGAACCAGCGGTCCACCGGCCGTCAGCGCGGCAACGTAGTCGTCGAAGCGATCGGCGGACACGCGGTCGACTTGTCGGGCCAGCGTGAACCAGTCGTCGCCGTGCTGCGGGCGCGCCTCCTCGAGATAGTCGTGAAGGGCGGACGCCATCACGCCGCGGGTAAGCGTAGCGGGGAGGTGCCGCTCGTCGAGCGCTTCGAGCACACGCAGCTTCAAGTCCGCCATCCGCGAGGTCAGCAGCCCCGCGCCGGCCCGGCCAGCGTAGCGCTGCACCGAGGGCGGGCTCGGGAATGCGAGGCAGAGGCAGCCGCTGCGCGGCGTGTCGGCCGCGCCCCAGGCGTCCGGCAGTTCGGCATCGGAGGGCCGTCCCAGCAACACGAGCTCGGTGCGCATCAGCAGCGACGCGACCTGCTCGGGCATGTGCGCGCCCGCCCAGGCGATCGCCTGGCGGCGGCGGCCGTCGAGCCCCAGGGCGTCGAGCGGCGGCTTCGAGCCGATCGGGCGACCCGGCGATCGCGCGTCCGTTCCGCAGCCACGCGCGACGCCGTCTCCGCGGTCGACTGCTCGAAATCCAGGGCGTCGGTCAATGGCAGGTCGAGCATCAGCGTGCGGCGGTCGCTGTCGTTGAGCGTCGGCTGATCGTCGGGCCGATCGAATCGGGTGCGACGCAGGGCCAGGCGCGCCAGGCCGACGTCGAGGCCCAGCAGCGCGCCACGCAGGTGCCAGGGCTCGCCCTCGCCCGAGGTCTCCAGTGGGCAGTCTGCCAGGGCGTTTCGTCGCGGCCTGCGCCCGTCATCAGGCGCACGCCGTAGTCGTGCCGGCGCGCGACATTGCCCGCCAGAAATGGCTGGCCCTGAGTGTCGCCCAGCCAGATGGCGTAGAGCAGCGACGTCAGCACGTCGGCCAGCGCGGCGTCCTCGGCGCGCGCGAGCCGCGAGGCGATGGTCCCAAGCCGTTTCAGGTCCGCGCGCGTCCGGACGCGGGCCAGGTCGCGCGAGGCTTGCTCGGACAACGACGCCAGGTCGGAGCGGCGGCGACGCCGTGGTCCGCTCGCTGGGCTCGATCGGCTCGAGTGTGGCCCGAAGCTGATCGAGCGACGCCGTGGCCTCGCGTGCCGTGGCGAGGCTGTCGCCGGCAGCAAGCGACGCCCCGATCCGGCACAGTGCCAGCGCGGTGTCGAGCGTGTTGCCTCCCTGCAATCCGCGGGCTTCCGTGAGGCGAGCGATCTCCGATGCGGCGACGTCGACGCGATACTGCTCGGCCTCCCAGGTCACCGTCACTGGCGATGTGACGCTCGTCCGGCGCGCGAAATCCCGCGACGGCCTCGAGCACCGTCGCTTCCGCCGAGGCGCCTTCCATCGAGGGGTCGTGGCCAAGCGCGGGCAGGAGCGCGGTATCGAACCACCGGCGCGACCGCGCGCCCGTAGCCATCGCGCGACGGCTCGATCTCACTGAGCGATGCCACCAGCGTCCGCACGGCCCGATCGTCGAGGGCTCGCGCCTGATGCGCACGCGCGACCAGCATCAGCGGCGCCTGATACAGGGCAAGCCCGATCTCGAGCGCCGCGGTATCGGCGGCGACATCACTGACGCGTCCGGCATGAGTGACCAGCCGCTTGAGCACCGCGGCGTCGTTGATGCCGAGCCGTTCGAGCGTCAGCATCAGCGCGGGATAGCGGCGGTACCCGCGAACCAGCCACGCCAGGTCGGCCGCCGATGCGCCGGCCAATCGATCGGTCAGCCGCTCGGCGAACTCGTAGATCATCAGGCGCTCGACCCGCACGGGCAGGAGCGCGTCGGTCACACGCCGCAGCAGCCAGCCCGGCTCGGCGCGCTCGCCGGAGTCGAGATTCACCCAGCGCGTCGCGACGTCATCGGGCAATCGCCGGTCGCCAAGTGCGACTTCCCAGAATGCCTTCGTGTGGCGGAGCCGTCCGGAGGTCGCGTCGATGCGCAGCATCGGGAGCAGCATCGCCGGGTCGGCGCCGAGGCGCACGAACGGGAACTCGCCGAGCTTCCAGCCTGGCTCGATTCGCGTGAACGCACGATAGACGCTGCGTGCCTGATCGAGCGGTGTCGTGTCGGCGGTTGCCCCGCGGAAGACAAGGCCGAGTTGCGTCGCGTCCAGGCTCGCGACCGTGTCGGCGAAGTAGAGCAGTCGGCCGTCGTCGGCGTCGACGAGCGTGGCAATGGCGCGACGAGGGTCGGTGAGCGGCTCGCCGACGCAGCGCCGCCCAGATCGGCGGCGTTGTCGTCGCCTCCGGGCAATACGATGCGGCCATCGCGGACCTGCAGGACCTGGGCGAAGGCCGCAAACACGCCGGAGTGGTGTTCGTACAGCCGGCGGAGCAGACCCGCGTCGCCTGCCACGGTCGCCAGCGTCTCGCGGTCGAGCTGGAGCAGGCCATAGCAAAGCATCGACGCACGACGATCCCGCAGCACTGCTGTCGATCAGGTTCGCCTCGGTCACACCGTTGCCGAGCAGCCCGCGCCACGTCGACACAGACAGGGGAAGCGGCACCTGCTCGGCTGGGCTCGCGGGCGGGGCGGCAAAATAGCCGCGGACTGTCTCGACGACGGGGTTTTCGTCCTCGCGCGCGGCATGGACGACGCGGATGAGCTCGCCCACCACCAGGGCGACCGGAAGGTCGGGCGACAGCCCCAGGCGCGGCAGCAATCCGGACCGGCCGCCAGGCAGCGACACCTCTCCCCACTCGGGGGCTGCAGCGGAGGCAGGGGCGGCCAGCGCGACCACGATCAGCGCGCACAGCGGTCGCAGGCGTCCCAGACGACCAGACATCGGCCTATTGTGTACGGAAATCGGCACGAATTACGTTGCGATCGGCGGCTCCCGGGGGCCGGCTCCACTATACTCGTCGCGTAACTGCCATGACCACGCTGCTGCCCACGGAACTGTTCCCGATCGACGACGACGAACGCCTGTTCATCTCGCCCATCGTCAGCGACTGGTCGCTCGTCCACGACCGGGGCATCGAGGTCATCATCGACCTCGAAGGCGATCTCGACTGCGGCGTGTCGACCCGGCCCGGGCACCTGCTCTACATCTACCACCACATCTACGACGAAGACCTGCCGGATCTTGCACGGATGCAGGCCCTGGCCATGCTTGGCGCCCACCTGATTCGCAACGGGCAGAAGGTCCTGGCGCACTGCGGCATGGGCTTCAACCGGTCGGCCCTGCTGGCGGGGCTGATCCTCACCGAGTTGGGCGTCGACGGCCCGGCCGCGGTCGAGCGGCTGCGCGAGCGCCGTCCGGGCGCGCTGTTCAACGAGCGGTTCGCCGAATATCTGGCCAGCGTGAAGGGGCGTAGCTCGTCG
Organism: Vicinamibacteria bacterium; assembly: GCA_963818215.1. Classification (GTDB taxonomy): domain Bacteria; phylum Acidobacteriota; class Vicinamibacteria; order Vicinamibacterales; family JAENWD01; genus JAENWD01. The sequence continues at coordinate 157,644 of CAWFRL010000010.1, read as the reverse complement.
GCAGGTTGATCTCGGCCGGCCCGGACGACTAAGCTCCGGCGCATGTCTCTCACACGACGCTCCTTCCTCGGCGCGGGCCTTGCCGCGTTGCCACTGAGCACGGCCGTGCACGCGCAATCGGCCGCTCCCAAACCTGTCGCCAAGGCCCGCCCGATCAAGCTGGCCGTCTCGAGTTATTCGTACTGGCACTTCCGCGGCGAGCGCACGCCGATCGAGCACGTCATCGACGACGCGGCGCGGCTTGGGTTCGACGGCGTCGAGATCCTGCACCGCCAGATGCCGGAGGAAGGCGCGGCGTACGTCAACGGTCTCAAGCAGCGCGCGTTTCGCGCGGGCGTCGACCTGGTGATGCTGTCCATCCATCAGGACTTCGTGACGCCCGACCTGGCCGAACGGCAGAAGGACATCGACCACACGAAGCGCTGCCTCGAGCTGGCCGGCCGGCTCGGCATCCCGTCCATCCGCCTCAATTCGGGCCGGTGGAACACCATCGCGTCGTTTGACGATCTGATGAAGGTCAAGGGCGAAGAGCCGCCGGTCGCCGGGTTCACCGACAACAACGCCTTCGACTGGGTCATCGAGTCCATCAACGCCTGCCTGCCGACCGCGCAGAAGGAAGGCGTCGTCATGATGATCGAGAACCACTGGGGCCTGACCACGAAGGTGGAGAACGTCATCCGGATCCACAAGGCCGTCAACTCACCCTGGCTGGGCGTGAACCTCGACACGGGCAACTACCCGGACGACCCGTATCCGGGCATCACGACGCTGGCGCCGTACGCCTCGATCGTGCAGGCCAAGACGTACTACGGCGGCGGCGAGTGGTACACGCTGGACCTGGACTACAAGCGGATTGCGGGCATCCTGCGCAACGCGGGCTTTGCCGGATGGGTCTCTCTCGAAATGGAAGGCAAGGAGAGCCCGGCCACGGCCGTGCCGAAGAGCTACGCGCTGCTTCGCGACGCGTTCGCTTGAGAGCGTTCTGTCGTGAGACGATCGACACGATCACGTCGGTCGCGCTGGTCGCCAGGTTCTGAGGAGGCATCATGTTGAAAGAGTTCCGGGAGTTCGCCATCCGCGGCAACGTGGTGGACATGGCCGTCGGCCTGATCATCGGAGCGGCGTTTGGCGCCATCGTGACCTCGCTGGTGAACGACGTCATCATGCCGCCCATCGGGCTTCTGCTGGGCGGAGTGGACTTCGCCAACCTCTTCATCGTGCTGAAGGAGGGCGCGAAGGGACCGGGTCCCTACGCCACGCTGGCCGATGCCAAAGCTGCCAGCGCCGTGACGCTCAACATCGGCGTCTTCATCAACGCGATCATCAGCTTCACGATCGTCGCCTTCGCGGTGTTCATGGTCGTCAAGGGCGTCAACGCCGCGCGTCGCGAGCCCGCGCCGCGCCGGCGGCGCCGCCGGCACCCACGCCGAGCGAGCAGTTGCTCGCCGAGATCCGCGATCTGCTCAAGCGCGCGCTAGCGCTCGCCGATCGAGGAACCATCGCACCCGCGGCCCGCTGCGCGCGACGACGGCCACCGGCAGCGGCGAGTGCGGCATCGGCGCGCGCCTCGGCAATCGCCGCGGCCTTCTCCGCGCCGAAGGCGACAAACCAGATCTCCGCGCGCTGCGGCGAGCGCCGCCAGCCCCAGCGAGAGCCGGTCCGGCGGCGGCTTGGGCGCTCCGTGCACCGCGACTACCCAGTCTGACGAGTCGCGCCAGCCGGGCAGTCCCGGGAAGAGCGAGGCGACGTGGCCGTCCGGCCCCACGCCAAGCACCACGAGATCGAGTTGCGGCGGTGTTCCCGCGACCGCGCACAGTGCGTGCCGATGCCAACCGCGCAGCGTCATCCACGCTGACGTCGGGCGTAGTCATGGGATGGAAGACCGGGCGAACGGCATCGAGATGGTCAAGCCAGTGTGTCGCGCACCGCTCGCGCGTTCGACTCGGGGTGCTCCTGCGGCGACGAAGCGGTCGTCGGCGAGGAAGACGTCGACGATCGACCACGGCAGCTCGTGCCGCGCGATGCGCGGAAAGACCTGCGCCGGCGACCGATCCCCCGGGCACCGCGCAGCGGAATCGTCGTCGGGCCGCGTGCGGCACGCCTCACGGCGTCGGCAAACGCGTCGGCGACCTGAGCCGCCACGATCTCGGGAGTCACGCGATCGAGTCTATCGCGTCGGCGCGCGGCTGCCATAGCGGCGCGAGTCGGTATGCTATTCTCGCGGATGCGCGTTGCCTGAAGCGCGCAAGGAGGATCGGACGCGGCCATGCGAGTGGCGGTAGGAGCGGATCACGCGGGCGTCGGCCTGAAGCAGCATCTGGCCGACTGGCTGCAGGGGCAGGGGCACGAGGTCCTCGACTTCGGGACGCACTCGACCGAGCCGGTGGACTACCCCGACTACGCCGAGGCTGTGGGACGCGCCGTGCTCGACGGCCGCGCCGAGCGCGGCCTGATCGTCTGCGGCAGCGGCGTGGGAGCGTGTATCGCCGCAAACAAGCTGCCGGGTATTCGCGCCGGGCTCTGCCACGACACGTACTCGGCCGCGCAGGGCGTGCTGCACGACGACGTCAACGTGCTGGTCCTTGGCGCGCGCGTCATCGGCCCGGCGCTGGCCGAGGCGCTGGTCACCTCGTTTCTTGCCGCTCGATTCACGCAACGCCGAACGCCACGTGCGCCGGCTGAACAAGATCAAGGCGCTCGAAGCCCGCGCGCTGACGCACTCGGACCGGGTCGAGCCGTCATGAGCTTGTTCGATCAGCTGCCACAGCCCCTGCGAGGCGAAGTCGAGGCGGCCGCCGCGGCCTGGTCCGCCGGCCGACAGCACTCGACGCCTGTGGGCCGGCGATGCGTCGCTGTGGACGGGCACGGACGAGAGTCGCTGGCTCGGATGGTTGACCGCGCCTGCCGACGCCGCAGCCGCGCGGCCGGCTCTCGAGGCCTTTGCGGCCGACGTGCGGGCCGATGGCTTCACCGACGTCCTGCTGCTGGGCATGGGTGGCTCGAGCCTGTGTCCCGAAGTCCTGGCCGAATCGTTCGGGCCGCAGGCAGGCTCGCCGCGGCTGCACGTGCTCGACTCGACCGATCCCGCGCAGGTCGCCGCGCTCGAGCGCCGTGTCCCGCTCGCCGACGACGCTGGTCGATCGTCGCCAGCAAGTCCGGCTCGACGCTCGAGCCCAACATCTTCAGCGCCTACTTCTTCGAGCGCATGGTCGCCGCGGTCGGCGCGGCGCAGGCGCCGCGGCACTTCGTGGCGATCACCGATCCCGGATCGAAGCTCGAGGCCGCGGCCAGGCGCGACGGCTTCCGGCGCATCTTCTCCGGCGTGTCGTCGATCGGCGGCCGGTACTCGGCCCTGTCGCCGTTCGGCCTCGTGCCGGCCGCGGCGATGGGCCTCGACCTTGCGCGCTGGGTAGGAAGCGCCGCGACGATGGCCGCGCAGTGCGCCCAGCCGGCTGTCGAGAGTAATCCCGGAGTCGCGCTCGGCCTGGTGATGGGAACCAGCGCCCGGCTTGGCGCCGACAAGCTCACGGCGATCGTCTCGCCGCGCATCTACGACCTGGGCGCGTGGCTCGAGCAGCTGGTCGCCGAGTCGACCGGAAAGAACGGCCACGCGCATCATCCCCGTCGACCGCGAGCCCCTCGGCCCGCCGGCCGTGTACGGGGCCGATCGCCTGTTCGTCTACCTTCGGCTGGCGACCGCGCCCGACGATGCCCAGGATGCCGCCGTCGAGGCCCTCGTATCGGCCGGGCGGCCCGTCGTGCGGCATCGACGTGCCCGACGTCTACGCGCTGGCGGGAGAGTTCTTCCGCTGGGAGATCGCCACGGCTGTCGCCGGGCGCGGTGATGGGCATCAACCCGTTCGACCAGCCCGACGTCGAGGCGAGCAAGATCGAGACGCGCAAGCTCACCGACGACGTCGAGAAGACCGGGCATCTGCCGGCGGAAACGCCCGTCGTCGCCGACGCGTCGCTGCGCCTGTTCACCGATGCCTTCAACGCGGAGCTGCTGTCGGCGCTGGCCGACGATGCGAGTCCGGCGGCCTGGATTCGCGCGCAGCTCGAGCGGCTGAAAGCCGGCGACTACCTGGCGCTGCTCGCGTACGTGCCGATGACCGGCCCGCACGAACAGGCCCTGACGCGCATGCGCGCCGCCGTGCGCGACCGGCGCCACGTCGCCACGTGCGTCGGCTTCGGGCCACGCTTCCTGCACTCGACCGGCCAGGCCTACAAGGGCGGACCCAACTCCGGCGTCTTCCTGCAGATCACCTGCGACGACGCAGTCGATCTGCCCGTGCCCGGTGCGCGCTATTCCTTCGGTGTCGTGAAGGCCGCGCAGGCGCGCGGCGATTTTCAGGTGCTCGTCGATCGCCGGCGCCGTGCGCTCCGCGTGCACCTGGGCGCGCGACGTGACTGCGGGGCTCGCAACGCTCGAGCAGATCGTCGTCGAGGCCGATGCGCGCCTGAGTCGCGGGCCGCTGACCTCAGTCGCCTTTCGAAGGTCGAAAAATGCAGATTGGACTCGTCGGTCTCGGACGCATGGGCGCCAACATGGCGCGCCGCCTGATGAAGGCCGGCCACGCGTGTGTGGTGACGGACCTGAGTGCCGACGCCGTCGCGGCGATGACGAAAGACGGCGCGACCGGCGCCGGCTCGCTCGAGGCGCTGGTCGCCTCGCTGTCGCAGCCACGCGTTGTCTGGGTGATGGTGCCGGCCGGCGAGGCCACCGAGCGCACGGTGGCGACGCTGGGCGACGCTGCTGGCGGCCGGCGACATCGTGATCGACGGCGGCAACTCGTGGTTCAAAGACGACGTGCGGCGGGGCGCGGCGCTGGGCGCTCGGGGCATTCGCTACGTCGATGCGGGCACCAGCGGCGGGGTCTGGGGCGCCGACCGCGGCTACTGCCTGATGGTGGGCGGAGTGCCTGAGGCGGTGGCGCACATCGAGCCGATCCTTCGCGCGCTGGCGCCCGGGGAATCCGGCATCGCGCCGTCGCGCGGCCGCGACGGCAAGGCCAGCACCGCACACCTGGGCTACCTGCACTGCGGTCCGGTCGGCGCGGGCCACTTCGTCAAGATGATTCACAACGGCATCGAGTACGGCATGATGCAGGCCTTCGCCGAAGGCTTCGACATCATGCGCCACGCCGGCGACAAGACGCTGGCGCCCGAGCATCGCTACGCACTCGATCTGGCCGACATCGCGGAGCTGTGGCGTCGCGGCAGCGTCGTTTCCTCCTGGCTGCTCGACCTGACGGCGATCGCGCTGGCCGAGGACGCGGACCTGGCGGAGTACACGGGTTTTGTCCAGGACTCGGGAGAGGGGCGCTGGACGATCCTGGCGGCCATCGAGGAAGCCGTGCCCGCCGAGGTGTTGTCGGCCTCGCTGTACGCGCGCTTCCGGTCGCGGCAGGACCACACGTTCGCCGAGAAGATGCTGTCGGCGATGCGGAAGCAGTTCGGCGGCCACGTCGAGCCCCGAAAGGCCTGACCGCGGGTTCAGATCGCCGCTGGCGCTGCGGGCGTCGGTGAGGTCGAACCGCGCACGGGTCAGGCGATGGAACGGGCGCCGCGGCCGTCGGCGGCTGCGGCGATGTCCATCGCGCGCGGATCGACCAGCAGGCGCAGGGCGTAGCCCGACGGCATGCCGGTGGCCGGCTCGCACGGACCGACGCGGTACACCGCCGACAGCACGCGGCCATCCTTGAGCGCCGGCGGCAGCACGGCGGTGGCGCGTTCGTCACGCTCGATCTGCAGGTAGACGAGCCGGTAGAGCGGGATGGGCTCGCCGCCACGGCACTCGAGGTACACGCCGTCGGCACTCACGTCGCGGGTGACGACGGTCGCAAAGCGGGGGATGCCGCGCGCGTCGCGCCAGGTAAGGCGCCCGGGGACGTTCAGTGCCTGGCGCTCCGAGCGACGCGGGCGGCGAGAGTGAGCGGCGGTGCAGGTCTTGGCGAGTCGTCACGATGATCCCCCGGTAACTGCCCATCAGGGAATCAACCCTTGCGCCGTCGGGCTATCGAGGCTCGACAATGCTCTAGTAAGCTATTGTCTATAAAGTGTTTAGCTCATATTTGTCGAGACCGCGGCTCAGGCTGGAAAGTCGGATAGATAGTATCCAGTCAACATGTTGGCTGATTACTTCGTATCCACTGGCGCCGGCGCATCGAAGCCCAGTCGCCGCAGCTTGAGGTAGAGGCCCGCGCCGGGTCAGCCCCAGTTGGCGGGCGGTCTCGGAGATGTTGCCGTCGGACCGATCGAGCGCGCGTCCGAATCAGGTCGCGCTCCAGGTGGTCCACGGCGGCCGCCAAGGTCGTCGTGGCCGTCGTCGCTCGCGCTGACGCTGACGCCCTGCGACGGGGACTCGCTGTCCAGTCGTGCCAGTTCCGGCGACAGCAGGTCGGGCGTGACGGCCGCGCCGGGCAGCGCTCATCGCCACGGCGCGCCGGATCTCGTTGCGGAGCTGGCGCACGTTGCCCGGCCACATGTGCTGCGCGAACAGATCGAGCACGGCGGAGCTCAGCTCGACGTCGGGTTTGGCCAGTTCCTCGCACGCTTCACGGAGAAAGAAGCTGCTGAGGTGCGGGATCTCCTCGCGTCGCTGACGCAGCGGCGGCACGTGCAGCCGGATCACGCTCAGCCGGTAGAACAGGTCCTCGCGGAACCGCCCTTCGCCGACGCGTTGCTCGAGGTCGGCGTTGGTGGCGGCGATGACGCGCACGTCCACCTGCTGCGGGCCGCGTCTCGCCAAGCGGCATGATCTCGCCCTGCTCCAGGAACCGCAGCAGCTTGGGTTGCACGTCGATGGGCAGGTCGCCGATCTCGTCGAGAAACAGCGTGCCCCCGGCCGACGTGCGGACCAGCCCGGGCTGGTCGGTCAGCGCGCCGGTGAAGCTGCCGCGACGATGCCCGAACAACTGGCTGTCGGCGAGTTCCCGTGTCGTGGTCGTGCAGTTGTACGGCAGGAACGTGGCCGCCGAGCGCGGCGAGCCGGCGTGGATGGCCCGCGCCACCAGTTCCTTGCCCGTGCCGCTTTCCCCGGTGATGAGCACCGTCAGCGCCGTGGTCTGCAGCCGCTTGATCTGGTCGACGACCCGCGCCATCGCGGCCCCCGCGCAAAGGAACCCGGGAATGAGCGGCTCCAGCGGACGTTCGATCGCCGCCGACGTCGGCCGCCCGCGCGGGGCGCTCGCGCACTTCGCACAGCTCGAATCCCTGGCGCGCCACGGCGCCCACCATGCGCAGACGCCGCTCGACCAGGTAGCCGGGTGGCGCGCGACAAGGCGATGGCGGCCACGCGCGCGGCCGTGGCCATCGCGCCCGAGCGGCTCGACCAGGACCACGCGAAGTCGCCCAACTGCCTGGCTCTGGCCGGCCGCGCGCGCCAGCGCGCGCGCAAACGCCAGGTCGCATCCGGCGTGCGCCACCACGCGTGGCTCGTCGCGTCCGTCGCGCACCGCACCACCACCGCGTCGGCCGCCGGCGATTTCGAGCAGCGCCGCGCACGTCTCTCGTCGCCAGCAACTCGGGCAAGCGCCGCCGCGTCGACGATCCGCCGGACGACGGCGTCGTCGGCGTCGGCGGGTGCGCCGACGAACTCGCCGGTGCCGGGCTGATCGAGCAGCGCGCGGGCCGCCTCGACGTCGCGCGCGTCGCGCGCGGCGCCCGAGGTCGCGGAAGATCGCGCCGGCCTGGTCCAGCGTCCGCACGGCCAGCGAGCGCGCGCCGGCGCGCGCGGCGACGCGGCCGAGCGCCAGCTGGCTCAGCGCCGACTGATAGCGTTCGCCGAGCAGGTCGCACACCGTCGCGCTCTGCGACAGGTCGTGATAGCCCTCGGTGGCGCGGCCCGTCGCCGAGGCCACCACACCGCGCACGCGGAGGTACTCGCCCCAGGCGCCCGGTGTCGTGCGCGGGTCCACGTGGCCGGCCGTGCGGTCGAGACGCTGCTGCGCCTCGGCGTGCTGTCCGGCCTGAACGAGCGCGTCGGCGGCGATCGAGGTACGCGTGGACCTCGTCGGCCGGCGGCACGCCCGGCGAGGCGGCGATGGCGTCGGCCAGCGCCACGGCCCCTGCGAAGTCGCCGCGGCGTGAGGTGAGCCTCGCGTCGATCAGCCGCAGCGACCAGTCGTACCAGCGCGGCGTGTGGGCGTCGTAGACGCCAAAGGCGTCTCGCGCCTGCGCCAGCGCGTCGGCGCACGCGTCGTAGTCGCCGCGAATCAGATGGATCTGCGCGAGGCTGTCGAAGATGGCGCCGGTGGTCTCGTGGTAGAGCAGCGGTGTGCGCACGGCCAGCGCGGCGTTGAGCGCTTCGGCGGCGCGTGACAGCTGCCCGAGCCGGATTGCAATCTGTCCCAGCGTGCCGAGCGCGACCGCCAGGCCGTGCCCGGGCGGATACTGCTGATGCAGCGCCACGGCGCGTTCGGCCAGCGTCAGCGCCTGCTCGTAGCGATGGCGGATCATCGCGACGTTGGCCTGGTTGCCGCACGCGATGGCCACGACGTCGTCGGCCTGCACGGCCTGCGCGAGCCGTTCGGCCTGGCGCAGGGCCATCAGCGCCTCGTCGTACCGCCCCTGCTGCGCCAGGCCGCTGCCCGACAGCGAGTGCACCAGCGCCAGATTGCGCTTGTCGCCGACGGCGTGCAGGGCCGTCGCCGCCTCGCTGAAGTGATCGGCCACGGTGGCCCGGTCGCCGACCAGCTTGTAGCAGCGCGCCAGCTCGAAGTGGGCGAGCCCGACGGCGCGCAGATCGTGCGCGAGCTCCGCGTACTTGAGCGCCTTGAGGTGCAACGCGACGGCGCGCGACTGGTCGCCCCGCGTCGAGGCCACCCGCCCATGAAGCCGCCAGAGGTTCGACAGGGTCGTCGGCGGGACCGACGATTCGCGGAGCGAGTCCGGGGGGCCTGCCCAGGCTGGCGCCGGCCTGCGTCAGGTCATCCTGCAGCAGCCATGCCTCGGCCAGCAGCACGCGGAGCGCCAGCTCGTCCTCGCGCGTGAGGGCGCTCGAATCGAAGGGCCGGCTGCAGCAATTGCGAGGCGTCGGCCCCGCGTCCACGCTCGAGAGCGGTGTGCGCGCGCGCCAGAAGTGGCTGAAGCGCCACGCTTGCCATGGCTACGAAGTATACATCGCGTGTCTTGCTGGGCTGGTGAAGCCTACGCTAGTATGGGCGGGCTTTGAAGCTGACGGCGTACGGTGTGACACACCCGGGCCGCGTCCGCCCGAACAACGAGGACGCATTGCTGTGGGATGTGCCGGCGGGACTGTTCGTGGTCGCCGATGGCATGGGCGGCCATCAGGCGGGCGAAGTCGCCTCGAAGATGGCCGTCGAGACGGTCCAGAGCTTTCTGGAGGCCAGCAAGGGCGATCACGACCTGACGTGGCCGTTCGGCTTCGACCCGGCCCTGTCCATGAACGCCAACCGGCTGGTCACCGCCGTGCGTCTGGCCAACCGCAAGGTGTATCAGGCCGGCGAAGACAAGCCTGACCTGGCGGGCATGGGCACGACCATCGTCGTCGCGCTGGTCGATGGCGGCACGCTGACGTTCTGCGGCGTCGGCGACAGCCGGATCTACCTCCTGGCGGGAAGCGCGCTTCAGCAGATCACCCATGACGACTCCTGGGTCGCGACCGTGCTCGCGCGCGACCCGGAGTTCGACCGCGCGCAACTCGCGCATCACCCGATGCGCCACGTCCTCACCAACGTGCTCGGCGCGCGCGAAGACACCGAAGTGGAGATCGGCGAGCGCCCGCTTGCGCCCGGCGAGCAGTTGCTGCTCTGCAGCGACGGGTTGTACGGCGGCCTCGACGACGCGGCGATGCAGATTCTGCTGGCCGGTCCAGGCCGACTCGAGGAACTGGGCGAGCGCCTGGTCGCGACCTCGCTCGAGCGGGGCGGCACCGACAACATCACGGCCGTGCTGGTCCGCGCAGTCGAATAGACGGCGGAACGGCCCTCCAGCCTCCCTCCGTATACTGTAGGCATGCGCCTGACCGTGCGCCCTTGGTCTGGGGCTCACGATTGCCGCGGTGTCGGCGGCCTGCTCCGACCGTCAGGCCCCCGAACCGGCCGTCCCGGCTGCGTGCCACGACGCCGGCTGCCGCGGCGGCTCGCACCGGAGGTTTCGACAAAGCCCCGCATCGTCTGTCTCGGGGACAGCCTGACGGCCGGGCTACGGCCTGTCGTCCGAGGAAGCGTATCCGGCGCAGCTGGCGGCGCGGCTGCGCGCTGCCGGGCTCGACTACGAGGTGGTCAACGCCGGCGTCTCCGGCGACACATCGGCAGGCGGGCTGCGGCGGCTCGAGTGGTCGATGGCCGGCGACGTGCGCGTGCTGGTCGTGGCGCTGGGCGCCAACGACGGCTTGCGCGGCCTGCCTCCGAAGGACCTGCGCGCCAACCTCGCGCGGATCATCGAGACCGCGCAGGCGCGTCAGGTTCGCGTGATACTGGCCGGCATGGAAGCGCCGCCGAATTTCGGCGCGACCTACACGCGCGACTTTCGCGCCGTGTATCGCGAACTGGCCGAGACCTACGAGGTGACGTTGATCCCCTTCTTCCTCGACGGCGTGGCCGGCGTGCCGACGCTGAACCAGGCCGACGGCATCCACCCGACGGCCGAAGGCCAGCGCATCGTGGCGTCGACGATCTGGCGCGCCGTGGCGCCGCTGGTCGGCGCGCGGGCATCTTCCTGACCTCCATGATCGAACTTGCGCGGCGTCTCGCGCACCGTCCAGAGCGGCGGCGCGCCGTTGACCATCCTGCACCCGCTGGAGCTGTTCGTGCCGGCCGGGCAGTCGCTGGCGATCACCGGGCCCTCGGGCAGCGGCAAGTCGACGCTGCTGGGCCTGATTGCCGGGCTCGACGCGCCGACCAGCGGCGCGATTGTGATCGACGGCGTCGACATCACGCGGCTGGGCGAAGACGCGCTGGCGCGGCTGCGCGGCGACAAGATCGGGTTCGTCTTTCAGTTCTTCCACCTGATTCCCTCGTTGACCGCGCGCGAGAACGTCCTGGTGCCCGATGGAACTGGCGGGCCGGCGCGATGCGGCCGGCGGGCCGACGCGCTGCTCGACGAAGTGGGCCTGCGCGATCGCGGGCATCACTATCCGTCGCAGCTGTCCGGCGGCGAGCAGCAGCGCGTGGCCATCGCGCGCGCGCTGGCCAACGACCCGCCGATTCTGCTGGCCGACGAGCCGACCGGCAATCTCGACAGCGCCAACGGCCGCCACATCATGGACCTGCTCGTCGACGTGAACCGGGCGCGCAAGACCACGCTGGTGCTGGTGACCCACGACGCCGGCCTGGCGGCCGAGGCCGCCGCGCAGCTGGCCCTGCGCGACGGCCGGCCCGATTTCGAGCACTCGCGGCTCGTGCAGCTGGCGCCTCCCGCATGATGTTCGTGCTGCGCATGGCGATTCGCGAGACGCGCTCGTCGTGGCAGCGGCTGCTGTTCTTCTTCGTCTGCCTGGCCATTGGCGTCGGCGCCATCGTCACGCTGCGCTCGGTGATTCAGAGCGTGCGAGGCGTGGTGACCGGCGAAGCGCGTGCCCTCATCGCCGGCGACGTGGTGATTTCGACCGGCCGGGGCTGGACCGATCAGGACCGCGCGCTGCTGGCCTCGTGGCTGACACCCGCCCGCGGCGTGCAGGCCACCACCGGCGTCGCTCGAGACCGCGACGATGGTGCGGCCCGGCCGACCCGGGCAAGGCCATGGCGCGCATGGTCGAATTGCGCGGCGTCGAGGCGGGCTTTCCGCTTTACGGGCGCGTCCGGCTGCGCGGCGGCCAGACGCTACTCGCATGCGCCTGCTGGCGGACCGCGGCGCGCTGGTGCGGCCGGAGTTGCTGACGCAGCTGGACCTCGCCGTGGGCGACGCGCTGCGTGATCGGCTCGCAGACCTTCACGATTCGCGGCGTGCTCGAAGGCGAACCCGGCAGGCCGCAGCGGAGGATTCAGTCTCGGGCCACGCGTCCTGATCGATCGCGCGGCGCTCGAGCAGGCCGGCCTGCTGGGATTTGGCAGCCGCGCGCGGCATCAGATCATGCTGCGCGTGGACCCGGCGCGCCTCGACGCGTACACGCGCGAGGTCCGGCAGGCGTTTCGCAACGAGTTCGTCAACGTCCGTTCGTGGAAGAGCACCGAGAGCGACATCGGCGAAGACCTCGAGCGGTCCGAGAACTATCTGAGCCTGGTGGGCCTGGTCGTGCTGGTGCTCGGCGGCATCGGCGTGTCGAGCGTCACGCGCGTCTTCGTCGAGCAGAAGCTCAAGAGCATCGCGGTGCTCAAGTGCGTCGGCGCCCACACCGCGCAGATCCTCGGCGTCTACATGCTCCAGGTGCTGGCGCTGGGCCTGGCCGGCAGCCTGCTCGGGGTCGCGCTGGCGCGCGCGGCCCTGCTGGCCGTGACGCGGTATGCCGTCAGCACGTCGGCGACGGGCGAGCCGCTGACCTACGGCTTGACGTGGCCGGCGGTGGGGCAGGGCGTGCTCATCGGCCTGCTGGTGGCGCTGCTGTTTTCGATCGTGCCCCTGCTGCGCGTCCGGCGCGTGCGGCCCTCGTTGCTGTTGCGGCAGGAGGGCGGCGGCGGCGGCCGCGACTACTTGCGGTTCGGCGTTGCCGCTCTGGTCGGCGTGGCGCTGGTCGCGGTGGCCGCCTGGCAGGCAGGCTCCTGGCGCGTCGGCCTGATCGTCTGCGCCGGCTTCATCGGCATCGCCGCCGTGCTGTGGGGCGCCGGCTGGCTGCTGGTCAAGATGATGCGGCCGCTGCGGCAGGCGCGGTGGTTCGCATTGCGCCACGCGGCGCTGCATCTGGATCGTCCCGGCAACCAGACGCGCCTCGTGCTGCTGGCCGTCGGGCTCGGGTGCTTCTTCATCGTCGGCGTGCGCGCGGTGCAGTCGAACCTGCTGGGCCAGTTCTCGTTCGACCTGGCCGCCGACACGCCCGACATGTTCCTGATCGACATCCAGCAGGACCAGGCCGCCGGGCTCGCCGCGTTTCTGGGGCCGCGCGTGCCTGCCGGCGGCGCACCACGCCTGCTGCCCGTGCTGCGCGCGCGCGTCACCGGCGTACGCGGGCGCGAGGTGACGCTCGACAGCGTCGAGGATGTGCGCGGCCGCGGGTCGCTCGCGCGCGAGTACACCATCACCTACCGCGGCGCGCTCGCGCCCAACGAGCGCGTCATCGACGGCCGCTTCTGGGACGTCTTCGCCGTCGGCGCCAGCCGGAAGTCTCGATCGAGCAGAGCATTCGCGATCGGTTCCGCATCCAGATCGGCGACACGATGCGCTTCGACGTCCTGGGCCGGCCCATCGAGGCCCGCGTCACCAGCGTGCGTTCGGTGAACTGGCGCGACGTCCGCAACGGCGGCTTCATGTTCGTGTTTCGCCCGGGCACCTTCGATCAGGCGCCGCACGGCTTCATCGCCTCGATGCGCGGGCCTGCTGACGGCGACCAGCGCGCGCGGCTGCAGCGCGACCTGGTGCTGGCCTTTCCCAACGTGTCGGTCATCGACCTGCGGGAGGTGCTCGAGACCGCCCGCGCGATCATCGGCACCATCGCGCTCGGCGTCACCGTCGTCGGCGGCCTGGTGCTGGCGACCGGCGTGCTGATCCTCACAGGCGCCGTCGCGATGACCAAGTTCCGGCGCGTGTACGAGGCAGCGATCCTCAAGACGCTCGGCGCAAGCACGCGCACCGTGGGCAGCTTGCTGCTGCTCGAGTACGGACTGCTGGGGCTGCTGGCGGGAACTGGTGGGCTCGCTGGGCGGCATCGGGCTCAGCTACGCGATCAGCCGCTGGGCGATTGACGTCCCCTGGTCGATGCCGTGGCGTGAAGTGGGCGCCGGGGTCGCCGGCACGGCGGTTCTGGTCGCGATCGTCGGCCTGGGCGCGAGCCTCGACGTGCTTCGGCGCAAAGCCGCTGGCCGACGCTGCGCGCCGAATAGCCACAGAGACGCGGACAGTCTGGCCTTGGGGCTCTCGTGGCCAAAATGGCCCGGCCGGGTGCTATCATCATGTTTTGTCGAGTCCGCCGGACAGGCTGGCGGAGGAGTGACGACACATGGATCTCGAGGTCTACCGAGAGGCCCTGCTCCGCAAGAAACAAGAGCTGCTTGGCGCCTCCGGTGTCCGACCCCTGCAAGCGACGATGGAGAACAACTCGCGCCAGGGCGACATGGCCGACCAGGCCAGCGGCAACAACGAAGTGCATATCGCCCTGAAGCTGCGCCAGACCGACGCGAAGATCCTGCAGGCGATCGAGGATGCGTTGCAGCGGGTCGAGAAGGGCACCTATGGGGTCTGCCGCGACTGCGGCAACCCCATCGCCGACGCGCGGCTGCAGGCGATTCCCTGGACGCGGGTCTGCATCAACTGCAAGGAAAAGCAAAAGGCGTGAAACCCACCGACCTCGTCGCCCTGCTGCAGGAGTGCTACCGCGACCGTCTCGCCCTCGCCGAGCATCACCGGGCCGTCGCGGTGCACGTGCCCGGCTACGACATCAACAACACGTACCAATACGTGATCAACCGCGAAGAGACGCACCTCGAGTGGCTGGCGGCCGCGCTGTCGGAGCAAGGCGCGCGCGTTGCCCACGCCGCCGGACGGGCCGTCGCTGACCATCGAGCGGGGCAAGGATGCGTGGAGGCCGCTGGTGCAGGAAGACGCGAAGCGCGGCCAGGCGTTTGTCGCCAAGTGGCGCCCGCGCGTCGAGACGCTCAGCCATGCCCGCAACCAGACGATGCTCCGCCTGATGCTGGGTGAGGTGCTCGAGCAGACGCGCTTGCTCGAACAGGCGCTCAGCGGCGAGCCGAACCTGCTGGGCCGTGACGGCGAGGGCGCGGGCCAGCGCGGTGTCGTCGCCGGAACGCGCTGGGTGGGTGACTGATCGCGCTCGTCGCGCCCACGCGCGTCGCCATCGCGCTTGGCGCGAATCTCGGCGACCGCGAACGCCAGCTTCACCAGGCGGTCGCCGCGCTGCGGCACGGTGCTCGACGATCTCGCCGTCTCGTCCTTTCATGACACCGCACCCGTCGGTGTCCCGCTCCCGCACCCGAACTACCTGAACGCCGCGGTAACCGGTCTCACACGGCTGGCGCCTCGCGAGCTGCTCGCGCGCCTGCTCGAGATCGAGCGCATGCTCGGCCGCGCGCGTCCGCACGCCAACGCGCCGCGCACGATCGATCTCGATTTGATTCTCTACGGCGACGTGCGGCTCGACGAGCCGGCGTTGACGATTCCGCATCCGCGCTTCCGCGATCGCGCGTTCGTGCTGGCGCCGCTTGCCGAAATCGCACCGCGAGATGGTGGATCCCGAAACCGGGCTCACCGTCGAGGCCCTGCTGAGGCGCCTGGCGCCAGCTCTGACGTCGGCGCGCCCGTAGCGGACAGCCGACGCGTACGTGTCCGGTGCCGGCAGCTCTACTTCGGTCGTGAGCCCTGCTGCTGCGATTTCTCGCGCTCGACGGCCTCGTAGAGGGCCTTGAGCTTCACGCGCTGATCGGCGGTGAGCAGCCGGTGCATCCGGTACAGCATCAGGGAGCGCGTGCGGCCCATCGCGCTTCTCGACGCCTCGACCCGGTCGATGTGCTGCAGCACCTTGGCCTCGCTGGCCGTGCCTTCGGCGATGAGCTGCGACAGCTCGGTCTCGAGCCGGTCCAGATCGGCCTTGGCCGCGTGCAGGGCAGGCCAGCTGGCCTGGAAGACCTCCTCGATGCGCGCCGATTGCTCACGCGTCAGGCCCAGTTCCTGCACGAAGCGCTCGGATTGCCACCACTTGAACTTGCCGCCCTGCCCCGCGTCGACCGGCGATGGCGCGGCCACGACGCTGGCAAGCGCCAGCACCACGGCAGCAAACGACGACACGATGGCAGGCAGGGCAAGGGCAAATGAGGTCGCCGACGTTATGAGCTACGCCCGCTCAGCGGGGGCCGTTTACCCGGACCGGGGTGGCGTCGGGCACCGGAGACCTCCGCCGGTATGCCCCAGGCGAGAGGGTTGGTCGTGTCCACCTCCAGCCGCAGCAGCGCACGCCAGGGTCAGTCGGGATTGGCAAACGTGTCGAGCGTGCGGACGACCCGCTCGACCAGGTTGTCGGGAGTCGAAGCGCCCGAGGTGAGTCCGACACGCAAGGGGCCGCTCGCCGGCAGCCAGCCGCTCGATTCAATCTCGCCGGGCGCGCCGACCGGCTTGTGCCGGATCAGCGACGGCGACACCAGGCATGCCGGGTCGGCGATGTGGTAGGTCGGCACGTGCTCCGCGCAGATGTGCGCGAGGTTGCAGGTGTTGCTGCTGTTGTAGCCGCCGATGACCACCATCAGGTCGAGCGGCTCGTCGGCCAGCAGGCGAATCACCGCGTCCTGCCGATCCTGCGTCGCGCTGCAGATCGTGTCGAAGGCGCGATACCGCTCGAGCAGGGCCTCCTCGCCAAAGCGATCGCGCATCGCCTCGCGGAACATCTCGCCGATCTCGATCGACTCGGACATCAGCATCGTCGTCTGGTTGGCCAGGCCGATGCGGCCCAGATCGACGTCGGGATCGAAGCCCGGCGAGGCCGCGTCGCTGAACCGCTCCAGAAACGCGCGGGCGTCACCGCCGTGCCGGATGTACGTGCAGACGTCGGTGGCTTCGTCCTTGTCGTAGACGACCAGGTAGCGGCCGCCGGGATACTGCGTGGCCTGAGAGGCGGTGGCTTGCGTCTCCTCGTGCCAGTGCTTGCCGTGGATGACCGACGTCAGGCCGTCCTGCGCGTAGCGCTTGACGTTCTTCCAGACGTTGAGCACCGATCCGCAGGTCGTGTCGACCAGCGTGCAGCCGCGCGCCGAGAGCGCTTGCAGCATCTCGATGGTCACGCCAAAGGCCGGCAGAATCACGACGTCGTCGCTCGTCAGCCGATCGACCGTCTCGCCGGCATCGCTCAGGAAGCGGATCCCGAGCGCGCGCAGCTTGTCGTTGACGTGCGGGTTGTGGATGATCTCGCCGGTCAGGAACACGGTCTGATTCGGAAACCGCGTCCGAGCCTGATAGGCGTAGTCGACGGCGCGGTCCACGCCGTAGCAGAACCCGAACTCGCGCGCCAGGTGCACTTCGAGCCGTCCGGCCTGAAAGCGATAGCCCGCCTCTTTGATCGACCCGACCAGCGCGCTGTGGTAGTTGTCGGCCAGCTGGCCGGCGACGGCGTCCTTGAGGTCGAGGCCCTTGCGGAATATCAGCGGCGGCATCAGGGAGTGGAACCTTGCCCTCTGCGATCAGCGGCGCGGAACGACGATGTCGCGCACGTGCGGCGTGAACTCGTCGAGGGCGCGCAGTTCGGCGACGGCCGTGCGGGGCCGCAGCAGCGCCAGATCGATGTCCTCGAGGTCGGCCGCATCGGCCGAGACGACACGAACCGGGCCTGCCGGTGCCGAAGCGCGCGCGGGCGCCCGACGCGCCGACGACGAGATCGGATCGGGCATCTGCAGGATGCGGAAGACACCGGCGCCGGCCATGGCCACCAGCAGCACGGCGGCGGCGACGCGAGCAAACGGCGCGTGCCGTTCGAGCGCTGCCCGGGACCGGGAAGGGCAGCACGCGACCCGGCACCATCGCGCCCAGCCGCTGTTGGATGCCGCGCCGCTGCGCCGCCATCCACTTCTCGTCGAATGCTTCGTCGGCGTGATCGGCGGCCGCGCGATGCCAGGCTTCGAGGTCGCGCGTCATCGCCGTCAGGCGACGGGCACACGATTGACACCATGTCAGGTGCGCGTCCAGCGTCGGGTCGGCGCGCGCGATCGACGTAGCGGGCCAGAAGCCGCTCGTCGTCGGGATGCCACTCAGCGCAGATCACGCCAGGCCCCCAGCGCCGCGCGCAACTTGTGCACCGCGCGAAACAGATGTACCCGAACGGTGGATTCCCGCATTCCCGTCATCATGCTCACGTCGCGCGGCGTGTGATCGCCCAGGTGGCACAGCACGAACACCTCGCGCTGGCGCGCCGGCAACCGCTCGACCGCCGCGTTGACCGCCTCGCGCCAGGCATGGCCCGTCGCGCGCCGCTCGGGTGAGGCCGAACGGCCGGCGGCCGGCTCGCTCCCCAGATCGTCCAGCGCGACCAGCCGTCGGGCGCGCCGCTGACGGGCGCGCTGGCGGTCGACGCAGGCATTCACGAGAATCCTCGTGAACCAGACTTCAAACGGATGCTCGTCGCGATAGGTCTCGAGCCGCGTGAACGCCCGCACGAACGCATCCTGCACGGCTTCGTCGGCTTCTGCCGCGTCGCGCAGATACATCAGGGCGATGCGCGACGCCCGCCGCTGATGACGCACGACGATGTAGTCAAACGCCTCGCGCGCCGCCGACAGCTCACCCCGCGCCACCATCGTCCGGATCTCGGACGCCGTCACCATGTCGGGAGACGGGCGGGCAGCGGCCGACCGCAGGGGCGGCCTCCGGCGACGTCGCGGTGTCGGGTCGAGCCCTCTTCATACGGTATACGCGCGGTGACGGGGCATCACTTACTGCCCGTTGATCTTATCGCATCCGTGGCCTGCCCGCACCTGGCGCCGCGCGGCCGGTGCGCGGTCGAGCGCCAATCGACGCGAGCCGAGCCTTCGTCATATGATGCCCGGACGCGCCGCACGGGCGCGTGGCCGACCGCGGATGCCCTACGAAGCCGTCATCGGGCTGGAAATCCACGCCCAGCTGCTCACCGCCACCAAAATCTTCTGTGGCTGCTCGACGCGGTTCGGCGCGCCGCCCAACACGCACATCTGCCCGGTCTGCCTGGGGCTGCCGGGCGCCCTGCCGGTGCTCAATCGGCAGGCCGTCGACCTGGCGCTTCGCGCCGGCGTGGCGCTGGGGTGCGCCATCAACCCGCGATCGGTCTTCGCGCGGAAGAACTACTTCTACCCGGACCTGCCCAAGGGGTATCAGATCTCGCAGTACGACCAGCCGCTGGTGGGGCCTGGCCAGGTGCACGTGCCCACTGGCGATCGCACCGTGACGGTGGGCATCACGCGGATTCACCTGGAAGAGGACGCCGGCAAGTCCCTCCACGAAGGACTCGCCGACGCGTCCGATCGGACCTCACTCGACTACAACCGGGCCGGCGTGCCGCTCATCGAGATCGTCACCGAGCCCGACCTGCGCTCGGCCGCTGACGCCTCCGCGTTTTTCGAGCAGCTGCGTGCGACGCTGGTCTGGATTGGCGTCAACGACGGCAACATGGAAGAGGGCAGCCTGCGGTGCGACGCCAACGTCTCGGTGCGCGAGGTCGGCGAGCCGCGCCTCGGGACCAAGGCGGAGGTGAAGAACCTGAATTCGTTTCGGTATCTTCGCCAGGCGCTCGAGTACGAGATCGGCCGGCAGATCGACCTGGTGGACTCGGGCCGCCGCGTGACACAGGAAACGCGGCTGTGGGATCAGGCGACCAACCGCACCATCACGATGCGCAGCAAGGAAGAAGCGCACGACTACCGGTACTTCCCGGAACCCGACCTGCCGCCGGTCGACGTCGACGCCGCCCGCGTGGAGCAGGCCCGCCAGGCTCTGCCCGAACTGCCGGCCGCACGGCGCGAGCGGCTGATGGCGGAGTTCGGCCTGTCGCCGTACGACGCGACCGAATTGACGCGATCGCGCGAGATCGGCGACTGGTTTGCGGCCGTCGTCGCCGCCGGTGCGCCGCCCAAGGCGGCGGCCAACTGGCTGATGGGCGAGATGGCGCGCGCGCTCAACGACGCCGGGCTGACG
Organism: Vicinamibacteria bacterium; assembly: GCA_963818215.1. Classification (GTDB taxonomy): domain Bacteria; phylum Acidobacteriota; class Vicinamibacteria; order Vicinamibacterales; family JAENWD01; genus JAENWD01. Next base: position 137,928 of record CAWFRL010000010.1, on the reverse strand, counting down.
CTGGCCGACAGCCCCGTCAGCGCCGGCGGGGCTTGCCGGGCTGATCGATCTGGTCGAGCGGCGCGTGATCAACTCGTCGACGGCCAAGGAGGTCTTCGAGAAGATGTGGACGCGCGGCGCCTCGGCGGCGGCCATCGTGGAGGCCGACGGACTGGCGCAGATCAGCGACGAAGGCGCGCTTGCCGCCGCGGTCGACCAGGTGCTCGTCGCGCATCCTGAACCGGCACGCCAGTACCGCGCGGGCCAGACCAAGGTCCTCGGCTTTCTCGTCGGCCAGGTGATGAAGGCCACCGGCGGAAAGGCGAGCCCGGCCCTGGTCAACGAGTTGATGCGGCGCGCGCTCGACCGCGGCTGACGCGAGCGAGGCGCCGGAGTCGGATCCGTGTGCTAGACTCGCGGCGCGATCGCGCCTGCGCGCGCTCCCAGATCGAACCGTGATTGGCGGCGGTGCTGACGCTGGCGGCGTGCCTGACCATCACCGGTGTCGTTCGACTCGCGCTGCACGCGTCGGGCGGAGATCGAGATCATGCAGCTGGTCGGCGCGCCGCTGGCTTACATCCGCGGTCCGTTCGTGCTCGAGGGCACGCTGCTGGGGTTGATCGGTGCCGTCGTGGCGCTGGGCCTGCTGGTGGCGGTGTATCTTTTCGGTCGCGACGCCGTCGTCGCGGGAGCGGCGGGACTGGTGGCGGTGGGCGACGTGCGATTCCTTCCGGTCGGCCTCGTGCTGGGGCTCCTGGGGGGCGGCGGCGCCATCGGTTGCCTGGGCGGACTCCTGGCCGCCCGCACGGCCCGGTAAACGTTGACATCCGGGCGCGGCCCTCACTACACTCAATTTGTTACGGCTCTCGGACAAATCAGCTTCGCGAGGATTCGTATGTCCCGCCTTCTGACCCACGCGCAGTCAGCCAGCGTGTTCGCCTCCGCAAGCCTTACCGATTTCTATCGCGAAGAGTTCCTCAAGCACCGCCGCTGTCTCGAGCAGCAGCGCGACTGCTTCTCCGACGTGGCGGTCGAAGAGGTCGACGCCGGCGCTGGCGCGCGTCATGGGCCGGCTCGACACGCTCTGCCGCCGTCACGACTGCAACCAGGTCGTGAGCGATCTCCTCAAACAGTTCGACGTCCTGACGGGCCTCTCGGCCTGGTCAGACCCCAAGACCTTCCACTGACCGGTTCGACTCCCGCCCGCCGATCTGCACGCGATGATCGAGGCCGCGCTGCAGGCCGTGTCGGCGCGCGCGATCGTGACGGCGGCGTACCGGACGCGGCGTGGCCCGCTGGCACCGTCGATCTCGCTGCTGGCCGTCGGCAAGGCCGCTTCCGCGATGGCTCAGGCGTGTTCTGAGCTGCACGGTGCCCTGACGGGCGTGGTGATTGGCACCCATGGCGGCGCGCCTGTCGGGCCTGCACTGGATCGAAAGCGCCCATCCGGTCCCCGACGTTCGCAGCGAGCGCGCCGCGCGCCGCCGCGCTCGCGTCTCGCCAGAGGCTGCGCGCCAGATGAGCGTCTCGTCGTCCTCGTCTCGGGCGGCGCCTCGTCGCTGATGGCGCTGGCGGCAGAAGGCGTGGCGTTTGCGGACAAGCAGGCCGTGATTGCGCGACTGCTTGCCGAGGGCGCCGACATCGCCGCGCTCAACTGCGTGCGGAAGCATCTGTCGGCAATCAAGGGCGGCCGACTTGCGCAGGCCTGCCGCGCGCCGCTCGATGCCTGGTTGTTGTCCGATGTCGTTGGCGACGACCCGAGCGTGATCGGGTCGGGGCCGACCGTGCCGGATCCGACGACGTTTGGCGACGCGCTGGATGTCCTCGACCGGTTCGGTGGTCGCGCGGCGTATCCCGCTGCGGTCGTCGGCCACCTTGAAGCGGGCGCCGCCGGGCGCATCGATGAAACGCCGAAGCGCAACGCCGACCTGGCGCGCGTCACCACGCGCGTGATCGGATCGGCCAGCCGCGCGCTCGACGGCGCCGCCGCCGCGGCCCGTGCGCGAGGGTACGAGGTCGTGCGCAGGCCGGCGCCTATCACGGGCGAGGCCCGGTTCGCCGCCGCCGACCACGTGGCCTGGATCCGGCGCACGCTTGGCGCGTCCGGCCGACCGGTCTGTGTGCTGGCCAGCGGCGAGACGACCGTGCGCGTGACCGGGCAGGGCCGCGGGGGGCGCAACCAGGAGTTCGCGCTGGCCGCGGCGATGGCGATCGAGCACGCCTTCGTGGTGCGCCGCCAGCCTGGGCACCGACGGCGTCGACGGCCCCACCGACGCGGCCGGCGCCTGGGTCGACGGGCTCACGCTCGAACGCGCCCGCCGGCTGGGTCTTGACCCGATGGCGTATCTTCATGACAACGACTCGTGGTCGTTCTTCCGCCGCGTCGGCGGGCACATCACCACGGGTCCCACGGACACCAATGTCGGCGACGTCCAGATCGTGCTGATTCCGGCCGACGCCGAGGCGGAAGTGAGATGACCATGCAGCAAGCCAAAATGGCGGGACTGGCGTGCCTGATTGCCGTTACGGTGCTCGGCGCCGGCTATCTCTGGGGCGCCCGGGGCCGGTGGGCGGCCCAGGACCGTCTGGCGGTCGTCGAGCGCCAGGCGGCGTTGAGCGAAACCCGCCGGCTGACGCTCTCCGGCCAGATGGCGCTCACCCGGCTGAATTTCGGCGAGGCGGCGGGCCTGTTCGAGTCGGCTCGGGCCGGAGCCGACGCCGCGGCCAAGAGCCTCGAGCGGGACGGACTGCAGGAACTGGCGGGGCAGGCCGCCAACGCGGCCCAGGCCTTGACCGAAGCCCGCGGCCTGGCGGCCAAGCTCGATCAGGGCTCGGCGGGGAAGGCCGGCGAGGCCCTGGCGCTGCTCGACCGGGCCGCCACCGCGCTTGGCGGGGCTGGCCGATAGCCCCGCAACTGTGCCGACGCCGACGCGTGTCCTCGACTCGCTGGCCTCCCGACGCAGCGTGTTGACGGTGCTGAGTACCGGCCGTAGCGCTCGCAGCGTGATCGTGCAGCACGGTGCAGGCCTGGGGCGCGGCTGCCGATCGTCGCACGCGGCGCACGTGAGGGAAGCGATCGCGACGCGTGCCTGCCGGCGGGTGATGGACGCGTTCCTGTCCAAGCCCATCGCCGCCTCCGAGCTGCTCGACACGATGGCCCGCCTGCGTTCGCAGGTGGCGTAGGCAACCGCTCGCGGTATAGTGGCCGGGCATGCTCTCGCGCGAGCAGGTGCTGCGGCAGATCCGGGAGAACGTCCATCACCCGGCGACCAGCCGTGAGCTCCTCCAGATTCTCCGCGTCCCGCGCACTGAACGTCCGACGTTCCGGCGGCTGCTGAAGGCGCTGGTCTCCGACGGCGATCTCCTGCAGATCCGCGGCAACCGCTTCGGCCTGGCCGACCGCATGGACGTCGTCGTGGGCCGGCTCCAGATGCACCAGGCCGGCTACGGCTTCGTCGTCGCCGACGCCGAGCGCGACGGCGGCGACCTCTACATCGCGCCCACCAACGTCAAGGAAGCGCTGCACGGCGATCGAGTCGTCGCCCGGGTCGAGCATCAGCGCGGCGATCGCGCCGAGGGCCGCATCATCCGCATTCTCGAGCGGGCCAATGCGACGATCGTCGGCCGCTACGAAGTCGACGACAGGTCGATGGGCTTTGTCGTGCCGTTCGATCGCCGCGTCCTCGCCGACGTGCAGGTGCCGCCGGAGGAGCGGCGCGACGCCGAGGCCGGCGACATGGTGGTCGTCGAGCTCACGCGATGGCCCACCGCGACGCGGCCTCCGCTGGGCCGCGTGGTCGAGGTGCTGGGCCCCGTCGACACGCCCGGCGTCGACACGCGCATCATCATCCGCAAGCACGCGCTGCCCGACGTCCACGGCGACGACGCGATCGCCGAGGCCACGGCGCTCGGCACGTCGGTCCGGCCAGCGCGACATCGACGGCCGGACCGACTTCCGGTCGCAGCCGACGGTCACCATCGACGGCGAGCACGCGCGCGACTTCGACGACGCGATCACGCTGGAGCGGCTGGCCAACGGACACTACTGGCTGGGCGTGCACATCGCCGACGTCTCGCACTACGTCGAGGAGGGCAGCGCGCTCGATGCCGAGGCGTACGAGCGCGGCACGTCCGTCTACTTCCCGGAACGGGCGATCCACATGTTCCCGGCGGAGCTGGCGACGGGGCTGTGCTCGCTCAAGCCGCACGTGGATCGGCTGGTGCAGTCGTGCCTGATGGAGGTCACTCGCAACGGCGACGTGGTCCGCGTGGAATTTCACGACGGGGTCATCAACAGCAACGAGCGGATGACCTACACGGACGTGAACGCGATCCTGACGGCCCGCGACGCCGCGACACGCGCGAGGTACGCGCCGCTGGTGCCGCTGTTCGATCTGATGCACGAGCTGTTCGGCGCCCTCAACGGCCGCCGTCGACGGCGCGGATCGGTGGACTTCGACCTGCCGCAGGCCGAAGTCCTGATGGACGAGTCCGGGCGGATCGAGAACATCATCATCGCCGAGCGCAACGTCGCGCACCGGCTCATCGAGGAGTTCATGCTGCTGGCCAACGAGACCGTGGCCGACTTCCTCGAGGAGAAGGGCGGGCCCGGGCTGTATCGCATTCACGAAGAGCCGGACCTGCTGAAGGTCGAGCAATTCGAAGAGTTCATCTCAGGGTTCGGCCATTCGCTCGGCGCGCCGCTCAACGCGCTCCGGCCCCGGCATTTCCAGCGGCTCATCGAGAAGATCGCCGGCACGCCCGAGGAGCGGCCCGTGGCGTTCCTGATGCTCAAGACCATGCAGAAGGCGCGCTATGCGCCCGAGAACCAGGGCCACTTCGGCCTGGCGGCGTCCAGCTACACGCACTTCACCTCGCCGATTCGCCGCTATCCCGACCTGGTCGTGCACCGTCTGCTGCGCGCGCACCGCCGCGGCGGCATCGACGAGGCGCGCCGCGAAGAGATCGACGAGGAACTGCCGGAGGTCGCGCGCCACACCTCCGAGCGCGAGCGCCGCGCCGACGACGCCGAGCGGGAACTGCTGCAGTGGCGCAAGGTGCGGTTCATGGCCGACAAGGTCGGCGACGAGTTCGACGGCTACGTCACGGGGGTGGCCGCCTTCGGGCTGTTCGTCGAGCTGGTCGAGCACTTCGTCGAGGGGCTCGTGCACATCTCCAGCATGGCCGACGACTACTACCGGTATCTCGAGAGCAGCCACACGCTGCACGGCGAGAACACGCACAAGGTCTACCGGCTCGGCGACAAGGTGCGCGTGCAGCTGATTCGCGTGGACCTCGAGCGGCGCCAGATCGACCTCGGGCTCACCGAAATCCTCGACGTCATCCGCGAGGGCGAGCAGCGGCGCGGCTCCGCGACAGAGCAAGGCGACGCCGAAGGCGGAGCAGCGGCGGGCGAAGAGCAAGTCGCGGCCAGGCAAGCGCGAGCGCGCGGCGAAGAAGGCGGCGCGCGGCCGCGGGAAGTGAGCGGCTGCGTGAGCCACCTCGTCGTCGGCACCGCCGGCCACATCGACCACGGCAAGAGCACGCTGGTGCATGGCGCTGACCGGCACCGACCCCGATCGCCTCAAGGAAGAGAAGGCCCGCGGGATCACCATCGATCTCGGCTTCGCCCACTGGCAGCGCGGCGATCTCAACGTCGCGTTTGTCGACGTCCCCGGCCACGAACGGTTCGTCAAGAACATGCTCGCCGGCGTGGGCGGCATCGACGCGGTGCTGCTGGTGGTCGCCGCCGACGAGGGCGTGATGCCGCAGACGCGGGAGCACCTCGACATCTGCCGCCTGCTGGCCGTGCCGCGCGGCGTCATCGCGATGACCAAGGCCGACCTGGTCGATCCCGAGATGCTCGAGCTCGTGCAGCTCGACGTCGCCGAGCTGGTGGCCGGGACGGCGCTGTCAGACGCGCCCGTCATCCCGGTGTCCGCGACGACAGGCGCTGGGCATCGACGCCTTGAAAGACGCGCTCGCGTCGCTCGCCGCGGCGGTTCCGCGTCCGGGACACGGAAGGCGCCGCGCGCCTGCCGGTGGACCGGGTGTTCTCGATGAGAGGCTTCGGCACCGTGGCCACCGGCACGCTCACCAGCGGACGGCTGGCCGTCGACGACGCGCTCGAGGTCGTGCCGGGTGGCCGTGATGTGAAAGTCCGCGGCGTGCAGGTTCACGGCGCGCGCCGGCAAGTGGCGGTCGCCGGCGAGCGCGTGGCAGTGAACCTGGCCGGCGTCGAGGTGGCCGACCTCGTGCGCGGACAGACGCTGGTGATGCCGCGGACCTTGACGGCAACGTCGGCCATCGACGTCGTCATCACCGTGTTGCCCTCGGCGCCGGCCCTGAGACACGGCGCGCGCGTGCGATTCCACCACGGCACCGCCGAAATCCTCGCGCGTGTCTCGACGGTGGGGCCCGCCGTCGCCGGCGTCGCGCCGACGATCGCGGCAGGACGCCCGGGCTTGGCGCGACTCCGACTCGAGACGCCGGCTGCCGTGACGCGCGGCGATCGCTTCGTGCTCCGGAGCTACTCGCCAGCCGGTCACCATCGCCGGGGGGCGCGTGCTCGATCCGGCGCCACCGCGTGCGGGCGTGCGGGCCGCTGCCACACGGGATCGGCTTCAGCGGCTCGTCGCGCCGCTCGATTCGGGCGCCGGCGAAGACGAGGCCCTGCGGATCTTCGTCGAAGACACCGCGGCCGGCGGCGTGACAGTGAAGGAACTCACGGCACGCGGGGGCGCGCAGTCCTCCGCGGGGCGGCTGGCGATCGAACGGCTCCAGGCGCGCGACCGATGTCTGGCGGGTCGGCGATCGCCTGCTGTCGGCGAAGTGGCGCGTCGGCGCTGGCCGGTGCGGTGACTGCCGCGCTTGCGGCGCATCACGACGCGCAGCCGCTGTCCGACGGCGTGCCGCGCGAAGAGGTGCGCGAACGCGTGCTGGCACGGGCGCATCCCGACGTGGCGGCCGCCGTCCTCGACCAGCTGGCCGCCGAGGGACGAATTCGCGGGCGCGAGCGCCTCGCCCTCGAGGGCCGCGGTGTGACGCTCACCGCCGAAGAGATCGCGGCGCAGTCTGCCTTGGCGACCGCCTACGCAGGCGCGGGCCTGACGCCACCGGACGCCGACGCGCTGGCCGCACGCACGGGGCTGTCACCGGCGCTGGTCGCGCGGATGACGCAGCTGCTGATACGTCAGCAGGTGCTGGTGCGAATCGACACGTTCGTCTTCCATCGCGACGCGCTCGCGCGGCTGAAGGCCGATGTCGTGGCGCTCAAGCAGGCCGGGCCGGCGCGCGTGGACGTCGCCGGGTTCAAGGACCGATACGGGCTGACGCGGAAATACGCGATCCCGCTGCTGGAATATCTGGACAGGGAACGCGTGACGCGGCGGGTGGGAGACAGCCGCGTCGTCTTGTGAGCGAAGAGCGCCTCAGGCGTTGTCGTCGTTGGCGCCCTTGTTGGTCGCTTCCTTGAAATTCTTGATGCCTTTGCCGATGCCGCGGCCGATCTCGGGCAGGCGGTTGGCCCCGAAGATCAGGATAATGATCACGAGGATGATGACGAGTTCCGGTATTCCAAGACGCCCGAACATGGAAGCACTCCTCGCCGGGACCTGCCGCGCCTCGACCAAGGCGCCGCGCGACCACCGACCCGCTGATTGTAGCACCTCGGCCATGTCGCGCACGCTCGGCGCGGCGCCCGAGGCCGTCTGCGCCTGGGACTGGCGATTCTCGCCGTCGTGGGCGGGTGTTCGTCGCTGGTGCGGGCGCAGTTTGCGTCGACCACCGAGGTCGTCGAGGTGTACGCCACCGTCACCGATCAAGAGGGGCAACCGGCGACGGGGCTGACCGCCGACGCCTTCACCGTCCTCGAAGACGGCGTGGCGCAGCCCGTCAGCGTGTTTGCCGCCGGCGAGTTCCCGCTGACCGTCGCGATTGTCCTCGACCGCAGCTTCAGCATGGCAGCCAAGGGGCTCGAGACGGCGCGGGCCGGCGCCCGCCGGCTCGCTCGACCAGCTCCGGGCACGCGATCGCCTGCATGATCCTGGCCATCGGGGGCGGCGTCGAAACCGTGTCCGGCTTCGACGCCCCGCGTGAGTCGGCGCGGCAGGCGCTGGACCGCGTGGCGCTCTGGGGCAGCTCGCCCATCGGCGATACCGTGGTGCAGGCCGTCGACGCGCTCGGCGAGCAGCGCGGACGGCGAGCCGTCGTCCTCTGGTCGGACGGCGTGGAAAAGGAGGCGCAGCGCGCGCGGGCCGACGTCCTCGAGCACGTGCGACGCGCCGACGTGCTGATCTATCCGGTGGCCATCGCGCCGTCGATCTCGCCCCTGCTGGCCGAGCTGGCGGCGCTCTCGGGCGGCCGCGTGCTCCAGGCTCGCGATCGCGAAGCGGCGCCGAGGCGCGCAGCCGGCGAGATCGCCGATGGAGCTTCGAAACCAGTATCTGCTCGGCTACGCGAAGCCGGCCGGCGCGAGCGGCTGGCGCCGCATCGAGGTGCGCGTCAACAGGCCGGGGCTGCGCGTTCGCGCGCGTCAGGGGTATTTTGCGCGGGCTGCCGCCGCCAACGCGTCTGCCGAGGCCCGTCCGGCGTCTAACCATTGAGTGTCCCGTGATGAGGACACGTTGCGACCGATACCTCTAGAGGAAGCGACACGCGACTGCCTGTGATGGGCAGCGCTCTTGCATCGCCTTGTCCGGGCCAGTCGTGGCACAATGCCTGGGAACGTGATCGATGGCTGAGACGACCGAGAACACCGAGAACCCGTCGGTGAACACCGATGCCGGGCACCTGACGGTGCGTCAAGGGCCTTCATGCGCCCGAGCTGTCGTTCTCCTTCGAGCATCCGCAGTCTCGCGTCGGCGTGGGCGCGTCCATCGCCACGCACATCATCTTCTTCGCGATCGCAGTGTTCATCGCCACCTATGGCCCGACGCCTTCGGCCATCTCGCCGCGAGACGATCGTCTGCCCAGCAACATCGTCTGGCTCCAGGAGCCGGGTCCTGGCGGCGGCGGTGGCGGCGGCGGCAACAAGATGCCCGAGCCGCCCAAGAAGGCGGAAGTGCCGGGGAAGCAGGCGATCAGCGTGCCGGTCACGCGGCCCGAGACGCCGAAGCCGCAACCGAAGCCTGAAGAGCCGCCCGATCCGATGATGAACATCCCAGCCAAGACGCTGGGCGACACCGTGCAGATGAACCCAGGCCTGCTCGACGCCATGGCGGCCTCGATGACCTCCCAGGGCACGGGCAGCGAGGGTGGCGGCGGGACCGGGCAGGGCACCGGTATCGGGCCAGGCCGTGGCTCGGGGCTGGGAGCCGGCACTGGAGGCGGCACCGGCGGCGGCGTTTATCGCCCCGGCAACGGCGTCGAGCTCCCTCGCGTGATTCAGGAAATCCGTCCTCAGTACACCGCCGACGCGATGCGCGCCAAGGTGCAGGGCACGGTGTGGGTGGAATGTGTCGTGATGCCTGACGGCACTGTCGGGGAAGCGAACGTCACCAAGTCGCTCGACTCGGTGTTCGGCCTCGACCAGGAAGCGCTGAAGGCCGCCAAGCGGTGGCGCTTCATTCCGGGCCGTCGGCTCGGCCAGCCCGTCTCCGGTCCTGGTCACGATCGAGCTGACGTTCACGCTCCGGTAGGCTCGGACGTGCCGTGAACGAAACGAAAAGGGCCTGGCAGGTTTCCCCGCCAGGCCCTTCGTGTTTCCTACTCGTAACTCGTAGCTCGAAGCTCGTAGCTCGACGCTCTAGTACATCCCGCCCATGCCGCCGCCGGGCCCGCCGCCCTGCGGAGCGTCCTTCTTGTCCTCGGGGATCTCCGAGACAAGCGCTTCGGTGGTCAGCAGGAGCGAGGCGATCGACGAGGCGTTCTGCAGCGCGATGCGCACGACCTTGGTCGGGTCGATGACGCCGGCGTTCACCAGATTCTCGTAGGTGTCGGTCAGCGCGTTGAAGCCGGACTCGTTGTCGAGCTCACGCACCTTCTGCACCACGATCGAGCCTTCGAGACCCGCGTTGGTGGCGATCCAGCGCAGCGGCTCTTCGATCGCGCGCTTGATGATGTTGACGCCGACCTTCTGATCGCCTTCGAGCTTCAGGCTCTCGAGGCTCTTGGCCGCGCGAATCAGCGCCGTGCCGCCGCCGGGCACGATGCCCTCTTCGACGGCCGCCTTGGTGGCGTGCATCGCATCTTCCACGCGCGCCTTCTTCTCCTTCATCTCGGTCTCGGTGGCCGCACCGACCTTGATGATGGCCACGCCGCCGACCAGCTTGGCCAGCCGCTCCTGCAGCTTCTCGCGGTCGTAGTCCGAGGTGGTGTCCTCGACCTGCGCCCGGATCTGCTTCACGCGGCCGTCGATCTGGGCCGACGAGCCGCCGCCCTCGACGATGGTCGTGTTGTCCTTGTCGATGGTGATCTTCTTGGCCTTGCCCAGATCCTCGAGCTTGATGTTCTCGAGCTTGAGGCCCAGGTCCTCGGTGATCGCCTTGCCACCGGTGAGGATCGCGATGTCTTCGAGCATCGCCTTGCGACGATCGCCGAAGCCGGGCGCCTTGACGGCCGCCGCCTGCAGCGTGCCGCGCAGCTTGTTGACGACCAGCGTCGCCAGCGCTTCACCCTCGACGTCTTCCGCGATGATGAGCAGCGGGCGACCGAGGCGCGCGACCTGCTCGAGGACCGGCAGCAGGTCCTTCATCGAGCTGATCTTCTTCTCGTGGATCAGGACGATGGGGTTCTCGAGGACGACTTCCATCCGCTCGGGGTCGGTCACGAAGTACGGCGACAGGTAGCCGCGGTCGAACTGCATGCCTTCGACCACGTCAAGGCCGGTCTCGAGCGTCTTGGCCTCTTCGACCGTGATGACGCCGTCTTTGCCGACCTTGTCCATCGCGTCAGCGATGATCTTGCCGATCGTCTCGTCGTTGTTGGCCGAGATGGTGCCGACCTGCGCGACCATGTTGCCGCTGACCGGCTTGGACATCTTCTTCAGCTCGGCGGTGATGACGGCCACAGCCGCCTCGATCCCCTTCTTGACCTCCATCGGGTTGGCGCCGGCGGTGACGTTCCTGGCGCCTTCACGGAAGATGGCCTGGGCGAGGACGGTGGCGGTGGTGGTGCCGTCGCCGGCGATGTCCGAGGTCTTGCTCGCCACTTCGCGCACCATCTGCGCGCCCATGTTCTCGAGCGGGTCCTTCAGCTCGATCTCCTTGGCGACGGTGACGCCGTCCTTGGTGATCGTGGGCGAACCGAACTTCTTGTCGAGGACGACGTTGCGGCCCTTGGGGCCGAGCGTGACCTTGACGGCGTCGGCCAGCAGGTTGACGCCGCGAAGAATCGCCTGGCGTGACTGCTCGCCGTAAATAATCTGCTTTGCCATTGTCTAGCTCCTGAATGGAGCCTGCGGCCCGCGCACATCGACTCGTCTGCGGATCTGAAGGTCCGCGCTACTTGTCGAGGATGGCGAGGACTTCGTCCTCACGCATGATGAGGAGGTCGTCGCCTTCGAGCTTGATTTCCTGGCCCGAGTACTTGCCGAAGAGGATCGTGTCGCCTTCCTTGACGTCGAGGGCGATGCGCTTGCCTTCGTCGTTCTGCTTGCCGGCGCCCACGGCGATCACTTTGCCCTGCTGCGGCTTTTCCTTGGCCGTGTCGGGGATGATGATGCCGCCGACCTTCTGTTCGCCTTCGTCGATGCGCTGGACGATGATGCGGTCGTGAAGCGGCCGGACCTTTACTGCGACCTTCGTTGTGGCCATTGTGTGCACTCCGTCTCGAACCTGCGTCTGAACGTGGGTGAAAACGTGGTAATCCGTGACGTCCCGTAGTTAGGGCGGTTGTGTCGTCCGGGCCCGAGCTCGAGCAGCCGAGGTCGTCGGCTGCTAGCACTCGGCTCGGTCGACTGCTAATTCTAGGAGGCCGGGCGAGGCGCTGTCAACCTCGAAGGCGGTGGGGCTAGCGGGGCCGTTTGATTCGAAGCTCAGCCATTTTCCGGGCCAGCGTGTTCCGGTGAATGCCGAGCTTCGCCGCGGTTTCCGACAGGTGGCCGTCGGCGTCGGCCAGCGCCCGTTCGATGAAGCGGCGCTCGAACTCGCGGCGGCCGTCCTCGAAGTGGATGCCGCCATCCACCATCTGATCGACCAGCCGCAGCAGCAGTTCTCGCACGGTCGGCCTACGACCAGCTGGCGGCCCGTGAGCCGGGCAAACGCGTCCAGGTACTTGTCCCGCGTCCGGGCCACGACATCGTCGGGCAGCGACGGCACGGGCGGCTGCTTGTCCCAGCGAATCGACTCGAGATAGTCGCGGACGAACTGCTTGTCGAAGCTCGGCTGGGGGCCGCCGGCAACGTACTGGTCAGCGGGCCAGAAGCGCGAGGAGTCGGGCGTGAGCGCTTCGTCGATGAGGAGCAGCGTGTCGCCGTCGAAGCCGAACTCGAATTTCGTGTCGGCCAGGATGATCCCGCACGACTCGGCATGGGCCGAGGCCCGGGTGTACAGCTCGAGCGTGAGCGCGCGCAGGCGCGCAAACAGCGCCGCGTCTCCCAGCAGGCGCGTGGCCTCGGCTTCGTCGATGTTGATGTCGTGGCCGCTGGCCGCCTTGGTCGCCGGCGTGAAGATCGGCGTGGGCAGACGGTCCGATTCCTTCGAGGCCCGCCGGCAGCGTGATGCCGCACACCGTGCCGCTCTCGCGATATTCCTTCCAGCCCGATCCCGACAGGTAGCCGCGCGCCACGCACTCGATGTCGATGGGCCGCGTCTTCCTGGTCAGCATCGTGCGGCCCTGCAGCACCTCGGCGTAGGGCTGCGCCGCCTCGGGAAAGCAGGTCACGTCGAGCGTCAGGAAGTGGTTCGGCACCACATCCGCCAGCTTGTCGAACCAGAAGGCCGACAACTGCGTGAGGACCTTGCCCTTGTCGGGGATGCCGGTGCCCAGCACGTAGTCGAACGCCGAGATGCGATCGGTGGCGACCAGCAGCAGCGTGTCGCCCAGGTCGTAGACGTCGCGCACTTTGCCGGTGCGAAAGCGCGGCAGGGTTGGCAGGTCGGTCTGGATGACGGGCATTGCGAGACGGCACGACGGGCTCCTTGGCGAAACGCTGCATGTTAGCAGATGCCGCGAGGCGGTGGGTTATAGTTAGGCCCACCCTGCATGCGCCAACACCTGCGGACGGTCATCGTACTGCTCGTGGCCGGCGGGCTGCTCGCGCTTTTCCTGCGAAACACCGACCTGCGGGATGTCGGCGCGGAGATGGCCCGGGCCCGGCCGGATCTGGTCGTCGCGGCGCTTGTCGTCACCGCGCTGACCTACGTGCTCCGCGCGCTGCGCTGGCAGTACCTGCTGGCGCCGATTGGCCGCGTACGCCTGTCGGTCGCCCTCAAGACCACGATCATCGGGTTTGCCGCCACGGCGCTGCTGCCGGCGCGCGCCGGCGAGTTGCTGCGCCCGTACCTGCTGGCGCGCAAGGAAGGGCTGAGCGCCACGGCGACGTTTGCCACCATCATCATCGAGCGGCTGCTCGACACCATCACGGTCGTGCTGCTGTTTGCGTCGTACCTGCTGGTGTTCGATCCTGGCGTCGGCGCCTCCGACGCCACGACGTTTCGACAGGTGAAGCTCGGCGGCGCCCTCGTCGCGGGCGTCTGCGTGCTCGCGCTGGTGGTGCTGTTCTTCCTGGCCGGGCATCCCGGCACGCTCGAACGCCTGACGCTCGGGCTGTCGAAGGTGCTGCCGCAGCGGCTGTCGGAGCGCGCCGGCCGCCTGGTCCGCACGTTTGCCGAGGGGCTCGCGATTGTGCGACAGCCGGCCCGCCTGATGGCCGCCATCGGCTTGTCGCTGCCGTTGTGGCTGTCGATTGCGCTTGGGATCTGGCTGGTCACGCGGGCATTTCACATCGACATGCCGTTTACCGGCTCGTTCCTGATCGTGGCCCTCCTGGTGGTCGGCGTCGCCGTGCCGACGCCCGGGTGCGGTGGGCGGCTTCCACTACTTCTACCGGCTCGGCGCCACCGCCTTTTTCGCGGCCTCCAACGATCGCGCCGTGGGCGCCGCGATCGTGCTGCACGCGGTATCGTTTGTGCCGGTGGCGATCGCCGGGTTGATCCTGCTGGCTCAGGAAGGGCTGAGCCTGTCGCGGCTTGGCGCGCTGGCACGGACCAGCGGCGCGGAGGGCGCAGCGTGAAGTGTCCGTATTGTGGCCATCTCGGCGACAAGGTCGTCGACTCGCGCGAGAGCAAGGAAGGCGAGGTCATCCGGCGCCGCCGCGAGTGCCTGGAGTGCGGCCGCCGCTTCACCAGCTACGAGCGGATCGACGAGATCCCGTACATGGTGGTGAAGAAGGACGGCAGCCGCGAGCGTTTCGAGCGGCAGAAGCTGATCGCCGGCCTGCTGAAGGCGTGCGAGAAGCGCCCCGTCAGCGTCGCGCAGGTCGAGGCCGTCGCCGACAAGGTCGAGGCCAGCCTGCAGGAGCGGCCCGAGAAGGAAATCGCGACGGTCGAGATCGGGCAGGCGGTGATGGAAGAGCTCAAGCGCCTCGACAAGGTCGCCTACGTGCGCTTCGCCTCGGTCTATCGCCACTTCCGTGACATCGGCGAGTTCATGAACGAGTTGAAGGATCTTCTGAACACCAGGGAATGAAGGGCATCCGCCCGTGCCGCGTGCCATGTGCCACGTGCTTCGTGCGGTGCCACGTGCCACGTGCTCCGTGCATCGTCGGGCACCGGGCACCTGCATTCGCGCGCGGCACCTAGGCACCCGGCACGGCACCTGGCACCTGGCACATGGCACCCGGCACTGACACACGGCGCACCAACCGCCGCCCCATCCGCGACAACCCGCGGCTGCTGCTGGCCGGCATTTTCCTGCTGGTCGTCGCGCTGGTGGCGCTGGTCACTCTCGCGCGCCGCACCGCAAGGCTGTCGCCCGACTTCCTCACCGAGGTCGTGCTCTACGCGCTGTCGATCGCGGACCTGACGATGCTGGTCGCGCTGGTCTTCGTCCTGGCGCGCAACGTCATCAAGTTGATCGTCGAGCGGCGCCGCGCCCTGCCGTTTGCGCGCTTCCGCGCCAAGCTGGTGGCGGTCCTGCTCGGGATGACGCTCATCCCGTCCATCCTGGTGCTGCTGGTGGGCAGCGAGCTGATTCGCAACAGCACCGATCGCTGGTTCAACGCGCCGATGGACGAAGTGCTGTCGTCGGCCAACCGGATCGCCGGCGACTACTATGCCGAGCGGCAGCGCCTGGCGCTCGAGCAGGCAGGCCGCATGGCACACCTGCTTGGCGCACTCGACCTGGCGCGCGCCGATCCCGGCGACGGTGCAGCAGGTCGTGGCCCCCGATGTCACCGAGGGCCGGATCAAGCTGATCGAGGTGTTCCGCGTCACCGCGGCCGCCGGCGCCCCCGGCGTCACCCCGGTCCTCGACGTCGTCTCGCCAAGCCTGCCGCCGGGCGCCTCGCGCGCCAGCGCCGAACGCCTGGCGGCGCGCGTGGTCGCGGGCAGCGGCGATCCGTACCTGCTCGAGCCGCTTGGGTCGGGCGGCGAGCTGATTCGCGCGGCCGCCGCAGTGCGCAACAGCGCAGGACGCGTGACCGGGGCGGTGGTGGCCAGCGACTATCTCACCGGCGACCTGGCGGCGCGTTCGCGCCGCATGACCGCGGCATACGAGGACTACCGCCAGCTCCGCGTGCTCAAGACGCCGCTGTTTGGCGTCTACGTGTCGTTCTTCCTGATGGTGACGCTGCTGATTCTGGTGGGCGCCACGTGGATGGGGCTGTATCTGGCCAAGCGCATCACACGCCCGGTGCAGATGCTGGCTGCGGCGGCGCGCGAGATCGGCGCCGGCCATCTGGATCACCGCGTGGAACGCGAGACCGAGGACGAGTTCGGGGCGCTGGTCGAAGCGTTCAACAGCATGGCGGAGGAACTGGCGGGAAGCCGTCGCAAGCTGGAGCGCTCGGCCATCGACCTCGAGCGCAAGACGCAGGAAGCCGAGGGCCGGCGGCGGTACATCGAGACGATCCTCGAACGCATCGCCACCGGCGTGGTCACGGTTGACGCCGATGGCTCGGTGGCCACCGTCAACGCGGCGGCGGGGCGGTTGCTGGGTCTGGGGCCCGACGCGGTAGGGCAGCGCGCCTCGGATCTGCTCGCACGCGACGACCTGGCGCCGCTGGCCGCCGTGCTGGATGCGGCTGGAGGACCCGCCGGCGCCACGCCGGCACAGGAGGTGGCGCTGCTGCGCGAAGGGCGCGATCTTCATCTGGCCGTGGTCGCCTCGCCGCTGCCGGGGGAGGGCGCCGCGGCGCAGGGCCGCGTGCTCGTCTTCGACGACGTGACCCCGCTCATCCGGTCGCAGAAGGTGGCCGCCTGGCGAGAAGTGGCGCGCCGCCTCGCGCACGAGATCAAGAACCCGTTGACGCCGATCCAGTTGTCGGCAGAACGGCTTCGGCGGCACTTCGCCGGCGCCCCGGCGCCGACGCTGGCCTTTGTCGACGAGTGCACATCGACCATCGTCGCCGAGGTCGAGTCGCTCAAGGGCCTGGTGGACGAGTTCTCGCAGTTTGCGCGGATGCCGGCGCCCAAGGCGGTGCCGACGCCGCTGCACCCGCTGCTCGACGACACGCTGGCGCTCTACAACGGCCTGTTTGCCGAAGTGCGCATCGAGCGGCGGTATGCCGCCGACCTGCCGCTGGTCCGCATGGACCCGGAACAGATCCGGCGGGTGGTCATCAACCTGATCGACAATGCCGTCGAAGCCATGGAACGGCGCGGGCACATCACGGTCGAGACGAGCCTGTCGGCCGCCGACAACCTGGTTCGCATCGTCATCGCCGACGACGGGCCGGGGATTCCGATCGGCGATCGCGACAAGCTGTTTCTGCCGTATTTCTCGACCAAGCGCCGGGGCAGCGGCCTCGGCCTGGCGATCGTGCGCCGCATCATCGCCGAGCACGGCGGGGCCATCGACGTCGGCGACAACACGCCGCGGGGCACACGGTTTACCATTGAGCTGCCAGCCTGATGTCCCGCTCCCGCATCCTCATCGTCGACGACGAACCCGGCGTCCGCAGCGCGCTCGGCGGCGTGCTGCGCGACGAGGGCTACGACGTCGACACCGTCTCGAGCGGCGAGGAGTGCCTCGATCGCGCCACCCGGAATTCGCCCGACGTCATCCTGCTCGACGTGTGGCTGCCGGGGATGGACGGCCTGGTCACGCTGGGCAAGCTGCGCGAGCGGCAGGTCGACGCGCAGGTGGTGCTCATCTCGGGGCACGGCAACATCGAGTCGGCCGTGCGCGCGATCAAGATGGGCGCCTTCGACTTCGTCGAAAAGCCGCTGTCGCTCGAAAAGACCGTGCTGGTGGTCCGCAACGCCTTGCGGCAGCGGATACTCGAGGCCGAGAACCGCGACCTGCGCGCCCGCGTGGACCGCCGCCTGACGATGGTCGGTGAGAGCGTGACGATGGCGCAGCTGCGCGAGCAGATCGCCATGGCGGCGCCCACCAACGGCCGCGTGCTGGTGTTCGGCGAGAACGGCACGGGCAAGGAACTGGTCGCGCGCACGGTGCACGCGCTCAGCCGCCGCCATACCGGCCCGTTCATCGAAGTCAACTGCGCCGCGATTCCGGAGGAGCTGATCGAGTCCGAGCTCTTCGGTCACGTCCGCGGCGCGTTCACCGGCGCCGTCTCGGACCGTCGCGGCAAGTTCGAGGCCGCCGACGGCGGCACGATCTTCCTCGACGAGATCGGCGACATGAGCCTCAAGACGCAGGCGAAGGTCCTGCGTGCGCTGCAGGAGCAGGTGGTCGAGCCGGTGGGCAGCACGCAGCGGATCAAGGTGGACGCGCGCGTGATTGCGGCGACCAACAAGGACCTGCCGACGGCCATCCGCAGCGGGGAATTCCGCGAGGACCTCTACTTCCGGCTCGCGGTGATTCCGATCTTCGTGCCGCCGCTGCGGGAACGTCAGGAGGACATCGCCGTGCTCGCCGAGTTCTTCATGACGGGCTTCGCCAAGGAGTACGGCCGGCGTCCGAAAGGCTTTGCGGGCGATGCGGTGGAGCTGCTGCAGCGGTATGCCTGGCCGGGCAACGTGCGCGAGCTGCGCAATCTGATCGAGCGGCTGTTCATCATGGCCCCTGGCGACACGATCACCGCCGGCGACCTGGCATTTCTGGATCGCGGCGCCGCGGCCGCCGAGGCCGCGCCCGCCGCCGACGCCGGTCCGCTGTTGCTGCTGCACGACGCGCGCGACCGGTTCGAGCGCGATTACATCCTCCGCGCCCTGGCCGAGCAGCATGGCAACATGTCGCGCACCGCCGAAGTGCTCGGCGTCGAGCGCAGCAACCTC
The DNA here is from genome assembly GCA_963818215.1 of Vicinamibacteria bacterium. Taxonomy (GTDB): domain Bacteria; phylum Acidobacteriota; class Vicinamibacteria; order Vicinamibacterales; family JAENWD01; genus JAENWD01. The sequence continues at coordinate 119,608 of CAWFRL010000010.1, read as the reverse complement.
TATCGCAAGATGCGTGCGTTCGGCATCGCGCCCGGACGCAAGGCCGAAGAACCCGAGGTCAACAGCTACGAGTGATCGCAGCCGTCACGTCGGCGAACGGTGCGGTGGCGGCGATCATATCCGCGATCCAAGCGATCTAGATCACGCTCGCGGAGGCGGTTCTCCAGCACCAGCGACGGCGTGAACCCTTCGATCTGCAGGTAGTACTCCGCGGCGGACAGCAGCGCCGCCTGCGGCACCAGGCCGACGATCTCGCTTTCGAGAATCCCGACGCCGTATCGCGCCGCCTCGCGCTTGACGAACTCGAACACGCGGGGCAGCGGCGTCTTCTCGTAGTTGGTCAGGTTCATCGAGACCTGCGCGACTCGCCGGTCCTCGAGCATCACGCCCATGGCCTTCACGTAGCGGAGCCCGCCGCTGCTGTGGCGCACGGCCGCGGCGATCTTCCTGGCGACGTCGAGCCGGTCGCTGGCCAGATTGATGTTGTAGGCGATGAGCGGCATCCGTGCGCCGATGACGGTCGCGCCGGCGCTGGGATGCGGCGCTGCCGGCCCGGCATCGGGCGCCCACCCCGGCCGTGCTCATCTTCTCCGCCAGCCCCTCGAATTCGCCGCGGCGGATGTCTTCGAGGTTGCGGCGCGCGGGATCGGTCGCCGCCTCCTCGTAGAGGTAAACCGGCAACTCGAAGCGTGCGCCAACCTCAGCGGCGACCTCCCGGGCCAAGCGACACGCAGTCGGCCATCGTGATCGCCTTCAATGGGCACGAACGGGACGACGTCCACCGCCCCGAGGCGCGGATGCTCGCCGTGGTGCTGGCGCAGATCGATGGCGTCGAGTGCCTGCGCGTAGAGCGTCAGCGTCGCCTCCCGCACCGCCGCCGGCGGGCCGGCCAGCGTGAGCACGGTCCTGTTGTGCGAGGCATCCGAGGACCGATCGAGCAGGCGGACGCCCGGCGTCGCGGCGACGGCGGTGGCGATGGCATCGATGAGGTCGGCCCGGCGGCCTTCGCTGATGTTGGGAATCGACTCGACTATCGCCATGGCGCACTTTTTACCACAGCGCGTTCGATTCAAATACTTGGCCGATGGGTCCGAAAATCCGGCGAGCCCGCCCAACCAGGCCTCGCGCTCGCCAGGCGTCACTCGTCGCTGAGCCCACAGACACTGGCCCGTGACATAGCGAGGATTCCATCCCTGAGCTGGCTGTCGACTAGTGGCCCGGCGATTGCACCATTGGCGGACGTCTTCCTGCGGCTGGCCCCCACCAGCCCGCTGTTTGTCCCTCTTGTCCGCCTGCACGAGGAGGAAAACCATGATGGCGTTCAGCCGCCGATGCGCCGCGATCCTCGCGGCGGTCCTGCTTGCGTTTGCGATCCCGGCAGCCGCGCAACTCTCACGCGGCACGATCTCCGGCACCGTGCGGGACGCCACGGGCGGCATTCTGCCCGGGGTCACCGTCGTCGTGACCAGCAACGCCACTGGACTGGTTCGGTCGGCCGTCTCCGACGGCAGCGGGTTCTATCGGGTGGCGGCACTCGACCCGGGCACCTACACCGTGAAGTTCGAGCTTCAGGGGTTCAAGGCCGTCGAGAACCGCGAGGTGCCGGTTGGCACGACCGGTGAGACGACCTTCGACGGCGCCCTCGAACTGGGCGCGCTCACCGAATCGGTGGACGTCACTGCGGTCACCGACGCCCTCACGCTCAACAAGACCAACGGGTCGGTCGGCCAGACGTTCTCGAATCGTCAGGCGACTGAACTGCCGCTGGGCGCCGCCCGCAACGTGACCAGTCTTGCACTTCTTGCGCCCAGCGTCTCGAGTGCTCCCGGGTCGACCGAGATGGCCGCCAACGGCAACCGCGCGCGCAACAACAACTTCATGATCGACGGCACGGACAACAACGACATCAGCGTCACGCTTCAGACGGTGCCGGTCGTCGCCCGAATCGGTCAACGAAGTTCGTGGTCCAGACCAACCCGTTCAACGTCGAGTACGGCCGCAACTCCGGCGCGCAGATCAACGTCGTGACCAAGGGCGGCTCCAACCAGTTCCATGGCAACGTGTTCGAGTACTACCGCGACAGCGACCTCAACGCGCGCGACAACCTCGAGAAGGCGGCGCAACAAGACCGAACCGACGCCGTCCACGCGGCATCAGTTCGGCGCCGGAGTCGGCGGACCGATCGTGAAGAACCGCGCGTTTTTCTACGGGCTGTTCCAGCGCGACAACAACGATCAGGAGACGCTCGGTGGCGACGTGCGCGTCCCGACGCCGGCCGGGTTCGCGGCGCTCGCAGAACGTGCCGCTTCGCGCCGGGGCAGATCGGCGGCCAGCCGCCAGGCATGTGCTGCAGCGGCTCAGCTTCCTGCAGGATGTCTACGGCGCTGAACCCGACGTTCCGCACCGTGCACAAACCAGACCGTCAACGGCGTGTCCGATCCAGACAGCGCTGGCCAACATCACGCGTGCGACGCCCGTCAAATCCTGGTACTACCATCGGCGCGCGGTGACCTGGCATTGGGCGATCGCGACAACCATGACCGGCGCGGTACATCCGGAACACGCCAGACAGCACGAATGCGGCCAGCAACACCTTCTTCGGGTCGCTGTTTGCCGCCGATCAGACGATCGTCGACCAGAACCTCGTACGCCGAGCCACACGAAGGTGCTCGGCACGACGACGCTGAACGAGGCGCGGTTCTCCTGGATCAACCGCGATCTGCAGTTTCCTGAGAACGATCCCGACTCGCCGACCGCCGGCATCGGCGGGCTGCCTTCACCATCGGCGGGCTCGCCAACTTCCCGCAGGGCCGCGTGCAGGACAGCTTCCAGTTCCATGGACGTGCTGACGTTCCAGCAGGGACGTCACTCGTTCAAGGCCGGCGCCGACATCCGGTACATCGATCTCGACAACGTCGCGGCGTTCGACAGCGAAGGGCACGTTCACGTTTAACAGCCTGCAGGACTACATGAACAACAACGCGATCATCTTCCAGCAGGCGCTGCAGACGGCCAGCTTCGTCGCGCACGCAGTGGAGCCAGTTCTACTTCCTGCAGGACGACTGGCGGCCGACGCCGAACCTGACGCTGAACCTCGGGTTGCGGTACGAGAACTGCGACGGTGCCGCTCGGGCTTCTTCGGCGCCACCGACCCGCAGTCGCTCGGTGCGCTCGTGCCCGGGCCCGTCGAAGCGCGACAACGACAACTTCGCGCCGCGCGTCGGGTTCGCCTGGAGCCCATCGCCCGGCAGGCGGCTTCGCCAAGTGGCTGTTCGGCGAGACGACCGTCGTCGATTCGCGGCGGCTACGGGAAGAGCTACGACGTGCTCTTCTACAACATCCTCACGGTCAACGGCAGCAACTACCCGCGCGTCGTCGTCGGCCGCGCTCGACAACGCGCTCGACCTCTACCCGAACATCGCGCCCGTGACGGGCGCGGCGGTGTTCAACCCGCTAGCGACGTACGTCAACTCGCCCGAGGACACGCGAGAGCCCGGAAACGCACAACTGGAGCCTGTCGTGGCAGCGCGAGCTTGCGCGGCACCTACGTGCTTCGAAGTCGGCTACACGGGCAGCGCTCGGCCGCAACGGCGTCTCTCAGGACCAGGCCAACTACGCGCGTCCTGACCGCAGACCAGATCGCGACGGTGCAGCGGCACGCTGAGCGCGACGTCGATTCCCGACCGTGCAGCAGCGACGCCTGTTCCCGCAGTACGGCTCGCGGACGCTGATTGCCGCGACGGCCGAAGAGCGAACATCACAGCGATGTACGTCGCGTTCAACCGACGCCGGTCGGATGGCCTGCAGTACGGCGTCGCGTATACCTACGGCCAGCACCTACAGCGACGGCGACGAGTCGCTCGGCGTCGGCGCGATCACCGCCGGCTCGCCGCAAATCCCGCAGGACTTCGCGAATCTCGGCGTCGAGTGGAGCCGCTCGGTGTTCGATCGGCCGCACCGGCTCGTCGTGAACTGGATCTACGAAGTGCCGTGGTTCCAGAGCGGCTGGGCGCAGAACGCGATCATGAAGGGCGTGTTCAGCGGGTGGCAGTTCTCCGGCGTCATGCAGACACAGTCGGGACAACCGTTCACCATCCTCACGGGCGTCGACTCCAACGGCAACGGCGCGCGGCGGCGATCGTCCGAACCTTGGTTCGGGGTCGCTGACGGTCGATCCGGTCACCGGCAACCTCCGCACGTTTACCAACAACGGGGCCTACGTGACGACGCTTGGGACCAACGGTTTGCCGCTCACGAACGGGCTCGGAAACGGCAACGCGCCGCGCAACAACCTGCGCGGGCCGGGCTTCGTGAACTGGGATTTGTCGCTGTCCAAGCGCTTCCGGCTCGGCGGCTCACACGCCATCGGCGTGCGCGCCGATTTCCTCAACGCGTTCAATCAGGACAAGTACGACAACCCCGTCAGCAACATGAACAGCGCCGACTTCGGGAAGAACACGAACGACTGGGGCAACCGGAGCATCACGCTGGGAGTCAACTACCAGTTCTAGCACGCGGGCCTCGAGCGATGGGCCGGCACCGTGCCGGTGTCCGGCCCATCGCCGTCTACCCGCCCCGGGCACTTGATATCTGGCTGAGCCCCGGCACGCCGGAACCGCGCTATAATCCGGCCCGTGCCTCTTGACCGGGGCGCCAAGTGTCTCCCTGATCTGATGTCCGATCCCGCACGCACCGACGAGAGCGACGGCCTCGACCCACATGCCGTTGGCGATGGCGATGCGCGTGTCGAGCAACTCCTTCTCGCGGGACTCGATCACTACTTCGCCGGGCGCTACGAGCAGGCGGTGCACGTCTGGACCCGCGTGCTGTTCCTCGACCGTGGACATGCCCGGGCACGTGCCTACATCGAACGCGCGCGCAGTGCCCTGGCCGAACGCCAGCGACATTCCGACGAGCTGCTGCATCGGGGGACGGCTGCCTTCGAGGACGGCCAGGTCGTCGCCGCTCGCCGACTGCTGACGGCGGCGGTCGAGCAGGGCGCCCCGACCGAGGTCGCGCTGGCGTATCTGGGGCGGCTGGATCGCCTCTCCAGCGCCAGCCTGCCGGTCGAGGCCACGCCGGAACTGCTGGCGGCGGATGCCGCGACCATCGCCGAGTCGCCAGCCCCGCCACGTCGTCGCGCCGGGGCCCTTTCCGCATGGGCTGCTGCGGTCGTGCTGGTCGCTGGCTGGGACGCTGTGGCTCGCCGGCGTCCTTGGCCCGCTGGCGCGCTGGGGCGTGCCCAGCGCGACCGCCGAGACGGCCGCTCGCCAGTCCTGCCGAGCCGCTGCCGACGGTGCGTGCCAGCGACGTCGCGTTGACCCGGGCACGAATGCTGTTCGAGACCGGACATGCCGGCGACGCCGTTCGCCTGCTCGGCACCATCCCGGTCGCCGATCCCAACCGCGCCGAGGCCGATCGCGTCCTGGCTGATATTCAGCGCGCGTTGCTGACTGCCGCCGACCCGTCCTCCGCCGACACGATGAGCCCGGTCCGATGAAGTGCCCGACTTGCGGCTACATCGGTTTTGAGACCTCCGATCGCTGCCGCAACTGCGGGTACGATTTCGGCCTCGCAAACCAGGCGCCGCCCGCGCCCGAGTTGAGTTTGCACGACGGTGAGACCGAGGGCGCGCTGAAGGAACTCGACATCCGCAGCAGCCGCGACCGTGCCTGCGGCCAGGCCCGTCGCCGGCGCGCGCCCCGCGAGAACACCAGCGGCTGCTCGGCAGCCGGACATCGACAAGGTGCTGCAGAATCTCGACCGCGTCCTGGGCGAGACCCCGTCGGCTCCCGACCTGCCCCTGTTTGACGACGAACAGGGCGACGGCCCCGCTGGTCGATGCCGGTGCAGCGCCACGGCGCCCGCTTGCCGTCCGCCGCGACCACACCAGACCCGGCACGCCTGCGGACCAAGCCCGTTCGCCACCAGTCGCCCGAACCGCGCGTCGCTGGAATTGCCGCTGCCCGACGGCACGCGACCCGCTCACATCCGTCCCGGCTCATCAGCCGGCCTCGATGGCGGTCGAGACGAGCGGGGCGCCGCCGCTTCGTCGCGGGCTGGCCGCTGCGCTGGACCTCGCCATCCTGGGCGCCATCGATCTGGTGGTCGTGTACTTCACGCTGCGCATGTGCGGGCTCACGACCGCCGAGATCGCCATGCTGCCGCCGATACCGCTCGGGGCGTTCTTCCTCCTGGTCAACGGCGGCTATCTGGCCTCGTTCACGGCCGCCGGCGGCCAGACGATCGGCAAGATGGCCTTTGGCCTGAAGGTGGTCGGGCATGCCGACCTGCCGGTCTCCGCGGGCCTGTCGGTTGTGCGCGCACTCGGCTGCCTCGCGTCGGTCGCCTCGCTTGGGCTGGGGTTCCTTCCGGCCCTTCTCGGCGACGGCGGGCGCGCGATCGAAGATCGCCTGGCCGACACGCGCGTCGTCCGCGTCTCGGCCGCCTGATCGCGCGGCTCCCCAACGATTCGGTCCGGCCCATGATGCGTCTTGCCCTGTTTGTCTGCACCTTTGGTTACGTAGGCTACTTCCCGATTGCGCCTGGCACCGTTGGCTCGGCCGCGGGCCTGGCGGTGTACGCGCTGCTTCGCGCGCTCGGCGCATCACCAGTCGTCGACCTCGCCATGATTGCCGCACTGTTTGCCGCTGGCGTCTGGAGCGGCACGATGGCGGAGCGCCACTTCGGAGGCACCGACCCCGGGCCAGGCGTGGTCGATGAAGTCGTCGGCATGCTCGTGACGTTATGGGCGCTGCCGGCGACCTGGGCGCTGGCCGTTATCGGCTTCCTCGTGTTCCGCGTGCTCGACATCATCAAGCCCTGGCCCGCGAGCCGGTTCGAACGCCTGCATGGCGGTCTCGGAATGATGTCCGACGACGTGATGGCGGCCATCTACGGCAACCTGCTGCTGCGCGGCGCGCTGCTGTTGCTGCCGGCGCTCGGAACGGCGTGATGCGGGCGCTGCAGTCGGCCGAGATCATCGCGGTCGGCTCGGAACTGCTGACGCCGACGCGCATCGACACCAACTCGCTCGCCATTACCGACACGCTCAACCAGCTTGGCGTCGAGGTGCGCGCCAAGGCGCATCGTCGGCGACCGTCGCGCCGACCTGGCCGCCGTCTTCCGCGGCGCGCTGGCCAGGGTAGATCTTGTCGTGCTCTGCGGCGGGCTGGGGCCGACCGACGACGACCTCACGCGTGAGGTCGTCGCGGACGTGCTGGAGCGCCCGCTCCGCGAGGACGTGGCAATCACCGAGGCCATCCGCGCGCGCTTCGCCCGGCGGAACCTCACGATGCCCGGCATCAATCGCCGCCAGGCGATGGTGCCCGACGGCGGCGTCGTGCTGGCCAACGTCAACGGCACGGCCCCGGGTTTGTGGATCGAGCACGGCGAGCAGGTGGTGGTGCTGCTGCCCGGTCCGCCACGCGAGCTTGGCCCGATGCTCGAGGGCGAGGTTCGCGAGCGGCTTGTCGACGCGCGTGACAGGCGAGGGGTTGTTCACCCGCGTCGTGCGGATCTTCGGGCGCAGCGAATCGCACACCGAAGAGGCCGTCCAGCCTTTCTACGCGCCCTGGGCCGCGGGCGCTCCAGCGATCGAAGTCACGATACTCGCCGCGCGCGGCGCGATCGATCTCCATCTCACCGCACGTGCGCGCGCCCTGGCCGAGGCTGCCGCGGTGCTCGAGCCGGCCGTGCGACAGGCGGTCGCCGCGCTCGGTGACGACGTCTACAGCGACTCCGGAAAGGCCATCGAGCAGGTGACAGGTGACCTGCTGCGCGAGCGCGGCTGGCACCTGGCCGCGGCAGAATCGTGCACCGGCGGGTTGCTGCTGTCCCGCCTCACGGAGATTCCCGGAAGCTCGGACTATGTCAGCAGCGGGGTCGTCACCTACAGCAACCAGTCGAAAGTCGACTTGCTTGGCGTCGATCCGGCGCTCATCGCGGCGCACGGCGCCGTCAGCGAGCCGGTGGGGCAGGCCATGGCCGCCGGCATCCGGGCCCGCAGCGGCGCCGAAGTGGGAATCGCCATCACGGGGATCGCGGGGCCGTCAGGGGGGACCGAGGCCAAGCCGGTGGGCACGGTGGTCATTGCCCTCGATACTCCAGTCGGCGCGGTGGTTCGCACGCGGCGGATGCTCGGGGGACGCGACCTCATTCGCGCGATGGCCGCGCACGGCGCGCTCGACATGCTCCGCCGGCTGCTGACCGGCCGTCAGGTGCCGTCAGGATCCCCTCTGGTGCCTGCCATGCCGGTTGTCGCGCTGTCGCTCGGCTACCTCGTCGGATCCATCCCCTTTGCGCTGCTCGTCGGCCGCCTGGCCACTGGCATCGACATTCGCCGTGCCGGCAGCGGCAATGTCGGAGCGGCCAACGTTCTCCGGACCAGTGGAGTGGCCGTCGCCGTCTGCGTCCTGCTGCTCGACATGGCCAAGGGCGCCGCAAGCGTGTTGTGGGTGGCGCGATTGACCACGGGCGAATCGAGCCCCGCGCTGGCGGGCCTGGCCGCTGTTGTCGGCCACGTCTATCCGGTCTGGCTGCGCTTTCGCGGCGGCAAGGGCGTCGCCGCCGCGGCCGGCGTGTTCTCGGTCCTGACGCCGTTTGCGATCGGGCCGGCGGCCGTCATCTTCGTGGTCACTGTCTGGACGACGCGCTACATCTCACTCGGTTCCATCCTCGCGACGCTGGCGCTCGGTCCGCTGGCGTGGGCGACGGGCGCCTCGCCGGTGGTGACGGCGACGGCTGCGGCCGTCGGCGCGCTGATCGTCTTCCGGCACCGGTCCAATATCGGCCGCTTGCGCGACGGGTCGGAGCGTCGGATCGGCCAGCGGGTCACATCATGAGGCGAGTGACGATCCTCGGCGCCGGCAGCTTCGGCTCGGCGCTCGCCGCGCATCTCGCGCTCGCCGGCCATCACGTGCGGCTGTGGGCTCGCGACGCTGCGCTGGCGGCCGAAGTCGAGCGGCGGCGTGAAAATGCGGTCTACCTGCCTGGAATCGAACTGCCGCCGTCGGTCACCGCAACAAGCGATCTCGGCCAGCGCGCTCGAGGGCGCCGAGCTCATCATCGTCGCGGTGCCGTCACACGGCCTCCGACATGTGATGGACGCGGCCCGGCCCTCTCTGCCGTCCGGCGCGACGATCGTCAGCACGACCAAGGGGCTCGAAGAGGGGACGTTGCTGCGCATGTCGCAACTGCTGGGAGACGCCGTCGGCGACGCATGCCCGGTGGCTGTTCTATCGGGCCCGAGCTTCGCGTCAGAAGTGGCCAAGGGCATGCCCACGGCGGTCGTGGTGGCGGCCGCTGACGCGCGAACCGTCGCGCTGGTGCAGGACGAGTTTCGCGGGCGCTTCCTTCGCGTGTATGGCAGCGACGACGTCGTCGGCGTCGAGATCGGCGGCGCATTGAAGAACGTGATCGCCATTGCCGCCGGAGTGGTGGAGGGCATGGGACTGGGGCCCAACGCCCAGGCCGCGCTTGTCACCCGCGGTCTGGCCGAGATCACGCGCCTGGCCTCGGCACTTGGCGGCAAGCGAGAGACGCTGGCTGGCCTGGCGGGCCTTGGCGACCTCGTGCTTGACCTGTACTGGCGCGCTCAGCCGCAATCGCCACGTCGGGATCGAGCTGGCCCAGGGCCGGCGGCTCGACGAGATCGTCGGGACGATGAAGATGGTCGCCGAAGGCGTGCGCACCACGCAGGCGGCGCTCGACCTGGGCCTTCGCCACGGCGTCGAGCTGCCCATCGCCGCGCAGATCGCCGACGTGCTGGCCGGCCGCAAGGACGCACGGACCGCGCTCAAGGATCTGATGCTGCGGCCGCAGCGGGCCGAGGTGGATGCCGGGTGATAGACTCGATCGGATGGGGTTTTTCGATCGTCTCAAGTCGGGGCTGACCCGCACCACCGAGCAGATCGCCAGGCGGTTCGACGTGCTGGTGGGGCAGGCGGACACGCCTGAACGGCGCAGCCGCCCGATCGACGTCGACACTGCCGAGGCGCTGGAAGAACTCCTGATTTCGGCAGACGTCGGCGTGGCCGCGACCGAGCGGATCCTCGACCGCCGTAGGCAGCCGCGCGCGCCGCGGCGAGAGTCTGCGCGAACTGGTGCAGTCCGAGATCCGCGCGATCTTCGCCGACGCCGATCGCACGGTTCCGCAGGGGTCGCCGCACGTGGTGCTGGTCGTCGGCGTCAACGGCACGGGCAAGACGACGACCGTGGGCAAGCTGGCCAGCCTCGCCAAGTCGCAAGGGCAGCAGCCACTCATCTGCGCCGCCGACACGTTTCGCGCGGCTGCCGTCGATCAACTGCAGATCTGGGCCGACCGTGCCGGCGTCGAGATGATTCGGACCAGGGAGGGCGCCGATCCGGCGGCTGTGGTTTTCGACGCGGTCGCGTCCGGCAGCGCGCGCGGCTCGCAGCCCGGTGCTCGTCGATACCGCCGGCCGCCTGCATACTCGCGCCAACCTGATGCAGGAGCTCGACAAGATCCGGCGCGTCGCCGCGCGCGCGGTGCCCGGCGCGCCTCACGAAGTGCTGATCGTGCTCGACGCGACGGTAGGCCAGAACGGCCTGACGCAGGCGCGCGAGTTCACCGCCGTGGCCGGCGTCACCGGCGTCGTGCTCACCAAGCTCGATGGGACCGCCAAGGGCGGTGTGGCGGTGGCGATCGCGCACGATCTGAAGCTGCCCATCCGGTTCGTCGGCGTGGGCGAAGGCATCGACGATCTCATCCCGTTCTCGCCTGACGAGTACGTCACGGCGCTGTTCGAGGAGAAGTGGTAGACGCGCTGATGCGGCGCGCGCTGCAGCTGGCCGCGCGCGGCCGCGGGCGCACGAGTCCCAATCCGATGGTCGGCGCGACCATCGTCGCTGCCGACGGCACCATCGTCGGCGACGGCTGGCACCAGCAGGCCGGCACACCACACGCCGAGATTCACGCCATCGCCGAGCGCCGGAGGCCGGGCTCGCGGCGCAACTCTGTGGTGCACGCTCGAGCCGTGTTGCCACCATGGCCGGACCGGCGCCCTGCACCGACGCGATCATCGCGGCCGGCATCTCACGAGTGGTGGCGGCGATCGAGGACCCGAACCCGCGGGTGGCGGGGCAGGGGCTGGCGCAATTGCGGGCGCAGCGGCATCGAGGTCACGTGCGATGTGGAAGGCGAGGCTTCGGCTCGCCTGAACGCCGGCGTTCTTCATGATGATGCGGCACGCGCGCCCGTGGGTGATCGCGAAGGCCGGCGTCAGCGCGGACGGACGGGTTGCCGCGGGCGCCGGTGTCCGCACGCCCATCACCTCGACCGCCTCGCTCCGACGCGCGCAGCGGCTTGCGCGCGGAGGTCGACGCGATTGCCGTGGGCGTCGAGACGGTGCTCGTCGACGATCCGCTGCTGACCGTGCGGGAGGTCTTCAGGCCGCGGCCGCTGACCCGGGCAATCCTCGACCGGCGCCTTCGCACTCCGTCGTCGGCGCGGTTGCTGTCGACGCTCGACGCCGGCCCGGTCGTGGTGTTGACGACGGCAGAGGCCCTGGAAACACGCGCCGAGGACGGCCCAGCGCCTCAGAAGCGCCGGCGCCACGCTGGTGGCCACCGATGGCTCGGTGCCCTCGGCGTTGCGGGCACTGGCGGCGAGCGGCGTGTCCAGTCGGTGCTGGTCGAGGGCGGCCCGCGGGTCCATGCCGCCTTTGCGGATGCGGGTATGATCGATGAAGTGCAGGTATTCGTGGCACAGGACGTGTTCCTGCCCGACGGGCTGCCGTTTGCGCCGATGTCGGGACTGACGCTGGCCTCGCTCGACGACCTGCAGGTCGAGCCGATTGGCGACGACGTGCTGGTGAGGGGATATGTTCACAGGCCTCATTGAGGCGGTGGGCGAGGTGCTCACCTTCGAGCAGGTGCCTGGCGGCGCGCGGCTCGTCCTGGCGACGGCGCTTGGCGCGGAGTTGCAGCATCGGCGAGAGCGTCGCCGTCAACGGCGTGTGCCTGACGGTGGTGGACCACAACGACCACGCGGCGGCATTCGACCTCGGCCCCGAGACCGAGCGCGTCACCGCGCTTGGCACGCTGGCGCCCGGCGTGGCGGTGAACCTCGAGCGGGCCGTGCGTGCCGATGCCCGGCTGGGTGGTCACTTCGTGCTCGGGCACGTCGACGGCGTCGGAACGATCACCGACGTGCGGCCCGAGGCGGACTTCACGTGGGTGACGGTCAGCTATCCGCTCGAGCTGGCGGCAGGCTTCGTGCTCAAGGGATCGGTGGCCGTCGACGGCATCAGCCTCACGGTCGCGCGATTGACCGACGACCAGTTCGACGTGCAGATCGTGCCGCACACCGGCGACGCATACGACGATGCTCGGGTGGCGTCCCGGCACGGTGGTGAACCTCGAGTGCGACGTGATCGGAAAGTACGTCGCGCGTGCGGCTCGCCTGGCCTGGACGCCCCCGCTGGTGCAACAACCATGAAGAAACCTGCGCGCTCGCCGCGTCGGCCACGCTCGGCGGCCAACCGCCTGCACCTGGCCTCCGGCCATCGCACGGCGTCGCCGTTTGCGCCGATCGAAGTGGCCATCGCCGCTATTCGCGACGGCAAGATGGTCGTCGTCGTCGACGACGAGGATCGCGAGAACGAAGGCGACCTGACCATCGCGGCCGAGCGGGTGACGCCGGACGACCATCAACTTCATGGTCACGCATGGCCGGGGCCAGGTGTGCCTGGCGATGACCCCGGAGCGGCTCGACGCGCTGGAGATTCCGCTGGAAGTGCCGGTGAACTCGTCGTTGCGGGAGACGGCTGCCTGCGTGTCGATCGACGCGCGCGGCAAGACCACCACCGGCATCTCGGCGGCCGATCGCGCCGCAACGGTGCTGACCGCGATCGCGCCGGATACCCAGCCCCAGGATCTGTTGCGCCCCGGCCACTTGTTCCCGCTCCGGGCGCGGCAGGGCGGCGTCCTCGTGCGCTCGGGACACACCGAGGCGGCGGTCGATCTGGCGCGCCTGGCGGGACTCAACCCGTCCGGCGTGATCTGCGAGATCATGAGCAAGGACGGCACGATGGCGCGGGTGCCCGAACTGACAAAGTTCGCCAGGCGCCACGGCCTGCTGCTGGTGACGATCGCGGATCTGATCAACTACCGGATGCGCACCGAGCGGCTGGTGAAGCAAGGTGGCCGAGGCGCGCCTGCCGACCGAGTTCGGGCACTTTCAGGTCGTCGCGTTCGAAAGTCCCGCTCGACGGCGAGACGCACATCGCGCTGGTCCGCGGCGAACTGGGAGACGGGCTGGACGTGATGGTCCGCGTCCATTCGAAGTGCCTGACCGGTGACGTGTTCCACTCGGCGCGCTGCGACTGCGGCCCGCAGCTGAAGACGGCCATGCAGCGCATCGCCGCCGAAGGCCGCGGCGTCCTGCTGTACCTGAACCAGGAAGGGCGGGGCATCGGGCTGGCCAACAAGATTCGGGCCTACGAGCTGCAGGACCAGGGGCTTCGACACCGTCGAAGCCAACGAACGCCTGGGCTTCAAGGCCGATCAGCGGGACTACGGGATCGGCGCCCAGATTCTGGGGGAGCTGGGCGTGCAGGACCATGCGCCTGCTTACGAATAACCCTACGAAAATTCATTGGGTTACAGGGATACGGCCTGTCCGTGTCCGAGTCGGTGCCGCTTGAAGTCCTGCCCGCCACCGAGTTTACGCGGAAGTATCTGAAGACCAAGAAGGACAAGCTCGGGCACAAGCTGTCGTCGGTCTAGACGCCGGCCCGCGTGAACCCTCGCACCAGAGAACCCCTGAACCTGTGATAGGATAAGGGTTTGCGCGGCCGAGGGTGGGGTGTGCCTGATGGCGCATCCGCGCCAGGCGGCCGACGCCATGACATCGTGATGTTCGACGCGCTCAGTGGCCGCCTGCAGGACGTCTTCCGCTCCATTCGGGGCGAAGGACGTCTCACGGAGGCTACCGTCGAGACGGCTCTCCGCGAGATACGGCTGGCGCTGCTCGAGGCCGACGTCAACTTCAAGGTCGTCAAGGCGTTCGTGGACCGTGTGCGGGACCGGGCGCTCGACCAGGAGGTCCTGCGCAGCCTGACGCCCGGCCAGCAGGTCGTCCGCATCGTGCGCGACGAGATGCTGGCGCTGTTTGGCGACGCCGCCGGCGGCCTGCAGCAGACCGATCAGCGACCGCGCGTGATCATGATGCTCGGCCTGCAGGGCTCGGGCAAGACGACGACCAGCGGCAAGCTCGGGAAGTGGCTCACCAAGCAGGGACGCCACGTCATGCTGGTGTCGACTGACGTGAGGCGGCCGGCGGCGATCCAGCAGTTGAACGTGCTGGGCAAGCAGGCGGGCCTGCGCGTGCACGACCCGGAGGGGGAGCTCGACCCGGTCGTTCGCGCCAAAGGCGCGCTGGCCGAAGCGAAGAACCTCGGTTTCGACGCCGTGATCGTCGACACCGCGGGCCGGCTGCACATCGACGACGCGTTGATGAGCGAGCTGGAGGGGATCAAGGCGGCGACCTCGCCGGTCGACCTGCTCTACGTCGCCGATGCGATGACCGGGCAGGACGCGATCAAGAGCGCGGGCGAGTTCAACCGCCGCATCGGCGTGAGCGGGGTCGTGCTCACCAAGCTCGATGGCGACGCGCGCGGCGGTGCGGCGCTGTCGGTGGTGTCGGTCGTCGGCGTGCCGATCGCGTTTGTCGGCAGTGGCGAACGGCTCGAGGATCTCGAGCCGTTCCACCCGGATCGCGTGGTGTCGCGGCTTCTGGGGATGGGCGATGTGCTGTCGCTCATCGAGAAGGCCGAGGCGGCCATCGACGTCGCCGACGCGAAGAAGCTCGAGCAGAAGCTTCGACAGAACGACTTCACGCTCGAGGACTTCCGCGAGCAGTTGCGGACGATTCGCAAGATGGGGCCGCTCGAGTCGATTCTCGGGATGCTGCCGGGGATGGGCAATCTGAAGCAGCTTGCCGATCAGAAGCCCGACGAGAAGCAGCTGAACCGGGTGGAGGCCATCATCGGATCGATGACGCCGGACGAGCGCCGGCGGCACGACCTGATCAACGGGAGCCGCCGGAAGCGGATCGCGCGGGGCAGTGGCACGACGGTGGAAGAAGTCAACCGGTTGCTGAAGCAGTTCGTGCAGATGAAGAAGATGCTCAAGCAACTGGGCGCCATGCAGGGCGCCGGTGGCCGGCGCGGCGGGATGCTCGGCATGTTGCGCGGGCGGCGGTAGGAAATTGACGATTGCAGATTGACGGTTGCGGACGTAGGGCGGAACTCAGTTCCGCCAAAGCAGATTACGGAGTGAGTGAATGCTGGCAATTCGAATGAGACGCGTGGGCGCGAAGAAGAGCCCGTTCTTCCGTGTGGTGGTGGCCAATCATCGCGAGGCGCGCGACGGCGCGTTTGTCGAGATCCTCGGGCACTACTACCCGCGGACGAACCCCGAGAAGCTCGTGCTCGACCGTGAGCGCGTGAACTACTGGCTGTCGAAGGGCGCGCGCCCGTCAGACACGGTGCGCACGTTGCTGGCGCGTCAGCCGGCGCCGGCTGCGCCTGTGGTTGCCGAGTAACGTGGCCAGCCCGGTCGCAGCAGTCGTGGAAGTCGCCGCGCGCGCGCTGGTCGACATGCCCGACAAGGTCACGGTGACCGAGGCGCAGCATCGCGGCACGACGGTCGTCGAGCTGACCGTCGCGCAGAGCGACACCGGCAAGGTGATCGGTCGGCAGGGCCGGATCGCCGAGGCGCTGCGCACGCTGGTGGCCGCCACCGCGCACCACCACGGCATTCGGGCGACGCTCGAGATTCGCGATCCCGAGTAGCGCGCCGTGGCCGAGGCCTGGGACGACCTCGTGCTGGTCGGCCGTATCAGTCGCACGCACGGCCACCGCGGGGCGGTCGTCGTGCATCCGGACACCGATTTTCCCGAGGCGCGGTTCGTCCCGGGCGCGAGGGTCTGGATCGTGCGCGCGGGCAAGCCGGCGGAGGTGACCATCGTCGACGCCTGGTTCCACAACGGGCGCCCGGTTGTCACGCTTGAAGGCGTCGACTCGATGAACGACGCCGAGTTGTTGCGGGGCGCCGAGTTGCGGGTGCCGGAGGGCGCGTTGCAGCCGTTGCCCGAGGGCGCGTTCTACCACTTCCAGCTCGTTGGGTGTGAGGTGGCGACCATCGGCGGGGACGCGGTCGGCACGGTCCGCGCGGTCGAGGGCGAGGCTGGCAACCATCGACTTTCGATTGCCTCGGAGAGCGGGGAGGTTCTGGTGCCCCTGGTCACCTCGATCTGCGTGGCGATCGATGTCGCCGCCAAGCGGATCGTGATCGACCCGCCGGCGGGGCTGCTGGATGTGAATCGGCGCTCGACCTAGGCAGCGTTGGTCATGAAGTTCGACATCGTCACGATCTTCCCGCGGATGTTCGACCAGCCGTTGGCCGAAGGGGTCGTGGCGCGGGGAGTCGAGGCCGGGGTCATCGACCTGAAGGTGCACGACCTCCGGGACTTCACGACCGACCGGCACCGGGTCGTCGACGATGTGCCGTATGGCGGCGGGCCGGGCATGGTGATGAAGCCCGAGCCGTTCTTTCGCGCGGCCGAGCACATCCGCGCGACGCGCGGCAAGGCGCGGGCGGTGCTGCTCACTTCGCCGCAGGGCCGTCAGCTGACGCAGGCCGACGCGGCGCGGCTGGCAGGGCTCGAGCACGTCGTGATTCTCTGCGGGCGGTACGAGGGCATCGACGACCGGGTACGGCAGCAGTTGGCGACCGAGGAAGTCTCCATCGGCGACTACGTGCTGAGCGGCGGCGAGCTGGCCGCGCTGGTCATCGTCGATGTGGTGAGCCGGCTGGTGCCGGGTGTGGTGGGCGACGAGCGGTCGGTCGAGGCCGATTCGTTTTCGCGCGGGTTGCTCGACTACCCGCACTACACGCGGCCCGCGGAGTTTCAGGGATTGACGGTGCCCGAGGTGCTGCTGTCGGGCCACCATCTGGAGATCGCGCGCTGGCGCGCGCGGGAGGCGGTGCGGCGTACCATGGCCTTGCGGCCCGAGTTGCTGGCGGATGCGGCACTCGACGAGTTGGAACGCGCCGCCCACGAGCAGGCAGTGCGAGAGACAGAAGGAGTCGATCATGAACGCGATTGAGTCGGTCGAGCGGGCACAGTTGGCCGAACGGCCCCGGATGAAGTCAGGTGACACCGTGCGCGTGCACGTCAAGGTGCGCGAGGGCGACAAGGAACGCGTGCAGGTGTTCGAGGGGATCGTCATCGGCCAGCACCGCGGCGGCCTTCGCGCGTCGTTCACGGTGCGCAAGGTGTCGTTCGGCCAGGGCGTCGAGCGCATCTTCCCGCTGCATTCGCCGGTCATCCAGAAAGTGGAGATCGTGCGGTCGGCTCGCGTGCGCCGCGCCAAGCTGTACTTCCTGCGCGACCTGAAGGGCAAGGCGGCGCGCATGAAGGAAACCAAGCGCGCCGTCACGGCCTGATCGGCGTCACGTTCAGCAGCCCACGGGGTCATGGCCCGATCCTCAGCGCGACGGACGGTCGAAAACGCCCTGCGGCGTCTGGGTTTCGACCGCGTCGCCGGTGTGGACGAAGTGGGGCGCGGATGCCTGGCCGGGCCCGTCGTGGCTGCTGCCGTCGTGCTCGACCCCGCGGCACACGTCCCGGGGCTGGCCGACTCGAAGGTGGTGCCGCCCGAGGAGCGCGACGTGCTGGCCGCGCTCATCGTCGCACGGGCCACGGCGTGGGCCGTGGCCATCGTCGAGGCCGACGAGATCGATCGCACTCAACATCCACCGCGCGTCGCTGCAGGCGATGCGACAGGCCGTCGGCCGCTGGCGCCCCTCCCGGACGCCGTCCTGGTGGACGGCTTCCGCATCCCCGACCTCGCGATCCCCCAGCGCGGGATTGTCAAAGGCGACCGCCGGTGCGCGGCCATTGCGGCTGCGTCCATCGTGGCCAAAGTGACGCGCGACCGCCTGATGCAGGCTCTTGATGCGCAGGACCCGCGCTACGGGTTCGCCAGGCACAAGGGCTATGCCACGGCTGAACATCTGGACGCCGTCGCCCGATACGGGTATTCGGCGGTCCATCGGCGCTCGTTCCGGCCGCCGACCCTGTTTGACTGAGGGTACTGGTCCGTACGGGCCAGGCCGCGGTGCCAGGTCCTGTCGAGAATGTTAACGGTCGCCGTATCGACTAACATTCTTGACAGTACCTGGCACCGTTTTACAGAGAGGAACGGTCATGCCCGACCGGCCAGAATCATCCGACCTCGACGCTGTGTTCCGTGACTTTCGAGACGAGGTGTCCCGGGACAGCGACGCCAGCGAGAGCGAACAGCAGTTCAAGCTCGGGTTGACCTACCGCGACATGGGCATGATCGACGATGCGATCCGCGAGCTGGGATGGGCGGCGCGCGTCGCCGCGCCGCCGATTCGAGGCGGCCAGCCTGGTCGCGCGATTGCTCCGGGACCGCGGCAACGTCGCCGCGGCGGTGGAGTGGTTCGAGCGAGCGGCCGAGGCGCCCGCGCCGACGCCGGAGGCAGGACGCGAGTTGCTGTTCGAGCTCGGCCAGACGCTCGAGGCCGCCGATGAAACCGCGCGCGCGCTGGCGGTCTACCTGGAGCTGCGCTCCGATGCCGGGAGTTCCGGGACGTCAGCAGCCGAATCCAGCGGCTGACCCGGGCGCAGGCGGAGGGCTGACGGGTGCGGCGGCTGCTCTACGCGGCCTACTTCCTCGAGGTCGGCCTGCTGCTCGTGATCCTGCCGTGGACCGTGTTCTGGGATCGCAACTACGTGTTCGACCTCGTCCCCGCTCATCCAGCCCTGGATCATGAGCAGCTACGCGCGCGGAGCGGTCTCGGGCCTTGGCCTGCTGAACATCGCGCTGGGCCTGGCCGAGGTGAGCGCCGTGGTCGAGCCACTGGTTCGAGCGGCCCCGAACCGCCCGCGGCACGTGAGCCTGACTCTGCCGGTTCTGTGTCTGGTGACCGACCGCCGCCGCCTCGGCGCTCGACTCGGTTCCCTCCCCGACAGCGCCGCAACGATCGACGCACTGCTGACCCAGGCCGTCGGCGGCCTCTGAGGCTGGCGTGACGCTGATTCAGGTGCGCGAGCCCGACCTGCCAGCCGGCGCCCTGGTTGCGCTGATCCGCGCCATTCGCGCTCGGGTGGCCTCGCAGCACCCGGGTCGTCGTCAACGACCGTCTGGATGTCGCGCTGGCCAGTCAGGCTGACGGGGTCCATCTCAAGAGCACGTCGGTGCCGGTCAGAAGCGCCGCTCCGATTGGCGCCACCGGCCTGGCTCGTGGGGCGCTCGGTGCACTCGGTGACCGAGATAGAAACGGGCGTCGGTGCCGGCGCCGACTATCTGGTCTTCGGCAGCGTGTTTCCCACGCGGTCAAAACCGGCGGACTGGCAGACGACGGGGCTTGCCGGTCTGGCGGCCGCCGTCGCCGCCGCCTCGCCGCTGGCCGTGCTCGGCATTGGCGGCATCGGGCTCGGACCAGGCGGCCGACGTCGCGCGCACGGGCGCGGCCGGACTGGCCGCCATCGACGCCTTCCTGCCGTCGGACCCGGCCAGGATCGCAGATACTGTGCATGAGGCCGTCCGACGCATGCGAATGGCGTTTGACTCGACCCTCCCCCTTTCCTAACATGAGCGGCAAATGACTGAGCGGTCGGACACAGGCAGCGTCGGCGCACGGCTGAAGCAGGCGCGCGAGAGCAAGCGCGTGACGCTCCGGCAGATCGCCAACACGACGCGGATCGCCGTGTCGGCGCTCGACGCCATCGAGCGCGACGACGTGAAGAAGCTGCCGGGCGGCATCTTCGCGCGCTCGTTCGTCCGCGCCTACGCCAGCGAGTTGAAGCTGGACGTCGAGCAGACCGTCGCCGAGTTCTTCGCGCAGTTTCCCGAGCCCGTCGATGGGCCGGCTGCCGATCGTCGTCGACCGAAGCTGACGACGGCTCGCCGTTCCGCGTGCCCGCCGGCGTCCTGCGCGGGGCCATGCTGGCGATTCCGGCGCTCGCTCTCGTCGGCTGGATGGTGCTTGGCGGCCGCGGCACGACGACCCCGCGTCCCGAGCCGACGCTGGCTGCCGAGCGCGCGGCCACTGCTCGACCGGACGTTCCGGCACCCGTGCCCGCACGTCCTGCGCCTGACGTCGTGCCTGCCGGTGGCGCGATCCCTGACGCGTCGCCCGCCGTGCCGGCATCTGCCCTGACGCTGCACCTCACCGCGCGAGCCGAGTGCTGGGTCTCGATCGCCGCCGACGGGCGTGAGGTCGTCTCGCGCCTGATGGGCGTCGGCGAGGAAGAAGCCGTGCGCGCGGTCAGCGAACTGCGGATCAAGGTGGGGGATGCCAGCGCCGTCGGCCTGCGGCTCAACGGCTCGCCGGTCCGTTCGCTGGGCCGGGCCGGACAGGTCGTCACGCTCCGCATCGATTCGTCCAACGCCGCCGGCCTGCTCGAGACGCACTGAGCGCGTCACGTCACGCGCCTCCCATGGATCCCGGTCTTCGACCCCGCTGGTGGATTTCTTCCGTCGCGGCGAGGTCGCGCGTGACGTGCGGCTGCTGGCGGCGCAGGGCGCATTTGCGCCGCGCGCGCTCGATCAGCTCGCGCTGCTGCTCATCCTCAAAGACGACGGCGATCCGGAGGTCGCCGGCGCCGCGGCGCAGACGATCGAGCGGCTGCCGCGGCCGGCTCTGGAGGCATTCATCGGCCGCTCGGACGTGCCGGGCGAGATGCGGCAGTACTTCACCGCGCTTGGGTTCACGCCGGGCGGCGTGGTCGAGGACGCCGAGGCCCCCTGATCGACACCGCGCATCCGAGCCGCTGCCGGAGGCGCCCCTGAGGGCGCCCGCTGACGACGAGCCCCAGACAGCCGACGTCAAGGCGCTGTCGTCGCTCAGCATCATGGAGCGCATGAAGCTGGCCACGCGCGGCACACGCGAACAACGCTCGGTGCTGGTGCGCGATCCCAACAGGCTGGTGGCGGCGGCCGTGCTGAGCAGCCCCAAGCTGACCGACAGCGAAGTCGAGCAGTTCGCCAAGATGGCCAACGTCGCCGAAGACGTGCTGCGCGTCATCGGCACCAACCGGCCTGGACCAAGAACTACGGCGTGGTGGCCGGGCTGGTACGCAATCCCAAGACGCCGCTGGCCATTTCGATGACCTGCTGCAGCGCATCAACGACAAGGACGTCAGGCTGCTCGCCCTCGACCGCAACGTCCCCGAGCCTCTCCGCATCGCGGCGCGGAAACGCGCGGCAGCGAGCCGGCTCTCGTAGCGCTACGCTCGGGTCTTCGGCCGCCCGGGCCTGGCCTTCGGCGCTCGCGCGTTCGTCTTCTTCCTGGGCTTCCACTCCCGCTTCAGATCCGACAGGCCGTGCATGAAGCCGGCGACGCGCTGCCGCGCCTCGTCGGTGGGCATGTGGGTCAGCAGCTCGAGCGCGCGCGCCATGTCGCGTTCGATCGTCTGCTTGGTCGTCGAGAAGTAGATCCGCTTGATCTCGTCGAACGGGTCGAGCATGGGCAGCAGCTTGCTCATCGGCTGGCATTGGGCGGGTTTGAAACCCGCCCCTCCCGGTGTTGGCGATGGCGGCGGAGCAGTGGCGTCAGCGCCTCGAGCGGCCGCGTGTTCAGGACGTCGCCGGGCGACAGCCACGCGCGACGTGCGACGCCGATGCCCCATTCGAGCGTGTCGAACTTCGCCCGTCGTGTGCGCGTCGCTCGAGATGATCAGCGGGATCCCGCGATCGCGCGCCGCCCGGGCCACCGTGTCGCCGACGTCGAGACGATCGACCTGGCAGTTGATTTCCAGCGCGACGCCGGATGCGGCTGCCGCCGTGAGCACGGCGTCCACATCGAAGCGCAGCGGCTCGCGCCGCAGGAGCAGCCGGCCGGTGGGGTGCCCGATGACATCGACCCACGGGCACGCGATGGCGGCCAGCAGGCGGTCGGTCATCGCGGCTGGTTCGAGCCCGAATCCGGAGTGCACGGAGGCGACGACGAAGTCGAGCTGCGCGAGGCAGTCGTCGGCCAGATCGAGCGTGCCGTCGCTCCGGATGTCGCACTCGATGCCCGCCAGCAGGCGGATGCCGTCCAGACGGGCGCTGAGGGCGCGGATGCGAGCCGCCTGCTCCAGCGCCCGGCGTTCGTCGAGGCCGTTGGCCATCGCCAGCGCCTGGCTGTGGTCGGTCACCGCCAGGTACTCGAGTCCGGCCGCGCGTGCCGCACGCGCCATGGTCTCGAGGTCTTCCTTGCCGTCTGTGGCATTGGTGTGGCTGTGCAGGTCGCCGCGCAGATCCTGGCGCGTGATGAGCGTCGGCAACGCATGCCGCTCGGCGGCTTCGACCTCGCCGCGGTTCTCGCGCAGTTCCGGCGGGACCCACGCCAGTCCGAGCGCGGCGTAGACGTCCTCTTCGCTGGCTCCGGCCACCACCACGCCATCGGCCAGGCGGGTCAGGCCGTACTCGTTCAGACGCAGGCCCAGCGCAATCGCCCGATCGCGCAGCGCGATGTTGTGGCCTTTCGAGCCCGTGAAGTACTGAAGCGCGGCGCCCTTCTGCTCGGGCGTCACGAGCCGGAGATCCGCCTGCAGGCCCGAGTCGAGCAGCACGCTCGACTTGGTGTCGCCAAGGCCGAGCACGCGAGCTCACCTGCGGCAGCGCCGTGAAGGTCTGCATGATGGCCGCGGTCGCGCCGACGGCGAGAATGTCGAGGTCGCCACACGTCTCGGCGCGGCGGCGAAGGCTGCCGACCGGGACGAAGTCGGCGGCCGGCTCCGCGGCGCGGAGCGCCTCGACCACGCGGCCGGCGACGCGGGCGACATCGGCCGACAGGTGCCGCCCGGCGTAGCGGCGGCGCTCCTCGATGGCGCGCAGGATGAGCACTTCCTTCTTGACGCCCATGCCCTTGAGCGCGCGAACGCGGCCGTCGCGGGCCGCCTGTTCGAGCGTGTCGAGGGAGGTGACGCCCAGCTCGTCGTACAGACGCTTCACCGTCTTGGGGCCAACGCCCTGCAGCCGGAGCAGGTCGAGGATCGTCGCGGGAAAGTCGGCGAGCAGCTCGGTGTCGAAACGGCGTGTCGCCGGTCTCGACGATTTCGCGGATGCGCGCGGCCAGGTCGCGTCCGATCCCCGGCAGCGCGCGGAGGCCCGCCTCGTCGAAGCGCGGCCACCGACGTCGGCTCGGCCGTCACGGTTTCGCCGGCATTGCGGTACGCGCGAATCTTGAACGGGTTGTCGCCTCGAATCTCGAGCAGGTCTCCGATCTCGAAGAGCAGGCGGGCGATAGCGGCGTTGTCCACGGCGTTGCTGGCATTATAATGGCGGCACCGACGGTCCCTCCACGTCCGCGCTTCATGTCGCCCGTGCACCTTCGCCACCAGATCGGACAGCTGCTCATGGCCGGGTTTCCCGGCACGAGCCTCACGGTGGAGCTCCGCGCGCTGGCGCGCGAGTTCTCGCTGGGCGGCGTGGTGTACTTCGCGCGCAATGTCGAGGAGCCCGCGCAGGTCGCCGAGGTGTCGCGCGAGATCGCGACGCTGACGCGCGATCTGCCGCCGTGGGTCAGCGTCGATCAGGAGGGCGGCCGCGTCGCGCGGTTCAAGCGCGGGTTCACGCTGTGGCCGCCGATGGCGACGCTTGGCCGCAGCGGCGACGTCGAGTTGGCGCGGCAGTTCGCGCGCGCCCTGGCCGTCGAGCTGCGTGCGGTCGGCATCACGCTTGATTTCGCGCCGGTGCTCGACATCTTCACGAACCCGAAAAACACGGTGATCGGCGACCGGGCGCTGGCCGAGCGCGCCGAGGAGGTCGCGACGCTCGGCGTGGCGCTGATCGAGGAGCTGCAACGCGGCGGCATCGCGGCGTGTGGGAAGCACTTCCCGGGCCATGGCGACACGCTGGCCGATTCGCATCACGACCTGCCGCTGGTCGAGCACGAGCCCGAACGGCTCCGCGCCGTCGAGTTCGTGCCGTTTCGCGCGGCGATCGCCGCCGGCGTCGCCTCGCTGATGAGTTGTCACGTGCTGGTGCCGGCGTTCGACGAAGCGCGGCCGGGCACGCTGTCGCGCGAACATCGTGCAGGGGTTGCTTGCGCGACGAGCTCGGCTTCGACGGCCTGATCTTCACCGACGACATGGAGATGAAGGCCATCGCGGCCCGGATGCCGGTGCCCGATGCCTGTGTCGCGGCCATCGCGGCCGGGTGCGACGCCGTGCTGGTCTGCAGCGGCAATCACGACCTGCAGGCCGCGACCATCGAGGCGCTGATTCGAGCCGTCGAGCGCAACGAGCTGCCATACGCGCGCGTCGAGCAGGCCCTGGCCCATCAGCGTCGGGCCAAGGAGCGGTTCCTCGTGTCGCCGCCGTCGCCGGCCGGCAACGCTCGCCGACGTGCTCGCGACCGACGCACACCGGGCAGTCGCCGACCAGATGGCGCGCTTCGCATGAGGGAGGCGTTGCGGCGTCCACCGGCGTTGCGCCAGGGCGACGTGGTGGCGCTTGTGGCGCCGGCCAGCCCGTTTGAGACGGAGGAGTTCGACGCGGGCGTCGCCGAGCTGGCCGACGCTGGGCTTCAACCCGGAGTGGCATCACGATCTGTTTGCCCGGCGCCGATACGTTGCTGGCACCGCCGCGACGCGCGCGGCCGACTTCCTCCGGGCCTGGCAGGACCCGCGAGTGGCCGGCCTGTTCGGGGTGCGGGGCGGCTACGGCAGCGCGCAGATCGTCTCGTCACTCGACCCTGGGACGATTCGCGCGACGCCGAAGCCGTTCGTCGGCTACAGTGACCTCACCACGCTGCTGACGTGGCTGGTGGGCCATTGCGGGGTGGTCGCGTTTCATGGCCCGACCGTCGCGGGACGTCTGGGCCGTGGGCCAGCGGCCTACGACCGCGCGTCGCTGCTCTCGGCGCTCACCGTCGCCGGCGCCGATGGGCGAGTTGGTGCTCGACGGCGCCGAGACGCTGGTGGCCGGGGAGGCCTCGGGCCGTCTGCTGGGCGGGACCCTGACCCAGCTGGCCGCCAGCGCAGGCACCGACTACGGCCTTGCGCCGTGGGACGACACGATCCTGCTGCTCGAAGACGTCGGCGAGCGGCCGTATCGCCTCGACCGCCTCGTGCAGCAGATCCGCGACGCCGGGCATGCTGCGGACGAGTTCGCGGCGTGCTGCTGGGCACGTTTCCGAGGTGCGACGAACCCGGCGGCGTGCTGACCGCCCGCGAGGTCCTGGCCGATCTGTTCGCCGGATTTCCGGGTCCGGTCGTGTTCGGCGCGCCGACCGGACACGTCGATGGCCCGGCGCTGACGCTGCCGCTGGGCGTGCAGGCGACGGCTGGTGGCCGACGGCGCGCCCAGACTCGTCGTGGAAGAGGCCGCCGTTGTCTGAGCGCTCCTGACAGGAGCCTGTAGCTGTAGCCCGTAGCCTATGAAAGTTCATCTCATCGGCGTGTGCGGCACGGCCATGGCCACTCTGGCGGCGCTGCTCAAGCAGCGAGGGCTCGACGTCCAGGGCTCGGACCAGGGCGTCTATCCGCCCATGAGCGAGTTTCTGGCCTCCGAAGGCATCCGTGCGTTTGACGGATACGACGCCGCCCACATCACGAGCGACCTTTCCCTGGTCGTCGTCGGCAACGCCATCTCGCGAGGCAATCCGGAACTGGAAGCCGTCCTGTCACGCAAGATCCGGTACTGCTCGCTTCCGGAGGCCATCCGCGAGCACTTCCTGTGGGGCGCCCGTTCGGTGGTCATTGCCGGCACCCACGGCAAGACCACGACGACCTCGCTGGCGGGCTGGGTGCTGACGTCGGCCGGCACGGATCCGACGGTCCTGGTTGGCGGCATCGCGCGCAACTTCGGCGACGACGGCTCGAGCTACCGCATCGGCGCCGGCCGCGAGTTCGTCATCGAGGGCGACGAGTACGACAGCGCCTTCTTCGACAAGACCGCGAAGTTCCTGAAGTACCTTCCGGACATCGCCGTCGTCAACAACGTCGAGTTCGACCACGCCGACATCTATCCGGATCTCGATGCGGTGCGGCAGGCCTTTCAGCGCCTGGTCCTGCTGGTGCCGCGCACCGGCCTGCTGCTGCTGGGCCACGACAGCGAGCACGCGCTCGCGCCTCAAGGCGCGCGCCGTGTCGCCGGTCGAGACGTTCGGCTTCAGCGAGGACGCCGACTGGGTCGGCTACGACCTGACGGCCGCCGATGGCGCGCAGCACTTCTCGGTGCGGCACGGCCGCGAGTATTTCGGCGCGTTCGATCTGCCGCTGATGGGCGAGCACAACGTGCGTAACGCGCTGGCGGCCATCGCCGTGGGCGCGGCCGTGGGGCTCGACCACACGACGATCGCGCGCGGCCTGCGCACGTTTCGCGGGGTCAAGCGGCGGCTCGAAGTGGTGGGCGAGGTGGGCGGCGTCACCGTCTACGACGACTTCGCGCACCATCCAACCGCCGTGGCCGAGACCTTGCGCGCGGTGCGCCTGGCCTATCCAGGGCGGCGCGTGTGGGCGGTCTTCGAACCACGGTCGGCGTCGTCGTGCCGGAAGATCTTCCAGCGCGACTTCGCGCGCGCCTTCAGCGGCGGCGCGGCCGACGAGACCCTCATCGCGACCGTCTTCCGGTCGACGTTGCCCGAGGGCGAGCGGTTGTCGGTCGAGGAACTCGTGGACGAGATCTGCAGCGCAGGACGCAAGGCCCGTCACGTGGGCGGCGCCGATCACATCATCGACACCATCATCGCCGAGCGTCGCCCTGGCGACGTCGTCGTGATCATGTCCAATGGCGGGTTCGACAACATTCATCGGCGGCTCCTCGCGCGGCTGCGCGAGAGCGGCCAACCGCAGACGGAGGGAGCAGCATGACCCGTACGGCCATACCGCACGTCGTTTGGGGAACCGTGACGCTTGCGGCGAGTGCGGCGCCGCTGGCGGCACAGTCGCAGAGCACCTACGCGGGCCATGGCGCCGACAGCGTGCCGCGCGAGAAGATCGTCAAGTACGCGCCTCCGCCACTGCCGGCCGAGGTGACCCGGCGCATTCAGACCATGCTCGATGTGCGCGGCGCGGTGCTCGGGCTCATCGCGCCGGACGGCAAGCGCCTGTTCTTCACCTGGAGCATCACAGGCACGCCCAACGTGTGGCGGCTCGACGGGCCGAAGGGCTTCCCGGTCCAGATGACCGGCGGCGAGGACCCGACGCGCGTTGCCGGCGTGACGCCCGACGGACGCACCGTGATTGTGTCGCGCGACGTGGGCGGCCAGGAGTCGCCCGGGCTCTACGTGCAGTCGGCCGACGGCGGTCCCCTCAGCGTGATCCACCACAAGCCGAGGACACGAGCCGGGTTACGCGTTCACGACCGACGATTCCAAGGCGATCTACTTCAGCGCCAACGACATCAAGGAAGACAGCTACGCGATCTATCGCTACGACCTCGCGACCAGGCAGCGCGAGCTGGTCTTCGATCAGCCCGGGTTGTGGAGCGTCAGCGACCATCGCGGCGACGCGGCGCGGCCTGAAGCTGTTGCTCAGCAAGGCCACGGGCGCCGTTGTCGCGGGAGTACGCCGAGTACGACGTCGCCACCAAGACGCTGACGCCGCTGCTGGGCCAGAACGAGAAGGTCGAGTACCAGGCGGCGTATGCGGCCGAGCCTGGCGAGTTGTTCGTGCTCACCAACAAGCTCGGCGAGTTTCGCCGGCTCTATCGCTGGAAGCCGGGCGGCGCGCTGATCCCGGTGACGCCCGAGATGGCGATGGACGTCTCGGGCTTCGATCTCGACGACGCCGAAAGCGAAGCTCTATCTGAGCCTGAACGACCGGGGGTATCAGCGCGTGCGAGGTCCACGATGCCCGCACGCTGGCCGAACTCAAGGTGCCGGTGCCTGCCGATGCGGCGGCCGTGACGGTCGGCTCGGTGAGCCGCGACGGGCGCTTCGCCGTCGTTGGCGTCGACTCCGGGAAGGCGCCGCGAACCAGCTTCGTCATCGACTGGCAGACCGGCGCGCTCACGGAGTGGGCGCTGGCGACGGCACCCGAGGTCGACGTCGCGAAGTTCGCGGTGGCCCGGCTCGAGAGCTACACCGCCCGCGACGGCACGAAGATCCCGATGTTCGTGCGGTATCCGGCTCAGTGCGCTCCGGAGAGCGCGGCGACAGGCGACCCGTGCCCGATCGTCGTCGAGTTCCACGGCGGGCCGGAAGGTCAGGCGACGCCGGGATTCAGCGGCTTCCCGCAGTTGTTCGTCGACGCCGGGTTCATCTTTGCCGAGCCCAACGTCCGCGGCAGCGACGGCTACGGCAAGGCGTGGCTCGACGCCGACAACGGCGCCGAAGCGCCTCGACGTGATCTCCGACATCGACGACGCGGGCAAGGCGCTTCGCGCGCGATTCACGCGAAACGGGAAAGCGCCGAAGATCGCGATTACCGGCGGCAGCTACGGCGGCTACTCGGTGCTCATGGGCATGACGATGTTCGGCGGCACCTACGACGCCGGCGTGTCCATCGTCGGCATCTCGAACCTCGCGACGTTCCTGAAGAACACGGCGCCGTATCGGCGGGCGCTGCGGATCAGCGAGTACGGCGATCCCGAGAAGGACGCCGACGCGCTGAAGAAGCTGTCGCCGACGACGTATCTCGATCGGGTCAAGGCGCCGCTGCTCATCATCCAGGGAGTCGACGATCCGCGCGTGCCGGCTGGAGAGGCGATTCAGATCCAGGAGGCGCTCGAAGCCCGCGGCGTGGCCTCGAAGCTGATCCTGCTCGAAGGAGAGGGCCATGGCGCCGCGCGGCGCGGCGGTCAGGTCCTGATGATCGGGCACATGTTGCGGTTCCTCGAAGAGCACTTGTCGCCCAAGGCGGGGGCGCCCACCAACTGACCGTTGGACCGACGGTGTCGATGTCCGAGGCTGAGCAGGCTCGGCGACTACGCGTGGCTCGTCTCGTTCGAGCCGCGCGTGGACGCCGAGACGTCGGCGCGTGTCCTCGCCACCGGCGGCGTGGATCGCCGGCCAGCAGTGGGCCGGCGTGCGCGATGTCGTGCCCGGCGCTGACCTCGCGTGGCCGTGCACCTGTCGCCGGAGTGCGCCGAAGCAGGCGAGATCCAGCGCCTGATTGCCGAACACCTCGCCCGGCCGCACGGTGGCCACTCACACCGACGGCCCGGTCATCGAGATCGAAGTGTCCTACGGCGGGATCCGATGGGCCCGATCTCGCCGCTGTTGCCGAGGCGGTGCAACTCGAGCCGGCCGAGGTGGTGCGACGCCACTGGCCGTGACCTATCGCGTGTTCATGCTCGGGTTTCTTCCGGGCTTTCCGTATCTCGGCCCCGTTGACCCATCCATTCAGGTGCCGCGCCTGGCCGTTCCGCGCACTCGCGTGCCGGCTGGCTCGGTCGGACTGGCTGGCCCCCAAACCGGCATCTACCCGCGGGAGAGCCCCGGCGGCTGGCAGATCATCGGCCGGACCTCCGAAGTCCTCTTCGATGTGTCGCGGCACTCCGCCGGCCCGGCTCATGCCTGGCGATCGCGTCCGCTTCGTTCCGCGCGTGCCCCGTCAGACGAGGTGGCATGAGCACGCTGGTGGTCGAGCGTCCGGGCCTGCTGACGACCGTCCAGGACCAGGGCCGGTGGGGCTCGCAACATCTCGGTGTGCCGGTGTCGGGCTGGATGGATGACTGGTCGGCACGCCTGGCCAACCGTCTCGTCGGCAACGCCGACGGCGACGCGCTGCTCGAAGTGACGTGGCTGGGGCCGACGCTGCGCGCCGAGGGCCCGATGTCGATAGCGATTGCCGGCGCCGTCTTCGACGTGACGGTGGGCGGATACCGCACGCGCACGCCGCTGGCGTGCCCTGTGGCCGACGGGGCCACGATTGAGTTCGGCGAGCGTCAGCGCGGCACGCGGGCCTACCTTGCGGTGAGCGGCGGCGTCGCCGTCGCACCCGTCCTGGGCAGCCGGTCCACCGACATTCGCTCCGGACTCGGCGGTCTCGACGGCCGTCGCCTGCAGAAGGGAGACCGCCTGCCCGTCGGGCGCTTCGCCACACGTCGTCGACAGTCTCAGGAACCTCGCGCCATCCGTCATGGCTTGGCGAAGAGCCGGTGTTGAGAGTGCTGCGCGCGTCCGACGATTCGCCTGCGCGCAGCGAGCTCTTCCAGCGCCTGTGCGACGCGCACTATCGAATCGCGTCCGCGTCGGATCGGACGGGCTACCGGCTGATGGCCGACCGCCCGCTCCCCGAGGCCGAGGCCACGATGCTGTCGCAGCCGGTGGTGACCGGAGCGATCCAGTTGCCGCCCGGCGGCTCTCCGCTGCTGCTCATGGCCGACCGGCAGACGACGGGCGGGTACGCGATCGTCGCCGTCGTGACGGCCGCCGACCTGCCGCTTGGCAGGCCAGCTCGGTCCCGGTGATTCGTGCCGATTCGTGCCGTGTGAGTGGGAGCCGGCCCGGGTCGCGGCCGCCGAACGCGCGCGCGCACTCGACGAGTTCGCTCAGAGGATTGGATGACGTCCAGTGAGAGCCTGAGGCGCTTGCGGGCGGCGCTCGAGCGCGAGCTCGGTGCGGAGCGTGTCGCCTCGCAACCGGCTGCTTGCGCCGATGACGACGTTCAAGGTCGGCGGCCCGGCCGACCTGTTTGTCGAACCCCGCTCCTCGGAAGAAGTCGTCATGGCGCTTCGTCACGCTCACGCACACGACGTGCCCGTGACGATGCTTGGCGGCGGCTCGAACGTGCTGGTGGCAGATGCCGGTATCCGGGGGCTGGTGCTTCGTCCGCGCGGTGGCCACATCGAGCGCGAGGACGAAACGCGCGTGCGCGCCGATGCCGCGGTGACCATCAACGGGCTGGTGCGCTGGCTGATCAGCCACGGCCTGGCCGGCCTCGAAGCGTGGGCCGGGACGCCGGGCACCGTCGGCGGCGGCATCTACGGCAACGCGCACTGGGCCGGACGCCTGCTCTCTGACGTGGTCGTCGGCGTGCGCCTGGCGACCGTTGATGGCATCGTGAGCGACGTGGCCGTCGGCGCGATGGAGTTTGGCTACGATCGGAGCCGGCTGCAACGGACCGGCGAGGTCCTGTTGTCGGCGCTGTTCGCGGTGTCGCCGGGGAAACCGGACGCGTTGCGTGAGACGGCGCGCGCGTCGCTGGCCTACCGGAAACGAACGCAGCCGCTGGCCTCGCCCAGCGCCGGCTGCATCTTTCAGAACCCGGCCGCCGATGTCGACTTGCCGCCCGGCGTGCCCGCATCGGCCGGGGCGCTGATCGACAGGGCGGGTCTCAAGGGCGCCGCCATCGGCGGCGCGCTGGTGTCGCCCACTCACGCCAACTTCATCGTGAACTCGGGGACGGCGACGGCCGCCGACATTCGCGCGCTGGTCGGCCGATGCCGGCAGGCCGTGTGCCGAGACGTTTGCGGTGACGCTGGCAGAAGAGATCGTGTATCTCGGCGACTTCGGTCCCGGGGCTGGAGGAGAGAGTGTCGACGCTACTGATTGAGGGCGGGCAGCGGCTCAGCGGGCAGATTCACGTCGAGGGCAACAAGAACTCCGCGCTGCCGTTGCTGGCGGCGTGCCTGCTGACCGAAGACGAGTGCGTCCTTCACAACGTGCCCCGCATCGGCGACGTCGAGGTGATGGCGCGCCTGCTGCTGGACCTTGGCGCCGAAGTCGACGGCATCGGCACGACGACGCTTCGCATCCGGTGCCCCGAGGTCCTGAAGGACGAGCCGGATCCGACACTGGTCGGACGCCTGCGCGGGTCGGTGCTGCTGCTCGGCCCGCTGCTTGCGCGGCGCGGGCGCGTACGGCTGGCCGCGCCCGGCGGCGACTTCCCGGTGCGGCGCACCATCGACACTCACCTGGCCGCGCTCAAGGGCATGGGCGCGCACGTCCTCGAGGGCCCCGGACATGCCCTTGATGCGCCCGACGGACTCACCGGGGTCTCGATCTACCTCGATGAAGCCTCGGTCACCGGCACGGAAACGGCGCTGCTCGCCGCGGCCTGCGCCAAGGGCCGCACCGAGATCCGGCACGCGGCAACCGAGCCGCACGTCGCCGAGCTCTGCCGGTTCCTCGAGGCGATGGGCGTGGGAATTACGCGGTGGGGGCACGTCGACGATTCGAGTCGAGGGCGTGGCTCGCCGCCACGGCGCCACGCACACCCTCTGGGGCGACTACATCGACGCAGGCAGCTGGGCGGTCATCGGCGCCATCACCGGGGGCACCGTCGAAGTGACCGGCGCGCGCGCCGAAGACGTGGAAGTGTGCGCGGCGGTGCTTCGCCGGCTGGGCGTGCAGATCACCTTCGAGGATGGCCGGCTCCAGGTCGAGCCGTCGCAACTGGTCGGCGCGGGACGGATCACGACGGGGTTGTGGCCGAGTTTTCCCAGCGACCTGGTGAGCCTCGTGACGGTGCTGGCGACACAAGCGCAGGGCAGCACGCTGGTCCACGACTGGATGTACGAGCTGCGGCTGTTCGCGCTCGATCAGATGAGCGGCATGCGCGCGGACCTGTTCCTCTGCGATCCTCACCGAATCATCGTGAGCGGTCCCTGCCGCCTGCGCGGACGCTCCCTCGACAGCCGCGATCTGCGGTCCGGGATGTCGCTCATCGCAGCGGCGCTGACCGCCGACGGCGAGAGTCGCGTCAGTCCACTGGAGACCGTCGAGCGCGGCTACAGCCGGCTGGTCGAGCGACTGCAGTCGCTGGGCGCGAGGGTGACCAAGCTGACCTAGGCCAGCTCAGCCCGCTACTGCGGCGGCGGGGGAGGCGGCGGCTGCGGAGCCGGTGCCGGCTCGGGCGGAGTGATCGGCACCGCCGGGCGTGGCCCCGGCGGCACCGGGCGGCGGTATCTCGTCGCGGTCCGGAGGCTGCGAAGGCGCGGCCGGACTGTCACCGGCCGGCGCGCTGCCGCGACCGCCGCCAAGGCGGAAGGGCCGCAGGTCGGCTTCGGTCAGGTCCAGCACGCGCACGATGTGCGGCGTCAGCGTCAGGATGATGTCGGTCTCCTGCGTCTCGCGCCTGTTGCGGCTGAACAGCCGCCCGACGATCGGCAGGTCGCTCAGGCCCGGCACGCCATCGAGCACCCGGCGCTCGTCGTCGCGGATCAAGCCCGCCAGCATGTTCGTCTCGCCGTCCTTGAGCCGGATGACGGTGTTGATGAACCGGTTGCCGAAGGTCGGCAAGCCACCGAATCCCTCGCCCGAGACGTTGCTGACCTCGACTTTCACCGCCAGCGACACGTCGTCGTTGTGGTGCACCCGTGGCGTGATGTCGATGTTGACGCCGATGTTCTCGTAGTTGAACGAGGTCACCGGCTGCTGCGGCACGCCGCCGGTGGCGATGGGCGAGAACACCGTGACCGGCACCGGCACACGCTCGCCGAACTTGGCCTGCGCCGGAATGCCTTCGGCGGTACGCAGCTGAGGGCTGGCCAGCGCACGGGTGTTCGTGTCGGACTTCAGCAGGCGATAGTAGAGCGCCGGCACGCCGGTCAGGAACACGTCGGCCGACGTCAGTTGCCGGAGGCTCTCGAGCGTCAAACCCTCCTGGTTCACGTCCGCCGAGCCGTTGATGCCCGGCGAGACCCGGGGAGGCCATCTGCAGCCCGAACTCGCGCAAGCTTCTTCCGATCCACTTCCAGCAACTCCACGTCGATGACGACCTCCGGCCGGGACTTGTCGATGGCCGTGATGATTCGGCCCGCGGCGGCCAGCCGTTCGGGCGTGTCCTTGATGGTGATGGCGTTGGTGCCCGGCACGCCGGCGAGCCTGCGCAGGTCGACGACGATCCGGAGCAGGTCGATGGTCTCCTTCAGCTCGGCGTTGCTCAGATAGAACGTGCGGACGACCTCGTCTTCGTACTCACGGCGCTTGGCGGGCGTGTCGGGGACGATCGTGATGGTGCGCGGCGCGGTGACCTTGAAGAAGTTTCGCGTGCTCGAGGTCACCGACGTCAAGGCGGACTCGAACTCCGGGTCCCGCAGTTCGATGGTGATCGGCGCGTCGCGGAACGCCGGGTCGAACACCACGTTGACGTTGGCCAGCCGCGCGATGATCGTCAGCACGTCGCGAACGCCGGCATCGCGAAAGACCATCGCCGACGAGGGCAGCTTCACGTCGCGCGGCAGGTCGAGCCCTGCCGGCTCCATGTCGCGCGAGCGTTCGACGAGCGACTCGAGGCGCGTCTTGCCGTCGATCGGCGTGGCAAGCTTGGTGCGAAGCCCCACGCGCGTCCGGCGCAGCTCGGCGTCGATCTCTCCGCTTGCCGGGGTTCATCTCCGAGGCCAGCTGCAGTTCGACCAGCGCGTCCTCGAACTTGCCCGTGGCGTACAGCCGCCGGCCGCGCGCGAAATGCACTTCCGACGGCGCGCAGCTTTGCGCGTTCCAGCGCCTGGCGCGCGTCGAAGTTGTCGGGGTCCTCCTTGAGCGCCTTGGTGTACTCGACGACCGCCCGGTCGTAGTCGTCGGCACGCTCGGCCGCGCGCCCGTCTCGAAACGCGCTGCTGGTGGCGCAGCCGGCGGCAAGCGCAGCCGCGACGACCAGCCACGCCATCGGCCGCACGACGCGTCCGACGACGAGGTCAGCGGCCTGCATCGGTAATCACATCGACGCCGCGGGGAATCGTGAAGACGAACTCGCGATCCGGCACCCCGGCGTTCTCGCGAAGGTTGGTGAAGGCGAACGTCGACGTGCCGCCCTGACGGTCGGCCGTCACGAGCATCCGCCATTGCAGCGTCGCGCGGTCGACGACCAGCACGAGCGTCTCGTACTCCCGCTCTGGCTTGACGGGCGTGAGCTTGATGGCCGCCGAGCCGGCGGGGGCGCCGGCCGGCGAGGCGGGCGCAGCCGTGAAGTCGCGCGTCAGGTGGCCTTTTCCGGCGAGGAACAGCGCAGGCGTCGACGCGTCGTCGCCCGTGGGAACCGTGGCGACGTAGACCTGCTTGTCGGCCGGGACGTACGAGTAGAGTTTCACGCCGTCTGAGACGAACACCTTGCGCTCCGGGCTCGTGTAGGTCCAACGCATGCGCCCGGGCTTTCGGATTGCCATTTGGCCGCTCTCCACGGTCTTCTTGCGCAGGACGCCGCCTTCGTAGGTATGCGTGAAGTCTGCACGGAAGTCGCGGATCTGCTCGTAGTGACGTTGAATCGAGGCCGCCAGGGCCTGCGCGTCGTCTGCGCCGGGGGCGGACCGGCGCCGGCGCTGGCCGCCAGCGCGGCCACCAGCAGGCCGACCAGACACGACGCCACTCTCCACACCCCGGTCATCGGATCAAGACCTCGTAAGCCTAGCATAGCCCTCTCAGGGCCCAGGGTGCGCCGGCGCCAGCCGGGTCAGCACCCTGGGGAGGGGCGCAAAGAGGCCCGACTCGTAGGCCATGCCCCGGGTCTGCCCATCCGGGCCCAGCAGGACGAGCGACACGCCGCGCTCCAGCGTCAGCGCGTGCCGCCGGTTGGCGATCACGTGGCCGAAGCCAGCCCGCCGTATCGTGTCGGCCGGCAGCCACGATTCCATCCGCACGTCGAGCGCAACGCCGTCCGAGTCGGAGGGCGGCCCGAAACGGGCTGTGTCTCCCGGCGATCGAGCCCGGGCGGCTCGCCAACCCGGCCGGCCAGCACTTGATAGGACGGCCCCTCCACCAGTGTGGCCGCTCCGCCTGTCAGCCGGCGTGCCGCGTCGGCCAGGCCCTGCGCGTCAAACGGCAGGTCGCGGTACGGCGCCAGCAGGGCAAGCACGTAGATGGTGTCCGCTGGCACGGCGGCCAGGCGTGCCGCCAGCGGCCGCACGTCCACGCGCGGGTCGGGCGTGAACGAAAACAGTCCGCCATATGCGGCCTCGGCGATTCGGCGGCTCTCCGGCGTCATCACCACTTCGTTGCCGGCGGCCAGGTTGTCGTGGACCAGCAGCGGCAGCGTCAGCACGCGGTCGGTGACGCGGGCGACGTTGAGGTCCGGCCGCACGTGCCTGATGTAGTAGTCGAGGCCGTTGTCGAGTTGCCAGTTGATGTCCGCCAGCAGCAGGCCATTGGCTGCCGATGCCGCGCGTGAGGCCCTCGAGCCACGCGACGGGGCGCGTGTCGTCGTGGCGGTCGACCGCCGGCCACGTGTCCCAGATTCGCCAGGCCGGCAGGGCAAAGAGGGCCACCGTGACGGCCACCGACGCCGCGAAGCGCCCGGACGCGGGCAGTCGTGCCGGCACTTTCCACATCGCGGCGGCGCCGGCGGCTGCGGCGAGGATGACGATCTGGTGCGACGGAAGGAAGAACACGTGCACGTCGCCGACGTTGTAGGTGTAGGCGAACCCGAAGGCCGTCAGGTACCCGACGACCAGCACGACCAGCATCCGCCATCGACGCCAGAGCGAAGCCAGGCCGACCAGTGCCAGCGACGATTCCCGCGAGGCCAACCTGCTGCTGGAGATCGAAAAAGTACAGGCCGACGCGACGCTTCAACGCCGTCTCGTGGACGCCCATCACCATCGTCGAGCGCCAATCCGACTTGGTGACGTCGAACCAGAACGTGCGGATGCCCTCGGCCAGCGACGGCGCGGGGTCGGCAACCTGCCAGAGATACGCGGCGTTCCAGGCGTATTGCGAGGCGCCGAGCACCGCGCACGCGACCGCCAGGCCCAGCCCGCGGGCGGAAAGCGCCTGCCGAAGGCCGCCGGGCGTGACGATGATGAGGGCAATCAGCGCCGGCGCCAGCAGCACCATCATCAAGTGGTTGCCGAAGCCCAGCGCAAAGAGGAAGTAGAGCACCGCCAGTCGCGGCAGCGACGGCCGCCGGTGCCACCACAGCCCCGCGGCGAGCACCAGGGAGGCAAGCAGCACGTGCAGCGTGTAGACCTCGCCGATGATGGCCTGCGACCAGAAGGTGTAGGACGCGCCCAGCAGCAGTCCGGCCCAGGCCCCGGCCAGCACCGACCCGGTGAGCGCTGACGCCACCCACACAATCGCGCCGCAGGCAGCCGCCGCCGGCCAGCGCCGAGGTCAGGTTCAGGCTGTGGGCCGGTTCGCCGCCAGTGACGGCGAAGACCGTGTTGGCGATGGCGTAGTAGAGCGGGTACGCCTGGCGAGGCGTCAGCCGCCAGTCGCCGACGGCCGACTGGTAGGCGGCTGTGTCGCCGAAGTCGACTCCGGGCAGCAGCGTGGCGCTGTAGCAGGCAAACGTGAGCGCCGCCACGAGAACGCAGGCGGCCAGGCGCGGGCCCTGGGCCGGCGCGGCGGGCAGGATGCGTTGGGTGTGGCACGCGGGTTGGGCGTGCCGACTGGCACACTCGGCATTGTCGGCATGCCGAGCGAGGGGTGTCAAGACCGACAGGCCTTACCGGCTATGGGCGTGCGTCGCGACGTGCCGCGGCGCCGGCGGTCACCGGCACTCGGGCGTCGATCTGCGCTTGAGCGCGCAGCTCCCATCCCATGGACCGCTTGCCGCAATGGTTGCAGCACAGGAAGATGGCGCCGGGTTCGCATCGCACCTGGTAGTCGTGACGGCCCGAGAGATAGCAGCTGATCAAGTTCCACATGTCGAACCCGCTTCGTTGATGGCGTATCGTTGAATTGAACCCTCCACGCGAATGGCCGCGGCCTGAGGAATGCCGGGCAGTCGCATGAACCCTTGCGGTCGCGCATATGCACGTGCCGTGCCAGCATGCGCGGCCGCAGGTGAGCGTGTGAGAAGCGTGGCACTGCGCGTGAAAACATGACGCGCAACGCAGCGGTCGCAGTCTGGCTTGCAGCCTCGCGAGCGCATGACCGCGCGATTGTCGGAGTCTTGGCGTGCGATTACAGATCCGTCAGCAGACTTCTGGCGGGGCGGGAGGTCCTGTACGCGCAAAGAGGCCGCCAAGGCGGCCTCTGCCAGCGGCGACTCGCTTGGGCCTGCGCTGATTGCGTCTTGTGCGCTTGTCCTGAACGAAGGGTGATTGAACCCGAGCCTGCGACATCCCTGAGGCCCCAGCCCGGTCCCCTGTACTCTTTGTATCTGAGGTCCTCGGATGCGATCACGTCCTCTGATGCGATCACGTCCTCGGACGCGATCAGCACTTCGAGGTGGCCCACCCACACGTCGGCACCGTCGGGGATCAGGGCCGGCGTCGGAGATGCGTTCAGCACCCGGACGTCCAGATTCACGGGCTCGCCGAGCACGTAGCTCGCCCTGTCGGCTCTGAGCGCCAACCGCAACCCGCCAGGTTCCTGTCTTCCGTCGGCCCCGGCTACGAGCACCAGCGCGCCCACCGCGGCCAGCAACTTGACTTTGACCGTGCGATGCATGTCAGCCTCCTGAGATCAATAGCATCTGACTTAATGACGATGAGCGCCAGTCAGGCGAACACGGCGCTGCGCAGAAATCACGGACTACTCAGTACACGGATTGTCGTCGATGGTTCCTGGGCTGAGCACCGGCACTATGGTGTCGCACGTGGTCGAACATGATCCCGCCGTCACCGTGGACGCCTCCGAAGAGATGACCTATCTCATGCGCAACGACCCAGGCCTCGTTGCAGTCAATGGAACCGGTAACCAATGATCGATTCTTGTCAGCGACCGTTTCCTTGAAGATAGCGGCGCCCTCGCCGTTCAAGCTGTCGGAAATCCCCAAGGTGGGCTTATTCTCAAATTCGAAGATTTGTTTCCGGCTGCGATCCGGGTCGGAATCCTTTGGGATGGTGTGCTGGTAGGCACCCAGCAGGTAGACGGTCCAGAACGTGGAGTCGGCTCCGGTGGCCCTGTTGTTGAAGAAATTGCCCCACAGCGCGATTATGGCCCCCGTGTTGTCCGCAGCTGTGTTGAGCACGAACGTCACTAAGTCATCCTCGGCGGCAACAAGGTCGAATAGCGGGCAGACGTACGCGGCACCAAACAAATTGTCCGATGAATAGTCGCAGACGCCGTTGCCCACCATGAAGGGTGAATTCGGCGGTGGCCGATCGGGAGTCCAGGAACAGCTGTTCACCGCCAGCGCGGGGTGCTGGCACCCTGACGGCCGCAACCACCTCGCCGCACACCGTCGCGTTCTCGCTCGGCCTCACGAGATTGGGAAATCTTGGACGCTGGTGACGGTCAACGCATTCGCCTGAATCGCCTGCCGATGTGTTCACCCGTCTGGCTGGCAGCAATAGGCAGATCTGCGGCGTGCACGCTGACGACCGTGAGAGTCACGCAGGAGGCGATTGACAGACGGACGCGTGCGCATGAGCCCTCTCCCGAGATATTCGGCGACAGCGTGACGTGCGAGCGACCCTGCGGAGAGCGCGAGGCTAACAGGCGGGTTCCAGCTGTGTCAAGGCAAGGGGGGAACCGCCCGGCGACGGCACTCAAGCACCCGCAGGCGGGCTCGGCATCCTGTGGGGCCAGCGGCGTACATCAAGGAAGAGGCGAGCAATCGCCTCTAGCTACCGAATGCGGTGTTACAGAATTTGGTGGACGGCGGGGGGATCGAACCCCCGACCTCTGCATTGCGAACGCAGCGCTCTCCCAGCTGAGCTAGCCGCCCGGACCCTTAAGGATAACATGCGCTTGACGGCACCGGCAACGGCCCAGGTGGCGCGTGTTTGGCGGTGTATACTCTTGCGCATCCTGCACGGCACGCGCCTCGGGAATTCCATCCGCCGGCCCGATCGCATTGAGCGATCGCCTCTGGCGGGATCAGTCGTCTTGCATGCCAAAACTGAAGCGTATCGGAGTGCTCACGGGAGGCGGTGACGCCCCCGGCCTCAACGCGGTCATCCGCGCCGTCGTCAAGTCGGGCGTCAACCACGGCATCGAGGTCGTCGGACTCGAAGACAGCTTCGACGGGCTCATCGAGCCCAATCGCTCACGGGTGCTCACCGCCAAGGACGTCACCGGGATCCTCCGCCGCGGCGGCACCATCCTGGGCACGGTCAACCGCGGCGACCCGTTTGCGTATCCGATCGAGACGTCGGAGGGCAAGCAGGACTACAGCCAGCGCGTGGTGGACATGTTCCACCGCATGGGGCTCGACGGGCTGGTCGTCATCGGCGGCGACGGCACGCTGGCCATCGCCGACAAGTTCGCGAAGATGGGCATCCCGCTGGTCGGCGTGCCCAAGACCATCGACAACGACATCGTCGGCACGACCAACACGTTCGGGTTCGACACCGCGGTCAGCTTCGCCACCGACGCCATCGACCGGCTGCACACGACGGCCGAAGCGCACCGCCGCATCATGGTCGTCGAGGTCATGGGCCGGTACGCGGGCTGGATTGCGCTCTACGCCGGCGTCGGCGGCGGCGCCGACTCGATCCTGATTCCCGAGATCCCCTACGACATCAAGAAGGTCGCGCAGCAGATCAAGGACCGCGACGCCTGGGGCGCGTACTTCTCGATCATCGTGGTCGCCGAAGGCGCCAAGCCCCTGGGCGGCAAGACCTCGCTCATCCAGGCCGCCGGCCTCGGCCGCGCCGAGCGCCTGGGCGGCGCCGGCCACAGCATCGCGGCGGCGCTCGAGGAGCTGACGGGCAAGGAGTCGCGCACGGTCGTGCTCGGCCACTTGCAGCGCGGCGGGTCGCCGACCAGCTTCGACCGCGTGCTCGCGACGCGGTTCGGCGGCAAGGCGGTCGAGCTGTTGCTCAACGGCGAGTTCAACCGGATGGTCGCATTTGCGCCGCCGGAGATCTCCTCGGTGCCGATCGAGGACGTCGTCGGCAAGCAGCGCACGGTGCCGACCGACTTCGACCTGGTGCAGACCGCGCGCGCCATTGGCGTGTCGTTCGGAGATTGAAGTCGCTGCGCGGAGCGCTATCGCACTCAGCACTTCGAGATACTTCAACGCGCCTCCGGTGTTGAACAACACGACCAGCTCGTCGCGGCCGATCTGACCGCGCGCGACGAGCGCGTCGAGCGCCGCCAGCGTCGCGCCGCCTTCCGGGGCGGCGCTGATGCCTTCGCAGCCGCCCCAGCCGCCGCATCCCATCCACCATCGCCGCATCCGACACCGCAAGCGCCGTGCCGCCGCTTTCGCGGATCGCGCGCAGCATCAGGAAGTCGCCCACCGCGCGCGGCACGCGCAGGCCGTCGGCGATGGTGTGGGCGTCGACGACCGGCGCCGCGGCATCGCGCCCTTCGACAAACGCCTTGACGATGGGCGCGCAGCCGTCGGCCTGCACGGAGATCATCCGCGGGCGCTTGCCTGGCGGCACCCAGCCGATGGCCTCCAGCTCCTCGAAGCCTTTCCACATCCCGATCAGGCCGGTGCCGCCGCCGGTCGGGTAGATCACGACATCGGGCCAGCGCCAGCCAAGCTGCTCGGCCAGCTCGAAGGCCATCGTCTTCTTGCCTTCGAGACGATACGGTTCCTTCAGCGTCGAGACGTCGTACCACCCCAGCGGGCCGCCGCGCTCGGCCGCGACGCGGCCGGCGTCGGTGATGAGGCCGTCGACCAGTTCGACCGAGGCGCCGAACAAGCGTGCACTCGTCGACGAACGGCCCGCTTGACGTCGCGCGGCATGAAGACGCGCGCGTCCAGGCCCGCCGTGCGGCATAGGCCGCCATGGCGCAGCCGGCGTTGCCGGCCGTCGGGACCGAGACCGTCGTGGCGCCCAGGGCCCTGGCGCGGGTGATGGCGGCGGACTGCCCGCGCGCCTTGAACGAATTGGTGGGGTTCGGGGACTCGTCCTTCACGTAGAGCGCCGACAGGCCGAGCTCGGCGCCCAGCCGCGGCGCGTGCAGCAGCGGCGTGAAGCCTTCGCCGAGCGAGACGGGCACTTCGCCGGGGAAGACGGGAAGCAACTCGCGATAGCGCCAGAGCGTCGGCTCGCGGTCGCGCAGGCTCTCGCGCGCCCACGACCGCAGCGCCGTCGAGGTCGTAGCGAGCCAGCAGGGGAGCGCCGCACCGTGCACAGATGATGACGCGCGCGCGGATCGAGCGGCGGCGCCCCGCAGGGGCGCGAGCATTCGAGGTGTGTGAAGGACATCGGTCGGTGGAGCGTACACGAAAAGGCCGGCGCGTGGCGCCGGCCCGTAATCGTCAATCGTCAATCTGCAATCGTCAGTGCCCGAGCAGCTCCGAGTCCTTCTTCTTCTGCAGGTCGTCGACCAGCTTGATGTGCCCGTCGGTGATCTTCTGCACTTCGTCGAGGCCGCGGCGCTCGTCGTCTTCGGAAATCGCGTGGTCCTTGAGGAGTTTCTTCAGCCGCTCGTTGGCTTCGCGGCGCACCTGCCGGAGCACGTTGCGGCCCTCTTCGGCCAGCTTGTGGACGTGCCGCGACAGCTCCTTGCGCCGCTCGTCGGTGAGCGGCGGAATCGGGATGCGGACCACCTTGCCGTCGGAGGAGGGGTTCAGGCCGAGATCGGACGCGCGAATCGTCTTCTCGATGACGGCCAGCAGCTGCGGGTCGTAGGGCTGCGCGATGATCATCGCCGGCTCGGGAATCGACAGGCCCGCGACCTGGTTGAGAGGCATCTTCGATCCGTATGCCTCCACCTGCACGTTTTCGAGCAGGCCAACCGACGCGCGCCCGGTGCGCACGTTCGAAAGCTCGCGCCGGACGTGTTCCACGCCGGCGTCCATGCGCGTCTTCACCGTCGCGCTGAGTCCCTTGAGGTCGTTGACGTCCATGGCACATGGCTCCGCAGACGCCGCCGCATTCACGACGGCGCTGCTGCAGGAAGGAACGAAGGCTCAGACCTTGACGACCGAGCCCACCGGTTCACCCAGAACGGCCCGCCGCAGGTTGCCCGGCGTGCGGAGGTTGAAGACGAGTATCGGCAGCTGGTTGTCCATGCACAGCGAGATCGCCGTGGCATCCATCACCTGCAGGCGCTTTTCGAGGACCTGAAGGTAGGAGATGGTGTCGTAGCGCGTCGCGGTCGGGATCCTTCATCGGGTCGGCGGTGTAGATGCCGTCCACCTTGGTCGCCTTCATGATGACGCTGGCGCGAATCTCCATCGCGCGCAGCGCCGCGGCGGTGTCGGTGGTGAAGTAGGGATTGCCGGTGCCGGCGGCGAAGATCACGGCGCGCCCTTTCTCCAGGTGGCGCACGGCGCGGCGCCGGATGAACGGCTCGGCCACGGCGCGCATCTCGATGGCCGACATCACCCGCGTGGTCACGCCGTGCTGCTCGAGGGCGTCCTGCAGGGCCAGCGCGTTGATGACGGTCGCCAGCATGCCCATGTAGTCGCCGGTCGCGCGGTCCATGCCACGCGTGCTGGCGGCCACGCCACGGAAGATGTTGCCGCCGCCGATGACGATGGCCGTCTCGACGCCGAGGCTCTGAACCTCCTGGACGTCGCGCGCGATCTGCGGACGTGACGGCCGGGTCGATGCCGTATTGCGCGGCGCCCATCAGGGCCTCGCCGGACAGCTTCAGCAGGATGCGCTTGTAGGTAGGCTCGGACACGGCTTCGAGATTATAGCTGCAGGTTCGCGGGTTCAGAGGTTCGAAGGTTCACAGGTTCGGCGCCGCGCGAACCCGTGAACCCGTGAACCTGTGAACCCGTGAACTCTGAATCCGGCGTCAGTCCGCGAGCTCGCCGACCTTGAAGCGAGCGAAGCGTCCGACGGTGATGTTCTCGCCGGTCTTGGCCGAGGCCTGCGCGATCAGCTGCGAGATGGTGATGGCTGGGGTCGCGCACGCTCGGCTGATCCACCAGCACGATCTGCGAGTAGAACGAGCCCAGCTTGCCCTCGACGATCTTCTCGACGACGTTGGCCGGCTTGCCCGAGTCGGCAAACTGCGCGCGGTAGATTTCCTTCTCCTTCTCGAGCAGCTCGGCCGGCACGTCCTCGCGTCGCGCGAACTTCGGATCGGCCGCCGCGATGTGCAGGGCCAGCTCCTTCACGAGCGTCTGGAAGTCGTCGGTGCGCGCGACGAAGTCGGTCTCGCAGTTCACCTCGACGAGCACGCCCACCTTGCCGCCCATGTGGATGTAGCTGCCGACGACGCCGTTGGCGGTGGCGCGGCCGGCGCGCTTGGCCGCCGAGGCCAGGCCCTTCTTCCGGAGCAGCTCGATCGCCTTCTCCTCGTTGCCCTCGGCCTCCTGCAGTGCGGCCTTGCACTCCATCATGCCGGCGCCGGTCTTCTCGCGCAGGCGCTTCACCTGATCTGCCGTGATTGTGATTGCTGCTGCCATGATGTCGCATTGTCTCGCGTCCAGTCGTGATGACGCTGACGCCTGGACGGCGCCCGTACGCAACGCGCGCCGGCTGGGGAGGCCCCGGCCGGCGCGCCATGAACGTGCCAAACGTTGCCGAACGCGCTTAGGCGGAGGCGGGGAGGGCGCCGGCTCCGGCCGCGGACGCCGCTGCTGCCGCTGGCGCCGGGTCTCGTCGCCCTCGCCCTCGGCGGTCTCTTCGGCGCTGACGGCCTCGCGCAGGCCGCGACCGTTGAGCACCGCAGTCGGCAATCTTCGAGGCGAACAGGCGAATCGCCCGCAGCGCGTCGTCGTTGCCGGGGATGACGAAGTCCACTTCGTCGGGATCGCAGTTGGTGTC
This sequence comes from Vicinamibacteria bacterium, assembly GCA_963818215.1. Taxonomy (GTDB): domain Bacteria; phylum Acidobacteriota; class Vicinamibacteria; order Vicinamibacterales; family JAENWD01; genus JAENWD01. The sequence goes on along the minus strand of CAWFRL010000010.1, from coordinate 75,159 downwards.
GACGATGCCGACGACCGGAATCTTCAGCTTGCGCGCCTCGTCGACCGCGATCTTTTCCTTCTTCGTGTCGACGATGAAGATCGCGTCGGGCAGGCGGCCCATGTTGCGGATGCCGTCGAGGTTCTTCTGGAGCTTCCGCTTCTCCTTCTCGTTGCGGGCGATCTCCTTCTTCGACAGCGTGTCGTAGCGGCCGTCGGTGACCATCGCCTCGAGGTCCCGCAGCCGGCCAAGGCTGCGCTGGATGGTCGAGAAGTTCGTGAGCAGGCCGCCGAGCCAGCGCTGGTTGACGTAGTACATGCCGCAGCGCTGCGACTCCTCGGCGATCACGTCCTGCGCCTGGCGCTTGGTGCCCACAAACAGCACCGTCTTGCCCTCGGCGGCCAGGGTGCTCAGGAACTCTTCCGCCTGGCGGAACAGCTTGACCGTCTTGCCAAGGTCGATGATGTAGATGCCGTTGCGCTCGCCGAAGATGAACTCCTTCATCTTGGGATTCCAGCGCTTCGTCTGGTGGCCGAAGTGCACACCGGCCTCCAACAGTTCCTGCATCGTAATTCCGGTCAAGCGTCCTCCAATGGTGTCCGGCCTCGCGGGCTCCAGACCGCGGCGAACTAACGTTTGCTGAACTGGAAGCGCTTGCGCGCCCCCGCCAATCCGTACTTCTTGCGTTCCTTGGCGCGCGCGTCGCGCGTCAGGAAGCCGCTCGACTTGAGCGACCGGCGCAGCTCGGCGTCAAAGACGCACAGCGCGCGCGCGATGCCCAGGCGCACCGCCCCGGCCTGCCCGGAGACGCCGCCGCCGCTCACCGTGGCGAGCACGTCGAACTTCTCGGTCGTTTCGGTCACCACCAGCGGCTGCTTGATCTGCGTCCGCAGCGCCTCGGTGGGGAAGAAGGCGGCGAATGCGCGCCGGTTGATCGTGATCTCGCCCGATCCGGGCCGGAGATAGACCCGCGCGGTGGATGTCTTGCGCCGGCCAGTGCTGTAGAACTGATTCAATGCCACGTTACGCGACCTCGAGCGACGACGGTTTCTGAGCGGCGTGCGGATGATCCGCGCCCGCGTAGACCTTGAGCTTGCGATACATCGCGTCGCCCAGCTTGGTCTTGGGGAGCATGCCCCGCACGGCTTCTTCCATCAGCCGCACCGGATTCTGCTGGCGGACGTCCTTGGCGCGCTCTTCGCGCAGGCCGCCTTCGTAGCCGCTGTGCCGGCGGTAGAGCTTCTGCTCTTCCTTCCGACCGGTCAGCTTCACCTTGGCCGCATTGACGATCACGACGTGATCGCCCGTGTCGATCGACGGCGTGTAGATCGCCTTGTGCTTGCCCTGCAGCAACTTGGCGGCGGTCGAGGCCACCCGGCCCAGCACCTGCTCGCCCGCATCAATCACATGCCACGCGCTCGTGATGTCCTTCGGCGTGGCGCTAAACGTACCCATGAGTCCGCGATCCCTTCGCAATCGGCCGACAAACGGCAAACCCAAATGATACGTGGGAGTTGGCCCGAGTGTCAAGCCGCTGGCAGGTCGCAACAGGCAGGCCGTGCAGGAGCGGCGCCTGCACATTGTTACACGAGCCGGCTCATGCAGCGCCGGGCAGCGTCCGATAACACCCCTCGAACAGGGTCTCGCAGATGCTCCCCCGCGGTGACCAAAAGTGTAATCGACTGACACTTTTGTGATCGAGGAAGGGGGTGCGAGACACGGCCTGTTGACGGCGATGCCAATTCTGGCGGGGTTGCGCGGTTCTCGAGGGCGCAACCGAAGGCTGGCACTGGCTTTGCCCCTGCGGAGGGTCGACCACGGTCGTTGAACATGGAATTCAGTCTCTTTCGGAAACCCAAGACAGTCGTCGGCCTCGACATCGGCTCGAGCGCGGTGAAGGCCGTCGAGTTGAAACAGGCCGGAAAAAGCGGATTCAAGGTCGTCGCCTTTGCCAGCGAGCCGGTGCCGCCCGACACGATCGTCGATGGCGCCATCGTCGATGGCGTGGCGGTGGCCGACGCCATCCGACGGATCTTCGACACCAAGCGCTTCAAGGCGAAAGACGTCGTCGCGTCGCTGTCGGGCAACGCCGTCATCGTCAAGAAGATCGCGCTGCCGGTGATGACCGAGGCCGAACTGGACGAGTCGATTCACTGGGAAGCCGAACAGTACATCCCGTTTGACATCCAGGACGTCAATCTCGACTACCAGATCCTCGAGGCCGCGCCCGGCGAGGGCGGCAAGCAGACGATGGATGTCCTGCTGGTGGCGGCCAAGCGGGACAAGATCGCCGAGTACACCGGCGTCATCAGCCAGGCAGGCCGCTCCGCCGTCGTCGTCGACATCGACGCGTTTGCCGTGCAGAACTGCTACGAGGCCAACTACGGCCTCGACTCCGGCGTGACGGTGCTGCTCAACGCCGGCGCCTCCGCCATCAACGTCAACATCATCGCCGGCGAGCAGTCGCTCTTCACGCGCGACATCTCGGTCGGCGGCAACGCCTACACCGACGCGGTGCAGCGCGAGTTCAGCCTGTCGTTCGACGTCGCCGAGCAGGCCAAGAAAGGCCAGCCGGTCGACGGCGTGCCGTTCGAGGACGTCCGGCCGGTGCTGCGCACGATGAGCGAAGCCGTCGTGCTCGAGATTCAGAAGACCTTCGACTTCTTCAAGGCGACCACCTCGCAGGACAAGATCGACCGCATCGTGCTGTGCGGCGGCGCCTGCCGGGTCGACAGCCTGGCCGAACTGCTCGAGGAGCGCTTCGGCGCGCCGGTCGAGTTCCTCGATCCGTTCAAGGCCGTGACGTTCGACGCCAAGCGGCTCGGCATCGACAACCCGGCCGACATCGCGCAGACGGCGGCGGTGGCGGTGGGCCTGGCGCTCAGAACGGCGGGCGACCGATGATTCGCATCAACTTGCTCGCCAGCGAGCGCGAGAAGCAGCCGCGCAAGGTCTCGGCTGGCTTCGACCTCGGACAGAAAGTCACGCTGCTCTGCAGCCTGATCCTGCTGGCGACGGCGCTGGGCATCGGCTGGTGGTGGTGGATGCTCGACCGCGAGTCGGCGCGGCTGACGAGCGACATCGAGTCGGCCGCAGCGCGAGACGGCGCGCCTCAAGACCATCCTCACGCAGGTCGCGCAGTTCGAGAAGCAGAAGAAGCAGCTGCAGGAGCGCGTGCAGCTCATCGAACAGCTGCGCAAGGGCCAGGGCGCGCCGGTTCACATGATCGACGAGTTGAGCAAGGCGATGCCCGAGATGTTGTGGCTCACCGAGCTCAAGCAGGACGGCGGCGATCTGACGATCGACGGCCGCTGCACGACGCTGACGGCGCTGTCGGACTTCGTCGGCAATCTCGAGCGCAGCGGGTACTTCCGCCGCCCGGTCGAGATTCTCGACAGCAAGGTCGAAACGGCCGCCGCGCCGGCGGCCGAGCTGATCAAGTTCACGTTGAAAGCGACGTTTGCGATGCCTGGTTCGGAGCCGGAGTTGCCGGCGGCCGGACGCACGGCGGCGCGACGCTAGGACGCGACGGCGGCGCTGATAAAGCGTGCGCGAGAGTTTCCGATAGGAACGGATGACCATGGAGCTTGGCCTCAACAAACTGCCCTGGAAGGCGCAAGTCGGCCTCTTCCTCGCCATCGCCGCGGCGGCGCTGGGCGGCTTCTATTGGTACTACGTGCAGGACGTGCAGGTCCTCCAGGCCACCGAGCAGACCAAGCTCGACTCGCTGCGCGCCGACATCAACAAGGGCTCGGCGACGGCGCGGCAGCTGCCGCAGTTCCGCCAGGAAGTGGGCCAGCTCGAAGCGCGGCTCGACAACCTGCGCGCGGTGTTGCCGGAAGAAAAGGACGTGGGCGATTTGCTGCGACGCATCCAGACGCTGGCGACGCAGTCGAACCTGCAGATCAAGGGGTTCAAGCCGGCGCCGATCGTCACGCGCCAGATGCACGCCGAGTGGCCGATCAATCTGGAGCTCGACGGGACGTATCACAACCTTGGCGTGTTCTTCGATCGGGTGAGCAAGTTCTCGCGAATCATCAACGTGGGCGCCGTGAAGATCAAGGCGAAGGAGAAGCCGGCACCGGGATCGACCATCGACGTGTCGTGCACGGCGACGACCTTCGTGCTGATTGAACCCAAACCCGCACCGGCGGCGCCGGGCGCTGCCGCGGCTCCAGGCGCGCCGGCGAAGGTGAGCTGACCATGACGACGTTCGTGCTGCTGGCCGTGCTGACGGGGTTGATGCCGGCACAGGCATCCCCTGCGGCGCCGCCCACCCCGGCGCCGGCGGCCACGCCCGCGCCGGTCGACAACTACACCTACAACCCCGAGGGGCGGCGCGATCCGTTCGTGAGCCTGCTTCGAGGCGGAGCCGATCAGCGCGCCGCGCGCAGTCGGCGTGACCGGCCTTGCGGGCCTATCGGTGGACGAGATCTCGGTAAGAGGCGTGGTGGCCGGCGGTAACGGCTACGTCGCCATGGTGATGGGACCGGATAACAAGACGTACATCGCGCGGGCGAACGACAAGCTGCTCGATGGCACGGTGAAAGCGGTCACCGCGCAGGGCCTGGTCATCCTGCAGGAAGTCAACGACCCTCTGTCGCTCGTCAAGCAGAAGGAAGTACGGAAGATGTTGCGCGGACTCGAGGAAGGGAAGTAGGCCCATGCGTCGATATGGCATTGCCCTCACGCTGACGGCGCTGGCGGCCTTCGTGGCAGCCGGACACGGCCACGTGGCGGCCGCAACAGGCGCGCGTCTGACGGCCATCACGGCCACCGACGGCGCGGCGCCGGCGGTCCTCATCGAGGCCTCCGAGCAGACACCGGCGGTCTCTCGAGGCATCGCACAGGCGCCCGGAAGCCAGCAGGTACACCGGGCACCCGATCAGCCTGGACTTCCAGGGCGCGGATCTGCGCGCGGTGCTCCGGACTTTTGCCGAGATCAGCGGCCTCAACGTCGTGATCGACCCGGCCGTGCAGGGATCGGTCGACGTCGCGCTGCGCGACGTGCCCTGGGATCAGGCGCTCGACATCATCCTGCGCGCCAACAAGCTCGGGTACTCGGTGGACGGCACGATCGTCCGCGTGGCGCCGCTGACGGTGCTGGCCGACGAGGAGAAGCAGCGGCGGCAGCTGGCCGAACAGCAGGCGCTGGCCGGCGAACTCCAGGTGATGACGGCCACGCTCAGCTACGCGACGGCCGAGCAGGTGCGTCCGCTGCTGCTCAAGAGCGCGCTCACGCAGCGCGGCACGGTCGAATTCGACGCGCGCTCGAACACGCTCATCATCTCCGACCTTCAGGCGGCGCTCGACCGGGCATCCGCGCTCATCGCGACGCTCGACCGCGCCCAGCCGCAGGTCGAGATCGAAGCGCGGATCGTCATCACCAACAAGTCGTACCGCCGCGAAATCGGCGCGCAGCTCGGCCTTGGCGGCGAGATGTCGCCGCGGCTGGGCAACACGACGCCGCTGGCGTTCCCGAACTCGATCATCGGCGGGGGCCGCACCGGCGCGCCTCGCCCACGCCAGGCGCGCCCAACGGCGTCAACCTGGGCGTGCCCGGCGCGACCTCGGCGCTGGGTCTGGCCCTCGGCGCGGTCAACGGCGCCTTCAACCTCGACGTCGCGCTGACGGCGCTCGAAAACGAAGGCAAGTTGAGCGTCATCTCGACGCCGCGGGTGTCGACGCAGAACAACGTCGAAGCCGAGATCGCGCAAGGCACGCAGATTCCGATTCAGACGGTCGCCAACAACACCGTCACCGTCACCTTCAAGGACGCCGCGCTGGTTCTGCGCGTCACGCCGCAGATCACCGCCGCCAACACCGTGATCATGAAGATCGCGCTCGAGAACGCGCAGGCCGACTTCGGCCGCAGCGTCAACGGCATCCCGCCCATCGACACCCAGCGCGCCAACACGAGCGTGCTCGTCGGCGACGGGCAGACGACGGTCATCGGCGGCATCTACTTCAGCTCGCAGGAACTCCGGCAGGGCCGCACGCCGGTGCTCCACAAGGTGCCCCTGCTTGGCTGGCTGTTCAGGAACGACCTGACCAACAACCAGAACAACGAGCTGCTGATCTTCATCACGCCGCGGATTCTGAAGAGTTAGGCAGGACGGAGCAGACACATGACTACCGCATTGATTCATCGAACCGTTTGCTTCGGCCTGCTGGCCGCGCGCCGCCGGGGCGTCCGGCTGCAGCAGCACCGTGCGCGAGGGACGCTCGCCGGCATACCTGATCGTGCAGCGGCTCGAAGCGGCCTCGGGCGCCGAAGACGACCAGTTCTCCGACGAGCTGTCGTCGGACGTGCTGACCAACGGGTCGGTCTTCGAGGACCTGGCGCGCGTGACGTTCCGGCTGGGGCTCCGCGACATCGGCGCCGCCGGGTCGCCCAATTCGCCGACCGTCAACAACTTCATCACCGTCAATCGCTACACCGTGACGTTTCGCCGGACCGATGGCCGCAACACGCCCGGCGTGGATGTGCCATACCCCTTCGAGGGCGCCGGCACCGTGACCGTGACCGGATCGGACGCGACGATGTCGTTCGTGATCGTCCGCGCGCAGGCCAAGGTCGAGTCGCCGCTCAAGGAGCTGACCGGTGGCGGGGCCGTGCGCTCGATCTCGACCATCGCCGACATCACCTTCTACGGGCGCGACCAGGTCGGCAACGACGTCTCGAGCACCGCGTCGATCAGCGTGAACTTCTCGGATTGGGGCGACCCCGGCGCCAGCGAAGAGCCGGAGCCGGAGGCCTAGGCGCGCGGTGACAGGACATCAGGCGGACATATCCATGGCTTCTATTTATCGTTTCACCGCGGTCGCCGCGCTCGCCCTCTCTGTAGGCGCGTGCACGACGACGAAAACCGAACCCCCGGCCCCGTCGGGCCCCTCCGAGCTCGGCACGACGCTGGCCATCGCGGCTACGCCGGATTTGTTGCCGCAGGACGGGGCGAGCACGTCGCAGGTCGTCATCCGCGCCTTCGACTCCAACGGGCAGCCGGTGCGGAACCTGTCGTTGCGCATCGAGATGGCCGTCGGCGGCATCATCACCGACTTCGGCCACCTGTCGTCCAAGGACGCGTCGACGGGCAGCGACGGCCGCGCGACGGTCGTGTACACGGCGCCGGCGCCAGTTGACAACGTCGACCGCAACACGCGCGTGCAGATCATGGTCACGCCGGTGAACGGCAACTACAACGGCACCTTCGCCCGCTTCGCCGAGATCCGGCTGGTGCCGACCGGCGTGGTCGGCGGCGAGACCAGCGTGCCCGACTTCAAGTTCTCGCCGGAAGCGCCCACGCAGCTCGAGACGGTGACGTTCGACGCATCCGACCCGCAGCTCGACCAGACCCTCACGAAGTACGAATGGGACTTCGGCGATGGCAGCAAGGGACAAGGCCGCGTCGCGTCGCACCAGTACCGCGACATCGACAGCTACGCGGTGACGTTGACAGTCACCGACATCGCCGGCCTCAAGGGCTCGCGCTCGAAGACCGTGCCTGTCGGCACCTCCGGTGTGCCCACGGCGAGCTTCGTGTTCTCGCCGAGCTCACCGGGTATTGGCGAGGACATCGTGTTCAACGGGGCAGGCTCGAGCGTTGCGCCGCCGCGGACCATCGTCAAGTACGCCTGGGACTTTGGCACCGGCAGCAAGGGGTCGGGCATGGTCGTCAAGAAGACGTACGACACCGCGGGCACCTACAACGTGACGCTGACGGTGACCGACGATGCCGGCAATACGGCAACGACGACTCAGGCGGTGACGGTTGGCACGTCGAGCCCCGGCGGGTTGGCGGCAGCGTTCACCTTCTCGCCGACCTCGCCGCTCGAGGACACCGTCGTGAACTTCAACGCGACGACCTCGACCAGCGCTGACCCGATCACGAACTACAAGTGGGACTTCGGCGACGGCGGCACCGCGAGCACCGCGCAGAAGACCGTGTCGCACACCTTCACCAACCCGGGCACCTACGTCGTCACCCTGACGATTCGGGATTCCAAGGGACGGACGGCGACGACGACCAAGAACGTAGCGGTCACCGCGCCCTAGACGTCGGCTAGACTGTCCATCGTGGCGGACAGCCCTCGCATTCAGGAGTTGCGACGCCGGATCCAACAGGATCCGGCGTCGTTGGCTTTTGCGCCCTCGCCGAAGAGCTGCGCCGCGCGGGCCGCTGCCGAGCGTTCGGACCTGCCGGACGGCCTGTCCATTCACCCCGAATACGCGGCCGCGCGACGCTGGGCGCGCGCTGCTCGACCAGGGCGACTCGATGCCGCTCTGGCCGAGTTGACGACGGTCCTGAAGGCGGCGCCCGAGCATCTGGCGGCGCTCAAAGGCGTCGCGAGATCCACGCCGGCGCGGGAACTCCGTCGATGCGCTGCGATCGCCGCGCACGCTGCGGTCGGTGCCGACCGCGAGCCTCGCGGCGAGGGCGGAGACGCCGTGCGGGCTGGCGTCGGAGCAGTTCCTCGAACGCGTTGTGGCCGACCGTGCCCGCCGTCTGACCGCCCGCCGCTCGAAGCCCGGCACCTTCGAGCCCGCCACTTCATGGACCAGGCCGGCGTCGCCCGGCTGGTCGTGACCGCGCCGCCAACGTCACCTGGCTCACCGGGTTCGACGGCTCGCGGCGTGTGCCCTCGTCGAGCCCGACCGCGTGTGCTGGTGACCGATCGCCGCTACGCCGACGTCGCGGACGCTGGCGGGCGCGGCTGGACCTGGTCGTGGTGGAGCAGACCTACGACGAGACGCTGCCGGCTCATCGCGCGGAACCTCGCCGGCAGGCATCGAAGCCGGGCACCTGACCGTGCAGCGTCAGCGGTGGCTGACGGCGGCCCTGGCTGCAGGCGGGTGGCGGGCCGACGGGATCCTCCCGACGCTGGACGTCATCGAGGCCGGACGGCTGGTGAAAGACGCGTGGGAAATCAACCGGCTGCGGGAGGCGGGGCGTCGCATTTCGGCGGTGGCCCTCGGCGTTCTGGCCGATATTGCGCCAGGGCAGCGCGAACAAGACGTCGCGCAGGCCCTGGAGGCTGGTTTGCGCCGAACTGGGTTCACCCGTCCGGCATTTGATACGATTGTCGCTTCCGGTCCGCGGGCCGCCTTGCCCCATGGGCGTGCCTCGGACCGAACGATGGCCGCCGGGGACCTCGTGGTGCTGGACTTTGGCGGGGTCTACGGCGGATACTGCGTCGACTTGACGCGCACGGTGGTGCTCGGGACGCCTTCGGCCGAGGCCGCGCGTGTGCATGGCGCGGTCGCCGAGGCGCAGCAGGCGGCCATCGAGGCGTTGGCTCCCGGCGTGGCAGTGGCCGAAGTGGACCAGGCCGCTCGCGCGGTCCTGGCCCGTCATGGCCTGGCCGATCGCTTTGTGCATGGCACGGGGCACGGTCTGGGACTGGAAGTGCACGAAGCCCCGAGGGTGGGGCCGGCGCGGCCGGCAACCCACGCGCCGCTGCCCGGCACAGTCGTCCTGCCCGACGTACTGGCGGCCGGGATGGTGGTGACAATCGAACCTGGCGCCTACATCCCTGGTTGGGGGGGCGTCCGCATCGAAGACGACCTGCTCGTGACGGCCACCGGCGCCGAACGGCTGACCCGCGTGCCCGTCATGCTGTCGGTCGACTGACGCCCCAGGCCGGAGCCCGAGCCAACGAGGACGATGGACTTCGAGGAGATCAAGCAGATACTCGCCCTGGTCAAGGAGCACGAGCTCGCCGAGTTCGAGCTGGCGCACCAGGACTTCAAGATCCGCATCCGGAAGGACACGGCCGTGCAAACGCTGGTCGCTGCTCCGTTGCCGGTGGCTGCCGTCGCCCCTGTATCCGCTGCCGCCGGCCGCAGCTGCCGCGGCGGCTGCGCCCGCGCCCCCGGCCGTCGAGGATGGCGACGAGCTGGCGGTGGTCAAGTCGCCAATCGTCGGCACCTTCTATCACGCATCCGAGCCGGGCGCGCCGGCGTTTGCCTCGGTGGGCGACGTGGTGCGCAAGGGCCAGGTGCTGTGCATCATCGAAGCGATGAAGCTGATGAACGAAATCGAGTCGGAGTACGACGGCGAAATCGTCAAGGTGTACGTCGAAAACGGCCAGCCGGTGCAGTTTGGCGAACGCCTCTTCGCGATCAAGGCGAAGTAGCGCATGTTCAAGAAAATCCTCATCGCAAATCGTGGCGAGATTGCCCTGCGCGTCATCCACGCGTGCCGCGAGCTGGGCATCAAGACCGTGGCGGTGTATTCGGAGGCCGACGAGCACGCGCTGCACGTCCGGTTTGCCGACGAAGACATCTGCATCGGTCCGGCCCGCAGCGCGGACAGCTACCTGAGCGTCCCCGCCATCATCAGCGCCGCCGAGATCACCGGCGCCGATGCGATCCATCCGGGCTACGGATTCCTCTCCGAAAGCGCGTACCTGGCGGAAGTCTGCGAGGCGTGCCACATCCGCTTCATCGGGCCCGACCCCCACGTCATCCGACTGATGGGCGACAAGGCGCGGGCGCGCAGAGCGATGAAGAAGGCGGGGGTGCCCATCCTGCCCGGGTCGGATGGCCCGGTCGAGGGCGAAGAGCAGGCGCAGAAAATCGCCAGGGAGATCGGATACCCGGTCATCATCAAGGCGACAGCCGGCGGCGGCGGCCGTGGCATGCGCGTGGTCGAAAATCCGCGGCGAGCTGGCGCAGGCGCTGAAGACGGCGCAGCGGGAGGCCGAGGCGGCATTTGGCATCGGCGACGTCTACGTCGAGAAGTACGTCGTCTCGCCGCGCCACATCGAGTTCCAGGTGCTCGGCGATCACTATGGCAGCGTCGTCTCGCTTGGCGAGCGCGAGTGCTCGATCCAGCGCCGCCACCAGAAGCTGCTGGAAGAGTCCCCGTCGGTCGCGCTCACCGAGAAGATCCGCCGGAAGATGGGCGGGGTGGTCGTCGATGCCGCCAAGGCGGTCCAGTACGCCAACGCCGGCACCTTCGAGTTCCTGATGGACAAGGACGGGCGCTTCTACTTCATGGAGGTGAACACCCGCCTGCAGGTCGAGCACCCGGTCACCGAAATGGTCACCGGCATCGACATCGTGAAGGAACAGATCCGCGTGGCGGCCGGCGAGCGGCTGTCGTTCAAGCAATCCGAGGTCACCTTCACGGGGCACGCGATCGAGTGCCGCATCAACGCCGAGGACCCCGTCAAATTCACGCCGTCGCCGGGCACCATCGACGTGTTCTCGCTGCCCGGCGGCCCGGGCGTGCGCGTCGACACGGCCGCGCATACCGATTGCGTGATCCCGCCGTACTACGACTCGATGATCGCCAAGGTGATCGCGCACGGGCGCGACCGCAACGAGGCCATCGCGCGGATGCGGCGCGCGCTCGAGATGAGCGTCATCGAGGGCATCAAGACCACCATTCCTCTGCACCTCAAGATCCTCAGCGACCCCGACTTCCAGGCCGGGCGACTCAGCACCTCGTTCATGGACCGCTACCAGGTGCCAAAGTCGGAGCAGGGCAAGCAGCTTCGAGAAGCCGTTTGAGTCTTCCCGGGCTGTACGCCGTGCTGGACGCGGAGGTCGCCTCCGCGCACGGCTGGCCGCTGGTGGATCTGGCCGCGGCCGTGCTCGACGGCGGCGCGACGCTGTTGCAGGTGCGCGCGAAGACGCCTGTCGTCGGCGGACTTGCTCGAGCTGTCGCGGCAGGTCGTGGAGCTGGCGGCGCCGTTCGGGGCGGCCGTGGTCGTCAACGATTGGGCCGACATCGCGGTCCTGGCCGGAGCCGCCGGCGTGCACGTCGGCCAGGACGATCTGTCGCCGGCCGAGGCGCGTGCGATCGTCGGCCCGGACGCGCTGGTGGGCGTGTCCACCCATACACCGGATCAAATCGCCGAAGCCGCAGACGCGCCGGTGAGCTACATCGCCGTCGGGCCCGTGTTCGGCACCGCCACCAAGGCCACCGGCTACGACGCGGTGGGCCTTGAACTCGTCGGTCGGGCCGCCGCCGACCTCGCTTGACGTCGTCGCCATCGGCGGGGTGACGCTCGACCGGGTGCCGCACGTCATTGCCGCCGGGGCCACCAGCGTGGCCGTCATCACGGATTTGCTGGCCGGAGGCGATCCGGCCGCACGTACTCGCGCCTTTGTGGCCGCCGCGGCGGCCGCAAGGGCCGCGCTATAATGCCGCGGTTTTCGCCGTAGCACGCCTGCCGCACCGGGCTGGAGGGGGAATGGATTCGAATCTGCTGAAGACGAAGTCACTCGAGCAGCTGGTCAGCGACGTCGAGCACGGCGGCAAGGCGCTCAAGCGCACGCTGACGGCCTTCGACCTGACGTTGCTGGGCATCGGCGCCATCATCGGCACGGGCATCTTCGTGCTCACCGGCACCGCGGCCGCCAACCAGGCGGGCCCGGCCATCGGCGTGTCGTACCTGGCCGCCGGCCTCGCGTGCGCGTTTGCGGCGCTGTGCTACGCCGAGTTCGCCTCGATGATCCCCATCGCGGGCAGCGCCTATACCTACGCGTACGCCACGCTCGGCGAGATCTTCGCGTGGATGATCGGCTGGGACCTCATTCTCGAGTACGCCGTCGGGTCGATGACCGTCGCCGTCGGCTGGAGCGGCTACTTCCAGCGGATCCTCGCCGGCTTCGGCCTGCACCTGCCGGTCTGGATGACGGCCTCGCCGTGGGCCGCCGAAGGCGCGGTCATCAACCTGCCGGCCGCGATCATCGTGCTGTTCATCACGGGCGCTGCTCGTCGTGGGCGTCCGCGAGAGCGCGCGCTTCAACGCGGTGATGGTCGCCATCAAGCTGGCGGCCGTGCTGTTCTTCATCGCCGCCGGCGCCACCTACGTGAAGCCCGAGAACTGGTCGCCGTTCATGCCCTATGGCTTCTCGGGCGTGATGGCCGCGGCGGCCGTCGTCTTTTTCGCCTACATCGGGTTTGACGCCGTGTCGACCACCGCCGAAGAGGCCAAGAACCCGCAACGGGATCTGCCGATCGGCATCATCGCCTCGCTGGTGCTCTGCACGATTCTCTACCTGGTGGTCGTCGGCGGTGCTCACCGGCATCCTTCCGGTGGTCGAGTACAAGACCAACGCGCAGTTCCTCAACGCGCCGGTCGGCTACGCGCTGGCGGTCATCAACCAGGACTGGGCGGCCGGCCTGGTCTCGGCCGGCGCCGTGGCCGGCATCACCAGCGTGCTGCTCGTCATGCTCATGAGCCAGCCGCGCATCTTCTTTGCGATGAGCCGCGACCGGCTGCTGCCGGCCGGCGCCAGCAAGGTCCACCCGAAGTTCAAGACGCCGTACGTCACGACGATCATCACCGGCCTGGTGGTCTCGCTCGTGCGCCGCGCTGGTGCCGATCCAGATCCTGGGCGAGATGACCAGCATCGGCACGCTGTTCGCGTTCATGATCGTCTGCGCCGCCGTGATGATGCTGCGTGTGCAGCGTCCCGAGGCCAGGCGGCCCTTCAAGGTGCCCGGCGGCTTCGTGATCCCGGTGCTGGGCATCGTCTCGTGCCTCTACCTGATGCTCAGCCTGCCGGTGGCGACCTGGGTCCGCTTCCTGGGCTGGCTGAACCTCGGCATGCTCATCTACTGGGTCTACGGCCGCGTCCACAGCCCGCTGCGCGATGCCGCCGAGGCCGCCGGCGCGCACGGCGCTCGAAAACGTCGGCAACTTCGTGACGGTGGCCGGCGCGCTGCTGCTGTTCAACGGCTTCTTCATGACGATCCTCGGCTTCATGACGGTGCTGGGGATCACGACCGAGGAACTGGCCAAGTGGCACGAGATCGGTGTCACGCCCGAGCAATCCGACCAGCTGGGCCTGCTCGTGCTGGGCGTCGGCCTGGTCGTCTTCGTCGTCGGCCGGCTGCTGGCCAAGTCGGGGAAGGCCGCCGCGGCGTGAGCGCACGTACTGCTGGACGGGACGGCGGTCGGCCGCCGCGATCCGACAGGAACTGCAGCCCCGCGCGGCGGCGTTTGCCGCGCGCGCCGGCCGGCCGCCCGGACTGGGCATCGTGCTGGTCGGCACGCATGCGCCGTCTGAAATCTACGTCCGGAACAAGCTGAAGGCCGCGTCCGACATCGGGTGCCGTGCCGAGCTGTTTCGGCTGCCGGAGACGCGACGCTCGCCGACGTCCTCGACACCGTGCGGCGGCTCAACGCCGACGACGCGTTCGACGGCATCCTCGTGCAGGACCCGCTGCCCGCGGCGATGGGCAATGGCGCGTCTCAGGCCGTCTTCGACGTCATCGACCCGGCCAAGGACGTCGACGGCTTCACCCCCATCAACGCCGGCCGGCTGGTTCAGGGGCGCGCGGTGCTGGCGCCTTGCACGCCGTCGGGCGTGATCGCGCTGCTGCAGCGCGAGGGCATCGCGATGAGCCGGCAGCCACGCCGTGGTCATCGGCCGCAGCGACATCGTCGGCAAACCGATGGCGATGCTGTTGCTGCACCAGCACGCCACCGTCACGATCTGTCACTCGCGGACTCGAGACCTGCCGGCGCTGACGCGGCAAGCCGACATCCTCGTGGCCGCCGTCGGCCGCACCGCGTTTGTGCGGCCCGAGCACGTCAAGCCCGGGGCCACCGTCGTCGACGTCGGGATCAACCGCGTCACCGACGGCGGGGAAGTCGCGGCGCTGTTTCCCGAGGACTCGCCGCGCCACGCGGACTTCGCCCGGCGCGGATCGGTCGTCGTCGGCGACGTGCACCCGGCCGTCGCCGAGGTCGCCGGGGCGCTGACGCCCGTGCCCGGCGGCGTCGGTCCGCTCACCATCGCGCTCCTGCTGCAGAACACGGTGACGGCCGCTGAGGCGAGGGCCGGATGGTCCGCGTCGCGCTGACCGGCGGCATCGCGACCGGCAAGAGCACCGTCCTGCGCTTGTTGCAGGCGCGCCACGTTCCCACCATCGACGCCGATGTCCTGGCTCGTGAGGTCGTTGCGCCGGGGAGCCCTGGCCTCGAGGCGGTCGTCGAGCGTTTCGGCCGCGCCATGCTCGATGCGGATGGCGCCCTCGACCGCGGCGCCCTGGCAGCCGTGGTGTTCTCGGATCCGCAAGCGCGCCGCGACCTCGAGCAGATCGTGCACCCCGCGGTCTACGCCGCCATCCAGGACTGGCTCGAAGAACTCCCGCGCGACACGCGCCTGGCGGTCGCCGACATCCCCCTGCTGTTCGAGACGGGCCACCAGGTCGACTTCGATCGGGTCGTCGTCGTGGCCTGCCCGCCCGACGAGCAACTGCGCCGCGTGATGGCGCGAGACGGCGTGTCCGAGGCCGAGGCGCGCACACGGCTGGACGCGCAGTGGCCGATTGCCGACAAGGTCGTGCTCGCCGACGACGTCATCTGGACGACGGGCTCGCGTGCCGAGACGGAGCGGCAAGTCGACGAGCTTCTCAGCCGGCTGCGGCCGACCGCGCTGACCCTGACGCAGTCGTCAATCGTCAATCGCAATCGCAATGTCAGGCACTTAGCTGCTGGTCGTCTTTGGCGGGCGCCATGCGCTCTTCGATGAAGGTGTTCCACTCGTGGCATTGCGGGCACTGCCAGAGCAGTTCGGTGCTCCGGTAGCGGCAGCGCACGCAGACGTGCGGGTCGAGATAGAAGACGGCGTCGCGCGTCAGCCCGAGATAGCGCTCGATCAACTGGGGGTTGCGGCCCAGAGCCGACAGCGCCTGCCAGATCTCCTGGTGGATCATCAGCGCGTGCGGGTTATGGACGAGCGCCTCGAAGAGCAATTCGAGGGCCGTGCCGGCGTCGCCGGCGGCGCTGCGATGACGTGCCAGCGCCAGTCGCGCGCGCCAGTCCTGGAGTTGGCGGCGATCAACCGCCGGCACAGATCGGGAAACCGCTGCGGCGCGCCCTGTGTGGCGTACGCCGCCTGCAGCCGATCGAAAGCGAGATACGCCCGGTCGGGTGAGGCCTCGATGAGGTCCTCCCACGCGGCGATGGCTCCGGCGACGTCGCCGTCGTGCAGCTTGACGTCGCCCAGGCTCAGATAGGCGGGCGCGGCCGCCCGGTCGCGCTCGATCGCGGCGGCAAACCGGCGCGCGGCCTCGGCGCGGTCGCCGGCCTTCGACGCCTCGTCTCCCAGCTCGTGTTCGAGAAACGCCAGGATGGCGTTGTCGCGTGCCCGCAGCGGCCCGGCGGCGTCGATTTCCGAGAGCTGCTGCCGGATGTCGTATGCCTCGGCCCACTGGTGCTGCTCCTCGTGCAGCTTCTCGAGCTGAATCAGCGCGTGCCGGTTCTTCGGATCGAGCCGCAGCACTTCCTTGAAGGCCTCGTGCGCGCGGTCGACGAACCCGCCGCGGCGAAAGTCCAGGCCAAGGCACAGCAGGATGTAGGCGTGCTCGAGCGTCTTGAGGTGCTGGCGCTGCAACAGCCCCTGGTGGATGTTGATGGCGCGGCCCACCTGGCCCTTCTCGCGATAGAGGTTGCCCAGCACGAGATGGATCTCGAGCGCGTCTTCGTCGAGCCACGCGGCACGCGACAACTCGTCGATGGCCTGATCGATCTGGTTGGCGACCACCAGGTCGAGCCCGACGATGAAGTGCGGAGACTCGCGCGCCTTTCGCCGATCGATCCATTGCCCATCGCGCAGCTTGTACCGCTCCCAGGCCTTGCCGATGGCCAGGCCGGCGAGCAGGGCCACCAGGGCGACGAGCATCGGGAGGTACACGGTCATGGCTGTGTGGGTGCCGGTGTCCATTCGGCCACCAGGGCGTTCCAGCGATCCTGCGACTTGAGGACCACTTCGGCCAGCTCGCGGACCGCGCCGTCGCCGCCGCGCGCCCGGCTGACCCAGTGCGCGACGGCCCTGACCTCGGGCACCGCGTCGGCGGGAGCGGCGGCCAGGCCGACGCGGGCGAGGACGGGCAGGTCGAGCAGGTCGTCGCCCATGAACGCGACGTCGTCGTCTTCGAGCCCGAGCTCGGCGAGCAGCGCCTCGTACGTGGTCAGCTTGTCGAGCGCGCCCTGACGGACGATCGTGATGCGGAGCTGATTGGCCCGCTCGGTCGTCGACGCCGACTGGCGTGCCGACAGCAGCCCGACGCGGACGCCCGCCTTCTGTGCCAGGACGATACCGGTGCCGTCGCGGATGTCGAACGTCTTGGACTCGCGTGCCGTCGGCATGGAGGAGGATCTTGCCGTCGGTGAGCACGCCGTCGACGTCGAGCAGCACCAGGCGCACGCGCCGCGCGCGTTCGGTCAGCGTGAGGGCCATGTCAGATGGCCTCCGTGCGCCACAGGTCGTGCAGGTGGACGACGCCCTGGATGGCGGCGCCCGGCGCTGACGATGACCGACGTGATCTTCCGCTGCTCCATCAGGTTGAGCGCTTCAACCGCCAGCAGGTGGCGAGGGATGGTGACCGGGCTGGTCGTCATCACATCGGCGGCGCGCAGGTCGAGCACGTTCGGGCGTCGTCGTCATGCGCCGGCGCAGGTCGCCGTCGGTGATGATGCCCACGAGGTCGTCCGCCCGAGGTCACGCACGTCATGCCGAGTCCCTTGCGCGACATCTCGTAGATGACGTCGCGCATCGACGTCGTCTCGTCGACCT
Organism: Vicinamibacteria bacterium; assembly: GCA_963818215.1. Classification (GTDB taxonomy): domain Bacteria; phylum Acidobacteriota; class Vicinamibacteria; order Vicinamibacterales; family JAENWD01; genus JAENWD01. The sequence continues at coordinate 57,635 of CAWFRL010000010.1, read as the reverse complement.
GCGGGATGTCGTCGCCGGCGTGCATCAGTTGCTCGACCCGCATCAGGCGCTTGCCCAGCTTGCCGCCGGGGTGGAGGTTGGCGAAGTCCTCGGCGCGGAACCCTTTCTCGACCAGCAGCGTCATCGCCAGCGCGTCGCCGAGCGCCAGCGCGGCCGTGGTGCTGGCCGTCGGGACGAGGTTGAGCGGGCACGCCTCTTCGGCGACGTGACAGTCGAGGGTGACGTCGGCAAACTGGCCCAGCGTCGAGCCTGGATGCCCGGTGAGCGCGATGATCCCCGCGCCGCCGCGCCGGATGGTCTCGAGCAGGCGAAGAATCTCGTCGGTCTCGCCGCTGTGGGACAGGGCGACGACGATGTCGCCGGCCTGGATCACGCCAAGGTCGCCGTGAATCGCTTCGGCGGGATGCAGGAAGAAGGCGGGCGTCCCGGTGCTGGCCAGCGTCGCGGCGATCTTCCGCGCGATGATGCCGGACTTGCCCATGCCGGTGACGACCACGCGGCCACGGCAATCCCGGAGCAGCTCCACGGCCCGGACGAAACGGGCGTCGAGGCGGTCGACCAGCGCGAGGATGGCCGCGGCCTCGGTCTGCAGGACCTTGCGCGCCAGCGAGAGGTCGGGCATGACGGCGCCCGTCGGGCGATCAGGACGCTCGGGCGATGGCATCGATAGCCTTGAGTTTCCGCAGCAATGGCGCCAGCAGGTCGAGTCGCAAGGCGTTCTGCGCGTCGCTCTTGGCGCGCGACGGGTCCTCGTGGACTTCGAGAAACACGCCGTCGACGCCGGCCGCCACGCCGGCCCGCGCCAGCGGGTCGATGTACTCGGCCAGGCCGGCGGTCACCCCGTCGCCGGCGCCCGGCAACTGCAGGCTGTGCGTGACGTCGAAGACGACCGGCACACCCGAGCGCACGCATCATGGGGAAGGCGCGCATGTCGACGACCAGGTTGTTGTAGCCAAACGACGTGCCGCGTTCGGTGACGAAGACGTCGGCGTTGCCGGCGTCGGTGATCTTCGCGACGGCGTGCCGGATGTCGCGAGGCGCCAGGAACTGGCCCTTCTTGATGTTCACGGCGCGCCCGGTCCGCGCCGCGGCCACCAGCAGGTCGGTCTGGCGGCACAGGAACGCGGGAATCTGCAGCACGTCGGCCACCTCGGCGACCGGCGCCGCCTGATCGGCCTCGTGGATGTCGGTCAGCACCGGCAGCCCCGTGTCCGCCTTCACGCGCGCCAGCACAGCCAGGCCCTGGGCCAGTCCGGGCCCGCGGAACGACTGGATCGACGTGCGATTCGCCTTGTCGAACGACGCCTTGAACACCACGGGCAGGCCGACGTCGGCCGCGATGGCCTTCACCGCGTGCGCGGTCTCGAGCGCGTGCGACTCGCTTTCGATCACGCACGGGCCGGCGATGACCAGCAGCGGCGCCCCGCCACCGAGCGTCAGCGACCCGATGCGGACAGGCGGCATCCGACGATCATACACGGTGCCGTCACCCCACGACCCCTTCCGCCAGCGTCGGCATCGTGGTGCCTTGCTTGTGGCGGTAAGAGGCGCCCACGAAACTGGCAAACAGCGGATGCGGCGCCAGGGGCTTGGACTTGAACTCGGGGTGGAACTGCACCGCGACGTACCAGGGATGTCCCGGCAACTCGGCGATCTCGACGAACTTGCCGTCCGGAGACTTTCCGGAAATCTGAAGGCCGCGCTCGGTGAGCGCCTGCTCGTACAGGCAGTTGAACTCGTAGCGGTGGCGGTGCCGTTCCGAGATGTGGGTCGTCCCGTAAATCTGGTGCGCGAGCGATCCCGGCGTCAGCTCGCAGGCGTACTGGCCCAGGCGCATGGTGCCGCCCAGATCCTCGACCCCCAGCAGGTCGCGCAGCTTGTAGATCACCTTGTGCGGCGTCTCGGGATCGCACTCGGTCGAGTCGGCATCGGTCAACCCGGCGACGTTCCGGGCAAACTCTACCGTCGCCCACTGGAAGCCGTAGCAGATGCCGAAGTACGGGATGCCTCGGCTCCGCGCGATCTGCGCGGCCTTCATCATGCCGCGGGTGCCGCGGTTGCCGAAGCCGCCGGGCACGAGGATGCCGTGCGCGCCGTCGAGCAGCCGCTCGCCGCCGGGCTCCTCCAGGGCTTCGGACTCGACCCACTGGATGTTGACCTTCAGCTTGTGCGCGAAGCCGCCGTGGTAGAGCGCCTCGTTCAGGCTCTTGTAGGAGTCCTCGTAGCCGACGTACTTGCCGACGACGTGGATCGTCAGCTCGTCGTCCGGGTGCTTGATACGGGCGACCAGCTGCTCCCAGGCCTCGATGTGCCGCTCGGTCTGGTCGAGATGGAGGAGCTTGAGGATGATCCGGTCGATGCCCTCGGAGGCCAGCGCCATCGGCACTTCGTAGATCGTGTCGACGTCGCGCGCGGTGATGACGGCTTCCTCGTCGACGTCGCAGAAGAGCGCGATCTTCTGCTTCACGTCGCGCGAGAGCGGCCGGTCCGTGCGGCAGAGCAGGATGTCGGGCTGGATGCCGATCGAGCGCAGGTCGCGGACGCTGTGCTGCGTGGGCTTGGTCTTCACCTCGCCCGCCGTGCCGATGAACGGCACCAGCGTGAGATGGATATATATAGTGTTGTCGCGCCCGGCATCCTGGCGGAACTGGCGAATGGCCTCGAGGAAGGGGAGGCTCTCGATGTCGCCGACGGTCCCGCCGATCTCGACGATGACGATGTCCACGTCGCGCGAGACGCCGCGGATGCTGTCCTTGATCTCGTTGGTGATGTGGGGGATGACCTGCACGGTGCCGCCGAGGTAGTCGCCGCGCCGTTCCTTCTGGATGACCGACAGGTAGATCTTGCCGGTCGTCCAGTTGTTGTTCCGGGTGGGCACCATGCTGGTGAACCGCTCGTAGTGCCCGAGGTCGAGGTCGGTCTCGGCTCCGTCGTCTGTAACGTACACCTCGCCGTGCTGAAACGGGCTCATCGTGCCCGGATCCACGTTGATGTAGGGGTCGAACTTCTGCAGGGTGACCCGATAGCCGTGCCCTTCGAGCAGGCTTCCGATGGAGGCGGCGGCCAGCCCCTTGCCGAGCGACGACACCACGCCGCCAGTTACGAAGATGTATTTCGTCGGTCTCGTCGTCTCGTTCGTCATCGTGTCGGGTGCCCCTTGTGACTGCTTCCAGCGGCTGCGGCGACCATGGCTTCGACCTCGGCCAGATCCGATGGCGTGTCCACGCCGACGGACCGGTGCGGAGTCTCGGGCACGATGATGCGGTAGCCGTGTTCGAGTGCGCGGAGTTGCTCGAGCCGCTCGCTTTGCTCGAGCGGCGTCGGCGGCAGGCTGGTGTAAATGCCCAGAAACGTACGCCGGTAGGCATACATGCCGATGTGGCGCCAGGCCGACGCCGGCGGGTCGTCCTGCGGGGTGCCATCGCGGGCGTACGGAATCGGCGCGCGTGAGAAGTACAGCGCGACGTCGTGCCGATCGACGACGACCTTCACGACGTTGGGATCGAGGTATTCCGCGCGGCTGGTGAGCCGGGTCCGCAGGGAACTCATGACGGCGGTGGCGTCGGCGGCAAGCGGTGCCATGGCCTGTTCGATCATGGCCGGCGTGACCAATGGCTCGTCGCCCTGCACGTTGACGATGATGTCGCAGTCGAGCCCGGCGGCGACTTCCGCCAGCCGATCGGTGCCGGTCGGATGCGTGCCGCTCGTCATGACGGCCTCGCCCCCGAACGCGGTCACGACGCGTGCGATCCGGTCGTCGTCGGTGGCCACGAGCACGCGGCTCACGTCGCGCGCCTGAAGGGCGCGACGATAGACGTGCTCGATCATCGGCGTACCGGCAATCAGCGCGAGCGGCTTACCAGGGAAGCGGGACGATTCGTAGCGGGCTGGAATGACAACAACGGCCGAAGGACGAACCGAATGCTCGGGGGCAGGAACCGGGAGCACGTCGAATCATAACACAGTGCCTCGATGAGCCGAAGCGAGCGCCTCGCGCGCCGCAGCGGCAAGGGCCGTGGCCGACGAATGCTAGGATGCGCGGGTGAGCAGAGCACGCATGGCGGCGATGAGGGGGAGTGCCGCCGCGATACTGGCGCTTGCGGCGTGCAGCCCGGCCGACCAGCCCCCTCCGCAGCGTGCGGCGCGCGCGCCGGTGCCCGCAGTGGCGGCACCCGATCTGGCCGTCGAGGGGCTGCACCGCATGCTCGACGCGCAGACGCCGTTGTCGCCGACGGGCAGGAACCCGTTCAGGTTCGCCGGGTCGGGCGCAGACCGATGGCGGTGGCGCGAGTCAGTCGGCGCGCGCGCCGCTGCCGCCACCCGACGGGCTGCCGGTGCTGCCGCTCCCGCTGGCGCAACCGCCGTTGCGACTCCTGGGGTTCGTCACGTTGACCGACGGCACCAGGGTCGCCGTGCTGTCGGTCGGCAGCGATCTTGTGATGGCCCGCGTCGGCGAAGTCGTCGCCGGACGCTTTCGTGTCGTCAGCATTGGCGAAGAGGCGGTGGACCTGACCGACGCGGTGGGCGAGCGGCCCGTGCGGCTGGCGTTACCCTAAGCGCACGACCTCGGCCGATCGCACCGCTGGAATCGCCCGCAGCTCGCCAAGCACCTCTTCAGTGACCCGCTCCGCCTCGTCAACCGACACCACGCCAAGCGCACCGGCGGGACCACGGCCGAGCGCGAAGTTGGCGATGTTGACCTGGTGACGGCCGAGCACCGTGCCCACGGCGCCGATGACGCCGGGCTGGTCGTTGTTCTGGATCACGATCTGCGTGCCCGAAAGCGGCGCCTCGACCGGAACGCCGTCGACCAGCACGAGGCGAGGCCCGCCGTGCTCGAAGATGGTGCCCTCGACCCAGCGCTCGCCGGCGCTGGTGTGCAGCTTCACCGACAGCAGGCTGGTGAAGTTGCGGACGCGCGAGCTGCGGGACTCGACGACCTCGATGCCGCGTTCGGTGGCCACGGCCTTGGCGTTGACCGCCGTCACGCCGCCCGAGAGGATGTGCTGGAAGAGGCCCACAAGGACCGCGCTCGACAGCACGTCACTGCGGCCCGTTGCCAGTTCCCCGTAGTACCGGACGCCCACGCCTGTCGTCCGCGCCTCGCCCATCTGCGCCACCAGCGACCCGAGGCGCTCGGCCAGGACGATCCAGGGCTGCAACCGACGGAAATCGTCGGCCGACAGCGACGGGAAGTTCACCGCGTTTCGGATGATGCCGTCGCGCAAGTAGTCGCGGACGGCCGCGGCAGTTTCCACGCCAACCAGTTCCTGCGCCTCGCCAGTGGACGCGGCGATGTGAGGCGAAGCGACGACGGTGGGCCGCTCGGCCAGCGACCAGTCGGTCGGCGGCTCCTGCTGGAAGACGTCCAGGGCGGCGCCACCGACCTGTCCGCTGTCGAGCGCGGCGGCAAGGGCCGCATCGTCGATCAGCTCGCCGCGGGCGGTGTTGATGATGCGGATGCCCTTCTTCGCCTTGGCAAGGCGCTCGGCGTTGACCAGGTGCCTGGTCTGCGGCGTCACCGGCAGATGCAGGGTGAGATAGTCGGCCGCGGCAAAGACTTCGTCGAGCGTGCCGAGCTTCGCGCCGACCTGCGCGGCCAGCTCCGCCGAGATGAACGGGTCGTGGGCGACGATTTGCATCTCGAAGGATCGCGCGCGGGCCGCCACTTCCTGTCCGATGCGTCCGAGGCCGACGATGCCGAGCGTCTTGCCGCGGAGCTCGCCGCCGGCAAACTTCTTCTTCTCCCACTTGCGCGCCTTCATCGCCGCGTCGGCCGCCGGAAGGTGACGCGCAAGCGCGAGCAGCTGGCCCATCGCCAACTCGGCGACGCTGATGCTGTTGGCGCCTGGCGCGTTCATGACGATGATGCCGCGGGCGCTGGCGGCGTCCAGGTCGACGTTGTCCACGCCGGTCCCGGCGCGTGCGATCACGCGCAGCGCCGGCGCGGCGGCGATGACCTCGCGAGTCACCTTCGTCGCGCTGCGCACGATGAGCGCGTCGGCATCGGCCACGGCGGCCAGCAGTTCGGGCAGCGGCCGGCCAGGGGTCGCATCGACGATCCAGCCGGATTGCTCGTTGAGCAAGGCAACAGCGGACCGCGGCAGATCATCAGCAATCACAATTTTCATCGAGGCGCTCGGGAGAATGTTGCAAGCGAGGCAGATCAGGAAGACGACGTCGCGTGACAAAACGGTTCAAGTATAATCTGACGTTCGGGCCCGGACGGCAAGAGCCGACACGCCTGGTGACGCGCTTTGCCCCAGCATGGTGCAAACCGCAGTTGACGTGCCGCAGTGCCGTGGAACCGGGCCGCATGCGCCGACTTTTCCACAGACTTTTCCACAAGCATCTGTGAACATCCGGTAACGGTGCCGGGGAGACGCCCTAACCGCACAACGACGCGCGGCGGGCACCGCACGCAGCATTCGAGCAGGGAAGGAACATGCCACAGTTCACGCACTTGACGCCGCCGGTTGATGGCACGCCGCTCACACGCAAGCAGGGACAGCTGGTCGTACCCGACGATCCGATCATTCCGTTCATCGAAGGCGACGGCACCGGGCCCGACATCTGGCGCGCCAGCGTTCGCGTCTTCGACGCGGCCGTGCACGAAAGCGTTTGGCGGCAGCCGGCGGCTCGTCTGGTTCGAGATTCTGGCGGGAGAAAAGGCCAAGGATCTGACGGGCGAGTGGCTGCCCAACGACACGCTCGAAGCCGTCAAGACGTACAAGATCGCCATCAAGGGCCCGCTGACGACGCCGGTCGGCGGCGGCATCCGCAGCCTGAACGTCACGCTTCGGCAAGTGCTCGATCTCTATGCGTGCGTCCGTCCGGTGCGCTACTTCACCGGCACTCCGGCGCCGGTCAAGCATCCGGAAAAGATGAACGTCGTCATCTTTCGCGAGAACACCGAAGACGTGTACGCCGGCATCGAGTTTGCCAAGGGCACGCCGCAGGCCGAGAAGCTGATCGAGTTCCTGTCGCGCGAGATGGGCAAGCGCCTGCCGACCGATTCCGGCATCGGCATCAAGCCGATGTCCGAGACGGCCAGCAAGCGCCTGGTGCGCATGGCCATCAAGTACGCCATCGAGCACAAGCGTCCGACCGTCACGCTCATGCACAAGGGCAACATCATGAAGTTCACCGAAGGCGCCTTCCGTGACTGGGGGTACGAGGTCGCCAAGGCCGAGTTCCGCGATCAGATCGTCACCGAGGACGAGGTGTACGAAGGCGCGTCGAAGGAGGGCAAGGTCGTCATCAACGATCGCATCGCCGACAGCGTCTTCCAGCAGATCCTCACGCGGACCGCGGACTACAGCGTCTTTGCCACGCCAAACCTCAACGGCGACTACCTGTCGGATGCCTGCGCGGCACAGGTCGGCGGGCTGGGTATGGCGCCTGGTGCCAACATCGGCGACGACATCGCGTTTTTCGAGGCGACCCACGGCACCGCCCCCAAGTACGCCGGCAAAGACGTCATCAACCCGTCGTCGGTGATCCTGTCGGGCGTGATGATGCTCGAGCACCTGGGCTGGCACGAGGCCGGCCGACTCATCACAAACGGCATCGCGCAGTCGATCCAGAAGAAGACTGTGACCTACGACCTCGCGCGCCTCATGGATGGCGCCACCGAGCTCAAGACGTCGCAGTTTGCCGACGCGATCATCGCGAACATGTAATTGCAGATTGCGATTGACGGATTCAGGATTGCGGGACTACGGGATCCAGGGAGACGCTAGATGAACCGGAAAGTCACCGTCATCGGCGGCGCGGGCAACGTCGGAGCGACGGTCGCCCGCGCCATCGCCGTCAAGGAACTGGCCGATGTCGTGGTCATCGACATCGCGGATCAGAAGGCCAGCGGGCTGGCGCTCGACATGTATCAGGCCAACCCGATTGAAGGATCGGACGCGCGTCTGATCGGCGGCGGCGACTTCGCCGATGCCGCCGGGTCCGACGTCGTCGTCATCACCTCCGGCGTGCCGCGCAAGCCCGGCATGAGCCGCGACGACCTGCTGCAGGTCAACTACAAGATCATGCAGCAGGTGACCGAGCAGATCGTCAGGCACTGTCCGAACGCGATCATCGTGCCAGTCGCCAACCCGCTCGATGCGATGTGTCAGGCGGTCTACCGGCTGTCGGGCTTTCCTCGCGAGCGGGTGATCGGCATGGCCGGCGTCCTCGACTCGGCGCGCATGCGCGCGTTCCTGGCGATGGAGCTGAACGTATCGGTGGAGAACATCCACGCGTTCGTGCTCGGCGGCCACGGCGACACGATGGTGCCGCTGCCGCGCTACTCGACGGTGGCGGGCATCCCCATCACGAAGTTGCTGTCCGAGGATCGGATCAAGGCCATCTGCGACCGCACCGCCAACGGCGGCGCCGAGATCACCAAGCTGGTCGGCACCAGCGCGTGGTACGCGCCGGGTTCGGCGGCCGCCGAGATGGTCGAGATCATCCTGAAGGACAAGAAGAAGATCGTGCCCTGCTCGGTCTTCCTGCAGGGCGAGTACGGCATCCACGACCTGTTTGTCGGCGTGCCCGTCAAACTCGGCGCCAAGGGCGTCGAGCAGATCATCGAGATCGAACTGACCGACGACGAGAAGGTCGCGCTGGCCAAGTCGGCCGCGGCGGTCAAGGAACTGACCGACGTGATCGGCGTTTGAGATTGACGATTGCAGATTGACGATTGCAGATTAAGGGTGCGTCTCCGAACGCCGGGCGCATCCCGAGCGGCGATCCCTTAATCGTCAATCGTCAATCTGCAATTGTCAACCTTTCTTGACGGCAACCGACACCTCCGTCAGTTCCCACGCCAACTTGATCTGCCCGCCCTCAATCTTGATCGTGAACTGATCGACCGGGGCCGTCAGCGCTCTGGCTGGTCATGTCCACCCGCGCCAGGTCCTGGGCCTCGTTGTACTCCGTGCCCCACTGGCCGGTCTGCTTGTTGATGATCAGCTTCCAGCCCTGCGGACCGGGCAGCGTGTAGAGGCTGACCTTGCCCGGCCGGCACCGTCGCGCCGCCGATGACGCAGGGGCGCGTCGGTCGTGAGCGTCGTCGACTCGTCGGCGCCGGTGCGCCACACGCGCCCGTACGGCACGAGGCCGCCGACGATCTTCCGGCCGCGCATGTACGGGCCGGCCGTACGTGATGCCGACTTTGGCCCCGTCGACAGTCGCCGTGACGGTCTCGTGCGGGACTTCCGGGCGGCTGCGCCGACATCGACACTACCGTCGCGACCAGGGCGATCGCCAGACAAGCAAGCACTCGTACGCGCATGACTTCTATTCTCCTCGTCGAAGCGGGTATGACGCCCGCGCTACAGGATCTTCATCCCCAGGGCCGACAGCACCAGTTCGGTGCCGAGTTCGGCCGTGCTGTTTCTGACATCGAGCGTCGGGTTCACCTCGACCATGTCGAGCGCGCGCACCCGCCCGGAATCGGCGAGCATCTCCATCACCATGTGCGCCTCGCGGTAGTCGAGGCCGCCTTTGACCGGCGTGCCGACACCTGGCGCGATCCCCGGGTCGCAGACATCCAGGTCGAACGACACGTGCAGGCCGTCGCGTGCCGGCGCCGGCCAGGGCGATGGCCTGCTCCATGACCGCGGCGATGCCGGCCCGGTCGATGTCCTTCATCGTAAAGACGTGGATGCGCGAGTCCGCGGACGCGCTGCTTCTCCTGATCGTCCAGGTTCCGGACGCCGATGAGCACGACGTGCTCCGGCTCGATCGCCGGACTGAACGCCGCCAAGTGCCGCCAGTTCGGCGGGTTCCGGGCCGAGCAGGGCCGCCAGCGGCATGCCGTGGACGTTGCCCGATTCCGTGCTGGCCGGCGTGTTCATGTCGCCGTGCGCGTCGACCCAGATCAGGCCGAAGCGCTCGCCCCGGCCCCTGACGTAGCGCCGAGGTCGCGGCGACCGAACCGGCCGCCAGGCTGTGGTCGCCGCCCGAGCACGAGCGGCAGCGCGCCGTCGGCCAGGGACGCGCGTGCGTCGTCGAAGAGCGCCGTGCAGACGGTCGCGATGTCGTCGATGTACTTGCGGCGCGGGTCGCCGACGTGCCGCGTCTCCGGGATCGGCACCGCGAGGTCTCCCTTGTCGACGCACCGGGCAGCCCAGCGCGGCAATCCGCTCGCCGAGGCCGGCAATCCGGAACGCGGAGGGGCCCATGTCGACCCCGCGCCGGCCGCCACCGAGGTCGAGTGGCACGCCGATGATGTGCACCGGGCGCACGCATGGCTCCTTATCGCCGTCAGCGCTACTTGCGCTTCACCGAGACGGACACGCCCTCGCCAGACGGGGCGACGATGGTCGTGAACAGGTTCGGATGCGTCTCGATGGTCGTCAGGAAGTCGCCCATCTCGCTCTTCTTGTTCAGCACGTTGTGCGCGACAAACAGCCCGCGACCGGCATCCGCGGGTAAACCATGTCGAAGAAACGCTGGTAGTCGCGCTTCCACGCGTCCAGGAAGACGAAGTCGAACTGTCCCTGGATGCCCGGGAATCGCCTTGAAGGCGTCGCCCGGCAACGACCTGACGATGTCGGAGAGGCCCGGCCTTGGCGATGTTGGCCTGCGCCTCCTTGGCACGCTGCGGGTCGTATTCGATGGTGACCAGCCGGCCGCCGGTCTCGCGCAGGCCCAGGCCGATCCAGATGGCGCTGTAGCCGCTGGCCGCGCCGATCTCGAGCGCCCGCTTGCTGCCGCTGGACGTCACCAGCAGGCGCAGGAAACGGCCGTCTTCTTCGGATACCGCCAGCTGGCCCCGGTCGGCCTTCCGGATGTCCGTGAGCAGCGCCGTGATGGCGGGGGAGACCCCTTGCAAGCGCTTGTCGGAAGACTGAGCGGACGGCGCCTGTGGCAACCATAGGGCCAGCGTCAGAAATGCGACAGGTGCAAGAACGAGCGAGCGGTTACGCATCAGTCAGTTGGTCCTCGACTCGGGCGGGAAGTGTTACCTGGACGTTCGTGTATAGTATGCGATTTGTTTACGTCCATAAGTGGCGTCGGAGGCCCGATTGAGCCCGATTCTGGTTCGTCCCGTCCGCGAGCAGCTCGAGCACGACCGTGTCATCCGACTGCTCCAGCAGGACTTGCAGAAGCGCAAGGTCGAGGTCGGCATCAATCCGGGCTCCGAGCAGAACGCGTCGGTCGGAAGCGGCAGCCGCAAAGAATATCCCGACGCGGTCGTCTACTCGCTCGAAAAGGGCAAGAAGGTCGTCGCGGTCGTCGAGGTCGAAACCGGTGAGTCGGTGAACCACCTGGAGGCGATGGCGCAGTGGGCGCACCTGGCCAAATTGCGGGTGCCATTCCACTTATACGTGCCGATCAATTCCGTCGACGTCGCGCGGCGGCTGAGCCACGACTACAAGATCGCCGTCACCGAGATCTGGTCGTACCACCAGGTCGGTGAGCAGTTCAAGTTCACGCTCTTTCACCCGGCCAGCGGCTCCCGGGGCGGCAGGGCCTCCACGCCGCCCCAGAACCGTGTCGGTGGCGAGCATTCGCGTGGCGTTGCCGCCCGAGCCGGAGCCCGTAGTGGAAGAGCCGGTCGTCAAGGCCGAGCCCGCGTTGCCTGCCAAGTCGGCGGCAAAGGCCCAGGGCATCAAGACGATCCCGGCGCGCGTGGCGGCTCCCGCCGTGCCTGCCGTCAAGCCAGCCGCCAAGACGCCAGCTGCCCCGGCGCCGCGGGTGATTCCCGTGAAGGCGAAGCCAGCAGCCGTCAAGACGCCTTCGATCAAGTCGGCGCCCGTGGCGGCCGCCAAGCCCGCAGAAGCGCCGCTGCCGCAAAGGGCGCGGCCTCGAAGGTCGCGCCGCCTCAAGGGCCGGCGGCCAAGACCGGCCAGCAAACCCGTCATCAAGCCGGCTTCGAAGGCAGCTGCCAGACCTGTTTCAAAGCCGACCGCCAAGACGACGGGACGTGCCGCGGCGGGCAAGTCCAGGTCCACGACACAGGCAGCCAACGGCCGACCGGCCGCAAAGCCCGCCAAGTCGACCGCCAAACCCGCCGCCAGACAGGTCGCGAAGGCGGTTGCCAAGACCGGCGGCCAAGCGTAAGTAAGCGTGCCTATTCTGCGATTCTCGCGCGACCGGCGCGGCTACGAGAGCACGTACCTGCTCCATTCGTCCAGGCGTCGCACAGGGCCGGACCAGCCGCAGCTGCTCTACTGGTTTCGCTCGCCGCCCCACGTGAAGGTCGGACGCGCGGCGTTTGACGAGGACGCGATTCGGGTCCTCGAGCAGCAGCACCCTGACGTCGAGTTCGACTGGGACCGGATTCTCACGACCAAGCCGCCCGCTGCGCCCGAGGCTCGCGACCCGCGCGAGGCGCGGCCGGCGCGACGTCCCGAGCGGCGACCGGTCCGGGAGAGCTCGACGAGACGCCGCGACTCCGTCCCAGCCGCGCGCGCGTCTGCCGCCGCCGGCGCCGACTGAGCGCGCCTCCGTGGAAGTCGCCAGCCCACCCCCGGCTTCGGCGCCAGGTCTGTCGAGGATGACCGACGCGGGCCGCTTACATCCGGTACGCAGGTACCTCGCACCGCTACACCTGGGCCGCAGATCGCGCCCGTTCGGCGGTTCGTTCGCGTTTTTGACGCTCCTGTCGTCGGTCCAGCGGTGCCAGAGCACCACGCAAGCGCGCCGGCGGTGGTCGAACGCATGCTCGGCGCGGAGCAGTTGACCGTGCTGCGAGCGCGACATGCGGAGATCCTGGCGCGGATTTCTGCGCGAGGCGGCGACCCGGCACGTGTCGAGGCCCTGCGAGAGCAGGCCGCCTCGGTCGATCCCGACGGGTGGGTCACCGAATCGGACGTCACGGCGGGGCTTGCCGCCGTCGATGCGACCTTGCTCGAACTCCATCGCATCGTCGGCCGCCGCCGCCGGCGCCGCCGCCGGCGACGGGACTCGGCGTCGGCACAGCCGAGCGTGGCTGGGTCCGCAGATACTTCCGCCGCCGAGGGCGCTAGATTCCGGCAACGAGCCGGAACCCGACGGCGAAGACGACGGCGAGGACGACGGCCCGGGCGACGAGTAAGATCGGTCCGGCCAGCCGCCTCGAGCGCTCGTCCAAATCCAGGGTCGCGTCAGCCCGCTCCGGGCATCAGGGCGCGATATACTTTCTGTATGCGAACGCTGTTCAGTCGCTCGTCTTCGCTGCTGTCGGCGCTGGTCCTGACCACCGCGACTCTGGCGGCGCAGACCCCCGCGGGCCAGGCCCCGGCCCAGCCCCGCGCCCGCCGATCCGGCGGCCCAGCGCCCGACTTTCCGCGCCTTCATCGACTTGGTGACGACCGACGTGATCGTGCGCGACGGCACCGGTCAGTTCGTGGCCGACCTCACCAAGGAAGAGTTCGACGTCTTCGAGGATGGCGTCAAGCAGGAGGTGGCGTCGGTGCAGCTGGTGCATGGCGGCCGCACCTTCAACCTGCAGGCCCCGCCGGCCCCACCCCCGCAGGAAGGCATCATCCTGCCCCAGGCACGTCCGACCAACGACGCCGCAGGCCGCATCTTCCTGTTCTTCGTCGACGACCTCCACATGAATTTCCGCGACACGTCGCGGATCCGGCAGCTGTTCGACAAGATGAACAAGATGCTGCTGCACGAAGGCGACATGTTCGGCGTCGTGTCCACCGGGACCTCGTCGATCGCCATCGACCTCACCTACGACAAGAAGCGAATGGACGAGGCGATAAAGAAGATTGCGGGCAGCGCGCTCAAGCCGAGCGAGATCATCCAGGGACCGCAGGGGCCCAACGGCAACAGCGAGCTGAAGTACCGGGCGCACGTCGCGTTTTCGACCGCCTACGACATCGTCGGCAACCTGTCGAAAGTGCAGAACCGCCGGAAGGCAGTCATCTACGTCAGCAACGGCTACGACTTCAACCCGTTTGAGGGGTCCAGGTTCGGCGATCCCAACATCGTCGGCATGAAGAACGAGCGGTACGGCAGCAACACCGGCATGGAATACGACCCGTTCACCCGGTCGAGCAACCAGTTTGCCGACGCGGACCTCGCACGGGAGTTGTCGGAGCTGACGCGAGCCGCCAACCGGGCCAACGCCACCTTCTACACGATCGACCCGCGCGGGCTGGTGGCCGGCGTCCGACCTCGACGAGCAGGTGGACATGACCGAGTGGAACAACCACATCCGGAAGTCGCAGGACAGCCTGCGCGTCATCGCCGAGGAAACCGGCGGGTTTGCGGTGATCAACCAGAACGACTTCGACAAGTCCCTGAAGCGGATCGACGCCGAGAGCAGCGACTACTACGTCCTGGGCTACTACTCGAGCAACCCCGATCCGTTGAAGCGCACGCGCAAGATCGAAGTGAAGGCGAAGCGGCCCAACCTGGACATCTGGTCGCGGAAGTCGTACTCCATCAAGCCGCCACCCGAGCCCAAGGCGTCGAAGTAGCGCGGCGTTTCGGGACTCTACTCGGCGCTACGGGCTGTCAGCTACGTGCTGCCGGCGGGCCGCCGGCTCGTTCGCTTTGCCTTCGCGCGCTGGCCGCGGATGCGACCCGTTCAAGCGCGGCCCGTGTTCGCTCGATCGCCTCGTCCAGATAGCCCTGGTCCAGCTCAATCCCGACGAAGTCGACACCCAGTGTCGCGCAGGCGACAGCGGTGCTGCCCAATCCGAGGAACGGATCGGCAACGGTCGTGATGCGATCCAGGCCGTGCAGGCGAAGGCAGTACTCGGGCAGCCGCGGCGGAAACGTCGCCGGATGCGGCCGGTCCTTGTCGCGGCTCTGGATCGTGTCGTACGGCATGAACCACGTGTTCCCGCGGCAGCGCGTGCCGCCGCCAGCGGCCTGCCAGCGCGCGACGTTGGAGGGGTCCTGGTAGGGCACCCCCAGCGCCAGCCTGTCCAGTTCGACGCGGCCCGACGGACTGAACTGAAAGATGAACTCGTGGCAGTCGTTGACGAACCGCCGGCTGTTGATCGGCTTGTAGTGCCCAACGGCGATGTCGCGCTCCAGGCCCGCGCCGGCGCCGGCGCTGTCGCGGTCGATGGCGATGGACTTTATCCAGTGCAGGGTGTTCTGGAGGTGCAGGTGCGGCCGTGCCGCCTGGGCGATGTCGATGGCCGTCCACGGGTCGGTGGGTTTGGCGCCGACATTGAGGAAGAGCGAGCCCTCGGGCCGAAGCCAGCGCGCGGTCGCCGCAACCCACGCGCCGGTCCAATCCAGATAGCGCTGGCGCGGCAGGCGATCGGCGTAGCTTCGGTAACGAATCCCGAGGTTGTAGGGCGGCGAGGTCACGACCACATCGAGCGAGGCGGCGGGGAAGGCCGGCATCAGCTCGAGACAATCGCCGAGGAAGAATCGGAGGGTCGCGCGAGGCGAGGTGAGAACGGCGTACGGTCGCGGGGTCACGGACCGACGATCATACCGTGTCCGCGGCGGGCGTGGCGCCCGCGTCGTTGCGGACACGCGCCGGTCTAGGAGGCGCGTGCGGTCAGCACGGTCACGGCGGTTCTCGCCGTGCGTTCGGGCATCACCGTGTGATTGCGACGGTGGCCGTGCACGCCGCAGGCGGCGCCCTTCTCTTCGATGTACGCGATCTCGCGGCTCGTGGCGAGCTCGCGATAGTGCCCAGCAAGACACCCACACCCGAGCGTCTTGAAACCGAGTAAGCGGACCAGGCTCATTTGGCGACCCCCTTCCCGACAACCACGCAGATAGCAACAGTCGTGCCGCACGACTTCCGCCAACCTGACGATGCCTGACGCGGATGGCTGTGACTGGTGCCGATCCGCGCAAAACCTCGGCGATTGACGGCCAGCGCTCGCGCCCGTGCGCGCAGCCGCATCGTCCCGAGCGACAGAGTGTCAGATCGCTGTATCAGTCCTGTGTCAAAAAACGGTCCTGTGTTGGATTTCGGACGCCAAGCGCTTGGATTTTGTTCCGGCGAGCTTCTGGGCGGTCGGCAGATTGTTCTGGTCGGGGCAAGACGTGTGCGGCTGCCGAGCACCGGGTAAGTCTTTGCAGACTATAGGTTCTTTGCTATGATGCCGATTACCCGATCGAGACAATCAGCAGGAGGGAAGTCAGCCGGTGCAGCAGAGGTTCCGACGCGTTGCCCGTGTGTGTGTCGTGGTGTTGAGCTTTGGACTCGTCGGCCCTGCCGTCGAGTTTGCGGCTGCCGCGTCGCCTGCCGCGACCGCTCAGCTCACCAAAACGGGTGCCAGCAAGCGCGTCGCCAAACCCAAATCCCAACCTCGTCGGTATTCGGCCAGCGCTTCGCGTTCGCGCCGTGCGCGCCTGGCGCGCGCCAAGGCTGCCGCCCGAGGCCGCCAGTGGCGGGAAGTCGCCGAACCTCGCTTCAAGATGAACGATTCGGGCGAACTGGTGCCCGACGTGCGCGCCGCGGCTGCCATCATCTACAACCCCGAGACCAACGAGGTGCTGTGGGAATCCAATTCCCAGGACCCGCGGTCCATCGCCAGCATCACGAAAGTCATGACCGCGTCGGTCATTTTCGAGAGCAATCCCGATCTGACGCGTGAAGTCACGATCGAACGCGCCGATGTGAGCCGCGCGAACCACACCTATCTCCGCGCCGGCGAGCGCGTGACCATCGACGACCTGCTGCATCTCACGCTGGTGGCCTCCGACAACGCGGCCGCTCGTGCGCTGGCGCGAACCTCGCCGCTTGGCGCCCAGGGCTTCGTGAACCGAATGAACGAGAAGGCGCTGGAGCTCGGGCTCGAGCACACCACCTACGCGGACTCGTCGGGATTGCTTTCGGCCAACGTCTCGTCGGCGTACGACATGGCGCGGCTCATCGCGTTTGCCAGCAACGACGAACGCGTGTCGTCCATCATGCGCAAGGCGCACCACACGGTGCTGACGAGCCGGCGCGTGGTGAACATCAACAGCACGAACCAGTTGCTGGCGAAAGGCGACGTGGACGTGCGCGGCGGCAAGACCGGATTCATCAGCAAGGCGGGCTACTGCCTGGCGACGCTGCTTCGGCTGCCGCAGACCAACCAGCAGGTGGCGGTGGTCGTGCTCGGGGCCCGGTCAAACGCGGGACGCTTCATGGAGACGCGTCACCTGTTCAACTGGCTCTCGAGCAAGTCAGCGCTCAACCTGCTGAGCACGTCGACGCCACAGCCGGCGCCGCAGCCTCAGGAATAGCCCTCACCCTCCGACATAGCCCCGCTGAACCGCCGCCGCGTCAAGCGGCAGCGTTGCGATCGTGTCGACGACCGGCATCACCGGTCGCGGGGCGCCCTTGGCGTTGTAGGCCTTCAGGTAGCGGCGGCAGCCATCGCACGCGCAGAGCCGATATCGCCGGTCCGGGCTCGTGAAGGTCGGCAGCAATCGCCGGTCTCGCGTTGGGCACCACGGGCACCCCACCGACTCCCACTCCCAGCGGCCGATGCAGCGGCTGCAGATGAGTTGCCGGTCGATCGTCGTCGAGATACACCGCCAAGTCGGGAGCCGCCCCGCAGAAGGGACACCAGGGCCGGCCCCAGCCCGCCAGGTCGACGCCGCGTTCGGCCACTTCGACGGCTCGTCCGAAGAACGGCCGCAACGCCAACTGCAGGACGTCGTCGAGCATCGGCGGCCGGGCGGACGGCGGCGCCTGTGTGGCTGGGCCCCTGCGCCGTCTCGGCGTACCAGGCCCGGACCAGCGGCGCCAGGTCGGCCCCTTCGCGCACGAGCGCGACCAGATTCCGGTGATCCGCCGAATCGATCACTTCGTGACGATGAAGGATGTCGGCCGTCTGGCGGGCCGCCAGGCCGGCGTCTGCCCACTCGATGGGCACGTCGGCAAGCTCGAGCGCCCGGCGTCCCTGGCCCAGACGCGCCTGGCGCTCACCCGGCGGAACCGGCGACGGCGTGGACACCCGCAGCTGGATTCGGCGGTGCAGCTCCACGAACTCGACCTGCATGTCGATGGCCGGAGCCAGCTCCGGGAGCCGGGTTTTCAGCGCCCGCAGTTCGCGTCAGCTCTCGCGTTTCGGGGCGGACGGGGCGCGGGCGGTCGCTGGGCAGCATGCGTGGTCGGCACGATAGCACGGGGCCGTTCATGACACCTGCAGGCATCTGATAGAGTGTGCGCCGCTCTGGCCGGAATCGCGGACCAGGGGCTGGCGCCGACGCGCCCGAGTGGGCGATGATGGGCTGTTGCGCTTGCCGGCAGGAAGCCGGCAGGCCTTCAGACAAGAGCGTTTACGGAGCGACCATGGCGGCTGAAAAGGTACAGACGTTTACAGACGGCAACTTCAACGCCGACGTGCTGCAGGCGGCGCGGCCGGTGCTGGTGGATTTCTGGGCGGAGTGGTGCGGCCCCTGCAAGCGAATCGCGCCCACGGTGGATGCGCTGGCGGCCGACTTCGACGGCCGGGCCGTCATCGGCAAGCTCAATGTCGACGACAACCCCCGCACGCCGGCCCAGTACTCGGTTCGCGGCATCCCGACCCTCCTCATCTTCAAGGGCGGGCAGGTCGTCGATTCGGTCGTCGGCGCACAGGTCACCCGCGACCAGCTGACCCTGCTGATCGAGAAGCACCTGTGAGCGACGTCCTTCCGGTCGTCATCATCGGGTCGGGCCCGGCCGGCTTGACGGCCGCGCTGTACACCGCGCGCGCCAACCTCAAGCCGCTGGTCATCGAGGGGCTCGAGGCCGGCGGCCAGCTGATGATCACGACGATGGTCGAAAACTGGCCGGGGTTCCGCGACGGCATCATGGGCCCCGACCTGATGGCAGGAGATGCGCGTGCAGGCCGAGCGCTTCGGCGCTCGGATCATCCAGGGCGACGTCGAGTCGGTCGACCTGTCGACCAGGCCGTTTCGCGTGAGCCTGTCGGACAAGGAGTACCGCGCCGAGACGCTCATCATCGCCACCGGCGCGTCCGCGCAGTGGCTGGGTCTGCCGTCGGAGAAGAAGCTTGTCGGCCGCGGCGTGTCGAGCTGCGCGACCTGTGACGGCGCGTTCTTCAAGAACCGGCCGATCGTCGTCGTCGGCGGCGGCGACACCGCCATGGAGGAAGCGATCTTCCTCACGCGGTTTGCGTCGAAGGTCTACGTCGGTGCACCGGCGCGACAAGCTGCGCGCTTCGAAGGTGATGCAGGACAAGGCGTTTGCCAACGCCGAAGATCGAGTTCATCTGGAACAGCGTGGTCGAGCAGATTCACGACGTCGACAAGGGCGAGGTCACGGGCGTCGTCGCTGCGAAACCTGGTCACCGACGCAGTGACACCGAACTGCGCCGTGGACGGCGTGTTCGTCGCCATTGGCCACACGCCCAACACCAGCCTGTTCACCGGACAGCTCGACCTGAACCCGACCGGCTACATTCTCACCAACGGCACGAGGACCACGGTCGAAGGCGTGTTCGCCTGCGGCGACGTGCAGGACTCCACCTACCGGCAGGCGATCACGGCGGCAGGGTCGGGTTGCATGGCTGCCATGGACGCCGAGCGCTTCCTCGAACACCACGCGCACACCCGGCGGGAAGAAACGACAGCGTAGCTACGGGTTCGCTATCCACCCGCCGCCGACCACCTCGTCGCCGTCGTAGAAGACGGCGGCCTGGCCCGGCGTGACCGCGCGCTGCGGCGCCTCGAAGGTCACCGTCGCGCCTCCTGCCTCGGTCGGTGTCACGGCGGCTGCGGCCGGCTCGTGGCGATGCCGGATCTGCACCCCGACGCGAATCGGCGCCTGACGGCGGCACGCCGCGGTCCAGTTGACGTCCTGCACTTCGCACTGGCGCGTCTCGAGCGACTCCGCGGTCGCCGACGACGACCGTCCGCGAGTCCGGCTTGATTTCCAGCACGTAGAGCGGCGTCGTCGAGGACAGGCGCAGGCCCTTCCGCTGCCCGACCGTGTAGCGATGCACGCCGTCGTGACGGCCGAGGACGTGGCCGGCCGCGTTGGTGATGACCCCGCCGCGGTCCCGTCGGGCAGCCGCTGCTCGACGAACCGCGCGTAGTCGCCGTCCGGGACGAAACAGATCTCCTGGCTGTCCGGCTTGTCGGCGACCGGCAGGCCCCGCGCGTGGGCGTACGCCCGCACGTCGGACTTGTTCAACTCGCCGACAGGAAACGCCGCGTGCGCCAACTGCGCCTGGGTCAGGGCGAACAGGAAGTACGACTGGTCCTTCTGCGGGTCCTTGCCTCGCAGCAGGCGGAATCGCCCCTCGGTGGTGCGCTCGACCCGGGCGTAGTGACCGGTGGCGACGATATCCGCGCCAAATCCTGCCGCGCGGTCGACCAGCGTGGCGAACTTGAGGTCGCTGTTGCAGTGGCTGCAGGGGATGGGCGTGCGCCCGGCGGCGTACTCGCTCACGAAGTTGTCGACGACGGTGGCCTGGAACTGGCGTTCGAGGTTCAGGACGTAGTGCGGGATGCCGATTGCCGAGGCGACGCGGCGCGCGTCGTGCAGGTCGTCGAGCGTGCAGCAGCGTCCGAAGCTGTGGGGCATCCCCTCGCGCTGGTCGTACAGCTGCATCGACAGTCCGACCACGTCGTGGCCGGCGTCGGCCAGCCGCGCGGCGGCGACCGACGAGTCGACGCCCCCCGACATCGCGACAACTATTCGCATTGACGATTGGCGATTGACATTGACGATGCGAGGCCCGCGTCAGCGCGACACGGGCATCCGGGTCAACGACCGCAGCTTGTCGACCAGCGCCGGCAGCACCCGCAGCACGTGGTCGACTTCGGCCTCGGTGTTGGTCGGCCCGAGGCTGAAGCGAAGAGCGCCCTGCGTGCGGCCTGGCGGCAACCGCATCGCCTTGAGCACGTGGGACGGCTCGAGCGTTCCAGACGAGCACGCCGACCCGGTCGACACGGCGATGCCTTCGAGATCGAGCGCGATGAGCAGCGACTCGGCCTCGACCCGCTCGAAGCTGATGTTGGTGGTGTTGTGCACCCGCCGGATCGGGTCTCCATTGACCACCGTGCCGGAGACGCGCGCGCAGGATGCCGGCCTCCAGCCGATCGCGCAACGCGTCCGACGCCGCGCTGGTGAGCGGCGAGATCGCGGCCGGGCCTCGACCGCGGCGACGCCGAGGCCGACCACGCGCGGGAACGTTCTCCGTGCCCGCGCGGCGGTTGCGCTCGTGCCGGCCGCCCGTGAGAATCGGCGCGATGCGCGTGCCGCGTCGAATCCAGAGCGCGCCGGTTCCCTTGGGGCCGCCAAACTTGTGGCCCGACAGCGACAGCAGGTCGGCGCCCAGGGCCTCGACGTCCACTGCCAGCTTGCCCACGGTCTGGACGGCGTCGGTGTGAAACACCGCGCCGGCCTCGTGCGCGACGTCGGCCAGTTCGGCGATGGGCTGGATGGTGCCGATCTCGTTGTTGGCGTGCATCACCGACACCAGGGCGGTCTGCGACGTCATCGCCTGGCGCAGCGCGTCGGGGCTGATGCAGGCCCTCGCGGTCGGGGTCCACCAGCGTCAGCGTCCAGCCGCGGCGCGCCAGGTGCTTGCACGTGTTGAGCACCGCCTCGTGTTCGATCGCGCTGGCGACCAGGTGCGTGCGCCCGCGCGATTCGAGCGCCTCGGCGATGCCGCGGACGGCGAAGTTGTCCGCCTCGGTCCCACCGGCCGTCCAGACCAGGTCGTTGGGCTCGGCGCCGACGAGTGCGGCCACACGCCCCCGGGCCAGATCCAGGTCGGCTTTGGCCTTTTGCCCAAAGGCATGCACGCTCGACGCATTGCCGAAATCGTCGGCAAGCGCCTCGGTCATGGCCTCGAGTACCGCGGGATGAAGGGGCGTCGTGGCGTTGTGGTCGAAATAGATCCGCACGACTGGCTGCGATCATAGCATCGCCGCTAACCCTCAGCAATAAAACGGCTAGACAATGCTTTCGCCCGTTGCCTATACTCGCAGCTTGAGGTTCCCCGGCACGCCGCAGTTCCTGACTCCGGCCGGCCCGTGGCTCGCCGATGCGCGGCGAGTGGGCGCGGCTGGTTTCATTGGAGGTCATACACATGTGGAAGCGTGACGAGGCGGTCAAGCCGCCGACGCCGCCAACTCCGGCCGTTCCGGCGACTGCGGCAGTCCCGGCCGCCCCGGCTGTCTCCTCAACTGGCTTCGAGACCCGCACGGCGGGAGCGAGGGATGTCGTGCATATCGGCAAATCGGTCGTCATCAAAGGCGAGCTCAACGGCAGCGAGGACCTGACGATCGAAGGTCACGTCGAGGGCAAGATCGAGCTCAAGGACCACGTGTTGACCATTGGCAGCAACGGTCGCATCCGGCCGCCGTGTTTGCCAAGTCCGTGATCGTGCTCGGCGAAGTCGTGGGCAACGTCACCGGCACCGAGAAGGTCGACATTCGCGACAACGGCTCGGTCGACGGCGACATCGTCTCGCCGCGGGTCGCGATCGCCGAAGGGGCGCATTTCCGGGGCAGCGTGGACATGAAGCGCTCGCCGGCAGCCGGCGCCACTCCGGAGCGGAAGGTCGAGGCCAAGGTCGAGCCAGCCGGCGCCTGCGCCTCCGCCGCCGTCGTCTGGGGCAGCCCCGGTGGCCAATCCGTCGGGCGCACAGAAGGTCGGAGCCTAGGCGCGGCCGTGAACCGGTTCGAGGCGAGGTGCGTGCGTCAGCGTGGCGCGCGTGCCTTGTCACGGTGAGACGAGCGTGGCAGGCGAAACGCCGGAACGCGGGTGGGGCGGGTTGCTGGGCCGGCTGGGCGCCAAACGCCCGGCCGATGAGGTCGCGCCGACCTCGCCGGTTGCGGCGCCGGCGGCGCCGGGCGCGCAGTTTCCCACCAAGGCGCTTCGGAAGTTTCTGACCACGCTCACCAGCCGTCCCAATCCGGTGCTGCTCGATCTCGGGCCCGTGATTGGCGCCAACGTCTCGTTCTTCGGCGAGCAGTTGGGGTGCAAGATTCTCGTCGAGGATCTCTACGCCGACATCGAGCGCCAGCGGCCGCACGGCGACGAAGCGCTGGCCGCGTTTTTTGCCAAGCGGTTCTCGCAGGAGGATCGCAGCGTCGACGGCATTCTCTGCTGGGACCTGATTGATTTTCTGCCGCCGATGGCGGCGCAGGCCGTGGCGGCGCAGTTGACGAGGGTCCTGGCGGTGGACGGCGCGCTGCTCGGGTTTTTCAGCACCGCGGCGACACGCGAGACGACCTTCACGAAGTTTGTCGTGGTAGACGAGCAGACGCTCAGGCATCGGCCGTACGGCCCTGTCCGCACGAGGTCGCGGGTGCTCCAGAACCGCGACATCATCAAGCTGTTCGAAGGCCTGCGCGTGTCGGATTCGTTTCTGCTCCAGACGCACCTGCGGGAGATACTCTTCCGCAAACCCGCTTACCTGTCCGGGGGCACGTCGGGCGGCTGACCCGCCATTGCCCCGAGCCACACTGGCGGCCAGGTTCGGCGCCGGAGGCTTGGTGGCACGCCCGACGATCGCGCTTCTCACGGATTTCGGCAACGCCGACCACTACGCCGGCACGCTCAAGGGCGTCCTGCTGTCGCTTTGCCCCGACGCGACGCTGGTCGACATCACCCACGAAATCCCGCCGCACGACGTCCTCACCGCGGCGCTCGAACTGGCCGCCTGTTACCGATACTTCCCGGCCGGCACGATCTTCCTGGTCGTCGTGGACCCCGGCGTGGGCTCGGCCCGGCGGGGCCTGGTCGCCGACACCGGCGACTACCGGTTCGTCGCGCCGGACAACGGCGTCCTGTCGCTCGTGTTCCACGAGGTCCGCCCGCGAAAGGTCGTGGACCTGACCGAGCGACGGTACGCGCGGCCCGACCGTGAGCAAGACCTTCGAGGGCCGCGACCGGTTCGCGCCGGCGGCCGGTTGGCTGGCCAAGGGCATCGAGCTGACGGCCATGGGCCGTCCGGTCTCACAGTGGCACGTGCTGGAGGTGCCCGAGCCGGAGGTAGGCGACCAGCGCCTGGCCGGGCAGGTGTTGCGGGTCGATCGCTTCGGGAACCTGGTGACCAACATCGACCGCAAGCGCTTCGAGCTGTTCCGGCAGGACGGCGGCGTCCAGATCGCCATCGACGGCCGGGGCGTCGAGCGGCTCGTGGCGACCTATGCCGAGGCGCCGGCCGGCGCGATCTGCGCGCTGTTTGGCAGCACCGACCACCTGGAGATTGCCCTCAACGGCGGCAGCGCAGCAGAGTCCCTGGGTCTCGGACGGGGCGCCGGCGTGCGAATCGACCGAAACTGAACGGCTGTAGTACATTGGCCTGGCCCAGGTGGCATCCGCGTCAATTTCCTTGATCGTCAATCGTCAATCTGTCAACTTCGACTTCTCCCTCAACGCCATGATGAACTTCGACCTGACCGACGAACAACGCCTGCTCGAGCAGACCGTCCGCGAGTGGGGCGCGCGCGAGATTGCGCCGCGCATCAAGGAACTCGACCGCGCTCACCGCTTCGACAAGGACATCCTGCCGCAGATGGCCGAGCTCGGCCTGCTGGGCATCTCGGTGCCAGTCGAGTACCGGCGGCGCCGGCATGGACTACATCTCGCTGGGCCTGGCCAGCGAGGAACTCGAATACGTCGACACGTCGCTCCGCGTCATCATGTCGGTGCACGCCGGCCTGAACTGCCTCTCGCTGCTCACCTGGGGGACTGAAGATCAGAAGCAGCGGTATCTGGTCCCGCAGGCCCAGGGCAAGAAGATCGCCACCTACGGGCTCACCGAACCGGCCGCCGGCAGCGACGTGCGGGGCATCCAGTCGGTGGCCGTCAAGAAGGGCGACCGCTACCTGCTGTCGGGCGAGAAGATGTGGATTTCGCTGGCCGACGTCGCGGACAACTTTCTCGTCTTTGCCTGGTCGGATCTCGAAAAGAAGAAGCAGCGCGACATCTCGGGCATCTCGGCCTTCATCGTCGAGCGCGGGTTCAAGGGTTTTTCAAGCGGCACGCTTGAAGGAGAAGTGGGGCATCCTCGCGGGCAACACCGGCTACTTCAAGATGGACGAAGTGGAGGTGCCCGAGAGCAACGTGCTCGGCCAGCCCGGCGAGGGCTTCAAGATCGCCATGTTCGCACTGGACCAGGGCCGCTATACCGTGGCGGCCGGTGCGACCGGGTTGATCCGCGCCTGCCGCGACGCGGCGTCGAAGTACGCGTTGCAGCGCAAGACGTTCGGCGAGCTCATCGCGAACCATCAACTGGTGAAGCAGATGATCGCCAACATGGAGTCGGACTACCAGATATCCCGCCTGCTGTGGCTGCAGTCCGGCTTCCTGAAGAACGAAGGCCGGCGCAACACGCGCGAGACCAGCCTGGCCAAGTGGTTTTCGACCGTCGCATCCGAGCGCGCGGCGGGCGACGCCGTGCAGGTGCACGGCGCCAACGGCTACTCCGACGAGTATCCCGTGGGCCGGTTCTATCGAAACTGCAAGGGCGCGGTCATCTACGAGGGCACGCGCGAAGTGCACACGCTGATGCAGGCCGACTACGTGCTCGGCTTCCGTCAGGACAAGGCGACACGCTGCGAGCTACCGGCCTACGGGCAGACCGTGACCCGGTAGCGCACTCCATGGACGCCGACCTCTCGCTCGAGTTCCTCCGCGTCGTCGAGCAAGCCGCCATCGCCTGCGCGCAGACGATGGGGCAGGGCGACGGCACCAAGGCGGACCAGGCGGCGGTGACGGCGATGCGGCGCGAGCTCGACTCGGTGCCCATCAACGGCACCATCGTGATCGGCGAGGGCGAGCGCGATGAGGCGCCGATGTTGTTCATCGGCGAAAAGGTCGGCCTGGCCAACGTCGTCAACGGCCGTGGCGGGCTCGGCGCCCCGCAGGTGGACATCGCCGTCGATCCTCTCGAGGGCACGAACCTCTGCGCCACCGGCGCGCCGGGCTCGGTCGCCGTGCTGGCCGCCTCGGAGCGGGGCGGCCTGCTCCATGCGCCTGACCTGTACATGGAGAAGCTGGTCGTCCCGCCGCCCTCGCGCGACGTGGTCGACCTCGATGCCCCGGTCGCAGACAACCTGAAGGCCATCGCGAAGTCATTGGCCCGCGACGTCGACGACCTGGTCATCACCGTGCTCGACCGGCCCAGGCACGCGCAACTGATTGCGGATATCCGCGCCACTGGCGCACGGATCAAGCTGATCGGCGACGGCGATCTGTCGGCGGCCATCGTCGCAGCGGTGGCAGGCACCGGTGTCCATGCGGTGATGGGCACCGGCGGGGCGCCGGAAGGCGTGCTCACTGCCGTCGCGATGCGATGCCTCAACGGCGACATCTACGCGCGGCTCGTCGTCAAGACGCCGGAAGACGAAGCGCGATGCGCGGCCATGGGCATCACCGACACCCGGCGGATCTATCGGGCGGCCGATCTGGCGCCGGGCAAGCACCTGATCTTTGCGGCCACCGGGGTGACGGAAGGCGCGTTGATGAAGGGCGTGCGATTCTTTCGCGACGGCACGCGCACAGCCTCGGTCATCATGCAGACCTCGCCGTGGCAGATCCGCTTCGTGGACAGCATCCACGTCAGCCAGGGCAACGCGGGCCCCATCCGTTTCTGACGCATGTCCGGGGCCGACGCCGAACGGGTCTGGCGGCGCAATCTCACCGCGTTGACGGCGGCGGTCTTCATCGGGTTCACCGGCTTCACGCTGGTGATGCCGTTTCTGCCGATCTACATCAGCCAGATGGGCGTGACCGACGTCGGCGTCATCGCCGCCTGGACCGGCGTCACGCTTGGCGTGACACCGGCGATGACGGCGGTGTTCGCGCCGCTCTGGGGCCGGCTGGCGGATCGCTTCGGCCGGCGGTTGATGGTCGCGCGGTCGCTCTTCAGCTTCATCATCATCATGGCGGCGATGGCGTTTGCCACCGCAGCCGTGGCACCTGTTTGCCCTGCGGGTGCTGCAGGGATTCTTTGCGGGCTACGGCGCGTTGTGCCTGGCCATGGCTGCCGAGTCGGCGCCACCGGGCAAGCTGGCGCAGTCAATTGGCCTGGTGCAGACCGCGCAGCGGCTTGGCCCTGCGCTCGGTCCGGTCATCGGCGCGCTCGTGGCGGGCATCGTCGGGCTGCGCGCGACGTTTTTCGTGACTGCGGTCTTCTACGCCGTCGCGTTCGTCCTCGTGCTGTGGATGTACACTGAAACGCCGGCGGCTGCTCGGGCCGAGAAGGCCTCGGTCGGCGGTGCCGTGACATTCCGCAGCGCGCTCGCCTTCGAGAACTTCCTGCTGCTGATGGTGGTGATCTTCGGGTTCCAGTTCGTCGACCGGAGCTTCGGGCCGATCCTGCCGCTGTACATCGCCGCCATGGAGCCGCTCGGGTCTCGAGCCGCGCTGGTCTCCGGCGTGGTGTTCTCGGTCGTCGCCTGCAGCGCTGCACTCGGCCATCACTTCTGTGCCCGGCTGCTGAGAATGTGGAGCAGCCGGCTCGTCATCAGCCGGGCGGCGCTGCTGGCCGCTGTGGCGACGCTTGCCATGGGCTACGCTCCCAGCCCCATCCCGCTCGGCCTGGCGTCGGCCGTATTCGGCCTTGCCATCGGGGCCGCCATGACGGCTGCCTACACCGCGGCGGCGGCGAATCTGCCGGAGACCGTGCGGGCGACGGGGTTCGGCTTCCTGACGAGTGCGTCGCTGGTTGGCATCGCCGTCAGCCCGATGGTGGCGGGACTACTGGCACGCATTGGTCTTCGCGTCGGTCTTCCTGGTCAACGTCGGCATGCTGCTGGTTCTTGGCACCATCGTCCTGCGAACGATGGGAGAGCCCGTGAGGGAGACGACGGGGCCGCTGGTGGAGGACGCCTAGGGAATTGCAGATTGCAGATTGACGATTACGAATTACGCAGATTGCATGACTCGCATCATCATTGAACCGGAGCGACCGCTCGTGCCGCAATTGACGGCTGCGGTCGAGGCAATCCGTCGCGGCCAGGTCGTTGCCTTTCCCACCGACACTCTGTACGGCCTGGCTGTCGATCCGCGATCCGATGCCGCGCTCGAAGCGCTGTTTGCGCTCAAGGGGCGAAGCGCCGATCGCACGGTGGCGCTCATCGGCGCAAGCCTCGCACAGACGTCGGAGGTCGCCGAACTCACCGGCGACGGCGCGACGTCTCGCGGATCGGTTCTGGCCGGGGCCCCTCACGCTGGTCGTGCGGGCGCGAGGCCCGGTGGCGCCGCTGGCGCGATCCGCGTCTGGCCTGGTGGGGATTCGCGTGCCCGACCATCCCGTCGCGCGGGCGTTGGCCGAGGCGTGCGGCCATCCGATCACGGCGACCAGCGCCAATGCGAGTGGGCGCGCCTCGACGTCCTCGCCTGACGAGGTCGCACTCGCGTTGCCCGATGTCGCGGTGCTGGTCGACGCCGGACCATCACCGGGTGGGCCTGCCTCGACGATGGTCGACGCTGCCACAGACGGGATCCAACTGCTGCGCGAAGGCGCGTTGCCGTGGAGCCGCGTGTTAGAATTCCTCGGTACCCCGTCCTAGCCAGCCCATCCCGCGACTATTGATGCCTGTGGCGTCTGCTCTCCCCCGTGAACGTGCCGCGCTTGTCGGATTGATTGCTGGAGCAAACCGCCGTCTCGCCGCAGAGCAATCAATGGACGAGTTGGCTGGCCTGGCCGAGGCCGCCGGCGCGCAGGTGGTGCTGCGTGTATCGCAGGAACGCGCGCGACCTGACGCGGCGACATTTCTCGGCCGCGGCAAGCTCGAGATGCTTGCGGCCGCCTGCGCCGAGGCCAGCGTCGACGTCGTGATTTTCGATCACGAGCTGTCGCCGGCGCAGCTGCGGCAGATCGAAACCATCACCGGTCTGAAGACCGTCGATCGGACGCAGTTGATTCTCGACATCTTCGCCCGGCGTGCGAAGACGCGCGAAGGCAAGTGGCAGGTCGAGCTGGCCCAGCTCGAATATCTCCTCCCGAGGCTGGCCGGTTCGAGCCTCGCGTTGTCGCGGCTGGGCGGCGGCATCGGCACGCGCGGCCCTGGTGAAACCAAGCTCGAAACCGACCGGCGCCGCATCCGCACACGCATTCACCACATCGGCAAGGCGATCGACGAAGTGCGGCGTCGCCGCGCCCAGCTGCGCGAGCGGCGACAGAAGCAGGCGATGCCCACGGTGGCCCTGGTCGGCTACACCAATGCGGGCAAGACGACGCTTTTCAACCTGCTGACCCGCGAGAGCGCCGAAGCCACCGACGCGCTGTTTGTGACGCTGGATCCGCTGGTGCGGCGGGTGCGTCTTCCCGATCGGCGCGAGCTGCTGGTTTCCGACACGGTCGGCTTCATCGATCGGCTGCCGCACACACTGGTCGCGGCGTTTCGCGCGACGCTGGAAGAAGTCGCCGAGGCCGATCTCGTTCTGCACGTGATCGACGCGGCCAGCCCCGAACGCGAGCGGCACATGGCCGCCGTCCGCAGCGTGCTGACGGAGGTCGAGGCCGCGGATGTGCCGCGCGTCAACGTCTACAACAAGTGCGACCTGCTCGGCCCGGACGAGCTGCGCCGCCTGCAGGCCTCCGATCAGCAGGCGCTCTTCATCTCGGCGCGGACGGGCGCGGGGCGCGACGAGTTGCTCGAGGCCATCGCCGCGCGGCTCTCGCTCGACGTGCAGCGCGTGACGCTGGAGTTCGATCCGCGGTCGGACACCGACCGCGCGCAGGTGGCGCGACTCTACCGCGATGCGCGCGTGATTCAGCACATCGAGACCGACGATCGCCTCGCGATTGAAGCGGATGTGCCGCGGCGCGTGCTCGACCGGATGGGGCGTGCCCGCCGCATGGCGGAGACGGCGTGAGCCGACGTCTGGCCATTCTGGCTGCTGGGCCTCTCCGTGGCGGTGGCGTGCGCGCCGAAGGCGCCCGCGACCGTCGCCTCGGCGCCACGGTTTCCGGAGTTTCTCCCGCCATCGGTTCCCGCCGCCGCGCCGCCGGCCGTCGCGGCAGATCTTCAGATCGCGTGGAATCAGCTGCAGGCAGGCAATACCGGCGGCGCCGACCGGACGTACGCCCGCGTGTTGAAGGTGGCGCCTGGGACAGCCGCCGCGCTGGCCGGTCTTGGGTACGTGGCGTTGGCACGCCAGGACGCCGAACGCGCGGTATCGAGGTTCGATGACGCGCTGACGGCCGCTCCGTCGATGGCGGCGGCGCTGGTGGGCAAGGGCCAGGCGCTGCTCGCGCTCGAGCGGCCGGCTGACGCGCTGGCCAGCTTCGAGGCCGCACAGCAGGCCGATCCACAGCTGACGCTCGCGCCGCGGATCGAGACGCTCCGGTTCCGTGTCGTCGAAGACTCCGTTGAACGAGCGCGCGCCCTTGCGAAAGAGCAGCGATGGGAGGACGCGCGAGCGGCGTACGAAGCGGCGCTTCGTGTGTCGCCGGAGAGCGCCGTGCTCTATCGCGAGCTCGCCAGCGTCGAGCGTCGAGCCGGGCTCTCCGCCGAGGCCGACGCCCACCTGGGTCGAGCCCTCGAGCTGGACCCGGAGGATCGCGCGACGCACGTCCTGCTGGCTGAAACGCGAGAGGAGGCCGGGGATTACGACGGCGCGATTGCCAGCTACGAGGCGGCGCTGAAGCTCGAGCCATCGGCCGACGTGGAGGCGCGTCTGGCTCGCGCGCGCGAGCGCGCCGACCTCGCGCGTCTGCCCGAGGAGTTCCAGACGCTGGCGACCAGGCCCGAGGCCACGCGCGCCGATCTGGCCGCCGCACTGGCGCTGCGAGTGCCCGGTCTGCTCGCGCGTGCGCCGACACGTGCCACTCCGGTCATCACCGACCTGCGCGGGCACTGGGCCCGCCCCTGGATTGTCGCGACGCTGCGCGCCGGAGTCCTCGACGCATTTCCCAACCACACGTTCCAGCCCGCGGGGGTGGTGCAGCGTGCCGAGCTCGCACAGGCGCTTTCGCGAGCGCTCGACCTGCTGGCCGGCCAGGGCGATCGGCGGGCCGAGGCCTGGCACCGCGCGGCCCCGGAATTCACCGATCTGCCGCGGGAGCATCCTGCCTACGCCGCGGCAGCCCAGGCCACGGCCGCCGGTGTGCTCGAGGCCCCGGTCAACGGCTTTGCTCCCACGCGAGTGGTCTCGGGTCAGGAACTGCTGGAGGCTGTGTCACGATTGCAGCGTCTGGCCGGCCCCCTGGCCGGGCGCGATCGGCGATGAGCGAGCCATGACGCACCTGACCGTCGCCAACCAGCTCACGCTGCTGCGAATGCTGCTGATTCCAGCGTTCGTGATCCAGGTGCTGTACGGCCGGATCGGCTGGGCGCTCGTCACGTTCCTCACGGCGGGAATCACCGACGCGCTCGATGGGCTGATCGCGCGTCGGGCCGGGCAGAAGACGACCCTGGGCGCCTGGCTCGACCCGATGGCCGACAAGCTGTTGCTCGTCAGCGCGTTCGTCGTGTTGACCGTGCCCGAAAGCGGCCTGCGCTTCCGGATCCCGCTGTGGCTCACGATTCTGGTCATCAGCCGCGACCTGGCCATCGTCCTGACCGTCGCGGTCGTCAATCTGGCGATTGGCCGCAAGACCTTCGTGCCGTCGCTGCTGGGGAAGACCGCCACCGCGGTCTACATCGCGACCTGTGTGGCCGTGCTCACGGCCAACTATGCCGGAGGTGGCGAGGCCGTGGTGTCGACCGCGGTCATCCTCTCGGCCGTCATCACGGTGCTCTCGGCGCTGCACTACGTCGGGCACGCGACCCGCGTCATCAACTCGTAGCGCGACGCGCTCCAAGGCAGACCTGCAGTCCTGAACCAACGCCCACGCTTCACGCTGTGGTACGGTATGGGTCCACTTCGCTTCGGAGGACCCGTGACCGTCAGGACCCGATTGCTGCCATCTCGCGCTGCTGGTCGCGCTTGCGCCAGGTCTCGCCGCGCGGCAGACGCCTGCCACTCAGACGCCGCCGGCCCCGGCCTTCCCCGGCCAGTGGGCGCCTCCTCCCGCCGACTGGAAATATCCGGTCTGGCCCAACGGATGCACGCGGTTCGACGGGGAAGAGCGCCTGGCCTGCTATGCGTTTGTCACGTCCGACTTCGGGCGGCTTTCGCGCTACGCGGAGGCCAATCGCGCTCTGGCGCCTGCAGCCTCCGGCGAGTCCCGGGTCGTGTTCTTCGGCGACTCGATCACCGACCGATGGTCCCAGCCGCAGTCGGGCGGATTCTTTCCCGGGCGGCCGTACGTGAATCGTGGCATTGGCGGGCAGACGACCGCGCAGATGCTGCTGCGGTTCCGGGCCGACGTGCTGGCGCTGTCGCCGAGCGTCGTGGTGATTCTGGCCGGTACCAATGATCTGGCCGGCAACGCCGGGCCGGTCACGCCGGACCAGTTGATGGACAACCTGGTGACGATGACTCAACTGGCCCACCTGAGAGGCATCCGCGTCGTTCTCTCGCGTCGATTCTGCCGGTCGCCGACGACAAGACCGACGCCAACGGCCAGCCGCTGATCCGTTCGCGCGGCAAGCCGCTGGAACTGCTGAAATCCATCAACGGGCGGCTCGCGCAATTCGCGTCCGCCCAGGACCGCGAAGGCGCGCCCGGCAGAGTCCACTATCTCGACTACTTCACCGCGATGGCCACGCCCGCCGGCACCCTTCGGCCCGAGCTGAACGACGACGGCCTGCACCCGAACAAGGCGGGCTATGACGTCATGCGTCCGCTCGCTGAGAAAGCGATTGCGGACGCACTGAAGAATTGACGACCGAATTCAGACCTTGGTTCTGAAGTACTCGATCGTGATCTTCAGACCGTCTTCGACGTTCACCTTCGGCTCCCAGCCGAGCAGAGTCCGGGCGCGCGTGATGTCGGGCTGTCGCACCTTCGGGTCGTCCTCGGGCAGAGGCCGATAGACCAGTCTGCTGCTCGATCCGGTCATCCGGACGATCGTCTCGGCGAGCGCCTTCAAGGTCATCTCGCGCGGGTTGCCGATGTTGACCGGGTCGTTGACGTCCGACAGCATCAGCCGGATGATCCCGTCGACCAGATCCGTGATGTAGGTGAAACTGCGCGTCTGGCTGCCGTCGCCGAAGATGGTGACGTCTTCGTTGCGCAGCGCCTGCGAGATGAAGGCCGGAACCGCGCGGCCGTCGCGCACCCGCATGCGCGGGCCGTAGGTGTTGAAGATCCGGACGATCTTGCTGTCGAGGCCGTGGTAGCGATGGTAGGCGACGGTCATCGCCTCGGCGAAGCGCTTGGCCTCGTCGTACACACCGCGCGGGCCGATGGGGTTGACGTTGCCCCAGTAGGACTCCTTCTGCGGGTGCTCGAGCGGGTCGCCGTACACCTCGGAAGTTGACGCGAGGACGAAGCGCGCGCCCTTGGCCTTGGCCAGCCCCAGCGCCTTGTGGGTGCCGAGCGCCCCGACCTTGAGCGTGGGAATCGGCAGCTCGAGGTAGTCGATCGGGCTCGCCGGACTGGCCCAGTGCAGCACGTAGTCCACGGGCCCGTCGATGTAGATGTAGTCGGTGACGTTGTGCTTGATGAACTGGAAGTCGGGATGGCCCGCCAGGTGCGCGATGTTGGCGATGTCTCCGGTCAGCAGGTTGTCGATGCCGATGACGGCGTAGCCGCGGTCGAGCAGCGTCTCGGCCAGGTGCGACCCGATGAAGCCGGCTGCGCCGGTGATGACGACGCGTTTCTTCATATTGACGATTGCCGATTGACGATTGCGATTCGAAATTACGCCGATGGTGACGGCAGTATCGGATTGAGCCGGCTCGTGGTCGTCACCCGTAATCTGCATCGTCAGATTCAGTAAGCGTGCTTCTGGAAGAAGCCCTTCAACACCGTCAGCCACATGATCTTGATGTCGAGCGCGACCGACCAGTTCTCGATGTAGTAGAGGTCGTACTCGATGCGCTTTTCAATCGACGTGTTGCCGCGCCAGCCGTTGACCTGCGCCCAGCCGGTCAGGCCGGCGCGCACCTTGTGGCGCAGCATGTACTGCGGGATACGCTGCTTGAACTGGTGCACGAAGTACGGCCGCTCGGGCCGCGGGCCCACCAGCGACATGTCGCCGCGAAGCACGTTCCAGAGTTGCGGAAGTTCGTCGACGTTGGTCCGGCGAAGCAAGCGGCCGACCGGCGTGCAGCGCGGGTCGTTGTCGCGCGCCCAGATGGGCCCGGTCTCGCTCTCGGCGTCCTGGTACATCGAGCGGAACTTGTAGATCGTGAACGGCTTGCCGTCGAGCCCCATCCGCTCCTGGCGGTAGAAAATCGCGCCGGGCGACGTGCGGCGGATCAGCAGCGCCACCAGCGCGAACGGGAGGGCCAGGCACAGCAGGGCCGTCGCCGACAGCACGAAGTCCAGCGCGCGTTTCACGAACGCGTTGAAGCCC
Source organism: Vicinamibacteria bacterium (assembly GCA_963818215.1). Taxonomy (GTDB): domain Bacteria; phylum Acidobacteriota; class Vicinamibacteria; order Vicinamibacterales; family JAENWD01; genus JAENWD01. Next base: position 23,400 of record CAWFRL010000010.1, on the reverse strand, counting down.
TGCAGCGGCACGTCGTTGATGTTGACGATCGGGATGCCGTCCAGATCCTCCAGACGCGCTCGCAGCGCGATCACCTGCAGCAGATCGGGGACGACCTTGACGTCGATCATCTCGCGCCCGATCACGTCGAGCAGCTGCAGCATCCGGATGTGCTCTTCGGCCGGCAGCGCGACGTAGAGATGGTCCACGCGTTCGCGCAGCGCGATGTCGCCGGCCTCGTCGAGCGTTCCCAGAATCGGCAGTCCACGATGTCCGAGGTAGTCGCCGCCGGCGCGGTCGTCCACGAAGCCGACGATGTGGTAGCCCAGCTCGCGGTGCTCCAGGACCTTGTCGGCGACCAGCCGTCCGAGCTCGCCGGAGCCGGCGATCAGGATGCGCTTGAGGCCGATGCCCGCGCGCCAGCGCCGCTCGAGCGCTTCGCGCACGAGCTCGCGCGACGCAAACGTCAGCAGGACGTTGAGGACAAGGAAGATGCCCCAGACCAGCTGCGACACCTCGTACGCGCCGCGGTCCTTCAGCTCGTCCGGCACGTAGTACGCCTGGAAGTACAGCGTGGCGACGATGCCGAAGACGACGGCGAGGATGCTGCCGACGAAGACCGCGAAGAAGTCGTCCACGCGCGACCGGCCGCGCCGCAGGCGATAGAGGCCCTGCACGTGGAACGCAAACGGCACCAGCACGCCCACAAACGGCAGGACGTTGACGTACTGGCTGAACGGCGGATAGCCCTTGAAGATCGGGATGAGGCCGCTTTCGAAGCGCAGCACGTAGGCCAGCACGAAGGCCGCCACGCCGAGAATCGCGTCTGAACAGACGTAGAAGGCGACGAGCAGGCGGTTGTGCCGTCTTACCACCGCGTGCCCTCGGGCGCCTCGGCCGTCTGATCGATGACCTCGCGCATCTGGCGTGCGAAGCGCGCCCGGCTGAAGCCTTCGGCGTGACGACGAATGACGTCTGTGTTGAACCACCGCCCGGGCAGGGAGGCAAACGCCTCGGCAAATCCCTCGGCAGTCGGCTCCGGCACGAGCACCCCGGTCACGCCGTCGCGAACGGTCTCGAGCGCGCCGCCGCGGGCCAGCGCGACCACGGGGCGTCCGCAGGCCTGGGCTTCGACCGGGACGATGCCGAAGTCTTCCTCGCCAGGCAGCACGACGGCTGAGGCGCCGCGATACAGGTTTCGGATCTCGTCGTCGGTCTGGTGGCCCAGGAATTCCACCGGCCGCATCGGCCGCATGCGCGCGGAGGCGGTCGCGTTCCGGCCCCTCGCCGACGATGCGGAGGGGCAGGCCGGCGAGGCGGGCGGCGTCGATCGCCAAGTCGATTCGCTTGTAGGGCACCAGGGCAGACACTATCAGCAGGTAGCCTTCCGGGACCCGTCCATCCGGTTGGAAGAACTCGGTGTCCACGGGCGGGTACACAACGTCCGACTGACGATTATAGTATCGGCGGATTCGGCCCGCAACATAATGTGAAATAGCCACATAGCGGTCAACGCGGCTCGCCGTGCGCCGGTCCCAGCGCGCCAGCCCGGCCAGAACCGGTCGCGCCAGCGTGCTGGCGGCCGGCCCCACCCGGTCGGGGCCGAAGTAGTGGCCGAACTGGTCCCAGGCGTACCGCATCGGCGTGAAGCAATAGCAGAGGTGCCGGGCGCCCGGCCGCGGCACCACCGACTTGGCGGCGCAGTGGCTCGAGCTGACCACCAGGTCGACGTCGTCGAGGTCGAACTGCTCGATGGCAAACGGGAAGAGCGGCAGGTAGTGACGGTAGAGCCGGTCGACCAGCGGCAGGCGCTGGACGAGCGACGGACCGGATGCGATGGCTGGCGATGGTGGGCGACACGCGGCCGGGGACGTGGACCAGCGTGAGCAGGTCGGCGTCGGGCAGCAGCTCGCACAGGACCTCGAGGGCCTTCTCGCCGCCGCGCATGCCGGTGAGCCAGTCGTGAACCAGCGCGGCTTTCACGACCGGCCCACGTCCTGATAGATGTCGCGGATCCGCACGGCGGCCTGTTCCCACGAGAACGTGCGAGCGCGGGCGAGGCCCCTGGCGGACAACTCTGCGGCCAGGATCGGGTCGGTGAGGACGCGCCGCATGGCGTCGGCAATGGCGACCGGGTCGGTCGGGTCCACCAGCAGCGCCGCGTCGCCGACGACCTCTGGCAGCGACGAGACGTTGGAGGTCACCACGGGAGTGCCGCTGGCCATGGCCTCGAGCGGCGGCAGGCCGAACCCCTCGTAGAGCGAGGGGAAGACGAACACGCCCGCAAGGCGATAGACGATGGCAAGCGTCTCGTCGGGAAGGAACCCGAGGAAGCGAACGAACTTGTGCAGGTTGTAGCGGTGGGTCGCGCGGCGCAGGGCGGCGTACTTCGGAGATCTCGTCGCCGATGATGACCAGCTTCACGTCCTCGAGCCCCGAGGTCTTGCGCAGCAGGTGAAACGCGTCGAGCAGGCGCTCGAGATTCTTGTGCGGCTTCACGTTGCCGACGTAGAGGACGAACTTGTCCTGCAGCTGGTATCGCTCGGCCACGCGCTGCATGGCCTCTTCAGGCGGGCGCCGTGGCGAAGTGCTCGTCGATGGCGTTGTGGATGACGGTGATCTTCTCCGGCGGCACGTCGAAGAACTCGAGGATGTCGCGCTTGGACGCCTCGGACACCGTCAGGATGCGATCGGAGCGTCGGGCCGCCGAGCCCATCTGCGCCCGCGCGTAGGTCAGCGCCGCCCTGTTGGGCAGGTACTGCGGAAAGCGCAGGTGGATGCAGTCGTGGATCGTCACGACCGACCGGCACACCGCCAGCGGCGGCAGCACGTAGTGCGGCTCGTGCAGCATGTTCGCGCGCGTGCGTACCAGGGTCCAGGGAATCGAAATCTGCTCGCGCAGCGAGTAGGGGGGCGAGGAGTCCACCGCCACGCGGAAGTTGTCGCCGAGCGAGAGGGACAGCTCGCGGTCGCTCGGCTGGCAGATCAGGATGTACTCGGTCTGCCGATCGATCCGCGCCAGTTGCCGCAGGATGTTGCGAATGTAGGTGCCGATGCCGAAGTCGTGGAGCTTGCGGGCATCGATAGCGACTTTCACAGGGGGAAATGATACTTGAGGTGGGAGCCGCCCGGATCAGGCTGCGCTTCAGATACCACTCCAGCAGGCCGGCCCAGTGCGGCAGGTGCTTGCGGTAGAACGCCAGGTGGCTGGCGCGCCAGGCGCTCGCGGGTCGGCCCCGGACTGGTGCGCCCGGACCGGCCGCGCAAGTGGACGATTTCCGCGACAGGCGTGAACAGCACCTGTCCGCCGGCCTTGCGCAGGGCCGCGCAGAAATCGACGTCCTCCGCGTACATGAAGTAGCGCTCGTCGAGCCAGCCGGCCGCGTCGCCGGCGTCGCGGCGCACGAGCAGGCACGCGCCGCTCACCCAATCGACCACGCGCTCGCGGCGTGTCGCGCGGTCGATCCAGCGGCGCATCGGGCCAACGCCGCGCGCGTCGAGCGCCAGCGCGAGCTTGCGCCGCGCTTCGGACCAGGGGCTGTACATCGCGCCGAAGGACAACTCCGCGCGGCCCTCGAGGTCGACCAGGCGCGGCCCGATCGCGTCGACGTCCGGCAGCTGCGCTGATGTGGGCCACCATCGCGTCGATCGCGCCCGGCGGGCACGATCGTGTCCGGATTGAGCAGCAGCACGAGCTCGCTCGTCGTGGCCCGGATGCCGATGTTGTTGGCGCGCGCGAACCCGAGGTTGCCGCCGGCGTCGATCACGCGCACCGCGGGGAAACGCTCGCGCACCAGCGCGGGCGCCCCGTCGGTCGAGGCGTTGTCGACCACGACAATCTCGTGCGACGCTGCCGGCGGCGCGGCCGTCAGGCTCGCGAGCGTGCCGGCCAGGTCGTCGCGCGCGTTGAACGACACGATGACGATGGCCAGGCGAGTCATGACCGGGCCGCCTCCTCGAGCACGGCCAGCGTCGCGGCGGCGGTGCGGCGCCAGTCGTATCGCGCGAGCACCGCCGGGCGCCGCGCGCAGCACCCGCACTCGTTCGGTGCTCGGGGCCAAGCGCGTCGCTCAGCGCGTCGGCGACCAGGTGGCCGCTCGGGCGCGGCGACGTAGAGCGCGGCGTCCGCCAGGACCTCGCGCGCGACGGCCGTGTCGAGCACGACCGGCGGAATGCCGGCCGCCAGCGCTTCGAGCGGCGTGAGGCCGAAGCCTTCGTACTCGGACAGGAACGCAAACACGGACGCCCGCTCGTACAGCGACCGCAGCTCGTCGTCGTCGACCCAGTCGCGCATCCGGATGCGGCCTGGCGCCGCAGCGGCGGCCAGCGCGCGCAGGTCGACCAGCGGATGCGTGCGGTTGGCGCCGACGATCTCGAGCCGGACGTCGGGGCGCCGTCGGGCGAGCAGCGCGAAGCCGTCGACCAGCGCGGGCAGGTGGCGGCGATTGAAGATCGATCCGACGAAGAGCACCAGCGGCTCGCGCGACGCGTCGCGATCGATCGCGCTGGCCAGCCCCACGCCGAGGGGAATCACGCGAACGCGGTCTGCGCGGGATGCCCAGGTGCCGCACGATCTCGCCGCGGGAGAACTCTGAGATCGTGAGCACCGCGCGCGCCCTGCCGCGCGGCCAATCGCGCCAGCCATCGACGCCGCAGGCCCTCGCGCCAGCGGATACCACTCGGGGTGCGCCGCAAACGAGACGTCGTGCATCGCGACGACCAGCGGCACGCCGATCGTCGAGCGGCGCCGTGTAGCCGGGCGCGAAGAAGACGTCCGGCCGGTCCCGCCGCACGGCTCGCGCCAGCGCGCCCTGTTCCCAGCAGGTGTTGCCCGTGCCGGGCACGATCGCCGACTTCGGCGTCAGGCCCGGCGGCACCGCCAAACGGCCGTCCGGCGAGTACAGCGTCCAGCTGATGTGGCACGGCCGACAGCGCCCACTCGCGCAGCAGACACTGCAGGTACCGGCCCACGCCGGTCGCGTGACCGCTCAGTTCCCGGGCGTCGACTCCAATACGCATCACGCGTTCGCCCGACACCGGAGGCAGTTGGTCGAAGGCGTCGCGCAGCCGCACGGCGGCGGCGTCCCAGGTGAACCCGGCGGCCTGCACGAGACCTCGCGCGCTCATCGCGGACGCCTTGAGCGGGTCGCACAGCACCGACTCGATCGCGGCCGCAAGCCCACGGGCGTCGTCGGGCGGCACCAGCAGTCCCGCATCGCCCACGACCTCGGGAAGCGCGCCGCGATTGGAGACGACCACGGGCACCCCCAGCGCCATCGCCTCGAGGGCGGGCAGTCCGAAGCCCTCGTGCCAGGAGGGCAGCACGAGCAGGCGAGCCCCGGCGTACACCTCACGCCGTGCGGCATCGGGGATGTAGCCGACGTATTCGACCTTGCCGGCAAGCGGCGGCACCTGCAGACGGGCGAGCCACGTGCCGGCCTCGGGCCGCGCCGCACCGGCCAGCCGCAGCTTTGGCAGGCTGGGGAGGCGCTTCACGAGCAGCGTCCACGCGTCGAGCAGCGTGCCGATGTTCTTGCGCGGCTCGAGCGTCCCGACAAACAGCACGTAGCCCGGGCACAGGCTCGGGCCGGGCCGCCGGCTGTCCGATCCAGCCCGGCAGGCCCGGACGGCACAAGACGATGCGCTCGGATGGAACCTGCAGCTCGAGCTGGACCGCGCGCGCGGTGTCGGTGGAGTTGACGACGACCAGCGCCGCCTGTTTCGCGTGATCGCGAACCAGTCCCGGAGTAGTCGCGCCGGATCTCGGCGGTCGTGCGTTCCGGATGGCGCAGGAAATCGAGGTCGTGGATGGTGATGACCCGATGGGCGTCCCGTGTGGGCAGCACCAGCGGATGCATCGAGACGGCGACGTCGACTGGCCCCGCCAGCCATTCGATCGGCGGCCACTGACGACGATGCCACGCCCAATTGAGCAGCCGCACCGGCACCCGACGGTCGACCACCGTGACCGCCGGCCAGTCACGAAGCGACGGGTCGGGTCGGTCGCGCCACGAGCTGGTGAACAGCGTGAGGCGGTCCTGCGGCCGGGCGGTTCGGCTCAGCGCCGCGGCCAGCTCGTGCGCGTACTCGCCGACTCCGGTTCGCCGGGTCAGTGCCGGCCGGTAGTCGAGCAACAGGTTCACGGCAGGGAGGCTAGCACGGAATCCGCGGGTCCGCGGCGGCGAGCGCTGATCCCAGAAGTCCTTGAGTATCAGTATGTTGACACCGTTTTGTGCGCTGTGGTAGCGTTTAGCGTTTTGTGGCTGTTTCTTCACGGGGAGCCTAGCGCGGGATGAAGATTGCCGTTGTCGGGACCGGGTATGTCGGTCTGGTCGTCGGAGCATGCCTGGCCGAGACGGGCAACGACGTGATTTGCGTGGACAAGCTCGACGCCAAGGTGCGGATGCTGCGGCGGGGGCGCATGCCCATCTACGAGCCGGGCCTGGAAGAACTGGTGCACCGCAACGTCAAGAGGAAGCGCCTCACCTTCACGACGCAGCTGGCCAAGGCGGTCAGGGCCTCCGAGATCGTCTTCATCGCCGTCGGCACGCCGCAAGGAGAGGACGGCTCGGCCGATCTGCGGCACGTGCTCGACGTCGCGCGCGACGTCGCGCGCGCCATGAACGGCTACAAGGTCGTCGTCGACAAGAGCACGGTGCCGGTCGGGACGGCCGCCAAGGTGCGCGAGGTCATCCGCCGCGAAACCACGCATCCCTTCAGCGTCGTCAGCAATCCCGAGTTCCTGAAGCAGGGCGCCGCGGTCGAGGACTTCCTGAAACCCGACCGCGTCGTCATCGGCGCCGAGGACGACAAGGCGCGGCGCATCATGCAGGAGCTCTACGCGCCGTTCACGCGCACCGGGGCGCCGGTGATGGTGATGGACTGCGCCAGCGCGGAGTTGTGCAAGTACGCGGCAAACGCGCTGCTGGCGACCAAGATCTCGTTCATGAACGAGATCGCGAACGTCTGCGAGCTCTTCGGCGCCGACGTCGACGACGTCCGCCGGGCCGTTGGGTCGGATCGCCGCATCGGCACGTCGTTTCTCTTCCCCGGCGTCGGCTACGGCGGAAGCTGCTTTCCCAAGGACGTCCAGGCGATCGTCCACTTTTCGGGCAAGGAAGGCTACGAGTTCAAGATCCTCGATGCGGTCGAGGCCGTGAACAAGCGGCAGAAGGCGCGCCTGGTCGACAAGATGGTCAAGCACTTCGGCTCGCTCAAGGGCAAGACCGTCGCGCTGTGGGGGCTCGCGTTCAAGCCGCGGACCGACGACATGCGCGAGGCGCCGGCCATCACGATCGTCGAGAGGCTGCTGGCCGCCGGCGCGAAGGTGCAGGCCTTCGATCCGGAGGCGATGAAGGTCGCCAAGGGGATTTTCGGCTCGAAGGTCGCGTTGGCGGACCGCAGCTACGACGCGCTCAAGGGCGCCGACGCGCTGGCGATCGTCACCGAGTGGAACGAGTTCCGCGAGCCCGATTTCGCGAAGATGCGCAAGCTGCTCAAGTCGCCGGTCATCTTCGATGGCCGCAACATCTACAGCCCCGCGCTGATGAAGGAGCAGGGCTTCACGTACTACTCGATCGGACGCTGATGGCTGGGTTGCGCGGGATTCTGAAGGACCCCCTGCTGTCGGTCGTGATGCCCGTCTACAACGAGCGGGCGACGATTGAAGAGATCATCGGCCGGGTACTGGCCCAGCCGGTGCGAGTCGAGCTGATCGTCGTCGATGACGGTTCGACCGACGGCACGCGCGACATCCTGACACGTCTCCAGCAGCAGCACGGCTTCAGGTTGATCTTCCAGGAGAGGAACCAGGGCAAGGGCGCGGCGCTGCGTCGCGGCTTTGCCGAGGTGACCGGCGACATCGTCGTCATCCAGGACGCCGACCTCGAGTACTCGCCCGAGGAGTACCCGGAGCTGATCGAGCTCATCTGCCAGGGCCGGGCCGACGTGGTGTACGGGTCGCGATTCATCGGCCGGCACCGCGTCTTCCTGTTCTCTCACTACCTCGGCAACGTGTTTCTGACGTTCCTGACCAACGTCCTGTACAACACGATGCTGACCGACATGGAGACCTGCTACAAGGTGATGCGGGTCGAGGTGCTCCGGTCGATGACGCTTGAAGTCCGACAGCTTCGGGATCGAGCCCGAGCTGACGGCGAAGATCTTCAAGCGCGACTACCGGGTGTACGAGGTGCCGATCACCTACGACGGCCGGAACTACGACGAAGGCAAGAAGATTACGTGGCGCGACGGCGTCGTCGCGCTGTGGGTGCTGCTGAAGTACCGCTTCACCGAGTGAACGCCCTCCTTCGGCTCCTCCGCTACGCGGCTCCCTATCGCCTGCGGCTCATCTGGGCGATTGCGGCGATGCTCGTGTACGCCGCGGCGTCGGCGCTGCTCCCCCTGCAGATCAAGGTCATTCTCGACAGCGTGCTGCCCAGGCAGGAGCAGGTCGGGCAGGCGGCGCTGATTGTCGTGCTGGCCTATCTCTTCAAGGGCCTTGGCGGGTATTTCTCCAACTACCTGATGGCCGATGTCGGCCAGCGGGTGGTGCGCGACCTGCGCAACCGGCTGCACTCGCACATGCTCGAGCAGTCGGCGGGCTTCTTCGCGCGCCGCTCGACCGGCCAGCTGCTGTCGCGAATCACCAACGACGTCGGCCAGGTGCAGCACGTGGTGGCCGAGACCATCGGCGACCTGCTGCAGGAAGGTCTGGCCCTCATCGGCTATGCGGGGCTGCTGTTCTGGTACGACGCCCGCCTCGCGCTGGTCTGCGTCACGGGCGCGCCGATCATCGTCTACCCGCTGGCCAAGCTCGGGCGGCGGCTCCGCCGGACGACCCGCCGCAGCCAGGAAGCGCTCGAGCACCTGTCCCACGTCGCGGCCGAGTCGTTTGCGGGCCATCGGATCGTCAAGGCCTTTGGCGCGGAGCGGCGCGAGGCGGCCCGGTTCTCCGCAGCCTCGTCGCAGCTGTACCGCACGAGCATGACGGTCACCTCGATCGTCTCGATCCTGCCGCCGCTGATGGAGCTGCTGGGCGGGTTCGCCATTGCCGGCGCGCTCTACTACGGCAGCCGCGAGATCGCGGCCGGCCGGCTCACGACCGGCGAGTTTGCGGCGTTCATCGCGGCGCTGCTGCTGATGTACGGCCCGGTGAAGAAGCTGAGCCGCGTCAATGCGAGCCTTCAGCAGGCGATCGCGGCGGCCGAGCGCGTCTTCGAAGTGCTCGATCGCCACACCGAGGTGGTCGAGAAGCCCGGCGCGGCCGGCGCTGGCGCCATTTCAGCGCACGCTGGCGTTCGAGGACGTCGTCTTCGCCTACGACGACGGCCACGCGCAGACCCATCCTGCGCGGGGTGAGCTTCACCGCGCATGCCGGCCAGATGATCGCGATTGTGGGCCGCAGCGGCGCGGGCAAGACGACGCTGGTCAACCTGATCCCGCGCTTCTACGACGTCACGGGCGGCGCCATCCGCGTCGACGGCGTGGACATCCGCGACGTCACGCTGGCGTCGGTGCGCGCGCAGATCGGCATCGTCACTCAGGAGACGGTGCTGTTTGACGACACCATCGCGCACAACATCGCATACGGACGTCCCGATGCGCCGCGCGAGGCGATCGAGGCCGCGGCCCGGGCTGCCCACGCGCACGACTTCATCCAGGCGCTGCCCGAGGGCTACCAGACCACCATCGGCGAGCGGGGGCAGCGGCTGTCGGGCGGGCAGCGGCAGCGTCTGGCCATCGCGCGCGCGCTTGCTGAAGGACTCGCCGCTGCTGATCCTCGACGAAGCGACCTCGTCGCTCGACACCGAGTCCGAGCAGCTGGTGCAGGAAGCGCTCGTCAACCTGATGAAGAACCGCACCTCGTTCGTCATCGCGCACCGGCTGTCGACCATTCGCCGCGCCGATGCGATTCTGGTCATGGACCGCGGGCGAATCGTCGAGGTGGGGCGGCACGACGACCTGCTGGCCCGCAGCGGCAGCTTGTATGCGCAGGCTGTACGAGCTGCAGTTGCTGGAGGGGCGCAAGCCGGGCGACAGGCCCGCGTTGCCGCTGGCCGCCGCGCAAGAGGGCCGCAGAGTGAGGACCGAGTCCGAATGATCACGAGCATGACCGGATTTGCGGCGCTGACGCGCGAAGACGAACGGGCGACCGTCAGCGTCACCGTCCGCGCCGTCAACCATCGATTCCTCGATGTCCAGCTGCGGCTGCCGCAGTCGCTGGCCGACCGCGAGACGCGCATTCGTGCGCTGGTGCAGCAGGCCGTGGCGCGCGGACGGATCGAGCTGGGCGTCAGCGTGCAGCTGCGCCAGGCGGCCGTGCCGCACGTCGAACTCAACGAGGCCTTTGTCACGGCGCTCGAGGCTGCGCTGGAACGCGCCAGGCTGCGTGGCGTGATTGCCGGGCACCTGACGCCTGGCGATCTGCTGCGCCTGCCGCATGCCATCACGATTCGTGAGCAGCCCGCGGTGCCGGACTCCGGGAGCAGCGAGGCCATCGGCGCACGCGGTCGATCAGGCCGTCCAGGACGCGCTGGCGGAGTTGGGCCGGATGCGCGTCCACGAAGGGCAGCAGCTTCAGCGGGACCTCGACGCGCGCCGGCAGGCGATGGCCGAGCTCATCGAGCGGATTGCGGCGGCGGCCGCGGCGGGACAGCAGAGCCTGCAGGAGCGGCTGGCCCTGCGCGTGTCGGAGTTGACCAGCGACCTGCCGCTCGATCGCGCCTCGGTCGCGCAGGAGATCGTGCGCCTCGTGAGCCGATCGGACATCAGCGAGGAGATCACGCGGTTCCGCGCGCACGTCGTGCACTGGACGGCGCTCACCGATGCGCCGGAGCCGTGCGGGCGCAAGCTCGACTTCCTGCTGCAGGAGATGAATCGGGAGATCAACACGATCGGGTCGAAGGCCGACGGCAACGCGGCGTCGGAGCTGGTCGTGACGGCCAAGGCGGAGCTCGAGAAGATGCGGGAGCAGGTTCAGAATGTCGAGTGAGCGTTCCGGCCGCGGCCGGCTGTTCATCGTCTCGGCGCCGTCGGGCACCGGCAAGACGACGCTGGTCGAGCGCCTCGTGCAGGTCGTTCCCGACCTCGTCCTGTCGCGGTCGTTCACGTCGCGCGCGTCCGCGGCCCGGCGAGGCCGACGGGGTGGACTATAATTTCATCAGCCGCGAGCGGTTCGACGCGATGATCGCCGCCGGCGACTTTCTCGAGTTCGCCGACGTCTTCGGCAACTACTACGGCACGTCGGCCAGCGAGACCGAGCGCGTGCTGGCCAGCGGCCAGGACCTGGTGCTGGTCATCGACGTGCAGGGCGCCAGGCAGGTGCGGTTGCGCGGGTTCGACAGCGTCGGCGTGTTCGTGTTGCCGCCGTCGTACGCGGTGCTCGAGGAGCGGCTGCGGCACCGCAGCAAGGACAGCGAGGCGGCCATCCAGCGCAGGCTCGAGGTCGCGCGCAGCGAGGTGGGGGCCGTCGCCGAGTACGACTACGTCGTGATCAACGACGAGGTCGATCCGGCCGTGGGCCGGCTGTGCTGCATCGTTCAGGCCGAGCGTGCCCGGCGCCCCCGCATGGGTCCGGTCGCCTCGGCGATCATCGACACGTTCCGCGAGTAGCCATGGCACTCATTGCGCTCGGCGTCACCGGCGGCATCGGGGCCTACAAGGCCGTCGAGGTGGCTCGTGGCCTGCAGAAGCGCGGGCACGACGTCGTCGCGCTGATGACCCGCAACGCCAGGCGGTTCGTCGGCGAGGTCACCTTCGAGGCCATCACGCGCCGGCGCGTCATCACGGGCCAGTGGACGCCGGGCGCCAACGCCGACATCGAGCACATCGCCATTGCGTCGGATATCGGCCTGCTGCTGGTGGTGCCCGCCACCGCAAACACCATCGGCAAGTTCGCGCACGGCATCGCCGACGATTTCCTGTCGTCGCTGTATCTGGCCACCACCGCACCGGTGCTGCTGGCGCCGGCCATGAACACCAACATGCTGGCGCATCCGGCCGTGCAGCAGAACGTGCAGGCGCTGTCGTCGCGGGGCGTGATGTTTGTCGACCCGGGCGAGGGATACCTGGCCTGCGGGTGGATTGGCAAGGGGCGGCTGGCGGAAGCCGACGCGATCGTCGCCGCGGCCGAGGCCGTGCTCGCCCGCCGGCAGACGCTGCTTGGCAGGAACGTCGTGGTGACCGCCGGTCCGACCTTCGAGGACCTCGACCCGGTGCGCTTCATCGGCAACCGGTCGAGCGGCCGGATGGGCTACGCGATTGCCGGCGAGCTGGCCCGCCGTGGCGCCAGCGGTCACGCTGATCACCGGACCCACGGCGATTGAGCTTCCGGCCGTGGCATCGGCGATTCGCGTCCGGTCGGCCGACGCAGATGCATCGCGCCGTGCTGGCCGCCGTGCCGCAGGCCGATGCGCTGGTGATGGCCGCCGCCGTTGCCAACTACACCCCCGATCAGCGTCGCCGCGCAGAAGATCGCGCACGCCGACGAGACGCTCACCGTGCGGCTCCCGGCGACGCCGGACATCCTGGCCGACGTCGCGGCGTGGCGCGCGCCGCGAGGGCCGGACCGCGCCGCTGCTGGTGGGATTTGCCGCCGAGACCGAGGACGTCGTCGCGCGCGCGCGGGCCAAGCGCCTGCGGAAGGGCATCGACGTCATCGTCGCCAACGACGTGTCGAAGGCGGATATCGGCTTTGACGTCGACGCCAACGCCGTGACCATCATCGGAGCAGACGCCGACGAGCACGTGCCCAGGGCCTCGAAGGCCGCCATTGCCGCGGTGCTTGCCGATCGTCTCGAGCAGTGGCTCGCCCGCCAGTCCGCCGAAGCCCGGGCATGAGCACCGCACGCGATCTGGCCGCGCACCTGCGGTACCTGAAGGACCTCGGCGTGGACGGCGTTTCTGCGGATCCCTCGTGGCGTGTTCGTGCGAAGGCGCCCGCGGGAGCCCGAAGCACGTCGAAGCACCTGAAGAACCCGAGGCGCCCGCACGTAGCGAAGCGCCGTCCGGCATCATCAGCCTCACCGAGATCCGGGCCGACCTCGGCGACTGCCGTCGCTGCAAGCTGCACACGGGGCGGACCAACATCGTGTTCGGCGTCGGCAATCCCGAAGCGCGCCTGATGTTTGTCGGCGAAGGTCCTGGCGCCGACGAAGACGAGCAGGGCGAGCCCTTCGTCGGTCGGGCCGGCCAACTGCTCACGCAGATCATCAAGGCCATGGGCCTCGCGCGCGAAGACGTCTACATCGCCAACGTCGTCAAGTGCCGTCCGCCGGGCAACAGGAACCCGGAGCCCGACGAGATCGAGGCGTGTTCGCCGTTCCTGCAGGCGCAGATCGCCTCCATTCAGCCAACGGTCATCGTCGCGCTGGGCAAGTTCGCCGCGCAGACGCTGCTGCAGACCGAGACGCCGATCTCGCGGCTGCGAGGGCAGTTCCACACGCTCGGCGGCGTCGCCGTCATGCCGACCTTTCACCCGTCCTACCTGCTGCGGAACCCCGCCGCAAAACGCGAGGTGTGGGAAGACATGAAGATGGTCATGAAGAAGACTTGACGACGATGGCACGATTCGACGATTGCAAGATTTGGCGCATGTCTCATCGACGCGATGTTCGCCTCCGTCGCCGTCCCGGTTCCAGCGCTCCCGCTCCTGACCTATCGTGTGCCGCCAGAGATGCGCGCGCCCTGTCACGGGGCGCGCGGGTGCTGGTGCCGCTGGGCACACGCACGGTGACCGGTCTGGTCGTCTCGACTGATGTCGCCGCGGCCGAAGGCGACGTCAAGGATCTGATCGAGGTCCTCGACGAAGAGCCGTTCCTCCCGGATGCGATCGTGGACCTCGCCCTCTGGGTGTCGGACTACTACCTGGCCGGGCCCGGCGACACGCTGGCGGCGGCCATGCCGCCGGGCGCCTGGGTCGAGAGCCAGCGCCGCTACCGCCTCACCGCCTCCGGGCGGGCAGCCCTCGAGGGGCCGGACGACGGGCCGCGGGCTGCAGGTGCTGACCCGTCTGGCGAAGGGCCCGAAGACGCTTGCGCGGACGGGCCGACGCGGTCGTGGCGTCACTCGAACGCGACGGCCTGATCGAGCGAGTCACGACGATGACGGGCCGCGCCAGGGCGTTTCGCACGACGGTCATCGCAACGCTCACTCCGGCGGGCGCGAGCCTTGCGGCGGCGCAGAGCGTCACGCCGGACGCGACGCTGGGCGCCCGCCAGCAGGCCGCCCTGGCGGCGCTGGCGGCCACCGGCCAACCCCAGACCGTCGGCGCGCTTCGCGAGCACGGCGTCGACCTTGGCACGCTGCGACGCCTCGCGAGCCGCGGGCTCGTGCACCTGCGCGAGGAAGTGAGCGAGCGGGACCCGTTTGCCGGAGGCGCCGCGCCGGTTGTCGATCGCGACGAGACGCGCGCGCTGACCGAAGAGCAGGCGACGGCGCTCTCGACGCTGGCGGGCTTGCTCGATAGCGGCGGCTACCATGCGGCGCTGGTGCACGGCGTCACCGGCAGCGGCAAGACCGAGCTGTACGTGCGCCTGGCCCGTCACACCATCGCGCAGGGCCGCCGTGTGCTGATCCTCGTGCCGGAGATCGCGCTGACGCCACAGGTCGCCGCGCAGTTCCGGGCGGCCTTCGGCGACCGCGTGGCCATTCAGCACAGCGGCCTGGCCGACGGCGAGCGGCACGATCAGTGGTATCGCATCCGGCGCGGCGAGGTCGACCTGGTCGTGGGCACACGCTCGGCCGTCTTCGCGCCCCTCGACCGGCTGGGCCTGCTCGTCGTCGACGAGGAGCACGACGGGTCCTACAAGCAGGAGGAGACGCCGCGCTACAACGGGCGAGACGTCGCGGTCGTGCGCGCGCGCGAGGCACGTGCGCTGGTCGTGCTGGGATCGGCCACGCCGGCGATGGAGACGGCCTTCAACGCGGCGGCGGGGCGGTACCAGCGCGTGGTGCTCTCGACGGCGCGTGCTCGACCGGCCGCTCGCCAGCGTCCGCATCGTCGATCTCCGCGAGGAGTACGCGGCCTCGGGTCCCGATGTCGTGCTCAGCGCGGCCCTGACGGAGGCAGTTGGGGCGCGGCTGAGCTGCGGGGGAGCAGACGCTGCTGCTGCTCAATCGTCGAGGCTACGCCACCAGCGTGCTGTGCCGCCAATGCGGGCACATCCTGGAGTGCCCGAACTGCAGCGTGACCCTCACGGTGCATCGGCGAGCCCACGGGCCCTCGCGCGCCGTGTGCCACTACTGCAACTACTCGATGCGCGTCCCGGGCGCCTGCGTGAAGTGCGCTGCGCCGTACCTGGAGCAGCTTGGCTTCGGCACCGACCGCGTGCTGACCGAGGTCGAGCGTCTGTTCCCGGGCATTCGGGCCGGACGCGTGGACCGCGACACGATGCAGAAGCGTGGCGCGATCCAGGACGTGCTGGCGCGCTTTGGACGCGGCGATCTCGACCTGCTGGTCGGCACGCAGATGATCGCCAAGGGGCACGACTTTCCGCGTGTGACGCTGGTCGGGGTCGTGTCGGCCGATCTCGGGCTGGGCCTGGCGGATTTCCGCGCCGCCGAACGGACGTTCCAGCTGCTCACGCAGGTGGCCGGTCGCGCCGGCCGCGGAGTGCAGGCGGGCGAAGCCATCATCCAGACCATCCATCCCGACCACTACAGCATCCAGATGGCGACCCGCCAGGACTACGACGGCTTCTTCAACGAAGAGCTGCGGTACCGCAAGGCGATGGCGTACCCGCCGGCCGTCGGGCTGGTGAGCCTCGTCATCCGTGGGCGCACCTACGCGCAGGCCATGCAGGACGCGTCGGATCTGGGCGGCCGCCTGCAGCAGGGCGCCCGTGGCAGCTTCGCGGTGCTCGGGCCCGCGCCGGCGCCGCTGGCCAAGCTGCGCGGCGAATACCGCGCGCAGATCTTCCTGAAGACCCGGCATCGCACGGCGACGCGGGCCGCGATGCGCGCGGCCCTGGAGTCGTTGCCCGAGTTGCGGCGACGCGTGACCGTCGACGTCGATCCGATGGGGATGCTGTAACGGACCGGGAGCGCTACTTCCGCACCAGGTCCAGCAGTTCGATGGGCGCCGGCGTGAAGCACAGCACGAACATCAGCAGCGCAAACGCCGCCAGCCAGAGCCTGGTGCGATCGAGAGGCACGACCTCGTCCATCACGCGGGGATGGCGCGGCGCCGGCGATGAAAAGCATCGCGACGATCATCACCGTCCAGACGATCCAGCTCAATGACACGGTCGTCAACACCAACGCCACGCCCAGCGAGGCGTAAGTGATGTAGGTGGCTCGCGGGCCGAAGACGGCGTACGCGATATGGCCGCCGTCGAGTTGGGCGATCGGAAACAGATTCAGGGCCGTGGCCAGCAGGCCGAACCAGGCGGCAAACGCCATCGGGTGCATGTTCAGCGCGAGACCGTCTGGGCGGGGTGCCCCACACCAGCCACGCCGCGGCCTTGAACAGCAGCGGCTCGCCAAGTTCCAGGCCGGAGAAGTGCCGCGGCAGCGGAACCAGGGTCGACAGCCAGAGGCCGGCAAACAGGACCGGCACTGCGACAAGGAAGCCGGCAATCGGCCCGGCGATGCCGATGTCGAAGAGGGCGCGCTTGTACAGGATTGGCTCGCGAATCCGAATCACCGCGCCGAACGTGCCGGTCAACACCCCGAGCATCGGAATGAAGTAGGGCAGGCGTGGCGTCGATTCGGTAGTAGCGGCAGGCCAGGTAATGGCCCATCTCGTGGGCGCCCAGGATGGCCAGTATCGTCGCGCTGTACCACGCGCCGTAGCCGATCGATGCCCATCCAGCCGAGACGCGGTTGGCGCCGAAGTCGCTCAGAAACGCGGCGTAGTGCTCGAGCCCGGTCAGAGTGGTCGTCAGGGCGGTCAACGCCGAACAGCAGCGCATGCAGCCAGACCCGGTCCTGGAATCTTCGGGTGAAGCGCGGGGGCGACCGGCTCCCACACTGGTCCCAGTGACCCCTCGGAGGGCGATGTCGGAGTCAACGGGGTCGAGTTCTGGCACGCGAAGAACCGGAGGGCAAGTCGACCTGGACGTGCGGATCCAGTCCGGCCGCTAGCTGATGTTCTGAAGTTCCTTGCCGGGCTTGAAGCGGATGGTGCGGCCAGGCGGGATGCGCACCTCCTTGCCGGTCCGTGGGTTACGGCCGATGCCGCGCTTGCGCGGCTTCACCTGGAACACGCCGAACCCCCGCAGTTCGATGCGTTCGCCGCGCTGCATCGATACGCGCATCGCGTCAAACACGGCATCAACCGCAAGCTCGGCCTTCACTTTGGTGATGTCGGCGATCTTCGAGACTTCGTTGACGATGTCCAGCTTGATCATGCTCGGGAACCAGTCACGCTTGGTAACTAGCATAGACAGAAGCACTTAGCGTGTCAAATCCCGCGGTCCCCCGGCCGGACGTCGCACCTGCCTCGACTGGCACTCGCGATTTGGCGCGGTCCGACCTCCCGGTTCGCGCCGGAATGCGCACGCTACAATCGTCCCCACGTGTCTCGCACGCTTCCCCTGGTCGTCCTGGTCGGCCGCCCCAACGTGGGCAAGTCCACGCTGTTCAACAGGATCACGGGCACACGCCGCTCGATCGTGACGCCGGTGCCAGGCACGACCCGCGACGTGATCGCGCAGATCGTGCAATGGCAGAGCGTCGTCGTTCACGCTGCTTGATACCGGTGGCATGTTCGGCGCGACCGAAGACCCGCTGCAGCAGATGGTTGCGGAAAAGGGGAAGGAGGCGATTACGCGAGCCGACCTGCTCGTCGTCGTGCTCGACGGCCAGCATGGCCTGGTGCCCGGCGACCTCGACATCGTCAAGCAGCTGCGGGCCAGCGGTTCGCCCATCCTCGCCGTGGTCAACAAGATAGACGCCAAGAAGGCGCGCGAAGCGACGATGCAGTTCTACGAACTGGGCATCGACCCGATGTTCGAGATCTCCGCAGAGCACGGGCTGGGCATCAGCGACCTGCTCGACGAGATCGCGCAGCAGGATTCGCAAAGGGCCCGATGGCGGCGCAACCGCGACCGAGGCAGGCGCGGCGCCGCGCGATCAGCCGCCCAAGGAAGTGTCCATCGCCGTCATCGGCCGTCCCAACGCCGGCAAGTCGTCGCTGGTCAACCGCTTGCTGCGCGAGGAGCGGATGCTCGTCAGCGAGATGCCAGGCACCACGCGCGACGCGGTCGACACGTTGCTGAAATGGCAGAAGCGCGACTACCGCATCGTCGACACCGCCGGCATCCGTCGTGCAGGCCGGGTGGGGACCAGCGGGCCGCTGGAGTCATTGAGCGTGCTCGTGGCGCGGCGCGCGATCCAGCACGCCGATGTCGTCGTGATGGTCGTGGACTCTTCGCAGGGCGCCACCGACCAGGATGCCGCGATTGCCGGCGAGGCCGACCGCCTGGGCTGCGGCATCGTCATTGCCGCCAACAAGTGGGACCTGATGAAGCAGCACGGCGCCGGACTTCTACAAGGAGTTCGACGAGAAGCTGCGGCGCCAGTTGAAGTTTCTCGACTACGCGCCGGTGATGCACATCTCGGCCGCCACCGGGGAGCGCACGCCGAAGCTTCTCGAGACGGTCGACAAGGTGGCGGCGTCGCGAATGAAGCGGGTGCCGACGCCGGAGCTCAACCGGTTCGTGCGCGACGTGACGGCCGTGCATCCGCCGGCCAGCCCCACCCGCAGGCAGGTTCGGATTCTCTATGCGGCGCAGACCAGCGTGGCGCCGCCCACGTTCGTGTTCTTCACCAACGTCGCGACGTCGTTCCACTTCTCCTATCAGCGCTTTCTGCTGAATCAGCTGCGCGAGAAGTTCGGCTTCGTTGGCACGCCGATCCGCATCGAAGTGCGTCGCCGCGCCCGCAAGGGCGACTAGCCACCGAAGCCGCGGGAGAAAGGCATCACGTCTGGCGAAAAACGCGGCATTGGCGGGTGGTTCTCAGGCCGTACGCCCGGCCACGGGCGGATTGTAATGCTATACTTCCCAGTCGGCGCTCCCCTCGGCGGCCGACCGTATCGCTGATGGCCCAGGCTGTTGCCGACCCCTCGAAGCGCACGTGGCTGAAGGCCGCTGACGTCTGCGAACGAGCGCAGGTGCAGGCGTACGTGTTGCGCACGTGGGAGATGGAGTTTTCCGACCTCGGGGTCGTGAAAAACCCCGGCGGGCCGAGGCTGTACCGGCCGTCGGATCTCGAGCGCGTGCTGCGCATCAAGCAGCTCGTATTCGTCGAGGGCCTGACGCTTGCCGGCGCCCGGCGGAAGCTGGACGGAGGAACGACAGCCCAGCGATGAGCTGCCGTTTGACGACGAGCCGCAGAAGCCGACACGGGCTGCGGCGCTCAACGCCGACGCGCGCAAGCGCGTGATGGCGGTGAGGAACGGACTGCGGGCGCTGCTGACGCTGCTCAGTCAGCCGCGCAGCAGCAAAGGCAGGCTGGCCACGACGCCCACCCCGGCGGCGGCGGCCGACGATGGCGCGGCGCCAGCCGGGACATCGCGCAAGACGACGACCAAGCGCCGCAAGGCCGCGTCGTAGAGTACGGGGAACTCAGTCGCGCGGAGCACCACCCGCCAGGGAACGGGACGTAGCGCAGCCTGGTAGCGCACCTGAATGGGGTTCAGGGGGTCGCGAGTTCGAATCTCGCCGTCCCGACCAACTTTCGTCCTCCAGGTTGCAGTGCGATCGCAACCCTGGAGAAGGGAAGGCACTCATGGCTGACATTCTCGACTCGCTGGCCGAGCTCGAGGGCCACGAATTCACCCACGCCGGGCAGACCTACTCTGTCGTCACGGTCACCGCGAATCGGAATGTCGATGAGGCCAGCAAGGCGACCGATGCCCCCGTGCTGCTTCACTTCACGGTCACCACCGACGCGCGTCCGGCGCCAATCGGGCTCCAGCTTCGCGTGAGCCCGGAGCATGCCAGCGACGTCGCCTACGTCCGGCAGGCTCTGGAGAACACCGTCGCCGCGATTGTCGACGGCCATCGCTGACAAGGCGCGGGCTAGCCGGAGCCTGCTCAGTGCGGCGCCGGCAGCGCCGTGTTGCTCACAAACGCAATCTGCTTCCCGTCCGGCGACCACGACGGCACGTTGATTGTGCCTTGCCCGCCGTAGAGATACG
This sequence comes from Vicinamibacteria bacterium, assembly GCA_963818215.1. Taxonomy (GTDB): domain Bacteria; phylum Acidobacteriota; class Vicinamibacteria; order Vicinamibacterales; family JAENWD01; genus JAENWD01. Next base: position 3,275 of record CAWFRL010000010.1, on the reverse strand, counting down.
CGATCACCTTCGGATTGCTCCCGTCCAGCTGCAGGTGACGCAGGTACACCTGCTTGTAGAACGGGTGGTCGCCGGCAACGACGTCCTGCCCGTACGAGATCACCACCATCGACTTGCCGTCGGGCGCGATGTGCGGAAACCAGTTGTTGAACTCGTCGTTGGTGACCTGCGTCTGCTCGCTGCCGTCCGGCTTCATCTTCCAGATCTGCATCCGGCCGGTCCGCGTGGAGTTGAAGTAGATCCACTGGCCGTCCGGCGTGTACTCGGACCCGTCGTCGACGCCGTCGGCGGTCGTCAAGCGAATCTCGTCGCCGCCGTCGGCCGAGATCTTGTAGATGTCGAGTGCGTTGTTGCGCTGCCCGGTGTAGATGAGCCACTTGCTGTCCGGCGACCAGCTGTGGAAGTACGAGGGCGAGTTGGCGGTGATGCGTTTCGGCGTGCCGCCGGTCGAGGGCAGCGTGTAGATGACGGACCGGCCGTTGTCGTCGGCGCTGTGATGGCTGATGCCCATCATCGTCCCGTCGAACGAGAGCACGTGGTCGTTGTTGTTCCGCGTCGCAAAGCCGGTGTTCATCTCGGTGACCGCGCGCGTGGCCAGGTCGAGCCGGAACAGCTTGCCGGTGCTGTTGTAGATGAGCTCCTTGCCGTCGGTCGTCCAGTTCGGCGCCTGCAGCGAAATCGGCGAGGTGTGCAGCACCGTGCGCGCGCCGGTGGCCACCGTCATGATCTCCAGATTGCTGCCGATGTAGTCCCGATACGGCGTCCATCCGGCCTTCGGAGGCACGACGATCCGGACGTTGCTGAAGACGGCCGTCTCCCGCACCTGCGGGTTGTGCGAGCACACGAACAAGCCGACGTACACGTCGTCGCCCAGGTCGACGGCCGACGTGGCGGTCACGGTGAACGGCTCGCCGAAGCGGGCCACCGACATCGTGTAGGTGCCGCCGCGGCGCTCGAGCTGAATGACGTCGGGCGCCTTGAGCGTCGACTCGATCTGCTCGGTCACGCCGCCAGACGTCTTGCGGAACTGCAGCGACGTCAGCCCGTCGCCGTGAATGGCCGCATCGACGTACGCCGAGTCGGCGTCGAGGCTCTTGCGCACAATCCAGCCGATCTTGCGGTGCGGGTCGACACCGGCTCCGACAAACGCCGCGTGGGTTCGGACGATGAAGTCGCCGGTCATCTTGCGCCACGCGAACTGGAACTCGTCGCGGGTGGCCCACATGTTCGTGCCGCCGCCGACGATCGTGTAGGCCTGCGCCCTGGCGTCGTAGGTCGTGGAGCCGGCGAGCGCTGGAGCGCCGACGTCGCCGGATCCCTCGAAATACCCGACGGCAGTTTGCGCCGAGACTGCGGGTGCTGCCAGTGCGACACCGAGCGCCGCCACGATCCCGGCAAGACCGCGTCCCGTCACTGGGCGCCCGTCGCTTTCTGCGCGAGCCCCGGCGTCTTCCAGTTGACGACGTGATAGGTCGCCGCCACCGACCCGACGTTGCGCACGGTGTGCGGGACGTTGGATGCGAAGAAGATCAGCGAGCCGGTTGTCACCGGCGTCCACGCGCCGTTGACGAACGCCTCGACGGCGCCTTCCTTGACGATGATCACTTCCTCGTTGACGTGCTGATGCGGAGGGTGCGGCGACTGGTTGGGGTTGAGCGTCGTGATGTGGTATTCGAGCTCGTCGAGTGTGATCGATGGGGCACGGAAGACGCTTCGGACGGCGCCCTTGTCGGTCGGCCGCGGGGCAGTCGCCTCCCAGAGGAAGACGGCGGACTTCATCAGCAGTCCCTCAGGCGATTTCGGCGTCTGGGTCCCGACGGCCATTCCCATGGCGAACACCATCGTGAGCACGGCCGCGGCGCGAATCCTCGTCATTGCTCCCCCGAATCTGGCGAACCTATGTTTGCGGGGCGAACTATAGCATCATCGAACCGCGTCCGATTCCCTGCGGCGCGCCAGCTCCGCAGTTGACGCCAGCCGTCCTGTCCCTATAGCGTCTGGTCCGTGCTCGAACGACTTCTGCCCCTTGCGGGCATCGCCGTCATCCTGGCGATCGCCTACTTCTGTTCCACCAACCGTGCGGCCATTCGGCCCAGAACCGTGGTCTGGGGACTGGGCCTTCAGTTCGCGCTGGCGCTGGTCGTGCTCAAGACCGCGTGGGGCCGGCTGTTCTTCGAGTGGGTGGGCGGCAAGATCAACCAGCCTGCTGGCCTTCTCGTTCATCGGCTCGGAGTTCGTCTTCGGCAAGCTCGGCGCCCGAGGGCGGCGGCGCGATCGGCGCCGAGACGATCGGCTTCATCTTCGCGTTCCAGGTGCTGCCGACCATCATCTTCATCGCGGCGCTCTTCGCCGTCCTGTACTACCTGGGCGTGATGACCGTCATCGTGCGCGCGTTTGCGAAGGTCATGACGCGGCTGATGGGGGCCAGCGGCGCCGAGAGCCTGAACGTCGCCGCCTCGGTCTTCATGGGGCAGACCGAGGCGCCGTTGACCATCCGGCCGTTCATCAATCGCATGACGCAGTCCGAGCTGATGTGCGTCATGACCTCGGGCATGGCGCACGTCAGCGGCGGCATCATGGGCGCCTACATCCTCTACGGCATCGAGGCCAAGCACCTGCTGGCGGCGGTGCTGATGACGGTGCCCGGGAACGATCCTGCTGTCGAAGATGTTCGTGCCCGAGACCGAGCAGCCCGAGACGGCGGGCAACGTCGCGCTGGACATCCCGACCGTCGACGCGAACCTGATCGGCGCGGCGGCGCGGGGAACCGGCGAAGGCCTGCATCTGGCGCTCAACGTCGGCGCGATGCTCATTTCGTTCCTGGCGCTGATCGCGCTGACCAACGCGCTGCTGGGGGCGATCGGCGGCGTGTTTCACATCGAGCTGAGCCTGCAGCGCATCTTCGGCGTGGTCTTCATGCCGCTGGCGCTGCTGATGGGCGTGTCGTGGAAGGATGCCATGGCCGTCGGCGACCTGCTCGGCACGCGCACCGTGCTCAACGAGCTCATCGCCTACTCGAAGCTTGGCGCGATGAAAGAGACGCTGGATCCGCGGTCCTTCACGATCGCGACCTACGCGCTGTGCGGGTTTGCCAACTTCTCGTCGGTCGGCATGCAGATCGGGGGCATCGGCGCGCTGGCGCCGGAGCGACGCAACGACCTGGCGCGCCTGGGGCTATGGGCGCTGCTGGCGGGCACCTTCGCGAACTTCCTGACGGCCTGCATCGCCGGCCTGCTGCTATGAACAGCGGTCGTGCCCTCCGGCGATGGCTCTTC